>NZ_JAINVH010000042.1 GCF_020400825.1 Streptomyces sp. HPF1205
GGTGTCGTTGAAGGTGATGTCACCCTGAATGGCGGGAGCCGCCGTGGAGCCGCTGGCCGTCGGGTTGGACCCGGCGGAGGAACTTCCGGCGCCGCTCTTGCTGCAGCCGGTCATCACCGCGGCGACGGCGAGGCTCAACGCCACAACGGCCAGGCGCTTGGATCGGGAACCGGCGGAGATCGCGTCAAGCATGGGAGTCCTGTTCTCGGGTCGTGGGGTGTGTCGAGGCTGTCAGGATGGTGCCTGATGACGTGTTAGCGCTCACAAGCGCCGTGGTGCGCCCTGCTGTGCAACCGGCATGGCCAGGGCGCCCATCAGCGAGCCTCCGGCCTCGGCTTGGAAGGAATTGTTAGCGCTCACTGAGACCGCGTCAAGACAACGAACGGCATCGATTCGGCTGCTTCACAGCCCTCCGGCGAGCCGGAAGTAGGCCTGGTTCCAGCGCATTTCCTGGGCGAACCGGCGCGGCTCGGTGCCGGCGTCGATGGTCAGCAGCTCGGTGCCGGTCATCTCCGCGAAGTCGGTCAGCTCCTCGGTGCCCACCGCGCCGGACAGCACGGTGTGGTGCGGACCGCCGGCCGTCAGCCACGCCTCGGTGGAGGTGCGCAGGTTGGGCTGCGGCTTCCACACCGCCCGCGCCACGGGCAGCCTGGGCAGCGGCTCCGGCGGCGGGACGACCTCGATCTCGTTGGCGACCAGCCGGAACCTGTCCCCCACGTCCGCCAGGCCCACCACCACGGCCGGCCCGGGCCGCGCGTCGAACACCAGCCGCACCGGGTCCTCGCGGCCGCCGATGCCCAGCGGGTGGATCTCGCACGACGCCCGGTCCGCGGCGATGCTCGGGCACACCTCCAGCATGTGCGCACCCAGGATGAGCTCGCTGCCCGGCACCAGGTGGTAGGTGTAGTCCTCCATGAAGGAGGCTCCGCCCGGCAGCCCCACCGACATGGCCTTGACGGTGTGCAGCAGCGCCGAGGTCTTCCAGTCGCCCTCGCCGCCGAAGCCGTAGCCGTCGGCCATCAGCCGCTGCACCGCGAGGCCCGGCAGCTGGCGAAGGCCGCCGAGGTCCTCGAAGTTGGTGGTGAACGCCTGGAACCCGCCCTCGGTGAGGAAGGTGCGCAGCCCCAGTTCGATCCGGGCCGCGTAGCGCAGCGACTCGTGCCGGTCCCCGTCCGCGGCCAGCTCCGGCGCCAGCCGGTAGGTGTTCGCGTACTCCTTGACCAGGTCGGTGACGGCCCCCTGCTCCACCGCGTCGACCGCCGCGACCAGGTCGTTGACGCCGTAGGTGTTGACGGACACGCCGAACCGCAGCTGCGCCTCGACCTTGTCACCCTCGGTGACCGCGACGTCCCGCATGTTGTCGCCGAACCTCGCCAGTTTCAGGCCGCGCAGGGCGGCGCGGCCGAGCGCGGCACGCATCCACGCCTGCACCCTGGCGGCCACCAGCGGGTCGGAGACGTGGCCGGCAACGGTCTTGCGGGCCACCCCGAGCCGGGCCTGCACGTAACCGAACTCCCGGTCGCCGTGGGCGGCCTGGTTCAGGTTCATGAAGTCCATGTCGATGGTGGACCAGGGCAGTTCGACATTGGCCTGGGTGTGCAGGTGCAGCAGCGGCTTGCCCAGGGCGTCCAGTCCGGCTATCCACATCTTGGCCGGGGAGAAGGTGTGCATCCAGGCGATCAGCCCGAGGCACGCCGGGTCGGAGTTGGCCTCCAGCACGGTCCGCACGATGGCTGCGGCGTCGGTGAGCACCGGCTTCCACACCACCTGGACGCCCGGCACGCCGGGGAGCTGTTCGGCGATCAGCCGGGACTGCTCGGCGACCTGCTGCAGCGTCTCCTCGCCGTAGAGGCCCTGGCTGCCGGTGAGAAACCAGACTTCACGGTGGTCGTGCGGGGTCATGCGTCAACTCCTCGTGGGGCGGCGGCCGGGCCGTGCTGCCCGTAGACGTTCTGGTAGCGGTCGTAGAGCCGGTCGATGTCCTCGGGCGGCAGCGGGAGCGGCTCGCCGAGCTGCCGGGACAGGTGGACGGTGCGGGCCACGTCCTCGCACATCACCGCGGCCTTCACCGCGGCGCGGGCGTCCTTGCCGATGGTGAAGACGCCGTGGCTGCGCATCAGGACGGCCGGTGAGCGGTGTCCGGTGAGGGTCTCGACGATGCCCTTGCCGATGGAGTCGTCACCGATCAGGGCGAACGGGCCGACGGGTATCTCGGCGCCGAACTCGTCGGCCATGGCGGTCAGTACGCAGGGGACCGCCTCCCCTCGGGCGGCCCAGGCCGTGGCGTAGCCGGAGTGGGTGTGCACCACTCCGCCGACGTCCGGCATGTGCCGGTAGACGTAGGCGTGCGCGGCGGTGTCGGACGACGGGGACAGGTCGCCCTCCACCACGTCGCCCGCGAGGTCGCAGACGATCATCGACTCGGGGGTGAGCCGCTCGTAGGCGACTCCGCTCGGCTTGATGACGAACAGGTCGTGGCCCGGGACGCGGGCCGAGACGTTGCCGGCCGTCCAGACCACGAGCCGGTACCGGACGAGTTCCTGGTGCAGGTCGCTGACCTGCTGCCGCAACCGTTGCACTGCGTCGGCGGCGGACGCTGGGAGGGATGTCATCGCAAGAGGCCTCTTGAGGGGATGAGCGGGCGGGCGGGTGAGCGTTAACAAATCCGGTGAGCGCTAACAACCGGCTGCGGGAACCGGCGGTCTCAACGGTCGGCCGGCCGGGCGAGCGCCCTGCCGCGCAGTTCACGCAGGCGGTGCATGACGGACGAGCCGCCGCGGCCGAAGTGGTCGTGCAGGGCACGGTACTCGGCGTACAGCAGGTCGTAGTCGGCGGCCCGGTCCGCGTCCGGGGTGTAGGCGGCCCGGATCAGCCCGCCCATGGCCGCGGAGGCGGCGCGGACGTCCGGGTGGGCGCCCGCGGCGACGGCGGCGTGGATCGCCGAGCCGAGCGCCGGGCCCTGCGCGGAGTCGATGACGTTGATCGGCCGGTTCAGCACGTCGCTGTAGATCTGCATCAGGAAACGGTTCTTCAGCAGCCCCCCGGCCACGGTGAACTCCCGCACCGGCACGCCCGCCGTCTCGAACGCGTCCACAATGGTCCGGGTGCCGAAGGCGGTGGCCTCGACCAGCGCCCGGTAGACGTCCTCGGGCCGGGTGTCCAGGGTGAGCCCGACGATCAGCCCGGACAGGTGGTGGTCGACCAGCACGGAGCGGTTGCCGCTGTGCCAGTCCAGCGCGATCAGCCCGTGTCCGCCCACCGGCTGTCCTGCGGCCTTCTCCGTGAGCAGGTCGTGCGGCGAGATCCCGCGGGACCGCGCCTCCTCCCCGTACGCGGGCGGCAGCACGGTACGGGCCGCCCAGGCGAAGATGTCGCCGACGCCGCTCTGCCCGGCCTCGTAGCCCCACAGGCCCGGCACGACGCCGTCGCGCACCACCCCGCACATGCCGGGGACCTCGGCCAGGACGTCGGAGTTCATGATGTGGCAGGTGGAGGTGCCCATGATGGCCAGCATGTGGCCGGGCTCCAGGGCCTGGGCGGCGGCGTTGGTGACGTGGGCGTCAACGTTTCCGACGGCGACCGCGATCCCCTCCGGCAGGCCGGTCAGCTCCGCGGCCCGCGCGCTCAGCGTCCCGGCCCTCGTGCCGAGCTGGGACAGCGGGTGGTCGATCTTGGCGGTGAATCCGGCGAAGTCGGGGTGCAGGGAGGCCAGGTAGTCGGCGCCCGGGTACGTGCCGTCCTGGTACATGCCCTTGTAGCCGGCCGTGCACATGTTGCGGGTCTCGGCGCCCGTCAGCTCCCAGATGATCCAGTCGGCGGCCTCGATCCACCGCTCGGCGGCCTCGTAGACCTTCGGGTCCTCCTTGAGCACCTGCAGCGCCTTGGCGTACTGCCACTCGCTGGATATGCGGCCGCCGTAACGCGCCAGCCACGGCTCGCCCGCCTCCTCGGCCCGGCGCACGATCAGGTCGGCCTCCGGCTGGGCGGCGTGGTGGCGCCACAGCTTGGGGTACGCGTGCGGACGCGCCGCCATGCCCGGCAGCTCGCACAGGGGCACGCCCGCGGCCGTCGTGGGCAGCACCGTGCACGCGGTGAAGTCGGTGCCGACACCGACCACCTGCTCGGGCCGCACGCCCGCGGCCCGCAGCGCCTCCGGCACGGCGCGCCGCAGCACTTCCCGCCAGTCCTCGGGGACCTGCAGCGCCCAGTCCGGGGGCAGCCGGTCTCCGTTGGGAAGCTGCTCGTCGACGACGCCGTGCGCGTACTCGTGGACGGCACTGCCGAGCTCCCGTCCGTCCTCGACGGCGACCACGAGGGCGCGCCCGGACAGGGTGCCGAAGTCGATCCCCACGGTGACGGCGGGGAGTTCAGGTGTCATGGTGTCGCGCTCCATCAAGAATGCCGGGCGCCGGCGTGCCGTCCGGCACGGGCCGGGCGGCACACTCGAGGCGGAATGCGTGTGCGGTGCTGTTGCGGGGGGACGGCGGTGCGATTGCGGGGGTGACGAGCGGGAATTGCGGGACTGCTGGTGGGTCGGGCGCCGGACGGTTCCCCTGCGCCGGGTCACGGCGTCGCGGGGCTGCGGTCGGGCGCCGCGTCAGTTCGGCGTGGTACTGCTGCGGACGATCAGGCGGGGCTCGATCAGTACGCGTTCGGCGGTCGGCTGACCCGACTCCAAGGTGTTGATGAGGAGTTGGACTCCGGCCCGGCCCACGGCGGCGAAGTCCTGCCGCACGGTGGTCAGCGGCGGCGCGAAGTACTCGGCCTCGGGGATGTCGTCGAAGCCGGCGATGGCGACCTGCCCGGGCACGGACAGACCCGCCTCGCGGAAGGCCCGCAGCAGGCCGAGCGCCATCTGGTCGTTGGCCACGAAGACCGCGGTGACCTCGGGCGCGCGGCGGCGCGCCGAGCCGGCCGCGACCCGGCCGGCGAGTTCCTGGCCGGCCCGGTAGCCCGACAGCGGGGTCCAGTCGCCGATCAGGGGCGGTGGCACCTCGGCCCCGGCCTCCTCCAGCGCTGCCCGCCAGCCGGCCATGCGCGCCTCGGCCTCCAGCCAGTCCTGCGGGCCCGACACGTGCCAGATGGTGCGGTGCCCGGCGCCCAGCAGATGGCCGGTGGCCAGCCGCGCGCCCAGCTCCTGGTCCACCGCGACCCCGGGGATGTCCAGGTCGTGGCCGCCCTCGACGGTGACGACGGGGAAAGGCGGGCGCAGGTCGGCGAGCGCGGCGACAGCCTCGCGCTGCGGCACGATGACCACGATGCCCTCGACACCCCAGTCGCTGAGGTGGTCGATGGCCTCGGCGAGCGCGGTTCTGGTCTGGCGGCGCAGGGTGACCGCCGAGACCATGTAGCCCTCCTCGCGGGCCGCCTCCTCCAGGCCGAACAGGGTGCTCGCCGGACCGAAGAGGGTCGGGTTGCACGCGACCACGCCGAGGGTGCGGGTCCGCCGGGTCACCAGGGCGCGGGCCGAGGAGTTGCGGCGGTAGCCGAGTTCCTCGATGGCCCGCAGCACGTCGGCCCGCGTGGCGTCCCGCACGTTGGGATGACCGCTCAGCACCCGCGACACGGTCTGGTGCGACACACCCACCACCCGGGCCACGTCCGCCATGGTCGGCGGACGGCGGGCAGCCGGTGTGTCCTTCGCGCCGCGCGTCACAACAGCTCTCCCCTCGTTCAAGGTGAGGCCCATTGTTAGCGCTCACAGTGACCGCCGTCAACACATAGGGGACCACAGCCGCAGCTCCGGGCGCGGAGCCTGTGTCCACCCCGCACACTACTACCGCGCGGGCGGCTCCGGGCCGTGATGTCCAAGCCCGTCGCCGGCGCGGCGGGGGACGACCGGCAGCGGGCCCCCTGGGCCGCCCGCTGCCGGTGGGGTGCCGGTCCGGGGCCGGCGCGGGAACGGAAACGGGAACGGATTCGCGGCCGCGCCGGAGCAGGCGCGGGCGAGCCGGGCGCGGGCGAGCCGGGCGGGGGCGAGCTGGGCGCGACCCGCGCCGGCGTGGGCGGGTTCGTCGCGCGCCGGGCACAAGGCGCCGAGCAGCAGTCCCAACGGCCACGGTCCTCGCAACTCCCGCGGATCGCGGGTGTTGCGAGGACCGCTGGAACCCAAGATCCCGGACGGGGCCCGCCGTCGCCATGACCGGCGTGACCGCCGTGACCGCCGTGACCGAGTCGCCGGCGCGCGGCCCGGCGGCCGTGCGCCGGCGGCCGTCAGTGGTTGCCGGCGCCGTTCCCCGACAGGACCGGGATGTCGTCCAGGAGGTGGGAGAGCGGCTCGTCCCGCTTGGACTGGGTGGAGTTGTCGGCACACTGCTGGTTCTGCGGCGAGGACAGCACGTTGACGTCCTGGACCGTGATCGGCACCAGGATGCCGACCAGGGAACCGAGATTTGCCTTGGCCGGCAGGCCGACGCACAGCTTGTTGAGCGAGCCCTGGACCAGGCCCACCTGCGGGCTCAGGTGCCCGCTGGTGACCGTGTTGCCGTAGGCCTGCCTCGCGCCGTTGCCGTTGACCGTG
The DNA here is from genome assembly GCF_020400825.1 of Streptomyces sp. HPF1205. Taxonomy (GTDB): domain Bacteria; phylum Actinomycetota; class Actinomycetes; order Streptomycetales; family Streptomycetaceae; genus Actinacidiphila. Next base: position 6,521 of record NZ_JAINVH010000042.1, read on the forward strand.
GTGTTTCCCTGGTCGTCGCCGATCGCGGAGGCGCTTCCGGCGCCGGCGGCGACCATAGAGGCGGCCAGTCCGCAAGCGGCCAGAACCTTACGGGTACGCATATGTCTCCCATCACTGATGAAACTGCGAAAGAGCGGGAGCAAGGTACCGCGCGCGGGGCCCGGCGGGCGCGCGCGTTCACCCGATCGACGGCGGGCCGCGTCACACGGAGGTGACGCACCGTACGGTGTGCTCCACCGGGCCCATGCCCGGCGCATAGTCTGGGACCGTCGGTCCGGGGGAAGGCCGCGGGCAGGCCGCGGAACGGCCGTGCCGGGGCCGGGGGAAGGAGGGGTCGCCGTGCCGCGAAGGGCTGGGGGCGGCCGCCGTCCCCGTACGCTCGCCGGACAGGCGCCCGTCGCGGGCGGGCCGGGCACCCGGCCGGTGCCGCTGCCGCTGACCGTGCTGCCGTACGCGGTGATGGCGCTCGTCGCGCTGGTGGACGGGGTCGCGGGGGCGAGCGTGGGGCTGCTGCCGCTGGTGTCGCTGGGTCCGGCCTTCGCGGGTCTGGCCGGGACCTGGGTGCGTACGGCGGTCATCGGGGCGCTGGCGGTCGCGATCGCCTGCGGGCTGGGCGCGGTGGACGGGCTGTTCGCCGAGCGCCGGGGGTTCGCCGCGATCGGGGCGGTGGTCGGGGTGACGGTGGCCGGGGTGATCGCCGCGCTCACCCGGCAGCGCCGCGAGGCGGAGTTGGCGAACGTCCGCTCGATCGCGGAGGCGGCCCAGCGGGTGCTGCTGCGTCCGGTGCCGCGCAGCGCGGGCCACCTGCGCGCGGCCGTCTCGTACACCTCGGCGGTGGCGGAGGCGCGCATCGGCGGGGACCTGTACGAGGTGGTGCCGTCGCCGGCCGGGGTGCGCGTCATCATCGGCGACGTGCAGGGCAAGGGCCTGGACGCGGTGGAGACGGCCGCCGTGGTGCTGGGCGCGTTCCGCGAGGCCGCGCACGACGAGAAGAGCCTGGAGGGGGTCGGCGAGCGGGTGCGCAGGGCGGCGGACCGGGCGCTGGGCGGCGAGAAGTTCGTCACCGCGCTGATGGCCCAGATCAGCCCGCTGCACGGCACCACGCTGCTCAGTTTCGGGCACCCGCCGCCGATGATCCTGCGCCCGGACGGGGAGGTCCGCTTCCCCGAACCGCCGGAGTCCTCGCTGCCGTTGGGGCTGGGCCTGCGGCCCGCCGACGTGCCGGTCGCGTTCCCGGTCCCGTTCGGCCCCGGTGACCAGATGCTGCTCTACACCGACGGCGTGACCGAGGCCCGCGACCCGGCCGGTGACTTCTACCCGCTGGGCCCGCGGGCGGAACTGCTGCGGGACCCGGACCCGCAGCGGGCCCTGGAGACACTGCGCACCGACCTGATCCGGCACACCCAGGGGCCGTTGCACGACGACGCGGCGATGCTGCTGCTGCGCTACCGGGAGCCGGGTCCCCCGGACACGGGATCCGACACGGGACCGGACGCGGGGCCGGGACCGGACACGGGACCGGGACCGGGCGCCGCGGGTGGGCCGGCGGCCGGTACGGGAGCCGCGCCCGGTCCGGCGGTGGAGCCGGATCCGGGAATTCCCGGGCCGGCCTCCTGACCGGGCAGCGGGATCCAGCGGTGCGCCCAGGTGCGGACCGCCTCCAGCACCGGCTCCAACTCCCGTCCCATGGGCGTCAGGTGGTACTCGGCGTGGGCCGGGCCGCCGGGCCCGGGCCGCCGTTCGAGCAGGCCCTCGGCCTCAAGGACGCGCAACCGCTGGGCCAGCATGGTGTCGCTGAGCCCGGGCACGGCCGCCCTGATCCGGGCGAACCGGTGCTGTCCGGTGAACACCGCCCGCAGGATCGCCCCGGTCCAGCGGCCACCGATGAGTTCGATGGCGGCGTGGAACCGCTCGCACACCTGACGGGCCCCGGCCGCGGCCGCCTCCGGCGCCCCGGGCCCCGCCTCCGTCACGCTCCCCCGCCGCTTCGGGCGGGGGCCGCGCCCACGCCCGGTTCCGCCGGCGCCGGCCGCATCGGCCGCAACGCCGCCTCCGTCCGTACCAGTTCGTCCAGCATGGTCTTCGCCGAGGAGGACAGCGTCTCGTCGGGCACGAAGACGGAGTCGTCGTCGAGGTGACGGCTGACGAAGGGGATGGTGACCGACTCGACGAGCGGGGTCATCTTCAGCGCGGTGAGCACCTGCTTGATCATCTGCGCGGCGCGGGTGCCCCCGGCGATCCCGCCGTAGTTCACCAGGCCGACCGGCTTGTACAGCCACTCGCGGTGCAGGTAGTCGAGCGCGTTCTTCAGCGGGGCGGTGAAGCCGTGGTTGTACTCGGGCATCACGAACACGAAGGCGTCCACCGCCGCGATCCTGGCGCTCCAGTCGCGGGTGTGCCGGTGGGTGTAGCGGCCGAGCCGCGGGTGCTCGGGCTCGTCCATGAAGGGCAGGCCGACCTCGGCCAGGTCGATCAGGTCGATCTCGTCGAAGCCGGAGTGGGTACGGGCTTCGGCCTCGACCCACCGGGCAACGGGCAGGCCGACCCGGCCGGGCCTGGTGCTGGCCACGATGATCCCCAGTTTCGGCATCGCGTGCTCTCCGATTCGTGAGCGGGCCGGCGGCGTCCGAGACGGCCGGCCGGAGGGAGGGAAGGAAGGAACGGCGGGTACGGCGCCGACCGCGGGCGCCGCGGCCACCGCACCGGTCACTAAGGATAACTTAGTGACCGGGGTGGTCGACCCGGCCCCCGCCACCGGCCGGCCGGCCGCCGGAAGGTGCGGCCTCGTGCCACCCACGAACCGCCGGACCGCCGCACCGCCGCACTACCCGAAAACCCGACAGAAGCTGATGTTCCATCGCATAATGCCCTGAAGAGGGTTCGGCATCCGCCGCCCGCCGCCGCACCGGCGTACCGACGTGCTGGAGGTGCTGGGAGGTGCTCGTGCCGACGCCCCGCGTGACCCGTCGCGGGCGCGCGGGCGGGGCGGGCCGGCGGTGAGCCCGGACGCGGGCGGGCGCCGGGCGTGGCGCGCGAGGTGGGCGGCGCGCGCACGGGCGTGGCACGCGCGGGTGGCCCGACTGCGGGCGGCGGCCGAACGCCGCTTCCCGGTGATCACGGAACTGACCGCCCGCCTGCTCTCGGCGAACCTGCTGGAGGCGGGCACCAGGCTGGCCGCGCAGGTCTTCCTGACGGCCGTGCCGCTGCTGTTCGTCGTCGCGGCCTTCGCGCCCCACGACGTGCGTTCCGCACTGCTCGCCTCCGCTCGGGGCGTGTTCGGCCTGAACGGTGCGGCCGAGCGGCAGTTGCGCGAGGTCCACGGGACCGGCAGCGAGGAACTGCGGCAGACCACGGGTGCGATCGGCGTGGTGATCGCCCTGCTATCGGCGACCTCGACCAGCAGGGCGATGGCCCGGATCTGCGAGCGGGCCTGGCGGCTGCCGAGGCCGGCGGCTCGCACGGCGGTCTGGCGGTGGTTCGCCTGGCTGGTCACGTGGCTGGGAGCGCTGGTGCTGCAGGGGCCGCTGCGCGACGGCTTCGGCGCGGGCCCGGCGGTCGGCGTCCCGCTGACCCTCGTCAGCGACATCCTGCTGTGGTGGTGGACGCAATGGCTGCTGCTCGCCTCGCGCGTGGCCTGGCGGCCGCTGCTGCCCGGCGCCGTGCTCACCGCCGCCGCGATGACCGCCCTGTCGGCGACGGCCCGGCTCTACATGCCGACCGCGCTCAATCGCAGCCTGGCCACGTACGGCTCGCTGGGCTCGGTGTTCACCATGCAGTCCTGGCTGATCGCCACCTGCGTGGTGGTGGCTTTCACGCTCACCACGGGCGCCGTGCTGGCCCCGGTTCTGCCCCTGCGTCACCGCCCTCCCTCGTTCGAGTGAACCCCGGCCTCGATATCGCACACCTGTTCGAGCATGTGCCAGAATCGCGGCATGACCCACGTGTTCCCCGACGACCTCGTTCAGGCTCAGCGCGACTGGTACGCCACCTACCGCCGGCTCGCCGCCGCCGGTTCCGCCCCCACCGACCGGACCACCGACCAGGCAACCGACCAGGCGACCGCCCAGACCACCGTGCTGCGCCGCCGCCTCGTCCGCCTGTCGGTCCGCATCGCGGCGCACCCCTTCTGGACCACGCTCCCGGGCACCGCTCCCGCGGCCCGCATGGAGCTGAAGGCGATGACCTGGACGGACCCCGCCTGAGGCCGCTCCCCGGCCGCCGCCTCCGGCCTCCCGGAATGCCGTCGCCGACCGGCGTAGCCGTTTCCCCGCGAGGTTCGCAGGACCGGCAACCTGCACCCCTGACACGTTGGTTAGGCTGTCCCGCATGGCGGCCGATCCGGACAAGACGCTGATCACGGCGTTCGGTGTGCCCGGGAACCGGCCGACGGCACCGGTGGGGGCCCCGCCGCCCGCGGCCACGGCCGCGGCGCACCTGATCGGGCTCCTCGCCGCGTGAAGCCCGGCTCCCTGAGGTCCCTCGCGCGGCGGGCCGGACGGCTGCGGGCCGCCCGGCCCCGGTTCACCCGCTTCCCGTTCGAGCGGCCGGCCCCCTCCCGGACGACGCCCGACGGGACGACGCCTCCCCGGCTCGCGTTCGGCCGGCTCCCGTTCGGCCGGTTCCCGTTCGCCCGCCCGCGCCGCTCGCCGCGCAATCCGTGGGTGGTCACCGCCGTGGCCCTCGCGGGCGTACTGGCGTTGACGGCCGTCGCCGACGTGGTCGTCGAGCGCACCGTCCGGCACCGGATCGCTCAGGCCGCCGCCTGCAAGCTGCGGCCGACCGGTGCGGTCTCGGCGCGTTTCGGCGGTGCCTTCGCCGGGCTTCGGCTGCTGACCGGTGACGTGGGCACCGTCCGGATCAGAGCGCGCGACGTCCGCCGCGACGGCATCGCCCTCACGGTCGTGGCCGAGCTGCACGACGTGACCACGAAGGGCGCCACCACCGGGGGCTGGGCCAGCGCGACGGTCGGGTACGGCCAGCTCGGCAAGCGGCTGGGCAGCGCGGCGGCCGGTCTGGTCCCGGGTCCCGACGGCGCCGGCGGGCTGGTGCTGACCGGCAGGCTCGCGGGTATTCCGCTGCCGATCACGGTGCACACCCGACTCACCACCACGGCGAGCACTCTGACCGTGTCCCCGTGGTACCTCTCCCTGTTCGGCGAGGACTTCGCCCTGGACGCGGCGTCGCCGAACCGGATGACCTCGTCACTGGCGCGGCGGCTGGCACCGCGTACCGTGCGGCTGCCCGGCCTTCCGGCCGGGGTCCGGCTGACCGGTGCCAGGGCCACCGGCGAGGGCATCGTACTGACGCTCGTCCTGCCGCCCGGCGACGGTTCCGCGCACTCGCTGACCGCCCATGCCTGCGACCGCCGGAACGACCGCCGGAAACCGTGAAGACCTCGGACTTCGGCTCGACCGGGCCATCAACCCTCCCTAGGATGAGCGCACTTCCGCAGTCGCGGAGTCACTCAGAGTCGATGAGTCACGAGGGGCCCGGATGCCGAACGGGAACACACCGCTGACCGAGAAGATCGATGTGACGGTGCCCAGCGTGGCCCGCATGTACGACTACCTCCTGGACGGAAAGGACAACTACCCGGCGGACCGGGAGGCCACGGAGCAGCTGCTGCTGGCCGTGCCCAGCATGAAGGTGCTGGCGCTGAACAACCGCCAGTTCCTGCGCAGGGTGGTGCGGGTGCTGGCCGAGGAGTACGGCATCAGGCAGTTCGTGGACCACGGGTCGGGCCTGCCCACGCAGGACAACGTGCACGAGGTGGCGCAGCGGGTGCACCCGGACGCCCGCGTGGTCTACGTCGACAACGACCCCATAGTCCTGGCCCACGGCCGGGCGCTGCTGGAGGAGAACGAGAACACCGCTGTCCTGCAGGCCGACTTCCGGGACACCGAGAGCATATGGAACAGCCCCGAGGTCGAGCGGCTGATAGACCTCGACCAGCCGGTGGCGGCGCTGTTCGTCTCGGTGCTGCACTGCATCCGCGACAAGGACGACCCCGCCGGGGTGGTCCGCAGGGTCGCCGAGCGGCTGCCGTCCGGCAGTTGCCTGGTGGTGTGCCAGCTGGTCAGCGAGGACCCCGAGACGCGGCGGTACGTCACCGACTTCATGGACCGCTCCACCGGCGGGAATTGGGGCGAGGTGCGGCGGGAGGCGGACGTGCACGGGTTCCTGGAGGGCACCGAGATCCTGCCCCCGGGCCTGGTGGAGGTCTCCACCTGGCGCCCCGACAGCGACATGGCCCCGAAGCAGCCGAGCTTCGAGTGGATCGAGTTCGGCGGGGTGGGGCGACTGCCCTGAGAACGCGGCGGCCCGCGGGCCCGGGCGCCGGTGGCCCCCCGGGCCCGCGGCCCGCACCGCCGCCGACCGCTACTCGTAGCGGCGCAGAGCCTCTTCGATCACGACGCGGCTCGCCGCCGGCGTGGCGGCCAGTGTGCTCAGCTCGTCCAGCGCGGCGCGGTACTTGTCCAGGTCCTCCAGCCGGTCCAGGTAGACCGCGCTGGTCATGTGCTCCAGGTAGACCACGTCCGGCAGGAAGCCCTGGGCGAACCGCAGATACGTGACGGCCGCGCCCGGGCCGGCCTTCGCGCTGGCTTCGTACGAGGCGATCTGCAGCCGCACCCCGGGCCGGCGCAGCACCTCCAGCAGGTACAGCAGTTGCTCGCGCATCACCTCGGTCCCGCCGACCGGGCGATGCAGCACGCCTTCCTCGACGACGGCCCACAGCACGGGCGCACCGGGCTGGAACATCCTGTGCTGCCGTTCCAGCCGCAGCTGGACCCGGCGCTCGATCTCGTCGGCGGGGGCGAGCCGGTAGCCGCTGCGGACCACGGCCCGGGCGTAGTCGGGGGTCTGGAGCAGCCCGGGGACGTACTGCGTCTCGTAGGTGCGGATGAGGTGGGCGTCGCGCTCCAGGCCGATGAGCTGCTGGAACCAGTCGGGGACCACCTCGCCGTAGGGCTGCCACCAGTCGGGTTGGGAGGAGCGCTTGACGAGTGCGGCGATCTCGGCGCGCTCCTTCTCGTCGACGCCGTACAGGGCCAGCAGGTCGTCCACGTCATGGGGCTTGAGCGAGACGTGGGCGGTCTCCATGCGGCTGATCTTGGAGATGTGCGCACGTATGTGACGGCCCGCGGTGGCCGGGGTGATGCCGCGGCTCTCGCGCAGGGCCCGCAGGTAGTTGCCCAGGACGCGGGCAAGGGCTTTGGCGCCCATGTCCGGGCGGCGGTCGGCCAGGTGTAGAGGCGAGACGAGCTGCGGGCTGGCGGGCATGCGGGCTCCCAGGAATACCGGACGCGTCAGTATTGCACTGTGGAGCCCGCGGCAACCGCCCAACGGGAGTGTTATCGGCCGAATTCTCGGCGTGACGCCGGCCTGACGCCGTTCCGTCCCGCCGTGTTCAACGCGCCCGGCGCGAAAGGGTCACGCCGGTCGGGCCGGTTCAGCCGGTGAACGCGTCGAAGTCGCCGTCCTTGGCGCCGGCCACGAAGGCGGTCATCTCGGCCCGGGTGTAGACCAGCGCCGGCCCCTCGGGGTCACGGGAATTGCGCACGGCGACGCCGCCGTCGGGGAGTTGGGCCACTTCCACGCAATTGCCGCTCGCGTTGCTGCGGCCGCTCTTGACCCATCGCACGCCGCTGATCGTCCCGGCCGGCATCCCGTTCTCGAACCGCTGCACTCGGCATCACTCCTTCGTGGACTTGCGTGAGTTGATCGTCCCGCGTGTGTGATTCCGCATCACCGACCACCATAGAGGCACACACCCCCGCCTGTGCACTTGCGGATGCAATTTCCGATGCAATTGCAGCGGCCCGCGCCGAACGGCGATAGGCTCGGTCCCGCACCGAGTTCGCCCGGTGCGCAGTGGATTCCTGTCCCTGGAGCTGCCGGAGCCGGTCGAGCCCGAGCCGTACGCCGGGTCCGGCCGCGCCCTGCGGATCGTGGCCGAACTCAGCGACTCCTGGGGGCACTCGGGCCCCGCGCCCGCGGGCAGGACCGTCCGGGCGCGGTCGGCGTACAGCGGCGGCCTTTCGCGGTGAGGGCGCGCGGACCGCGCCCGCCGCGGTCGGCCCGCCTCAGACCCGCCGCACCTGGAGCAGCAGCGCCTGCTCGGGGTTGAGATTGGGCAGCGGCACCCCGGCGACCGCGAGCACCGCTCCCGGCAGCGGCACCCAGTCCTCGAGGGCTGCGGTGACCCAGGCGGGCCCGGAGACCTGCTGGAAGGAGGGCAGGCCGAGTTCGGTGCGCACCCGGACCTCGTAGTCGGCGTCCGGTGCCAGCCCGGGCAGCGGCACACGTCCGGACTGGGCCTCGGGCGTGGTGGCCACCCGTGCCCAGCAGTAGACGGCGGCCGACCCGTCGTGGGCGACGACGCCGTGCAGCGACGTCGCGTCCCCGCCGAGGTCGGCGCGTACGGTGCGGCCGCCGTGCAGCAGCGGGCGCAGTTCGCGGTAGAGGGCGGTCCAGGCGGTGAGCCGGGCCAGTTCCCCGGCGTCGCAGCGGGTGATGTCCTGCTCGATGCCGACGTGGCCGAAAAGCGCCGTCACCAGCCGGAAGGTGTCGGAGGTGACGCGGGCGGTGGTGTGGCTGGCGGCGGCGCCGACATGCGCGCCGACCAGCTCGGGCGGCAGGAGCTGGGCGGTCCAGCGCTGGATGGCCTGGCGCTCCACCGGGTCGTTGCAGTCCGAGGCCCACACCCGGTCGGTCCTGGCGAGGATGCCCAAGTCGACACGGCCGCCGCCGCTGGCGCAGCTCTCGATCTCCAGCCCGGGATGCCGTTCCTTGAGGGTGTCGAGCAGCCGGTAGAGGGCGGGGATCTGGGCGTGGGAGGCGGGGCGGTCCGCCGGGCCGTGCACGGCCTCGTGCAGTTCCCGGTTGTGGTCCCACTTGAGGTAGGCGATCCGGTACGTGTCCACCAGCGCGTCGAGGGCCGCCAGCAGGTAGTCCTGGACCTCGGGGTTGGCCAGGTCGAGCACGTACTGGTGGCGGGAGGACGGGCCGAGCCCGCGGGCCGGGCCGAGCACCCAGTCGGGGTGCTCGCGGGCCAGGTCGGAGTCGAGGTTGACCATCTCCGGTTCCACCCACAGCCCGAAGTCCATGCCCAGCGCGCGCACGTGGTCCACCAGCGGCGTCAGCCCCTCTGGCCATACCACCGGGTCGACGGTCCAGTCGCCGAGCCCGGCGTTGTCCGAGCGGCGGCCGTGGAACCACCCGTCGTCCAGCACGAACCGCTCCACGCCGACCTCGGCCGCCGTGGTGGCCAGCCGCAGCAACCGGTCCAGGTCGTGGTCGAAGTAGACCGCCTCCCAGCTGTTGAGGACGACCGGGCGGGGCGCGCGCGGATGCCCGGGCCGGGCCCGCAGCATGGTGTGGAACCGGTCGGCCAGCCCGTCGAGCCCCTGGTCGGACCAGGCGAAGTGGCACACCGGGGTGGTGTACGTGCGCCCGGGCTCCAGCCTGATCTCGCCGGGCCGCAGCAGTTCGCCTCCGCCGAGCACCGCGGCGTGCGCGCCGGCGCCCTCGGGCAGCTGCTCGACGAGGTACCGCTGGTCGCCGCTCCAGGCGATGTGCGTCGCCCACACCTCGCCGGAGCGGAACCCGAACCCGGGCACGCCCACGGTCACCAGGTACGGCGAGTCCGCGCCGGGCTTGCCGCGCCGGACCTCGCGGGCGTACGTGCCGAAGCCCAGCGGGCGGCGTTGCGCGGAGCGCTCCCGGCTCCACTTGCCGGTGAAGTCGAGGATCTCGGCGGCCCTGCGGGGCAGCGGCAGCAGCGTGGTGACGTGCGCGAGGTCGTACGGTCCCGGCTCGGCGTCCGGCCGCCGGGACAGGGCGGTGCGCACGCCGAGCACTCCTGAGGGTTCCATGGTGTACGTGACGGTGGCGTCGAGGCCGGTGACGGGGTCGCCGAGGGAGACGGCCAGTTCGCCGCCCTCGGCGTCCTGCCGGACCGAGGCGCCGGTCAGGGTGAGCCGGGGAGCGGCGCCCGTACCGGCGAGGTGACCCTGGTGCGCGGGCGTGCCGGACCAGCCGTCGGCCTCCGTGGGCCAGATGGTGAACCGGCGCGGGACGTCGAGGGCGTTGTTGAGCACCGCCGGCTCACCGGTCATGCCGAGCGCCGCGAGCCCCGCCTCGGTCAGCTCCCCGAGGTCGGCTCCCCAGTGGAGGATCCGGGGCACGGGTCCGCCGAGGTCCACGACCAGTGAGGTGCCGGCCGCACGCAGCGCCACGAACCGCGCGGTGCTGTCTGACATGGAGATGTTCCCTTCTTCGTACGGCGCCGGGCGGGCCCGCCCCGGGCCCGCCCGGCGCCGTGTCACCGGTTTCCGTCGGTCTTTTGCCTCTTCACGAGCGGCGGCCTGCCGTTGCCCCGCGGGGCGCCCGCCGAGGGGTCCCGGGGAGCGGGTGCGGAGGGGAAGGCGGCGGGTGCCGACGGGAAGAACGTACCCGTCCGCGATACGGACGGCGGGCCGCACCCCGCGGGGCGCTCACAAGGTGACGCGGTCGATGTCGGAGACGTAGTCCGAGGGGTTGCCGAAGGTGATGGTGTTGGCGCCGGCCTTGAGCTGTACCGGCACGGTGACCGACTGGGGCTGGCCCCAGTCGTTGTCGTTGCTGCCGGGCAGCGGGAGCTGGAAGGAGCCCGACGCCGTGGTCACCACGACCGTCCGGCCGGAGGAGCCGTCGGTGTAGTCGAGCTTCATCAGGTAGGTGCCGTCCCGCGGCACGGTCACGCCGTTGATCGCGACGGAGCCGCCGCCGCCGAGGTTGCCGACCTTCTTCCCGCCGGAGCACTGCGAGCAGTCCGCGACGCTCGCGTTGCCGCCGAGGGTGTTGCCGGGCGCCTCCGCCTCGTACGGGACCGGGCCGCCCGCGGCCGGGGTGGTGACCGCGACGGCCTTGCTCGGCGCGGAGACGCGGCCCCTGGCGTCGTGGGCGGCGACGGTGAACGAGTAGCCGGTGCCGGGGGCGAGCCCGGTGACGGTGGCCGAGGTGCCGGTGACCGAGGCCGCCTTGGCGCCGTTCGCGTACACGTCGTAACCGCTTGTCGTGGAGCCGGAGTTCACCGGTTGCCAGGCCAGCGACACGCTGTCCGCGGTGGCGGCGGTGCCGTGCACGCCGAGCGGGACGCCCGGGCCGGAGGAGTGGGCGGCAGGGGTGAGGTGCAGCAGGCGGGAGCCGTGCGGCGGCAGTTCGGCGGTGAAGGAGCCGGCGGCGGAGCCGAGGTTCTTGTGGCTCCACAGGTCGCGCACCGCGGCCTTGCCGCTGATGCCCAGGTCGCCGAAGTCGGCGGTCACGTCGGAGTAGCCGGCGCCCAGGTTGAACAGGGCCACGGTGTAGCCGCCGTCGGCGCCGCGGGCGTACCAGACCTGCTGCGGGCTGTCCTGGTCGACCGGCCGGGCCGGGTTGCCTGCCTGGTCGACCGCGATGACCTCGTCGTTGGTGAGCAGCGACAGTCCGTACTTGTCGAGCCTGGTCAGATCGTCACCGCTGAACAGCGGCGCCGACTCGATGGCCCACAAGGTGGCGTAGCTCTGCCGTTCGGCGTCGCTGAGGCCGTCCATCGGGCCGACGCCCACGTCGAGGGAGTCGAGGTTGTTCCAGTGCCCGGGGCCGGCGTCGCCGATCCACTGCACCACGTCGTTCCAGCGCTGCTTGACCGAGTTGTTCCAGGTCACCAGGGTGTCGCAGTAGCACTCGACGTCGGTGTCCACCCGCCAGCCGTTGGAGTTCGCCTTCCACACGTCGGCCTTGGTGTGGCTGAGCGCCCAGGACAGGACGAGCTGGATCGGGCGGCCGGTGTCGCGCAGCGCCGTGTGCCACGCCTGGATGTCCTGGGTGTTGTCGTGGGCCGCGTCGCCCTGGAAGGAGCCGGGGCCGACTCCGTCGATCTTGAGGAAGTCCACTCCCCAGGAGGCGAGTTCGTCGGCGACGGACTGGATGTACTTGGTGGTGCACGGACTGGCGAAGTCCAACTGGTACGAGACGTTGTCCCAGCCGCTGGTCTTGCGCAGGTCGGGGTAGACGATGTCCTTGGTGGTGCAGCCGGGGGCGCCGTGGATGGGCGCCTCGCCGTTGTCGTAGTAGTCCTGGTACAGGCCGACGGCCAGGTACAGCCCGAACTTCAGCCCCTTGGCGTGCAGTTGGTCGCCGAGGTACTTCATGCCCTGCGGGAACTTCTTCGGGTCGGCGGCCGGCCGGGCGTAGCCGTCGGAGACGTTCCTGCCGTTGTCCACGTTCCAGCCGGCGTCCACGTTCACGTAGTCGTAGCCGTGGGACTTCAGTTTCGAGGCGACGACGTCGGCCTGCCGCAGGATGTTCGCCTGGGTGAGCCAGTTCTCCCCGCCGTAGCCGGGGAAGTTGGTGGACTCCAGGCTCCAGCTGCTCCAGCCCAGGTACGGCTTGGCGGCGAGGGCGGAGGAGGAGGCCGCGGCAGTGGACGCGGACGCGGTGGTGGGAGCGTCGGCGGATCCCGCCGCCGAGGCGGCCGCGGCGGGTACAGCGAAGGCCACGGCGAGCGCGGTGGCGCAGGTGAGGGTTCTCAGACGTGCGGATCGGGCTGAACGGGCCATGGACGTACTCCATCTCGGCGCGACAGCAGGCGCGCGGGTGCGCCTGGGTTCGAGGGTTGCGTGGATGTGGGGGCGCGACCCCGGCGGCGGCCGTCCTGTAGCGCCGCCGAGGCGTGACGGGCGGCGGCCGTCGGGAACGGGTACGGCGGCCGCGCTCCCCGCCCGCGGCCGGTCCCGTCCGGCCCGGCGAGGAGTGCGGCGAATGTAGCCAGGGTTTCCTTCCATCGTCAACATATTCGGCGGGAGACGTGGCACGACCGGACCGCGACCGGAAGGGCGCCGAGCTGGCCTCAGGGCGAGCCGGCGGGTGCCACCGGCCTGGCCGTCGGCTTACGGATCCCGGGAACGGAGCCCTGTTCATGTTTCCTGTGGAAAGGTAGTGTCGCAGTATGAGCCTCGCCGACCAGTCGCCCGCCGCCGTTCTGGTCTTCCAGACCCTGCTGGGGCACGGGCCGCTGACCCGGGCCGAGGTGGGCCGGCGGACCGGGCTGTCGGCGGGCGCGGTCACGAAGGTGGCCACTCCCCTGCTCGCCGACGGCTGGATCCACGAGCTCGGCCGGCCGGCCGTGGAGCGGGCCGGCGGGCGTCCGGCGACCCTGGTCGCGGTGCGCCCCGAGCGCGCGCGGTTCGCCGGGGTGAAGGTGACCGGGGACGAACTCATCGGGGTCCTGGCCGACTTGACCGCCAGGCCGCTCGCCTCCCGGCGGGCCCGCCTCGACTCGCGGGACGTCGACACGGTGGTGCGGGCGATCGCGCGGCTGGTCGGCCGGCTGGTGGCGGACGCGGGTCCGGTGGGCGAGGGCACGCAGGCGCTGCACAGCGTCGGCGTGACCATCTCCGGCGACGTGGACGGGCGGACCGGCACCGTGCAGTACTCGCCGTTCCTCGACTGGCGCCGGGTGCCGCTGGCCCGCCTGGTCGAGTCCGCGACCGGCACGCCGGCGGTGATCGAGAACGACGTGCGCGCGCTGACCGTCGCCGAGCAGTGGTTCGGGGCGGGTGCGGGGCTCTCGTCGTTCGTCCTGGTCACGGTGGGGGCCGGTATCGGCGCCGGGATCTGCGTCGGCGGCCGGGTGGTGTCCGGCGCGCACGGGGTGTCCGGCGAGATCGGGCACCTGCCGGTGGGCGGCACGGACCGCACCTGCACCTGCGGCAACATTGGCTGCGTGGAGGCCGTCGCCTCCACGCACGCGATCACCGAGCAGGCCCGGCAGGCCACCGGCGACCCCGGGCTGACGACGGCCGCCGCGGTACGTCTCGCCCACGCGGGCGACCCGGCGGTCCGGGCGGTGTTCTCCCGCGCCGGCCATGCCCTGGGTCTCGCCCTCGCCTCGGTGGCCAACCTCGTCGGCCCCGAGCGCATCATCATCTCCGGGGAGGGCGTGGCCACGTACGACCTGTACGAGGAGCGGATGCGGCGGACCTTCGCCGATCACGCCTTCGGCGCCGCCGCCGAGTGCGACCTGGTGGTCAGGCCGCTGCCGTTCGAGGAGTGGGCGCGAGGCGGCGCGGCCGTCGCCGCGCAACGGGTGTTCGCCCCGCCGAGGCAGTCGCCGGCTCCCGTCCACCCGCTCCCGTAGCGCCCCCGGGCCCGCGCCCGCCGACGGCGCGCGGGAGCGCGGAACACGCGCGGGGCGCGCGGCGCGGGCGGGCGCGGCGCGGGCGCCCTCAGACCGGCAGTGGGGCGGCCGCCGCCGGGTCGAGCAGGCCGGCCAGGAGGTCACCGTGTTCGGCCACCCTGCCGGGCACGTCGTCGATGGTGAAGGTGAGGCCCGCCGGGTCGCGGGCGGCCGCCACCTCCCGCCAGGACACGGGCGTGGACACGGTCGGCGTCTGCCGGGCGCGCACGGTGTACGGGGTCGCGGTGGTCTTCTTCGCGGAGTTCTGCGACCAGTCGAGGAAGACCCGGCCCGCGCGGTCGGCCTTGGCCATACGGGAGACCACCTCGTCCGGGTGCCGCCGCTCCAGCTCCAGCGCCACCCGTTTGGCGTAGTCGGAGGCCGAGCGCGGGCTCGCGCCGCGCAGCGCCGCGTACAGGTGCAGGCCCTTGGAGCCGCTGGTCTTGGCCCAGGTCCGCAGGCCGTCCTCGGCGAGCCGCTCGCGCAGCATCAGCGCCACCCGGCAGCAGTCGATCACGCTGCGGTCCGGGCCGGGGTCGAGGTCGATCACCAGCCGGTCGGCGGTCTGCGGCGCCGCGGCCCGCCACTGCGGGGTGTGGATCTCCACGCAGGCCAGGTTGCCCGCCCACATCAAGGTCGCCAGGTCCTCGACCAGGACCTGCTCCATGGACTCCCCGCCGCTGCGCGCGATTTCGGCGGTCCTCACCCAGTCGGGCGTGCCGACGGGCGGCCGCTTCTGGAAGAACCGCTGCCCGTCGACGCCGTCGGGTGTCCGGACGAAACTGACCGGGCGGCCGCTGGTGTGCGGCAGCAGGACCTCGGCGACGGTGGCGTAGTAGTGCAGCATCTCGGCCTTGGTCGTACCTGTGCGCGGCCAGAGCACGCGGTCGAGGTGGCTGAGCTTCAGCCGGCGGCCCTCGACCTCGGTGATCGGCATATCATTAAGGTCCCATATTGCGACAAAAGGGACACGTTATGCGCAGTGTCTGGTCGGGGAACCTCGCGTTCGGCCTGGTCTCCATCCCGGTGAAGCTGGGGTCCGCGGTCTCCAGCCACAAGATCGCCTTCCGGCAGATCCACCTCGCCGACCACGGCCGCGTGCGCTACCAGAAGACCTGCGAACTGGACGAGGAGGTCCTGTCCGCCTCCGACATCGGACGGGCCTACGAGACCCCGGACGACCAGCTCGTGGAGATCACCGACGACGACCTCCGGGCGCTGCCGCTGCCCACCGCGAAGACCATCGAGGTCAACGGTTTCGTGGACATCGCCGCGGTGGACTCCATGCAGCTCGACACCCCCTATTTCGTGGCGCCCTCCTCCCCCGCGGCCGACAAGCCGTACGTGCTGATGCGCGAGGCGCTGGCACGCTCGGGCAAGGCGGCGGTCGGGAAGTTCGCGATGCGCAATTCCGAGCACCTGGCGCTGATCACCCCCAGGGACGAGGTGCTGGTGCTCCAGACGCTGCGCTGGCCCGACGAACTCAACCCCGCCTCCGACGCCGTCCCCAAGGGCTCCGTCAACGTCAGCGAGAACGAACTGCGCCTGGCCGACACGCTGATCGACGCCCTGGGCGAGGCGGACCTGTCGGCGTACCAGGACGAGTACGGGCAGGCCGTCGAGGCGCTGGTCACCGCCAAGCTGGAGGGAGCGGAGCTGCCCGCGGCGGGCGAGGAGGGCCGCGGCGGCAAGGTCGTGGACCTGATGGCGGCGCTGCGCGCCTCGGTGGAGGCGGCCAAGGGCCGCGGGGGCGAGGCACGGGAGGAGGCCGGGCAGGCCGCCGAGGGCGACGAGGCGGCGGAGGGGGCGACGGTCACCCACCTCAAGCAGGCATCGCGGAAGACCGCCGCCGAGCAGGGCGCGGGCCAGGCGCCCCGCAAGAAGGCCGCGGCCAAGAAGCAGCCGGCGGCCTCGAAGCGGGCGGCCGGCAAGGAGGCCGCCTCAGGCACCGCCTCGGGCACCGCGAAGAAGACGGCGCAGCAGTCGGCGCGGAAGGCCCCCGCCAAGAAGGCGGCCCAGAAGAAGACCGCGTCGAAGCGCCGCGCCGGCTGAGCGGCGACCCGCCGCCCCCGGCCGTTCCCGCGCCGACCCCTACGTACCGCTCCGCACCCCGGCCCGGCCCGGCGAGGGGACTCGCCGGGCCACCGGCGAGCGGGTCCACTGGCGAACCGGGCGGCCGGGTGAAGCGGGCGGTCGGGGTCCGGGGCCCGGCCGCCCGCGGGACTTTACGCGGGAGGTTCCCCGTTGTCCTCGGTGATCGCGTTTCGCCCGGCGGGCGCGAGTCAGTGACGGGAAGCGAAACGGAGCGACACGACGACCATGGCGACCAGCCTTCAGCCACCGCATGAGCCCCTCCCCCGCCGGCATCCGGTAGCCCGGCAGCCGGAGCGCCCGCCGGCCGCCACCGGTCCGGCGGAGGCACCGGCCGGACCGCACGTTCTGGACAATCCGGCGTGGGCCTCGCTGACCGGCCCGCACCGGCACCTGGCCGAGACCGTGGGCCTCGCCGCACGCTACGAGGCGGACGTCTCGCCCTTCGTCGCGATCGCCGACCCGCACGACCCGCGGTCCTGGGCGGATCTCGCGACGCTGGTCGGCCCGGGCAACGCCTTCGCCCTGGCCGGGGTGCGCGACCTGCCCGAGGGCTGGGCGACCGGGCAGGGCGGCCAGGGCGTGCAGATGGTCGCGACCTCGCTGCGGGACGCCCCGGATCCCGAGGCACTGCCGCTCGGCCCGGACGATGTGCCGGAGATGCTGGACCTGGTGGCCCGCGCCAAGCCGGGTCCCTTCCTGCCGCGTACGGTCGAGATGGGCAGGTACTTCGGCATCCGGCGCGGCGGCAGGCTGGTCGCGATGGCCGGGGAGCGGCTGCGTCCGCCGGGGTTCACGGAGATCAGCGCGGTGTGCACGGACGACGGCCACCGCGGCCAGGGCCTCGCCGGCCGTCTGGTCCGGCATGTGGCGGCGGGCATCCGCGGCCGGGGCGACACACCGTTCCTGCACGCCGCCGCGGCCAACACGGGCGCGATCCGGCTGTACGAGTCGATGGGTTTCACGCTGCGCCGCACCACCGTCTTCCACTTCCTGCGCGTCCCGGACGGTGCCGGTGCCGCCGCGAGTGCCGTGGGAGAGTCGCTGTGAGGGCCCGCGGGCCCGCCCGCCGCCGACCTGCCGGAAGGAAATGACGATGCCCAAGGCGTATGTGTTCACCGCGTTCGGAGGACCGGACGGCGAGACCTTCACGGAGATACCCAGGCCCGTGCCGGGTCCGGGGCAGCTCCTGGTCGCCGTACGGGCCGCGGGCGTCAACCCGGCGGACTGGAAGCGCCGCGAGGGCCGCTTCGGCGCCGCGGAGGCCCGGCCCCCGTTGCCGGCCGTGTTCGGCCGCGAGGCCGCGGGCGTGGTGGAGGAGGTCGGCGAGGGCGTCACCGGTTTCGCGGTGGGCGACGAGGTGTTCGGTCACCCGGCCGATGGCTCGTACGCCGAGTACGCCCTGCTGCCGGCGGCCGGCGCCGCGCACAAGCCGGCCGCGCTGCCGTGGACGGATGCCGCCGCGCTGCCGGTCGCGGCGGGCACGGCGTACGACGGGCTGCGCCAGCTCGCCCTGCCCGTGGGCGCCACGTTGCTGGTCAACGGGGCGGGCGGCGGGGTCGGCTGCGCCGCCGTGCAACTGGCCCGCCACGCGGGCCTGACCGTGGTCGGCACGGCGAGCGCCGCGAAGAAGGACTTCGTGGAGTCGCTCGGAGCCGTCCACGTGCCGTCGGGCCCGGGCGTCGCCGACCGGGTGCGGGCGGCCGCGCCCGGCGGGCTCGCCGGACTGTTCGACCTGGTGGGCGGCGAGCCGCTGCGGGAACTCGCCCCGCTGCTGACGGACCGGGCCGGGCTGATCAGCGTCGCCGACAGGCAGGCGGCGCAGGAGCTCGGCGGTGCGGCCGTGACGCGCGACCGCGGCCGCGGCCCCCTGGAAGCGCTGGCCGCCCTGGCGGCAGCGGGCGTCCTCGATCCCTTCGTCACCGAGGTGTTCCCCTTCGCCGAGGCCGGCCGCGCGCTGCGGACCGTCGAGGAGGGCCACACGAGGGGCAAGGTCGTCCTGCGGATCGGCTGATCCGCTCCCGCTCCGGCGGCCCCGGCCGGGTCGAGCGCCCGGGGCCGCGGAAGCGGGCCGCCGGCGCTGGCCGGCGACGCTGGCCGGCGACGCTGGCCGGCGACGCGGGCCGGCGGCCCGTCCGCGCCATGACGCGGCGGCTGCTCAGCCGCGTCCGCGGACGGGCCGCCGGTCAGCACCGCCAGCACCGCCGACGGTCAGCACCGCCGACGGTCGCGTGGCCGCCGGGCCGCGCTCCCCGCCCCCGCTTCCCTCTTCCGCGGCCACCCCGCCGCTCGCCCACCCCGCCGCTTCCATCCGGCCGCGGCCACCCCGCCGTTCGCGCGGCCCGCCGCTTGCCGGCCCGCCGCTTGCCGGCCCACGGCGCCGCTCCCGAGGCGTCAGGGCCACCCGGGCCCGGGGGGGCGGGTCCGCACGAGCCGGGACTCAGCCGCGGTACGTCTCCAGCAGGCGCAGCCAGATCTCGCTGATCGTCGGGTACGACGGCACCGCGTGCCACAAGCGCTCGACGGGCACCTCGCCCGCCACGGCGACGGTCGCCGAGTGCAGCAGCTCGCCGACGCCGGGGCCGACGAAGGTGACGCCGAGCAGGTGGCCGCGGTCGAGGTCGACGACCATGCGGGCCCGGCCGCGGTAGCCGTCGCCGTACAAGCTCGCGCCTGCCACGTTCGCGAGGTCGTAGTCGACGACCTTGGTCCGGCGGCCCGCGCGCTCGGCCTCCTCGGCGGTCATGCCGACCGCTCCGACCTCGGGGTCGGTGAAGACGACCTGCGGCACCGCGGCCGTGTCCGCGGTCGTGACGTGCGCGCCCCAGGGGCGTTCGTCGAGAGGCTCGCCCTTGGCGCGGGCCCCGATGACCGCACCGGCGATCCGCCCCTGGTACTTCCCCTGGTGGGTGAGCAGGGCCCGGTGGTTGACGTCGCCGACGGCGTAGAGCCAGCCGTCCGGGACGGCGGTCACCCGGCAGGTGTCGTCCACGTCGAGCCAGTCGCCGGGGGTCAGCCCGACCGTGTCCAGGCCGATGTCGTCGGTGTGCGGCTTGCGCCCGGTGGCGAACAGGATCTCGTCGGCGGCCAGCTCGCCGCCGTCGTCCAACCCGATCCTGACCTCGCCGCCCTCCCGGGCCACCGACGTCACCGAGACCCCGAACCGCACGTCGGCGCCGGCCTCCCGCAGCCCGTCGGCGACGAGCTCGCCGGCGAACGGCTCCATCCGCGGCAGCAGCCTTCGGCCGCGTACGAGGACGGTGACCCGCGAGCCGAGCGCCTGCCAGGCGTTCGCCATCTCGACGGCGACCACCCCGCCGCCGACCACGGCCAGCCGGCCCGGCGCCTTCTTCGCGCTGGTGGCGTCCCGGCTGATCCACGGCTCGACCTCGGCCAGGCCGGGCAGCGGCGGCAGCGCCGCGGTGGTGCCGGTGCAGACGGCGACCGCGTGGCGGGCGGTGAGCCGCACCGTCGTGCCGTCCGGCGTCCGCACGGCCACCTGCCGGGGCCCGTCGAGCCGCCCGTGGCCGCGGATCAGGTCGACGCCGACGGAGTCCAGCCAAGCCACCTGGCCGTCGTCCTTCCAGTGCGAGGTGAACTCGTCCCGGCGGCCCAGCACAGCGGCGGCGTCGAGCGGTCCGTCCACGGCCCGGCTCAGGCCCGGCAGCCGGCGGGCGTCGGCGCGGGCGATCACCGGCCGCAGCAGTGCCTTGCTCGGCATGCACGCCCAGTAGGAGCACTCGCCGCCGACCAGTTCGCTCTCCACCACGACCGTGCTCAGCCCGGCCGCCTTCGTGCGGTCCGCCACATTCTCGCCGACCGGGCCCGCGCCGATCACGATCACGTCGTAGGTGCGGGATGCGTCGTTCATAGCGGCTCCTGTGCTGGTCGGGGGCGCCCTGGGACACCCATGTGATCACATCGGGGCGGCGCGTACGCCGCAACCCGGGCGCCGGGCGTCATCGTACTGACGCCGGGGCGGGGAAGACTTTCCGGCCTCTTACGGTTCATGCGACGTGCGCGAATCGGCCACCCATGGGGCGGGCCGCCGCGAACTCGCGGGACGTAAGATCATATTGCGGCGTCGGACGCCGCCAGTGGAGGTGGGCGCGATGGGCGAACTGGTTCTGATCCGGCACGGAGAGACCGAGTGGACCCTGTCCGGGCAGCACACCAGCTACACCGACCTGCCGCTCACCGCGAACGGCGAGGAGCAGGCCCGCACGCTCGCGCCGCTGCTGGCCACGCGGCACATCTCCTGCGTGTTCGCCAGCCCGATGGAACGGGCCCGGCAGACCGCGAAGCTGGCCGGCCTCGACCACGCGCGGGTGGACCCCGACCTGCACGAGTGGGACTACGGCGGCTACGAGGGCGTGACCACCAGGGAGATCCACCGCACCCGCCCCGACTGGAACCTGTGGACCGACGGCGTGGTGCCCGGTCCCGAGGGACACCCCGGCGAGAGTCCCGAGGAGGTCGGGGAGCGGGCCGACCGGGTGCTCGCCCGGGTCGACGCGGCGTTCTGCAACGGCGAGGGCGGCGACGTGGTGCTGGTCGCGCACGCCCACTTCCTGCGCGTCCTGACCGCCCGCCGGCTGGGCCTGCCGCCCGCGGACGGCGCCTTGTTCCAACTGGCCACCGGTACCGTCAGCCGGCTGGGCATGGAGCACGGGCGGCACGTGCTGACCGCCTGGAACCGGCTGCCCTGACCGGCGCCGCGGCCTCGGCCCGCGGTGGCGGCGGTAGCCCGTACGGACCGCGCCACGAGGCATGGCCCGGCCGATTCCGCGAAGACTGGTAGTCACGGTCTCCAGGAAAGGACGCGGTCATGGGCAACTCCCTCCGCACGGATATCGGGCTGCTGGCCCTGCGTCTCGGCGCGGGATCGGTGCTGTGCGCCCACGGCGCCCAAAAGCTCTTCGGCTGGTTCGGCGGCGGTGGGCTGGAGGCGACGGCCCAGGGGATGGAGCAGATGGGCTTCCACCCGGGCCGCCGGTCGGCGCTCGCCTCCGGGCTGGCCGAGGCCGGCGGCGGCACGCTGCTGGCGCTGGGCCTGGCCACGCCGGCGGCCGCGGCCGCGGCGGCGGGCGGCATGGCGGGCGCGAGCGCGGTGCACTTCCCGGCCGGTTTCTTCGCCCAGTCCGGTGGCCTCGAACACCCCGCCCTGCTCGGCTGGACGGCGGCGGGCCTGGGCGTGGCCGGGCCGGGCCGTATCTCCCTGGACCACGTCACCGGGCACGCGCTCAACGAGCCGTGGGTGATCGCGACCGCGTTCACCACCGCCGCGGTCGCCGCCTACCTGGTCATCGGCGCCCGGGCGAAGCACCTGGCGCGGAGCGAGCCGGAACCCGGGCAGGACGCGTCGGTCGGCGACGCGACCTGAGCCGGGACCGGGCGCCGGCGCGCCGCGCCGCCGGGCCACCACCTCCCGGCGGGCCGCTGCCCGCGCTCGCCCCGCTCCCCTGCCGCCGTCAGCGAGGCCGGGACCGACGCGGACACCGACGCCGACGCCCGACGCGGAGCCGACGTTCCACACCGGGGCCGAGACCGACGCAGCCGGCGACAGCGGCACCGGCACCGACGGCACAACGGCCACAACGGCCACAACGGCCACAACGCCGGATACCGCCCGGCGCCCGTCACGTGCCGACCGCGCCCGCGCGACGGTGCCCGCGCCGCCGCGAGCGCCGGGGGCCCGCGAACGCCGCTCGCCCGTCCCCCCTCCCGTACCGCGTCCGGCGCGCGCGGGGAGGGCGGGGTACGGAGGGCCGGAACAAGCCTGGACAATGGTCGCCCCCGGGATCGCACGGGGACTCGGGATCGAGGGAGCGCGGATGACGGCGACGGCCGAGAAGGCGCGGGACACGGCGGGCGTGCGGTCCGTGTGGGTGCGCGGTGCCGGGGCGGCCGCGGCCGGGGCGCTGCCCGCGCTGGCGTTCCCCGCGCCCTCGCTGTGGTGGTTCGCCTATGTCGCCCTGGTGCCGTGGCTGCTGCTGACCCGCGCCGCCGGCGGCCCCGCGCAGGCCGCGCGGGACGGCTGGCTGGGCGGCGCGGGCTTCATGCTCGCCGTGCACCACTGGCTCGTGCCGAGCCTGAACGTCTTCATCGTGGTCCTGGCCCTGCTGCTGGGTGCCCTGTGGGCGCCCTGGGGCTGGCTGGTGTGGCGGCTGCTGGGCAGGGGCGCCGCCGCGGTCGGCGGCGGGCGGGTCACGGGGCGCCAGGCCGCGGCGGCCACCGTGCTGCTGCCGTCGGGCTGGCTGATGGTGGAACTGGTCAGGTCCTGGCAGGCGCTGGGCGGCCCGTGGGGGCTGATGGGCGCGAGCCAGTGGCAGGTCGGGCCCGCCCTGCGGCTGGCGTCGGTCGGCGGGGTGTGGCTGGTCAGCTTCGTCGTGGTGTGCGTGAACACCGCGGTGGCGGGCCTGATCGCGGTCCCCTCGGCGCGGCGGCCCGCGGTCGCCGCGCTGGCCGTGTCGGGCGTGGCCACCACGGCGGTGTGGCTGTGGGCGCCGCGCCCGCAGGACTCGGGCGCGGTGCGCGTCGCCGTGGTGCAGCCGGGGATCACCGCGACCGGAGACGCCCGTTTCGCCCGCGAGGTGGAGCTGACCCACCGGCTGGCCGGCACCCACCCCGACCTGGTGGTCTGGGGCGAGAGCAGCGTCGGGGCGGACCTGAGCGTCCGTACCGACATGGCCAACGTGATCGCCTCGCTGTCCTTCGAGGTCGGCGCGGACATCCTGGTCAATGTCGACGCCGAGCGGGCCGACGGCTCCGGCATCTCCAAGACCTCCGAACTGTTCGGCCCGCGCGGTGTGATCGGGCCGACGTACGACAAGATGCGGTTGGTGCCGTTCGGCGAGTACATCCCGATGCGCTCGCTGCTGGGCTGGGCGACCTCGGTGGGCAAGGCCGCCGACCAGAACCGCCGGCCCGGCAACCGGCAGGTGGTGATGGACACCGGCCGGCTGCGGTTCGGTCCCGTGGTCTGCTTCGAGTCCGCCTTCCCGGACATGAGCCGCCATCTGACCGGCGACGGGGCGCAGTTGCTGGTCGCGCAGTCGTCCACCTCGTCCTTCCAGCACAGTTGGGCGCCCGCGCAGCACGCCTCGCTCGCCGCGCTGCGGGCCGCGGAGGACTGGCGGCCGATGGTGCACGCCACGCTGACCGGGATCAGCGCGGTGTACGACGCGAACGGCCACGCGGTGGGCGGGCGCATTGGCACCGGCAGCAGCACCGCGGCGGTGTACCGGGTGCCGCTGGCGACCGGGGTCAGCCCCTATGTCCGCTTCGGCGACTGGACGCCGCACCTGGCGCTGGGACTCGTACTGGCGGCCGCCGGTTACGAGGCGGCCCGTGCCGTACGGGTCAGGAGGCCCGCGCCAGTACTTCCGTGACGATCCGCTCGCACATCTCGTGCGTCGCCAGGGCGTCGCGGGCGTCGAGCGGCCTGCGGTCGCGGACCGCGGCGAGGAAGGCGAGGGTGATCTGCTCGATGCCGCGCTGACGGGCGACGGGTACCCAGTCGCCGCGGCGGCGCACGGTGGGCTGCCCCTTGTGGTCGATGATCTCGGCGAGGTTGAGGACCTGGCGGCGCGAGTCGCCGCCGCTGACGTCGAGGCTCTCCTCGGTGGAGCCGCTCATACGGTTCATCGAGCCGATCGCGGTGAAGCCGTCGCCGGTCAGCCGCAGCACGACGTGGTGCAGCAGTCCGTCGCGCACGCGGGCGGAGACCTGGACGTCCTCGACACGCCCGGGGACCAGGAACCGCAGGGTGTCCACGACGTGGATGAAGTCGTCGAAGACCACCTCGCGGGGGTCGTCGGCCAGGCCGATCCGGTTCTTCTGCATCAGGATCAGGTCGCGCGGGTGGTCCAGGCACTGGAGGTAACCGGGCGCGTGGCGGCGGTTGAAGCCGACCATGAGCGGCACCCCGCGCTCCTCGGCGAGCTCGGTCAGCTCCCGGGCGCCCGCGGCGTCGCGGGCCAGCGGCTTGTCGACGTAGGCGGGCACGCCCGCCTCCAGCAGCCGCCGGGTTATGGCCACGTGGTGCTCGGTGGACGCGTGGACGAAGGCCGCGTCGAGCTCCTGGTCGAGCAGGGCGTCCAGGGTGGTGTGCCGGTGCCCGACGCGGTAGGCGTCACCGACCGCGTCGAGGGTGGCCGGGGTGCGGGTGTGCAGGTGGAGTTCCAGGCCGGGCCGGGCGGCGAGCACCGGCAGGTACGCCTTCCGCGCGATGTCGCCGAGCCCGATGACGCCGATCCTCATCGGGTCGCTGCCGGATCCCATGGATACTCCCGTCCGTCGCCCGCGTGCCTGTCCGTATGCCGCGGTGTCTTCGCAGCATACGGACAGGCGGTCGCGCTATGCGGTCGGCTCCAGGTTCGGGATGCGCCAGTCGACCGGCTCGTGGCCCTGCGCCTTGAGCGCCTCGTCGATCCTGGTGAAGGGCCGGCTGCCGAGGAAGAGCTTCGCCGACAGCGGTGAGGGGTGGGCGCCTTCGACGACGGTGTGCCGGGTGGTGTCGATCAGGGGCAGCTTCTTGCGGGCGTAGTTCCCCCACAGGACGAAGACGGCCGGTTCGGGCCGGTCGGAGACGGCGGTTATGACGGCGTCCGTGAACTTCTCCCAGCCCTTGCCCTTGTGCGAGTTGGCCTCGCCCTCGCGGACGGTCAGCACCGCGTTGAGCAGCAGCACCCCCTGCTCGGCCCAGGGCATCAGGTAGCCGTTGTCCGGGACGGGGTGGCCGAGGTCGTCGCGCAGCTCCTTGAAGATGTTCCGCAGACTCGGCGGGGTCCTCACCCCCGGGCGCACGGAGAAGCACAGACCGTGGCCCTGGCCCTCGCCGTGGTACGGGTCCTGGCCGAGGACCAGCACCTTGACCTTCTCGAAGGGCGTGGCCTCCAGGGCCGCGAACACCTCGTCCTCGGGCGGGAAGATCCGGTGCTCCCGGCGCTCGGCCGCCACGAACTCGGTGAGCTGCTTGAAGTACGGCTTGTCCAACTCCCCGCCGAGCGCGGTGTGCCAGGAGTCGGGCAGCATGGTGGGCACGTCAGGAACCTCCGGTAAGCGATCCGTTACTGCTGTGAAGAACTTAGCCCCCGGCACCGACAATCCCCTCAGGAGGCGTCCGGCCGGGCCCTCGCCTCCACGCCGAGGTCCGGGTCGGCGGCCGCCAGGAGCTCGTCCCGCCGGCCGGTGTGCGACAACGCGTGTGCCACTGCGTGACGCGGAAAGTCCCCGGTGCCGGCGGCCCGGGAGGGCGCCGGCGCCGGGGACTGTGCGCCTTGGATCGCGAGCGAGGGCGAGCGCCCGGGAGGGCGGGGCGGGGGCCGGGGCGCACCCGCGGTGCGCCCCGGCCTGAATTCAGTGCGACCCGGCGCGCAGGAAGAGTCCGCCGTCGATGACGAGGTTCTGGCCGGTGATCCAGCCGGCCTGGTCGGACAGCAGGAAGGCGGCGGCGCCCCCGATGTCCTCGGGCACCCCGAGGCGCCCGAGGGGGTAGCCGGCCGCCGCCTCCTCCTCGCGTCCTTCGTACAGCGCGGCCGCGAACTTGGTCTTGACCACGGCCGGCGAGATGGAGTTGACGCGCACGCCCGGCGCCATCTCGGCGGCCAGTTGCACGGTGAGGTTGGTCATGGCGGCCTTGCTCATGCCGTAGGCGCCGATGAACGGGGAGGGCGCGAGCCCAGCTATGGACGCGATGTTGACGATCGCGCCCCCGTTCTCCTTCTGCCACGCCTTCCAGGTCCGCTGGGCGAAGCCGAGCGCGGAGACGACGTTGGTCTCGTAGACCTTGCGGACCACGGCGAGGTCGACGTCGGCGAGCAGTCCGTAGACGGGGTTGGTGCCGGCGTTGTTGACCAGGTAGTCGATCCGGCCGAACTCCTCCATGGCGCGGGCTACGGCGACCGCCTGGTGTTCCTCGTCGTGGGCCTTGCCGGCGACGCCGATGGCGCGGGCGCCGCCTTCGGCGCCGGGAGCCGCGGATTCGAGCCTGTCAACGGCCTGCTTGAGGGCGTCCTCGTTGCGGCCGGTGATGCAGACACGGTCGCCGCGCGCCACGAGGGCCTGCGCGATGCCGTAGCCGATGCCGCGGCTCGCGCCCGTGACCAGGGCGACGCGGCCGCTGTCGGTGGGTTGGTTCGTCATTGCTTCGGGACCTCCGGGCGGTCAGTCGAGCGGGCCGCCGGCCACGTACAGCACCTGGCCGGAGACGAAGCCGGCGTCGTCGCCGGTGAAGAAGGCGATCGCGTTCGCGACGTCCTCGGGCCTGCCGACCCGCTGGACGGGGATCTGGGTCGCCGCGGCGGCCTGGAACTCCTCGAATCCCATGCCGACTCGGGCCGCGGTGGCGGCGGTCATGTCGGTGGCGATGAAGCCGGGGGCGACCGCGTTGGCGGTCACGCCGAACTTGCCCAGCTCGATGGCGAGGGTCTTGGTGAAGCCCTGCATGCCCGCCTTGGCCGCCGAGTAGTTGACCTGGCCGCGGTTGCCGAGCGCGGAGGACGAGGAGAGGTTGACCACCCGGCCGAACTTGGCGTCGACCATGTACTTCTGCACCGCGCGGGTCATCAGGAAGGCGCCGCGCAGGTGCACCGCCATCACGGTGTCCCAGTCGGCGGCGGACATCTTGAACAGCAGGTTGTCGCGGAGCACGCCCGCGTTGTTGACCAGGACGGTGGGCGCGCCCAGCTCCTCGGCGACCCTGGCGACGGCGGCCTCGACCTGCGCCTCGTCGGACACGTCGGCGCCCACCGCGACGGCCCTGCCGCCGGCCGCGGTGATGGTCTCGACGGTGTCCTTGCAGGCGCCTTCGTCGAGGTCGAGTACGGCGACGGCGCGGCCTTCCGCGGCCAGCCGGACGGCGGTGGCGGCGCCGATGCCGCGGGCGGCGCCCGTGACGATCGCGACGCGCTGCTCGGTGGTGGACATCTGTGTCTCTCCTCAACCTGTGGTGCGGCCGCGCATGCCGCCAGCGCATGAGCGACCGCTTAGTAGGTCCCGTAGCCGAAACCGTAGGAGCGCCGTGACCGTGTGTCAACGTCACCACGGCCCGTGTGGCCCGGCGCACGGATCACGCCGCGTACGCACGCCGCCATTGCCGCGGACGGGCGGCCGCCCGCCCGCGCCGGGTTCAGCGCACCAGCAGGTCCAGCAGCCGGTCGGCCTCCTTGTCGGGGTCGGCGGTCAGCCCGGTGTGGATGGGGCCGGGCTGCACGATGGTGCTGCGCGGCGCGGTCAGCCAGCGGAACCGGCGGCCGGCGTCGTCCGCCGCGGCCGGCCCGGCGACGTCGCCGCCCGCGCAGACGCACTCGTAGCCGCGCAGGGCCGCGCGCACCCCGGCCACGTCCACGTCCGGGTCGAGGCAGCGCAGCCGGGCCTCGTCGAGATGGATGCGCGCGCCCACGTAGCCCCGCGGCCGGCAGTACACCAGCACCCCGGCGTTCACCATCTCGCCGCGCTCGATCCGCGGCACCACGCGCACCAGCGCGTACTCGAAGACGTCCCGGCCGCTCATTTCGCGTTCTTCCCCTCGACCCAGGTGCGCAGCCATGGCGGCGGCGGCTGCCTCTCCTCCCGCTTGGGCGCGGTCCGGATCCGCTCGTGGATGTCCGCGGCCCTGGCGGCCAGCAGTTCCCGGTACGCGCGGCGCACGTCGTCGGCGGTCGCGAAGCCGGGCTCGCCGGCCAGCCACTCGTCGGGCACCAGGGCGGTGACCTCGGCCAGCAGCTCGTCGGTGACCAGGGGTGCCAACTCGGCCGCGGCGGCCGCCGGATCGGGCGAGAAGCGGGCCAGCGCGTGGTCGGAGGCGTCGTAGGGCTTGGCCGAGGACGCGGCGGCCGACTTCCAGTTGTGGTGCCAGATCAGCGAGGCGCCGTGGTCGATCAGCCAGACGTTCCGGTGCCACACCAGCATGTTGGGGTTGCGCCAGGACCGGTCGACGTTGCCGATCAGGGCGTCGAACCACACCACGCGGCCCGCGGGCCCGGGCTCCACCGGGAACACCAGCGGGTCGAACCCCAGGGCGCCGGGCAGGAAGTCCATCCCCAGGTTGAGTCCGCCGCTCGCCTTGAGCAGGTCCTGGATCTCCTGGTCGGGTTCGCCCAGACCGATGACGGGATCGAAGTCGAACCGCACCAGCTCGGGCACCCGAAGGCCCAGCCGCCGGCCGAGCTCGCCCGCGATCACCTCGGCCACCAGTGCCTTGCGGCCCTGCGCCGCGCCGACGAACTTGACCACATAGGTGCCGAGGTCGTCCGCCTCGACGACTCCGGGCACCGACCCGCCCTCGCGCAACGGTGTCACGTACCGGATGCCCGTCACTTCTCTCAGCATCCCCCCAGGTTAATGCGGATGAAGACACTCACCGGACGGGTGGAGACTGCCCGCATGGACATGATCCCGACAGCCCCGCCGACCCCAACCCCCGTCCCGGCCGCCTCGTATCCCGCGCAGGTCGCGCGCACCCACCGCTTCACCCTGGGCGTGCCGCGCGCG
The DNA here is from genome assembly GCF_020400825.1 of Streptomyces sp. HPF1205. Lineage (GTDB taxonomy): Bacteria > Actinomycetota > Actinomycetes > Streptomycetales > Streptomycetaceae > Actinacidiphila. Next base: position 35,307 of record NZ_JAINVH010000042.1, read on the forward strand.
TTCACCCTGTCCGGCGACGGCCGCACCGTTCTCTTCCTGCGCAGCCGCGGCCCCGAGGACCGCACCGGCTGCCTGTGGCTGCGGGACGACGACGGCGAACGCCTGCTGGCCGACCCCCTCGCTCTGGCCGCCGGCGACGTCGAGGTGCCCCAGGAGGAGCTGGTACGGCGCGAGCGGGCGCGCGAGCGCGGCACCGGCATCGTCGCCTATGCCGCGGACGAGGCCCTGCGCACGGCGGTGTTCGCGCTGGACGGCGGCCTGTGGGCGCTCGACGTGGGCGAAGGCGCGGCGCGCGAGGTGCCGGTCGCGGGCCCGGTGGTCGACCCGCGGATCGACCCCACCGGCCGGCGCGTGGCCTATGTGGCGGACGGCGCGCTGCACGTGGTGGACCTGGCGGGCGGGAGCGGCCGGTGCCTGGCCGCGCCGGAGGGCGAGGACGTGACGTACGGGCTCGCGGAGCACGTCGCCGCCGAGGAGATGCACCGCCCGCGCGGTCACTGGTGGGCGCCGGACGGCGAGCGGCTGCTGGTCGCCCGGGTGGACAACGCCCACGTGCAGCGGTGGTGGATCAGCGACCAGGCCCACCCGGACCGGGCGCCGCGCCAGGTGGCCTACCCGGCGGCGGGCACCCCCAACGCCGACGTCTCGCTCCACGTGCTCGCCCTGGACGGCTCGCGCACCGAGGTCGTCTGGGACCGGGTCGCCTTCGAGTACCTGACCGCGGCCGGCTGGGACAGGCACGGCCCGCTGCTCGGTGTCCAGAGCCGTGACCAGCGCACCCTTCGCGTCCTCGGCGCGGACCCGGCGACCGGGCGCACGACCGTGCTGCACGAGCAGCGCGACGCGGCGTGGGTGGAGCTGATCCCCGGCACCCCGGCCAGGACGGCCTCGGGCTCGGTGGTGCACACCGCCGACGCGGAAGGCACCCGGCACTTGACCGTCGGCGGCGAGCCGGTCACGCCCGAGGGGCTGCAGATCCGCGAAGTGGTCGGCGTGTCCGGGGAGTCGGTGCTGTTCGTCGCGAGCGACGAGCCCACCGAGGAGCACCTGTGGTCGTACGATCCGGCGACCGGCCCGGTGCGGCTGACCCGGGAGCCGGGCGTGCACACGGGGCTGCGGGCGGGCGGCACGCTGCTGCTGGCCTCGCACACGGAGGCCGGACGGCGGTTCCGGCTGCGTTCGGAGCAGGGGCCGGAGCGGAGCCTGTCCTGCCTGGCGGCCGTGCCACCGGAGCCGCGGCTGACCTGGCTGCGCGCGGGCGAACAGGGCATCCGCACCGCGCTGGTGCTGCCCTCCTGGTACGAGCCCGGCGGCGCCCGGCTGCCGGTGCTCATGGCGCCCTACGGCGGTCCCGCGATGCAGTTGGTGACGCGGGCGCGCCACTGGTGGTTCGCCGAGGCCCAGTGGTACGCCGACGAGGGCTTCGCCGTGGTGATCGCCGACGGCCGGGGCACGCCGGGACGTGGTCCCGCCTGGGAGAAGACCGTGTTCGGCGACACACTCGGCGCCCCGCTGGAGGACCAGGTGACCGCCCTGCGAGCCGCCGCCGGGCACTGCCCCGACCTGGATCTCGACCGGGTGGCCATCCGCGGCTGGTCGTACGGCGGCACCCTGGCGGCCATCGCGGTGCTGCGCCGCCCGGACGTCTTCCATGCCGCGATCAGCGGGGCCGCGCCCAGTGACCAGCGGCTGTACGACACGCACTGGCGGGAGCGCTTCCTCGGCCTGCCGGACGAGAACCCCGAGGGCTACGACCGCTCCTCGCCCATAGGTGAGGCCGCCGCCCTGCGGCGGCCGCTCCTGCTCGTGCACGGACTGGCCGACGACAACGTGGTGGCCGCGCACACGCTGCGGATGTCGGCCGCGCTGCTGGCCGCGCACCGTCCGCACCAGGTGCTTCCGCTGTCGAGCACCACGCACGCGCCCTCCGACGAGGTGGTGGTCGAGGGGCTGCTGAGGCACCAGCTCGATTTCCTGCGCCAGGCCTTGAACATTCCGCCGCGCGCCGCCGTATGAAGCGTGACTCGTAAAACCGGTGGGCGGGTGGCGGTGTGTCGCCGCCACCCGCCCACCAGAGCGGACAGGATGCGGTTCATGACCGAAAAATCCGGATTCTCCTTCCCCCACACCCGCCGCAGCGTGGTCGCCGCGGCCGGAGGTGCTGGGCTGGCCGCGGTCCTCACCGCCTGCGGCGGCTCCGGCGACGACTCCTCCGGCTCGTCCGGCGCGTCCGCCGGCGGCACCAAGGCGCCCGCCGGCAGCCCGAGCGCCGCCGGCGGGAGCGGCGACACGAGCGGGAACGGCGACGCAAGCGGCTCGACCCCGGACAGCGGCGCCGGCGCCACGCCCGGGTCGGCGTCCGGGTCCGGGTCCGCGTCCGCGTCCGGGTCCGGCGGCGGGCCGGCTCTGGCGAAGACCTCGGAGATCCCGGTCGGCGGCGGCAAGGTCTTCGCCGATCAGAAGGTCGTGGTCACGCAGCCGACGGCGGGACGGTTCCAGGGGTTCTCGGCGGTCTGCACGCACCAGGGCTGCACGGTTTCCGACGTCTCGGGCGGCACCATCAACTGTCCCTGCCACGGCAGCAGGTTCCACGTGGCCGACGGGAGCGTGGCCGCCGGACCCGCGGTCTCGCCGCTGCCCTCGAAGCCGGTCAAGGTCTCGGGGAGCGAGATCACGCTGGCGTGACGGGCGCGGGCCCGGCGGCCCGGGCCGCGGACCGCCGCAGGGCCTCCACGGCGACGCGGATGGCCGGGCGGCGGTCCGCGTCCTCGCGCCACACGGCGTAGACGTGGCGGCGCATGGTGTCGCGGACGGGGGTGATGCGCACGCCGGCCGGCATGGGGTCGCGGCCCAGTCGCGGCATGACGGCGACGCCGAGGCCCGCGCCGACGAGCGCGAGGACGGTGGCGTGCTCCTCGGCGTGGTGCGCGATCCGCGGTTCGATGCCCTTGCCGCGCAGCGTGAACATCAGCCACTCGTGGCAGAAGCCGCCGTCGGGCCAGGTGATCCAGTCCTCGTCGGCGAGTTCGTCCAGCTCGACCTCGGGCCGGCCCTCCAGGCGGTGGCCCGCGGGCAGCGCGATGTCCACCACGTCGTCGAAGAGGGCCATTTTGGCCAGGCCGCCGGGCAGGGAGAGCGGTTTGTTGTACCAGTCGAGGACCACGGCCAGGTCGATGTCGCCCCGGGCCAGCCGGGCCAGCGACTCGCCGGGCTCCAGCTCGTGGACGACCGTGCGCAGGCCGGGATGGCCCTCGCGCAGCTCGTGCAGCGCGGCGGGGAACAGGCCGCGGACCGCCGTGGGGAAGGCCGCCGCCCGCAGTTCGCCGACGGCGGCCCCGCGGTGTGCCTCCAGGTCGGCGTGGGCGACCTCGACCAGGGACAGTATCCGTTCCGCGTGCCCGGACAGCAGCCGGCCCGCGTCGGTCAGTCGCACCCCGCGGCCGTTCCTGACCAGCAGCGGCTGCCCGGTCTCCCGCTCCAGCTTGGCCATCTGCTGCGAGACCGCGGACGTGGTGACGCTCAGCACGTCCGCCGCCGCGCTCACCGAGCCGTAGGTGTCGATGGCGTGCAGGATGCGCAGGCGCTCCAGACTCAACATGTAAGCGATTCTACGTCGTCCGTGTACTAAATCTCGCTTGTTCTACGAGGTCGGCGCGGTCCACTGTAGAGGGCATGAGCGCCCCAGCCGAGAGCCGCGACCGCGCCGCGGTCCCATCCGTCCCCGCCGGGCCGGCCGAACCGGCGGCGGCAGCCGGTCCGGCCACCCCGGTCGAACCGGCCGTCCCGGCCGTGCCCGTCCCGGCCGTGCCCGTCGCGGCCGTCGCGGCCGAGCCGGTCGCGCCCGCGGCTCCCGCCGCCGCGTCCGTGTCCTCCGCGGTGCTGCGGATCGTGGACTGGCGGATCCGCTTCGCCGCTCTCGGCCTGGTGTGGGGCTTCAGCTTCCTGTTCATGAAGGTGGGGAACGAGGCGTTCGCGCCCCTGCAGGTCACCCTCGGCCGCATGGTGTTCGGCACCGCGGTCCTGGCCACCGCGGTCGCGGTCAAGCGCGAGCGGCTGCCCAGGAGCCGACGCACCTGGCTGCATCTGATGGTCGCGGCCTTCCTGCTGAACTCGCTGCCGTTCACGCTCTTCGCGACCGCCGAGCAGACGATCCCCTCGATGCTCGCCGGGATATGCAACGCCGCCACACCGCTGTTCTCGATGCTGGTCTCGGTGATCGCGCTGTCGGAGGACCGGCCGTCGCGGCAGCGGATCGCGGGCGTCGGCATCGGCTTCATCGGTGTGCTGACGGTGCTGGGCGCCTGGCAGGGCTTCTCGGGAGAGGACCCGAAGGGCACGGCCATGGCGCTGACGGCGGCACTCAGTTACGCCGTCGGCTGGGCGTACGTCCGCCGCACCCTGTCCGGCAGCGGCAGTTCCAACCTGGCCATGTCGACGGGCCAGTTGTCGCTGGGCACCCTGCAACTGCTGCTGGTCACCCCGTTCTTCACCTCGATGCCGACCACGTTCCCGGCGAAGTCCGTCCTGTCGGTGCTCGCCCTGGGCGCCCTGGGCACGGGCGTCGCCTTCCTGATCCAGTACGGCCTGGTCGCGGAGAAGGGGCCGACGATCGGGGCGATGGTCACCTATCTCATACCGATCGTGGCCACCGCGGCCGGTGTTCTGCTGCTGGGCGAGTCCCTGAGCTGGAACGAACCGGTGGGCGCGGTGGTCATCCTGGTCGGCGCGGCACTGACCCAGCGGCGGCCGAGAAGCGCCATGTGACGGTTCAGCCGAACCGCCCGGCGCGGGCCGGCCGGAGGACGTCCGCGACCGCTTCGGCCAGCCGGGGGATGTCGGCCCGGGTGAGCGGGGAGACCGTGATGCGGATCCCCGGCGCCGAGCGGACCCGGAACCGGGCGCCGGGCGCCACCGCCCAGCCGTGCTGCAGCAGCCCCGCCACCGCTCCGGTCTCGTCGCCGACCGGCACCCAGACGTTCATGCCACTGCGGCCGTGAGCGGGTACGCCGTGCTCGGCGAGGGCGCGGATGAGCGCCTCACGGCGCTCGCCGTAGGCACGGGCGGTGGCGGCCGGGTCCACCGCGCCCTGGGTCCACAAGTGGACGAGGGTGCGCTGCAGCAGGTGGCTGACCCAGCCGGCGCCGAGCCGGTGGCGGCCGCGGACCCGGTCGACGGTGACGGGGTCGCCGGTGTAGAGGGCGAGCCTGAGGTCGGGGCCGTACGCCTTGGCGACCGAGCGGACGAGCGCCCATTTCTCGGTGGCCGCCGACAGGCAGTGCAGGGGCTGCTCCACCAGGCCGTGGACGTGGTCGTCGTCGATGACCAGGACTTGGGGGTGCGCGGCGAGCAGGTCCCGCAGTTCCCGGGCGCGGACGGCGGACAGCGCCGCGCCGGTGGGGTTCTGTCCGCGATCGGTGACGACCAGGGCGCGGGCGCCCCCGGCCAGCGCGCGGGCGACCTCCGAGGGGCGCGGGCCCTCGTCGTCCACGGCGACCGGCACCGCGCGCAGCCCCATGGCGGGGACCAGGTCGAGCACGCTGCCCCAGCCCGGGTCCTCCACGGCGACCGCGTCACCCGGTCGCAGATGGGCGGCCAGCACCCGTTCGATGGCGTCGAGGGAACCGGAGGTGATGCCGACCGGACCGGCCGGCACACCGTCGGCGTCCAGTGCGGCGCGGGCCAGCCGGCTCAACTCCGGGTCCACCGGCGGCTGTCCGTACAGGCCTGGCGAGCGCTCGTGATGGGCGGCGGCGTCGGCGAGGGCGGCGGTCAGCGAGGGCAGCAGCGCGGTGTCGGGGTTGCCGGCGGACAGGTCGCGCACGCCGGGCGGCACCTCGATGCGGATCTCGTCGCGGGGCGTGGTGGCCGGCCGCGAGCGCACCCGGCTGCCCCGGCGGCCCGCGGTCTCGATCACCCCGCGGTCGCGCAGCAGCCGGTAGGCGGCGGCCACGGTGTTGGGGTTGACGTCCAGGTCGCGGGCCAGCTCCCGCAGGGGCGGCAGGGCGTCGCCCGGCCGCAGGGCGCCCGCGCCCACCGCCGCTTCGACGCCGGCCGCAATTGCCGATGCGCCCCGACCAACGATCCGATACTCTCCTAGCACAAAACCGATTATGCACTAGTTCAAAGGACGTGTCACATGGCTGCCGTGTCGCCCGCCGCCGATCCGCCCGCCTACCCGTCCACGGACCGCACCGTCCCGACCCGCGCCCGCGAACGCGCCTCGTACGACCGCGAACTCGTGCACGCCGTCCTCGACGAGGGGTACGTCTGCCACCTGGGATTCGTGCGCGACGGGGCGCCGGTCGTCCTGCCGACGCTCTACGCGCGGTCCGGGGAGCGGCTGTACGTGCACGGCTCGACGGGGTCCAGGCCGCTGCGCGGCGCCGGCGCCGGCGAGGGGCTGCCGGTCTGCCTGACCGTGACCCATGTCGACGGGCTGGTGCTGGCCAAGTCCGCCTTCCACCACTCCGTGAACTACCGCTCGGTCGTCGTCCACGGCATCGCGTACCAGGTCACCGACCCCGAGGAGCGGGCGCGGGCCCTCGACGCGATCGTGGAGCAGGCGGTGCCCGGCCGGTCCGCCGACTCGCGCCGGGCGAACGCCAAGGAACTGGCGAAGACCGCGGTCGTCCGGCTCGACCTGCGGGAGGTGTCCGCCAAGGCGCGCACCGGCGGTCCCAACGACGAGCCGGAGGACCTCGCCCTCCCCCACTGGTCCGGGGTCGTCCCGGTCACGAGGGCCTACGGCGACCCGGTTCCGGCCGACGACCTCGACCCTTCCGTACCGCTGCCGGACTATCTGCCCCGGCCGCGCCCGTAGGTGCGCGGGTCGGCCGCCCGCGCCCCCGGCCCACCTCCGTCCAGGCCGGGGCGGCGACGGAAGCGAGCAGCACCACCGCGCCGGCCACCGCGCCCGCCGTCAGCCGCTCGCCGAGCAGCGTCACGGCGAGGACGCCGGCGGACACGGGCTCCGTCACGGCGACGACCGCGACCGTCGTCGCCCTGAGCACGGCCGCTCCGGCGAAGTACAGCCCGTACGCGAGCGCCTGGGTCCCGCGTCCGTGGCCGCTCGCCCGCGTGGGCGCTCGTTCCGCCCGGACCGCGGCGGTTTCTACGGGGCCGCTCCCGCTGCCCCGCTGTCCGCCGGGCGGGGGCCCGGCGGCCCGGGCTCCGGGCCGCCGCCAGGCGTCGCGATGCCCCCGGCACCGGGCAGTGCCTCCGCCGCGGAGCGCGCGACCGTCCTGGGCGCCGACGACGAGGACGCGGACGCGGACGCGGTCTGCGCCACGAACGCGCCGGCCAGCACGAGCAGTCCGCCCAGGATCTGGGCGAGGCCCAGGTGTTCGCCGAGCAGGACCCACGCGAGCACGGTGCCGACCACCGCCTCGACGCAGGCGACGACGCCCGCGACCTGCGGGGTGAGCCGCCGGACGGCGACCACACCGGTGAGGTAGGCGACGACGGTGCAGACCAGGACGAGCCAGCCGACCAGGAGCGGCGCCGGCACGTCGCGGCCGCCGAGCGCCGCCTGGTGGGTCACGGTGTGCCAGGGGATCCGCCAGGGCCTGGCGAGGGCGGTGAGCACGACGGCGCCGACCAGCAGACCGTGGGCGATGACCGCGACGGGATCGGGCGCCTCGTCCTCCTGGGCGCCGTGGTCGGCGAGGACGAAGTAGGCGACCTGGCAGCAGGCGGCGCCGAAGGCGAAGAGCAGCCCGAGCGGATCGAAGGCCGACCCCGACCAGATCTGGACGACGCTCGCCATGCCGGTGACGGCCAGCACCACGCCGGCGGCCGCGGCGGGGCTGACCGGCCGGCGCTGCACGAACCTGACCCAGCCCAGCAGCAGTGCGGGCCCGAGGTATTCCACCAGGATGGCCACGCCGACGGGGACGCGGGCGATGGCCGCGAAGTACAGCCCCTGGCACCCGGCGACGCCGAGCAGTCCGAAGCCGAGGACGAGGCCGGGCCGGAGCCTGGGAAGTGTGCGGTGCCGCAGGGCCACCGGCAGCAGGACGAGCGCCGCGCCCGTGACCCGCATCCACACCACGGACAGCGGGTCGGGACCGGCCTCGATCAGCGGCTTGGCCACGACTCCTGAGCCGCCGAAGGCGACCGCCGACGCCAGGGCGAGCCCGAGGCCCGCCCGTTCCCGGCCACCGGCCGGCCGCTCCTGTGCCCGGCTCGTTCGCATCAGGTCATGATGCCAAGCCGCGACAGTACCGTCACCCCCGATAGCGGCTGACATCCCCGGGGCCGCCCGGGGCCGGCTCGATGCCCGCGGCCCGCAGTACCTCCACCGCCCGGCACTTCGGGTCGGCGGCGAGCGCGTGCAGGAGGTCGATGCCGTCGGCCCGGGCACGGCCGTGCCGCCTGGCGCCGGCCATGGCGGCGCGCACGGCTGCGGCCGCCGCGGGGCTCCAGCCGGGCGCGGCGCCCGTCACGGCGGGCAGCGAACCCGAGTCCTCCACGGACCCCGACCACCGCAGCCCGTAGCCGATGCTGCGCTGGACGAGGTAGCCGAGCACCCGGGCGATCCGGCCGGTGCCGGCGTCGCACGCCTCGCGGGCCGCCGGATCGCGCTCCAGCAGCGAGTGCAGCAGATGGGCGGTGTCGACCTGCCGGTCGCCGTCGCGGGTGGCGCGCCGCCGCGCGTCCGCCGCCACGGCGCGCACCTCTACCGTGAGCCGCGGGTCGTCCGCCAGGTGGTTCGGATCGGGCAGGGGGGCCGGGTCGGACAGGTCGTCCGGGTGGGGCGGCGGTCGGCTGCTGCTGTACACGGCCTCCACCCCATCAGACGGCGGCCGGTCCGCGCATCGGCTGAGCGGGGCATGTTCGCCTCCCCCCGGGGAAGGGCGGGACCGCGCCCGTCTCCTCCCCGGGGATGAGTCATGGCCACAGCAACGTCCGGGTCCAGGCCCGGCCCTCGCGGACGTACCGCACCCGGGTGTGGAAGGGGTCGGCGCGTCCCTGGAAGAACTCCGCCTCCCGCGCGCGCAGCCGGTAGACGGTGTGCGTGTCCGGTACCCGGTCGGGCTCGGCGGCCACCAGCGCGCGGGCGGCCCGGAAGGCGCGGTCGTACTCCTGTGTTCCGGTCAGGGGCTCGCTGACGGTGCCGGTGAAGGCCGCCGCCCTGGCCGCCTCGCTGCGGCCGAGGAAGTCCCGGCGGACGGCGTCCTCGCCCAGCGCCGTCACCGGTCCTGCCATCCGGATCTGCCTGCCGTGCGCGGGCCAGTACCAGGTCAGCGCGGCGCGTGCGTTGGCCGCCAGGTCGCGGCCCTTGCGGGCGCGGGCGTCGGAGGCGAAGACGAAGGCGCAGTCGGCGCTGTCGATGCCGCGCAGGATGAGCACCCGGGCGCTGGGCTCGCCGTCCGCGTCCGCCGTACTGAGCGTCATGGTCTGCGGCTCGGGCACACCCGCTTCCAGGGCGTCGGTGAGCCATGCCGCGAACAGCGGGCCCGGGCTGTCCGGTGCCGCCGCCGGGTCGAACTCCGGCAGCGGCCCGGCCAGCACGGGCGCGGCCCGCAGCCGCGCCAGCAGTTCCTCGTCGCCGGGAACCGCGTCGCCGGACCGCGTACCTCCGTGTGCGTGCATTTCTCTCCGCCTCCCGAACCGCGCCTTCGCGCCCTCACGCCCTCGGCACCTCGGCACCTCGCTGCTTCACGCCGGCCGCACCGCCGCACCGCCCCAGCCGTACCACCCCCGGCCGCCCCCGCGCGAACGCGCCGGGCCGCGGACGGCTGTCCACCGTCCGCGGCCCGGCGTGCGGTCCTGGGCTGCCAGGAGCCGCGAAGGTCCGAAGGTTCAGCGCACGGTCACCGTCGTGGTCCGGTCGCCCGCCTTGAACACGTAGTCGCCGGTCTCCACCTGCTGCCTGCCGGCCCCGTCGAGGTCGCCGGGGGTGACGGCGAGGACGCTCGGCGGCACCTTGAGCGTGACGGTACGGGACTGCCCGGCCGCCAGGTGCACCCTGGTGAAGGCGACGAGCTTGGTGGGCGGCGCCAGCACGTCGGAGCTGGGCCGGGACACGTAGACGGGCACGACCATGTCGCCGTCCCTGGAACCGGTGTCGGACACGGTCACCTTGAGGTCGATGGTGCTGTGCGTGCCCGCCGTGGCCGAACCCGCGGCAACGGAGTCGACGGCGTAGTCGGTGTACGACAGGCCCGCGCCGAAGGGGTAGTCGGCGGCGTAGGAGGACTCCGGGCCGCTGTTGGTGCCCGGCAGCTGCTGGTAGTACATGGGCTCGTCGCCGATGTCCTTGGGCCAGGAGACGCTCAGCCTGCCGCTGGGGTTGACCTTGCCGAACAGGACGTCGGCGACGGCGTGTCCGCCCTCGGCGCCGGGCAGCCAGGACATCAGCAGGCCCTGGGTTCCGTCGGCGTCGCCGAGCACCAGGGGCCGCCCGGCGATCACCACGGTGACCACGGGCTTCCCGGTGGCCTTCAGCGATTTCACCAGCGCCTGCTGGTCGGCGGACAGTTCGGGCCGCGGGGAGTCCGCGGCGCCCTCGGCCGCGGCCTTCTCGCCGACCACCACGACCGTGAGGTCGGCGTCCTTCGCCTGTGCGACGGCGTCGTCGGCGGTTTTGGCCTGCACGACCTGGGTCCCCGCGGGCGCCGCCTCCTTGATGCCCTGCAGCACGGTGGTACCGGGGATCTTCACCCCGTCGGGCACCCCCTGCCAGCCGATCGTCCAGCCGCCGGCCTGGTCGTTGAGGTCGTCCGCGTAGGAGCCGGCGACGACGATCTTCTTGGCGGACGACGGGACCGGCAGCACGCCCCCGTCGTTGCGCAGCAGCACCTGGGACTCGTCGGCGGCCCTGCGCGCCACCGAGGTGTCGGCGCCGAGCACCGCGGCGTCGGCCTTGGAGGCGTCCACGTAGGGGTGTTCGAACAGGCCGAGTTCGAACTTCAGCCGCAGGATGCGCTCCACGGACTGGTCGATGCGCTTGACGGAGACCAGGCCGCGGTCGACGGCGGCCTTGAGCCCGTCGCTCCACCCCTGCGCGTCGTACGGCTCCATGGCCATGTCCAGACCGGCGTTGACGGCCTTGGCGATGGCCTCGGGGTAGTCGGCGGCGATGTGGTACGAGGTCTGCAGCGCGCGCACGTCCTGCCAGTCGCTGACCACCACGCCCTGGAAGCCCCACTGCCGGCGCAGCACGTCGGTCAGCAGGTAGTGGGAGGCGGTCGCCGGGATCCCGTTGACCGCGCCGGAGTTGACCATGACGGTGTCGGCCCCGGCCCGCACGGCCGCCTTGTACGAGGGCAGCAGGGTGTCCTGGAGGTAGCGCATGGAGACGTCCGCCGGGACCCGGTCGTGGCCGTTGGACGGCTCGGAGTACCCGGCGAAGTGCTTGACGGTGGCCGCGACGTTCTTGGCGCCGCCGGCGTGCTGGATGCCCTTGACGGCCGATGCGGCGAGGGTGCCGGCGAGCAGCGGGTCCTCGCCGTACGTCTCGTAGTAGCGGCCCCAGCGCTGGTCGCGGGAGGGGTCGGCGACGGGGGCGAAGTTCCAGTCGATGCCGGTGGCGGCGACCGCGCGGGCGGCGGAGGCGCCCACGTCGCCGGCCACCGCCGGGTCCCAGGTGGCGCCCAGGCCGATCTCCTGCGGGAAGATCGTGGCGCCGAGCACGTTGTTGTGGCCGTGGACGGCGTCCACACCGTAGAGCACGGGTATGTGCAGCCGGGAGTGCTCCACGGCGTACTTCTGCACGGTGTTGACCATGGTCGCCCAGTTCGCGGGCGTGTTGACCGCCGGGCCCGCCCCGCCGCCGGACAGGATCGACCCGGCCGCGTTGTCCTCCAGCACCGTCTTCATGCACGAGGGCGTGAAGTCGCCGCCGCTCCACTGGCAGTCGCCCTGCATCCGCACCACGGAGATCTGGTCCATCTGACCGATCTTCTCCGCGAGGGTCATCCGCTTCAGCAGGTCGTGGACGCGCAGGTCCAGCGGGGCGTTGGGGTTGGTGTACGTGGGGTTGTCCCCCGCCTGGGCGGGGACCGCGGCCACGGCCGCCACGCAGGCGGCCGCAACGGCGAAGGCGAGCAGGCCCTTGAGCGGCAGGTCGCGCCGGCCGGGGCGGCTCGCGGGGCGTCTGATGAATCGTCGTACGTTCGCAGGCATCGGGGGACTCCCGTCCCGGTCGGGGTCCCGCGCGGGGACCGGCTGCCGTAAGCGTTTCCGATCGGCGGGAAGTCTCTCCTTGCCGTCACTGATCGTCAAGACTGTACGCACGCGGCGTTGGTGCGGCACGCTTTGTGCCACGTCCGCCCGTTCCGTATCCGCTCGCGAAGAACAGGTCGCCAGTGAACATCCGTGAACTCGCCCGCCGCAGCGGCGTCTCGACCGCCACCGTGTCACGTGCGCTCAACGGCCGGGCCGAGGTCAGCGAGGCCACCCGGGCCCGCATCAGGCGACTGGCCAGCGAGTTGGGATACGCCCCGAACGAGCCGGCCCGCACCCTGGTCAGGCGGCGGTCCGACACGATCGGCCTGATCTGGGACAGCCGTCAGGAGTCGCGCGGCCTGCACAACCCCTTCCTGCTCGGCATGCTCAGCGCGGTGCGCACCGCGCTGTCGGAGGCCGACTACCACTTGATGGTGCTGACCACGCCGGGCGAGGAGGATCCCGACAGCGCCTACCTGCGGGCGGTGCGGCGGCACAACCTGGAGGGCGTGATAGTGCTGACCATGCCGTCCGACGACCGCTGCCTGCGCTCGCTTGCGGACTCCGAGGTGCCGTGCGCGGGCATCGACACGGCCTTCACCGGGCCCCGTACGGTCCGGGTCAGCTCGGACAACGCGGCGGGCGCGCAGGCCGCGGTGGAGCACCTGCACGCGCTGGGCCACCGCAGGATCGCCACGATCACCGGGCCGCCGCACCTGCCGCCGGCCTTCGAGCGGCTGGCCGGTTTCCGCCGGGCCTGCGAGAGGCTCGGCCTGAGGCTGCCCGAGGAGTACGTGGCGCGGGGCGACTTCTTCATGGACAGCGGCGAGCGCGCGGCCCGGGAACTGCTGGCGCTGCGGCGACCGCCGACCGCGATCTTCGCGGCCGGCGACCAGATGGCGATCGGCGCGCTGCACGCGGCGGCCGACGCGGGCCTGGCGGTGCCGCGCGACCTGGCGGTGGTGGGCTTCGACGACATAGACGCGGCGGCGCTGGTGCGGCCGGCGCTGACCACGGTGGCGCAGGACCAGCGCGCGCTGGGCGAGGCGGCGGTAGCGGCGCTGCGCGAGATGCTCGACGCGGGCCCGGCCGGGCCGAAGCGGCCGGCCGAGCCCCGCATCGTCCCCACCCGTCTGATCGTCCGCGGGTCGACCGGGGTGTGACCGGTCCGCCCGCGGCTCGCGCGGGCACCGGTGGCCGCGGCACCGCGCGCTCGACCGCGGGCGGACCGGCCGGGTCCGGTCAGTTCGCGCCCTTGCCGCCGCCCGGCGTGTCCTCGTCCGCGAGGATCAGGTAGAGCTTCTTGCGGGCTTCGTTGACCACCGCCAGCGCCTTGTCGCGCTGTTCGGGGGTGCCGGTCGCCCAGACCTGGCGGAACGCCTCGGCCAGACCGCCGCCCGCCTTCCTGATCTCGTTGAGGGCGTCCCAGTCGACGCCCCGGCCGGCGTCCTGCCAGGGGGCCTCGGGGCCCGCCTCGGCCTCGGCGCGTCCGGCCTCGGTGAGGGTGAAGAGCTTTTTGCCGCCCTCGCTGGCGCTGCTGATCAGCCCCTCGTCCTCCAGCAGCTGGAGCGTGGGGTAGACCGAGCCGGGGCTCGGGCGCCACGCGCCGCCGCTGCGGTCGGCGATTTCCTGGATCATCTCGTAACCGTGCATCGGGCGGTCCTTGAGCAGCGCCAGGATCGACGCGCGCACGTCGCCGCGCCGGGCCCGGCCGCCGGGTCCGCCCCGGCCGCGGCCGCCGGGCCCCCAGGGCCCGCCCGCCCACGGCGGTCCGAACGCCCCGAAGGCTGCTCGCAGCCGTTCGTAGTCGCCCCACCCGTGGTGGCCGGGGCCGCAGTGTCCCTGATGTCCGAAACCTGGGGAACGCATGATGTCGCTCCTTCCATCGTTGACCTTTCGCGACACTTCGACGATATATCGGAGGCAGTCGCGTGACAAGGGCGTACCGACACCGCCCGCGGTCGCACCCGCCGCTTCGCCGACCACCGGCGGCGGACGGCTCCGGCGGGGCCGGCGCGACCGCGGGCGGCGGGGCGTTCCGGCAGATGGCCGCATGTCGCGGCATGCAGTGGTATATGCCGTTCGGTGCCATTGGGTCCCTTGACCGCCCGCCGCGCGCCGGACCACGCTGGAGGCATGACCACGGCCGCGCAGGCGGCGCTGCGGCGAGTGCTCGCCGTCTTCGACCTGCTGATCGACGCCGTCGACGAGGACTCGCTCGTACCGGCGCTGCTTCCGCTGCTGCTGCGGGCGCTGCCGGGCGACAGCATCGCGTGGACCGCCCGCCCGGGACCGGCCGGTCCCCTGACGCTGCCGGCCGGACTCGTGGACCGCGACCGTCTCGCGGCCTTCGCGCGGGGCGCCGGGCAGGACCCGCTGGTCCGGCACACCAGCGCCGGGCCCGGCACCCCGGTCCGCCGCTCCGACCTGCAAAGCCGCCGCGAGTTCAAGGCGCTTGCCGTGTACGGGGAGGTGTACCGGCCGCTGGGCGCCGAGCACCAGTTGGCGATGTCCTTCCCCGCCGGCCGGCCGACGGGGAAGGACCGGCGGGTCTGCGTGTGCGTCAACCGCGCCTCGGGCGACTTCCCCGACGCCGACGTGGAGACCGCCGCGATGCTCCGGGGCCGGCTGGGCCACGCCCTGGGCCGGCTGGCCCGCCCGGCACGGGCCCTGCCCCCGTCCGCTCCGGCCGTCCTCGGAGCGCTCACCCGGCGCGAGGCCGCCGTCCTGGGCCTGCTCGCGGACGGCCTGTCCAACGACCAGATCGCCCACCGCCTGGCCATCAGCCCTCGTACGGTCGACAAGCATCTGGAGCACGCCTACCCCAAGCTCCACGTCAAAGGCAGGGTGGAGGCGGCCAACGCCTGGCTGGCGGCCTCCGGCGCCGGGTGAGCGGTCACCGCGGCCCCCGGACACTGTTCCCGCCGAGGGCCCTTCCCGCCGAGGGCCTTTTCCGCCGAGTGCCTTGTCCGCACCCTCCCGCCGCGCCGCCGCCCGCCGTACGAACCGCGCCGCCGCCCGCCCTACGCCGCCCGCCGTACGCAGAACCGTGCCGCCGCCCGGGCCGGGGGCCCTCCGGAGCCGGGCGGCGGTGACGGTCCCCCAGGGTCAGCCGAATCCTGCGCCCGCCGCCTCCGTCAGCGGGCGAGCGCGTACACCCGGTTGACGGGGCTCTCGGCGGCCAGCGTCCAGTGGTGGAAACCGGCGCGGTCGGCGATCTTCCGCATCGCGTCCTCGCCCGCGTGGTTGCCCAGCGCCTCGGGCCCCGGCTCGGCGAGGGCGGCGGGCAGGCAGACCGCGACGGACGCGGCGGTCAGGCCGCGGCCGACCGGGTTGGCGTTCGCCTCGACGTCCGCCGAGACGTTCGGCTCGACCAGCATGCAGGTGCCGCCCTCGGCCAGCGCGTGCTCGGTCCTGGCCAGCGCGCCGCCCGGATCGCTCATGTCGTGCAGGCAGTCGAAGAACGTGACGAGGTCGAAGCCCTCGCCGGGGAAGTCCTGAGCGGTCGCCACGTCGAACTCCACCCGGTCGCTGACCCCTTGCTCCGCGGCGATGCCGCGGGCTGCCTCGATCGAGGGCCGGTGGAAGTCGAAGCCGTGGAACACCGACCGGGGGAAGGCCTCGGCCATCAGCAGCGTCGAGTAGCCGTAGCCGCAGCCGATGTCGGCCACCTTCGCGCCCCGCTCCAGCTTCTCGGTCATCCCCTCGATCGACGCCAGCCATTCCGGGACGAGCGAGGCCGCGTAACCGGGGCGGAAGAACTTCGCGGTGCCCTCGAACAGCGCCGGGCCGTGCTCGCCCCAGCCGACCCCGGTGCCGGTGCGGAAGGCGTCCATCAGCGCGTTCTCGCTGCCGTACAGCGCCTGCAGCATGGTGAACATGCCCGCGGCGTACGTCGGCGCGTTCGGGTCGGACAGGACGGCGGCGTGCTCGTCGCCCAACTCGTAGCGGTCGCCGTCCGGATGGTGCGTGACGTACCCGTTCGCCACCTGGGCGGCCAGCCACTCGCGGACGTACCGCTCGTCCAGCCCGGTCCTGGCCGCCAGGTCCGCCGAGGACAGCGGTCCCGCGCCGGCCATCGCCGCGTAGATCCCGAGCCGGTCGCCGAGCGAGGTGCACAATCCGGCGATCGCGGCGGCCCCGTCGGTGATGACCTGCTCCAGGAACTGCATGACCTTGTCCTGGTCGACCTCGGCTGCGGTCATGGTGCTCGCCTCCTCGTCTCCACTCCCACGGGACCAAGCGGGGGGCCGAGCGGGCAATACGGTATTCCCCGTACGTCCGTCCGTGCCCGGCGGGCGGCACGCCCGACCGCGGAGCCGGCCGCGCACGCCCGGCCGCGGGACCGGCCGGAGCGGGCGCACGCGGACTCGCGGTGGGGAAACGTCCCCATCGCGCGGTCGCCACCCCGGCGCGGGCGGCGACGGCCCGCCCGCGCCCTCCTCCAGGGCCCGGTCATCACCTACGCTCACCGCATGCGGATCCGTATCGTCGACGCCTTCACCGACCGGCCCTTCGCGGGCAACCCCGCCGGTGTGCTTCTGCTCGATTCCGGCGCGTTCCCGGCCGACTCCTGGATGCAGCGGGTGGCCGCCGAGATGAACCTGTCCGAGACCGCGTTCGCCCACCGGCTCACCGGTGCCGAGGACGCCGACTGGGCGCTGCGCTGGTTCACCCCGGCCACCGAGGTGCGGCTGTGCGGGCACGCCACGCTGGCGACCGCGCACGTGCTGCGCACCACGGGGGCGGCGCGGGGCACGATCAGGTTCCGCACGAAGGAAGCCGGGGTGCTGTCGGCGACGGCGTCCGGCGACGGCACGATCACCCTGGACTTCCCCCGCGCGCCGCTGAGCCCGGCGCCGGTGCCCGAGGGCCTGGCCGCCGCGCTCGGCGCCGAGCCGGTCACCGTCCTGGACACCGGGCCCGACCTCGGCGACCTGCTGGTGGAGGTCGCCGACGAAGGCACGGTACGCGGCCTCGCGCCGGACTTCGCCGCCCTGGCCCGGGTCTCGCACCGCGGGGTGATCGCCACCGCGGCGGCCGACCCCGGCGGAGCGTACGACTTCGTCTCGCGCGGCTTCTTCCCCGGCGTCGGCGTCGACGAGGACCCGGTGACCGGCAGCGCCCACACCGCGCTGGCGCCGTTCTGGTCGGACCGGCTGGGCCGCGAGGCACTCACCGGCCTGCAGGTCTCCGCCCGTACGGGGTCGGTCGCCACCCGGCTCAGCGGTGACCGGGTGCTGCTGACGGGGTCGGCGGTGACCGTCGTGGACGGCGAGCTGCACGCGGTTCCGTAAGGCACCGCGCGAGCCGGGTGCCATGGGGGCCGCGCGGCCGGGCCGGGGGTCAGCCCGTGGGCAGCCACCCGACCTTCCCGGCCAGCAGCGCGTATCCCACGAACGCCACCGTGTCGATGAGCGCGTGCGCGGCCACCATCGGGCCGACCCGCCCCCAGCGCCGGTAGAGCAGCACGAAGACCACCCCCATCGCCATGTTGCCGAAGAAGCCGCCGAGTCCCTGGTAGAGGTGGTACGAGCCGCGCACCACGGCGCTCGCGGCCAGGGCGGCGTTGGCCGACCAGCCGAGCTGGTCCAGCCGGCGCAGCAGGTAGCCGAGGACGATCACCTCTTCCAGCACCGCGTTCTGCACGGCCGAGGCGATCAGTACCGGGATCTTCCACCACACGTCCGGCAGCGACTCGGGTACGACGGTGAGGTTGAAGCCCGCCGCCCGTACGCCGAGGTAGAAGGCGAGCCCCGTGCCGCCGATGACGGCCGCGACCGCCGCGCCCCGGGCCAGGTCGCGGCGGGGAGCGGTGAGGTCGAAGCCGAGGGCGCCCATCCCCACCCTCTCGCGCGCCAGCAGGTGCGCCACGAGCGCGACCGGCGCCAGCGCCGTGGCGATGTAGAAGAGCTGCCAGGCCAGGTCCAGCCAGGGCCGGTGGGGCGCGTAGGAGCCGACGAGCGTGGCCGCCTGGTTCTTCAGCGCGCCGGGCCGCGTCACCGAGCCGATGAAGCTGATGACCGCCGAGACCCCGCTGGCACCCAGCGACAGCGCGAGGACGACGAGGGTCTCGCTGCGCAGGGTGCGCGTCTCCAGCGGCGCCTCCACCTCGTACGGCTCTGTCTGCACGCGGTCCTCCGGTTGCGTCGTCCCGCGTCGGCGCCGGGCGCGCACGAGGGGTCCTCCGTAAAAGATACGAAGATCGTGCGCGGCGCCCCGGTGCCACCCCCGGGCGCGGCCGGGTCGGGCGACGCCGGGGGTCAGTTCAACGGCCAGGTGTGGACCGGGGCGCCGTCGCGCATGTGCTCGCGGTAACGCCGCGTCATGGCGGCCAGCGCGGACCTGCGGTCGCTGCCGCGCCCGAGGGTGTCGTGGAAGACGGCGGCCTGCCATTCCGCGCCGTTGCGCCGGCGGCGGCAGCGCTCCTCGACGATGCCCAGGTACAGGTCGCGGTCGGCCGGCTCGACGCCCCAGGCGTCCAGGCCCGCGGCCGCGAGCGGCAGCAGTTCCTCGCGCACCAGGTCGGCGGCCGGCACCTCCGCGAGGGCCGCGCCGCGGCCGCGCGGCCAGTGCAGCACGGCGTTGATGCCGTCCCGGCAGGCGGTGTCGAAGTTGGCGGCGGCCGCGCCGAAGGGGAGGCGGTGCCAGACCGGGCGGGGCGCCTGGGCGAGGGCGCGCACCAGCCCGTAGTAGAAGGCGGCATTGGCGAGGACGTCGGCGACGGTGGGCCCGGCCGGCATCACCCGGTTCTCCACCCGCAGGTGCGGGACGCCGTCCACCACCTCGTACACCGGCCGGTTCCAGCGGTAGATCGTGCCGTTGTGCAGGGTCAGTTCGCGCAGCCGCGGTATCCCCCCGTCGTCCAGCACCTTCAGCGGGTCCTCGTCGTCGCAGATCGGCAGCAGCGAGGGGTAGTAGCGGACGTTCTCGGCGAACAGGTCGGCCGCGGAGTCGATCCAGCGCTCGCCGAACCAGGCCAGCGGCCGGACGCCCTGGGCCCGCAACTCCTGCGGGCGGGTGTCGGTGGCCTGCTGGAACAGCAGCGGGCGGGTCTCGCGCCACAATTCCCGGCCGAACAGGAACGGCGAATTGGCGCCGACGGCGATCTGCGGTCCGGCCAGCACCTGCGCGGCGTTCCACACGGCCGCGAAACGCCCGGGGGTGACCTGCAGGTGCATTTGCATCGAGGTGCAGGCCGCCTCGGGGGCGATGGACTGCGAGGTGTAGACGAGGTGCTCGACGCCCTCGATGTCCAGGGCGATGTCCTCGCCGCGCATGGCGAGGATCCGCTCGTTGAGCAGGGTGTACCGGTCGGCGCGCGAGAGGTTCGCCGACACCAGGTCCTGCGCCTCCAGGGTGGGCAGAATTCCGACCATGATGATGTGCGCGCCCACTTCGGCGGCCCTGCGGTCGGCATACCCCAGGCCGGTCCGCAGTTCCTCGGCGAGCCGGTCCAGTACGCGGCCGGACAGCCGGTGCGGGGCTATATTCACTTCAATGTTGAACTGAGCGAGCTCGGTCTGGAAATCACGGCTCGCGATGCGCTCCAGCACCTCTTCGTTCATCATCCGGGGCAGACCATTTGAATCCGCGAGATTCAGCTCGATCTCCAGACCCATGAGATTGCGCGGGCGGTCGAATCGCCGCTCGTCCAGCAGTCGCTCCAGCCCCAGCAGGCACTGCTGCAGCTTCTGCCGGTACATACGGCGGTCGGACGGGCCGAACCCGCTGGCGACGACCTTCTCCCCCATCCCATCCCTCCTCGCACACGTCCTCATCCAAGGATGCCCACCCGAAATGATCCATAACGCCGCGGCGGACCGGGGCGGCACGCTAGGCTTGCAGTAGTGGCTGACACGTGCATGTTCCGGCGGCACATTCCCGTGGCGAGGCGGTCGCGTAAACGTCGCGTGAATAACACCGATGGGTTCAAGCCGACCGTGGCGGGCAGTCTATTGCAGCACCCACCCGTTACCCTGCACGAATGCGGTGGACGCCCCGCGGAGAAGGGCGAATTCTCGCCTTGCGCGCAATACTGACGGCCCCTGGACGAAACACGGAACGAACACGCATCCTATAAACTCCGCGCACAAGGCAAAGGGTCCGCCCTCGCCGGACGTGCCCGAGCATGACTCCTCCCCCATGACGACGGCACTGTCCGCACCCTCCCGCATCACGTTCGTCCCGTTGTGTCTCCAAGTGAGAGGCGACATCATGCCGCTGCTTGTCCCACCAGCACCCGCTCCAGCCCTGTTGAGCGTCCTGGCGGCGCTCAGTTCGCCCACCGCGGTCAGGGAGGCCAGGACGCCCGCTCTGCGCAGCGCGGACGGGCCGCTGGACGCCGAACAGCCGCTGCCTGTCCACGTGTTCGAGCCGGCGGCGGTTCCCGGCGGACTGCCCCAGGCGCGCCTGACCGGCTGGCGGTTCCATATCAGGGCGGGTGCCCGGGTGGCGGCGGCCGGTGAGACCGTGCTGACGCCGGACGGGTGGGTGTTCTCCCGCTTCTCCGAGGGGCCCTACCTGGTCTCCACGGAGCGGGCGCTGCGGCAGGCGGAGGCGCTCCCGCAGGCGTACCAGCCGCACCTGCTGTCGGTGCCGGGCCTGTACATGCTGGCGCTGTGGCTGCACAGCCGGCCCAGGACCGACGCGGCGACCGCCCAGCCCGACCCGGCGGACCTGCTGGTGCCGCTGGCCCCGGCGCCTCCCGGCATCGCCGCGCACCGGGTGCACCGGCTGGTGGAGCTGGCGCCGGTGCTGAGCGTACGGCTGGCGCCGCCGCCGCTGCTGGGTTCCCCGGCCTGAACGGCACACCCCGAACCCCCGCCGGCGGCGATCGGCGGGGGTTCGGCGCGTCGCGGTGGGTTTCGTGGTCCGCCGCGAGGCGGCGGCAACCGCCCGGGTCGGTGACACGTCTTCCAACGGAGAGCACCACCGTGGACCGCCTGCGTGAAATGCCTGCGCGGTCGCAGCCGGGAGAGCAACACTGGGACCGGCCGCACCGGAGAACGGGGGGAAGCCAGATGTACGACTCAGGACACGCGACCGACCGCACCACTCACGACCAGCAGCGAAAGACGCCTTCGACCATGTGCACCCACCAGCCGACATGTCCCGCCGCAGACTGCTCCGACCGGGAGGCCGCCCGCCCGGTGGCCCGCCACCCGGAACAGGGCTGGAGCCTGCTGTGCAACGGGGTGCTGCTCTTCGACGACACCGGGGAGCTCCTGCCGGACGGCCGGATCATCGCGCCGCACCGCCCGATGGGCACCGGGCAGGTCACCGCGGCCGCCTGACCCGCCGGCGCGCCGTGCCCCGCACGAAGCGCCGCGTCCCGACGACCGAGCCGTTTCGAGCCGGTTCCCCCGCGTCACCGAGGGAACCGGCTTCAGCGTGTCCGCCGGACCGGCCGGGACGGCGGTCCGCCCCGGCCGCGCGGCACCGGGCTCACCCTTCGTAGGCGTCCGGCGGCGGGCAGGAGCACACCAGATTGCGGTCACCATAGGCACCGTCGATCCGGCGGACCGGCGGCCAGTATTTGTCGGTGGGCGACACCGTGCCGGGGAAGACGGCCTCGTCACGGCTGTACGGGTGGGTCCACTCACCGGCCAGCGACGCCGCCGTGTGCGGGGCGTTGCGCAGCGGGTTGTCGTCGGCCGGCCATTCCCCGGATCCGACCCGGTCGATCTCGGCGCGAATGGCGATCATCGCCTCGCAGAACCGGTCGAGCTCGGCCAGGTCCTCGCTCTCGGTGGGCTCGATCATGAGGGTCCCGGCCACCGGGAAGGACATGGTGGGGGCGTGGAACCCGTAGTCGATCAGCCGCTTGGCGATGTCGTCGACGGTGACCCCGGTCTCCTTGGCCAGCGGGCGCAGGTCGACGATGCACTCGTGGGCGACCAGGCCGCCGGGACCGGTGTAGAGCACCGGGAAGTGCGGTTCGAGCCGCTTGGCGACGTAGTTCGCGCTGAGCACGGCGATCTGCGTGGCCCGCTTGAGCCCCTCGGCGCCCATGAGCCGCACGTACGTCCAGGAGAT
Source organism: Streptomyces sp. HPF1205 (assembly GCF_020400825.1). Lineage (GTDB taxonomy): Bacteria > Actinomycetota > Actinomycetes > Streptomycetales > Streptomycetaceae > Actinacidiphila. Next base: position 57,516 of record NZ_JAINVH010000042.1, read on the forward strand.
CGGCAGGATGCCGGCCGAGCCCCAGGGCGCCGCCGAGACCGGGCCGACACCGGTCCGCGGGCCCGCCTCGCTCTGCAGCGGGTGGTTCGGCAGGTACGGGGCCAGGTGGGCGCGGACCGCGACCGGGCCGACGCCCGGGCCGCCGCCTCCGTGCGGGATGCAGAACGTCTTGTGCAGGTTCAGGTGCGACACGTCCGCGCCGAACTTCCCGGGCCGGGCCAAGCCCACCAGCGCGTTGAGGTTGGCGCCGTCCACGTAGACCTGGCCGCCGGCCTCGTGCACGGCGGCGCAGATGTCGGTGATGTTCTCCTCGAACACGCCGTGGGTGGACGGGTAGGTGACCATGAGGACGGCCAGCCGGTCGCGGTGCTCCTCGATCCTGGCATGCAGGTCGGCGAGGTCCACGTCGCCGTCCTGCCCCGTCCTGACGACCACCACCCGCATGCCTGCCATCACGGCGCTGGCGGCGTTGGTGCCGTGCGCGGAGGACGGGATGAGGCAGACGGTTCGCCCTTCCTGGCCGTTCGCCCGGTGGTAGGCGCGCACCGCGAGCAGGCCGGCGAGTTCGCCCTGGGAGCCGGCGTTGGGCTGGAGGCTGACCTTGTCGTAGCCGGTGACCGCGGCGAGCTGGTCCTCCAGGCCGCGGATCAGGGCGAGGTAGCCCTCGGCCTGGTCGATCGGCGCGAAGGGGTGCAGTGCGCCGAACTCCGGCCAGGTGACCGGCTCCATCTCGGTGGTGCCGTTGAGCTTCATCGTGCAGGAGCCGAGCGGGATCATGCCGCGGTCCAGCGCGTAGTCCCGGTCGGCGAGCCGCCGCAGGTAGCGCAGCATCGCGGTCTCGCTGCGGTGCTGGTGGAAGACCGGGTGGGTCAGGTAGGGCTCGGTCCGTGCCAGGGTGCCCGGCAGCGCCTCCCCACGGCCGTCGGCGTGCGAGGCGCCCGCGGCGATGGCGGCGTCCAGCGCCTCGATGTCGGCCTCGGCGCCGAAGGCGGCGAGCACCGCGGTGAGCTGCTCGCGGGTGGTGGTCTCGTCGCACGCGACACCGACGTGGTCGGCGTCGGTCAGGCGCAGGTTGACGCCCGCCGCTCGGGCGGCCCCGACCACGTCGGCCGCGCGCCCGGGCACACGGACGGTCAGGGTGTCGAAGAAGTGCTCGTGCACGACCTCGGCGCCCGCCGCGCGCAGGCCGGCGGCCAGCAGCGCCGCGTAGCGGTGGGTACGCCGGGCGATCCGCTCCAGGCCGTCCGGACCGTGGTAGACGGCGTACATGCCGGCCATCACGGCGAGCAGGACCTGGGCCGTACAGATGTTGCTGGTGGCCTTCTCACGGCGGATGTGCTGCTCGCGGGTCTGCAGGGCCAGCCGGTAGGCGGGGCGGCCGTCGGCGTCCAGCGACACGCCGACCAGGCGGCCGGGCAGGTTTCGGGCGTAGGAATCGCGGACGGCCATGTACCCGGCGTGCGGGCCGCCGAAGCCCATCGGCACGCCGAACCGCTGGGTGGTGCCCACCGCGATGTCCGCGCCCAGGGCGCCGGGCGAGGTCAGCACGGTCAGCGCCAGGAGGTCGGCGGCGACGGTGACGACCGCGCCCAGCGCGTGCGCCCGCTCGATCACCGGGCGCGGGTCGCGTACCTCTCCCGACGCGCCGGGGTACTGCAGGAGGACGCCGAAGACGCCGCGCTCGGCGATCTCGTCCGGGATGCCGTCACGCAGGTCGGCGACGACGATCTCGACGCCGGTGGGCTCGGCGCGGGTCCGCAGCACGGCCGTGGTCTGCGGGAAGGTGTCGGCGTCGACCAGGAAGACGCCGTCCTTGACCTTGCCGACCCGGCGCGACAGCGCCATCGCCTCGGCCGCCGCCGTCCCCTCGTCCAGCAGCGACGCGCCGGAGGTGGGCAGCCCGGTGAGGTCGGCCACCACGGTCTGGAAGTTCAGCAGCGCCTCCAGGCGGCCCTGCGAGATCTCGGGCTGGTAGGGGGTGTAGGCGGTGTACCAGGCCGGGTTCTCCATGACGTTGCGCAGGATGACCGGCGGGGTGAAGGTGCCGTAGTAGCCCAGGCCGATCATGGGGGCCAGCACCTGGTTGCGGTCGGCCAGGGCACGCAGCTCGGCGAGGACCTCGGCCTCGGTGCGGGCCGCGGGCAGGTCGAGCGCTTCTGCGCCGCGGATGCTCGCGGGCACGGCGGCGTCGGTCAGTTCGTCCAGCGAGCCGTAGCCCACGTGGGCGAGCATCTTCGCCTGGGCCTCGGCGTCGGGGCCGATGTGGCGGTGGGCGAAGGGCACCCCGGCTTCCAGCTCGGTGAGGGGAATGCGGCGATCAGTCATCTGCGGAGGCCTCCTGGTCTGCGACGACCTGCGGGGGTGCCGCGACGCGGGCACCCGGACGGCCTCCCCCTCTGTCATCGGGACCTGAGAGCTTCGCCGCCCGGTCGGGTGGCTTGCACCGTCGGTGAGGACTCGTACGGGAGCGGCTGCGCTTCCGGGCGGGCCCTGCTTTCCAGAGTGACCTCGCCCGCGCGGTACGGATGCCTGAGAGATTCCGGGGAGGATTTGCTCCTTCGGCGTCTCCTCGGCGTCCCTTGCGGGGCACCGGGAGACTCTCCCGCACGGGGTCTGCAGCCGCTGCCAGGGTACCAGCGCGCCGCGGGCCGGCACCGTCCCGCCCGTGCGGGGCGCCACCGCCCGTGATGTGCCTTTTGATGGTAGTCAGCACAATTGATGGTAGTCAGCTTCAGTCGTCGTTGGTTGGAGGGACCGTGCAGAGCGACATCGATCCGCGCAGCCTGATCGGCCGCCGCGCCTTCGACCTGGACGGTACGAGGATCGGCACGGTGGACGAGGTCTACCTCGACGACGCGACCGGCGTGCCGGAGTGGGCAGCGGTACGCACCGGCCTGTTCACCCGCGACGCCTTCGTCCCGCTGGGGCCGAGCCGGCTGGTGGACGACGCCCTGCGCGTCCCCTTCAAGAAGGCGCTGATCAAGGACGCCCCGGATTTCGGCGTCGGACGCCATCTCTCGCCCGAGCAGGAGCTGCAGCTCTACCACCACTACGGCATGGAGGTGCCGCGCGGTGAGTCGCCCCGGGCCCGTCCGGGGCGGCGGGACCTCGGCGAGGTGGCGGGCGGGGACCGGCCGGCGACCGGCGGCTGAACGGGGGCGGACGCGGACCGGCCCGTCAGCGGCCTCAAGCCGTTCGGCGCTCGCCAGGCCCGGTCCCGGTCCCGGTGGCCGACCGGTCGGGGGCGGTCCTGCCGGTCGGCCCGCTGTGGCCGCTCCGGCCTTCCGCCCGCCCGTCCGCGGGCCCTTCCGCGGGCCCTTCCGCCAGCGCGGCGGGCGGCACCAGTGGCAGCGGGTCGCTGTGGGCGAGCTCGGGGTCGTCGACCGGGAAGGTGCGCACGCGGCCCGGCCCGGTGTCCGAGGGCACCTCGAAGCGGACGGTGACGCGGCCGACACCGCTGCCCTGGACCCACCCGGGACCGTACTGCGCATGGGTGATGTCCTGTCCTGGCAGCCACCGCTTGGACCGCTCCTGGGGCGGCGGCGCCACCGCGGGCAGTTCGACGGGTCCCCCGCCCCCGGCGCCCAGGTCGCCGGCGCTCTGGGCGAACAGGTCCTCCTGGGTGAAGTCCGCGAGGCCGGCCACACCGACCCCGAGCAGCCGTACGCCGCCGGTGGTGTCGACGCCCTCCACCAGGCGGCGGGCCGTCTCGCGCACGACGGCGGGGTCGTCGGTGGGGGCGCGCAGCGTCTCGGAGCGGGTGAGCGTCGAGAAGTCGTACCTGCGGACCTTGACCACCACGGTGCGGCCGGAGCGGCCCGCCCCGCGCAGCCGCTGGACGCAGCGGTCGGCGAGGCGGTCGATCTCGTGGCGGACGTGGGCGCGGTCGGTGAGGTCGTGGTCGAAGGTGTCCTCGACGGAGATGGACTTCACGTCCCGGTCCGCGACCACCGGCCGGTTGTCGAGCCCGGCGGCCATGGCGTACAGCGCGGCGCCGTGCGCCTTGCCGAGCAGCCGGACCAGCTCCTGCTCGCCGGCGTGGACGATCTCGGCGACGGTGCCGATGCCGGCCTTGCGCAGGTGCTCGGCGGTGGCCGGCCCGACGCCCCACAGGGTGCGGACGGGCAGCGGGTCCAGCAGCGCGCGCTCGGTGCCGGGCTCGACCACCACCAGGCCGTCCGGTTTGGCCTTCTCCGACGCGATCTTGGCCAGCAGCTTGGACCCGGCCAGGCCCACCGACGCGGTGAGTCCGGTGGCGGCCCGGATCTCGGCGCGCAGCCGCACGGCGGTCTCGCGCGGGTCCTCCTCGCGCCCTGCGGCCTCCAGGTCGACGAAGGCCTCGTCCAGGCTGAGCGGCTCCATCAGCGGGGAGGCCGCGGCGAGCAGCCCCATCACCGTCTCGCTGATCTGCCGGTAGATGCCGAAGCGCGGCACCAGGTAGGCCGCGTTGGGGCACAGCCGGCGGGCGTGGGCCGTGGCCATCGCGGAGTGGACGCCGTGCACGCGCGCCTCGTAGGACGCGGTCGACACCACGCCGCGCGGTCCCAGGCCGCCCACCACGACCGGCTTGCCCCGCAGGCTCGGCTTGGACGCCTGCTCCACCGCGGCGAAGAACGCGTCCATGTCCAGATGGAGGATCGTCGGCGCACTTCTCACACCCACGATCGTCCCGCACACCGCCGACACAGGCCGTACACGCGTACGGTACGGCGCCGCCGCGAGCCGCCGGCGGCGAGCCGGCCCGCGCGGAATCGGCGTCCGGGCTCAGCCCGCGCGATTGCGGCGCCTGGCCAGTTCGTCGGCCGGGTTGTGGCCGACGAGGGTCTCACCGGTGTCGACCCGCTCGCCGTGCATCTGCGACAGGCTGTTCTCCACGTCTCGCCAGACCACCCCGATCGCGATGCCGAAGACGCCCTGGCCGCCCTGGAGGAGGTCCACGACCTCGTCGGGGGAGGTGCACTCGTACACCGTGGCGCCGTCGCTCATCAGCGTCATTCGGGCCAGCTCGGAGGGGCCGACGGAGCGCAGGTGCTGGACGGCGGTGCGGATGTTCTGCAGTGACACGCCGGTGTCCAGCAAGCGCTTGACGATCTTGAGCACCACCACGTCGCGGAAGCTGTAGAGGCGCTGGGTGCCCGAGCCGTACGCCGGGCGGACGCTGGGCTCGACCAGTCCGGTACGCGCCCAGTAGTCGAGCTGGCGGTAGGTGATGCCGGTCGCGGCGCACGCGGTGGGACCCCGGTAGCCGATCTGCTCGCCCGGCCCGCCGTCGGCCTCGGCCGCGGTACGGACCAGCGCCCCCCGGGCCGGAAACGGGCCGTCCGTCGCCAGACCGTCGCCGGTGCTTCTCACGCCGCCCTCCGTCCCTTCACATCCCGCGGACACGCGCACGTGCCACGGGACTTTCCACATCGACGTTAGGCAGTCACCAGGGGTGCGTCAACGATCGCCACACTCGGCACGCCGAGTGATATTCACCCCACGAGTGGTTTGATCCCACCGGAGGCGGGAACGACTGTCAGGTTGCCCTCTCGTGGGGCAACCTTGCTACGTCGACCTGTTCGATCGCGGTACGACAGCCGCCGAACGCGCACTCACTGATTGCTGGTGCCGAAGTCCTCCGGCGAGATCTGGTCGAGGAACTCGCGGAATTTCTCCACCTCGTCCTCCTGCTCGTCCGGGATCGCGATGCCCGCGTCGTCCAGCACTCCGTCGCTGCCGTAGATCGGCGTTCCGGTGCGCAGGGCGAGCGCTATGGCGTCGGACGGACGGGCGCTGACCTCGACCCCGCTGGCGAACACCAGCTCGGCGTAGAACACGCCTTCCCGCAGGTCGGTGATGCGCACTTCGGTGAGGGTCTGCCCCACCGCCTCGAGCACGTCCTTGAAGAGATCGTGGGTGAGCGGTCGCGCCGGCGTCATCCCCTGCTGCGCGAAGGCGATGGCCGTGGCCTCCCCCGGCCCGATCCAGATGGGCAGGTACCGGTCGCCTCCCACTTCCCGCAGGAGCACGATCGGCTGGTTGGAGGGCATTTCGACCCGGACACCCACAACGTCGAGCTCGTTCACACAGCAACCCTAGGCCGTGCCCGCCGGGTTTGGGTAGTCGGGCACCCGCCGGGGCCGCCACCGGTGGCGTTCGAACTGTCCGATTTCCGCGCGTCCCGGCCGGTCCCCCCGGGTCCCGCCGGGGCCGGACGCCGCTCCTGTACCGGTCAGCGCGGCCGCAGCCCCAGCGCGGCGTGCACCATCGCGGCGTGCAGCCGCACCGACAGGGCGGCCAGCTCACGGGCGGTCGTCTCGGCGTGGGTACGGGTCTGCGGGTTGCGGTGCCTGCGCAACGGCGCCACCACCTGCTCGACGAGGCCCGCCTCCCGGTCGGCGGCGGCCTTCACCGCCCGCAGGTGGCGCGGTTCGAGCCCGAACCGCCCGAGGTCCGCGATCAGCCGGCCGATGGTCACCGCGTCGGCGTCGTACCCCCCGTCGCGGCCCGCCTCGACCAGCCCGTACGACTCCCACTGGTCGAGCTCCGCGCCGTCGGCCCCGGTGGCGGCCAGCAGCTCGTCACGGCCGATCCTCGTCTCCCGGGCGGGCCCCTGCTGCACCGGGAAGTCGGTCAGGCCGGGGAGGCCGGGGAGGTCCGCGGCGGGCCCCTGCGGGCCGCCGAGCGCCTCACGGGACTCGGCGGGGCCCGGCAGCGCCACCTGCTCGCCGCGGTCCAGGGCGTCCAGGTGCTCCCTGATGACCCGCAGCGGCAGGTAGTGGTCGCGCTGCAACCGCAGCACGTACGCCAGGCGCTCCACGTCGCCGGCGCCGAACTTCCGGTACCCGGACGGGGTGCGCCGGGGTTCGATCAGCCCCTCGGCCTCCAGGAAGCGGATCTTGGAGATGGTGACCTCGGGGAACTCCTCGCGCAGCCTGCCGAGCACCGCGCCGATGCTCAGCAGGGTCCCGCCGGCGGCGGTGCCGTTCCCGGCACCGCCCGACCTTCGCGCCATGAACACCTTCCCTGGGGGGTGCCCCCGGCCGGAACCCTGGAGCGGGTCAGATCGCCCGCGGGCTCGCGTAGAACACCAGCCGGTACTTGCCGATCTGCACCTCGTCGCCGTTGTTGAGCGCCACCGAGTCGATCCGCTCCCTGTTGACGTAGGTGCCGTTCAGGCTGCCGACGTCGGAGACGGTGAAATGACCGTCGGGGGTCCGCCGGAACTCCACGTGCCGGCGGGAGACCGTCACGTCGTCCAGGAAGATGTCGCTCTGCGGGTGGCGCCCGGCAGTGGTCAGCTCGCCGTCCAGCAGGAACCGGCTGCCGGAGTTCGGCCCGCGCCGGACCACCAGGAGCGCCGAGCCGAGCGGCAGCGCCTCGACCGCGGCCTGGGCCTCGGGCGACAGCGACGGCACCGGGATCTGCCCGGTGGTCTCCGCCTCGTACGCCTCGATGCCGGAGATCGAGATGGTCGAGGTGGTCTCGGACGGGCGCTCGAAGGGCGCCGCGGGGGTGCCGCGCAAAGGCGCGCCGCAGTTGGAGCAGAAGCGGCTGGCCTCCGCGTTCGTGTGGCCGCACCGGCTGCAGACGGGCAAACCGAACCCTCCACCCGGGGTCGACGCCGATTGTTCCCCGAAACCTATGCGCGGCGCGGAAGCCGGGTCAACAGGCGCCACGCCGGGCGCGCCGGGGAATCCGCCGCCGGAGCCCTGCGCATCGTTCCTGAACAGCGGGCGGTCGGCCGCCTCCTGGCCCTCCTCCGGCACGTGCCGCGGAGCACGGTGCCGCGCCGTGGCCGGGTCGGCCGACTGGCGCGCGCTCTTGCCGAACAACTTCCCAAACAACTTCACGGGCGATTCCCCTTGAAAGAAGCAGACCCGCCCGTGGGGCAGGACGAACTCTCGCTACACACAGTTTCCACTACAACGCACCCCACCGATGCCCCGACCCCCCGCTCACCGGGATGACCGAGCGTAGTCAGGCTGCTCCGGCGGCCGCAAGGCATCCACGACGATCTTCTGCGAGCGGACCACATCGGCCGTGGCCTGCTGCTTCTCCAGCGTCTGCACCACCCCTCCGGGGATGTTCAGCGCCGGCTCCAGATCCTGCGGATTGCCGATCACGGTGAACCGGTACGGCTGCGTGACCTTGTGCCCGTCGATGAGCACGCCGTCCGCACCCTGCGTGAAGTACGTGCCCGCGGTCACCCGGACGTCGTTGATCTGGATCGCCTCGGCGCCCGCGGCCCGCAGCTCCTGCAGTGTGTCGAGCAGCGTATCGGCCTCCACGCCGCCGTGCGGGTCGGTGATGGTCACAATGATGCCCGGACCCTGCGCGGCGACCGTACCGGCCAGGACGCCCAGCTGCCGGGCCTTGAGCCGGGTCTGCTGGAGCGCCTCGGCGGCCCGGTCGGAGCTGGACTCCAGCCGCGCGCGCTGGCTCTCCAGGCCCCGCTTCTCGTCCTGCAGCCGCTGCCCCCGGTTGTCCAGTTCGGTCAGGATACGGACCAGGTCCTCCTTGCGGGCGCCGCGCAGGGTGTTGTCGCCGCTGGTCGAGCGGACCTGGATGGCCAGCCCGAGGCCCAGGGCGAACAGCAGCAGCGCCGTGATCAGCTGGGCGCGCGTCAGCCGGGGCGGCCACAGACCCGCGATCAGCCGCTGCCGCCCGGTGACGGCCGGCGTCCCGGGCGTGTCGTCGTCAGCCGCTTCGGGCTCGGCGGTCCCGGCAGCCTCGACGGCCGCCTCGGTCTTGACGGCTTCGCCGGTCTCTTCGGTCTCTTCGGTCCCGCCGGGACGGTCGTGGCCGGGACGGTCGTGCTCCTCGCTCATGCCGCTGTCCCGTCCTCAGGCCCTGAAGACGTGCCGGCGTATCGCGGCCGCGTTGGAGAAGATCCGGATGCCGAGCACGACCACGACGCCGGTCGACAACTGCGAACCCACGCCGAGCTTGTCCCCGAGGAAGACGATGAGCGCGGCCACGACCACGTTGGACAGGAAGGAGACCACGAACACCTTGTCGTCGAATATCCCGTCGAGCATGGCCCGCAGGCCGCCGAAGACGGCGTCGAGGGCGGCGACCACGGCGATGGGGAGGTACGGCTCGACGCCCGCGGGCACCACGGGGCGCACCACGAGTCCGACCACGACTCCCACGACGAGGCCCAGTACGGCGATCACTTCGAACCCTTCCCTCGCGCACCGGGCGCGCTGTGCGGCGCGGTCGTCGCGGCCGGCGCCGCGTACCGCACGACCAGACTGGGTGCGGCGGCCAGCCGCAGGTCGTCCTGGACGCTGATACTGGACCTGATGCCGTAGTCCCGCCCCAGCAGACGCAGGTACTGGCCGTCCTCGCTGTCCTGGAATGCCGCGCTCAACCGTTTCCCGTCCCCGATCGCCAGCACCGTGTACGGCGGCGCCAGCGGCTTGTTGTCGACCAGTATGGCGTCCCCGGCCGCCCGGATGGCCGACAGCGCGGTGAGCCGCTGGCCGTTGACGCTGATCGCCTCCGCGCCGCACGCCCACAGGCCGTTGACCACGCGCTGCATGTCGTGGTCACGCACTCGTCCGGTGTCGGAGAAACCGCTGCTTTCCCGCGGTCCGCCGGAGCCCCCGGTGCTCGCCTCCTTGGCGTCGTCCACGACCAGCCGCACGCCCGGGCCGTGCACGGGCGTGGCGCCGGCCAGCAACTGCGGCAGGCGGCTCTCGTCGCCCCCGCTGTCACGCAGCGCGGCCCGCTGTTCGGCGGAGACGGTGCTGCGCAACGTGTCCACGCCGCTCTGCAGGGTGTCGTCGGCCCGTGTCTCGGCCCGTACCCGGTCGGCGAGCTTCTGCCGCTCCTTGGCTTCCGTGGGCGCCGAGATCCGTGCCTGCGCGGCGCCCACAGTGATCACGACGGCGGCGAGCACGAGGCCCACCGCGAGCCCCAGCCGGCCGCGCGCCGCCGTCGGGAAGCGGGAGCTGCCCGCCTCGCCGCGGCGGGCGGCGGCCTGCGCGTACCCGTCGTCCAGGCTGTGCTCCATGACGTCGGTGAGCAGCGACATGGAGAAGTCGGGGCGCCGCGGAGCAGCCCCGGGCGCGGGGCTGCTCCGTTCGGGTGGCTGCTGCGGCATGCGGGACATCGTCGCATGTCGGGACCGTCATACTCGAACGACCCCCACGCGGCAGCCAGTACGGCGTCCTGTCACCGTCCGGCGCTCTCCACGACCTGCGACCACTCGTCCAGCAGGGCCTGCGCCGAGGCGTCGTCCGGGCCCTCCGCCCACAGGTGGGTGACGGCCTCCGCCGGGTCGGGCAGCACCATGACCCAGCGCCCGTCGGACTCCACCACCCGTACGCCGTCGGTGGTGTCGACCGACCGCTCCCCTGCCTCCTCGACCACCCGCCGCATCACGGAGCCCTTGACCGCCCAAGGGGTGGGCACGTCGCGCTTGAGGACGTGGGCCCGCGGGATGCGGGCGTCGATCTGGCTGAGCGTCAGCTGGGTACGGGCGACCAGCCCGATGAGCCGCACGAACGCGGCGGCCCCGTCGAAGACGCTGGAGAACTCGGGCACGACGAACCCGCCCCGTCCGTCGCCGCCGAAGATCGTGCCCTCCTCCCTGCCGACCCGGGTCAGGTCGTCGGGCGAGGTGGTGGTCCAGGTGACCTGGGTGCCGTGGTAGGCGGCCACCTGCTCGGCGATACGGGTGGTCGTCACCGGCAGTGCCACGCGGCCGCTGCGCCGCTCGGCGGCCACCAGGTCCAGCAGCACGAGCAGCGCCCGGTCGTCCTCCACGATCCGGCCCCGCTCGTCCACCAGCGACAGCCGCTCGCCCACCGGGTCGAAGCGCACGCCGAAAGCCGCCCGCGACGACGAGACCATCTCGCCGAGCCGCACCAGACCGGCCCGGCGGCTCTCCTCTGTCTCGGTGGGCCGTGCCTCGTCGAGGCCGGGATTGACGGTGAGGGCGTCCACGCCCAGCCGGCCGAGCAGGCTGGGCAGGACGAGACCGCCGCTGCCGTTCGCGGCGTCCACGACCACCTTCAGGCCCGCCTCGGCGATGCCGGAGGTGTCGACGGCCCGCAGCAGGGCGCCGGTGTAGGAGTCGAACACGGTCGCGGGGAAGTTCAGGTCGCCGATCTCCCCGGGGAAGGCCCGGCGGTACTCCTGGCGGGCGAACACCCGGTCCAGCTTGCGCTGCCCGCCGGCCGACAGGTCCGCGCCGCGCTCGTCGAAGAACATGATGTCGAGCGAGTCGGGCCGGCCGGGACTCGTGCGGATCATGATGCCGCCCGCACTGCCGCGCGCTGTCTGCTGGCGCGCCACGGGCATCGGCACGTTCTCCAGGTCCCGTACGTCGATGGCACTGGCCTGCAGCGCCGAGATCACCGCCCGCTTCAGCGCGCGGGCGCCACGGGAGTGGTCACGCGCGGTGGTGACCGTGGCACCCTTCTTCAGCGTCGTGGCGTACGCGCCCGCGAGCCGCACGGCCAGTTCCGGCGTGATCTCCACGTTGAGGATCCCGGACACTCCCCGCGCGCCGAACAACTGCGCCTGGCCGCGGGACTCCCAGATGACGGACGTGTTGACGAACGCGCCGGCCTCGATGGTCTTGAACGGGTACACCCGTACGTTGCCGGCGATGATCGACTCCTCGCCGATCAGGCATTCGTCGCCGATGACGGCGCCGTCGTCGATCCTGGCGGCGCGCATCACGTCGGTGTTCTTGCCGATGACGCAGCCGCGCAGATTGGTGCCCTGGCCCACGTACACGTTGTCGGCGATGACGGCCTTGTGCAGGAAGGCGCCGGTCTTCACCACGACGTTCGAGCCGATGACGCTGTGCTCGCGGATCTCGGCGCCGGCCTCGACCTTGGCGTAGTCGCCGATGTAGAGGGGGCCGCGCAGCACCGCGTCGGGGTGCACGTCGGCGCCCTCGGCGACCCAGACGCCAGGGGAGATCTCGAAGCCGTCGATGTCGACGTTGACCTTGCCCTCAAGGACGTCGGCCTGGGCCTTCACATAGCTCTCGTGGGTGCCGACGTCCTCCCAGTAGCCCTCGGCGACGTAGCCGTAGATCGGCTTGCCCTCCTTCATCAACTGCGGGAAGACGTCACCGGACCAGTCGACCGGGACGTCCGGTTCCACGTAGTTGAAGACCTCGGGCTCCATCACGTAGATCCCGGTGTTCACCGTGTCGGAGAACACCTGGCCCCAGGTCGGCTTCTCCAGGAAACGTTCGACGCGGCCTTCATCGTCCACGATGGTGATGCCGAACTCCAGGGGGTTCGGCACCCGGGTCAGGCAGACGGTGACGAGACCGCCCTTCCGCTTGTGGAATGCGATCAGATCGGTGAGGTCGAAATCGGTCAGGGCATCACCCGAAATCACCAGGAACGTGTCGTCCTTCAACGCCTCCTCGGCGTTCTTGACGCTTCCCGCCGTTCCCAGCGGCTTTTCCTCGTTGGCGTAGGTCAACTCCATGTCGAATTCTTCGCCGTCCCCGAAGTAATTCTTCACCAGGGACGCGAGGAACTGGACGGTGACCACCGTCTCGGTCAGTCCGTGCCGCTTCAACAAGGTCAGAACGTGCTGCATGATCGGCCGATTGACCACCGGCAGCAGAGGTTTGGGCATGCTCGACGTCATTGGGCGAAGGCGGGTACCCTCGCCGCCGGCCATAACAACCGCCTTCATGTCGGAAACGTCCTCCTCGTGACTCAGTCAGCCGTGGTGTCCGCCCTGACAAGCCGCCGGACCTGCACCACATAGAGGATCCCTGCCCACCAGTACAGGGTTGTACCCCATCCGGCGAACGCCCAGCCGAAAACAGACGCCAGCGACCCGAGCCACCCACTGCTGTCGCTCAGCAGCAGCAGCGGAAAGGCGTACATGAGGTTGAAGGTAGCCGCTTTCCCGATGAAGTTCACCTGGGGTGGGCCGTAGCGGTGTCTCCGCAGAATCAGCAGCATCACGGCCATCATCGCCTCCCGCGCCAGCAGGAGCACGGTGACCCAGAGCGGCAGGATGTCCCGCCAGGTGAGTCCCACCAGCGTGGACAGTACATACAGCCGGTCCGCGGCCGGGTCCAGGATGCGGCCGAGGCTGCTGATCTGATTCCAGCGGCGGGCCAGCTTCCCGTCCAGGTAGTCGCTGATACCGCTGAAGGCGAGAACCAGCAGGGCCCATCCGTCGACCTTGGGGCCGTTGAACTCGGGCCACAGAATCAGCCACAGGAACACGGGCACCCCGAGCAGGCGGGCCATACTCAGGATGTTGGGGATCGTGAAGATCCTATCCGTTTGCACCCGTGTCTCCTGGACCTCCACGGGTCCCCTCCAGCTGTAACCGTGCGGACGTTGCTGGCTGACTCTACCCCAGCCGCAAAAAG
>NZ_JAINVH010000043.1 GCF_020400825.1 Streptomyces sp. HPF1205
CGGACACCGTCGCCCCGTAGACCTCGGCCAGGTGCGCGGAGATCTCCCCGTGCGTCAGCCCCTTGGCCGACAATGAACCGTTCCGGGTTCGGTGGAGGCTCGATTCTTTGAGAGGATCGAGTCATGGCACGTCCCTCCCCTTATCCCGCTGAGCTGCGGCGTCGTGCGGTGCGCATGGTTGCCGAGGTGCGCCCGGACTACGAGACCGAGTGGGCCGCGATGAAGGCCGTTGCGAGCAAGCTCGGCATCGGCACGGCCGAGACGGTGCGCCAGTGGGTCCGCCGGGACCAGATCGACTCCGGGACCCGGCCCGGGACGACGACGGAGGAGTCTGCCCAGGTCAAAGCGCTGAGGAAGGAGGTCGCCGAGCTCAAGCGGGGAACGAGATCCTCAAGGCGGCCTCGGCTTTCTTCGCGGCCGAGCTCGACCGGCCACACCTACACTCGTGACGTTCATCGACGAGCACCGCGACCGCTTCGGCGGCGTCGAGCCGATCTGCACCGTGCTCACCGAGCACGGCCTCAGCATCGCGCCCTCCACCTACTACGCCTCCAAGGCCCGCCCGCCCTCGGCGCGCGCAGTGCGCGACGCGGAACTGAAAGTCCTGGTCCAAGAGGTGTTCGAGGCCAACTACCGCGTCTACGGGGCCCGCAAGATCTGGCACCACCTTCGCCGGCAGGGCCACCAGGTCGCCCGCTGCACCATCGAGCGGCTGATGCGCGAAGTCGGCATCACCGGCGCGGTCCGCGGCAGGAAGATCGTCACGACTGTCCAGGACCGGGCCGCCGAGCGGGCCCCGGACCTGGTCGACCGCGACTTCGTCGCCAAGGCACCGAACCGGACCTGGGTCGCGGACTTCACCCACGTCGCGGCCTGGGCCGGCACGGTCTACGTCGCCTTCGTCGTCGACACCTTCTCCCGCCGCATCGTCGGCTGGTCCGCGGCCACCACGAAACACACCGAACTCGTCCTGGCCGCAGTGGAGATGGGCCTGTGGCAGCGCGACCGAGAGGGCAACCGCCACCAGCCCGGCCAGCTGGTACATCACAGCGACGCCGGGTCGCAATACACCTCTTTCGCGCTCGCTGAACACCTTCAGCGGGAAGGCATCGCGGCCTCCATCGGATCCGTCGGCGACGCATACGACAACGCCCTGATGGAATCCACGATCGGCCTGTTCAAGACCGAGCTGATCAAGCCCCGCCGGCCCTGGCGAAACCTGTCCGATGTCGAACTCGCCACCGCCGAATGGGTCGACTGGTACAACCACCACCGCCTGCACGGTGCAATAGGCCACATCCCGCCCGCAGAGTACGAAGCCAACTACCACCTGACCGACAAGAAGCCCCAGGTCACAGTCAAGATCTAGAGTCTCCACCAGATCCGGAACGGTTCAGCTACACCACGAGAGAGGACACCATCCCGGCACGCCGGGAGAGGCCTTCCTCCCGATTGTTCGAACCTGAGACACTCTTCGGGGTGATCACCGCGGAGGGTTGGATGTCGGGACGGATATCGGTTCGATTAGAGAAGTTGGCCCAGCACGCTGAGGACCTCGACGCTCTGGTGGTGCGGCTGCAGAAGCACCTGACGCAGCTGGACGGTGCGGTGCGGCGGGTGACCGAGGGGTGGGAGGGTGAGGCGCAGGACGCGTTCAGCGCGTACTACCACCAGTGGCGTACCGCCTCCGGCGACCTGCACAGTGCCCTGCGCGACCTGCACACGATCCTGAAGACCGCCCACGGCAATTACGCGGCGGCGAACATGGCCAACCTGCGCATGTGGGGCGGCCGGTGAGCCGCCACGTCGACGACGGCGGCAGCGTCGCCGCGCCCCTGAATCTGTACCCGGAAGACTTGTATCTCGTAGCTCTGAGGTTCGCCGCCGGCCAGAGCACGCTCGACACGATTGCCACCACCCTGAACACGGCGTTGCAGAACATCTCCGGTATGGCCGGTGACGACAGTTACGGCCACGGGTTCGCCGCCACGTACGACCCGGCGGCCAAGGCCCTGTTCGGCGCCCTGTCGGCCGCCGACCGCGCCATCGGCCAGGCCGCCACCGGACTCGTGACGACCGCGAACAACTACCTCAAGGCCGACCACCACTCCAATCCCAAGGCAGGGGCGACTCCGCCCGAGCAGTTCGAGCCACCGGTGGTCTACGCCGACATCTTCTACCCCGACCCGCCCTCGGCGGTCGGACCGGGACACTCCTCCGTACCCCATGCCATCGCCAAGTACTGGCCCAACGGTCACCAGGACAGTCTGCGCACCGCTGCGACCGCCTTCCGTACCGCCTCGTCCGCGATCGACACGCTCGGCGGCGGTCTGCACGGACAGGTGCTGTCCATCACCGACAACAACTCCGGTGACTCGATCACCGCGATGGCCGACTTCTGGGCCCAGATCTGGAAGGATGACGCGGACGGCGGCAAAGCCCCTTTGTCGACGGCCAAGTATGCCTGCGACCAGCTGGCCAAGGCCTGTGATGCCTTCGCCCAGGCCATCGACACCGCGCACAGCAAGGTCGAGCACAAACTCGGTGAAGCCGGCATCGCGATCGGCTTCACCACCGCGGTCGGCGCCGCGCTGTCCCTGTTCACCTTCGGCGGGTCCGATGCCGCCGCCGGCGCCTTGGACGCCGGCGAGGCCGCGGCCATCCTCGGCGAGGTCGAGGTCGCCCTCGACGAGGCCGTCACCACGATCGGTACGGAGATGATCGCCGATCTGGAGGTGTACCTTCAGGCGGCTGCCGACAGCGCACCCGAACTCGAGGTCGTCGACGCCGAAACCACCGAGGTCAGCCAGGCCCTGGAGCGCGAACTGGCCGAGACGGAAGCCCGTACGCCGGCAAGAACGGGTGGCCGGGGCGGGGGCGGCGGAGGTGACGGGAAGCCACCGACCGGAGGCAACGGCGAGGAGCCGCCACCGGAGGACGGGGGCGAACTCTCGAACCGGGTTCGCCCACCACGCCCCGGAGACAAGGAATACGTGGTCCACAACCCCAACGACCCATCCGACACCATCACGGATTACGATGTCGTCGGTGATGACGGCAGACTATGGGAAGAGAAGACTGCCACGGGGCAGGACCCCCGTATCAACATCCAAAAATGGGTGGCCAAGAACGTGACAAAGAAACTGGACAGTTATTTACGAGGCCGTCCGTATGCGCAAGGGTACGAGAACGCGTCGTTCGGTATAGATTTCACCGAGCCCGGTGCGACTCCCGCCTTCAGAGCCGCGGTGGAGCAGGCCGTGAGAGACTGGGAGACCCAGAACGGAGTCGATGTGGAGGTTCGCTGGGCGCCATGAGTATTTCTTTCGATCTCGGGGACGACGTACTGTGGTGGCCATCCAATTTCCCGGCACACCTCTTCAAAGGGCACGCGGAGTCCATCGCTGAAGCATTGAAGATGCCCTCCGGTCTCGGAGACATCATCGAGGACGAGTGCGAGGTTGACCTGCCCGCATTCGAGGCGCTCGTGACCGCAGCCATGCGCCGCTATGACGAGACCACGCACCCCATTGTGCGGGCCCTGCTCTCGTCGTTCATCCCCACCGCTCAAGTGCTGGTGGAACGAGCAGGCGGCAGCTACCCCAAGGCCGAGTCCCAGAAGCAGGAATCGGTGTGGGCAGCGATGCGGAAGGAGCATGCCGCATACATGTCTCGCTCGTGAGGAGGCATCTGAGGCAGTGAGCCTTGTCCAACCCGCCTTTGCTGTGCGGGGGTTGGGCTGACGGCGCGATGAAGTCCCTGGAAAATGGGTTTTCGACCAAGAGAACTGTCTCCACCAGGGGCTTCGCATGCTTGTCTACCCGTCCGGCGTCGACGCGTCCAGCTCAGCCCTCCGCTTCCTCGCCGCCCGCTTGAGGGCACACCGCCGCGCTCTCGGACCCCGATGGCGGCGCCTGAACACAGGCCGACAGGCCCTGCTCACCCTCGTCCACCTGCGCAACCGCCGGCCGACGTCCAGCTCGCGGCCGGTTTCGGGATCGGCACCCTCACCGGCTGACGATACATCACCGAGGCCGCAACCTCCTGGCCACTCTCGCCTCCACCCTTGCCGAAGCCGTACGAGCGGCGTCGATGAAGGCGTACGTGATCCTGGACGGATGCTCCTGCCCATCGACCGAATCACTGTCGATCGCCCACGACGTCCGGGCCGCAAGCGAGCACGGCATCATCGAGGCACTCGCCGAGGCCGGCACCACCTGCTGGGCAGCGTTCGGCAAGCCATGACACGTCGTCCGTCGGGGGCGGGCGAGTCCCGACGGTGCAGGTCGGTCCATACGTCGGCACCTCGTCTCGGTAGCAGGTCCCGTCGGGTGGCACCTCGCTCGTGAGAGCCTCGTTAGAGCCCGCGCGTGCTGGTGCGAAGACCATGGGGGGACGTAGGAGCGACTCGGAGGTCGGAGAGCGACGCGCCCGTGGTGTGTTGCATCGCCCGCTGAGGCTGTGCCCTGCTGTTTCGACAAGTACGCCCTACGCAACGTGACGGTAGGGCAGGTTCGCTCGCTTCTCATCCCAAGATGCACACATGAGCGTAGAATCGCCTGATCGTTGGGGGGTGGGGTTATTGCGCTGGGCAGAGCGCTGTGCGCGGTGCCGTGTCGGGCGAGCGCGCTCGGCTTCGCGCCTGGCGGCCCGGAGGCGCGCACATCAGCCGCTCGTTCGGGGCCGGCGGCTGTTCGGAACCTCACGCAGACATGAGAACGGATGAAAGCTGACGTGACGGAGCACGGTGCCTTCGGGAGCGACGACCTTGTGCGTCTCAAGGCCATTCTGGCCGGATGGCGCAAGGATCTGATCGACATGAGCGGACGGAACCGTCTGCTGAATTTCCGGCACACCAAGTCGGCCACCTTGGAGATCAAGCAGCCAGGTGCCGACGAGCTCGTGGCGGCACTCACCGGTGGTGAGGTCCTACCGTTTGCCCCGCTCCCCGAGGAGCCGGGCGAAGATGCCGAAGTCCAGCCGGACGACGAAGGTTACGCGCTGCAGGGACTTGACGACGCAGACGGCATCGTCACCCAGAAGGTTACCGCCACGGCTCTGCTCCGGTCCTTACGCGGCTTGCGCTCCAAGTCCGTCCAGTTGTTCAACGACTATGGTCTGTGGACCCTCCACCTTGGCGTCGGCTTGCTTCGTTGGCGCGACGACGGATCGAGCACCTTCAGCAATGCGCCCCTCATGTTGTATCCGGTGGAACTCTTCCGTACGGATGGCCGCTTCCTACTTCGGGCGAATCACGACGAGGAGCCACGGATCAACCCCGCCTTGGGCATCAGACTGGAGCCATTGGGCGTCGACTGGAGTCCGGTTGCGGAGTGCGACAGCCGCAACGTCGGTGAGGTGCTCGAAGCTGTTGAGCGGGCGGTATCCGGCAAACCTGATTGGGAAGTCAGTGACCTCGTTGTGCTGGCGCTTTTCGCCTCGCACAAGGAGGTCATGTACCAAGATCTCCTCGAAAACGAGCAGCATCTCCTGCGCAGCGACCTGGTACGCGCCGTCGCGCTGGGGGCGGAAGCAGCGCTTCCCCCGGACCGGTTCGACTTCGACGAGGTGCCCCTCACTCGCATCGACGACGTGTGTCCTCCCGAGGACACGCCCCTGGTGCTCGACGCAGACGCCTCGCAGCGGCAGGCGGTCGCGGCCGCGGTGCAAGGGCACTCGTTCGTGCTGGACGGCCCGCCCGGTACCGGCAAGAGCCAGACCATCACGAACATCATCGCCGCGTTGATGCACGCCGGCCGCAGCGTGCTCTTCGTCAGCGAGAAGGCCGCCGCTCTGGACGTCGTGTACGACCGCCTCGTCTCTGTCGGCCTCGACTCGTACGTGCTGCCGCTGCACAGCCACCACACGAGCCGAAAGGCCGTCGCCCACGAGCTCGCCCGGGCTCTGGCCGAGGAACCTCACGCTTCGCCGCTGCCGCAACATGCCCGTGTCCAGGTACAGGCGGATCGTCTTAAGCTCTCCTCGTATGCCGAGGCCATGAACGAGACGCGTCAGCCTCTGGGTAGGAGTTTGCACGACGTGATCGGTCGTTTCGGCCAGTTGGCGGAGGCGCCCGTCGTCTACTCGACGCTGCCGCCTCCCGGTGATGGGCCCGATGGCGGCTTTCACGCGGATCGCCTCAGCTCCCAAGATTTCGACGCGATACTTTCCGCTGCCGGCGCCATCAGCGCCTCTTGGCAGGCCGTGGCCGATCCGGCCTTCCCCTGGCGTGATCTGCGCAGCGGACAGCGACACCCGGCGACGTCCCTGGAGCAGGCAAGCGCCGCGCTGGACAGCCTGATGCAAGCAGCCCGCCCGTACGAAGACCTCAACGCTACAAGCGCTCCTTACCGCTCCCTGGCAGAAGTCGACCGGCTGGTCCGCCTCCTTTCTCTCCTTGACACGAGAGCAGGGGTGCCGGAGTGGTGGCTGACCGCTCACGACGCGGCTGAGCAGGTGGAGGGGCCGTTGGAAGCGTTCGTGCGCAAAGTACGAGACCTGCGGCGCATTCAGACTTCCACCACCCGTCTCACCGGTCCCCGTTGGGAGGAGCTGTCTCCGCGGCTTCAAGCCGATCCCGGCGACGACGAACGACGGCTGGCTGACGTGCAGCCCGCAGGTCTGCGGCTGGACGAGTTCACGGAGGATGCGGCGGAGAGTGCTGCCGCGGCATTCGACGCAGCGGCCGCCCGCTTGGACGACGCGGACCTACAAGTTCGGAGACTCACCGAGCAACTGGGCGCCGAGAAGCCCCAAACCATCGATTCGGTCCGAGCCCTTTGCGCGCTGGCGGATCTGGCCGACGCCGCTTATCGGCCGCTCGCCGAATGGTTCGCCCCCCATGTACTGGACGACCTGGAACAGTCCGCCGTCGCGGCGGTGGCCGCCGCGCTCGACGAGTTCGCCGTGCGCAAGGACCGCGTGATCGCCGCACGGCAACTGGCACTGCGGCAGGCCGGACCTTACTGGGGGGAGATTTCCCCTGAGCTGCCTCACGGTCCTGGAAGGGCGGAGACGGGACTGGCCGACCTGTGTCCGCCCGGACTGGACATGAGTGCCCTGCGCCGTGACGAACTCGATGCGGCAGCCAAGCAATTCCACGTTCTCGCGGCCCTCCTCGAAAGCGCTGCCCACACTTCCCGGGAAACAGCACCACGTATCGGGTGTCCGCCACCGCGCATCATGGACGAAGTGGCCGACCTTGCCGAGCTGATCTCCCTGGCGACGCGACCGCACCGCGCGCTGCCGCGCTGGCTGACACCGGGCACCTTGGAATCGCTGCGGACGGCAGCCAACGAGGTCCGGCAGGCGCGAGCGGCGCTTGACTCGGCGCAACGGGCCGCCGCCGAGACGTTCGCCCCGGTGACACCGCTCACCCAGGGCGTCGTGGAAGCCGTCACTCGCCTTCAGCAGACCAGTCGTCGCTTCGCCGCAGGACTGTCCTCGCAGGTACGCGCCGACCGCAAATTCATAGGCGGGCTGACCACAGAGGGGCAATGGGGGAGCCACCTGGAAGATCGGCTTCACCTGGCTGTCGCATGGCACGAGGCGCACACCGTATGGCAGCAGGCGGTACGAACCCACCATGAGTTTCTGGGCGAATACCTGGATGACGACCTGCCCGACATGGACGCACTCGAGGCGGCCGTGCACCACGCTGAAGACCTTCACCGACTGGCGGCCGGCGCCCTCGCGGAGCCAGAGAGCCGCCGCCTCGTCGAGCGGGCGTTCTGCGACGGTGCCGTTCCGCCTGCCGATGTGATCCGCGCCGGGGCGGAACTGCGGCACGCCGTGGACGAGTGGTACCAGGCTCTGTCCGGACCTCGATTCGCCGCACGCCGCGATG
This sequence comes from Streptomyces sp. HPF1205, assembly GCF_020400825.1. GTDB lineage: Bacteria > Actinomycetota > Actinomycetes > Streptomycetales > Streptomycetaceae > Actinacidiphila. The sequence goes on from NZ_JAINVH010000043.1 coordinate 7,847, forward strand.
ACATGGCAGGTCTGGAGGTGACCGCCGCCGTCACGTGGCTGCGCGCCCACTGCGCGCCACTGGAGCAGGCCGCAGACTTGGTGGGCACGGTGGAGGCGGCCGCCCGACGTGACACGCCCGACACACTGGCGTCCGCTCGGATGGCCGTACTCGCGACCCGCGACGCGCGGCGGGAGACGGATGCCTTCGAGGCACGGCAGCGAACTGACCAGGCTCTTCTCAGCACGTGGTACCGCGGTCTGGACACCGAGACCACTCGCCTCGGACAGGGTGACGGCGCTGAAACCGATCCGCGTACGGCCTCGCTTCTACGCCGAGCCGTGTCGTTCGAGGCGAGCACGACTCACCGGCAGGACCCTGAGCCAGACGTCCGTCTGCTGGGGCGGTACGCGACAGACGGTCACCCGGACACTGTGGCGCTCGCCCATTCCCTCTCAGTCCTCGCCGACGTGCAAAGGCTGGCGCCGTCGGTGCTCGCTGCACCCGATCGCCGGGTCCGGCTCGTGGAAGCACTGGCGGACGGCCGTTCGCAGATCCCGGGTCTGTCCGCGACGGTTCTGCATGTCCGTGAGGCATGCGACAACTGGCAGCAGCTCCTCAGCCGGCCCTACCTGCTCGGCACGCGCGGAGCATTGTTCTCCCGGACGTTCCGCGAATGCGCGGAATGGCTGCGCATGCACATCGACCCACTTCGGGACGCGGCCCACTTGATCCACTCCGTCGCACGCGTGTCGTCGAAGGAGAAATCGCACGAGACACCGCTCACTCTTGCCGATGCGCGCGCCGTGGTCGCCGCCGTACGGGTCACCCGCGCCGCCGAGGAGCGTTTCCTGAAGGACGAAGCCGCGGACGTGGAACTGCTCGGCGCGCTGTATCAAGGAGTACGAACCGGAGAGCAGGCGGTACTGGATGCATTCGACTGGGCTCAGCAGGTACGGCGGACAGCTGGAGCGGGAGTGTCGTCCGCCCTGACGGATTCCGCGGCGCACCTGCTGCTCTCGGCCGCACCGGATCCCTCCGTTGCTCTGCGGGTCGAGGAGTGGCGAACCCGCGCAGACCTGCTGGCCGACCACTTCGAACCGCAGCGCACAGCAGAACTGCGTAACTTGTTCGCATCCGATCTCCAAGCCGTTCGCGCTCTGCTCGACCGTATGGCGCAGGACCCGTATGGCCCTGAGACGTGGCTCTCCGCCGCCGAGGCCAGGAAGGTGCTCGAACGCTACGGACTCGCGCGGGTACCGGACCAGCTTGCGGGCCGCAACGTGGACGCAGCGAGATTCCCCGATGCTCTGGAACGCGCCGTCCTGCAGGTCTGGCTGGAGCACCAGATGGCAACTGACGAGCGGCTGCGTCCGCTGAGCTCGGCCGAGCACGACCAAGTGGTGGCGCGCTACCGCGCTGCGGACAGGGAACTGGTGCACGCTGCGCATGCGACGGTGATCGCCGCCTGCAACCTGCGGCGTCCGCGCCGCATCACCGTCGGGCCCGCCGCAACCATCATCCGGGAAGGGAAGAAGCAGAAGCGGCACATGCCCGTGCGCAGGCTGCTGGCGATGACACGCGAAGTGGCCCAGCGCATCAAGCCCTGCTTCATGATGAGTCCTCTGACAGTAAGCCAGTTTTTGCCGCCGGACTTCCGCTTCGACGTCGTGATCTTCGATGAGGCGTCCCAGGTGCTTCCGCAGGACGCGGTGAACTCCGTCTACCGCGGCGATGCGCTCATCGTCGCGGGTGACCCGCGTCAGTTGCCGCCTACCTCCTTCTTCGCCGCCGGCACCGACGCGGAGGACGACGAGTGGGACGAGGAAGGCATCGACAGGTTCGAGTCCGTCCTGGACGCCTGCACCGCCAGCGGAATACTGCGTGAGATCCAGCTGCGCTGGCACTACCGGAGCCGCCACGAGAACCTCATCGCGTTCAGCAATCACGAGTTCTACGACAACAGCATGACGGTGTTCCCCGGCCCTGCCGGCCATGGGGACACGGTCGGCGTCGAATTCTTCAAAGCCGACGGCGTCTACGACCGCGGCAACAAGAGCAACAACGTGCGCGAGGCCGAACTCGTTGCGCAGCGCGTCATCCATCATTTCGCTACCCGCCCACGACTTACCCTCGGCGTCGTCGCACTGTCAAGGGCGCAAGCAGACGCGATCGAGGAAGCCGTCAGCTCAGCGCTGGCACGCCGCCCTGACATCGCCCGCCACGTCACCGAGGACCGGTTGAATGGCTTCTTCGTGAAGAACCTCGAGAACGTGCAGGGCGATGAACGTGATGTCATCATCCTGTCGGTCGGCTACGGTCGCGATGCACAAGGCAAGTTGGCTGCCTCGTTCGGCCCCATCAACAGGGAGAGCGGCTGGCGACGCCTCAACGTGGCGGTGACGCGTGCCCGGTACCGTATGGAGGTTGTTGCCTCCTTCAACGGGGGCGAGCTACCGGACAGTGCCAACAAGAGCGTGCAGCACCTCAAGCGGTACCTCCAATACGCGCTCCTCGGCCCCGATGTCCTCCAAACCGCAGCCGTCGATGCGGACGCGGCGCCGGAAAGCCCCTTCGAGGAAGACGTTCTGGACACGCTGCGCCGCTGGAATTACGACGTGCAGCCGCAGGTAGGTGTCGCCGGCTTCCGCATCGACCTGGGCGTGCGCCACCCTGACGCACCCGGCTCATATGCCATCGGCATTGAGTGCGACGGAGCCATGTACCACTCGTCACGTACCGCCCGTGACCGTGACCGCCTCCGGGAGGAGATCCTGCGCGGACTGGGGTGGCGGCTGCACCGCATCTGGGGTACCGACTGGTACCGCAACCGGAAGGACGCGGAGCGGCGACTGCGCGAAGCTGTTGAAGCAGCATGCACCGCGCCGCCGCCCGGCACGGCCACGGAAGCACCTGCAGCGCAATCACCGCAGGCAGCCGAAGAAACATCAGTACATGCAGAGACACTCATCCGCCATGAGCAGGCTACCTCAAGCGTGCGACTGGTCCCCGTCATGGAGATCGAGGACCGTCCGTGGAGCAAGCCCTATCGTGCCTTTCAAAAACGCGAACTCCTCGAACTGCGTGAGGTGATGGCTGACCGGTACGGATTGCATTGGCTTGACCTGCGTGAGCCGGGCGCCCAACCGGTCGTCGCAGCTGTCGCCGAGCAGGTCATCGCTGTGGAGGGGCCCATTGAGGAGGAGTTGCTCATCGCCCGAGTGCGTGAAGCCTGGAATGTGGACAAGTCCGGGACACTCGTCCAGAACAGTGTGCGCAGAGCTCTGAACGTCCTGCAAGGCAAGGGCACCGTGGTCCGGAACGGAACATCATGGAACGTCGCGGGACGGACAGTGGACGTGGCACGCACCCCAAGTGAGACGTGCAATCGCAAGAAAGTGGCGCAGGTACCTCCCGAAGAGAGGCAGGTGGCGCTCTTTGGTGTCCTCTCCGAGTCACCGGGACTCCATCGTGAAGAGCTTGCCCGGGAGACGGCACGCTTCTTCGGCTGGCAGCGTCTCGGCTCCGACATCAGGGCCGCCCTCGAAGCAGACATGGATGCCCTGATCGCGCGCAACGCCATGGCCGAAAGGGATAATGGCTTGGTCTGCCTCACCGGGCTCGCAGGCGTATGACGCTAGGAACTTTTCGACGGGTGATCGCGTGAATCGCTGGCCTGCTCCCGCCGCGGAACGCCCACCCACCTCTGACCTATGCGACCGAGTGAGGTGCGGTGAACGGTCTGTCGCGTAGTGCCCGTGGCATTCCAACCGCGGGCCGGAACACTGCCCCGCGACGAACGGAAGTCGATGCGGGAGCGCCCCGCCTCAGCAGTCTGTTGGTCCGATGAGGCCAGCAGAAGGGCGAGCCAGCGGTTGAAGGCTGCTGCCGGCCATCGGCGCCTACGGCCGTCAGCGGGGCCAGGGCAGTGTCGATCTGATCCATTGGGCTGCCATTTGCGGGAGTGCGTGGGTGTCGATGCCGAGGACGTGGATGCTTCCGAGCGTGCCTTGTGGGGCGTTGACCTGGAGGGTTCGGTGGGAGTGGCCGCCTGGGGCCGGGTGGATGATCACGGCCTGTGGACGGGTGCCCGGTGCGTAGCCGGCGCTGTAGGTGAGCAGTTGGTGGATGTCGGCGGCGCTGACGCCGTGGTGGTCGTAGCGCTTGTACTTGGCGTCCAGGGGCAGGTGGGTGCGTACGGATGGTTCGGGCCCGGGGATGCTGAGGAGCACGTCGGGGCGGAAGGTGGATGGGTTGCCCAGGTCGCCGCGTACGGTGATGCCGGTGGCGCCGCTGCTGGAGACGATGTGCCTTCCGTGCGGGGCGGTGGCGTCGGTGGCCAGGCGCCGGACGACGGCTTCCCAGAGCGCGGGCATGGCCAGCAGGAGGCCGTTCGCGGTGTATCCCTGGTCGGTGAGGAGGTCTGCCACCCCTCCGCCGCGCAGGAGCAGGCGGGCCCAGGTGTGCGCGGGACCGTAGCGGGCGTTCAGGCGGGTGTACCGGGTGCGGTCCAGGGCGTGGAGCGCGGCTTTGGGGGTGGGGGCTTGCGGGAAGCTGTCTGCGACGGTGCGGAGGTCATGGGCCAGGTCGGCATGATCGGTCAGGGCGTGGGCCATCCGTAGGGCCGTGCCCAGGACGCGGTTGTCCCAGATGTCCGCCGCGCGGTCGAAGGTGCGGACGTGCAGCTGGTCGAGCTGCCCGTAGCGCCGTGATACCTGGGCGGTGATGTCCAGACGTCCCCGAAGGACGGGTTCCAGGCTCTGCCGGCGTACGTAATCCCGGCGCAGTCCTTCCCGTGCCAGTTGCTCGCACTGCTCGAGCAATGCCGCTGCAACGAGATCGGCATAGCCTTCCGGGCCGGTGGTCCAGCGCCGTGCCGTGGCGGGGAGCGGCGGCGGGGCGCCGAGGGCGTAGGCGAGCCAGGTCATGAGCTGCTCGCCCGGGATCGCGAACTTGGGTTCGATGACCAGGCGGATGCGGTCGAGCGCCAGGACGCCGACGGTGGCGTCGGCCTTGAGGCGCCATCCGTTCGCAACCTGGTCCAGTGTCAGACAGCGGCGTGCCTGAAGCGCGCGCATCCGATCGAGATCCCGATGCGTGAGCTGGTCGGCCGCCAGGAGAGTCGATCCGTACTCCGCGAGCCTGACCTCGTTGCCTTCACGCATCGGTCCCCGTCGGGCCGCTGATGAACTCGGTAGCCAAAGCGTCGGGGAGGTCTTGGGGCGACATCTGCGCGAGACGTCCGGTCTCCTCGTCGACCAGGCTTCCGAGGATGCGGTGCAGCAGGTCGGCGCGGCCCAGGCAGTAGTCCTCCAGGAGCGGGACCACCTCGTGCTGGAAGGCTGCGGCCAGGTCCTCCTCGGTGGCGATGGGCTCGCCGTCGCGCAGCAGGTAGGCGTGCCCTATCTGGTGGTCGGAGTCGAGATGCCGGGCTATGCGGGTGTTGAGGGACTCGAAGAACTGTGCCAGGTCCAGCGGGCCGACCGTGCCTGATACGGCGTCCGGGTCGGGGCCGACCGGCAGGAAGGCGAAGCGGCGGCGCACGGCGGCGTCCAGGTGGCTGATGCTGCGGTCCGCCGTGTTCATGGTGCCGATGATCCGTACGTTCGGCGGAACGGCGAAGGAGCGCCTGCTGACGGACAGGGTGAGGGGCAGGCCGCGCTTGTCGAGTTCGATCAGGGTGACCAGCTCACCGAAAATGCGCGGGAGGTCGCCGCGGTTGATCTCGTCGATGATCAGCAGGAACGTCTCGTCCGGGTGAGCGGCGGCCTGCGCGCACAGGGTATGGAAGACGCCGTCGGTGAGCGCGAGGGTCAGTCCGGGGTCGGTGGCGGTCAGGTCCGGCTTGAAGCCTTCGACGAAGTCCTCGTAGCCGTAGGACGGGTGGAAGGTCACCATGCGGATGCGGCCGCCCTGCAGCATCTCCGCCTGGGCGGCGGCCCGTCGCTCCGGCGTGGAGTCGAGTGCTTCGGTCCGGCCCGCAAGAGCGAGGGCGACGCCGAGCGCGAGCCGGGTCTTTCCCGTGCCGGGCGGTCCGTGCAAGATGACCTGGCCTTTGCGTCCCAGCGCCTCCAGGACGCCCTCGACGTCCTCGGGCAGCGTGACGGAAGAACCGGCGTGCGGCTGCGCCCCTTCCGTGACCGGATCGGCGGGGTCCGCGGTCAGCCGGGCGAAGAGCGTCGGGTCGATCTTGGCGAATGTGGAGCGCCAGCCGTGCTGGGGCTTCGGGAGCTTCCGGGCGTGGGAGTCGTCCCAGGACACGGGGACGACGTGACGGTATTCGGCGTGGTCGGGTTCGAAGCGGTAGCTGCCGCTGACGGTGCCGGTGGCGAGGATCTCGTCCGTCCCACGGTTGGCGACGATGCGGTCACCGGTTTCCAGGTCCCGGAAGGCCAGCAGCCTTCGGGCGAGAGTCAGGCTTGCTCCGCTGCTGCGCGGCCAATATGCGTCGAGTGCCTGTTTCAGTTCCGTGTCGCTCTGGTACTGGCCGAGGTCACCGAGTTCATCCCATCCGACCCGGATCACTGCGCCCTCGCGGCACTCCTCCCACAGCCGTCCGCGCTCACCCGGCGCGATCTTCCAGATGGCGCGCTGCCGCGGACGCGGATCGAACCTCTCGTACAGGAAGTGCATGACCTCCTGCCCGCTCCAGCCGTCGAACTCCGTGCGGGAGCGGACGAGGTCCAGCAGCTGTCGGTTGCTGTGCCAGGCAGGTACGTCGGCCTGCCCCGAGCCACCCAGGAGCCTCACGAACCTTCGCAGATGCTCACCGGCGTAGATCGGCAGGAAATGCTCGGGGAAGTACGTCGCCAGGGACTTGGTGACCAGCGCGGGCCCGAACCGCAGCAACTCCAGGTCGTCCACGGCCTCGAAATCGCCAACGGCCGCCGCCTCGAAGGCCCGCATGAACTGTCCCCGCAACTCCTCCCATGCTTCCTGCGGCTCCATCCCGCGCAGCGGAGCGGCCATGCGCCACTCACCGGAATGGTGGCGGAACATGATGTGCTTCGCGGCGCTGCCGCCCCTGATGCTTCCCAGGCTCGGCGTGCCGAACTCCATCAGCCGGCAGTACGTCGGCCCGCTCCCGGACGGCGCTGCCTGGCCCAGGGCGTAGCGCGACAGCGGTAACGCCGCCCAGTCCTCCCGCGGAAACCACGCCAGCACCTGCTTGCGCTCGTCCTCAGCGTCTGCCTCGGCTTTCCTCGCGGTGCTTCGGTCGAATGCTGCCGCTGCCACCCGCAGGTCCGTCTCCTCCGTCATGGACGGCATGATGCCGGATCATCAGCTCAGACGTGCCATAACGGAAAGGCTCGGGCTCGGAAGGAGCGAACAACCTCCAGCGGTGCCAGACAGCGCAAGGTCGAACGGCAAGCTGAGCGCCCGTACCAATACGGCCCGCGGTCACCAGGGTTCGAGTGCCCGTTCGCCAGGCGCTTGCACAGGAAGGGCCGCCTCGTCGGCAAGGGAGTTGAGGGCTGTCAGTCGGCCCGTCGCCGTGTTGAGACGGAAGGCGTACGCCTTGGCCTTGTCGGCGAAATCCGCTGCAGGGCGGGTGAGACCGCCGGAGGTGATGACGATCAGGCGTTTGGGCAGATCGTCGCCGGCCGCCGCCGCAAGGCCGTTCAGTCGCTGGATCTCGGGTGCTGACAGATCCTTGGCGGCACTGCGCCATTCGAAGTGGAACGCACCGGACTCGATCGGAACGCCGGCACCACCAGCCTGCAGGTCCGAGAAGCCGAGGACGGTCAGCTGCCGGAGGACCGCTTTCGTGATCTCCTGCGGTGCGAGCGGACCCACACGGTGTCGCGCTGTTCCCTCATCATCGAGAGCAGCGCTGCCCCCGAGTGACTCCCGCCACTCGGGCAGCATTTCCTGTACGGGTGAGTCCTCGAAGAGGCCTTCCAGCAGCATGGGCTCGGGAAAGCCGGAGCTTTCGGCGCGAGATGGCGATGCTGTCCAGGGCGACTCCATGTCCCATGTTGCCGGCCCTTTGCGCAGCAGCTCCGCGATCTCCTCCACGGACACGTCCGCACGGGGCAGGCCAGGCCTGGGGGAGGACATGCGGCCCAAGCACCGGTCGAGCCGGAGCCGGCCCCAGCCACCCCACTGCGGCGTGTGCACGTCCACGAGCCAGCCGAGGGCCGGTTTGAGACAGACACGAACGAAAGCCTCGGGGAACTCCATCTCCACGAACTTCCCTCCGTATCCGCCCACGATGTCGAGCTTCAGCGCGTAGCGGGGACCGTAGGCGAAGTACCCGTTCCCGGCGGCAACGCGTCTCACTCGTATGCCCGCGGCGTCCAGGAGGTCGGCCAGTTCGGTCATCTCCGAGGGCTCGCTCTCGTGCCAGCGCCATGGCGATGCGACTGGCTCGCCACCAAGGTGGGCCGACGCATGGGCGGCTACGGCGTCCACGAGTGCGTCATCGGGTGTGTTCAGCGGCCACACGGACGGTTCGCTGTCCAGAACCGGATCCACCACGGCCCACACGATGGCATGTCCCATACGAACGTGCGCCAGGGCGACCGATCGACCGCCGGTCAGCGCGACCTTCAGCAGCATCCCGCCCTGCGAGTCGTCGAAACCGGTCCGCTCGGCCAACGCGGGGTGGCGTTTCCGCAGGGCCTGTTCCAGACTCTTGAATTGCAGGTGCACGGCGAAAGCGGCGACCATGTCGCTGGGCGGGAAAGGCAAAGGACACACTCCTGTCGGTGGCGAGCCGCAGCGCTCCACGGGCAGCGGCGTCCTGAGACGTCATCCGAGCCTAGGACGACTCGTTTCGTTCTCTCAGAGGTTTCGGTCGATGCAGCGGAATGGCTGTTCGATTGGACGGATCGCGTCCCCTCGCGCGGTACGCGGGTGCGGTGGTTCGGATTGTGCTCTTGCAGGTCGAACCTGCCTGGAGCCTCGGGCCTCGCGGGAGCGTCACTGCGTCTGCGTCATGCTGTGGACGTCTTGGAAAGGGGAGGGACGATGACCGAGAAGCCGCTGACTCACAAGCAGGCGCTCGCCATGATGATCCAAGGGCTGGGAGGGACCTGGGACACGGAGCGCGCCGTACTTGCCCTGCGCGTCGCCGGGTACGAGCCGGCGAGCGAGGAAGCCGCCGGGAAAGCAGCCCGCCACAACCTGCGTACGCTCGCCAAGGAGGGCCTGCTCGTAAGACCGGATCCGGACCGGGCCGTTTACCGGCTGGCGTAGTCGGAATTTGCCCGGCAGGGCAGCGGCTGCGAGACCGCACCCGCCGACGCCGCCAGCTACGGCCCTGTCGAGGCGTGGGCGGCGGTGCCGGGGCTACGGCGGGATGACTGCTCCGCGGCGGTGCCGTCGGGTGTCAGAGGAGGCCGGCACTCACGCCGTGCCAGCTCCCGTTGTCCCACCAGATCACGGAGACGCCGAAGGCTCCTTCAACGGTCTCGATCGCCCAAGGTTCGACCGGAGCGGATGCGCAGACGAGGAACGTACAGTCGACGGTACGGGCCAGGCCGAAGCGGATCTCTGCTGCGCGTGTCGCCGCCTCGCGCAGATCGAGGTAGTTCGGTCTCTCGGCGTGGAGTACCTCGAAGAGGTGGGTGCCGGTGTCGTCGGAACGGATGATATCCGCGGTGGCGCTGTCCTCGGGTACCCCGCTTTCCCAGAGTTGCGCGAGGAGCTGGTGCCGGAGCCGCTCGTGAACGGCCTGTCGGCGGTCGGCAGCCACCGCCGCCTGCAGGAAGTCCGCAAAGCCGGTCGGCGGACGTGTGCTGTTCGGTTCGACGATGCGGGACGACATGGTCGGCAGTGTTTCCTCGGAGGTGGGGGTAAGAGGCGGCGTGGGTCCAGACGAGGGCGCGGCTGTGCTCCGGTCCACGGGAGCGCCGGCGAGTGCAGCGGGGAGAACGGCGTGGTGGACGATGCTGAGCGTCTGGGTGCAGCGCGTCAACGCAACGTACAGAGCCCGAAGACCGGCAGCTGTGCCGGCAGAGATAGCAGCGGGCTCCACCACCACGATGTGATCGAATTCGATGCCTTTGGCCTCTTCGGGACGCAATACCGGCAATGGGTGGGCCGATGACACCTGCGCGAGGACCTCACGCAGGGCCGCGATGAGCATGTCGTCCTGCGGGGCAATGACGGCGGTGGATCTGCCGTCCTGTAGTTCGGTTAACCCGCTGACGCGCAGGGCGGTTGCTTCTGCCAGCAGGTCGGGGTCCGTCACCTGGGCTATGGTCACGGACCGTCCGTCGAGCCTGGGGCGGACAGACCACGCCATGGGCACACGGGGTGCGGCTGCCCGGGCGAGAGGCGCGACGAAGTCGGCGACCTCGGGGGGAAGGCGGAAACCGGTCTTCAAAACCTCGACGGTCCATGGTGAGCCGTCGGCGAGCAATGTGATCAACTCGCGCCACGACTGGTACGTGTGGGGCCCGGAGGCCTGGGCCAGGTCACCGAGCACGGTCAACGAACCGGATGGGCAGCGACGACCCAGAGCGCGCGCCTGCATAGGCGTCAGGTCCTGTGCCTCATCGACCACGATGTGAGCATATGTACGATGACCGTCGGCCCCGTTCAGCAGCCAGTCCAGTTCGTCCAGGCATACCAGATCGGAAGCGGTCCACATGGTCTTGCCGGCGCCCGTGTAGCGGAGGGCGTGGACTTCGTCGGCAGTTAGGAGCGGTGCGGCCTCAGCCAGGAGTCGCTGGCTCTTCAGGAGTTTGCTGTACACGTCCACGGCGTTCAGCCGCGGCCACACCCGTTGGATGAAGGTCGCGACTTCCTGGCTTGCCAGAATGTCCTGCGGTACCGCGGTGCGTACTGAGAGCAGTAGTTTTCCCGCGAGGCGCAGGCGGAAGCGATCTTGGCGCACGTTGTAGGGACCGGCTTCGCGCAGTACTTCACGGGCCAACGCGAGCAGCGGAGCGACATCGGTCTCGTAGCGGCGGCCCTTGCACATGAACCAGAACAGGGTCCGCTCTCCGTGAGCGTCCTCGACGAGGAGCGGGTCCACGCGTGAGCGGTGTGGCCGGCAATAAGCCTCGACGCCGCGGCGAAGGGTGTCGGCCATCCGATCGTCACCCTTGAGGAATCCCGCCTCGGACGAGTCCGCTGCCGTCGCCCGTCGGGGGCTGTCGCCTGTGAGAAGCCGGTCGATGGTCATGGTAGTCACGGCTCCACCGCCCAGAGCGGGCAGGACCTGCCCGGCATAGTCGAGAAAACCCTGATGCGGGCCCACCACGAGGACTTGGTCTGCCGAGCAGTGTTTGTTGTCGAGCAGCCACATCACTCGATAGAGGCCGACGGCCGTCTTACCGGTCCCTGGGCCGCCCTGGATGACAAGGGCCCCCGGGCGCTCGTGGGCCACCAGAAGGAGCTGTTCACGCTGCACTGTCTCGACGATGTCGCGCATGGTTCCATCGCGTGGCAGGTCGAGGTCGTCGACCAGGAGATCGTGCAGCGATGGGGCAGACGCTTCCTCCGCCGGCTCCGCAGCAGCCTTCTCCCGGGTGTTCTCTGGCAGCTCGGACGCGGTGGACTGCGGAGAGTCCACGACATGATCATCCTCTGCCAGAGGGGGCTTGAAAACTGGCTCACGGCCGCTCAACAGGAGCTCGTCGAAGTAGTCGCTTACTCGACGCGGTGCGCGCTGCTTGAAACGGAGTTGCCGCCGCAGGACGACCTCACCAGGGTCGTCCTGCGTCGCCAGACGCCATTCGACGGCTTTCTGCGCAGCAGAGGAGAGGACAATCAGCTCGCGTTCCTCGTCCCACACTGCCCGCCGTCCAACGAGGAAGGACTCGTCGAAGCGGGTGCCGACGCGCATGAACACCAAGGGAGCGTCGCGGTCCGAAGAGGTGCCCGAAGCGCCGGGCGCAGGCATGTCGTTCTGCTCCCGGTAGGCCGCGTCGACCGCCGCATCAGTCGCGCCGCGCTGTTCGAGGCACGCGTACGCCAGATCCACGCCCTGCTGTTCCCGGGCTATGACCGCGCTCCGGTGTAATTTCGCCATGGGCGCCGCTCCTGACCGTGCTCTGTGGTGGCCCTGAGCCCCATCGTCTGCGTCTCGGGGCGATAATAGGTTCTTCACGCTTTCTGCGCTCCATCGATGCAAAATCGTCACAACGCATCCCGGGTGCTGAACAGAGGGCCTCTGGCCTCACTGCCGAGCGCGGTCTGGCGTCCTGTCCGAGGGTCCTCCCAGGGCAACCGCCGTCCTCAGCGGCGGATCGGCACGATCTCGACGTCGGCGTTCATCGCGCGGAGCCTGCGTACCGACTGGAGAAGGGACACCTGGGCGAAGGCGAAAAGAGAGTCGACGGTGACGTCCTGGCCACCCTTCAGGAGGATGCCGAAGGCTACGCGCAGGCTGCCGAAGTCCTCCAGCATGCGGTGCCCGGGCGTGTGCGCGGCCACCTGCCGAGGAACTGGCTGCGGATCCGCCCGTCGCCGCGGAGGGTCTCGACGGCGGTCACTGCCTGGGCGAAGAGGTGGTTGAGCGGCGCGGTGCCCGTGCTGGATGTGGCTTTCTTGACGCAGATCAGCTGATTCTCTGGACCGAGAAGGTCGCAGATCTCCAGGCCGCCCCCGTTGAACTTGCCGGTGACGATGCTCTTCTTGTCGAAGAGGATGTAGCCCGTGCGCTCGGCTGCGCGCTCGTTGTACCAGCCTTCATCGTGCTTGTCGCGCCCCTTGCTGTCGCGTTCGCCTTCGGGCCACGGGGGCAGGACGACGGTCGGTTCCTTGCCGAAGAGTTCCTGCAGTTCCTCTTCCAGGGTTTCGATGAACCCTTCCCCGACCTCGTACCACTTTCCCTGGCCGTAGAAGCAGCGGTCGGTCGCGACCGGGATGTCGGCAATGAGCCAATCCCGGCCCTTTGTAGAGGCACTCGCCGGCGTCCGCTGGTCGTCGTCGCTGTACATCATGACCTGGACCTGGCCGAGGGCCTTCATACGGTGGCCCTCCTCGGCGTCCCGTATCGAGTCCAGCAGCGCAGGCAGATCCATGTCGGTCGTGGTCACGCTGCGGGCTCCGCGGGTGAGGCGGAAGGACTGCGCGGAGCCGAAGCCCTCCTGGCACGACTCCGGAACGCCGATCGCCAGACGGGGACTGTCCGGATCAGTGAGCAGCCGTTCCAGGACGGCCTGGGCATCGGTGGCTTTCCGGCCCCGAGGATCGAGTGCGCGCACACGGGCGACGAAACCGAGTTCCGGAAGTGGCTCCTCACGTGCGCACACCTCCTCGACGGCACGCAGGTCGCTGAGGAATTCCTCCGGGCTGGTGGCCAGGGGCAGCTTGATGGTCGACTCGGCGCACTCGACCTTGACGCGCTGCGCCCTGCCCGAGCGCAGGGACGTCAGTTCTATGCCGCTGACCGTTCCGCAGATGCGGCGGACGATGGCGCCGAACCGGTCGAGTCCGAAGCCGTCGATGCGCTCGCCACGGGCGACCGAGTACTCATCGACGCGTCCGCGCCCGTCCATGATCTGATTGCGGACCTTGATGACGCCCGCCTCGTCCAGGCAGCGGGTGGCGAACTCGAGCCCGAAATCGTCGTCCCGGAAGTACGGGTCGAGCATGTGGGCGCCGACGCCGTAGCTGAGTGCGTAGACGCCCTGCCCGGTACGCATGAGGACGAGCCCGGCGGCGGAGTGGCTGCGCTCGTTCACCTGGAGCCCGGTGATGCCCTCGACGGCCGAGCACCAGTCGGCCCTGTCTCGGGGCACTCCGCCAGTGACCAGCAGACCCTCGATTCCCTCGCGGGAGCACTCCCGCACCTGGTAACCAGGGCGCTCGAGGTAGTTGCTGCGGACGAAGCCACGCAGCTCGACGGTGCGGTCGGCCGGAACGGCGAGACGGTGAAGAGTGGATTTGCGCGTCGCGGCTGTCTTGCGGCTCTGGCTGCTCATGAAGCGGCTCCTCCAGACTGATCGGTACTTCGTTGTTCGCGAGTGGTTCGGGAGGCATGCGGGGCCGGCTCGACCCCTGCGAACCGAGGCTCGGCGTGGGTCAGTGGTCCCCCTACCGCTCAGCCGACCTTGGTCCAGTCCTCGCAGCCCTGGGTCTTGAAGACCTCGCCTTTCTTGACCGTCACCCGGCCGGTTCCGGTCGGGGTGCCGTTCGCGATGATCGAGTCGAACTCGCCGCTGGAGTCCTTGTCCCGCTCCCAGTAGCACAGCCCATCGGCCGGTCCCGAGGTCTTGTACGTGCCGGGCTTCATGTCCTGGCCGACGAGGTACTCGCCGTCGCCGGAGACCTCGGGAGCGGCTACGGGCTTGGGCGGCGGCGTGGTCGTCGGTTTCGGCTCCCGCGTCTGCGTCGTGGGCTCGGCCGTGGTCACCGCCGGTGCGGGGGCGGCGGTCCTGGACCCGGCATCCGCCGAGACGGTCGGCCGCGTGGCGGTCGGTTCGGGACTCGCGGCCTGTGCGTCGCCCGCTTTGCCGCCGCCGGCCAACCCGGCTCCGAGGCCCAGCGCGACGAGCGCGACCGCGCCGTGGGTGAACCAGGTCCTGCTGCGCCACGGCTTCCTGGCAGGCGGCGTCGCGGGTGGCAGGTGTCTCCAGCCCTCTCCGGAGGGCCGACCGAACGGGGACTGCGGGGGCGGGGTGGGCATGCGGATTCCTCCGGTGTGTGTGGTGTGGTGCGCGGCGCCCGCGGTGCGGGAGACCTCTCCAAGTGGTGCGACGCCTGGCGTGCCACCGCGGGGAGGTACGGGGTGGGGGCGGAACGGGCGCACGACGTCGTAGGGCGACCGGCGTATTGCGGAGCCGGCCGACTACCCTCGCCGTGGGAGCGTCACTAGCTAAGCAAGTCAGTGAAAGCGTTGTCAATCAAATTGCAGCGTTTGACGAGCGTGCTAAAGTGTTTACGTCCGTCACCCGTTGGCCCGAGAGGTGCAGGACCCCACACCATGCCCCAGCAGCCACCAGCCCCTCCGTCCACCTCGGCGCACGTGACCGCCGCCGAGATCTCCCGCATCGCAGGGGTCACGCGCGCCACCGTCAGCAACTGGCGTCGCCGCCACGACGACTTCCCCGCCCCCAGCGGGGGTACGGAGAGCAGCCCGCTCTACGACCTGACGGCAATTCAGGCATGGCTACTGGGGCGCGGACACACCTCCAGTGCCTCGCCGGCCGAGGAGCTTCACACGGCGCTGCGCCTGCTCGGACCCGGCTCGGGTGTGATCGGGCGGCTGTTCCTGGTGGTGGCAGCCGTATCCCGGCTCAAGCCCGAGGAACTGGCCGAACTCGCCACCGCGCCCGACGACCAGCTCATCGCCGCAGTGCAGAAGGCCGCGGGTGAACTCCCGGCTGCCGTGCCGGAGCCCGAGCCGGTCCGCTATAGCCCGGGCGACGCGGGCGCGATCCGTGCACTGCTCGATTGCGTTCGTGCGGCCGGACCGCAGGCCGCCCTCGACGTCCTCGCCGAGCGCGAGTTGGATGAAGGTGCCGCAAGCGGCGTCTACCAGACCCCGGAGGGCCTGGCCCTGCTCATGGCTCGGCTGCTGCCGGCCGGCACCACCCGGATCCTCGATCCCGCCTGCGGAAGCGGCACGCTGCTGGCCGCCGCGGCCTGGCAGGGCGCACGGGAGCTGTTCGGTCAGGACACGCTGGCCGTCCAGGTGCAGCGGAGCGCGGTCCGGCTCCTCATCGCCGTCCCTGAGGCCGACGTGGTGATCCGCTCCGGCGACAGCCTGCGCGACGACGCCTTCCCCGACGTCACCGTCGACGCCGTCCTGTCCAACCCGCCCTTCGCCGACCGCGACTGGGGCCACGACGAGCTGGCATACGACCCCAGATGGGCGTACGGGGTCCCGCCGCGTTCCGAATCCGAGCTGGCCTGGGCGCAGCACGCCCTCGCTCACCTGGCGGTCGGCGGCCACGCGGTCATGCTGCTGCCGCCCGCGCTGGCCTTCCGCTCCTCGGGTCGCCGTATCCGCGCGGAACTCATCCGCAGCGGGGCGCTGCGGGCCGTTGTCTCCCTGCCGGCCCGTGCCGCATACCCGCTCCACATCGGCGTGCAGATCTGGGTACTCCAGCGCCCCGAGCCGGGCGCCGCGGACCGTACGACAGTGCTGTTCGTCGACGGGGAAGGCGAGCAGCGGGACGGCGGCGCGGGCATGCCGTCCGCCACCGATAAGGCCGGCAGCCGTGGCGGCACACACCCCCGCCGAACCGGCTCCTCCTCCGGCTCGGCTGCCCCCGCCTCGTCCCTCTCCGCCGTCTCCCTCGACTGGGCGGGGCTGACCGACCGGGTCCTCGCCCAGTGGGCCGCGTTCACTGCTGCCCCCGACACTTACGCGGGCGAGCCCGGCGTCGCCCGCGCGGTGCCGCTCGTCGAGCTCCTCGACGACATCGTCGACGTCACCCCGGCCCGCCATGTGCGGGCGACCGCGGGCGACATCGACCCGGCGGCCCTGGCACGGCGCGTCCACGACCTGTACGGGCAACTGGTCGAGCAGGTCGCCGCCCTGGCAGCCGCATCCGACTCCAGCGAGTTGCAGCCGTCGGGGGCCTCGGCCCGCGAGTGGCGTACGGCGACCGTCTCCGACCTGGCGCGCAGGGGGGCCCTGACCGTGCTGCGGGCAGCGACGCCCGGCACACGGGGCTCCAAGGGCGCCGCCGCCCCCACCGTGGACCGGCCGGTTCTCACTGCCCGGGACATCTCGGCCGGGAGTCCCCCGTCCGGGACTGTACCGGCTGCTGTCTCCAGCCGTGGCCCGCTTCACCGCGCTCCAGGACAGCGACGACGAGGACGATCAGCAGACGGCGGAGGACTTCCGCGCCGACCTCAACGACTATGTCAGGAAGTACGGCTTCCTCGTGCAGATCGTCCCCTACCGGGACGCGGAACTGGAGCGGCTGCACCTCTACGGCCGCTACCTCCTCAACCGGCTGCCCCGTGGCGGGGACGGCGGCGTGGACATAGGCGAGATCGAGCTCAGCCACCTGCGGGTGGAGAAGACCGGCGAGTACGACATGGCCCTCACCGTCGAGGGACCGACGACGATGCCGGGCTTCGCCGACGGGGCGGGCGGCGCACAGGAGCCGGAGAAGTCGCTGCTGTCGGAGCTGATCGACAAGTTCAACGAATGCTTCGGCACGGATTTCACCGAGCAGGACGTCATCCGGCCCTTCGAGGAGGCCATGGCCGACCCGAAGGTACGGGCGGCGGCCGTCGTCAACGGCGAGGAGAACTTCGGGCTCGTCTTCGACCCGGTCTTCGCCGACAAGATGGCCGACCACTTCGACTCCGTCGCCGACATGGGCCGCCAGTACTTCGGCCCCGACAAGGGCTTCAAGTCCAGCCTGGACCGCAGCGCCCGCAAGGCAGCCTGGCGGATGATCCGCCGCGAGGAAGGCCTGGACGACGTATGACGGGTACGCCCCGGCCCGCCCATGCCAACCGGGGTACTCCCTGGGCTCGCCGTAGCCGTGCGGAGAAGACGGCTGACACGCTGGTGCGGGCCGCCGAAGCGTTATGCACCCCTCAACCATGAGAATCCACCCTCAGGAACGGGCGATGGACAACGAGATTCAGCTGATCAGCGACGGCGACGGACTGGCGGTCATCGGAAATCCGACGGATGTCGACCGCTTCCTCGCCTCCGAGGGACTGGCCTCGAAGGACCTCGGACTGCAACGGCTCAAGTCCGTCGCCGGTATCGGGGCTGCAGCGGCGCAGGCAGGTTCGGAGATCGCCGCCAACTCCGGTCGCTGGGTGAAGCTGACGCGGGAGTCGGCACAGCGGATCCAGAAGTACGGGCTGAGGAAGAGCTCGAAGACGGGTCTCAGCACAGGTGTGGTGAGGGGGCAGAAAGGCCAGATCAGGGGATTCCTCGAATTTGCGAAAGGGCCCCGATCGCTCCTGACCAACCCGGAGATGCTCGCCGGCGCCGCGGGGATCATGGCGCAGGTCGCGATGCAGCAGAGCATGGCCGAGATCACCGACTATCTCGCCACGATCGACGAGAAGGTCGACGACGTGCTGCGCGCCCAGAAGGACACGGCTTTGGCCCGCATGATCGGAGTGGGCTTCGTCATCGAGGAGACCATGACCATCCGGGAGAAACGAGGCAGGGTCGACGAGATCATGTGGTCGAAGGTGCAGACCGCGCCGACGACGATCGCCGATACCCAGGCCTACGCGTTGCGCCAACTCGACGCACTCGCGGAGAAGATGGAAGGCAAGGCCAAGATCGGTGATCTCGCGGCGACGGCCAAGGAAGCCGAGTCGACAGCCCGGGAGTGGCTCGCAGTGCTGGCTCGCTGCTTCCAGTTGAAGGACGCGATCGCTGTGCTCGAACTCGACCGGGTGCTGGACGCGTCCCCGGAGGAGTTGGACGGGCATCGTCTCGGGCTGAAGGCCGCCCGGCAGGATCGGCTGGAGCACATCGCGCGGAGCACCGAGCGCCTGGTGGCCCGGATGAACGCGGCTGCCGATTCGGCGAACGCGAAGGTGCTGCTGAACCCGAACAAGTCCCCGGCCGTGGTCCAGTCGAGCAACCTTGTCGCTGCCGGTGTCCATGACTTCTACGAGCGGCTCGGGATCGAGTCCGGTCGCCAGTCATCGGAGGAGAGACGATGGGCGGACGCGGCCATGGAAGCGAGGGACAAGGCGCTTGAGGTCGGAGCTAAGGGTGTCGATGCCGCCAGGAGCCTTGGCAACGACACCCTCGACCGGGCCAGTTCCGCAGTGGGCAAGTTGTCCAGCGGGATCACCGGGCAAGCGCGCCGTTGGCTCGGGGATGGGGACCAGGAGGAGCGCGATGCGGAGCGCTGAGCGAGCGGTGCCCGAAACCGCACCGGCGGCTCACCGGCCGTAGCGACATCAACGGGCCCTCCGCGGCACCGGCCGCGGCATGCTCCTGCTCGAGCACCTCGCCGTTTGCTGGGGCCGGCAACCGCGCCGGGGGAACGCCGGCAAGAAGGCCAGGGCGGAGACGTCCTGCCGGGACATAGCCGACCGGCCGCCGTACCGCCGCTCACGAACCCTGCCGTATTGCTGGCCTGGACGGCGGATCGAGGCGGCGGCCACTATCGATTTCTGACCGTAACCGTTCATCACGCACACCGGGGGCAAGGTGCCGCAAGAGGCGATCTCCGACCGTTACGAGTTGCTGGAGGAACTCAGCCACGGCGGCATGGGTGACGTGTGGCGCGGTTACGACGCCGTGCTCGACCGGCCCGTCGCCGTGAAGCTCATCCGGCAGGCGGCGGTGGTCTCCCCGCAGTTGGCCGAGGAGTTCGCCAAACGATTCCGCCGCGAGGCCCGCATCACCGCGCGCATCCAGCACCCCGGGGTGCCGCAGGTGTACGACGCGGTGCTCGACGCATCGTACGAGCGGCTGTACCTCGTGATGGAGCTGGTCGATGGGTTACCGCTGTCCTCCTATATCGACCCCGCCAGGCCTCTGTCAGTCACCTGGGCCGCCGCGGTCGCGGCGCAGGTCGCGACGGTCCTGTCGTACGCGCACGACGTACCCGTGATCCATCGGGACCTGAAGCCCGGCAACATCCTGGTCGCGCGCGACGGCACCGTGAAAGTGCTCGACTTCGGCATCGCCGCGATCCTCGGCACCGACGTCACCAAACTGACCGCGACCGGCAGCCCCGTCGGGTACCTACCAGTACATGTCACCCGAGCAGGTGCGCGGCGGACGCATCACCCCGCAGACCGACCTGTACGCGTTGGGCTGCGTACTCCACGAGCTCCTCAGCGGCCGCCTCGTATTCGAGGCGGACAGCGAGTTCCTGCTGATGTACCAGCACGTCAATGCCGCCCCCACCCCACTGCGGCAGTTGCGCCGCGACGTACCGGAGGCATTGGAAGAACTCGTCCTGCACCTGCTGCGCAAGGCCCCCGAGGCGCCGGCCGCCGACACGCAGGAAGTGTACGCGCGCCTCCTGCCGTTCCTCCCGCCGCCCGGCCAGGAACCGGGCCCGACAGAAGCGGGGCCGGCCGACGCGCCCGACCCGACGGTCGTCTTCCGCCATCCGTACGCGCCCCGTGCCCGCACCAAGACCACCCCTGCCAACGGGTCTGTGTCGGCAGCCGAAACCCCGGCGGCCCAGCCGGCTCCCGTTCCTGCCCAGCTGCGCGAGGACATCAAGGCGGCCTACGCTCACGCCGACGCTCTGCTGGAGGAGGAGCGCTTCGCGCAGGCCGCCGAGGTGCTCGGTGAGGTCATCGAGCCGGCCGCCCAGGCCTTCGGCTCCGAGAGCAAGCAGGTCCTGGCGCTGCGCCGCCGGCGAGCAGCGATCCGGCTCCTGGGCGGCGACTACCGGGCCGCCCTGCCGGAGTTCGACGCGCTCGCCGACGCGTACGCCCGTATTGCGGGGCCAACCGGTGAACAGGCCCGTGCCTGCCGGGCCCAAGCAGCCCGTTGCCGGGCCGAACTCGGCCAGGTCACCGAAGCGCTCGCGGCTCTCCAGGGCGTGCTCAATGTCGTAAGAACCGTCGACAGCGACCTCAGCGAGGAGGCTGTGGAACTGCGGCACAACATCGGGATGCTGCTGCTCGCCCAAGGCCGGACCGCCGAAGCCCGAGAGATCCTCGAACCGCTCCACCAGGACCTGTGCACGGTATTCGGCCCCGATGACGAGATGACGGTCGAGATCGCCGAGGCACTCGCCGTGATCCGCTTGGGGCTCGACGGTGACGCCCCAGGGTGAGCCAGCGGCAGACCTCGCAGGGCTCCGGCAGTTGCAGGAGGGCATATCTGCGGGAGACACGGTCGGCATGCTGCGCCGGGCCGCCAGTAGGGAGATTCCCGGGTACGGCTAGGCTACCCGGAGCGGGGCGGCTCCCAGGGTATCTGGGCGGGGAAGAAGCTACGGCTCCGCTCATCCCTGCTCGAAGGGCGGTTTGCCGAGACATGAGGGGCGTCACAGGAACGGCGCCGATATCCTCGCGGACGTGGTCTATGAGGGAAACATTGGCGTGGCTGAGGGCGCTCCGACGACAGCCCGCCTGCGCGATGTCCTGAACCGCGCCGGGCATGTCGTGATCGTCGAGGCACCGCCTGACGAGGCGGACTCCGCCGACGCCGCGCGGATCGTAGTGACCGGTGCCGAGATCGCCGGCTTGGCCCAGGTGCTGACCATTGTGGACGGCGGTACAGGCGACCGGTGCCGGTGCGACGGCTGGCCGACGATCATGGTTCACGACGCGAACGGTGAGCTGATCGCTTGCTGGACGCTGCACCACCAATCCGGTCTCCGCGGGGTTGGTGACTGCGATGCCGACCTGCGGGACGGCCCGGCGCTCACCGCGTGGCTGGCCAAGCGGGGTCTGACCGGATCTCGCGAGGTCCAGGCGGAGCTGGCCGCCCAAGAGTCCGAGGCGAACCTGCGTCGGTTGCGGTGGCTCCAGGCCGCGCCCGCCGGGCTGCGCGACGCGGCCATGGACGTGGCCCAACCGCCGGGGCGTGACCTGCAAGCCTGGTCGGATCGACTGAGCGACGCCACGGCCCGGCTCACCACGCACGTCCAACACGAATACCCCGACGCGATCGACCGGATCCGCGTCCTGCTGGCATGGGCCGGGATCCCCGCAAGGGAGTCCACGGGCGGCCTGAAGTGGTACGACATGGCAATCCAGCAGCAACTGCTTGCCGAGGACTCCGACCTCGTCCTTGCCGCGCTCGCCACCTGCCCGCCCAGCCCGGCGCAGCTCGACGGCGCGGCTGAACTCTTCGCTTCCCTCGAATGGACCGAAGCGCACGGCACGCAACTGCCCGAGCCGCTGCGGTCGATCCTGATCGGCCACATCGAAGCACATGGCACCGGCCCCATGAGGTTCCGCATGCACCACGGCTACTACGGTGCCGAGCGATCTGCCTGACCAACCCCCCGCTGGCATCGCCCCGTTTCGTCCCGCTGCTTATCGCCGTCCGGTAACCCAACCGCTGTCGAGGGCAGCCGGCTCCCCGGCTGGCCAGTGGTCCTATCGCCCGGACCTCCCTGATCTCAAACGCGGTGAGGGGCACGAGGACCAACGTAATCACCCTGACGTACGGCACCTCGCGCAGCCATTCCGTTCGCGGGCGGCTCGCTCGCAGGCCGATGCCGGGCCCGCGGTTGCGCATTGGCGTTGGCAGTCCCGGGTTGTGGCGTCCCGAGTGCCGGCGACCTTAGGCAGGCCTTCCGGATGGCGCACCTACCCCAGCGGAACGTTGCCGCTGAGGAAGATGTATACCGCGTGGCGGACTTGGGGCGTTGTCCCGCTGAGCGGAGGTCTCCCGTCACAGGAGGGTGCTGTAGCCGCTCCAGCCGGTGCCGATGTTGACGCGGGCCTTGTAGGGCGCTGCTGGGTTTCCGGTGCCTTGGTAGTACCAGAGGGTGCCGTTGGTGTCGGTGGCCAGGAGGTCGGTGTGGCCGTTGACGAGGAGGTCTCCGATGCCGGTGATGTGGGTGTAGTGCTGCCAGCCGGGGCCGATCTCGATGCGCGGCTTGTAGGGGGTCGTCGTGCTGCCGGTGCCCTGGTAGAGCCACAGGACGCCGTCGTGGTCGCGGGCGAGGAGGTCGGGGTGGCCGTCGCCGGTGATGTCGCCTGCTCCAGTAAGCAGGTTGTAGGTGTTCCAGCCTGCGCCGATACGGATACGCGAGGCGAAGGGCGCGGTGACCCTGCCGGTGCCGCGGTAGAGCCACAGGACGCCGTCGTGGTCGCGGGCGAGGAGGTCGGGGTGGCCGTCGCCGGTGAGCAGGTTGTAGGTGTTCCAGCCCCCGCCGACGCGTGCGCGTGGGGCGAAGGGGGCGGAGGGGTTGCCGGTGCCGGCGTAGTACCAGAGCACGCCGTCGTGGTCCCGGCCGACGAGATCGCCGGTGCCGTTGTTCTTGAAGGACGACAGGGGGGTCAAGGCGTTGTAGGTGTTCCAGCCAGTGCCTACAGGGCGGCGGGTGTAGTAGTAGGCGCTGGAGGAGACGTACGTCTCGCCGCGGTACTGCCACAGCTCGCCGGCCCTGTCGCGGGCGTAGAAGGCCGCTTGGAGCGAGGCGGGGCGGATGTCGGCGGTGACCTGCAGCGTGTTGGGCTGGGTTGTGTACTGCCTGCCGTCGGCGTCGTAGATCTGTAGCGCACCGGCAAGCAGTCCTGCGGGGAAGCCCCACGGCACGCGGAAGCTGACGTACTGATCCGCTTGAATGATCTTCCGGGTGTGCCAGTCGATGGCGGGCAGGTCGGCGCTGACCGAGCCGTCCGGGTTCTGGTTCCAGGTCAGTCGGGTGAAGCCGCTGGTGTCGGGGGAGTAGCCAACTGCGACCGCTGTGGCGAACTGTGCGGGGCTGTAGCCGGCGGCGGCCAGTTGCTGGGCGGTGAAGACCAACCGGGTGTGGGTGACGGGTGCGGGGGTGGTCCCGGCGGAGTTCATGTGGGTGTCGAGCCGTTCGATGACGGCGTGGGGGGCGCCTGTGACGACCTGCACCTGATCGGAGAAGTCCGGGCTCCCGTCGGGGCCGTACCAGCTGGTGTCGATGTCCGGGCCCCAGACGTACAGGCCGGTGGGGTCGGGGCGGGAGGAGGCGAGGGTAGTGCCCGTGGCGCCGTCGACCAGAAGCGCAGATAGGGCGATCGCGCTGCTGACGGGGTACTGGGCGCTGAGGTGGAGTCGGATGACTCCTGCGGTCATGGGGATGCCGGGAATGCCGTTGCCGTCGCTGTCCTGGGCCCCGAGGGTGATCTCCTGGTACGAGCCCGCGTAGGGGCCGGTGGCCGGGCCGAGCGTGAGCGGGTTGCCCGCCTCGTCGGTGACGTGCAGGCCGGGCTGGCTTCCGCGAACTTCCAGCTTGACGTAGGCGTCCGATACCGGTGGCGCGGTGAGGGTGATGTCCAGTTCCTGCGCGGGGCCCCACAGATCCAGGTCGTGAACCACGGTGAGCCCGATTGAAGGCGATGCCGGATCTTCCGCGACAGCGCCCTGCACCGGTGTGAACCCGATCGCCGCTCCGAGCGTGGCGACGGCCAGCGCGACACGCCGCTTCCTGGATATACGCAACGGTGTTTCCCCTCCCTGAGCCCGCATCCTGCGGGGGGATCGACATCCTATGCCGGGCCTGGACGGTGACGGTGTGTGGGGCAAGCGCGGAGCGGTGCGGCAGGGGCGCCTTCGGATCGGCTTGGGTTCTAGGGGTCGTTGCAACATCCCAGTTCAGGGGATGCGATGGACTTCGAAATCCGCGGGGACCGGACGCCTCAGGGCCCTCGAATGCTGACGCGTGAGCGGGAGGAATACTCCCGTCTCATGCAGCAGGGCTACAGCAACAAGGAGGCCTGCCGGGTCATCGGGATCGACAGACGGACCGGCCAGAAATGGCGTAACGGGCGCAAGCCCACCGGGACGCAGAGAGGAAGGTTCTGCTGCCGCTCGGCGCGGTGGCAGAGCCTTCCGGCCCGTCGCGGTACCTTCGCCAGGCCGACCGCATCCACATCGCCGACCGGCTGCGGGAGAAGGCCACCGTGCGGGCGATCGCCGCGGAGCTCGGCCGCAGTCCGTCCACCGTCAGCCGGGAGATCCGCCGCAACCGCCACCCGGTCAATGGCCAGTACCGCCCGCACGCGGCCCAGGCCCGTGCCGATGCCCGTCGGCCCCGGCCCAAGACAGGCAGGATCCGCCAGAACCCTGAGCTGCGGGACTTCATCCAGGACCACCTGGACAAACGGTGGAGCCCGAAACAGATCTGCCGAGCTCTGCGGACACAGTTCCCCCACCGGCCGGAGATGCACGTGGTGCACGAGACGGTCTACCAAGCTCTCTACGTCCAGGGCCGTGGAGAGCTCCGCCGTGAGCTGGCCCGCGCCCTGCGCACCGGCCGTGCCCGGCGCAAGCCCCGCCGCCAGGCGCAGCAGCGCCAGCCCAGGTTCGCCACCCCCATGGTCATGATCAGCGAGCGTCCAGCCGAAGCCGAGGACCGGGCAGTCCCCGGCCACTGGGAAGGCGACCTGATCATCGGCAAGGACGGCAAGTCGGCCATCGGCACCCTCGTCGAGCGCGCCACCCGCTACGTCATGCTGCTGCACCTGCCCGCAGACCACGGCGCCCAAAGCGTCCGCGACGCTCTGGTCAGCACGGTCCGGACCCTGCCCGCCCACCTTCGACGGTCCCTGACCTGGGACCAAGGATCAAAGATGGGCGCGCACGGCTCCTTCACCGTCGCCACCGACATCCCGGTCTACTTCTGCGACCCGGCCAGCCCCTGGCAACGCGGCTCGAACGAGAACACCAACGGCCTGCTGCGCCAGTACTTTCCCAAGGGCACCGACCTCTCAGTCCACACCCGCGAGCACCTCGACGCTGTCGCTGCCGAGCTGAACGGCCGCCCACGCAAAACGCTCGGCTGGGAAACCCCAGCCGAGCGCCTGCATAAACTGCTTGCGGCCTGATCAACACGACCACGTGTTGCAACGACCCCTATAAACCGCCCCCTCCCCGCGCCCCTGCGGCTGTTCAGGTGGCGAGCTTGGTGGTCGCCCAGGTGGCGTCGGGCCACATGGTTCCCGTTGAGGTGAAGGAGCCGGTTCCTGATCCCGTGTACAGGTGGAGGGTGCCGTCGCCCCAGATGGCGGCGAGGTCCGTCTTGCCGTCACCGCTGAAGTCGCCGGGGATGATGTCCTTGATCGTCGACCAGTTCAGGATGCCCGATGTCACCCCGTCGGCCAGGTCACCCTTGCCGTCACCGAGGTACAGGCGCAAAGTTCCGGTCGACTCCTGTACGGCGAGCAGGTCGCTGTTACCGTCGCCGTTGAAGTCTCCGGCGGTTATCTCGCGGACTATGCCCCAGTTGGCGCTGTCCGGGAAGAGCCTGATGCTCGAATTCAGGCCGCCGGTTCCGGTGCCGTCGTAGCGGTGCAGCGTCAGGGCTTGCGCAAGTTCCCGGGATCGTCCAACTGGCCTGAGGATGGCGTAGGTTGGGGTGGATGACAGAACAGACACGGGATCCGTGATCATTCAGGTGTCTACGCTGAGTGATCAAGAAGGTTCCCGTGTCCGCTGTGTCATCTTCCCCTGTCCCTGCCGTGTTGGCCAAGCTGGGTCCCCTCGATCCGGACGATGTAGCTGACCTGCGCGTCTTCCTGGAAGCGGTTCCCGATCCGCGCTCGCGGCGGGGGCGCTGGTACTCGCTGGTCTCGATCCTTCTGGTCTGCGCGGCTGCCGCGGTCTCGGGTGCGAGGACCATCGACGAGCTCGCCGAGTGGGGCGCCCGTGCAGACGCCGGACTCCTGGCCGTCCTTGGCGTGCGCCGTCACCTTCTGCGATGGCGGCACGCGCCGTCCCGCTCGGCGATCGGGCGGGTCCTGGAGCGTCTCGATGCCGATGCGCTCGACGCTGCTGTGGGCGCCTGGCTCGCCCAGCGTCGTACCCCCGCGACCGCACCCGGCGAGGGCGGGCGGCCGGTGATCGCCGTGGACGGCAAGGCACTGCGCGGCTCCGCCCGTCTGGACCGGCCCCGCCGGCACCTGCTGTCCGCCGTCACCCGCGGCCTCGCGGTCACCCTGGCCCAGGCCGAGGTCGGGTCCAAGACGAACGAGACCCGGCACTTCCAGTCCTTGCTCGCACCCCTGGATCTGGAAGGCGGCGTGGTCACCTTCGACGCGCTGCACTCGGTGAAGGCCAACGTCACCTGGCTGGTGGAGACGAAGAAGGCGCACTATGTCGCCGTGATCAAGCCCAACCAGCCCACAGCATGGGCCCAGTTGGACGCCCTGGACTGGAGCGCCGTGAAGGTCCAGCACACCGCCTCCAGCAAGGGCCACGGCCGCCGCGAGTCCCGCTCGATCAAGACCCTGGCCATCGCCGACAACCTCGGCGGCATCGCCTTCCCCTACGCGAAACTCGCCATCCGCGTCCACCGCCGCCGCAAACCGGCCGACACGACGGAGACCCGCGAGAGCGTCTACGCCGTCACCAGCCTCGACGCCCACCAGACAAAACCCGCCGAACTCTCCTTTCACCTGCGCGGACACTGGACCGTGGAGGCGCAGCACCACATCCGGGACCGTGTCTTCGCCGAGGACGCCTCCACCGTCCACACCGGCAACGCACCCCGCGTCATGGCCACCCTCCGCAACCTTGCGATCGGCGCCCTGAAAACCCGAGGAGCCACCAACATCGCCAAGACCACCCGCGCCATCCGCGACCAACCAGAACGAGCACTTCCCATTCTGGGCATCACACCCAAGCCCGACACACAGGGAACTTGATCAAGCCCTGGGGGTACTGCACAAAGCAGCGGGCCATCGCTGCCGTCGGGGTTGGTGACGGCCTCGGGGGATTTGCCGAGGGTGCGGCCGAGGAGGTCGATGGCGTCGCGCTGGAGGCGCAGGCGGACGTGGGCGTACACCGTCGTGATGACGCCGATATGGGCGTGACCCAGCAGCTTTTTGACGACGACGAGTTTGACGCCCTGTTTTAGAGCAGTGTCGCGGTCGAGTGCCGCAGGCCGTGGAATCGGCTCGCCAGGCCTTCTTGCGGACGTCATAGGCGGTCACCAGCGGGACCATCCCGCCGGGGTCGCGCAGTCGAGTGATGATGGTGCTGAATGCGTCGGCGAGTTTCAGGCTAACCAGGAGGAGTCGCTCGGTGTCGGTCTTGGACGGAGCGATCTATCGCCGCAGGTCATAGTCCAGCTGTTGATGTTCGGCGGCAGCGTGCAGTTCCTGTCCGCACCGGACGGCACCCCACTATGGGTCTCCGATGTGTGGCCCGGCAGCGTCCCCGACATCACCGCCGCGAGGGGCGGCCGGGCCCGGGCCCGCCCCGGCCCCGTGCCACGGGGGAGAGGCACAGGTGCGGGTCCGCGCGTCCGCGCGTCCGCCGGCCGGGGCGGGGGTCTCAGCGGTGGCCCATGCCGTAGGCGAGTACGCCGATCAGTCCGGCGACGGCCACTACGTACAGGACCTGGCGGGTGCGCTCGTTCACCGTGAGGCAGGCCGTACGACTCGGGGGCGGCGCCCGTTGCCGTCTCGCACCCTGGATGTCAAGCACGGGCGGCAGGCGAACCAGTGGTGATCCGCTGCGCTGACCGAGTGGCGCGTCTCGACCAGCACCGCGTCCCGGGTCGGCGTCCCGCAGTACCTGCATATGGCCAGCGGGCCGAGTTCGGCGGCCTCCTCCAGCGGGCCGGTGACGAGCTCGATCGCAGTCCGAAGGGTGGCCGGGTCGGTGAACACGGCGTCGTCGGTCGGTGGACGCAGCCACCGCGTCCCGTCGCGATAGCCGTCCAGGCCGGGAACGAGGAGGGTGTCCCCGGGGCCGTGCCAGGCCACACCGGCAGCACGGGCGTCAGGCCAGTCCGCGCCGCCGCCTGCCGGCAGGGGCCAGGCCATCATCCGCAGGCCGGGGTCTTCCATCACCGGCCCGGACTGGTCGCCGAGGACGTCCCGCACATGCCGGCCCCATCGGGATGGCACCGAGACAGCGGCCCACACCGGAGTGACGCGCACCAGCCCGATCGGTGCGCCGCCGGGTGGCAGATACGGGACAGTCGCGAGCGGGGACGTCATGACGCGGCCTCCAGGACGACCCACACCCGCTTGCCGCCCGGTAGCAGGTCGACGCCCCACGACACCGACAGGGCGTCGATGAGCAGCAGTCCGCGGCCGGACTCCCCGTCCAGCGTCACCGGCTTGATCCGCGGGCGGGTTCGGTCCCGGTCATGGACGCCGATGCGTACCCGCTCGTAGGAGAGCCGCAGGACGGTGACGCGCAGTCCCTCGCCCTGGGCGTGCTTGACGGCGTTGGACACCAACTCGGTGACGAGGAGCTCGGACTGATCGCTCAACCGGAGGAGGCCCCAGGACGCGATGGCAGTACGCGCCATACGCCGTGCCCGCTCCGCGGACTCCGGCACACGCGGCAGGTTCTCGGCCGCGTACCAATCCCCGGTGGGGAGTTGGAGGACAGGCAGGACGTCATTCATCCCCGTCCTCCCTTACCGTCCTCGCTTCGGCGTCCTGGCCGGTGGTGACCAGTCGCGAGCCGGGTGACGACCTGCCGTGTCATCGCTCAGTTCCTTTGGTCTCGACGGCGGCGGGGGAGTTCGGTGCGGAGTTCCGTGTCTGACGGGATTGCGGTACGAGGCCGGGTCGCGAAGCACGCTTGCGGCGGTCGCGGGCCAAGTCGGCCAACTGCTGATGGACCATGGGGCTCACCTGGGGGATGGGGCTGTTCATGTCTCCGCCTATGTTCCTGTGGCGGGACACTCAGGGTCACGGGCGGTGACGCCCAGAAAAACCCGCCACCATACATGGCTCCTACCAGTGCAAACACGCTTTCTCGGGTGCCCAATCGGACGTCCTGGCGTCGCCGGACAAGGGCATACGCTGCTCGTCCGAGTGACGCAGCGCTACCATGGAGTCGCAGCACCGACACACCCGGGAGTCCTCATGGCACAGGCCCCGAGACCCGGCAGCAAACCCGAACGCGATGTCCTGCGCCGGGAGATGCTCGCCGCCGCCTGCACCCTCAACGACATCGTGGTCGAGATGCGCGTCCGCTGGGGATTCCGCGCCCGCGAGGCGTGGCGACACGCCCACGGCTGGTCTCAGCAAGAGGCCGCCGACCTCATCAACGAGGCGGGCCGCAACCGCGCTGACGCCATTTCCGCCGACGCTTCCCTGGTGGGCAAGTGGGAGAAGTGGCCGCTCGCCGGAGGAAGGCGCCCTTCGCCGGCTGTTCTGCGGCTCATGAGCGAGGTGTACGGGTGCCGGGTCGAGCAACTGCTCGACCTGGAGGATCGCCGCGCGCTTCCCCGCGGTGCCGTTCCAGTCGCTGCCCCTCCCGCGCCGCCCACACCGACCCCGTTCCGTACGGCCGACGCGGACACACCAAGCGCGGAGGCGGACCCGCAGCCCACGGCTGCGGCCGCCGTCCGGCAAGCGGCGGAGGAGTCGGCAGCCTGGGCCGCGTGGCCGAGACGAGCAACGTCGGCGACCTCGCGCTCGAGCAGATCCAGGCGGACGTACAACAGCTTGCGAGCGACTACCTCTCGGGTGACGCGTGCGAGGTTTTCGCCCGGACCCGGGCGTTGCGCGACCGCGTGTTCCTCCTCCTGGAGGGCCATCAGGCACCGCGGCAATCCACGGACCTCTACGCCGCCGCAGGCTATCTGTGCGCTCTGCTCGCGTGGATGTCCAGCGACCTTGGACATCTGGCCGAGGCGGACGCGCACGGTCGCACGGCCTGGCTCTGCGCCGAGACCATCGGCCACAACACCTTGCGTGCCTGGACGGCGTCCACCCGAAGCAAGATCGCCTTCTGGGACGGGCGCTACAAGGATGCCGTCGGATGGGCGCGTCGCGGCGCGGCCGTCGAGCCCGCCGGTACGGTCGGTGCTCTGCTGGCGTGCCAGGAGGCGGACGCCTGGTCGAAGCTGGGCGCGGTAGACGAGACGCAGAACGCGTTGCGAAGAGCCCAGGCAGCCCGCGACTCCCTCCACGGTGGGGACGAGGTCGGCGGTTTGTTCTCCTGCAGCCTCCGCCGGCAGGAGCAGTACGCTGCCGCTTCGCATCTGCGGATCGGTGCGTACGAGGAGGCACTCGCCGAGGCGGACGGCGCCCTCGTACGTCTGCGAGCACAGCCGGTGCGCACCTACGGGACCGAGGCCCAGGCTTCGATCTCCCGCGCCATGGGTCTCGTAGGACTGGGCCAGCCCGACGCCGTTCTCGAAACGCTGCTGCCTGTCCTGGAACTGCGCCCCGAGAAGCGACTCGACACCGTCGTTGCGCGTATGCGTGACCTGACGGGGATTCTGGCTCAGGTGCCGGGAGCCCGTGGAGCGGCGAGCGTCCGGACCCGTACCGCACTGCTGGACTGGTGCCAGGACTCGGCTCCGCGAAGGCTGGCTCTCTCGCCAGGGACCAGCGTCGCCTGACACCCTCGCGGCCATGACCGCTCATCAAGAACGTATGTCCGACCATTGGTGGTGGCGTCCCGGTTGGAGCGTCGGCCGCCGCTTCTACACCTGGCACCTGACGTTCGACGGCCAGAGCGACGTCCACCGATTCGCCGACGCCTACCGCCGTGCGCTGGCCCCGGCCGGGGGCCTCGACCTCATCCCGGACCGCTGGCTGCACCTGACCATGCAGGGGATCGGCTTCATCGACGAGGTCCCGGAGGACGTCGTCGAGGAGATCACGAAAGCGGCCGCCCAGCGGTTGGCCGCCCTCCCCGCCTTCGGGGTCACCTTCCACGCTCCCGTCATCGATCCGGAGGCGATCCTCGTGCCCGTGCAGCCGGCCGAGCCGGTCCGTGCACTGCGGAGCACGATCCGAGGCGCGATGGGCGACGTTCTCGCCGACGTCCCTGAGCAGGCAGAGGGCTTCCTACCGCACGTATCCATCGGCTACAGCAACTCCGACGGGCCAACCGCCCCTTACGCAGAGGCGATCGCGAGCGCCGATGTCCCGCCGGCCAAGGCCCTGATCACGCACGCCGACCTGATCGTGATCCACCGCGACAACCGGATGTACGAGTGGACCACCCTGGCCCAGGTCCCCCTGGGCTGAGCGCTGGGTGAGCGGCTCTGCCTGTGGCGCGCAGGCGGAGCTTCTACGAGGTTCAACGGTGGAAGCGGATTGCCGCCGTGGTGGGTTCGCGGGCGGTGATCGGTCAACGGTCGGTGATGGTGGCGTCGATCGCGTCCGGGTCCGCCTGGTGCCAGTCGCCCGAGGCGATGTCGGCGATGATGCGGCGCCGGCCGTTGGTGCGGTGACCGCTGGTGGGGGCGTTGTCGTCGAGCCAGATCTCGGTGCCCACCGGGAGGGTTTCCTGTGTAGACGACGCCGTCCCTACGCCACGCCTCCAGGCCCAGGGTCCGTTGCGTGATCGCTTTCTGTCCTGGTTCATCCGGTGACGCCGAGGGTGGTCAGAGGTCGGTGCCAGTCGCGGGCTGCGTGGCGTAGGGCGGCTGCGATGTTGGCGTGGCCGTCCTGGCGGTGGACACCGATGGCGAGGTTGCGCAGGGCGGCCATGATGCGGGGGAGGCGGCCAATGTGGAATCTTGGAGTCGTCCTCGCGGAAGGTGCGGTCACGGACGTGGCGCAGAAGATTTTCGATCTTCCAGTGCCCCCTGATTCAGGCAGCGAGCTGGGCGCCGGTCGCTGCGCCGGTCGGCAGGCTGGTGATCAGGTAGACGCGCTCGATGGTGGGCTTGCCGCTGGTGAAGTCCTTCCTCCAGCGCACGACTCGAGCGGCAGCGACGCCGATACCGTACGGATATAATCGCCGGTCATGGAGCTGCGCACGCTGCGCTATTTCGTGGCCGTCGCCGAGGAACGCCACTTCGGCCGGGCCGCCGCGCGGCTGCACATGAGCCAGCCGCCGCTGAGCCGGGCGATCAAGCGGCTGGAGAGGGACCTCGGCGTCGTACTCCTGCACCGCTCCGCCACCGGCGTGGCGCTCACCCCGGCCGGCGCGACGGCGCTGGACGAGGCGCGCACCCTGCTCCGCCAGGCCGACCAGATGCGTGTGCGCGTGGCTGCGGTGGCCGGCGCCGCGACCATCACCATCGGCATGCTGGCGGACAGCGCCGACCCGGGAGCGATGCGGCTGGCCGTGGCGTATCGCCGAGAGCACCCCGGAGTCGAGGTCCGCATCCGCGAGACCGGTCTGACCGATCCGACCTGCGGGCTGCGCGCTGGGCTGGTCGATGTCGCCCTGACTCGCGGGCCGTTCGACGAGACGGGCCTGGCCGTGCACGAGTTGCGCGCGGATCCGGTGGGAGCACTGCTGCGCGCCGACGACCCGCTGGCCCACCGCGACAGCCTGGAACTGGCCGATCTGGCTGACCGCCGCTGGTTCCGGTTCCCGGAGGGCACCGACCCGGCCTGGCAGTCGTACTGGAACGGCGGCGAGCCCCGCGAGGGTCCGGTGGTGCGGGCCGTCCAGGAGTGCATGCAGGCGGTGCTCTGGAACGGCACTGTCGGGATGACCTTGATCGGGCACGGCCAGTCCGAGGAGTTGGCCGTGGTCCCGCTGATCGACATGCCGCCGAACCGCGTGGTGGCGGCGTGGAACAAGGGGGACACGAACCCGCTGATCCGGTCGTTCGTCGAGATCGCGCAGACCGCCTACCAGGAATGACGTACGGGCTCTCGGCCACATCTGTTCCGTCACGGCGTGATCGCGGTCTGGCTGCGGACGAGGTCGCCACCTCTTGGTTTGCCTCAGAGCCGCTTGCCATGGCCGCCGTCAGAGGTACCCGAGGGCGGCCCGGTGAAGCTGTGGGAGCGGATCGAGACGGTGCTGAGCCCGTACGACGAGGCGGGCCGCCCGCAGCCGGAGACGTTCACTGTGCACGTCCAGGACGGCGGACAGCACCTGCGGCACCCGCATATGCCTGTCCTGCCGCTGCCGAACCCCTGACCGTCACCCAGAACCTGTCTGCGCCTGACGGGGTGCGGGGTTTCGCAGCAATGCCTCGCCTTGCCGCGGTGAGCTGATGGCGGTTGCCCCTATCTGCCGCGACTGCGGTCACGTGCCGTGCCGACCGGCGCTGGAGGGCGGCTATCGTGTACTGCTGCCGCTGGCACGGCTTTCGTTCCTGGGGGGAATGGTTTCGTTGCGAGTTTTGCGCTGCCTGAGTGCATTTGTGCTGCTGGCGAGTTGCGCGGGGTGCGCGGGCGGGTCGCATGACGCGCCACAGGAGGCCACAGCCCCGCCGGTCTCGGCCGCCTATCAGGACGCCGTCCGCTCCGCGGTCGCCGCGAGCAGGAACACCAGTGCCCGGATCACCTACACCATCGTGACCACCGGCCAGGGTGCCACCTACACCCTCACCGTCAGCGGCAGCTTCGACATGGCCTCGGACACAGGCGCGCTGACCGTGCGCTTCCCCGGTGGGGCCGTCGACCGCATGGACGAAGTGTTCGCCGGCGCAACCGTCTACCTTCGTGCCTACGGGGTCCTGGGCCAAAAATGGGCCAAAGCCGCGTATGACCAGGTGGAGGCCCACTCCTTGCTGCGTGCGCCGGCCAACGACCCGGAGTTCGTGCTCCAGCAGATCGCCGCGATGGATCAGGTGTCGAAGGCAACCCCGGCCACGATCGACGGCGTCCACACCACGCACTACACGGGCGCGCTCGGCCTGGCCCCGCTGACCCTGCGGATGGCGGCGAGCGAGCGACAGGAGCTGACCGCGATGAAGGATGCCCTCGGGTCGATGGCCGCGGACGCGGAGGTCTGGGTGGACCCCGCCGGCCGCGTCGTCCGCACCCGCACGTCCTACTACCTGCAGAACACGAGCGTGACCGCCACGATGACGCTGTCCGATGCGGGGCAGCCGGTGACGGTGACCGTACCGACAGCCGCAGTCGCCGTTCCCGCCGCGTCAGTCGCGGGGGTACTCCCGGGCTGAAGGGGCCGCTCCCTGGGCGGGTCTGCGTGTGTTCGCGAAACCGGCAGTTCACCCACGCGCCGGTCCCGGCGCAGGGCGTCGGTGCACGCCGCGGCCGGCATGCGGGCGCGAAGGAAGCCGAGCCGGGAGCGGGCTCCGCGGATCAGCACTCGGCCCTTGGGCTTCCCCTTCGAGGACGAGGCAGTACCCGCGCGGAGGCTGGAGCCGTGGAGGGGCGAGGCGACGGCGCACCCCATCAGGTAACGGTTTGCCGTAGGTTGTGGCGTCTTGACCGGAAACAGTGGATTGGTTTTGATTGCGGCGGGCCAGTGAACGCCCGGCCGGGCGACCGACATGTGCCCCCGAACAGCGCGTCGCCCAAGACCGGCCAGAAGCTTCACACCGCAGGCCAGTACACGTACGCACCACGCACAGCGCCGGTCGCCGGGGGCCGGTCCGGCGTGGAACGGCACCCGATGCACGGCGCTCTGGCAGCCACCGCGGACCGACGGCGCGGTACCGGAGAAGCCCACCAGGCCCTGCATGCGCTGCTCGGCAACCGGCGGGATCCGGCAGCGGTACACACCATCCCCGCAGCGCTCCATCCCGAGCAGGCGCAGCTCGAAGCAGCGGTCTTCCTCGCCGTCTGCAAGCTCGGCGGACAGTCACCGCACCCGCTGGGCATCATCCGGGTCCGGCCCGAACCCGACTGGCTCATCCCGCTGACCTGCCCCGCTTCATCCGGCTCCTGCGAGCGTTCGTCCTCACCCCACCCGTCCGGAACGCGGAACACGTCCTGCACTGGATGGCCTGGCGCCGCCACCATCAAGCCGTCGCGCAAGCCTGCCACCAGCGCCGACACTCCCTCCAGGACCAGCCATGAACGGAACTACAACTGCCGTGTCAGTTGAGCAGCTTCGGGATCCCGTCGTAGGCAGAGACGTCGTGGGACGGGACGATGTGCATGGCGTCCGCGAGTGCGATCATGCGAAGCATGCCCTCGCGCACCAGTTGGGGATCAGTGTCGGCGAGCATGCGCATCAGGAGGGGCCGCTCGGCGCGACGGCGGATGGCATCGAGTTGCCAGGTCAAATCGCCGATGAAGGCGTACCGCTTACCGGTCGGCAAAGTGGCGAAGACGATTACGGAGCCATTCGTGTGGCCACCGGCGGCGGCGACAACTACGGAGCCGTCGTCATAAACGTCAAATGTCGACGAAAAGCCGAGATAGGACGCCTTCTTGAATTGATATCGGTGCAACTTGTGACTTGCGGAAACCTCGCGGAAAACTCTTCCTCCCTTACCTTCACTCGCATATTGCAGTTCGTCGTCATTGATCCAGATGGGAAGCTGGAGATCGTCGAGACCGCTCACGTGGTCCCAGTGAGAATGCGTTACCAGCACACCACGGAGCCTGCCGTGGTCGTAGCCGCTGGCTTTCAGTTGCTCGCTCACGGTCCGGGCCAACCGGTGAGGAGCGCGCTCCATCCGGGGGAGAGTCTGCATGTGCGCCGCAACCTGGGAGCCGAAGCCCGCATCGATCAGTAGATCACCCTTGGGGTGCTGCACCAAGACCGACGTTGCGGCGAAATTGCGCTTTTCGTGGAATGAGCCGCCTTTGAATGCGAAGGCCGCCCTGGTTTCGTAGGTCCCCGTAGGCAACTGGTAGACAGCCATGTCAGATGGCGGCGCGGCCTCGGGGAGAGGACCCGCCCAGGCAGATGGCATGGGAAGAGGTGACATGCTGGCTATTCTCTGGCGCCGGTACCCGAGTGTCCAATACCTGATCCGAAGGCCCGATACCCCTGAGGTATCGGGCCCTTCCGGGTCGTAGAGTGGTATTGGCGACGCCATTCCAAAGAGCACGCAGCACCCGCCGGCTCTTCGTCGGCGGCCGGCTCCTGCTGGGCCTGTTGGGCCATCCCGCTCTTCGGAGGGAATCCCCGCCTGAAGGACTCTGCCGAGGAATGCGTGATTCGAGCAGGCCGAGTCGTTGGTCCCCCATGGTGGTTGTGGTTGTGGCTGGGGGGCCGGGAGAGATGTCGCTGGAGCCACGGGCTGATCACGGGGTGCCGAGGCTGACGGCTAGGGTGGTGCGGGCAGCGTTCCCGAAGGGGACGCTCGCGGTGCCGATCCGGGAGGCGTTGGGCCCGCTGTTGCTTCCGCGCCGCGGCCATCGCGGCCTGACACCCCGATTCGCGGAATTCTCAGCGGAGTCCTTCAGGCGGGGAGGGAATACGATCTCGGAACTGCTCTGACCCGCAGGTTATGACGGGCGTTTTTGCTGCTCGATGTACTGCTTGACGATCGTCAGCGGCGCGCCGCCGCAGGCTGGGTCCGTTGCATGATCGGGATCCGTCCGGAGTGCCGTGCTGATCCGGAATTGGAGGGGCCGTCCTGGTTCGAGTTGGGGGCGGACGCAGTGCAGGAACAGTCTCGGTGATTGTGTGAGTGTCGAAGTCCCATGAACACTTGGCGAGTCCGTGCCTGCTCCTGCATCTTCTCCCATGCCCACCGCGCTGGCCCAGCTGGGCCGGATATCCGCGCCCGTCCCGCTGACGGACGCGGTTGCCCGGCTTCCTGGGCCTGCTGCCCGACCCGCGAGGTGTGCGCGGCCGCCGCTACGGGCTGTCCGCCCCGGTCACCGCGGCTGCGGCGAATGTCCTGGCCGGCGCTCGCTCGCTCACCGCGATCACGGAATGGATCGGCGACGCTCCCGCATGGGCCTGCCGGGCTCTCGGGTTCCCAGTCGATCCGCTGACCGGCGCCGTGTCCGTCCCGCACCCCCATACCCTGCGACGCCTTCTTGTCCGGCTCGACGGTGACGCCCTGGACCGGGCCGTCGGCGTTCCTCACTGCCCGCGCCGACCCGGGCCGGCCCCGGACGGGGGCGATCGCCGTCGACGGCAAGGCCCTGCGTGGCTCGCGCACCGCCTCCACCACGTACGTCACTCTGCTGGCCGCGATGGACCACAACGGCCATGTCCTGGCCCAGCGTCAGATCGCTGACGAGAGCAACGAGATCCCGGCCTTCCGGCCCCTGCTGTCCACCATCGATCTGGACGGCACGGTCATCACCGCCGATGCCCTGCACACCCAGCACGCTCACGGCACCTACCTGCGTGAGCGCGGTGTCCACTACAGCGCCCAGGTCAAGGCCAACCACCCCGGCCTGTTCGACCGTGTCCGCCGTCTGCCCTGGCGCGAGATCGAGCTCGATCACCACCTGGAGATCCGGAGGCTGAAGACCGTCTCCTTCGCCCACCTCGACTACCCCGACGCCCGACAGGCTCTTCAAGTCGTGTGCTGGAGGTAGGACTTCACCAGCGGCAAGCTCACCATCGAGCGTGTCTGCCTGATCACCAGCCTGCCGCCCGGCGCAGACCGGCGCCCAACTCGCTGCCTGGATCAGGGGGCACTGGAAGATCGAAAATCTTCTGCGCCACGTCCGTGACCGCACCTTCCGCAAGGACGGCTCCAAGATCCACGTCGGCCGCCTCCCCCGCCCAGGGCCTGCGTCGGGGCGCAGCAGCAGGAGGCGGTCGCCGGGCGTGGGAACGTCGGTGTCCTTCACCCGCGAGGCCAGTTCCCTGATCCGCACACTGGGTTCGACCTGCAGCCCGAAGCCGGTCCGCCGCGAGGCCGTCACGGTGAGCAGGTAGTACGGCACGGTGGCCTCCGGCGGTGCTTGCGTACGTCGTCTCGGCCCGTAGCCGATCACATGGCGAGGTGCCGTTCAATCCGTGACGGGTAAAGCCGTCACCGGCCGACGACTGGTGCTGCGTCTGCCGGGGAGCCCGCACCAAGGGGAACGGGGCGGGGGTGCCGCACGTTGGCCGGTCATGGCGTCCAAGCGATAGAGTCTGCTGACCTACGCGGCCGTCGTCGCGGCCTCCCCGGTCCTCCTGCTCGTCGGCGATCCACTGGAGAAGGCAGCACTGCGCCGCGCACGGGCGACCGCGACGCCGTACCCCGGCGGCGGATTCGTCACCGTGCACTCTGGATCGAAGGGTCTTCCGGACGCCCAAACCTTCTTCTCCAATCCGCTGGCGATCGCCCTCGCTGCCCCGAGTCGTTGGGTGGGCGACCGCCTGGGGCGACGAGATCGGGATACTCCGCCCGAGTGGTGAACCGGCTGTAGGTGGGCTGTCGGGCGGCAAACATGGATAGCCTTTCCGGGCAACTCATGCCGTCGAACGGGGAAAGTATCACCTTTCCCCCGCAGCGGCAGTTGTGAGTTATCGCTCGGACGGCGAGAGGCGCGTGGGGTTCATGCTTGAGGGGAATCGACTGCGTGAATCATATGAAGGTCGAATCGACCGCTTGCGCCTTCCGTACCGATTCACGACCGGTGAGTTGCGTGACGCCATCGCGGCGCACCGTGGGAAAGTCATTGTGTTGAGGTCCCTCGACACTATGGGAATCTCCGGGGCGCCCTGCGGAGTGCGCTTGGAGACGCCGCATGCCGACCTCGTCTTCTACGAGAAGAACGCTTCCGTTCATCACCAGCGTCACATCCTTACCCATGAGTTGATGCACGTGTACGTGGATCACT
This sequence comes from Streptomyces sp. HPF1205, assembly GCF_020400825.1. Lineage (GTDB taxonomy): Bacteria > Actinomycetota > Actinomycetes > Streptomycetales > Streptomycetaceae > Actinacidiphila. Next base: position 46,685 of record NZ_JAINVH010000043.1, read on the forward strand.
CGGGCAGCCTGGAGGTGGACGCGTCCACGGCCCGTGCGGTCGGCGTGAACCCTGCTGGCTGCTATTTGCGGGGTACTGGATCTTCGTCCGTCGTGCCCTGCGACCTGCCGGGAGCCTTGCCGTTGGGCTGCTGCTGGCATCCTGTGCGCTTGCCTTCCTTGCGTATACGCCCCTGGTGGTCCATGCGACCGACGACGTCTTCCCGCACCTGTCCCGCCTGTTGAGCAACTCCGCGTCCATGGGCGCCGCCACCTCGGTTTGTAGCTGCTTCCTTCCAGGTCAACCTGGATCCCGAGGTAGCCCGCCGTCGTATCCGGTCCCGATTGATCCTTGCCGCCGCCTTGCTCACGGGAATGACGGGGACCTTCTTGTGGGAAGGGCTGACCGCCCCGTCGGGCGGGGCGTACGCGACGTACCTGGCACTCTTCATCTCGTACCTGAGCCTGGCCATCTTCGATTTCCTGCTCCAGGCGTTGCGGCAATCGAGGTCGGCTCGCCGAGCCAGCATCCGGGTCGGGCTGCGCCTGGCGGCAACCGGTTGCGTCTTCGGGCTCGTCTACGCCGCATACAAGGCGACCGTCCTGGCGTCACTCGGTCTCGGCCTGCATCTGGTACGGAGGGACGAGCCGCACTGCTCCTCCCTGGTCGCCACGCCGTGCGTGTTCAGCGTGACCGCGCCCGCACTCGCTGTTCCGCTCATCGGCATCGGGCTGACGCTGCCGGCTGTGCTCTATCCGATCGGCCAGGCCCGGCTTCGGCGCTGGGAGACTCGCTCGTTTGTGGCCCTCGAACCCCTGTGGAGGGACTTGACGGCGGTCATGCCCCACATCGTGCTGCCGGCGCCCGATGATGGAAGTGACATGACGCGGGATCCAGGCTTCCTCCTCCAACGACGCGTCGTTGAGATCAGCGACGGTCTCCTCGCCCTGCGCCCGTACCGTTCGCGGAAGGCACTGGAGAGCGCACAACAGCAGGCAGCCGCCGACACGATCCACGGTGCCGCTCGGGTGGAGGCGGCCCTTGCCAGGGACGCGCTGGCAAGGCTGCGCTCCGGCCGACGCCCGGACGGGGCGGCTGACGCCACCGCCCTGGCCGCCTTCCCCCGTGACGGGGGCCTGCGCGCCGAGGCAGGCTGGCTGATGGCTGTCGCCGCTGCCTACGTCCGCGGCGCCACCCTTGGCGTCGACGTCAATGCCGACGGTCGGCCCGAACCCATTGGAGCGTGACCACGTGACCGCATCCGCTTCGGCTCGCCGCGCGCCCACCGCCCCCGGCGCTCACGGCCCGGAGGGCCCGCCTGCCTGCCCCGTACGTGAAGTGCCGCTGGGATCCGGGGGCACGTCGGCTACCTCGTCACCGCTATGCCGAAGCTCGGCAGGCCCTGGCCGATCCCCGGCTGTCGAAGGACACAGCCGCCTTCTTCGCAGGCAAGGAATCCAAGCGCCGCCTTCACCCCGCCGTGCCCCACAGCATGCTGGCCACCGACCCGCCCGAGCACACCCGCCTGCGCGCACTCGTCGCGAAGACGTTCACCACGGGCGCGGTCGCTGGGCTGCGGGAGTTCATCGCCCGCACGGCCGACGCGCTGCTGGACGAGTGGCCCGTCGATGGTGAGGTCGACGCCGTCGCCGGGCCGGCCGTACCGCTGCCGGTCGCCGTCATCTGTGAATTGCTCGGAGTCCCGGAGGCCGAGCGGGCCGACGTGCGGGGCTGATCGGCCGAGTTGTTCACCGACGGCCAGCCGGATCGTATCGACGCCGCCTCCCACGCCATCGCCGGATACATGACCGGACTGATCGCCCGGAAACGACAGGACTCGGGCGACTCCCTCCTCGACCGCCTCATCGTGGCCCGCTACGGTGCCGACCGCCTCACCGAGAACGAGCTGGTGTCGCTCGCGTGCCTCCTGGTCGTCGCCGGGCACGAAACGATCGCCAACTTCATCGGCACCGCGCTCCTGACCCTCCTCCAACGCCCGGGCCACCTGGAGCACCTGCGCACCCACCCCGAGGACATCCCGCGGCTGCTGGACGAGCTGCTCCGCTACGACTCGCCGGTGAGCACGGCCACCTTCCGGTTCACTACAGAGCCTGTTTGCCTCGGAGGTACGGACATCCCGGCTGGCATTCCCGTACAGGTGGCGATCGGCGCAGCCAACCGCGATCCCGGCCGTTATACGGAGCCCGACCGGCTCGATCCCGGGCGCGATGCCGTCGGCCACCTCAGCTTTGGGCACGGCATCCACCGCTGCCTGGGCGCACCGCTGGCGAAAGCCGAAGCCGAACTCGCCCTGCGCGCCGTCCTGACCCGATTCCCGCACCTTCGGCTCGCCGTCCCGGCGGACCAACTGACCTGGCGCCGCACCCGCCTGGTCCGCGGACTCGCAGCGCTTCCGGTCCTCACGGGAAGCCCGTAAACGGAGGGCGCGACCGAGCCCGTCTGTGTCCCGGGCCGCCGAGCGCGGTGCGGCAAGCGTCACGACGCCTTTGCACGATCGACTCGTCGGCGGGTACGGGCGACCGTGTCGACCAGGTTTTGCCGATCACCATGGACCTCGCGTACGCGGGCGATGATGTCGATGTCCGAGGTGATGCCCTCGGACAGGCAGGCCCGGACAGTGTTGGCGATCGAGGGAGGGCTCGAGGGCGACAGCGGCCGGATGAACTGGGCGAGTGTGTGCTCGGCGCCGTCGGCCGAGGCGGCGGGTGTCACGGTCATGTCCGCGGCGGTGTCCGGCTGGCGGGCCAGGGAGGCACTGCAGTCGACCGTCGCCTGCCGCGCCGCACGTGCCGATGTGCCGAACACTGCCTCGGTGCAGGCGTTCTCGATGTCCAGGCGGCGCAGCGCAGCGGCCAGCGCCCGCTGTGCAGCGAGTTCACGACGACGCTGGAGAAGCCAGCCTGTGACGCGGGGGCCGAGGGGCACCGCGTAGTGCCGCAGCACGATCACCCACAAGCCCTTGGCGATCAGGGACACCGCGGCCCCCACCGCACCCGCGACCGCGTTGCCGGACGTCAGGCCGTGGGTGACGATCGCTGCCACGGCGAGCAGAAGGGCGAACCAGCCAGACATGTGGGCGCCCTTCGCGCGCTCGGGGTCGTAGCGCTCCAGCCACTCCACGACCTGGCAGGCGAGCCACGCGGTGTCGAAGATGGCCGCTGCGCCGTAGGCGATGAGTGTCGGTGCGACGGGTACGAGGAGTGCGCCGATACCGGCGGTCGTCCAGGCCAGGGACACTGCGGTCACGGCGACGGCCGTACAGGTGACGCTGCGTAGGGTGTCCGGGCCCGGTGTGTCACCACCGGGCCCGGCTTGTCGCGACCCCGGTCAGGCGTGTCACCACCGGACCAGGGTCATTGTCGACAATTCGTGAATCACTTGTTTTCTCGCCGTATGGGCACCCATACGCCGAGGCAAGCGGACACCCCCGAGGACGAGGACTGGGATGGCCGAGGAAGAGGACGGCGAGGAGGCGGCGCGGCGCGTGTTCGAAGCCCTGGACGCTGTCGAGACCATGGCCGACCCGATCGCGCAAGCCCGCGTCATCGGCCGGTTGCTGAAGGACCAGGCGGAGCGCAACAAGCGGTTTTACGAGAAGCGCCGTGAGGTCGTCCTTGCCCTGCGCGCGCAGAAGGTCTCGTACCGGAAGATCGCGGCCGAACTCGGCGTATCACTCGGGACCGTCCAGGACATCGAGCGCGGAGCCGGCCGCTGGGCGGCGCGGCCGGGCAAGGGATCCGGCGGAGCTCAGTGAAGCTGGTCCAACCTGGACGCCGACGCACGTTCAGCTATGGCCTTACGTGCGGGGCGCTACGTCTTCCGTTGGCGGGGACGGCGTCCGGGACTCTGGGCTGAAAGGCTCACGGTTTGTGGGGGCGGATCGCCTTGTCCACTTCGCTCAGGCCCTTGCTGCCCGCTGCCGTCCGTTGCCACGCGTCTGGTCGGTGAACCTCACCAGGGCGAACCTGGCCGCGACTGGCACTGTACGGCCGTGCCTCGGGACGCCGCCGGACGTCGTGGAACTCAAGGGACGGCTGCTTATGAGGTGCGGCCGCCGGCTCGCCTGAACGCCTCACGCCGCTCGTACGGGCCCTGAGGGTTTGTCGCCGTCCGTGGAGGTGTCGTGTACGCGGGGTCGACAGCGCGTTTTTGCTCAAGCGCTTGACCTACATTGAGAGGTGGTCAGATTCCGGTGCCCGGCGGTCGAACGCAGGGAGCAGACATGGATCCGCAGCTCGCCGCCCTGTCGGCCGGTGCCAGCAGCACCCTGGTCACGCTCATGGTCACCGACGGGTGGCAGCAGGCGCGAGACGGGGTCGTGCGGTTGTGGCGGCAGTTCCGGCCCGAGGCGGCCGCGGACGTGGCGGAGGCACTCGACACGGTGCGTGCCGCCGTCCTGGTAGGCAGGGCAGCGGGGGCGCCGGTCGACGAAGTGGCGCTGCGCGACGAATGGGCGCGGCGGATAGGCGAGTTGCTCGCGGCCGGGGCGGACGCCGAGGCGGCGCTCCGGGCGGCTCTCGCCGGATGGCAGGACGCGGCCGGCGGGCAGGCGCTGAGCGGCGGCATCCACCAGGACGCACACGCGACCGGCAGCGGCCGTGTCTACCAGGCCGGCCGCGACCAGCACATCACCGAGCGGTGACCACCGGAGAGGGACCGGCCCGGCCCGGCCCGCAACCGCACGGCTCCGGAGAGGCGGGCGGACCACCAGCATTCGTCCCCTACGCCCGCGCCTCGGACGACGCACGCATCTACCAGGCCGGCCGGGACCAGTACATCGTCGAGGTACGCGACCTGCGGGCCACCTTCGTCATGGCCCAGGGCCGCCTCCACCGGATCGGCCGACCGGCCGCGGACGACGCGTGCCCGTATCCCGGCCTGGAGCCGTTCGGCCTCGACCAGGCCGACTGGTACTTCGGGCGGGAGGAACTGGTCGCCGACCTGACCGTGCGGCTCGACGCCGGCGTCGCGGACCGCGCCCCGCTCGTGGTCGTCGGCCCCTCGGGCGCGGGCAAGTCCTCGCTGCTGCGGGCCGGCCTGCTGCCCGCGATCGCGCGCGGCGACCTGCCCGCGGCGGGCTCTCGGCACTGGCGGCGGCTGGTGTTCACCCCCACCCACAGCCCGATGCTGGCCCTGGCCGACCACTTCGCCGTGCTGACCGGCGAGCCGCCGGCCGAACCACCGCCGCACTGGCGGATGGTGGACCGCGACGCCCGCCGGTCGGCCCTGCGCCGGGCCCTCGGCCGCATCCACCCGCAAGCCGATCTTCGCGCCGATTCCCGCGTGGATCCCCGAGTCGACTCCCGCGCCGATCCCCGCGTCGGCCCCCGCACGGGGACCCGCCCGGACTCCCTCTCCCAGCGGCGCGTCATCGTCGTCGTCGACCAGCTCGAGGAGATCTTCACGCAGTGCGGGGACGAGGCGGAGCGGCGCGCTTTCGTCGACGAACTGGCGTGGCTGGCGGACCCGCGGGACGGGCACGAGCCGCTCGGCCTGGTCGTCCTGGGCCTGCGGGCCGACTTCTACGCGCAGTGCGCCGCGTACCCGTGGCTGCGTGGGGCGGTGCAGCGCAGCCAGGTCTTCCTGGGGCCGATGTCCCGCGCCGAACTGCGGGACGCCATCGTGCTGCCCGCCCAGCGGGCCGGCCTCATGGTCGAAACGGGCCTGCCCGAGGTGCTGCTGCGGGACCTGGGTGCTTCCGGCACCGGGCCCGGCGGGCGCGACGGGACCGCAGAGGACCCCGGTGACTACGAGGCGGGCCGGCTGGGCCAGCTGGCCCACGCGCTGCGCACCACGTGGATGCGGCGCGACGGTGGTGTGCTCACCGTCCGCGGGTACCAGGCGACCCGCGGGATCGAGCACGCCTTGGCCGACACCGCCGAGCGTGCCTTCGCCCGGCTCGAACCGACGGGCAGCGGCCCCGGGGACTTCGGGGACTCCGGGGACCCCCGGGGCGGCAGCGGCTACCGGGATGCCGTGCGAGACGTCTTCCTGCGCCTGGTCACCGTCACCGAGGGCGCCGAGCCCTCCCGGCGACGCGTCCCGCGCGACGACCTGCTGCGGTTCGCGGCCGACCCGCAGGCGGCCCGTACCGTCCTGGACACTTTCACCGCGGCCCGGCTGCTGACGCAGGACCGGGACACCGTCGCCATCACCCACGAGGTGCTGCTGCGGGCCTGGCCGCGGCTCAAGGGCTGGCTCGACGACGACCGGATCGGCACCGTCGTATTGCAGGAGCTGCGCGAAGCCGCCTTCGGCTGGGAGCGAGCGGGCCGTGCGGGCGACCTGCTCTACCCGGCGAGCCGGCTGGAGGCGGTGAGGGCCGCGCTCCCGGGCCGCGGCCCCGCCGCCGGCCCCGACCGGACGACCGAGGCGTTTCTCGCCGCCTCCGCCGCCCGCGTCAAACGCACCGCGCGTGTCCGCCGCGCCGTCACCGCCGTCCTGGTCACCCTGGCCTTGCTGGCCAGCGGCGCCGCCGCCCTCGCCTTCGAGCAGCGCGGCAAGGCCCTGCACGAACGGAACACCGCGATCTTCAGCCAGATCACGGCGGAGGCCGACCGGCTGCGGGCCACCGACACCCCGCTCGCGGCGCAACTCGACCTGGTCGCGTACCGGATGCACCCCGACCAGGATCTGTACACGCACCTTCTCACCAGTGCCGAGGAGCCGCTGTCCACGCCGCTCGCCACGGGCATCGGGGGCGTCGTCTCGGTGGCGGTCACGCCCGACGGGCGCACGATGGCGGCCGGCAGCAGCAGTAACGCGATCCAGTTGTGGGACATCGCCGATCCGGCGCGTCCGGCGAAGCTGGGCCCGGCGATCAGGGTGTACGCCGACATCACCGAGTCCCTGGCGTTCAGCCCCGACGGCCGCACGCTCGCCGCGGGAGGCAACGACATGACGGCCCGGCTCTGGGACGTCACCTCCCCGGCGCACCCGGTGCCGCTCGGCGAGCCGTTGACCGGCTGCTCCGACACCGTCGGGGCGGTGGCGTTCGGTCCCGACGGGCGCGTGCTGGCCGGCGGCTGCGGCAACGGGAGGATCCTGCTGTGGAACGTGGCCGACCCCGTCCACCCGGTCCCGCTGGGCAAGCCCCTGACCGGCCACACCGGCGCGGTCGCCTCGGTGGCTTTCCGCCCGGACGGACACACCCTGGCCAGTGGCAGTTTCGACCACTCGGTCCGGCTGTGGAACGTGGCCGACCCGGCGCAGCCGTCGGCGCTGGGCAAACCCCTGTACGGGCACGGCGGCGACTACGTGGCGTCGGTGTCGTTCAGTCCGGACGGACACACCCTGGCCAGCGGCGGCAACGACGACCGGGTGCGGCTGTGGAACACCACCGACCCCGCCCATGTGGTCATGCTGGGCGAACTCCTCGGCCAGACCGGGGACATCACGTCGGTGGCGTTCAGCCCGAGCGGGCAGACCCTGGCCAGCGCCAGCTACGACGGCTCGATCGACCTGTGGAACGTCGCCTACCCGGCCAGCCCCGTCCCGCGCGGCGCGGCTCTCGTCGGCCACACCGGAGCGGTCCTCGCAGTGGCCTTCACCCAGGGCGGCGGCACCCTGGTGAGCGGCGGCGCCGACAGCACGGTACGGGTGTGGTCCTTCCCCAAGCGGCTCATCACCTCCTACAGTCGCAGCCTGGACTGCGTCGTGTTCAGCCCGGACGGCCGCACGATGGCCACCTCCGGCACCGACGGCAAGATTCGGCTGTGGGACGTGAGCGACCCGGCCCGTACGACCACGCTCGGCGGGCAGGCCCTGAGCTTCGCCGGCCCGGGCACGCTGGCGTTCAGCTCCGACGGGAAGGTACTGGCCGTCGGCAGTTTCACCGACGGCACGGTGAGACTGTGGGACACCTCGAACCCGTCCCGTCCCACCCTGCTGGGCCGGCAGTTGAACACCGCCATGGGCCGCGTCACGTCCGTGGCGTTCAGCCCGAGCGGCCGGACGCTCGCCGTCGCCGGCTGGAAAGGGCAGATCCAGCTGTGGGACCTGACCGACCAGGCGAACCCGGTGTTCCTGGGCAAGCCGCTGACCGGCCACCGCAACAGCGTCACGAAGGTGGTGTTCAGCCCGGACGGCCACACGCTCGCGAGCGCAAGCGCGGACAAGACGGTCCGGCTGTGGGACGTGCGGGACCCGGCGCGGGCGGTGCCGCTCGGCAAGCCGCTCACCGGTCACACCGGGCTCGCCCTGTCGGTGGCGTTCAGTCCGGACGGGCGCACACTTGCCAGTGGCGGCTACGACAGCACGGTCCGGCTGTGGGACGTGAGCGACCCGGCCCGCGCACACGCTCTCGGCGCCCCGCTGACCGGCCCCACCACCCCGGTGGGGTCCGTGGCGTTCAGCCCGGACGGACGGACCCTGGCCAGCGGCGAGTCCGAGAGCACGGTCCGGCTGTGGGACGTGAGCGACCCGGCCCGCGCACACGCCCGGGGCGGGCCGCTGACCGGGATGTACGGCTCGGTCAACTGGGTCGCGTTCGACCGCGACGGCCGACTGGCCACCGCCGGGACCGACGGCGTGATCCGGCTGTGGGACATGGACGCCGAGCACGCCGCGCGGTGGATCTGCTCCACCACCCGCGGCGTCCTCACCGTTCAGCAGTGGAAGAAACTCGTCCCGCAACTGCCCTACGACCCGCCGTGCACATGACCGCGCCGCCGGCCCCAGTCCGCCGACCTGTTTACAGGCCCCGGACCGTCCAGTCCGACTCGGAGTGGGCCGACATCGTGCAGCTTCGGCGTACCGGCCTGCGAACTCCGCAGCGCGGCGACACGCACGTTGTTCGTCGCAGCAGCATCACCAGCGTGCCGCCGCGTCGGCGCTCCTTTCCGCGCCGGCCCCGTCTCCGGTCCGGACCTGCCGCCGGGCAACCGCGGCGACAACCAGCCCAGGTATCGAGCGACGAACTGGCGGCGCTGCGTACCGCGGTCTCGCGCGTCGGAAACAACATCAACCAGATCGCCCACGTCTACAACTCCGGTGGTCTGCCTGTGCCGGGCGAGCTCGCCCATGCCCTGCGAGCGCTGGTGGCCGTGCTGGCGCGCATCGATGCCGTAGCCGACGCCCTTGTGGACCGGCGGCGCTGATGGTGCCGAAGATCCGGCGCGGGTCGCGTACGTACGGGCTGCTGGCGTACCTGTACGGCCCCGGCCGCCGCGACGAACACTGCGACCCGCACCTGGTGGGCTCATGGGACGGTTTCGCTCCGGATCCCGGCCGCGAAGCGGACGCCAAGGCAACCATGGCTCGCATGGCCGCCGCTTTGGACCTGCGGGTGAAGCAGGCCGGCGCCAGGGCGCCTGCCGAGCACGTCTGGCACTGCTCGGTACGCACCGACCCCGGCGACCGGCGCCTGAGCGACGCGGAGTGGGGTGAGGTCGCCTGCCGCCTGGTGGCCGCCGTAGGGCTCGCTTCGGACAACGAGCCCGACGACTGCCGGTGGGTCGCCGTCCGCCACGCCGAGGACCACATCCACATCGTGGCCACGATGGTGCGCGGCGACCTGCGACGGCCCCGGATGAACTACGACTTCAAGAAGGCCCAGGCCGAGTGCCGCAGTATCGAGAAGGAACTCGGCCTGCGTCAGCTCAAGCCGGGCGACGGCACGGCCGCGAAGAACCCCACCAGCGCGGAACGCTTCAAGGCCGAACGCGCCGGTCGCCCCGAAACCCCTCGCGAGACCCTTCGCGAAGCAGTTCGCCAAGGCCTGGCCGGAGCCGCCGACGAGCAGGAGTTCTTCACCCGACTGCATGAAGCCGGCATGCGCATCAAGTTGCGGCAGGGTCCGTCCGGCGATGTCCTCGGGTACGCCGTCGCCCTGCCCGGCGACCGTAACCGCGAAGGCGCCCCCGTATGGTTCGCCGGCTCCACCCTGGCGCCGGACCTGTCCCTGCCCAAGATCCGCCACCGCCTTGCCGCCGACCCGTCCGCCGCCACGGCCTCGGACCGAACCGCGACGTCCCGTCCGCGCGAATCGGCAGCCGCCTCGCAGCGCCGCCGAGCCACCGGCATCGTCGACCGGGTAGGCGACGAGCTGGCCCACGGCAGTGACGATGCCGCCGCCCACCTTCCCGGGCTCGGCGAACTCCTCGACGCGACCGTCCAGACCTCCCCGGCTCCCACACGCGCCGACCTGCGCAGGGCCGCCCGCCTCTTCGAACGCGCCAGCCGCAGCCACATCCGCGCTCAGCACGCCGACAGCCGGGCCCTGCGCGCAGCGGCCCGCGGCATCGTCCGAGCCGGTGGCGCCCTGGGTAGGGGAGAGGACGGCGCCGCCACGGCGATGCTGCTGTCGGCCCTCGTCCTAGCCGTCGCAGCCGCTGCGCGCTGGCACTCCGCCCGAGGCCACGCCCAGCAAGCCGAAGCCGCCGACCAGGCCGCTGCCCACCTACGCGCCGCCTACCACCAGGCGGCCACCACACCCATGCGGGGAATGCGGGAGCAGGCACACACGCTGCCGACCCCAGTACGCGCGCGCCATGAGGCCACCATCCGCTCAGCCTTCTCCGAAGCCGGCATCCGTTCCGGCTGGGAGACCGACGAGGCTGCTCTCGTCCCGACCCTCGTCCAGGCCGAACAGACAGGCCACAACCCCGGAGCGCTCCTGCGCGAGGCCATTGGGATGCGCGAACTCGACACCGCCCTCGACGTGACCGGCGTCCTGGTCTGGCGCCTGCGTCGACTCGCCGACCTGCCCGCGCACCCCAGCGCCGACCACCACATGAAGACCAGCCCACCCATGGCGCCGACTCACAGAAGTGACGCCCGAAGCAATCCTCCACCCACCGCATCCGGCCAACCGCGCCCGCGCCCACGCCCGCGAGGCCGTTGAACCGTAGCCCGACGCGGTGTGTCGGCGACCCCACGTACGCTGGACAAACCGTCACAGTCCGTCTCGCAGGCGGGCAGGCCAGGTAGAGGGGAGACGTACTCGTGTCCGAGACGACCACGCGCAGAGCGCCGTCCTCGATCCCACCGGGCGCTCCAGCGAGCGCACCCACGTCACAGATCCGGCCAGTCCCGGCTCAGTCCACCGACCCGCGGTGCATCCGCGGCCTCAAGCACCCGCAAGAGCTCGCCCTGCGCGGCATCTCCGTGATGTGCCCAGCCTGCGGAGCCCGTCGCGACTGGCTGCTGATCAATCAGGGCCGCCACGTCTGGATCCGCTGCCGCTGCTCCCACCAGTGGCTCGAACCCGAGATCACCGGTACGGACTACGATGCCTTGATCTCCACCCCCGACGGAACCACCTACGCCAGCGTCGCGGAGGGCCTGCTGGCTCTCGGGTACGACGGTTCCTTCGCCGGCGCCTACCTGGAGTGACGAGCAGCGAAGCGCAAAGCCGACCTGGTGGGTCACCGACCCTGGGTAGGTCAAGCCCGGCTCGCCCGCGACGCGGAGGACATGGCCCTACCGCCCTTCAGCGCCGGGTCGGCTGCAGGCGCTCGATGCCGTCGAGGTCTCCGGCGAGCAGGTCGCGGTGGCTGATGGTGAAGTCTCCGTTGGGCAGCACCTTCCCGTGGCCGTAGTGCCGGCCCACGACGGCGGTGGGCAGGAAGGCTCGCAGGCGGTGACGCATGTCGTCGGGGTAGTCGACGGGCATGCCCCAGTCGGCGGGTGCCTGGTCGGTGGAAAACAGAACCCAGTGGTCAACGGGCAAAGCGGAGTTGAGGTCCGGGGCCATGCCGGTGTGGCTGTCCAGGGCCGGCACGGTCAGCTGGTCGGGGTCGAGGGGCGCGTACCACAACAACAGCGGCTTGGCGCGTCGTGCGTCGGCGTTGTCGAAACAGCACACAGCGATCGTGTGGCCGGGGAAGTGGTCGGCGTAGAAGCGCAGGAGTTCCGGCTCGAGAGTGGGGCGGCGGTGCGGAGGCACTTGGCGAAGCGCGGCATGGACCGCCGTGGGGTCGTTCGCCAGCAGGACCGTGTAGACATCGTGATCGAAGACTTGGACGGCCTGCGGTTCCGCACTCATGAACGCGATGTCGTCGACTGCGGCGGCGCTCCTCGCCGCGGCGACCATACGGTGCAGGACGTCGCCGGTGCGCCCGGCGGACAGGAAGTGCCCGGGGGTGACCTGTCGGGTGGGCAGGTGCAGCAGCATGGCGTTCGGGCCGTCCGCCAGGTTGACAGCGGTGTTCTGGTAGCCCAGGACATGGATGAGGCCGTGCACGCGGTGGTGCTGCCGCCCGCAGTACACGATCGTGCCGGAGAACACGGCCTCGCCGGTCGAGATGCACATGGCGGCAACGTACCGTCCCCCACACGCGGGCGATCCCGGGAGCCCCCCGGGACCCACCATGATAGATGGGCGGTGTCATGTCGTTGCGGTATCAGTCGCCGATGAACCACACGTAGCTGCCCGGCGTCGCTGCGCACTCCTCAAGCAGTGCGGCAAGGTCGCGCAGGGCCGCCTTCTCTTGCTCGTCGGCGCATTGCTGGACCAGGGCGTTGATCTCCTGGCGGGCGACGGCAGCTTCTTGCTCGTTGAACAGTGTGTCGCCGTAGGGATCCACCCAGCCGAGCTTGCCCGCGTCGTGCCGGTCCAGCCTCGTCAGCGCACGGGCCAGGGCTGCGCCGTGCTCGTAGGACCCTCGCAGCAAGGTGCCCGCGGATGCCTTCTTACGTGCGGGTCGAGCGGAGTGCAGTTCCAGCTCGATTCCCATTTTCCCTCCAAGGGTTCCGGCTCCCTACGTCACGGGAAACCGTTGTCGGACAGGAGCTAACACGGTACGGGGGCACCCCACCTGGTCGCCCTGGTCCGGGTCGGAGCTACCAGCTGCGCGAGCTTCCGCGAGGTCCTCCAGCGGGCGACCGTAGCGGCGCTCGACCAATCGGCGAGTACAGAGGAGATCGGACATGACGTCGCCCTTCTGTGACTTGGTGCGGAATGCGTGGTCAGTGTGCGGGCCTTCGGGAATGGGGCTGAGCGGCGCTCCTGGGCGGGGCGGCGGCCGTGGCGTCTCCGGGAAATTGCAGACCGGTGTAGGGCGATCGTGCTCGCGCGGCACGGACGCGTGCCTCCTCAATCAGGCGGATGGCGGTCAGCCCACCGGTGCCTACGTGGTGAACGCGTGATTGGGCGGTTCGGTAGACCGCGTAGTCCTTGCGTGCGCCGGCCGCGACGAGGTAGATCTCGCGACGGTGGGCCGAAGACGGGGGAGCGTCGCCGAACTGGACGACCATGCGCCACTGCCGCTCTCCCGGTGCGGGGTCGAGGTAGACCTTGTGGAACCCCTCGAGGCGGCCTCCGAGGCGTTTGGCTCCCGCGTGGCCGTGGACGAGATCCTGGAGTTGCAGCAGGGCGATGTCGCGTACGTCGTCGGGGAGGTCGCGCAGGTCCTGGATGGCGTCGGGATGGGCCGCGAAGGCGAAGCGGGCTCGGCTCACTTCGGTCCCCGGGAATGGTGCTCTCGGGAGGTGCTCGCTGTGGGCCCACAAGCCGGTGGTCGGCGGAACGTGGGAGACGGAGGTGGAGCGGCTGAGGGCGGCCTGAGCGCGCAGGGCAGTGTCTGCGCTGCCGCGTTCGGGCTCGATCGCCCGCATTGCGTCGCGGTTGTCCAGCCAGCGCCGGGCAGAGGGCTGATCGGGGAAGGCCGCCTGGCGCAGGGTGTAGGTGGCGCTGCGCAGATCAACGTCTTCGAGGAAAGCCCGGATCGGAGCGTCGTCCGCGTGGCGGTCGCGGACCATGGTCCATGACCAGCAGGTGGGGTCGTCCAGCTCCGACGTGTACGTGCTGAGGACTTCGTAGCGCTCCCCCGAAGCGCGGATCTGCTCCTCGACACGGAGGGTGGCGTCGTCCGCGGGCTGGATGAGGTCGGGGCTGACCTGGGTGATCGCTGCGGGTGGGCAGCCGCGTGTGATGAGCCACTGCTGGGCGAAGGCCATTGTGGCGTGTGCGGAGGTGGCGCAGGTGAAGGTGCCGTGGTCGTGGTCGCGGGTGATGTCGACGGCGACCAACTGCGGAGCCCCGGGCGTGCCCCAGGTCGCTGAGGCGTCATGGGCGACGAGACAGCTCCTCGACAGTCGGTCGATGCTGTGGTGTTCGGTGAGTACGGTCAGGTCGCGCGCCCACAGGTCGGCTTGGGCGAGCTCGGAGGCGGTGTCGGCGGGCTGGAGGTCGTTGAGGTGGAAGTCGGGTTCGCCGGTCACTGGGCCGCTCCCGCGGTCACGGCGGCGGGGGCGGGCAGGAGCCGGTGGGAAGGCCGGTCGAGGCTGGTGGTGCAGGCGGCGAACGGCCCGTCAGGCGCGCGGAGCTGGATGAGCGCGTGGTCGAGGTGATCGCGATGCCACGTCGATGGACCGGTGGGACCGGCTTGAGCGTCGGTGAGCTGCTGCCAGGCCAGCCACAGCGCGTGCAGGCGGGCGACGGCCTCGGGATGTTTGCATTACTGGCCGCACCAGGGGCGCGTGGTGCTGACCTCGCGGCCGTAGACGGGCAGGAAGAGGTGGCTCACCCAGTCGGTGAGTGCGGCCAGTTCGGCGGCGTATGCCGGGCCGGGTGGCCATGATGAACGGCGAGGAGGCGCCCTCGCGCTCACGGCTGTCGCCGGAGTCGGCGGCGGGGGTGGTCGGCCCGACCGGGGGCGCGGGGTCGGGTTCGCTGCTGAGGCGGTCGAGGAGGGCGCTGTGGCGGCGTACCTCGGCCACTGTGGCGGCCAGGGTGCTGGTGAGGTCGTCGAGGTCTTCGCCGGGGACGCGGAATGGCTCCGGCTCGGAAGGGCTCTGCGCAGACTTCGGCATGGCTGGTCCAGGGAGGCGAGGGAACGGTGGCGGACGGGCTGGACGCCCGGCTCTGGCCCGGGTCATGGCTGTGCGGAGACGACCATGGGGATGAGGGTGCGGTCGGGACGCGACTTGGTACGGCCGGAAAGGCGTGGTACGAGGTGGTCGCGTCCGGGGTGGCCGTACGGGGGAGGGGCTGACGCCCCCTGTCTCAGACACGGGGACTTCGGCTCGGCGGGTGGCGGCCCTGGCCGCGCGGTGGCGGTGAGGGTGGTGCGGGCGAGGACGGCCAAGTGCCGCTGCGGGTCAAAGCCGCGCGTACTCGCGGCGACGGCGGATCGACTGGTGATGGGGCTTCCTGAAATTGGCGCTGGCCGCGATTGCGTGGATGATCTTCGCCTCCCTGTCTGGCGTGGTGGCTACGTCTACTGTTGCTCGAAGGGCAGGCGCGGCAGCTGAGGCGGACGTGGAGGCATCGTTGAGGGTCGTGTTCGTCCATGGGGCGTGTGTGCGGGACGGGTCGTGGTGGTGGCACCGCACCGCCGAGCTGCTGCGGGAGCGAGGGGTGTCGAGCGTGGCGCCGGCGCTGCCGAGCTGCGGCGAGGCGGGCCTGCCCGGCGGTGCGGACGGTCCGGGGCTGTCTGAGGACGTTACGGCGGTGCGGCGGGCGCTGCTGGACAGCGATGAGCCGACCGTTGTGGTCGCCCACAGCTACGGCGGCATCGTCACCGCGGAAGCCGCGGCGGGTGTCCGGTCGGTACGCCATCTGGTGATGGTCTCCAGCTACCTGCCCGAGGTCGGGCAGAGCCTGTCGGAGTTCGGGGCCGGCAGCCCTGCCCCGTTCCTCGACGTCGACCCCGACGCCGGCACCTTCGGGGTCCGTCCCGAGCTGCTCGTGGACACCTTCCTGCAGGACTGCGACCCCGAGGTCCAGGCGCAGGCGGCGGACCATCTCGCCCGGCAGAGCGCGAAGGTGACCGGGCAGCCGGTCGGGGCGGCCGCATGGCAGCAGGTGCCCTCGACGTACCTCGTCTGCGCCCAGGACCGGGGCACTCCGCCGCGCTTCCAGCGTGAGTTCGCCCGCCGGGCCGGCAGCGTCGTCGAACTCGACGCCGGCCACCACCCGTTCCTGTCCCAGCCTGTTGCAGTCCGTGACCTGCTGCTGAGTCTGTGACGCCAGCGACAAGATCATTCACGGAATCGCGGCCAGAGCCCTGAAAATCCCCACCCTGTGCTCAGGGATGGGACGGACTTGCTCGCTCCAATCCTCCCAGCCGCAGACGCCAGGCCAGGACAGGAGGGCGACGCTGCGGACCCGCCCTTGCAGCTCGGCCGATCTACCCGGTGGCGTGGCGGGTCCGCCTTGCATGCGGTGGAACCGGTGCGTGACCTGTACTGCGCCAGGGGCGGGATGGCTCTCGCCGGGAAATGATGGCGAATCGGCGCCGTTGCGGAAGTCGGCGCCCGGGCGACCGCCAGCTGACCGTTGCGGGTTTGGCTGTACTTGACATTATCAAGTACCGGAGACAGTTTGATACTTGTGACCTCCAGCCATGACCCGCAACTGCTCAAGGGCGTCCTGTCGCTCCTCCTGCTGCACCTGCTGGCGGAGCAGGAGTCGTACGGGTACGAGGTGGTCCAGCGCCTGCAGGGCGCCGGGTTCGCCGACGTCCTGGAGGGCACGGTGTATCCCGCCCTGGCCCGGCTCGAACGTGAGGGGCGGCTGGCCTCCCGGCTGGTCGCCTCCTCCAGCGGCCCGGCGCGCAAGTACTACCGGTTGACCGCCGCCGGGCACGAGGCCCTGACCGCCGGGGCCGCCAACTGGGCCCGGCACGTCGCCGGCGTCGAGGCCGTCCTGTCCCGTCCGCTGCCCGCCGCACCGCAGAAGGGTTCCTGACATGCCGCACACCGTCACCTGGCTCGACCGGTTGCGCGTCGAACGGCTCGTCTGGTCGCTCGACCAGCGCCTCTACGACCTGCCCAACCGCACCCGGATCGCCCACCGGCGCGAGGTCCGCGCCAATCTGCTGACCGCCACCGCGGAAGTCGGCGCCGGCGAGGCGCTGCGCCGGCTCGGCGGCGCCCGCGAGTTGGCCGCGCAGTACCTCGACGCCGAGCTCGGCGAAGGCCCGCGGCACTCGTGGCTCGCCGCCGCCCTCTTCGCCCTGACCACCCCGCTGCTGCTCAACTTCTTCCTCAGCGAGGCGGCGAACGCCTACCAGCAGGCCCTCACCGCCACGGGTACGCACGCCGACGGCAGCTGCACCTGGGGCGGCGTCACCTGGCTCCAGAGCCCGCTGACCTTCGCCCTGCACGATGGGCGGGCCACCCACGTCGGCGGAGCCTGGACGCCCCTGACCTACGTGATCCTGCTGGGCGGCTCGGTCGCCTGCGGCCGCCTGTGGCGTGCCCTGCCACGCCGCCGAAACCAACGGCGGGCCGGGTCCACCCCGGACGGCCCGGCGCTCTGACCCCTCCAGCGACCACCCGAAGCCGCCTCCGCGGGATGGACCCACGTTGCCACGGGGATCCCGCATCGGCGGACATCAAGGCGTCGGCGAACGTCTTGACCATCGAGCGCAGCAGATCCGGACTCGCCGAGGCCAGGTTCTCCTCGGCGAGCGCATGCAGGGGCACACTGTCAGGC
>NZ_JAINVH010000044.1 GCF_020400825.1 Streptomyces sp. HPF1205
ACTGACCCACCCGCCACCCCCGGAGGTGAGGCGGGGACAGCGCCCGCCGGTCCGCGAGACGGCGCCGAGGCGCGCGGGCCCGGAGACGTCCAGCAGGCCGGTGCCGGCCGGCCCGCCCACCACGGACAGTGCCGGCACGACGGTCAGCCAGTTCAGCCAGGCGAAGTTGCCCGAGGCCACCAGCCACAACTGGGTGAGGACCATGAAGGCGGCGGCCACGCCCGCGGCGGGCCCCGGGACGAACAGCGCGAGGGGCGCGACGAGCTGCGCCACATGGTTCGCGGCGGTCTCCACCCGGTGCGCCGGCTTCGGCAGGTGGTGGAAGAACCAGCTCAGCGGGCCCGGCATGGGCTGCGTCTCGTGGTGGTGGTACAGGCAGGTCAGGTCCCGCCAGCACCGGTCGCCGCGCATCTTGATCAGCCCCGCGCCGAACTCCAGCCGGAACAGCAGCCAGCGCAGCAGCCACAGCACCGGGACCGGCGGGCCGACGGAGCCGTTGCCCAGGAAGACCGCGAGGAACCCGGCCTCCAGCAGCAGCGACTCCCACCCGAAGGAGAACCACGTCTGGCCGACGTTGACGATCGACAGGTACAGCGCCCACAGCGCCGCCCACATCGTCATCGCCGCCCACAGCGGGACCCGGTCGGCGGCACCGGCCGCCACGGCGGCCGACAGCAGCGCACCCGCCCACGCGACCGCGGCGAAGCAGCGGTCGCAGTAGTGCAGGTGGAAGACGCTGGGCGCGTCCCGGAACCGTACGGACGCCAGGTAGCGCGGCACCGGCATCAGGCCCCGCTCCCCCAGCAGCGGGCGGAACTGAAGGGCGGCGCACAGGAACGCCAGCAGGTAGATCCCGGCCAGGCCGCGCTGGAACAGCAGCCTGCCCAGCCAGTAGTCGGCATCCGTGAACCATTCCACGACGCTCTCCCCGCGGGCGGCCCTGTCGGCCCCAGGCTATCGGCTCGTCGCGGCCGGTCCCCGCAGCTCGCGCGGCGGGGCGTTTGCGCGCCGGCTGAGCGGGAACCCGCTGGGAGCCGATGGACGGAGGTGCGCCATGACCGAGCCGACCCCTTCCCAGGCCGAGGGCGAACGCGACGACGAGCCGGAGCACGCCGACATTCCGCACACGGTCCCGTCGCAGGCCGAGGGCGAGCGCGAGGAGGACTCCGAGGACGACGACTGAGACGACCCAGGCGCGTGGATCCCGCGCGGGCCCGCGGTCGGCGCAGGGGTCGGCCCTGCCCGCGGGACGCGGGCCTGCCCGTGGTGCGGCCCCGCGTCCCGCCGTGACCGCGGCCACCGGCTATCTGCCCCGACCCCCGTGCGCCCGCCACCCGTTCGTGGCACCATGTGGGCCCGCGTACACGGCGCTGAGGGGGGATCAGCAGCATGCCCGGCGCACCGGCCCGGCCACTGGGCATCGAGTCCATCGAGGATCTGGTACGGGACTGCTGGATACGTCCCGGAGGCGGCCACCGCGGCCGGCGGGGCCGGGACCTGCCGGTGGTGGTGCTGCTCGGGCGGCACGGCAGCGGCAAGACGAGCGTGCTGGAGTACCTCGCGTACCGTGCCTCGACCGCGCCGGTGGCGGGCCACGACTTCGCCTCCTACGCCCTGCGCCCCCACGAGGTGGCGGCCCGGCTGGCCTTCCGGCTGTCGATGAGGACCACGCACCAGCCGCGCCTGGCCTTCCCCCGCCTGGCGCACGGGCTGGTGGCCGCCGATCCCGAGTTACGGCTGGACACCAGCCGTCCCGGCCAGGCCCGCCGGCAGCTCGCCAAAGCGACGAAGGAGGCACGCCGGCACGACGTGGGGCGGCCGCTGGAGGCCCTGTCGGAGGGCGTGGGGCTGCTCAACGACTTCAACATCGTCCCGATCCCCGGCGTCGGCCTGCTGGCCACACTGCTGCTGCGCGGCCTGGGCCCGCGCGTGCTGGGCGCGGCCTCGCAGGCCGGCCTCGACTGGTACGCGCAGGTGGGCGGGCACGACCCGCTCGACACCCTGGCCGAGCTGAACCAGCGCGCCAGGAGCGAGGACCCGGCGGACATGGAATGGGTGGACCGGCTGCTGTGCGAGGCGTTCCTGTCCGACCTGCGCGCCGCGTACGACAGCAGGACCGGCGGTGCCCGCGACCGCAATTGCCTGGTGGTCCTGGACAACATCGACCACGGCGGCGGCACCCGTTTCCTGCGGCTGGTGCTGAGCGTCCGCGAGGCGCTGGCCGTCGCGGACGGCGGCTGCGATCCGCTGCTGGTGGTGGCGACCGCGTCGACCGCGCGTGCCGTGCCCGGCCCGTTCGACCCCGGGCCGGCCGGGCTGCGCATCCGTGAGGCCGGCCGGGCGGGCTACGCGGACTGGCGCGCGGGCGTCCCGCAGTCCCCGGCGGACGCGTCCTGGTGGTGGTACTCGGTGCGGCTGCCGGACCTGACGGCCGGTCAGGTCTCCCAGCTGGGCGTGGCGGTCGCGCCCCGGCTGCCGGAGGCGACCCCGCTGGTGCACCGGCTGACGTACGGGCATCCGTGGAGCGTGGTGCGGATGCAGCGGGCGGTGGCCCGGATGATCGACCGGCCGGACGCGGACACGGCGCTGCGCGGCATCCTGGACTCCGGTCCGGTCGACCGGGACGCCCCGGACCGGACCACCCTGCGCCAGGAGGCGCTGCACTACCTGTTCCAGAGCACCCAGCCGGAGCACCTGCAGGGGCTGGTGACGTGCGCCGCCGCCCGGGACATGGACGCGGCGGTCAACTCGCCCCTGCTGGACGGCTTTCCCGGCCGGGTGCGGGAGAAGCTGCTGGAGGAGGCCGCGGAGCGGCTGTGCCTGGTGCCGCCGTTGTCGGAGGACGCGGGCACCCGGGGCGGCCGCGGCTCGGGCTACCTGCCGGTCACCGGCCCGGCCGCCCATCCGCACCCGCTCCCCGACTCCCCCGTCCTGCAGCCGTGGCTGTGGCAGCTCCTGCTGCGGGAGCTGGCCGGGCGCGGACCCCAGGACCCGTACCCCGACTGGGACACCGCCCACGAGCGGCTGTACGACTGGCACAAGGGCCGGGACGGGCACCTGCTCGACACGCACTACCACCAACTGGCGCTCGGGCGCCTGGAGGAGGTGGTCTCCCGGCTGGACGCCTCGCTGCGCGCCCTGCCCACGACGGCGTGGCTGTACGAGCTGTACGCGATCACCGCGGCGCCGATGCGCGAGCCGGTGGACGTGGCGGTCACCGCCTCGCAGCGCGCGGACCGCCTGGCCGGGGAGCTCGCGCCCGACGGCTTTCGCCGCAATCGCGCGCTGACGCTGCTGGTCACCGCGCTGTGGCTGGCCGCCGATCCGCGCAACCGGCTGCCGAGCGCCCAGCCGGAGCTCAACTTCACGATCAGCGCCACCTTCCGGGACCTGGCGCTGCACGCGGACGCCAACGGGGCCGTGCTGCGGTCGGAGGCGGCGCGGTACGAGGCGCGCACGGCGTGACCAGGACTGCAGGGACTGCAGGGACGGCAGGGACCACCAGGACCACCGGAACCGCTGTCGTCAGCGGGACCGCCGGAACGACCGGGACACCGCAGGAGGTATCGCGATGAGCGCGCACGCCCCGTCCTCACCCGGCACCTGGGATCCGCCGCGCCCCTGGTGGCGGGGCTGGCGCGGGATCACCGTGCTGGCGGCCGTCCTGGCGCTGCTCGGGTCCGGCGTGTACTGGCTGACCCGGCCGGCCGGCACCCGGTGCGCGGACGGTGTCGCCAAGGTGGGCGCGGACCACGCGTGCGTGGGCCTGACCGACGGCTCGTTCTCCTTCTCCCCCGACCTCGACGGCGTCTTCGGCCGGATCCACGCGGAGAACCGGCGGGTCGCCGCGGCGGCGGCCGCGCCGGGCGGCACCCCGTGGGTCGGCGTGGTCTACCTGATGCCGATGGTGGCGACGGGAGCGGGCAGCACGTACAGCACCGACTCCATCAGGCACGAGCTGGAAGGGGCCTACCTGGCCCAGCAGTTGGCCAATCGCGGCTCCACGCTGCACATCCGGCTCTTCCTCGCGCACACCGGTTCCGACACCGCGCAGCGCGACTACACGCTCCGTCAGCTCGCCAAGCACCGGGACGCGGACCGCATCGTGGCGGCCGCGGGCCTGGGCACCAGCATCACCGCCACCCGGGACACGATCACGCGGATCACCGGTGACCTGCACATCGCCGCCTTCGGCTCGGTGCTCACGGCCGACAACCTGGCGGGCATACCGGGTCTGGTACGGGTGGCCCCGCCCAACGCCGACGAGGCGGCGGCGGCCGCCCAGTACCTGGCCAAGGGACGGCCGAGGGTCCTGGTGATCCAGGACACCCGCTCCGACGACCTGTACACCAGGACCCTCGGCCAGCAGTTCCTCGCCCACTACCCCAAGGAGCTGCTGGCCGGCCCGACCATGACGTACGACTCGACGAAGCGCGCGGTGGCCACCTACTTCAGCCAGCAGATGGCCACCTTGTGCCTGGAGAACCCGGACGTCATCTACTACGCGGGGCGCGGGGTCGACCTGGCCTCGCTGCTCACGCCGCTGGCCTCCCGCATCTGCGACAACCGCACCCTGCGCGTCCTGTCCGGGGACGACGTCTCCCAGGTCGCCCAGTCCCCGAGCGCCGACCAGGTCAGAAAGGCGCTGCAGCGCGGGCGGATCGAGCTGGTCTACACCGGGCTGGCCCACCCGGGCGCCTGGCAGGTGCGGCCGAAGGCGTACCTGCCCGCCGCCGTCGCGCCGTTCCAGCCCAAGGGCGAGTTCCGCGCCGACTTCCCCGGCGAGAGGCTCGACGACGGCCAGGCGATCATGGGGTACGACGCGATGGAGACCGCCAAGGCGGCCATCACGTACGCGGCCGCCGGCGGTTCCCAGGTGACGGGCGACGAGGTGATGCAGATGCAGTCGCTGCTGTACGGGGCCAAGGCGGTGCCCGGCGCCAGTGGCATGATCTATCTGGACAACCCCGCCAGCCCCGGCGCGCCGCGCGACAAGGCCATCCCGATGGTGAGGTTCGGGCCGGACGGATCGATCACCACCCTCGCGGTCTCCTCCAGCACGGGCGCGCCGCCGGACGCGTGAGGGGGGCTCCTTTCGTTCCGCGGGCCCATAGGCTGGGCCTATCGGTTCGATGACGGATCGGTGTTGGACATCGCGCCGATACGGCGGGAAGATCTGATCGATCATCGATCGGTGCTGAGCCACGGGACGGGGAGATCAGCATGAGCACGGCGGTCCAGCCTTTCCACGACGTCACCGCGCGGGGCGGGGAGCGCTTCGAGCACGAGGTGCTGCCCCATCTCGACCGCGTCTACGCCGGAGCGCTCCGGCTGACCGGCGGCGACCGGCCCGCGGCCGAGGCGCTGGTCCAGCGCGCGTTCGAGCGCGCCTTCCGGGACTTCCACTGGGCCCGTCCCGCGACCGGGGTGCCGGCCTGGCTCTACCAGCACCTGGTCGGCGCATGGTTCGAGCGGGAGCCCTACGGGCGCGCGCCGCGCGGGGCCACCGCTTCCGTCCCCGGGGCCACCGCCGCCGGCCTCCCCCGGGCCGGCGGCGTCCGGGCGGACGGCGGGCTCCCCTGCGGTCCCGGCGTCCGCGACGCGGTGGACGAGGTGGTGCGCGAGGCGATGGACGCCCTCGCCCCGATCGTCCGGTTCACCCTCTACCTCGCCGACGCCGAGGGCTACTCCAAGCACGACATGGCCCGCATCACCGAGGTGCCGCCCGGCATCGTGGAGGCCCGGGTCCACCGCGCCCACGCTCAGCTGGCGGACCGGCTGACGCGGTGGCTCGGCCGGTGAACGGCGGGGCCGCGCCGGCCGCCGGTCACAGGTAGGCGGGCAGCCGGCGCAGCTGGACCGCTTCCTGGAACGCGCCGCCGCCCTCGTGGTCGTTGAAGTCGTAGACCTCGATCGTCTTGTCCTCGTGCGCCCAGGCGTTGAAGGCCGCGAAGACCGTCGACGGCGGGCAGGTCTGGTCCTCCAGCGCCACGGAGAACACGGCCGGGGCCCGGCCGCGGGCCGCGAAGTGGACGCCGTCGAAGTAGGACAGCGTGCGCATCACCTGGCCGGTGCGGCCGCGGTGCGCCTTGAGGTACCGGCCCACCTCCCGGTACGGATCGCGGTCCGTGATCGTCGTCGCGCGCGGGAAGTCGCACAGGAAGGGCACGTCGGGCGCGATCACGGCCAGATCGGGCACCAGCCCGCCCACCGCTATGGTGATGCCGCCGCCCTGGCTGCCGCCGAGCACGGCGGTGCGCGCGGCGTCGGTCAGCGGGTGGGCGCGCGCCGCCTCCACCGCCCGTACCGCGTCGGTGAACACCCGCCGGTAGTAGTAGGTTTCGGGGTCCTCTATCCCCCTGGTCATGAAGCCGGGGTGGGCGGGCGCGCTGCCGACCGGGTCCGCGGTGTCGCCCGGAGCCCACCCGCTGCCCTGGCCACGGGTGTCCATCACGAAGTGCGCCCGGCCCGTCGACGCCCACAGCAGGTGGGTGTGCGGCAGGCTCCGCCCGCCGCCGTACCCGATGAACTCCACCACCACGGGCAGCGGGGCGGTGGTCGCGGCGGGCAGCACCAGCCAGCCCTTGACCGGGTGGCCGCCGAACCCGGCGAAGGTCACGTCGTACACCTCGACCGTCGACAGCCCGGTCTCGACCGGTTCGAAGCGTGCGTCCAGGTCGAAGGCGCGGGCCTCCTTGAGCGTCGTGCTCCAGAACGCGTCGAAGTCCCCGGGCTCGGTGCCCGCGCTGCGGTAATCGCGCAGCTCGTCGAGGGAAAGGTCGAACAGGGCCATCTGGGACCACCTTGTCGTGAGACGTTTCGCGTGGTCACACGGTAAGCGACCGGCGCCGGCGCCCGGAACGGGCGCCGGCCGGGCCGGCCCCACGGCCGGCCGGTGCTCAGCGCGCGCCGGCCATGTAGCGGGTCCAGATCGCGGTCGGCATGTCGCTGCCGGGGCGCGAGGCGGGCCGGCCCTGCGTCCCGGTCAGCGGCAGCAGCCGCTGGGTCGGGGGGTCGATGCGGAAGACGGTCACGACCGTGGCCATGCGCGCGTCGTAGCCGGCGAAGGACGCGGAGGTGTTGCCGGGCGCCGTACCCGGGACCCCGGCCGGGCCCGGTCCGGCCGCCGCGGCCTTCCGGCCGGCGCCGGAGGTGACGCTGTCGCGCAGTGCGTCCGTCACCTCGGCGGCGACCTGCGAGGAGAACGGGTGGGTGACGGCGGGGGCGGGCAACGGGATCCGGTCGCCCCCGTGGGTGACGCGCAGCACCGAGTACGGTTCGGTGTGCGTGCCGCCCGCCGCGAAGGTCGAGTACGCGGCGGCCATGCGGATCGGGCTCGGGGTGGCGGTGCCGAGCGAGAACAGCGGGACCTGTTCGCCGAACCCGCTGTGGGGGAGCAGACCGGCGTCCACGGACGCCTGCCGCACCCGGTCGATGCCGACGTCCATGCCCAGTTGCATGACGGGGCCGCCCACGCCCTGGGCGATCGCCTGCCGCAGCGTGATCTCGCCGTAGGAGCGCTTGCCCTCGTTGGCCGTGCGGACGATCCTGCCGTCGCGGCTCCAGTAGGGCCCTTCGGGGGTCCGTATCGGCACGTGGTCGTCGCCGTCGTAGAGCGAGTCCGGGGTGACCGGCGCCCTGGGGGCGTCGCGGGCGCGCACGACGCCGTCGCGCAGGGCGGCCGCGTACACCAGGGGGGCGTAGGTGGTGCCGGCCGGGACGACGGAGATGTTGGCGTCGTCGAAGCCCTGGGTGACGTAGTCCGGGCCGCCGTAGAGGGCCAGGATGCGGCCGTCGGTGGCGACGCAGGCGGCGCCGACGCGGACGTCGCGGTCGGCGCGGCGCGTCGCGGGGCGCAGGTCCGCCATGCCCTGCTCGACCGCGCTCGCCAGCCCGTCGACGTCGGGTTTCCGGAAGGTCGTGTAGATCTGGTAGCCGCCGAGGTCGAACCGGGCGTCGGAGATGCCGCTGTGCTCGGACAGGTACGTGCGCGCGGTGTCCACCAGGTAGCCGGTCTGCCCGCTGAGGCCGGGCGGCCGCGGCGGCGGCTCGGGTTCGGGGAAGACCGTGTACCTGGCGCGTTCGGCGGGTGAGAGCCGGCCGATGGCGACCATGCGGTCCAGCACCCACTTCCAGCGGGCCACCGCCCGGCGGTGGTTGGCCGGGCTGATCGCCGGGTCGTAGAGTCCGGCGCCCTTGAGCAGCGAGGCGAGGAAGGCGGCCTCACTGGGGTTCAATTGCGAGACGTCCTTGCCGTAGTAGGCCTTGGCCGCCCGCTGGACGCCGTAGGCACCGCGGCCGAACCAGCTGGTGTTGAGGTAGCCGTCGAGGATCTGCTGTTTGCTCACCTTGTTGTCGAGCTTGATCGAGATGAAGATCTCGTTCATCTTGCGGGAGAGCGTCTGGGCCTGGTCGAGGTAGACGTTCTTGACGTACTGCTGGGTGATGGTGGAGCCGCCCTGCACGTCGCCGCCGGTGGCCATGGCGCTCAGGGCGCGCAGCAGGCCCCTGGGCGAGACCCCGTGGTCGTGGTAGAAGCCGGCGTTCTCCGCGGCCAGCACCGCCCACTGGACGGACGAGGGGATGCGGTCCAGCGGCATCGCCTGCCGGTCGACCGGGCCGACCCGGGCCATCTCGGTGCCGTCGGCCCAGTAGTAGACGTTGTCCTGCTGGGTGGCGAAGGCGTTGAGGTCGGACGGGATCGCGGTGCGCTCGTACGCGTAGCCGATCAGGCCGGCCAGGGCGAGGACGAACCACACGCACGTCAGGAGGATCTGGCGCGGGGAGGGCAGCCAGCGCCGTATCCCGGTGCGGTCCGGTCGGGGGTAGCGCGGCCGCAGCCGGCGCAGGCCGCGCCGGACCGCTCGCGGCAGGCGGCCGGCCGGTAACCGGATCGCCCCCCGTTCCCGCGCCGTCCGTCCTGTCCGACCCGCCGGGCGCGCCTGCCGTATCCGCCGCGCCGCGGCCTTGAGCCGCCGTGTGAGCATCCGCATCCTCGCTGCAACCGCCGTGCCGCAGCCGCGGGCCGCGGCTGCCGTGCCTGAGCCGGGAACCCGCCCGGGCTCCCGCGCGGCTCAAGCTAGGCAGGGTTTTGGGCGGTTGCTGGACCGGATCGTCACGGTCCTGCAACAGGCGGGGCCGCGGTGTTGACGGCGGTGGGTCCCGACGGAGCCGGGCAGCCGGGCGCCACGGCCGTTACGCATCCGTGATCCTTTGGGCCAAGGACCATCATGCGCGGACCGCAGAGTGGGCGGCCGGCGCCGGCGCGGTTCCTCCCGTCGGCGCCTTCGCCCCGTCGTCCGACCAGGAGACCTGCATGCGTTCATTACGGCAGCGGATATGGCAGCCGATACTGCAGCGAATACGGCAGCCGATGACCGCGTCCGGGACCGGCGCCCGCCCGCGCCTGCGCCTCTACGTGCTGTGCGGTCTGCTGTGCGCCGGTCTGCTCGGCGCGATCGCCGCGGTCTCGGGCGCGGCGGGGTCCTCGGGCGGCGGGGACGACTCGGCGGCCGGGGGCGGGCGGCACGGGACCGGGCCGGCCCCGTCGGGCGGCACCGCGGCCGGGGGGAGGCGGCCGGCGCCCGAGGGGGCGGCCCGGGCGACGGCGCCGACGCCCACCGGGGACGGCAGGAACAAGGTGATCGGGGACGGCTCGACCTCCTACACGGGGCCGCAGCCGCACCAGTTGAAGCCGCAGAAGCTCAAGCCCGGTGAGAGGCCGCCCCAGTTCGTGGTCTTCTCGTGGGACGGCGCCCTGGAGAACGACGACCACCTCTTCTCCCGCTTCCGCGAGGTGGCGAAACGGAACAACGCCCATATGACGTTCTTCCTCAGCGGCATGTACCTGCTGCCGAAGGCCAAGCGCACCCTGTACCACCCGCCGATGCACTCACCGGGCTCCGCGGCGATCGACTTCCCCACCGACCGGCACATCCGCTGGACCCTGCAGCAGTTGCGGCTGGCCTGGGAGGACGGCGACGAGATCGGCACCCACTTCAACGGCCACTTCTGCGCCCCCGACCCCGGGGGCGGCGGCAACTGGACCACCGAGGACTGGCTGAGCGAGATCGCGCAGGCCAAGTCGTTCGTCCGCGACTGGAGGACGAACACCGGCTTCACCGACATCGCGCCGCTGCCCTTCGACTACGACCAGGAGCTCGTCGGCGGCCGCGCCCCGTGCCTGGAGGGGCAGAAGAACCTGCTGCCGGCCGAGAAGTCGCTCGGCTGGCGCTACGACGCGAGCTCGCCAGGCGACTTCCAGCAGTGGCCGGCCAAGAAGGACGGGGTCTGGGACTTCCCGCTGGAGCTGGTGCCGTACCCCGGCAAGGACTTCCAGGTGCTGTCCATGGACTTCAACTTCCTGTACCACCAGTCCGGCGGCGACGTCACCCAGGGCGACCCGGCGAAGTACGGGCAGTGGGAGCAGCTCACCCGGGAGGGCTACCTCAACGGCTTCGAGCGCGCGTACCACGGCAGCCGCGCCCCGCTGTTCATCGGCAATCACTTCGAGACGTGGAACGGCGGCATCTACATGCAGGCCGTCGAGGACGTCGTCAAGGACGTGTGCACCCGCCCCGGGGTGCGCTGCGTGTCCTTCAAGGAGCTGTGCGACTGGCTCGACGCCCAGGACCCGGCGGTCCTGGCCGCGCTGCGCGGCCTCGACCCGGGCGAGTCACCGGACTGGTCGACGTTCCTGCGGAAGTGACGGCCCGGGGCGAAGCGCCGTCTCGGGGAAATACTTGGCCAAGGACGTTGACGGGGGGCGAAAGACGCGCCTACGTTCATCGCGTACTCTTCGTACGTCATATATGAGACGCGACACCGGAAGATCTGGATCCCTTGACACAGGCAGCGGCCCCGAGCCCGATCCCCTCGCGCACCCAGTACGTCCTGGAGGCCATCAAGCACCGCATCCTCACCGGCCAGTTGCGCCCCGGGCTGGCGCTCGTGGAGGCCGAACTGGCCCAGCAGTTCGGCGTGTCCAAGACGCCGGTGCGCGAGGCGCTGAAGACGCTGGCCGGTTCGGGGCTGGTGGTGATGAACCAGT
The DNA here is from genome assembly GCF_020400825.1 of Streptomyces sp. HPF1205. Classification (GTDB taxonomy): domain Bacteria; phylum Actinomycetota; class Actinomycetes; order Streptomycetales; family Streptomycetaceae; genus Actinacidiphila. The sequence goes on from NZ_JAINVH010000044.1 coordinate 11,051, forward strand.
ACAAGGGTGTCGCGGTGCGCACCGTGGACGCCGCGATGGCGCACGAGGTGTACGACGTCCGGCTGCTGCTGGAACCGGAGGCGCTGCGGCGGACGGTGAGCCGGGGCGCGTCCCTGGACGCCGCGCGCGAGGCCCTGGCGCGGGCCGCGGATGCCGGTGACCGGGCCGAACGCAGCCTGGCCAACCGGGACTTCCACCGGGCGCTGTACCAGGGCTGCGGCAATCCGCTGCTCGCCCGCATGCTGGACGACCTGCGCGACCAGGCGGCCCTCGTGTCCAGCGTCGCCTGGGCCGCCGTACCCTCCTGGGAGGGCGAGGCGCTGGAGCACCACCAGATCCTCACGCACGCGCTCGACGGCGACGCGGAGGGCGCGGCCCGTCTGCTGCACGACCACATAGCGGACTTCGTGGCGCGGGCCTTCCCCGACCCGCGGGAGGCGGCGCCGCCGCCGGCCCGCACCGGGCAGGACGCCGGGCCGCCGCCCGCGAGCGGGGACCGGCCGGAAACCGCGGAGCGATGAGCGCGGCACCCGAGCCGGGCCGGCCCGCCGCCGCCCGGTCCTCGGGCCCGCTCGCGGCCGACCTGGAACTGCGGGCCGACGGACGGGTGGTGTGCGGTTACGCCGTGGCGCCCGCGCTCGCGCAGCGGTTGTCACCGCGGCCTTTCCTGCACCCGGTGTTCACACCCGGCGGCACATGTGTCACCGAGGTGATGCCGGACGACCACCTGCACCACCTCGGGGCAGGCGTGGCGGTGCCCGACGTCGAGGGCGCGAACTTCTGGGGCGGGCGCACCTTCGTGCAGGGCCGCGGCCCGGTGGAGCTCGGCAATCACGGCGTCCAGCGGCACCTGAGGTTCCCGCGCTGCGGCGCCGAGGGATTCGAGGAGGAGCTGAGCTGGCGGGCCGGCCAGGGCGGACCGGGCGGACCGGGCGGACCGGGCGGACCGGGCGCCGAGGGTACGGAGCTGCTGCGGGAGCGCAGGACGGTCGCGGTCGGCGGGCTCACGACCGGCGCGTGGGCGGTGGACCTCACGTTCGCGCTCACCAACACCTGCGGGCGGCCGCTGTCGATCGGCAGTCCGGCGACCAACGGCCGCCCCGGCGCCGGCTACGGCGGCTTCTTCTGGCGGGCGCCCAAGGAGGCGTCGGCGCCCGCCGTCTTCACCGCCGACACCGAGGGCGAGGAGGCGGCGCACGGCCGGCCGGCCGACTGGCTGGCGCTCGTGGGCGCCTCGTGGACGCTGGTGTTCGCCGGGGGCACGCCGCCGACCCGCCTCGACCCGTGGTTCGTCCGCGCGGCCGAGTACCCGGGCGTCGGGTCCTCGCTGGCCGCGGCGCGCCGCCTGCCCGTCGCCCCCGGCGAGACGCTGGTACGCAGGGTCGTCACCGTCGTCGCCGACGGACGCCTCGACCGGGCCGCGGCCGCCGCCCTGGCGGCGGACGCGCTCGCGCGGTGACGGGGCGGCCGGTCACGCGCCGGCGCGGCCCGGCGCGCCCCCGGCCGATCAGCCGCCGGTGGCCGAACGCGCCCGGCCGGTGAGCGCCCAGGACACACCGAGTTCGGAGTACAGCCGCAGGTGCTCGGCCGCCGCCTCCACCGCCGCGTCGATGCCGGGCACGACCCTGCGCGGCGTGCCGTCCTCGCCCGTCGCGGGGCGCCAGGCGCCCTCGGGCAGCGCGAGGGGGTCAGGGGCCCGCCGGACGGCCTCGGCGACCTTCATGAACGCGCCGGCCGCCTCGGGCGGGACCAGCAGCGGGGCGCGCCGGGTCAGATGCGCCACGAGGTTCTCCAGCAGGTCGGTACGGCCGTGCACGACCTCGCCGGGACCGTGCCCGGCTCGCTGGAGCAGGACGCGGTCCTGCTTGTACCACAGCGTGATACGGCCGCGGCTGCCGTGGACGAGGACGTACGGTTCGCCGGGGGCCTGCGCGCACAGGGTCGCCGCGACGACGACGGTGCTCCCGCGCGTGGTGGTGATCCGTACGCAGGAGGTGTCGTCGGCCTCGATGTCGTTGGCGCGGAAGAGTTCCGTCTCCACCGCGGCCACGTCGCCGCCGCCGGTGCCGCCGTCGAGTGCCAGGGCGGTGGCGACGGCGTGCGCGAGGGGGTTGGTGAGGGCTCCGTCCGTCACGTCCGCGCCGTCGAGACGGCGGCGGCCCGCCCAGGGGGCGCGGCGGTAGTAGGCCTCGTCGCGCGCCCACGCGCCCGCCGCGCCGATGCCCGTGACCTCCCCGATCGCGCCGTCGGCCAGGAGTCGCCGGATCGCGGGGAGCGCGGCGGACCCGAGCGACTGGAAGCCGATCTGGCAGGCCACGCCGGCCGCCGCCACGCCGTCGGCGATCCGCCGGAACTGCGCCCAGGAGGGTGCGGGCGGCTTCTCCAGCAGCAGGTGCACTCCGCGCCGGGCCGCGGTCAGCGCGAGCTCGGTGTGGGTGGCGATGGGTGTGCAGACGACGGCGACGGCGGCGCCGGTGTCCTCCAGCAGCGCCGCGAGGTCGGCCGACTGCGCCACCGGACCGAAGCCGTCGAGTTCCCGCTCGTCCAGCGGCTGAAGCTCGCACACGCCGGCGAGCCGCACGAGGCCTTTCGCCTGCAGGCGGCGGATGTTGGCCAGGTGCCGGCGGCCGTGGCCCCGCGCGCCGGCGAGGACGAGGGGAACGGGGAGGCGGGGCGAGGGGCCGCGGACGGCGGCGGCAGGGGTGTCCACCGAATCGCTCATCCCTTCACCGCCCCCGCGCTGAACCCGCTGATCAGCCATTTCTGGATGAAGGCGAAGACGAGGACGACGGGGACGGCCGCGATCACACCGCCGGCCGCCAGGGCGCCGAGGTCGACGCTGTCGCCGCCCATGAGGGTGTTCAGGCCGACCGGGATGGTCTGCTTGTCCGGGTCGCTGAGGAACATCAGGGCGAACAGGAAGGCGTTCCAGCTGTGCACGAACGCGAAGGAACCGACCGCGACAAGGCCGGGGCGCAGCATCGGCAGCACCACGATCCGGAAGGCGCGCATCCGGCCGCAGCCGTCGACCCAGGCGGCCTCCTCGAGGGAGTAGGGGACGTTCCTGACGAAGCCGCTGATCAGGATGAGCGACAGCGGCAGTTGGAAGACGGTCTCCGCGATGACCACGCTGCCCAGCGAGTTGATCATCCGCAGCTTGGCGAAGATCTCGAACAGCGGTACGAGCATCAGCGCGCCCGGGATGAACTGCGAGCACAGCAGTGCCAGCATGAAGGCGCGCTTGAGGCGGAAGGTGAAGCGTGCGAGCGCGTAGCCGCCGGCCAGGGCCACCACGGTGGTCATCACCAAGGTGGCCACACCGACGATCACGCTGTTCTCGAAGTAGATCCCGAAGCTGCGGTCGGTCCACACCTTCCGGAAGTGGTCGAAGGTGACCGGCCAGGGCAGCAGCGAGGTGGAGCCGTCCGGCCGCAGGGCGAACAGCAGCAGCCAGTAGAACGGGACGAGCGTGAAGAGCAGGTACAGGCCCAGCGGGAGGTAGATCTGCCAGCGGGGGACCTCGTCCCAGGCACGGCGGCGGCGCGCGGGCGGTACGGGGGCGGCGGGCGGGGCCGCGGAAGCGGCGGCGGACGCGGGGGCGGGGGCGTTCCCGGTGATCACCGCTCGTCACCCCCGAACTTGCTGAGCCGCAGATAGACCATCGAGCAGAACAGCAGGATCACGAAAGCGACGGACGTCAGCGCGCTGGCGTAGCCGAAGTCGTGGGAGTTCACCGCGATGTTCGCGATGCGCAGGGGCAGCGTGGTCGTCTCGCCTGCCGGGCCGCCGCCGGTGAGTGTGTAGAGCAGGTCGACGTTGTTGAACTCCCACACCGCGCGCAGCAGCGTGGCCAGCACGATCGCGTCCCTCAGATGCGGCAGTGTGATGTGCAGGAATTGCCGCACCCGGCCCGCCCCGTCGACCTCGGCGGCCTCGTACAGGTCCTTGGGCACGGACTGCAGGTCGGCGAGGACGAGGATCGCGAAGAAGGGGACGCCGCGCCACAGTTCCGCGACGACGGCGGCCAGGAAGACGGTACCGGTGTCGGACAGCCAGGACGTGCCGTACGAGCCGGCGCCCATGTCGGCGAGATAACGGGTGATGCCGGTCTGGGAGTTGTACAGCAGCAGCCACACGGTCGAGGTGACGACGCCGGAGACCGCCCACGGGGAGAAGACCATGGCGCGGGCCACGGCTCGGCCGAGGAAGGTCTGGTTGATCAGCAGGGCCAGCGCGAGCCCCAGCAGCAGTTGCAGCGCGACCTCGACGGCCACCCATTTGAAGGTGAAGCCGAGCGAGGACCAGAACTGGGGGTCGTCGGTGAGTGCCGTCCTGAAGTTCCCCAGGCCCGCGAAGCCGTTGCGCCACGGCTTGGTGGGGTTGTAGTGCCGCAGGCTGTAGTAGAAGACGTCGGCCACCGGGTAGGCGATGAAGCCCAGCATCAGCAGGGCGGCCGGCGCGATCAGCAGGTACGGCAGCCGGCGCGGCGTCGTGCCCGCGCGGCGCCGCCGGGGCGCCCGGGCCTGCCGCGGCGGTGGTTCCGCCACGGCTGCTGTGTGGGCCATGACCTTGCTCCGTTCTGGGTTCCGGGCGGGTGGGGGGACGAGCGGGCCGCAAGCGCTTTCTGCACGGGTGCGGGCGGGCGTCCCGGCCGGATGCCGCGGTCGGACGGGACGGCCGGCGCGGGGGCGGCCCGCGCGGGGGTCAGCCGGCGTAGGGGTCGGGCACGTGACCCGGCCGTGCCAGGAAGCCGAAGTCGCAGCCGGTGTCCGCCTGGGTGATCTGCTCGTTGTAGAGCGCGCCGTAGCCCCGCTCGTACCGCACCGGCGGCGGGGTCCAGCCCGCCCTGCGCCGCTCCAGTTCGTCGTCGTCCACTTCCAGGCGCAGGCTGCGGGCCGCGACGTCGAGGGTGATCAGGTCGCCGGTGCGCACCAGGGCCAGCGGTCCGCCGATGTACGACTCCGGCGCCACGTGCAGCACGCACGCGCCGTAACTGGTCCCGCTCATGCGCGCGTCGGAGATCCGCACCATGTCGCGCACGCCCTGCTTGAGCAGGTGGTCCGGGATGGGCAGCATCCCGTACTCGGGCATGCCGGGGCCGCCCTTGGGGCCGGCGTTGCGCAGCACCAGCACGCTGTCCGCGGTGATGCCGAGCTCCGGGTCGTTGATGGTCCGCTGCATCTGCCGGTAGTCGTCGAAGACGACCGCGGGTCCGGTGTGCTTGAGCAGGTGCGGCTCGGCGGCGATGTGCTTGATGACGGCGCCGTCGGGGCACAGGTTGCCGCGCAGGACGGCGACGCCGCCCTCGGGGGCGACGGGGTTGCCGCGGGGGCGGATGACGTCGTCGTCGTGCACGCGCGCGGACGCCAGCTGCTCGCGCAGCGTGTCGTGCGCGACGGTGGGCCGGTCCAGGTGCAGCAGGTCGGGGATCCGGGACAGGAAGCCGGGCAGGCCCCCGGCGAAGTGGAAGTCCTCCATCAGGTACTTCCGGCCGCCCGGGCGGACGTTGGCGAGCACCGGCACGGTCCGCGCGACGCGGTCGAAGTCGTCGAGGGTGAGACGGATGCCGGCGCGGCCGGCCATGGCGATCAGGTGGATCACGGCGTTCGTCGAGCCGCCGAGGCCGAGGACCGTGGTCACCGCGTCCTCGAACGCCTCGGGGGTGAGGATCGCGGACAGCCTGCGGTCCTTGTTCACCAGGTCGACGGCGGTCCGCCCGGCCGCGGCCGCCATCCGCTCGTGTCCGGAGTCGACCGCGGGGATGCTGGACGCGCCGGGCACGGTGACCCCCAGCGCCTCGGCCGCGGCGGTCATGGTGGACGCGGTCCCCATGGTCATGCAGTGCCCGGGCGAGCGCGCGAGGCCGCTTTCCAGCTCGGCGATCTCGCAGTCGCCGATCAGGCCGGCCCGCCGGTCGTCCCAGTACTTCCACATGTCGGTGCCGGAGCCGAGGACCTCGCCCCGCCAGTGTCCCGGCAGCATCGGGCCGGCCGGCACGAACACCGCCGGCAGGTCGACGCTCGCCGCGCCCATCAGCAGCGCGGGCGTGGACTTGTCGCAGCCGCCCATCAGCACGGCGCCGTCCACGGGGTACGAGCGCAGCAGTTCCTCGGTCTCCATCGCGAGCATGTTGCGGTAGAGCATCGGGGTCGGCTTCTGGAAGGTCTCGCTCAGCGTGGCGACCGGGAACTCCAGCGGGAAGCCGCCCGCCTGCCACACCCCGCGCTTGACCGCCTGGGCCCGCTCGCGCAGGTGCACATGGCAGGGGTTGATGTCCGACCAGGTGTTGAGGACCGCGATGACGGGCTTGCCCAGGTGCTCCTCGGGCAGGTAGCCGAGCTGGCGGGTGCGGGCCCGGTGGCTGAAGGAGCGCACTCCCCCGGCGCCGTACCACTGGTGGCTGCGCAGGTCCTCGGGGCGGCGGGCGGTCATATGGACCACCCGGCCACGATCGCCGCGACCTCGGCGCGCTCGGCCGGCGGCAGCACCTTGCTGGGCACGCGCACGTCGCGGCGGCACAGTCCCAGGCAGGCCAGGGCCTCTTTCACCACGGTCACGTTGTTGGCGGAGCCGTGCGCGGCGCGCAGTTCCTCGAAGCGGCGGATGCGCTCCCACACTCTCATCGCCGCCGGGTAGTCGCCGGCCCGCAGCGCCCTGAGCATGTCGAGCGGCAGCGACGGGGCGACGTTGACCAGCCCGGAGGTGAAGCCGGTGGCGCCGGCGGAGAAGTACGAGGGGGCGTACGGCTCGGCGAGGCCTGCCACCCACACGAAGCGGTCCAGGCCGGCGTCGCGGGCGAAGGCGGCGAAGTGGGCCGCGTCGGGTACCGCGTACTTCACGCCGACGACGTTGGGGCACGCCTGCCCGAGCTCGGCCAGGCGCGCGCCGGTCAGCCGGGCGTTGCGGACGTACGGTACGACGCCCAGGTCGGGGACGGCCTCGGCGACGGCCCGGTGGTAGTCGACCCACCCGGCCTCGGAGACGTAGGGGTGCACCGGCTGATGGACCATCACCATCTGCGCGCCCGCGTCGCGCGCGTGCCGGGCCGCGGCGACGGCGGTCGACACGTCGTGGCCGACGCCGACGACCACGGTGGCGCGGCCGGCGCCCTCCTCGACGGTCAGCTCGGTGACGGTACGCCGCTCGCCGGGGGTCAGGGCGTAGAACTCGCCGGTGTTGCCGTTCGCGGTCAGGACCCGTACGCCGCCGTCGAGCAGGCGGCGCAGCAGGATCCGGTGGGCGTCGCGGTCGACGGTGCCGTCCTCGGCGAACGGCGTCACCGGGATCGCCACCACGTCGGCCAGCGCCGCCCGCTGCGCCTGGTAGGTCCGGGTCGGATACGTCGCTGTCATGCCTGATCGTCCTCTTCCTGGGTCTCGGGGAAGGCCCGTCGCACGAACGACGCCATGTGCGCGCGCAGCGCGCCGGCCGCGCCGTCCGCGTCGCCGTCCAGGCACAGCCGGAGGATCACCCGGTGCTCGTCGGCCTCCCGCTCCCACGACGGTTCGGCCGCCCAGGCGACCGTCGAGACCAGTGCCGCCTGGTCCCTCAGCTCGTCGAGCATCCGGCCGAGCAGCGGGTTGCCGCACGGCAGGTACAGGGCGCCGTGGAACTCCCGGTTGGCCAGGGAGCGTTCGGCGGGGTCGGTGGCCCGGTCCGCTCGGCGCAGGGCCTCGGCGGCCGCGTCGAGCGGTGCGCCCCGCCGCACCGCCCGGCGCACCGCCTCGGGTTCCAGCAGCAGCCGCACGTCGTACACGTCCCGGGCCATCCCCGCGTCCACCAGGCGGACGGTGACGCCCTTGTACTGGCTCATGACCACCAGGCCCGTGCCGGCCAGTGTCTTGAGCGCCTCGCGTACGGGCGTCTTGGACATCCCGAAGCGCGCGGCCAGCTCGGTCTCGACCAATGCCTGCCCCGGCCGGAGTCGACCGGTGAGGATGCCGTGCTTGATGCCTTCGAGCACATACTGCGTACGGGAGGGCACCGGGGCGGGGACGGAGGTCATGAGGGCCTCAGATATCGCGTATGGCGTCTCATATATGACGCGCCGACTAATGGGTCGACGGTAAGAGCCGCCTCCCTGATCGGTCAACAGCCCGGACGAAATCCGCCCGGGAACCGCCTCCCCGCGTCAACACCCGTCCGCGGGGCTCGCGTCGCGGCGGCCACCCCCCAATTTCGCAACCGCCGTTGACGAATGCGAGCGCCCCCTCCTACCTTCGTCGGTGACCCGCTTCGTACGTCATATATGAAGTACGTTCCAGCCCGGGGTCGGCCGCCGCGTGCGCCGCGGCGCCCACCCGGCGCACCCGCACCGCACCCGTACCGGCTCCGCGACAGCGTGCCCGACCCCGGTCGGGCGGCCGGCCCCGGGGTGCACCCGTGTCCGCACGCCGGCGACCGGCCCCCGCAAGGGCCGGTCGGGCGCCGTTCGTCCTTTTGGGAGCCACCATGACGCGCCTTCGGAGCAAGCGCTTTCTATCCTCGGCGGGCAGGGGCCGCCCTCGCGCGGCGGCGGCTCTCGCCCTGACCGCGGCCCTCGCGCTGACCGCCACGGCCTGCGGGGACAGCGGCGGCTCCTCGGGCGGCAAGGGCGACGAGGGGTCGGGCAAGGGCCGGATCACGTTCTGGGACAGCAACGGCGGGGTCCGCACCGAGGTGTGGAAGCAGATCATCGGGGACTTCGAGAAGAAGTACCCCGACATCGAGGTGAAGTACGTCGGCATCCCCCAGACCGAGGCCCAGTCCAAGTTCGACACGGCCATCCAGGCCGGGGGGCTGCCGGACGTCGGCGTCGTGGGGACGGCGATGCTCGCCGGGATCGCCGCGCAGGGGGCACTGGACCCGCTCGACCGGCGCTACGCCAAGAGCTCGCTGAGCGGCAGGATCAACCCGCTGCTGATCAAGAGCGTCGAGTCGGCGGCCGGCGGCGACACGATGTACACCGTCCCGACCTCCGTCAACAACGGCGTGCTGTACTACCGGACCGACCTGTTCAAGGCCGCGGGGCTCGACGCGCCCACCACCTGGCCGAAGTTCTTCGAGGCCGCCGACAAGCTCACCGACAGCAGCCGCAACAGGTTCGGCTACACCATCCGCGGCGGCGCCGGCTCCATCGCGCAGGCGCTGGACGCGATGTACGGGCAGTCCGGCATCACGCAGTTCTGGAACGGGGACAGGACGACCGTCAACGACCCGAGGAACGTCGCCGCGCTGGAGAAGTACGCCGGCCTGTACAAGAAGGACACCCCGGCGGCCGACCTCAACAACGACTTCACCAAGATGGTCGCCCAGTGGGACTCCGGGCAGATCGGCATGCTCAACCACAACCTCGGCTCGTACCAGAACCACGTGAAGGCGCTCGGCGCGGGCAGGTTCCGCGGCCTGCCCGATCCGACGCTGCCCGACGGCAGCCGGGTGATGGTCTCCAACCCGGTCGACGGCCTGGCCCTGTTCAAGCCGAGCAAGAACAAGGCCGCGGCCTGGAAGTTCATCGAGTTCGCGGCCTCGCACGAGTCCAACAGCAAGTGGAACGAGTCGGCCGGACAGATCCCGGCCAATACGGAGGCCGCCAAGGACGCCTGGGTCCAAAGCTCCGAGCCGACCCGGCTGGCCGCCGACGCGCTGTTCGGCGGCAGGACCACGATCGTGCAGCTTCCGTACTACCTGCCCGACTGGAACACCATCAGCAAGTCGGACAACGAGCCCGCCTTCCAGAAGGTGCTGCTGGGCCGCACGAGCGCCAAGGACTTCCTCGACACGCTCGCCGGCCAGCTGAACAAGGCCCAGTCGGAGTGGCGGTCCCGCGCCAAGTGACGACCCGTGCCCGTACGGGGTGACGGTCCGCCGCCACTGTTATGGGCGCGGCGGACCGGGAACGCGTAGCGCCGTCGCCGGACCGGCGACGGCGGTACGGGTGGCGGTACGGGTGGCGGGCCGGGCGAGCCCTCGGCCCGGGCGGCCCGCCGGCGGGCGCAACCGCCCGGGGCGGGCGCGGGGACCTACTTCGCGGCGCGGCCGGAGTGGCCGTCGGCGGCACCGTCGGCGGGGCCGACCGCGCCCCCGCGGCGCAGCACCGCGTAGCCGACGCCGATGCCGACAGCCACCGGCCACTCCAGGACCCCTGCCACGCCGAGGGCGCCGAGCCCCAGGTAGAGGGGCAGTCCGCCCTTGGCCGGCAGCACCTTCTGCGCGGTGACGACCGGTACGGCGACCGCCTTCTTGGCGGCTTCGGTGGCGCGTTCGACCGGCAGGGTGATGGTGACGTCGTGCGGGTGCGGCGGATGCAGGTGCGCGTGTCCGCCGCCGCCCGCGCGCCGGGCGCGGGCCTTCGTGTCCGGCGCCTTGGTGTCCGATGCGGTCGACGCCTTGGACGCGGACGACGCCTTCGCGCCGGACGGCGCCTTGGTGGCCCGCGCCTTGGTGGTCGACGCCTTCGTGGCCGGTGCCTTGCCGCGCGGCGTCCGCTTGCCGGGTGCCTTGCCGGCCTTGCCCGTCGTCCGCTTGGTGGGGGTCGTCATGGCGATTCCTTCCTCTGGCCCTCTTCGACGCGAATCCCGCCCCGCTTCCCAGGATTATCCCTTTTATGGCTTAGATTCTCTTTGTCGCCGCAGATGTCCGCGCAGGCGTCACCGATGCCGCCGTCGACCGCCGTGCCGGTCCGGCGCGGGCGCCGGTGTCGGCTTCGGAGGCTGGAACGGGGGTTGCCCGGTGCTGTCGTCCTTGAGTGCGCTGACGTCCTTGAGTGCGTTCCGCAACGCCGGCGTGCCGGCGGTGCCGGCCCTGGTGGACGCGGGCGGCGTGCTGCTGCGCCGCGGCGGACACGCGATGGGCCGCGCGGGCCGCGCCCTGGGGAGCGTGCCCGGGGACCTGGCGGAAGCCGCGGCGGTCCTGGCGGACGCGGGGCGGCGGCGCGAGCGGCGCCGGGTGTGGACCCGTACCGGCAGGGCGCACATCGAGGTGCGCGGCATGACCGGTCACGGCGAGGGGCACGAGCGGCTGAGCCGCGATCTGACCCGGGCGGTGCGCGCCGTGGAGGGGGTGCGGTGGGCCGAGGTCAACGCGGTGCTCGGGCACGTGGTGGTCGAACTGGACGAGGACCAGGTCGCGCTGGACGACGTACTCGACCTGGTGGAGCAGGTGGAGGAGGCGCACGGCAGCGGTGACGAGGGGTTCGCGGGGACGCGGCCGCCGCTTCCGTTCGAGTCCGGTCCCGCGGCTCTGGCCAAGGCGTCGCTCGTCGCCGACTGCCTGGGGCTCGCGGTGGCCGCGGCCCGGCAGATCACCCCGCTGCCCTCCTTCCCGGTCGCGCTGCGCGTGCCGGTCGTGCTCGCGCAGACCCAGCCGCGGGTGCGGCACCTGCTGCGGGAGCGGCTCGGCGCGCCGAACGCGGAAGCGGTGCTGGCGCTGTCGGGCGCCTTGGTGCACGCGCTGACCGACGGCGTGGCGCCGGTCGCCCTCGACGCGCTCCAGCGGATCTGGCACCTGGCCGAGATCCAGGAGCGGCGCACGGTCTGGGACCGCCGGGAGCACGAGCTGGTGCTCGGCGGCGCCGGCCTGCGCCCTCGCGTCGGCGAACGGCCGCCCCGGCCGGCGCCGCTGCCCGACGGGCCGGTGGAAAAGTGCGGGAACCTGACGTCGCTGGCCGCGCTGGTGGGTGCGGGCGGGCTGCTGGCGGCGACGGGAAGCGCCGACGCCGCCGCGCACGCGATCCTGGCCACCGCGCCCAAGGCGGCGGCCATGGGGCGTGAGGCGTTCTGCGCGTGGCTGGGCCGCGACCTGGCCCGCGGCGGTGTGGTGCCGCTGGACTCGGGCGCCCTGCGGGTGCTGGACCGGGTGACGACGGTCGTCATCGACTCGGCCGCGCTGTGCACCGACCGCCCCCGGCTGCTGTCGGCCACCGCGGCCGGCGACCTGGACGAGGCCGGTGTGTGGAGCGCCGCGCACGACGCCCTGGCCGGCCGCCGCCTGGCGGACCTCGCGGGCCGCGGGCCGTGGGGCGGGAACGGCTGGCGGCTGGTGCGCGCCCCGGGGGCCGACACGCGGCCGCCCGACGACCCGGCGGGGCTGCCACTGGACCTGTACGGCGCGGACGGCCGCCGCCAGGGGTTCGTTCTGGTGGGCTGCGACCTGGACCCGCTCTGCGACGCCCTCGTGGGCGCGGCCCGCTCGGGCGGCAGCCGTCTGCTGCTCACCGAGCACACGGGAGTCGCCGAACTGCTGCCCTGGGCCGACCGGGTGGTCCCGGCAGGCACGGACGTGGCCGAGGAGGTGCGGCGGCTGCAGGAGGGCGGCGAGGTCGTCCTGGTGGTGACTCCCGCCGACGACCACGCCCTGGCCGCGGCGGACGTCGGTGTGGGGCTGCTGCCGCGGCCCGGGACCGTACGACCGGTGTGCTGGTCGGCGGATCTGCTGTGCGGGCCCGGCCTGGCGCAGGCCTGGCGGGTGCTGACCGCGGTCGAGGCCGCGCGCCGGGTCAGCGGGAAGTCGGCGCACCTGTCGATGGGCGGTTCCGCGCTCGGCGGCCTGATCGCCGCCACGGGCCGCCGCCGCACCCGCCCCGGCCTCACCAACTCGCCGGTGTACGGGGCCGCGCTGCTGGCCCAGCTCGGCGGGGTGGGTACGGCCCGCGGCCTGGCCGGGCAGCCGCTGCCGCCGGCTCGGGTACGCGGTGCCTGGCACGCGCTGGGCGCGCGGGAGACGCTCGGCGTCCTGAGCACGGTGAGCGGCCGCGACGAGGGCGAAGGCCGCGTTCACGACGGCGGGGGCCGGCCCGAGACGACCGGGGACGGCTCCCGCCTGCCGCTCGGCCCGCTGCCCGCCGTCGTCGCCCCCCTGGTCGGCGGCATCGGCCGCGCGGCCGAGATCACCGGGCTGGCCTCCGCCGTCCGGGTGGGCGCGCGCCTTCCGGGAGCGGTGCGCGAGGAGCTGCGCGACCCGCTGACCCCGGTGCTGGCGCTCGGCGCCGCGGCCTCCGCGACCGTCGGCTCCACCGTCGATTCCGCCCTGGTCGCCGGGGTCATGGCCGGCAACGCGCTGATCAGTGGCGCCCAGCGGGTGCGGGCGGAACAGGCGCTGCGCGGCCTGCTGCTGACGCAGGAGCACACCGCCCGCCGGGTGCGCTGGACGCCGCCTTCCGCCGCGTCGGTCCCGGACCGGGAGCGGTTCTTCGCCGGGCTGGACGGCGCGCCTCAGGAGAAGATGGGGGCCGACGAGCTGCGGCCCGGGGACGTCGTGGCGCTGGGCCCGTCGGACATCGTGCCCGCCGACGCGCGGATCCTGGTGTGCGACCGCCTGGAGGTGGACGAGGCGAGCCTGACCGGTGAGGCCGCGCCGGTGACGAAGGACCCGCGGGCGACGCCCGGCGCCGAACTCGCCGACCGCTCCTGCATGGTGTACCAGGGCTGCACGGTCCTGGCCGGGACCGGTTACGCCGTCGTGGTCGCCACCGGCGCGCAGAGCGAGGGCGGCCGGGCCGCCGAGCTGGCGGGGGCGGCGACCGTGCCGGCCGGCATCGAACGGCACCTGGCCGCCCTGTCCAAGGCGGCGCTGCCGTCCGTCGGCGTCGGCGGGGCCGCGGTCACCCTGCTGGGGTTGCTGCGCGGGGTGCCGGTCCGCGAGGCGCTGGCCTCCGGCGTGGCGGTCGCGGTGGCCGCCGTTCCCGAGGGGCTGCCGCTGGTCGCCACCGTGGCCCAGTCCGCGGCCGCCCGCAGGCTGTCGCGGCACGGCATCCTCACCCGCTCCTCGCGGGTGCTGGAGGCCCTGGGCCGGGTGGACACCGTGTGCTTCGACAAGACCGGCACCCTCACCGAGGGGCGGCTGGCCGTGACCCGCCTGGCCGCCGTCGACCACGAACTGGACCCGGACACGCCGGCGGGGCGGCACTTGCTGCGCACGGCGGCGCGGGCCTGCCCGCAGGACACGGGGGGCCGCGCCTTCACCCACGCCACCGACCGGACGGTCACCGACGCCGCGGCCGCCCACTGCCCGCCCGACGACGGCTGGCGGCTGACCGCCGAGCTGCCCTTCGAGACCAGCCGCGGCTACTCCGCCTCCGCGGGCACCGAGGACGGCCGCCCCCGCCTGGCGGTCAAGGGCGCCCCGGAGACCGTGCTGGACCGCTGCGCGTCGGTGGTCTCCGGGACCGGCGGGGCGAACGGCGAGGCGGCCGGCGGCGGTACGGGCCCGGGCTCCGTCGTACCGCTGTCCCCCGCCCGGCTGCGCGCGGCGCACCGCCTGGTGCGGCGGCTGGCCGACGACGGGCTGCGGGTGCTGGCCGTCGCGCAGGCCGAACCGCGCCGGGCGGTACGGTCGGCGGACGACGTGCCGCCCCTGGTGCGGGACCTGACCCTGCTCGGCTTCCTGGCCATCGCCGACACCGCGCGGCCCGGCGCGGCGGAGGCGGTGAAGAACCTGGCGAACGCCGGCGTGCGCCTGACCATGATCACCGGCGACCATCCGGCGACCGCCGCCGCCATCGCCCGCGACCTGGGCATCCCGCAGTCCGGAAGCGTGCTGACCGGGCCGGAACTGGACGGGCTGCCCGAGCGCGCCCGGGTGGAGAAGGTGGCCCGCACCACCGTGTTCGCGCGCGTGTCGCCCGAGCACAAGGTGCGTATCGTGCAGGACCTGCGGCGGGCCGGGCACGTGGTGGCCATGGTGGGCGACGGCGTGAACGACGCGGCGGCCATCCGGCTGGCCGACGTCGGCATCGGCCTGTCGGCGCACGGCTCGGCGTCCGCCCGCGCCGCCGCGGACCTGGTGCTGACCGATCCCGATCCGGCTCGCCTGCTGGACGCCCTGCGCGAGGGCCGGGCCCTGTGGCGCAGCGTCCGCGACGCCGTCGGCATCCTGGTCGGCGGCAACGCCGGGGAGGTGGCGTTCACGGTGCTCGGCACGGCGCTGTCGGGCCGGGCCCCGCTTGGCACCCGCCAGTTCCTGCTGGTCAACATGCTCACCGACATGCTGCCCGCGCTGGCCGTGGCGCTCGCCCCGGCGCGTGGCACGCGCTCGGGCGAGGAGCCTCCCGCCGCCGGTCCCGCGCCCTCGCTGCTGGGCCGGGACATCGCCCGCGTGCTGGCCGTGCGCGGCACCGCCACCGCCCTCGGCGCGACCGGCGCGTGGCAGATCGGCCGGATGACCGGCCGCGGCCGGCGGGCCTCCACGATGGGGCTGGCCGCGCTGGTGGGCACGCAGCTGGGCCAGACCCTCATCACGGACTGGCACAGCCCGCTCGTCCTGGCCACCGCCGGTGCCTCCACGGCCGCGCTCGTCGGCATCGTGCAGACCCCCGGGGTGAGCCACTTCTTCGGCTGCACCCCGCTCGGCCCGGTCGCGTGGACCACCGTCGGCGCCTGCTCGGCGACGGCGACGCTCGCGGCCGCCGTGGCCCCGCGCGTCCTGCCGCGCCCGGAGCCCGCCGGCGCCTGACCCGGCACGCGGGGCCCGCCCAGGCCGACACGGCCTTCGGCGCCGGCGGCGGGGCAGGGCCGCCCGCGCTCAGGCGGGGCGCAGTTCCAGCACGCGCACCCCGTACGGCGGCAGCGCGACCGCGTCGGCCGGTGCGCCGTCCAGCTCGTGCAGCGAGCCCGCGGTGACGACCGGCTTGACGGACAGGTCGGAGCGCGACTGGCTGACCAGCCACACGAACGTCCGCCCGTCCTCGTGGACCAGGCGGTCCACGCTCACCCGGGAGTCGGCGACGGTGACGGGCCTGCGCACCCCGGCGTGCACCGCCAGGGCGTCGTACAGCGTGCTGGTGTCCTCCGGGTTGGCCCGGGGCGTGACCGCCGCCATGTGCTCGATCGGGTAGGTGCACAGCACGACCGCGCCCTCGCCCACCCGGCGCAGCAGCAGGGCCGGGCGGCCGTGGGCGTCCTTGGCGAGCACCTGCGCGCCGTCGGGCACCACCGGCAGGAACACCTTGCTGCTCGCGGTGCCCGCGGCGGGGAACACCAGCCGGGCCCCCTCGGGGAGGTCGCCGAAGGCCCGGGTGAAGGTGAGGACGACCTCGTCGTCCTCGATCGGGTTCACCAGGCCGTACTCCAACTGGTGCCGGACGCCGAACAGTTCGTCCAGGTTCGCGTACCAGGGCCCGCGCTGTTCGTCGTGGCTGCCGGGGCAGTACGAGACGTAGACCGTGGCGCCCTCGCGGGCGCGGTCCTCCAGTTCGTACCAGGTCGGCGCGAGCAGTTGCTTGGTGGCGGGCAGCAGGTACAGGCGCGCGTCGCGGGTGAGCCCGTCGCTCTCCCGGGTGACCGCCGGGGCGAGGTCGGCGAGCCGTCCGGCCACCCAGGACTGGCGGGCGGCCGAGTAGACGTGCGCCCGGTCCTCGGGGCGGGTGAAGGGGTACTCGGTGTCCAGGAAGGAGGAGACCACCAGCGCGGTGTCGCTGTCCGGGCGGTGGGTGCGCCCGAAGTCGACCCGCTCCAGGACCGCGGCGAAGTCCTTGACCTCCAGCAGTTGCGGCTTGGGCCGGCCGTGCCTGTCGACGAGACCGAAGTGCATCTCGAAGGGGTGGTGCAGGTACGGCGGCTGGCGCAGCAGGTCGTCGTAGTCGGTATTGTTCCAGGCCACCCAGCCGGTGGCGCCGGCCAGCAGGCTGTTGTGCAGCACCTGCCGGTAGTAGTGGGCGGCGTTCGGGCCGGAGACGAAGTCGGAGGTGACGCCGAACTCCTCCAGCACCACCGGGCGGCCGAAGGTGCCGCTGAGTTCGCAGACCCAGGCGGCCGCGTAGTGCTGGCGGACCGGGTCGTCCTCCATCCGGTACACGTGCGGCCCGAGGAAGTCGCAGATCTGCGCGCTGTGGCGGACCGAGAAGCCGTTCTCGTGGCCGGTGTTCTCCAGGCCCCAGGCGCCGTCGCCGAGCGAGACCGGCTGGGTGCCGCCCGCCGCGTGCACGGCGTCCACGACGATCTGGGCCCAGGAGGAGACGGCGTCCCGGTCCCGGGTGGCGTCGCCGTAGATCGGCATCTCGTTGGACACCAGCCAGCCCGCGACCGCCGGGTGGTCCTTGTAGCGGCGGACCATCTCGCCGGCGAACCACGCCTGGCGGGCCACCAGCCACACGTCGGAGTACAGGTCGCGCCCGCCCCGCCAGGCGGGATCCCAGTTCTCGCCGGACATGTGGCCGACGATGAAGGTCGGGATGGTGCTCATGCCCAGCGCCCGGTGGCGGTCGAGGAAGTCGGCGAAGCGCGCGCACATGTCCTCGGCCACGGTGTAGGGGGTGGGCATGAAGTCCGGCCAGTAGTAGAAGGACCGGGTGACGTTCATGCCGTGGGCGCGCAGGGCCCGCAGTTCCTCCTCCACGACCGCCGGGTCGTAGGAGCGCCACATCAGCGGGCCGCCGGTACGGGACCAGTAGTTGGCCCCGAGCCAGGTGACCGGCTTTCCGTCGGCGGTGAGCCGGGCGGAGTTGCGAAGCATGGGCGGTGATCCCTTCGACGGATACGGGTGGCGGGTCGGCGTGCGCGCGGCACTCGCAAGGGGTGCCCGCGCGGCCCGGCGGTACGGCCGGTATTGCACGCGGATGCGCCGAGGCCGCCCGCCCAATCGCTGACCGGCACCGTGCGCGGGCGGGGGCTGCTTCGGTGCGCGGCTTCCGAACGGGTGGTTGAGGACGGCTCCACGGACCGGTTTTCGTGGTCGGCACAGGGATGCAATCACTCGACCGGTTCAGCGTCAAGGCTGCGATACCCGCCAGGACGTCGCCGTTGACCCGCGGACCGGGCACTGGGCCGCGATCAGTGGCCTGGACCTGTCGCTCAGCGGGTTCGCGAGGGCAGCCGGGGTACCGGTGGGACCGCGCCGCGGTGCGGTGAAGTCGGGCCATATGCGGTTGTTCGGAAAACCGGTTCAGGTCGCGGAGCGCTTGACCGGCAGCGGGTGTGCGAGCCCGCGCCGGAGAATGGTGCGCAGTATTGACACCGTGTTTCCGAGGGCTCTAATTTTTCGGCACGGCACAGGCCACGGCGGGGAAGCCAACCGACTCCGGCCGGAACCGGAGCCGTGAACGTTCCGACCGAGCCCGGGAGGAGGGTGGCAACCGTCGTCCCGCGCACGGCGGAAGACCATCGACCGGCGGAACCGCCCCCGGGCGTGACCGATCGGCGGCGCCGGCGGTGTCCCAGGTGTGCGGACATCGTTGTCGGCCTGCCCGGGCCGCCCCGTGCCCGGTCGCCGGCGCCCGCCCGGCGCCACCACCGGCGCCGCGGTCGGCGCCGCCCTCGTAACTCCCGCGCAGGACCGGCCGCCCGGCCGTGCCCGCCGCCGTCCGCCTCGCCCACCGAACAAGGGGATCCGATGAACGTCAGCAGAGCGGCCCGCGTCCGCCTCGTCGCAGCATGCGCCGTCATGGCCCTCGGCGCCACGGCCGCGTGCAGCAGCAGCAGTTCGGGCAAAGGGGCGGCCGACGGTGTCATCACCGTGACCGGCACGACCGGCAATCTGGTGGCGAACTTCAACCCCTTCTCACCGAGCGCGCTCATCCCCACCCACGGTCTGCTGTACGAGCCGCTGTTCCACTACAACCAGGCCAAGGCAGGCGACGTCCAGCCGTGGCTGGGCACCTCGTACACCTGGTCCGACGGCGGGAAGACGCTGACCATCAAGATCCGCCCCGACGCCAAGTGGAACGACGGCAAGCCGTTCACCAACAAGGACGTGGCGTACACCTTCGAACTGCCGATGAAGAACAAGGACTTCGACCAGTTCGCGCTGGGCCTGACGGACGTGTCGACCTCCGGCACCGACACCGTCGTGCTGAAGTTCGCACAGTCGGCGTACACCAAGGAGTACTTCGTCCTGGGCAAGGTGGACATGCTGCCGGAGCATGTCTGGTCCGCGATCCCCGACGCCCAGAAGAAGACGATCGTCAACAAGAACCCGGTCGCCACGGGGGCGTGGACGGTGCAGTCCGTGCAGCCGATGTCGATGACCCTGCAGGCGCGCACGGACTACTACTTCAAGGGCCTGCCGAAGTTCAAGCAGGTGCGCTACCTGTCGTTCTCGGGCAACAACGGCTCGAACGCGGCGACCGAGGCCGGCAAGATCGACTGGGGCGGCGGTTTCATCCCCGACATCGACAAGAACTACCTCGCCAAGAACCCCAAGTTCGACCTGGTCAACCTGCCGCTGGCGACCACCATGCTGATACCGAACGCCAGGTCCGGCCCGACGGCGGACCCCAATGTGCGCAAGGCGATCAGCGCCGCGATCGACCGGGACTTCATCAGCAAGGCCGTCTACAGCGGGCAGGCCGGGCCGAGCAACCCGATGGGGCTGCTGCTGCCCAACTTCCAGTCGGTGCTGGACCCGTCGCTGAAGGACGCCGCGTTCGACACCCCTGACAAGGTGGCCGGATACCTCACCGCGGCCGGCTACACCAAGGGCGGTGACGGCTCCTGGTCCAAGGACGGCAAGAAGCTGTCGCTCACCCTGGAGACGGTCGCCGGCTGGACCGACTACATCAGCACCGGGCAGATGCTCAAGCAGCAGCTGGCCAAGTCCGGCATCGGCCTGACCGTGACCGCGGTGGCGTACAACCAGTTCACCGCCGACCAGTACGGCGGCAAGTTCCAGATGCTGATCAGCAGCCAGGGCTTCACGCCGGTGCCGTACTCCTACTACGACCAGATGCTGGACAGCCGGGTCGCCCCGAAGGACGGCAGGCCCAGCACGGTCGGCAACTTCGGCGGCTACTCCAACCCGCAGGTCGACGCGGCCCTGGACGCCATCGCGGCCACGCCCGACGTGTCGAAGCAGCAGCCGTACTTCAACCGGATCGAGCAGGCCTTCAAGGCCGACATGCCGGTGATACCGCTGTTCAACGCGCAGGACGAGCAGGAGTTCAACGGCAACCACGTCACGGGCTACCCGACCAAGGACAACCCGTACGCCGGCGCCGCGATCTGGCTCGCGATGGACTCCGGCTGGGTCGCGGCGCGGATCGCGCCCGTCACCGGCGGCAAGCAGTAGCGCCCGGCTCCCGGTCCACCGCCGATCGTCCAGGGCAAGGAGCACCCCCGGCATGCGGTTCATCTTTCGAAAACTCGGCTTCTACCTGATCGCCGCGTGGGTGGCGGTCACCCTCAACTTCGTCCTGCCGCGCCTGATCCCCGGGAACCCGGTGGACATGATCCTGGCCCGGCAGGCGCAGCAGGGACAGGTGCCGCCGAGCGAGAAGCAGACGCTGGAGAAGATGCTGGGGCTCAGCCACGGCAGCATCCTCAGCCAGTACTGGGACTACCTGTCCTCGGTCGCGCACCTGAGGTTCGGGCTGTCGATCACGTACTTCCCGACGCCCGTCTCGCACATCCTGCGGTCGTCGATGCTGTGGACGCTGGGCCTGGTCGGCACGGCCACCGTGATCAGCGCGGTGCTCGGCATCGGTCTGGGCACGGTGGCCGGCTGGAAGCGCGGCACCTGGCTGGACTCACTGGTGCCCGCCACCACCTTCCTGGCGGCGATCCCGTACTTCTGGGTGGCGCTGCTGCTGATCTACCTGTTCACGCAGGTGTGGACGGTCTTCCCGGACCAGTTCTCCTACGATCCCGCGCTGTCGATCGGCTGGTCGGGCCAGTTCGTGTCCTCCGTGCTGCGGCACGCGCTGCTGCCCGCGATCACCATCGTGCTCAGCTCGGTGGGCGGCTGGCTGCTCGGGATGCGCAACATGATGGTCTCCACGCTGTCCGAGGACTACGTCTCGGCGGCCGAGGCCAAGGGGCTGCGCCCGCGCACCATCATGCTCGGCTACGCGGCGCGCAACGCCGTCCTGCCCTCGGTGGCCGGCTTCGCGATCTCCCTGGGGTTCGTGATCAGCGGCAGCCTGGTGATGGAGATGGTGTTCTCCTACCAGGGCATCGGCTACCAACTCCTGCAGGCGGTCGGCAACAACGACTATCCGCTGATGCAGGCCATCTTCCTCGTCATCACCTTCGCCGTACTGGCCGCCAACTTCCTGGTGGACGTGCTGTACGGCTTCATCGACCCGCGAACGAGGCCGGCCCGATGACCACCGCAGACATCACTTCCGCAGCTCCGGTCGGGACGCCGCCGCCGCTGCCCGCCCGCTCGGGGCGCGGCCCGGCCGCGGCCCTGAGCCGGACCTGGCGCACCGTACGCCGCTCACCGCGGCTGATGATCGGGCTGATCGTGATCGGCCTGTTCGTCCTGACCGCGCTCGTCGGCCCGTTCTTCGCCGGCGATCCCAACGGCCTGAGCCTGGACCTGGCGCAGCCGCCGTCCGGCGCCCACTGGCTGGGCACCACGGAGACCGGTCAGGACGTCTTCGACCAGCTCATCGTCGCCACCCGGGCCTCGCTGCTGATCGGCGTCGCCGCGGCGGCGCTGTCCACCGCGGTGTCGGTGGTGATCGGCATCGGCGGCGGCTTCCTGGGCGGCTGGGCCGACGAGACACTGTCCATGATCAGCAATGTCTTCCTGGTCATCCCGGGCCTGCCGCTGGTCATCGTGATCTCCTCGTACACCAAGGGGGGCAGCGTGATGGCCACCATC
The DNA here is from genome assembly GCF_020400825.1 of Streptomyces sp. HPF1205. Taxonomy (GTDB): domain Bacteria; phylum Actinomycetota; class Actinomycetes; order Streptomycetales; family Streptomycetaceae; genus Actinacidiphila. Next base: position 32,567 of record NZ_JAINVH010000044.1, read on the forward strand.
GGGGTCATCGCGATCACCTCCTGGGCCGCGCCCGCCCGGGTGCTGCGCGCGCAGACGCTGTCGCTGCGCACCCGCGACTACGTGCTGGCGGCCCGGTTGTACGGGGAGCGGCGCTGGCGGGTGGTCCTGGTGGAGATCCTGCCGAACGAGGCGGCCATCATCGTCTCGCAGTTCATCTTCGCGGTGATCTTCGCCATCCTCACCCAGGCGGGCCTGGCGTTCCTCGGTCTGCAGGACCCCAGCAGGCTGACCTGGGGCAGCATGCTGTACTTCGCGCAGAACGCCGAGGCGCTGTCCAGCGGTTCGTGGTGGTGGTTCGTGCCGCCGGGGCTGTGCATCGCGGTGTTCGGCGCTGCCATGTCCCTGATCAGTTTCGGGCTCGACGAGGTGCTCGATCCCAAGTTGCGGGTTTACCGCCCCGCCAAGCTCCCCCGCCGGGGGCTGTCCGAGCGACAGGAGGCCGCCCGATGAGCGCCACCGCCACCGGTACGACGGACCCGGCCGGCGCCGCCGCGCCGCGCGAGGCCCCCGTGGTGCTGCGGGCCGATGACATCCACGTCGAGTACGACGGCGAACAGGCCACCCGGGCGGTGCGTGGCGTCAGCCTGCGCCTGCACCGCGGCGAGGTACTGGGCATCGCGGGCGAGAGCGGCTGCGGCAAGTCGACACTCGCGTACGCGATCACCCGGATGCTCAAACCGCCCGCGCGGATGACCGGCGGCACCGTCGTCTTCGGTGAGGGCGACGGCGGCGCAGGGAGCGGAGGAGGGGGTGACGCGGGGGGCGGCGGCGGTGAGGGCGGCGGGATCAACCTGCTCGGCCTGGACGACGAGCAGTTGCGGGCCTTTCGCTGGAGCCGGCTGTCCATGGTGTTCCAGAGCGCGATGAACGCGCTCAACCCGGTCACCACGGTGGGCCGCCAGTTCGACGACATCTTCCGGGCCCACCTGCCGGACCTGCCGAAGGAGGACCGCGCGCGGCGCACCCGCGAGCTGCTGGAGATGGTCGGCATCGACGCGGACCGGGCCCGCAGCTTCCCGCACGAGCTGTCCGGCGGCATGCGCCAGCGTGTCGTCATCGCGATGGCGCTGGCCCTGAAGCCGGACGTCGTCATCATGGACGAGCCGACCACCGCCCTGGACGTCGTCGTGCAGCGCGAGATCCTCGACGAGATCGAGCGGCTGCGCGAGGAACTGGGCTTCAGCGTCATCTTCATCACCCACGACCTGAACCTGCTGATGGAGATCAGCGACCGGCTCGCGGTGATGTACGCGGGGCGCGTCGTGGAGTACGCCCCCGCCGAGCACCTGGCCGGCCGGGCCGCCCATCCGTACACCCAGGGCCTGCTGCGTTCCTTCCCGGACCTGACCGGGCAGCGGCGCGAACTGCGCGGCATCCCCGGCTCGCCGCCCGACCTGCGCGGCGAACTGCCCGGCTGCGCCTTCGCCGACCGCTGCCCGGACGCCTTCGAGCCCTGCCGTACGGTGGCGCCGCGCCTGCTGGAGGTGTCCGACCGGCCGGGGCCGTGGACCGCGGCCTGCCACCTGCACGACCCGGACCACCGCCCGCGGGAGGCCGGGCCCGACACCGACGCCACCCCTTCGCCCTCGCCCTCGCCCTCGCCCGACGAAGGAACCGCACCGTGAGCGCACTCGAAGTCCGCGATCTGACCGTCGAGTACGCGGCGGCGCGCGGCAAGCCGTTTCGCGCGGTGGACAGCCTGTCGTTCTCGCTGGACGCGGGGCGGACGCTGGCCCTGGTGGGCGAGAGCGGCAGCGGCAAGTCCAGCGTGCTCAGGGCGCTGTCCCGGCTGGTGCGGCCGGCCGCGGGCAGCATCCTGCTCGACGGCCGGGAGCAGGTGCGGGCCCGGGAGTACCGCAGGGCGGTGCAGATGGTCTTCCAGGACCCCTTCGCCTCCCTGAACCCCTCGCACACCGTGGACCACCACCTGCGCCGCCCGCTGCTGGCGACCGGGCGGGCCCGGCGCGGCGAGCAGGCCGACGAGGCGGTCGCCGAACTGCTGCGGCAGGTCAACCTCACACCGGCCGCCGACGTGGCCCGCAAGCGTCCGCACGAGCTGTCCGGCGGTCAGCGCCAGCGCGTGGCCATCGCGCGGGCGCTGGCCCCGGAGCCGAGCGTGCTGCTGGCCGACGAGCCGGTCTCCATGCTGGACGTGTCGATCCGGCTGGAGATCCTCAACCTGCTGGACCGCCTCAAGCGCGACCGCCGGCTGGCGCTGCTGTACGTCACCCACGACCTGGCCACGGCACGGCACTTCTCGGCGGACATCATGGTGATGTACCGCGGTCAGGTCGTCGAGCGAGGGCCCAGCGACCAGGTGATCCTGGACCCGCGGCACCCGTACACCCGGCTGCTGGCCGCCGCGGCCCCCAGCACGGCGGCCACCCGCGAGCAGATCCGCGAGGCCCGCCGGGTGCGCCAGGCCGCCCGGGCGCGGCGCGACGCCGAACGGCGGGAGATCGTCGTCGGCGACGGCTGCCGCTTCCGGCCGCGCTGCCCCTTCGCGATGGACGTGTGCGCCCAGCGGCCCCCGGAGGTGCCCGTCCCCGCGCCGTCCGGCGGCGACGGCGGCCACCGCGCGCTGTGCTGGCTGTACGCGGAGGGCGCCCCGGCGGCTCCGGAGGCTCCGGCAACCGAGGCAGCCGGGACGGCCGCGTCCCGTGCGGGCGACGGCGACCGGGGCGGGGCGCCGGCCTGACACCCGCCCGGCCCCGGACGGGCCCGCCCCCGGCCGTGGGTCCGGCCGGGGGCGGGCGCTTTCGCGTGCGCACGACGTGTCGTGGTGTGTGACGTGCCGTGGTGTGTCACGTGTGGTGAGGTGTCGTACGGTGTCAGGACGGCAGGGTCCACTGCTGGTTGGTGCCGCCGAAGCAGTCCCAGATCTGCAGCCGGGTGCCGTTGGCCGAGCTGGGTCCCGTGGCGTCGAGGCAGCGTCCGGAGGCGGGGTTGACCAGGGTGTTGCCGCTGCCCTTCTGCCAGACCTGGGCGCCGGTGCCGTTGCAGTCGTAGAGCTGAACCTGGGTGCCGTTGGCGGTGCCGGCCGCGGTGACGTCCATGCATTTGCCGAGCGCCCGCAGCGTGCCGTCGGCGCCGACCGTCCAGGACTGGGCGGCGGTGCCGTTGCAGTCGTAGAGCTGAACCGCGGTGCCGTTGGCGCTGTTGGCGCCGGCGACGTCCACGCACTTGCCGCTGTAGCCCGACCCGATGGGCCCGGTGGCGCCGGTGGGCGGCGGGGTGGCGCCGCCGGTGATCTGCTGGAAGACGCCGGTGAACTGGTACGGCGACTGGGAGACGCCGCTGCAGTCGCTCTGCGCGGCGCCGCCGTTGGTGGCGCACGCCTTGTCGCGGCCGAGCGACCAGAAGGACAGCTCCTGGATGCCGTTGGACTGGGCGAAGCTCTCCAGGGTCCGGGCGTTGGAGAGGGAGAAGACCTCGTTGCTGGAGTCGTTGACGCCGATCATCGGCGTGTTGCCCTCCATCGCCCACAGCTGGGCCGGGGACTTGCCGGTCCAGATCTGCCCGAGCTGGTCGTGCAGGGCCTGGGCGGCGCTGACGGCGGCCTGGCCCATGTCCATGGAGGGGCCGTAGTCCATGGTCATGATGTTGACGAGGTTGACGTTCACGCCGTGGCTCTTGGCGTTGTTCAGCAGGCTCAGCGAGTCCGACAGCAGGCCGGTGGTGTCGACCGGCAGGGTGTAGTCCACGTCGAGCCGCCTGCCCTGGGCCGCGTACTGCTGCTGCAGGTCGGCCAGGGCCTGGTTGCGCCGGTCGTTGGCGGCGGTGTCGTCCAGCGCGGCGCCCTCGATGTCGAAGTCGAGCCGGGTGAGGTTCAGCCCGTCGACGACCCGCTTGTACTGGGTTTCGAGCGCGGACACCGAACCGCAGGCCAGCGCCTCCTCGGTGCCGCTGGCGCCGCCGAATGAGGCGATGACGTCGCCGCCGGAGGCCCGCAGGCTGTTGATGGCCGAGGTCCAGCTCGCGTCGGTGACGGAGGTGTCGCCGTTGAAGGTGGCGTTGCAGCCGCCGCCGTCGATGACGAACGCCAGGGTGAAGTACTTGTCGCCGGTGGCGTTCATCGCGCTCGCCATCGCCGAGGGCGAGTTCCACACCTCGGTGTAGGGCGCCGAGTACTGGGCGGGGAAGCCCGGGCCCGGGTTGGCGGCGGCGTGCGCCTGACCACCCGCGGCAAACAGCAGGCCGGCCGCGAGGGTTGGTGCGGCGGCCAGGGCGCCGATCGCCTTGGTCCGCAGACGGGGTCTGATCATGGGGGGTTGCCTTCCGGTCGGTCCGGTAGCGGACAGCCGGGACCCCGGTTCACAGGAGTGAACCGCGGACACCGACGTGACGTGGGGGCGCTCCGAAGACGGTAGGACTAGACCAATACCGCGTCAAGCTCCCGCGTCCGCCAACTCTCGCCGTCAGCAGGACGGTTGACGGTCGGCGGCAGGGCTACCAGCGCAGGTGGAGAGAGGCGAGGTAGGTGTCGAGCAGGCCGGAGATGACCTGGTCGTCGTGGGCGGAGGGGTGCCAGTCGCAGCCGAGGTGGTCCAGGGTGGGGTCGTCGTAATACCAGTAGCCGACCCGGCTGTCGCCGCGGGCGTTGCGGTCGCGTACGACCTGCTGGGCCGCCTCGGCGAAGGCGGTCGTGCCGTACACCGCGGTGGCGCTGACCACGATCTGCGTGCGCGGTCCGTACCGGGCCCGCAGTTTGTCGAGGAAGCCCTGGTACGCGGACTCGTAGGCACTGACCAGGTCGTCGGTGCTGGTCCAGCGCTCGCCGGGGTGGAGGGCGGTCGAGAAGTCGTTGATGCCCAGGCCCACCACCACGACCTGGGGCCGCCAGTCGCGCGGCACCTTCCAGACGTCGCCGGGGACGTCGATGAGGGCCCGGTCGTAGTAGGTGCGGAAGTCGGTCCCGGGGTCGCCGCCGTTGTAGTTGCGGACCATGCCGCGGCCGGAGTAGGCGTTGAGCTGGTAGTCGGCGCCGAGGCTCTTGGCGGTGAGCGCGCCGAAGGACAGGTCGGCGTCGGAGTTGCGCTCCACTCCCCCGTTGGTGGAGCAGTCGCGCGTGCCGGAGACGTTGCCGTACCCCGCGGTGTAGGAGTCGCCGATGAACTCGATCCGGCGGTGCCGGGCGCGCGGCGCGGGGAGGATCGCCCCTCCGGGCGCCGCCGTGAACCCGCCGAACCGGCCGACGGCCCCGGTGCTTTCGGTGCGCTTGACCAGCCGCACGCTGTGCACGCCGTCGGCCAGGCCCTTGACCCAGTACGTGGTCGTCCCGGGGGTCAGCAGCGTGGCCGACGTGGCGCCGTCGATCTGGACGTCGTAGTCGTTGGCCGAGTCGTCGAGGACGATGCCGACGCCCGTGCCGCGGAACCGGCCCTCGAAGTAGACGCCCGGCCAGGAGTAGGACACGTACCCGCCGGAGGACGCCTCGACGCGGCCCGCGGTGTGGAACCGCGCGACCGCGCTTGCCGGCGCCGTACCCGCCGGCGCCGGGACTGCGCCGGCGGGTACGGCGCAGCCGAGTGCGGCGGCCGTGGCGGCCACCGTGACCAGTGCCCGGCGGGTCGGGCGGCGTCGGAATCTCATGCGGCTCTCCGTGGGTCGGGAGCGCCCCGGCGGGCGCTCACTGCGGTTGTCCGTCGATCACCACGTCCGTCAGCTCCAGGTCGCTGACGTTCAGGGCGACGTTCGGCCGGCTCGTCGCCCCCGCGACGGTGATGCCGGCGAGCCGTACCGTGCCGACGGGGTCGGCGGCGTATCCCTGGATGTTCCAGCCCTGGACGGCCGAGGCGACGTTCCAGTGGCTGAGGTTGACGCCGGTCACCGTCGGCGGGAAGGTGCCCGTGTCGCCCTCGCCGTAGTTGTAGTCGATCAGCAGCAGCGGTCCTCCGACGGCGCTGACGTCGACCCGGTGCACGTGGGTGTTCTCGATGAAGCCCCCGCGTACCGAGTTGGTCTTCAGGCGGTGGCCCGACTGCAGGCCGGCGCTGGTCATGGTCAGGTCGCGCGCGTACACGTCGCGCACTCCGCCGGTCATCTCGCTGCCGATGGTGACGCCGCCGTGGCCATTGGCGAAGGTGCAGTTCTGGATGACGATGTTCCGGCTGGGGACATTGACCCGGCGCCCGTCGGCGTTGCGGCCCGACTTGATCGCGACGCAGTCGTCCCCGCAGTCGAAGGAGACCCGGTCCACCAGCACGCCGTCGCAGCACTCGGGGTCGCAGCCGTCGGTGTTCGGTCCGGTGGAGCTGACGGTGACGCCGCGCACCACGACGTCCCGGCACAGCGTCGGGTGCAGGTGCCAGAACGGCGAGTTGGTGAAGGTGACGCCCTCGATGAGGACCCGCTCGCAGGCGTAGGGCTCCACGAAGGCGGGGCGGAAGTGGTAGGCGGTCCCGTCGCGCTGCTCGACCGGCAGGCCGGCGTTCACGGTGGCCTCGAAGGCGGTGAAGTCGGTGGAGTCGACGCCTTTCCAGGCCCACCAGTTGGCGGCGGACGCCTGCCCGTCGAGCACGCCCTCACCGGTGATCGCGATGTCGTGCTGCCCGTAGGCGTGGATCAGCGGTGAGTAGTTCATCAGCTCGATGCCCTGCCAGCGGCTGTGGACCGTGGGCAGGTAGGCCGCCGGGTCCGTGCTGAAGGCGAGCGTGGCACCGGCCTCGACGTGCAGCCCCACCCGCGAGAGCAGGTGGATCGGGCCGGTGGCCCAGCGGCCTGCGGGGACCACGACGCGGCCCCCGCCGCGCCGGGCGGCCTCCTCGACGGCGGCGGCGATGGCAGCGGTGTTGTCGGTGGCGCCGTCGGCGACCGCCCCGAAGCGGGTGATCGGGACGTCGCGCCGCGGGATGCGGGGGCGGCGGATGCTCGCGACGATGCGGTCGGCCGCGCGGTCCGCGAGCCGGTCCGGGGCGAGGGCCACCGGCGGGCCGGCCGTCGGCGGGACGCCGGCGGCGAGGGCGCTGCCGCGGGGGATCGCGCCCGCCGCGACGGCGCCGCTCACGGCGACGGCCGAGCGCAGCAGGGCGCGCCGGCTCGGGGCGGTGTCCGACATGGCCGTGCCTCCTGTCAGTCGGACTGCCGGGCGACGAGCTGGGTGGGGTTGACGAAGCGCAGCGCGACGAGCAGCAGGACCGCCATCGTGGCCGTGTAGAGCACCGCCATGGCGTCGACGGACTGGGTGCTGCGGATGCCGGCGGAGTTCACCGCGGAGAACAGCACCACGATCAGCGTCTGGCTGGTCGGGCCCGAGGTGAGGAAGGTGAGCTCGAACATGCCGAAGGTGCGCACCAGGACCAGGATCCCCGCGGCGAGCATGCCCGGCAGCAGCAGCGGCGACAGGATGCGCGTGAACACCGTCCACGTGGACGCTCCGCACATCCGGGCCGCCGCCTCGATCTTCGGGTCGATCTGCTCGATGAACGGCGTCATCGTGAAGACCACGAAGGGGATCGACGGCACCAGGTTGGCCAGCACCACGCCGGTGATCGACCCGGCCAGGTGGAACTTGTACAGCACGGTCGCCAGCGGGATCCCGTAGGCGATCGGCGGCACCAGGATGGGCAGGACGAACAGGGTGGTGAGCAGCCTCTTGCCGGGGAAGTCCCGCCGGGCCAGCGCGTAGGACGCCGGGACGGCGAGCACCAGTGACAGCGCCACCACCAGGAAGGTGACCTCGACGGTGGTCCACAGCACCCGGCCGAGGTCGAACTCGTTCCACGCGTCGCCGTACCAGTGGCGGGTCCAGCCGCTCGGCAGCCAGTGGTTGAACCAGCTGCGGCCGAAGGAGTTGACCAGCACGGTCGCGATGACGCCGAGCAGGTTGACGAAGAAGAACGTCAGCGCGGCCCAGGTCAGCCAGGTGCCGGGGCGCAGCACCAGTCCGCGCCGCCGTACGGGAGCGGCAGCCGCCGCTTGTGCGCTCATCCCTTGCCTCCGGTGGATCCGCGGTACAGCCGGGAGCGCAGCGCGGTGACGGCGCCGAGGACGGCGAACATCAGCACGGTCATGATCATCGCGTCCGCGCAGCCCTGGGAGTAGTCGAAGCGCTCCAGGGCGGCCTGGTAGGCCTCGATGGAGATCACGTGGGTGCTGCCGTTGGGGTCGCCGACCATCATCGCGGAGGGGAAGACGGCGAAGGCCATCACGAAGCTCAGGCAGAAGGTGGTCATCAGCCCGGGCAGCAGCAGCGGGAAGGTGACGTAGCGGAAGCGCTGCCACCAGTCCGCGCCCAGCGTGGCGGCGGCCTTCTCCAGGCTGGGGTGGATACCGGACAGGTAGGAGTGGGTCAGCAGGTAGGCGAACGGGAAGCCGCTGATGAGCAGCGACAGCAGCACCCCGGTGTAGTTCATGGTCAGCCGGACCGGTGAGTCGGTGAGTCCCAGCAGGTGCAGCGTGCGGTTGAACCAGCCGGCCGGGCCGTAGAACTCGAGGATGCCCTCGGCGGTGAGCACGGTGCCCAGCGTGATCGGGACGACGAGCAGCGCCAGCAGCAGCCGCTTGCCGCGGAACTCGCGGCGCATGCGGTACGAGATCGGCACCGACACGCCGACGTTGATCACCGAGGCCGGGATGGCCAGCGAGAAGGTGGCCCAGATCGACTTGCGGGCGAAGGGCTCGGAGAAGAACTGCCGGTACGCGCCGAGCGTCCCGCCCTTGGCCGGCTGGAAGGAGAGCTGGAGGCCGTACAGGAAGGGGTAGCAGAACAGCGCGATCACGGCCAGCGCGCCGGGCACGGCCAGCAGCAGCGTCCGGTCGACGCCCCGCTCGGCGAGCCGGTGCCGCAGGGCCGCCTTCGGCCGCGTGTCCGGCAGGGCGGCCTGGGAGGTCATGGGCAGGCCCGCCATCAGGACACCGCCTCGCCGAGACCGCCGCCGGCGCCGGGGGCCTGCGTCGCGGGACCGCCGTCCGGCTGCGTTGCCTCGCCCACCGGTGGGAAGAACAGCGCCCGGTCGGGGTCGACCGCCAGGGACAGCGCGTCGCCCGGACGGACCTGGCCGCGGGCCTTGAGGTGGATCCGGTCGCCGTGCGGGGTGATCGCCTCGACGTGCAGGACGCGGCCGTGGTACTCCACGACCTCGGCCACCGCCTCGCCGATCGGCGGCTCGTCCGCCTCCGCGACGCGCAGGTCCTCGGGGCGGATGGCGACCGTCACCTGCCGGCCGGCCGCCACCTGGGCCCGCGGGCCGACGACGGTCCCGGTCAGCCGCAGGCCCGGCCGCTGCGCGACCGTACCGCCGGCGTCGGTGGCGACCACGTCCATCGGCAGCAGGTTGCGGTAGCCCATGAACGCGGCGACGTGCGGATCGGCCGGGTGCTCGTAGAGCTCGGCGGGGGTGCCGATCTGGCTGACCCGCCCGGCGTGCAGCACCACGAGGCGGTCCGCGAGCGACAGCGCCTCCTCCTGGTCGTGCGTCACGTAGATGGTGGTGAGCCCGAACTCCTGGTGGATGCGCCGGATCTCGCTGCGCATCTCCAGCCGCAGCGCCGCGTCCAGGTTGGACAGCGGCTCGTCCATCAGCACCAGGGCCGGCTCCATCACGATCGCGCGGGCGATCGCCACCCGCTGCTGCTGGCCGCCGGAGAGCTGCCCGGGGTGCTTGTGCGCCTGCTCGCCCAGCCGTACCAGGCGCAGGACCTCCTCGACCCGCCGGTTGGTCTCGGCCTTGGCGACACCGCGCATCTTCAGCCCGAAGGCCACGTTGGCGCGCACGGTCAGGTGCGGGAACAGGGCGTAGTTCTGGAACACCATGCCGAATCCGCGCTTCTCGGGCGGCACGGTGTCGATCCGCCTGCCGTCCAGGACGATCTCGCCCGCGGTCAGCGGGAGGAGGCCGGCCAGGCAGTTCAGGGCGGTGGTCTTGCCGCACCCGGAGGGGCCGAGCAGGGCGACGAACTCGCCGCCACTGATGGTCAGGTCGAGCGGGTGCAGCGCCAGGTGGGAGCCGTAGGCGCGGCTGATGCCGCGCAGCGACAGCTCGCCGAGCTGGGAGGCGGGGTGCGCCTTGGCGCCCGCCGCGGCGGGCGCCTTCTGACTGGAGGTCATGTCGGTCCCGGTGCTCACTTGGACGAGCCGATCTTCTTGTCCCACAGGTCGAAGGCGGTGACCTGGGCGGTGGCGGGCAGCGAGTTCTTGATGGTGCTGCCGGAGATCCAGGAGTCGAACTCGGTGTCGCCGTACCTCTGCAGGGCCGATTGCGAGGACGCGGGCGCCTTGCTCAGCGGCACGTCCTTCACGGCCGGGCCGGGGTAGAAGTAGCCCTCGTCGTAGGTGACGGCCTGCTGCTCGGGGGCGAGCAGGAAGGCGAGCAACTGGAGCGCCGCGATCAGCTCGTCGTCCGAGACGCCCTTGGGTATGACGCCGAACTGGGCGTCGCTGACCCAGGTGGGGTTGTCGAACTTGGCGGCCTTCATGGCGGCCGGCACGGTGCCCAGCGCCCGCGGGTTGATGTACCAGCCCATGGTGCTGGCGATCATGTGCACGGTGCCCTGGGCGAGGTTCGTCATGGTCGCCGATGTCTTGGACGGGTAGGTGTCCACGTACTTGCTGAGTTCGGTCAGGTAGGCCCAGGTCTTGGACCAGCCGGTGGCAGGGTTCGTCGGGTCGGAGTCGCCGAGCAGGTACGGAAGGCCCATCAGGAAGGTGCGGCCCGGCCCGGAGTTGCGGGGCTGGGCGTACTGGAACTTGCCGGGGTTGGCCTTGGCCCAGTCCAGCAGGGCGTCGGTGGTCGTGGGCGGGTGGGCGACCTTGGCGGGGTCGTACTCCACCAGCGGCCCGCTCGGGGTCCAGACCAGCTCGATGCCCTGGTCCTGCGCGAGGGCGGCCATGGAGGCGGCCCCGGGCTGGTAGTTGTCCATCAGGCCGGGGAAGAAGGTGGTGTAGTACGGCTTGAGGTCGTACCACAGGCCCTTCTGGATCCCGGCGGCGAGTCCGTCGGTGCCGGTGAGCACGAGTTGGATCTGGACGTTGCCCGCCTGCTGCTGGGCCTGCACCTTGGGGGCGAGTTCGGGCGCGGTGCCGGTGGTCGTGGTGATCTTGGACACCGAGCCGGGGTGCGCGGCCTTGAACGCCTCGATGGCCGGCTTGGTCAGGGCGAGGTTGCCGGCGACGTCCAGGATGTTGAGGGTGACCGGCTTGGACGGGGCGGTCGCCAGGGTGCTGGGGGCCGGCTTGGAGCTGGTGCCGCTGCTGGGCGCGCCGCAGGCGGCGAGTACGGGGCCGGCGGCGGCCGCGCCGGCGAGCGAGCCGAGCACCCGGCGGCGGGACAGGGCTCTGGCGGGGCCCGCGGGGGTTGCGGCGGTGACGGGGGCGGGGTCGGTCGCGTGGCTGCTGGTACGGGGGGTGCCGGCGTCGGACATGTCTGTGGGGGCCCTTCGTCGAGGTGGTGGGGGTGGTCGGTGGTTCGGGTCCGGTGGCGGGCGCTGGTCGGCGGCGCCGCGGGCCGGGCCGGGGCCCTGGGCTGGGATGCGGCCCGGCCGGTCACAGCCGGCCCTCCGCGCGCCACCGCTCGATCAGCCCGGCGACGCGTTCGCGCAGGTCGGGCGGGAGCACCCGGGACGGCGGGCGCACGGTCCTGCCGGCGAGCCCCAGTTGCGCCAGCGCCTCCTTGACGACGCTGACGTTGTCCGCGGAGGCGTCCGCGGCCCGTAGTTCCTCGAAGGCGCGCGCGGACTGCCACACCTCCATCGCCCCGGTGTAGTTCCCGTCGCGCAGCGCCCGCAGCAGGGCGGTCGACAGGGCCGGCGCCACGTTGACCAGGCCCGAGGTGAACCCGGTCGCGCCGACCGCCCAGTAGCCGGGGGTGGACAGTTCGGCCAGTCCGGCGATCCAGGTGAACCGGTCAAGACCCGCGTCGCGCGCGACGGAGGCGAACCGCACGGTGTCCGGCACCGCGTACTTCACGCCGATGACGTTGGGACTGTGCTCGCCGAGGGCGCGGATCTGCCCGCCGCTGATCCGCGGGTCGCGTACGTAGAGGACGACGCCGAGTTCCGGCACCGCGTCGGCGATGTGCCGGTGGTAGTCGATCCAGCCCTCGGCGGAGCGGTACGGGTGCACCGGCTGGTGCACCATCAGCATGGCCGAGCCGGCCTCGGCCGCGTGCCGCGCGGCGAGCACGGCGCCGGCGACGTCCAAGCCGACCCCGGCCATGACCTCGGCCCGGCCGTCGGCGGCCGCGACCGCCGACTCCACCGCGCGCCTGGTCTCCGCCTCGGTGAGCGTGTAGAACTCGCCGGTGTTGCCGTTGGGGGTGACGACCTCGACACCGTGCCGGACCAGCCGGCCGATCAGCTCGGCGTGGTTGTCCCAGTCCACGCTGCCGTCCTCACGGAAAGGCGTGACCGGTATCGCGACGACGGTCGCCAGTCGGGCGCGCAGTTCTTCCAGCCGGGCGGCCGGAGTCCGCGTCTCCAAGGTCATGGGCTTGCCCCTTACTCCGCTTCGCGCCGCCGGGCGCGTGCCCGGCGGCGGCGTGCTCGCAAGTCTGCTGGTCGGGGATGGTCGGGCGAAGGTCTCGTACTCGGGGAAGTGGCGTGCCACGAGGGAAGCGTGCGGTCGATCCCGACGGCAATAAGATCTCATATATGAGACGCCATGACGCTAGGCCCCCGGGCAGGAATGGTCAAGGGGTCGCGCAACGGCTGAGCAGGGCGGAGTCCCGACCGGCCAACGCCGGTCGCGCCGAGAGCCGTTGACGGGTGTTCCCGGTGCCCGTACTCTCGCCTGCGCCTCATATATGAGACATGCTGCACGATGCTGTGAACGTCAACACCTGTTCCGGATCGCGGCGTTCCGGCCCCGGAGCGCCGGCTCCCCCCACACCGACACCATGAGGGGCCTCATGAAACTCCGCCGGTTCACGGCGGGTCTGCTCGGCGTGCCCGCACTCCTGCTGTGCGGCCCCGTCGGCCATGCCTCCGCCGTCACCCCCACCCGGGACGCCACCGCACCCGTGGTCCTCACCGTCGCCAAGAGCGGCGCCCAGTACCGCACCGTCCAGGCCGCGGTGAACGCCGTACCCGACCGCTCGGCCACGCCGTACGTGATCTCCATCGCCGCGGGCACGTACACCGAGCGGGTCGACATCCCCGCGACCAAGCTGCACCTGACCCTGCGCGGCGCCACGAGCAACCCCGCCGATGTGGTGATCACCTCCGCCGACTACCACGACGAGACCAATCCGAGCACCGGCAAGCCCTACGGCACCGAGGGCTCGGCGACCGTCCACGCGAAGGCGAACGACTTCACGGCCGAGTACCTCACGTTCGCCAACACCTTCGACAAGAGGGCCCACCCGGGCGTCAGCGGCACCCAGGCCGTGGCCCTGGCGATGGAGGGCGACCGCCAGCAGTACCTGCACGACGTCTTCTACGGCCACCAGGACACGCTGCTCACCTGGGGCTCCAGCGCGAGCGTGGACCTGCGGCAGTACGTCTACGACTCGCGGATCGAGGGGGACGTCGACTTCATCTTCGGCAACGGCACCCTGGTGGTGGACCGTTCGACCATCGACGCCCTCAACGACGGGATCTACAGCAGCGCGTACCTGACCGCGCCGGCCACTCCCGCCGCGCACCGGTACGGCATCCTCGTCACCGGCTCCACGGTCAACACCACACTCGCCAACAACGCGCTGTACCTGGGCCGGGCCTGGAAGCCCAGCTCCGACTCCGACCCGCAGGTGGTCATCCGCAACACGGTGCTGCCGCAGGCGGTCAACACCGGCGGCCCGTGGCTGGGCATCTCCGGAGCGACCTGGACCAGCGGCCGGTACGGCGAGTACGCGAACACCGGACCCGGTTCCGTGACCAGGACCTCCGCGGCGCGGCCGGTCCTGGACGCCGCCACCGCCGCCGGGTACACCGCCGGCAGCTACCTGGCCGGCCCGGACGGCTGGAACCCGGTCGCCCTGTCCGCGGCGCGCGCCGTGCGGACCGCCGGCGACCCGCGGCAGGTGAGCGAGCCGCGCCTGCCGGCCGTCTGCCTAAGGCTCACCGCGGCTCTGCCCGGCGGCACCCGCGTGTTCGGCGACGCGGCCGAGACCGCTCCCCCGGACACCGCCCGGATCCAGGCGGCACTGGACGCCTGCGCGGGGTCGGGCCGGAGCGTGCTGCTCAGCGCGGCCGGGGCCGACGCCTCCTTCCTGTCCGACCCGCTGACCGTGCGCGCCGGGGAGTTCCTGGTGGTCGACGCGGGCGCCACCCTCTTCGCCACCCGTGACGCCGCCGCGTACCAGCAGCCGGGCAAGGCCGTGTGCGGCTCGATCGGCGCCAGCGGCACCGGCTGCAACCCCTTCATCACCGTCACGGGCCGCGACTCGGGCGTCGAGGGGGTGCGGCGGGCCGGCCGCGAGGGGACAGTCGACGGCCGCGGCGACCAGACCATCCTCGGCACCACGACGTCGTGGTACGACCAGGCGAACACCGCCAAGCAGGAGGGACTGGCGCAGGTCAACCCCCGGCTGATCCAGTCCAACCAGGCCGACGACGTGACTTTTTACCACCTCACGCTGACCCACGCGGCCAAGATGCACCTGTTCATCAGCCAGAGCATCGGCGCCACCGTGTGGGGCATCAAGGTCGCCACCCCGGCGGACACCCTCAACACCGACGGCGTCAACATCGACTCCAGCACCGATGTCACGGTCACCAACTCCTCGATCATGACCGGTGACGACTGCGTGGCGATGACCACCAACAACGCGGCCGAGTCCGCCGTCACCGTGGAGCACATGCACTGCTACGGCACGCACGGGCTGTCCATCGGCAGCGGCACCACCTACGGCCTGGACTCGATGCTCATCGAGCACAACACCCTTGACGGCAAGGACATCTGGGGCAACGTCAGCAGCTTCAACAACGGGATCCGCATCAAGAGCTACCCGGGCAAGGGCGGCACGGTCACCAACACCACGTACCTGGACACCTGCATGACCGGGGTCCAGAACCTGATCGTCATCACCCCGAACTACGCCGCGCCGACCGGGACGACCATCCCCTGGTTCAAGTCCGTCACCATCGACCGCGCCAAGGCCGTCCGGTCCGTGCCCGGCGCCTCCTCGGACCTGGAGGGCTACAGCCCCGACCAGCCGTCCGGGATCACCCTGCGCGACGTCGACCTCGACGCCACCGCGGTGACGGCCAAGTACGCGAACATCACACTGAGCCGCACCGACCTGTCCCCCTCGGGCACCGGTGTCACGGTCACCACCACCCCCGGTGACCCGGGCCCGCCGCCCATCCACTGCGTCTTCCCGCGCTTCCCGGCGTCCTCCTGACGGGATCTCTCCCGACGGGGCGTTGGTCGCACCGGGGCGAGGGGTCCGTACCGGTCGCCGGTACGGACCCCTCGCGCGACGATCGGCCCCGGGGGCCGGTCACTCGTTGCGGACGGTCTCCGGGGCGGTGATCCGGCGCAGCAGCGGCAGGGTGGAGGCGATCACCGCGAGGGCCGCGGCGAGCCCGCCGCCGACGATGAGGTAGTACTCGCCGCCCGGCGCCCGCAGCGAATACCCCAGCTGCGCCTTGAGGAAGAGGTGCGCGGCCAGGAAGCCGGTGGCGATGGCCACCGCGGAGACCACCACGAGCGGGACCGCGCTCTCCAGCAGCACCACCCGCCGCAGCACCCCGAGCCGCACCCCGGTCAGCCGCAGCAGGCTGAAGGGGCGCCTGCGGTCGCTGAGACCGCCGGCCACGCTCACCGCGAGGCTGCAGCCGGCGACGGGGAAGCTGACCGCGACGACCACGTCGGCCAGTTGCTTGTAGCCGTCGAGTTCCTGGGACGCGCGGGCCCGGTCCTCGGCGAGGGTGTACGGGACCCGCTGGTCGGGATAGGCGGTGGCCAGGAGGGTACGGGCCTGCTCCTCCGCCCGTGTCGACCCGTCCGTGACGACGACCACCTGCAGGGCCGGGAGCCGCTGGAGCCCGTCGGGGCCCGCGGCGGCGGCGTGCCACACCGTGGGCCAGGGACGGTCCGGGTCCTGGAAGCCGATGCCGGCGAAGTCGGCGGCGACCGCGGCGGTTTCGGCCCCGGGCGGGCAGGCGCCGAAGACGGGCGTGGTGGCCAGTTGCACGCACGAGGCCAGGCCGCCGCCGAAACCGTCGCCGCCCTGGCGGCGGGTGAAGTGCGGGTCCTCGTGGACCACGGTCACCCCCAGCACACCCGGTACGGAGCGCAGGCGGCCCAGCAGGGCGTCGGACGGCGAGGCGGCGGTGCCGGTGAGCCGGTCGTCGTAGTGGCTGTAGTCGATGTAGTCGCCGACGACGGTGTGGCGGACCTGCGGGCCGCCCTGCGGTATGCCGCGCTCGGCGACCATGGAGGTGATGATCCCGACCGCGCCGCTGGTGACGCACAGGGCGAGGACCAGCCCGCTGACGGCCCGGAAGCCCGCCTTCGGGTCGTCCGAGAGCCGGCGTCCGGCGACGAGTGGGGCGGGCCGGCCGGTGCGGCGCGCCATGAAGGCGGCTCCCACCATGGTCAGCCACGGCCCGGCGAGCACGATACCGCCCATGACCAGCAGCATGCCCGGCAGGAACGCGCGGACCTGGCCGCCGCTCGTGCTCGGGTCCCGGCCGATGAACCAGGCGATCTCCAGGAGCCCCGCGACGAGCGGGACGAGCCGGTAGGCGCGCGGCGGGCGCGGGGTGACGCGCCGGGTCACGCCGAGCGGTGAGATCCGCACCCGCCGCAGCGCGATCCACGCCGAGACCGCGGCCGCGACCGGGACGCCGAGGCCGACCAGCAGCACGTCCGCCGGGGTCAGCGACAGGTCGCCGAGGAAGAACGGCGTGCGGGTGAAGTTCACCTGCCGCAGCAGCGGGCGGATCGGGAAGAACAGCGCGAAGTTCGCGGCGACGCCGGCGGTCGCGGCCAGGGTCGACTCGACGGCCGAGATCACCGAGATCTGCCGGGGTGTGGCGCCGATCAGGCGCATGGCGGCGTAGCGCTGTTCGCGCCGCGTCGCCGAGAGCCGGGTGGCGGTCGCGATGAGGACGAGGACCGGGAAGATCAGGGCGCCGGACACCACCGACAGGATGAGGTCCATGCCGCTGCTGTCGGTGCCGGCCACCTCGCAGTTGCTGCCGTCGCATCGGCTCGGCGAAGTGGTCGTGATCGACGTGACCCGCTGGGCCATGCGGTTGCCGGACAGTTCGTCCGGGCGGTGGCCGATGACGATGATCAGGGAGTCCGGTCCGGGCAGCGCCACGTCGCCGATGGTTCCGACCCGGTGGCCGGGGTAGCGGTCGGCGAGCTGGGCGGCCGGGGTGGTGGCCAGCAGCCGGGCCAGGGCGGGCGAGGCGTAGAACTCGCCGGGTCCCGGCAGCCGGGGGATGCCGGGCGGCACCGGCGAGCGCGGGCCGGTCGCGGCCACGTCGAGGCGGCCGATGAGCTTGCCGCGGAAGCCGTCGGCCCGCAGCATCCACCACAGCGGGTCGGCGTCCGGCCGGGCGGTGGCGGCCGGACGGGGGTCGTCGCCCACCGCGGTGTTCAGCCAGGCGTAGCGGTCGTTCTGGGTGCCGGTGGCGTTCAGGGCCGCGAGGGTGCTCAGCAGCATCCCGACGCCCAGCGCCACGGCGGCGGTGATGACGGCCAGCCGGGCGGCGGCCTCCTTGCCGCCGCCGAGCGTGAGCCGCAGCCCGAGGCGTACGAGACGGTTCACGAGGCGGTCCGTCCCGCCGACAGCGACATGGCCCTGCCATCGCGGACCATGATCTCGCGGTCCGCGCAGGCGGCGACCCGGGCCTCGTGGGTGACGACGACGACGGTGGTGCCCTGTTCACGGGCGGTGGTGACCAGCAGTTCCATCACCTGCTCCCCGGTGAGCGAGTCCAGCGACCCGGTGGGCTCGTCGGCGAACAGCACGTCGGGGCCGGCGACCAGGGCCCGGGCGAGCGCGACCCGCTGGGCCTGGCCGCCGGACAGCTCGCCGGACCTGCGCCGCTCCAGGCCGTCCAGGCCGAGCCTGCCGAACCACTCACGGGCCAAGGCCAGCGCCGCCGCCCTGCGGGAGCCGCGCAGCAGCAGCGGCAGCGCGACGTTCTCCTCCGCGGTGAGTTCGGGTACGAGCTGGCCGAACTGGAACACGAAACCGCAGCGGTCCCGGCGCAGTTCGCTGCGCTCGCTCTCGCGCATGCGGTCCACCCGGCGGCCGTCGAACAGTATCTCCCCCGCGTCGGGCACGAGGATGCCGGCCAGGCAGTGCAGCAGTGTGGACTTGCCGGAGCCGCTCGGGCCCATGACGGCCACGATCTCGCCCGCCGCCACGGCCAGGTCGGCGCCGCGCAGCGCCGGTGTCCGGCCGAAGGACAGGGTGACGCCGCGCGCCTCGACGAGGAACTCCCCCGTACGCGGCGCCCCGGGCGCCTGCGCGGCGGTCATCCGCGCACCTCCTCGGCGAGCGCGCCGAGCCGGGCCGAGGTGACCTCGATCCACCGCAGGTCCGCCTCCAGGCGGAACATGCCGTGGTCGGCCAGGAGTTTGTCGACCAGCGGACCGGTGCGCTTGATCTCGGTGAGCTCCCGCATGCGCCGCACGTGTGCGGCGCGCTGGACGTCGAGGTACGCCTGGGCGTCGCGGCCCAGCATCAGGGCGAGTACGACCTTGGTGAACAGCTCGGTCTGCAGCGGCGCTTCGGACTCCACCGGCTCGGTCAGCCACTGTTCGACCTCGGTGGCCCCGAGGTCGGTGATGACGTACCGCTTGCGGTCCGGGCCCGATCCGGGCTCGGCCGGGCCGACCACGACCTTCCCGTCGCGGGCCAGGCGCGCCAGCGTCGAGTACACCTGCCCGAGCAGGAGGGGTTTGCCGCGGCAGAAGTACGTGTCGTAGTCCCGCTTGAGGTCGTAGCCGTGGCTCGGCTCGCGTTCGAGCAGCCCGAGGAGCGTCATGGGAACGGTCATGACCCCGTGTGTACACTGAGTGTGCACACCGAGTCAATCACCGACCGGGGCGCTCACCGGGCGGCGGCCGGGAGACGCCGTTCAGCGCCTGGGGCAGATCACCAGGTGGTACGCGGGGTCGGCGGCCACCGGCGCGGCGCAGTCGAAGCGCTGCCGCACCCGCGCGGCGACCTCCGGCGCGACCTGGCCCAGCGGGAACCAGAAGGTGTCCAGCACCGCGTACCGGGTGCGCGGGTCGTCCAGGCAGCGCAGGTTCTCGCGGTAGCTGACCTGGCCGGTGACGGCCCGGTCGTAGCGCGTGCGCTGCAGGAAGTCCGGCGTCGGGTAGCGGCAGTGCGTCGGGTTGCCCAGCAGGTACCCGACGTCCCCGAAGGCGAGATAGGTGACGGGCGTGGCGGAGCCGATCCGCTCCCGCACCCCGTCCAGCCACCGCCCCAGCTCGTGCCGGGTCCTAGCGCGTTCGAGCGCGGTGAAGGTGGAGTGCCGGGTGTCGTACGAGTAGGGGGTCGTGGGCCACGCGGGGACGGCCAGCGCCAGGACGAGGGCGGCGGCGGTGGTGTACCGCGGCGGCGTCTTCGACCCGAGGACGGCGGCGGCGCCGGCGGCGGCCGCGGCGACGACCGCGACCAGGGTGAAGGCGAGGCTCGCGTGGGCGCTGCGCCAGGACAGCGACCGGCCGGCCAGCAGCGGGGTGGCAGCGCCCAGGACGGCCGTGGCCGCGACCGTCCACCGGTGCGGGTGGCGGGCCAGCGCCAGCCCCCACAGCGCGGCGCCGAGCACGGGCAGGGCGGCCAGGTGGTACTGGAACCACTGCCCCTGCACGACCAGCGCGACCAGCACCGCCGCGACACCGGCCCCGGTCAGCAGCGGCCACGCCCGGCGCGCCCGCCGGGTCGCCGCGCCGCGGGCGAGCAGGACGACGGCGGCGGGCAGCAGCGCCACCACCGGGTTCATCAGCGCTTCGGTGCCGACCGTGTCGACGAGCAGGCCGAGGTCGCGGGCGTGGAAGCCGTCCTGCAGCGGGGTGCCGGGGTTGAGCGCGGACAGTTCGTTGAACCACCGCCACTCGCGCGGCTGGACGGCGATGGCCAGGGCGAACCCGGCCGGGGTGGCCAGCGCGGCGGCCGCGGCGGTCCACCGGCCGCGGCGGCGGTCCAGAGCGATCAGCGCGCCGAGCGGCAGCAGCGCGGTCGGCGCGGTGGTGTACTTGACCAGCACCACCAGCGCGGTCAGCACACCAGCGGCGGGGACCGCCCACCGCGCCCGGCGCGGCCCGAGTCCCGCGGCCAGGGCGGCGACCGCCAGCCAGATCGCCACCCATTCCGGCTGCAGGAAGTCCCACGGCGGCGCGAACAGCAGGGCGAGACCGGTGGCCGCGGCGACGGCGTCCGCCTCTCGGCGCGGCAGCCGGCGGGCGAGCCCGGAGCGCAGCCACCAGGCGAGGGCCGCGGTGAGGACGACGACCAGCAGGCGTATCCACGCCTCGCGCAACGCGACCGGCCCTGCGGTCAGGTGGTCCAGGCCGGACAGCAGCCATCGGTACGCGAGCGGCCGGTGCACGAAGGTGCCGGAGGCGCCGTAGCCGCCGCGGCCGGCCGCCCGCATGCCGCCGAGGACGTAGCGCACGTCGTGGTTGAGGCCGCTCCAGCACATCGAGGCGGCGCCCGCGACGACGGCGACCGCGGCCGCGGCGCGTGCGGCCGGCGGCGTACGGTGCCGGACGGCGGGGCCGCCCGCGGCGCGGTCTTCCAGGGCAAAGGCAGAGGTCACGGCCGCTGACCCTAGCCGCGCGGCGCGGCCGGCCGCGCCACCGGCGGACCGGGGTCCGCCAATGTTCATCCGGATGTGGCCGGCTGTTCCCGGGGGCGTCCCGCCCGCCGCCCGTACGTCCCCCGGCCCCGTCCGTACCACCCGCCGCACACGCGCCCGTGCGCACGGCGCGCCGCGGTTCGCGGCCCGCGATGCCGGACACTGGTGGTATGCAGAAACTCTCCCTCGACGCACAGGCCCGCGAGCACCTGGAGCGCGCCGCGGCCTCCTCGACCGGGCGCAGTTCCCGGACCGTCTACGGCGGCCACGAGCATGTGCTGCGCCAGACCGTGCTGGCGCTGACCGCCGGCACCGACCTCGCGGAGCACGACAGCCCGGGTGAGGCGACCCTGCTGGTGCTGCGCGGACGGGTCCGGCTCGACGCCGGCGACACCTCGTGGGAGGGCCGCTCCGGCGACCTGCTCGCCCTGCCGTCGGCCCGCCACGGCCTGCACGCCATCGAGGATTCGGCCGTGCTGCTCACCGTCGCCAAACACGGCTGACCCGCCCGCGCCCGGCGGCTGCCGCCCGGTCCGCGCCGGCCGGGCGACGGCGTCCGCGCGCGGGTGTCCGGCGCGGTCGCGACCCGGCGGGCGCGGTCGACGCCGGGCGCTCCCGGTGGCGGGAGGGGTCCGCCGCCCGCGGCCCCCTCCCCCGGCTCACGCCGGGCTCACGCCTCGCTGCGTACCAGCAGGACCGACACGGGCGCCGTCCTGGCCACCCCGTTGCTGACGCTGGTGTGCAGGAGGGCGGAGATGCCGTGGTAGTGGCCGGGGCCGACGGCGATGAGGTCGCTGCCGAGGGCCTGCGCGCGCTCGACGAGGATGCCGGCCAGGTCCTCGCGCAGGCCCTCGTCCACCTCGCCGTCGGCGGTGATTCCCTCCGCCCGCAGCTTGTCGAGGGCGTCGTCCACGACCTTCCGGCCCTCCGCGCTCTCCTCGGCGGTGACGATGGCGCCGCCGGTGAGCCCGCCGGAGACGACCTGGGAGGGGCGGATGTGGATGACGTGGACGGTCCCCGCGGTCTGCTGGGCCAGCGCGGCGGCGGCGTCCAGCACCGCCGCGCCGTGAGCGGTACCGTCGACGGCGGCGAGGATGTTCTTGAACATGGGATCAGCTTCCTTGTGGTCAGGGGCTCTCAGGGATCCACAGCCCTCCGTACCTGGTCAGCGACCGGTGGCGCGCTTCGATTCCCGGTCGGGTGAGTGATCGGCGCCACTTCCGGCCGGCCCCCGCGCACCCGTTCCGCCGTGGCCACTCGGCGTAACGTCCAACGGGGGGAGCGCCGTTCGCCGTCGTGGGTGCCCGGGTCCACGCGGCGGCCGCGGCGCCGTACGAAGGGTCGGGCGTTCGTGCCGTGCCGGCGGTAGGGCCGGCCCGTGCCCGGGGCCGCTCGGGGGACGGGCCGGGGTACGGGGGACGGGGGCGGCAGGCGGCGCGGGGCGCTGAGGGCGCCTCACCCGGCCCCGGGGAAGCGGTCGATGTTCCCCTCGACCCAGGTGCGCAGGTGGGCGAGGGGGACGCAGGCGTCCCGGCCGAGCGCGGTCAGGCTGTACTCGACACGCAGCGGCACCTGCGGGTACACGTGCCGGTCGACCAGGCCGTGGGTCTCCAGCCGGCGCAGGGTCTGCGTGAGCACCTTGGGGCTGATGCCCTGCAGCCGGGTGCGCAGCGCGCCGAAGCGGCACGGCCCGTCCTCCAGCGCGCCCAGTGCGAGGGCGCTCCATTTGTTGGCCAGCAGGTCGAGCATGTCCCGGCAGGGGCAGGCGGCCGCGTAGACGTCCTTGGGATCGTCGCACGACGCGGATATGGTCGTCACGCTGCGATGGTACCCATCGGGTACTCGTGGCCGTTGCGGGTAACCACTACCCGTTGCGTACCGTCGTGGGACGCAACGGGCCGCGCGAGCGCGCCCGAACCGGACGCACGTGAAAGTGACCTGCCATGAGCGAGTACCCCGAGACGATGCCCGCCGTCGCGTACCGCAGGAGCCTGCCGGTCGACGACCCGGAGAGCCTGCTGGACGTGGAGCTGCCGGTGCCCCGGCCCGGCCCCCACGACCTGCTGGTCCAGGTGGAGGCGGTCGCGGTCAACCCGGTGGACCACAAGGTCCGGCAGCGCACCGACCCGGGCGGGGAGCCCAAGGTGCTCGGCTGGGACGCGGCGGGCACGGTGGTCGCCGCCGGTCCGCGCACCGAGCTGTTCCGCCCCGGTGACGAGGTGTACTACGCGGGCGCGATCGACCGGCCGGGCGCCGACTCCCGCTTCCACGTCGTGGACGAGCGGCTGGTGGGCCCCAAGCCGGCGACGCTGTCGTTCACGCAGGCCGCCGCTTTGCCGCTCACCTCGCTGACCGCCTGGGAGGGCCTCTTCGAACGGCTGGGCCTGCGCGACGGCGGGGTGGAGCGGACCGGGACACTGCTGGTGACCGCCGCCGCGGGCGGAGTCGGCTCGATCGTCACGCAGCTCGCCAACGCCCTGACCGGGCTGACGGTGATCGGGACCGCCTCCCGCCCCGAGACGGCCGCCTTCGCCCGCCGGATGGGCGCCCACCACATCGTCGACCACCACCGGCCGCTGGCCCCGCAGCTCGCCGAGGTCGCGCCGGACGGCGTCGACCACGTCTTCAGCACCACCGGCACGGACCGCAACCTCGCGGCGTACGCCGAGGCGCTGACCCCCTTCGGCGGCATCGTCGCCATCGACGACTTCGACTCCCTGGACATCGGCGTCCTCAAGCCGAAGAGCATCTCCTTCCACTGGGAGTTCATGTTCACGCGCTCGCTCTTCAGGACCTCCGACCGGGTCAGGCAGCACCGCATCCTCGCCCGGGTCGCCCACCTCGTGGACGCGGGCGTCATCGGCACCACGGCCACCCAGGACCTCGGCCCGGTGAACGCGGCCAACCTGCGCCGGGCCCATCGCCTCCTGGAGTCGGGCAGGTCGATCGGCAAGACCACGCTCACCGGCTTCTGACGACCGGCGGTGAGCCGGGTCCTGCCGGCGGCGTACGGGAGCGGGCACGCGGCGGGTGGGGGAAGCCGCCGCGCCCCGTGACCCGTTCGGCCCGGCGGCGGTGGCGGGACGGCCGGGGCGCGCCGAGGATGGCGTGGGGCCGCGCCCGGTGCGGCCCGCCCCCCGCCGCCGGGCGCGGCACCAGCCGCATCCGGCCCGCGCGGGCCGCCCGACGACTCGTGGAGGCGCCATGGAGCTGTTCCCGCCCGTGCCGCTGGAGTCCTGGCGGGACACCAAGGAGACGCTGCACCGCTTCCTGCAGATCGTGGGCAAGATCCGGCTGGCGGGCAGTCCTCGCCGCAACCACTGGTGGAACGTGCCGTTCCACCTCACCGGCCGCGGCGTCACCAGCCGGCCGACGGGGCCCGTGCTCGGCGGAGACGCCTTCTGCGTCGACTTCGACTTCGTGGCGCACCGTCTCGTCGTGAGCACGCTGTCCGGCCGGCAGACCTCCTTCCCGCTGACGGACCGCTCGGTCGCGGACTTCTACCGGGACGTGCTCACCGCCCTGGCCGCTCTCGGCATCGAGGCCAAGCCGGAGCACCCCTATCCGTACGACCTGCCCGACGCGGACAGGCCGTTCGCCGCGGACTACGAGCACGGCGCGTACGATCCGGCGGCGGTCGCCGTCTACTGGCGGGTGCTCAGCCAGGTCGCCCTGCTGCTGGAGGAGTACGCGGCGGGCTTCTGGGGCAAGACCAGCCCGGTGCACCACTTCTGGCACACCTTCGACATCGCCGTCAGCCGCTTCTCGGACCGGGAGATCGAGCCGCCGCCGGGCGCCGACCCGGTGACGCGCGAGGCGTACTCGCGGGAGGTGATCAGCGCGGGCTTCTGGTTCGGCGACGACTCCGTGCCCGCCCCCGCCTTCTACTCCTACACCGCTCCCGAACCGCCCGGACTGGCCGAGCGCCCGCTGCGCCCGGCGGCCGCCACGTGGTCGGCCGCCCGCGGCAACCACCTCGCGCTGCTCATGTACGACGACGCCCGCGCCTCGTCCGACCCGTGGGCCACCGCTCTGAAGTTCCTCGACGACGCCTACCGGGCGGGGGCCGGACTCGCGGGCTGGGAGCGGCGCAAGGAGTGCCCCGGCGGGATCACCGATCCGCGGCTGCGCAGGGAACCGGCCCCGTAGCGGGTGGTCCGCCGCGGGCACACCCGGTGACCGGGCCGGGGAGGCGGTGCCCTGTCGGCCGGGCCACGGCGGCGGGGGGACCTCAGTCCTTCAGCGAGGCCACGAAGGGAGCCAGCTTGGCCGGGTTCATCACCCACAGGACGCGTTCGATGCCTCGCGGCGACACGTCGAGGGACAGCAGGGCCACCGCGTTCGCGTCCACCGTGACCAGCACCGCGGGCCGGCCGTTGGCCTCCACCCAGCGGGTACTGGCCGCGGGCCACAAGCGCGGGGCGAAGGCGGCGAGGAACTTGGACACGTGCGACACCCCGACGACCGGGATCCTGGACGCCCCGCGCACCCCGCCGCCGTCGGTGTAGCTGACCACGTCCGTGGTGAGGACGTCCTCGAGCACCGACAGGTCGCCGGTCCGCGCCGCGGCGAGGAACACCTCCATCAGGCGCCGGTGGTCCGTGGTGCTGACCGGCTCCCTGCGCTCGGCCACCAGGTGCTTGCGGGCTCGGCTCACCAGCTGACGGGTATTGGCCTCACTCGTCTCCAGGATCTCCGCGATCCGCTTGTACGGGTAGTCGAACGCCTCCCGCAGGACGTAGGCGGCTCGTTCCACCGGGTTCAGCTTCTGCAGCAGGAAGAGGACCGCCATGTCGAGCGCCTCGGCGCGTTCCGCGCCGAGCGCCGGATCGCCGCTGGTGTCGACCGGCTCGGGAAGCCAGGGCCCGACGTACGTCTCCCGGCGCACCCGGGCGGACTGGGAGTAGTTGATCGCCAGCCGCGCGGTGACCGTCGCCAGGAACGCCGCCGGCTCCTCGACCTCGGCGCGGTTCGTCCGCTGCCACCGCAGCCACGCCTCCTGCACGATGTCCTCGGCTTCCACCGCGCTGCCGAGGATGCGGTAGGCGATTCCGAAGAGCCGCGGACGTACCGCGAGGAAAGTCCTCGCCGCCTGTTCGAGGGAAGCCGCGTCGTCCTCGGACTGCATCGATGTCCTCCATCTCCGGACCACCCATGCTACAAGCCGTCTCGGACGCAAGGCGCGCTGACCTGCGGCGTGTCCGGGCGGGCCGGCTCCGGGGGTCCGGCGGTGCGCCTCGGCCCGTGGTCACACACCGTCATCCGGCCAAGGGGAAAGGTCGAATCCCTTGACAGACACCCGGCGCGGCAAACAGCCTATGGCAACGTTGTCATGGAGTCGGTTCGCGGGTCGTCCGCTCCATGGGCCCAGCTCGGATTGGAACAGACCACCCATGTCGCACCAACCGCCCCACCCCTCCCGCAGATCGGTCGTCGCGACCGGTTCCACCCTCCTCGCCGGATTCGGCCTCGGCGTCGCCCTTCCGGCGAGCGCCGGGGCGGTGCCGCAGGCGGCTGGCCCCGCCGGGGGCTCCGAGCCGGGCGAACTCGCCGCGTACCGCCCGGTCGCGGTCTCCTCGACGGCGTACGCGCCCGCGCCCGCCGAGTTCGCGGTGGACGGGCTCGGCTCCCCGGGCGTCAGGGGCACCGGATGGCGGGCGGGTGACGGCGATCCGCAGTGGATCTCGGTCGATCTGCAGGCCGTGTGCCAGGTGTCCTCGGTGCGCCTGACGTTCGAAGCGGCGGCCGGCGACCCGGTGTTCACCCCGGCGCCTTCCGGCAACTGGTCCGACGGCACCACCGGTCAGGAGATCCTGTCGAGTTACGCCACCGAGTTCACCGTCGAGACGTCCCGGGACGGCACGTCGTGGGACGTGGCGTACCGGACCACGTCGGGGACCGGCGGGGTCGTGGACATTCCCCTGGACCGGCCGGTGCCCGCCCGCTGGGTGCGGCTGACCGCGCACAAGCGCTCCAGCGGCAACCCGCTGGGCGTCAACGGCTTCGAGGTCCACGGGACCGCGCCCGGCCGGCGACCCGAGGCGACCGGCTGGACCGACTGGGGACGGCACGCCCGGGTGGCGCCGCCGCTGCGGACCGCCGCCGACGGTACGGTGCCCCTGGAGTCGGGGTGGACCCTGACGATGGACGACTGGGCGGGCGGTACGGGCGCGGACCTGTCCAGGCCCGGCGTGGACACCGGCGGTTGGCTGCCCGCGACGGTCCCGGGCACCGTACTCGCCTCACTGGTCGAGCAGGGCAAGCTGCCCGACCCGGTGGCCGGCTTCGGCAACCTCCACGTCCCGGAGGCGCTGTCGCGCCATTCGTGGTGGTACAAGCGGGACTTCGCGCTGCCCCGCGGCCTGGACACGGGCAGCGGCCGCCACGTGTGGCTGGAGTTCGACGGCGTCAACCACGAGGCCGAGATCTGGCTGAACGGCTCGCGGGTCGGCACGCTGACCCACCCCTTCGCGCGCTGCGCCCACG
Organism: Streptomyces sp. HPF1205; assembly: GCF_020400825.1. Lineage (GTDB taxonomy): Bacteria > Actinomycetota > Actinomycetes > Streptomycetales > Streptomycetaceae > Actinacidiphila. The sequence goes on from NZ_JAINVH010000044.1 coordinate 59,786, forward strand.
ACGTCACCGCGCTCCTCGCCCCGGACGTCCAGGCGCTGGCGGTGCGGATCAGCCCGATGCCCGTACCCGGCAGCCCGCACGACAAGGGGCCCGACGGAGCGTCGTGGGTGGACGCCGGTGCCGGGCAGATGAACCTCGCCTCGCCCACGTACCTGGCCGCCTCCGGCTGGGACTGGATGCCCGCGGTCCGCGACCGGGCGGCCGGCATCTGGAACCACGTGCGGCTGCGTTCCACCGGCCACGCGGTGATCGGCGACCCGCGGGTCGACACCAGGCTGCCGGACCTGCCCGCCACCGACCGCGCGGAGGTGACGATCGTGGTCCCGGTGCGCAACGCCGACACCCGCGACCACGAGGTCGGCGTGGCCGCCGCGTTCGACGGGGTGCGGGTGGAGCGGACCGTGACCGTACCGGCGGGCGCGAGCGTGGAGGTCGTCTTCGCCCCGGCGGACCACGACGCGCTGAGGCTGCGCGACCCGCGGCTGTGGTGGCCCAACGGCTACGGCGACCCGGCCCTGCACGACCTGACCGTCACCGCGGCGGTCGACGGAGGCGTCAGCGATCGGCGCACCACCCGCTTCGGCATGCGCGAGTTCGGTTACGACTACCGGGTGCCGCTGCCGTTCACCGCCTCCGGCGACGCGTACACCCAGTCGGTGGACCTCGGCCGGCGGCAGGCGCGCTACGTGCGGATCTCCTGCCTGACCCGGGCGACCGGCTGGGGGTTCTCGCTGTGGACGCTCGCGGTGGCCGACAGCGCGCGGGCCGGAACCGACCTGGCGCTGCACGCGCCGGCCACCTCCTCCACGGTCGCCGACGGTACGCAGCCGGGGAACGTGACCGACGACGACCCGAAGACCCGCTGGTCCTCGGCCTACCAGGACAACCAGTGGATCCAGGTGGACCTCGGCTCCGCGCAGTCCTTCGACCGGGTGGACCTCACCTGGGAGCAGGCCTACGCCCGCACCTACGTGGTGCAGGTCTCGGCCGACGGCTCGACGTGGACCGACGCGGCCTCCGTGGACAACACCGCGGTGCCCCTGCCGTTCAACAGCGGCGACGCGAGCCTGCGCACGACGTCGTTCCCGGCCGTCACGGCCCGCCACGTGCGCCTGGACTGCGGTACGCGGGCCACCAGTTGGGGCATCTCGCTGTGGACGCTGTCGGTCCTCGACAGCTCCGCGCCGGGCACCGACCTCGCGCTGCGCAGGCCCGTGACCGCCTCCTCCGTCGAGGACGGCTCGGGCAACGTGCCCGCCAACGCCACCGACGGCGACCCGGGCACCCGCTGGTCCTCGGCCTACCAGGACAACCAGTGGATCCAGGTGGACCTCGGCTCCGCGCAGTCCTTCGACCGGGTGGCCGTGCTGTGGGAGCAGGCGTACCCGAAGACGTACACGATCCAGGTGTCGGACGACGGCGAGAGCTGGACGGACGTGGCGTCGGTCAGCAACACCCCGGATCCGCTGAAGATCAGTGTGAACGGGGTCCGGGTCTTCTGCCGCGGCGGCAACTGGGGCTGGGACGAACTGCTGCGCCGGATGCCGGCCGAGCGGATGGACGCGGCGGTGCGCATGCACCGCGACATGAACTTCACGATGATCCGCAACTGGGTGGCCTCCAGCAACCGCGAGGAGTTCTTCGCCAAGTGCGACGAGTACGGCCTGCTGGTGTGGAACGACTTCCCCAACGCGTGGGGCATGGACCCGCCCGACCACGACGTCTACAACGCGATCGCCCGCGACACCGTGCTGCGCTACCGCGCCCACCCGAGCGTGGTGGTCTGGTGCGGCGCCAACGAGGGCAATCCGCCGCAGGCGATCGACGAGGGGATGCGTGAGGCGGTCCGGTCCCAGGCCCCTGGCATCCTCTACCAGAGCAACTCCGCCGGCGGCGTCATCAGCGGCGGCGGCCCGTACTCCTGGGTCGAGCCGGAGAGGTACTTCGACCCCGGCACCTACGGCAGCCACGGTTTCGGCTTCCACACCGAGATCGGCATGCCGGTGGTGTCCACGGCGGCGAGCGTGCGGGGCCTGGTGGGCGGCGAGCCGGAGTGGCCGATCGGCGGTCCGTGGTACTACCACGACTGGAGTGAGAACGGGAACCAGGCGCCGCAGACGTACAAGGCCGCCATCGAGGCCAGGCTCGGCGCCGCGACGGGCCTGGACGACTTCGCCACCAAGGCGCAGTTCGTCAACTACGAGAACACCCGGGCGATGTTCGAGGCGTGGAACGCCAACCTCTGGGACGACGCCAGCGGGCTGATGCTGTGGATGTCGCACCCGGCGTGGCACAGCACGGTGTGGCAGACCTACGACTACGACTTCGACGTCAACGGCGCCTACTACGGTTCCCGGAAGGGCTGCGAGCCGCTGCACGTGCAGGCCGACCCGGTCACGGGCCAGGTGACCGCGGTCAACCACACGGCGCGGGCGCTGGCCGGGGCCACGGTCACGGCGGGCCTGTACGACCTGTCCGGGCGGCGGCTCGGCGCCGAGCGGCGGGCCGCCCTGGACCTCGCCCCCGCCGCCGCCGCGCCCGCGTTCACCGCCGGCTGGACCGCCGATCTGCCCGACCTGCACTTGCTGCGGCTCTCGCTCGCCGACAGCGGTGGCTCGGTCGTGTCGCGGAACACGTATTGGCGCTACCGCACGCCCTCGGCCATGGCGGCGCTCAACTCGCTGCCGCGGGTGCGGGTGAGCGCCGGTCCCGGCCGGGTGTCCGGCTCCGGCCCGTGGCGCACCCTGACGGCGACGCTGCGCAACCAGGGGCGGTCGGTCGCCGCGATGGTCCGGCTGTCGCTGGTGGACGCCGACGGCGGCGCACGCGTCCTGCCGACGCTCTACGGCGACAACTACCTGTGGCTGCTGCCGGGCGAGTCCAGGGCGGTGACGGTGTCGTGGCCGGCGGCGGGCCTGCCCTCGGGCCGCCCCGCTCTGCGGGTGGACGGCTACAACGTGCGCCCGGTGGTGGCGGAGGTCTGATCCGGCGCGAGGGCCGGAAGCGAGGAGCCGCGCCACCGGTGGGTCCGGTGGCGCGGCTCGCACCGCGCGCGCGTGTCAGGTCACGCGGCCCGGGCTGTCACGCCCAGGGCGACGCCACGACCCGGCTCGTGCGGTATCCCCGCGGGATCCCGCCGACGTCGGTGGGCGTCGTCGTCAGCCGATGCCCAGGGCCTTGAGCTTGGCCTGGTAGTCGGGCAGGTTGGCGCCG
>NZ_JAINVH010000045.1 GCF_020400825.1 Streptomyces sp. HPF1205
CTTTCCCGTTCCCGTTCCCGTTTCTGTGCCCGTTCCGGTCCTGACAGTCCGGGCCCGGCGGAGTTATGCTCACGGCGATGACTACTCAATCTCCTTGCAGATTGGGGGTTCCCTCCGCGGCTCACGGTGAGTGCTGATGAGCGCTCCCGCCGCGAACGGGGATTCCCGCCTTTCCTTCTGGCCGCGCGTGCGACAGTTCGCCGTGCCGCCCTCCATGATCGAGGCCGCTACCGCCCGCCGTGCCGTCGGCGACTGGGCGGGGGCGTGCGCCGTCGCGGGCATCGATGTCGACCTCACGCTCCGCTCGGTGGCGCGTGAGTACGGCAGCGAACTCGCCGCGCGCCTGCGGTCCGACCTGCGCCATCTGGCTCCCGACCTGCTGCGCTGGCACATGCCGAGGATCGCCCCCGACGGGCTGCTCCGCCCCGGCCTGACCCTCACGCTGGCGCGTTACGGCGTCGCCGGGCGGGCCGGCCCCGTGCACCTCGTGGTCCGAACGCCGCCTGCCTGGGCGGAATACGGGCAGCGGATCGGCCTCGCGCTCTGGGACGGTTCCCGCCACGGGGCCGCCGCCGGCCGCCACCCGCATCCCCGTCCCCACCGCCGCTTCCGGCTCGACCTGCACCGCCACTTGTGGGACGCGCGGCGGGCCGCCGAGCTGCGGACGCGGTCCGGGGCCGGCCTCCCGCCCGCCCACCGTCCCCTCACCGTGCCACCGGAACCGGCGGCAGCGGCGGAAGCGGCGGAAGCGGCGGCAATGGCGGAAACGGTGGAAACGCCGCCGCTGTACGGCCGCTTGGCGGTGGACCGCTGGGCGGCCGAGGCGGCGATCCTGCTCCGCGCCGAGGGGCGGCCGGGCGGCACCGGCACCGGCACCGTCGTCGTTCGGCTCGGCGCCGGCCGCCGGCTGCTCCTCGACCTGACCACGGACGTGAACGGGGACGGGGGCACGGACGAGCACGGGGACGCGGATGGGCACGGGGTCGGCGGCGGCCCACCCGTCATGCGGCTCAGGGCGGCCGCCACTGCGGGCCGCGTCTCGGGACTGCCGGGGCTGCCGGTGCTGCCCGACGCGGCGACGTGGGTGCCGCCCGACCTGGAGCTGCTGCGGGCCGGTCTGATCGAGCCCGAACGGCTGCACCCCCTGGTCGCGTCGGCGCTCGTACCCGGCCGCGCGGCACAGGCCGGTCCGCCCGCGGTCCCGGACGAAGTGGGGCGGCCACGCACGGTGGAGTGCCGGGGAGCCCGGCACCGGATCGGGTTGGTCGACGGGGTCCTCGCCCCGCTCGACCACGACCCGGCCGAACTGCGCCGCGAGGAGCTCCTGGCCGCACTGACCGGCACACCGCTGCCCTGCCTGCGGGCGATCGACGAGGCCCATCGCCACCCGGAATGCCTCGATGACGTCCGCGCCCGCCTCGACCACGGCGACACGGCCGGCGCGCTGGCGGTCGTCGAGGCCCTGCTGGGCCCCGACGCTCTGCTGCGGGCCGGCGCCCTGCGGGACGAACTGGAGGCGGCCGCGGCGCGGCGGATCACGTACGGCATGTTCCGCGCCGGCCTGACCGGTGCCGTCTCCCGCCGCCTGCCCCCGCCCCGTCCCCGTACCGCCGGCAGTCGTACCCGTCCGCGCCACGCCACTGTCCGCTGAGCTTCCCGGCCGACCGCACCCCCGCACACCCGTCCGCCGATCCGGCACGTCCCGCGGCACCCACCCTTCCGGGCCTTCGCGTCCCCGCACGCCGGCCCGTCCCGAACCGACCCCGAGGTGATGCCCATGCCCACGTACACCCCTTCTGCCCCTTCAGCCTCTTCAGCCCCTGCCGCCCCCGCTACCCCTCGCACGGCGACAACCGGAGCACATGATTCCGCTCCCGCCGTCTCCGCTCCCCCGGCCGCCTCCCAGCTCGATGTCGCCGGGGAGCTGCTCGGCCTGCTGCGCGAGACCGGCACGGAACCGCGCCCCGACATCCAACTGGAGGCGCTCACGCTGGCCGTGGCCGCCGACCTGCCGGTGCTGCTGTGGGGGGAGCCCGGGATCGGCAAGACCGCGGCACTGACCCAGCTCGCCGCCGCCCTCGACCTTCCGCTGACCACGGTGATCGCCAGCGTGCACGAGCCCTCGGACTTCTCGGGCCTGCCCGTCGTCGGCGACGATCCCGCCGAGCAGGGCGTCCCGATGGCCCCGCCCGACTGGGCCGTCCGGCTGGTGCGGGCCGGCCGGGGGCTGCTGTTCCTGGACGAACTGTCCACCGCGGCACCGGCCGTGCAGGCCGCCCTGCTGCGTCTCGTACTGGAGCGGCGGGTGGGCGCCCTGCGGCTGCCGCCCGGGGTGCGGATCGTGGCCGCGGCCAACCCGCGCTCCTCGGCGGCCGACGGCTGGGAGCTGAGCCCGCCGCTGGCCAACCGTTTCGTCCACCTGCGGTGGACCCACGAGCACGAGGTCGTGGTGCGCGGCCTCGGCGGGACCTGGCCGCGGGCCACCCTGCCCCGGCTCGACCGGGAAAGGCTGCCGGACGCCGTCGACTTCGCCCGCCGCGCGGTGTGCGGGCTGCTGGCCGCGCGTCCCGGGCTCGTCCACCGGCTGCCCAGCAGCGAGACCCGCCGCGGCGGCCCCTGGCCCTCGCCCCGCAGCTGGGAGATGACGTTGTGCCTCATCGCCTTCGCGACCGCGGCCGGCTCCTCACGGGACGTACTGTCACTGCTGGTCAGGGGCACCGTGGGGGACGGTCCGGGGCTGGAGTTGCTGGCGAGCATGGACCGGATGGACCTGCCGGACCCCGAGACGCTGCTCGCCGATCCGGCCGGTGCGGTCCTGCCCGAGCGGGGGGATCTGCGCCAGGCCGCGCTCGACGGCGTGGTGCAGGCGGTCCGCGCCCGCCCGGAGCGATCCCGCTGGGACGCGGCATGGGCGCTGCTGGTACGGGCGCTGGAGACCGGCGCCCCGGACCTGGTGGTCGTGCCCGCGACCACGCTGGCGTCGCTGCGGCAGGAGGACTGGGACGTCCCGGCCTCGGTCGAGCGGTTCGCCGGGGTCGTGGCGCTGTCCCGGCGGGCGGACCGTGCGGCGGGCCGCGCGGCGGCCAAGATCGCTGACGCGGCGAAGGCGGGCAGGTGAGCCGGCAGGTGAACGGGCCGGGATGCGGGCCGGGGCGCGGGCCCGTGAACGCGCCGGACGCGCCCGGCGCGCGGAACACGCCCCGTACGCCCGACGCGCCCGACACCCCCAGCGCTCCCGACACTCCCAGCGCTCCCAGCGCTCACGGCACACCCGCCGCACCCGGCGCCCTGGACCGGGACAAGCTGTTCGCCGCCCGGCTGCACGCGGCCCGGGTCCGCCCCTACCTGGCGACGGCCCTGTTCGCCCTGCACACCGTCGAGTCGCGGCGCGTACCGACGATGGCCGTGGACCGGCACTGGCGGGTCTACGTGTCGCCCGCGTTCGTGGACCGCACCCCGGTGGAGGAGCTGGCCGGGGTGTGGGTGCACGAGGTCTCGCACCTGCTGCGCGACCACCACGGGCGCGGCGACCGGTACGCGCGCGAGCACGGGCTGAGCGGCCCGGCGGAGCGGCTGCGGATGAACATCGCCGCGGACTGCGAGATCAACGACGACGTGTACGGGGAGGGGCTGGTCAAGCCCGAGGGCGCCGTCGAGCCGCGGCTGCTGATGCTGCCCCCCGGCGAGCTGATGGAGGAGTACCTGACCCGGTTCCGGCTCGGGCCGCGCACGCAGGACTTCGCCTGGCTGGACTGCGGCAGCGGCGCCGACGGGCTGGAGCGGGAATGGGAGTTCGGGCCGGAGGGCGCCCACGGGCTCACCGCCCAGGAACGCGACGCCGTCCGGTTCAGGGTGGCCCGGGGCATCACCGGCCGTCCGGGGGACGCCCCCGCGGGCTGGCGGCGGTGGGCCGAGCGGGTGGTCCACCCGCCGCAGCCGTGGCGGCAGTTGCTGGGGGCCGCCGTGCGCTCGGCGGCTACCGCCCCCGGCGTGGGCGAGGATTACAGCTACGGGCGGCCGTCGCGCCGCTCGGCCTCGGTGCCCGGCGCGGTCCTGCCGAGCCTGAGGCGCAGGCCGCCCCGCGTCACCGTCGTCATCGACACCTCGGGCTCGGTCAGCGACACCGAGCTGGGCAGCGCGCTGCTGGAGGTCGCCGCCATCTCCCGTGCCGTGGGCGGCCGCCGCGACCTGGTCACCGTACTGCCCTGCGACGCGGTGGCCCCCGTCGCGCACCCGCTGTGCCGGGCCGAGGGCATCCCCCTCGTCGGCGGCGGCGGTACGGACCTGCGCTCCGGCTTCACCAGGGCACTGCGGGCCCGCCCCCGCCCGGACGTCATCGTGGCCCTGACCGACGGCCAGACCCCCTGGCCGGACCGGCGGCCGCCCTGCCGGACCGTGGTGGGCCTGTTCCCCCGCTCGGCGGACGTGAGCGAGTACGACGACGAGTACGTTCCCGACGCGCCGCCGTCGTGGGCCAGGGTGGTCGTCATCGGGCAGGACTCCGGGGGCCGTTGATCAGGCCGCGGCCGGTCCGCGCCGACCGGGCCGCCGACCGGCGGCCGGTCGGCGACCCGGTCAACAGCCCGGTCAACAGCCCGGTCGGCGGGCCGGTCAGCAGCCGCCGCAGGTGTAGAAGACGACGTCCCAGTGGGAGCCCTCGTCGGTGTAGACGTTGCCGGAGGCGGCGGTCCACATCGGGTAGCCGTCGCCGCGCAGGCCGGAGTAGCTGAAGTACGTCTTGATGTAGTTCCCGAGGCACGTGTACTTGCTGAAGTCGAGCTTGTAGCCGTTCCAGTGCGAGTAGGTACCGCTGGCGTGGCCGGTCTCGGTGCCGCCGGTGATGTTCAGCGCGCAGCCGCTGGCCTTCTTCAGGGTGACGGCACCCTGGGCCGTGGTGAGGTTCAGCTGGTCGAACGAGGTGCAGGTCGAGTTGTAGCGGTCCGTGCAGTTGCCGGACGAGGACCAGGTGATGCCCGCGCTGCGGAACATGCTCTCCGCCTGGGCCTGCGTCAGTTTGGTGACGGCGAAGGCCTTGTGGGACGAGGCCAGGCCGACGCCGGGCGCGAAGAGCACGGTCACGACGAGGGCGAAGACGCTGAGCGCGGCCCGGACACGCGGCTGGAGCCGAAGGCCGGGGCGCGCGGCGAGTGTACTCATTCGAATTCCTCCTGCAAGTGCCGACGACGGTTCGTGGGGTGTGCGGGTGTGCAGGTGGCGCAGAAGGGAGTGTGGCGGAGTCTACGCGCGTCCGCCAGTACCCCTGCGTGTACACGACAGGTACAAGGGGTGTCGGGGGCCGCGGCGGGAGGCGGGCGTACCCGCGAGATCGCCCCGCCGCCCCCGGTAGGTGTAGCCGTAGTAACGGCTGCGAAAACAACGGATACCGCTGGCCTGGGACGATCCTGCTGGGTGCGAGGTGTCGCCCGGGGAGCCACACAGCGCTGGAGGACTCGTTGGACGCCGGGCACCCCACAGCCGCTAACGGTGAGGTCAGTGGGGTTTTCTCGACGAAAATCAGGCTGTGGGAAGTTGGAGACCTGTAGGTCTACTCGGGCGCCCGTCGGGCGTTCTTCTGGACAGCACCCATGTCGAGGACTGCTGCGACCAGGACTACGGGGAAGAATAAGAGGGAACTCGTCAGGCTGGCGGCCAGCAGCGCCACCGGGATGCGTGCCAAGCCCTGCGGCGGAAGGCCAAGTGTCAGCCAAGTCAGCAAAACCGCAGCAAAGATCATCGTCAGTCCGGCAGTCATGACCAGCGGGAATCGAATGACGTCGCCTTTTTGCGGGGCGGCCCCTCCAGGGGTTCGTCGTCCGGTGTCACGCATTGCTTGCAGCACCCCCTTGGCCCCGACCACGATGAACACCGGGCCCCAGGCGGGGGCAAGGAGGATCATCCTGCGGCGCGAAGCCGAACGCGCCACCTCAAATTGCCGCTCCCGCTCCTTCGCGTCCACATGCGTGAGTGTGGCACCGGTTTCAGGACCCCGACAGGTGCACGAGTGTCGGAGGGCGTGAAGCCCCCTCCATGCGAAGTGTCTTGGGGAGTGGTCGGGTCGTTCACCATGCAATGCGGTAAGCCGTCGATACGAAGGTGTTGTCGCATGTGACTGCTCGTGGTGGGGTTCTCGATGGCGACCCATGTGTTCGCGGATGATGAGCTGGCGCGGCTGCGCGGCTTTCCGGAGATCAACAAGGAAGAGCTGATCCGGTTCTTCACGCTGACGCCAGCGGACGTGGGGTTCATCGATCCGGGTCGCGGCCGTAGCTCGAAGGACCGGCTCGGGCTGGCGGTCCAGCTGTGCACGCTGCCGTGGCTCGGGTTCGTTCCGGACGACGTTGCCTTGGCGCCGGTGGCGGCGGTGGCCCGGTTGTCCGAGCACCTGCAGATTCCCGTGGGTGAGCTGCGGTTCTACGGGGCGCGGAAGCAGACCCGCACCGGGCATCTGCGCGAGGTGATGCGGTACCTGAACTGGAAGCCTGCGAAGGCGCTGGAGCTGAAGGAGCTGGACGAGTTCCTGCTCGCCCGCGCGATGGAACACGACTCGCCGTCCCTGCTGTTCCGTCCGGCCTGTGAGCATCTGACGTCCTCGCGGGTGGTGCGGCCCGGGGTGGTGAAGCTGCTGGAGCGGGTAGCCGCGGCGCGGGCGGAGGCCGGGCGGGAGACGTACCAGCGGGTACGGCATCTGCTGACGCCGAAGCCAACGGGCGAGCTCGACGGGCTGCTGACGGTGGACTCCGGGATCGGGACGACGCGGCTGAACTGGCTGTCCAAGGGGGCGACCGGGGACTCGGCGAACGCGGTGAAGGCCGAGCTGGACAAGCTGGCCTTCCTGCGCGGACTGGACGCCCACACCCTGGACCTGACGGGGCTGCCGGCGGAGCGGCGCCGGTTCCTGGCGGCGGTCGGGCGCCGCCTGACCGCGCAGTCGTTGGACCGGCGCGAGCCGCAGCGCCGTCACCCGATCCTGGTGACGGTGCTCTCGCAGTCCGCCGCCGATGTGCTGGACGAGGTCATCAGCCTGTTCGACCAGGCCGTCTCCGCGCGGGAGAGCCGGGCGCGCACCAAGATGCGCGACGAGTTGGCGGCCCGTGCCGCAGCCGGGGAGGGGCGGCAGGCCCTGCTGGACGAGATCCTGCCGGTCCTGGTGGACACCAGGATCGGGGACGAGATGGTCGGCGGGCTGCTGCGGAACACCATCGGCATGGAGCGGCTGCGGGCCGCCGTCGCCCAGGCCATTGGCAGGCTGCCGCGTGACAACGGGCATCTGGCGATGCTCGATAACTCCTATTCCTACCTGCGGCAGTTCACCCCGGGCGTGCTGAAGGCGATCAGCTTCACCGGCGGCACGGGCTCCGAGGCACTGATGGAGGCCGTGACGATCCTGAAGAAGCTGAACGCGGACGGGGCCCGGAAGGCCCCGACCATGCGCCGACGGATTTCGTGCCTGCGAAGTGGGCCGGCTATCTGGAGCAGGCGGCTCGGGATCGGGATGTCACGGCGTACCGGCACTTCTGGGAGTTGACGGTGCTGCTGGGCCTGCGTGACGGGCTGCGGTCGGGGGATGTGTATGTGCCGTCCTCGCGCCGGTACGCCGATCCGGCCTCCTACCTGTTCACGTCCGCGCAGTGGGAGGAGCAGCGTGAGCAGTTCTGCCAGCTGGTCGGCAAGCCCACCGATGCGCGGGTGGCGCTGGAGGGGTGCAAGGAGGAACTGGCGGCGGCGATGGGCGACCTGGAGAAGGCGCTAGGCAATGCCAAGGCCGGCACTGGTCAGGTGCGGCTGTCGCCGGGCGGCGAGCTGATTATCCCGCCGCTATCGGCCGAGGACATCCCGGCCGAGGCCGCTGACCTGAAGGAGGAACTGTCGGAGCTGCTGCCGCTGGCCCCGATCGCCTCGCTCTTGGTGGAGCTGGACCGGAGGACCGGGTTCCTTGACTGCTTCACGCACGCCGGCGGCAAGCAGGCCCGCTCCCCGGAGCTGAAACGGAACCTGCTGGCCGTTTTGATCGCGAACGCGACGAATCTGGGCCTGGTACGGATGGCGGAGGCGTGCGGGATCTCCTACGACATCCTGGCCTGGACCCAGGAGTGGTACATCCGTGAGGAGACCCTGGCGGCGGCGAACGCCGCGGTCGTCAACTACCACCACCGCCTGCCGCTGACCCAGGCGTTCGGCGGCGGCACGCTGTCCTCCTCGGTCGGCAAGCTGTCCGCCTCCTCCCGGCAGAACACTCTCGCCGCGGCCCTGAAGGAGTACGGGGCGCTTCGACGCACCATCTACGCCGCCCGCTATCTGGCGGACGAGACCTATCGCAGGAAGATCGCCCGGCAGCTCAACAAGGGCGAGTCCCTGCACTCCCTGCGCCGCAGCCTGCTCTACGCGCACGAGGGCGCAATCCGCCACCGCCACCTGGCCGCCCAGACCGAGCAGGCGTGGTGCCTGACGCTGCTGACCAACTCGGTCGTAACCTGGACGACGGAGTACTACGGCCAGGCCATCGCCCAGATGCGGGCCGAGGGCCGCGCGGTCGACGACGAACTTCTCGCGCACATCTCCCCGGCCCACAGCGAGAACGTGAACTTCTTCGGCACGATCAATGTCGAGGTCGACACCGAACTCGCCAAGCTCGACCCGGCCGGCTACCGGCCGCTGCGGCCTCGTCGGCCAGACCGGTCCTGAGAAGCCCGGGCAGCGACGTCCCCGGGCACTCGCTGGCCGCGACCAATGACCGCGCCATATCAGCGTCTGGTTCATCCGAGATCGGCGTATTTTCCGAAGAAGGACGAGCGGCTGCGTCGTCGGTGGCACCGGCGGGATTCGGTGCCACCGAACGGTCGCGGGAGGCGGTGTGCGTCGCCGAGTGCCGGGATGAGCGACTGCCGTCGGTCGGACGGCGGGTCAGCCGATCTTGCGGCGGACCAGCCAGATGGTGGCGACGGCCAGTAGCAGGGTGAGCAGGCCCATCCAGCCGGCCTCGATGAACTGGAAGGGCCAGAAGCGGCCGGCGGGGTGGTAGCTCGTCACGATGGTGTAGTGCCGGGCCTGGAGCCAGTCCCTGTAGGTGACCGAGGGAAGCCCGTTGCCGGACGGAAGTTGCGCCACGTACTTCATGTACAGGCTGTGGCTCTGAGAGTCGCTGAGCGGGTGACCGGTGGGATCTGCGTATGCCGTGCCGGTCACCCAGTCGCGTGGGCCGGGCTTGCCAATGGTGGTCAGCGGCGTCATGTAGTGCTGGCGGAGCTTGAAGACGGTCGCCATGAGCAGGCCGAACGCACCGAGGAAGACGGTACCGACTGCGACCATGGTGCGGCGGATGAGCAGGCCGGCGAAGACCCCTGCCGCGAATGCCAGCAGCGTCTGGACCGGGAAGACGATCCCCTCCAGTTCGAAGCTGAGATAGTCGCCGAATCCGACAGGCAGGACGTGGTCCAGCGGTGCATTGTACCACGTGTACAGGGCGCCGAATGCCTCCGTGACTGCGACCAGTGCCACCGCGACCAGGGTCAGCTTGGTCAGCAGCCAGCGGGTGCGCCCAGCCGCCTGGGTCCAGGCGAACCGGTAGGTGCCCGTCTCCATCTCCCGTGCGATCAGAGGCCCTCCGAGGAAGGCACCGAATGCCCCTGGCAGCAGAAGGAGGAACAGGAAGGGCCACTTCGTCGCATACGAAGTGAACAGGTCGTCGGCGAGCTGCTGGCAGCGGCCACCGGAGTAGGACGCGCACTGGGCCAGCCCCAGCTGTTCGTAGGTTGAACGTGCCTGCATGCCTCCGGCCACCATCAGCGCGGCGAAGCAGGCCAGCATTCCCAACAGGCCGTAGAGGGCGAACCGGTGCTGGCGCCAGGTCACCCAGGCAAGACCGAGCCGGGGCAGCGAGCTGTCGCGGGCCAGGGACGGTGCATCGGTCATCGTCATCAGTGGAGCACCTGTTCGCTGTGTAGGGGTTTCGGGCCGGGCAGGGCCGATGCGGAGGGTTCGCGCATGTAGGCCAGCACCAGTTCCTCCAGACCGACCGGGTGCCGTTGCCAGCCCGGCAGTGCGGCCGACGGGTCGGGGGTACGGACCATCAGGTGCGCCTGGGCGGCAGTGCGTCGGTCCCGGACGACCGGAAAGCGCTGCGTGACGGAATCGGCCTGCTCGGCCGGACCGGTCAGGACGTGATGCCCGGCCACCAGTTCCTCGACCTCACCACAGACCTGGATCCGGCCGCCGTGTACGACGACCACGTAGTCGCACACCCGCTCCAGTTCCGCAACGACGTGGGAGGAGAACACCACCGAGATGCCGTCCTCCGACACGGCCGTCATCAACGCCGACATGAAGTCGTGGCGCGCAACCGGATCCAGCGCGGCCAACGGCTCATCCAGGATGAGAAGTTCCGGGCGTTTGGCGAGCGCAAGGGTGAGCGCCACCTGGGAGCGCTGACCGCCGGACAAAGCACCAACCTTCTTCGCCAGGGGAATGCCCAGCTCCTTCAGGCGGTCCTGGGCACGGTCGGCATCCCATCGCCGGTTCATGGCGCGCCCCATCCGCAGCATGTCGGCCACGGACAGATTGCGGTAGAGCGCCGCCTCCTGGGCCACGAAGGCGACTGCGTCAAGCGCGGCAGGCGACCCCGCAGGCCTGCCGCCTGCCACCCGCACCTGCCCCGTCGTCGCCCTGGCCAGGCCAACCGCCAGGCTCAACAGAGTTGTCTTGCCCGCACCGTTCGCGCCGACCAAGCCGACCACGTGTCCGGCCGGAACCGCCAACGAGCAGTCCCGCAGGGCCCACGTGCGGCCGTAGCGCTTGCCGAGTCCGGCCGTCTCGATCGCCAGGCCGCTGCTCATGCGACCACCCCCGCCCGGCCACTGCCGCCTTCCTCGTCCGCGCGGCCTGCACGGCTGTGCCGCAGATCGTGCAGGGCCGCGGTGAACAGGGCACTCATGCCTTCCTCGTCCACCCCGGCCTCGCTCGCCGTGCGCATCCAGGCCAGCAGGCTCTTGTGCAGGGCTGCCTGTTCCCGCAGCCCCACACGCTCCACGATGCCCTCGACGAACGTCCCAACTCCCCGCCGGCCGACGACCAACCCCCGGTGTTCCAGCTCCCGGTAGGCCTTCAACACCGTGTTCGGGTTGATCGCCAACCCGGCGACGACGTCCTTGACCCTCGGCAGCTGATCCCCATGCCGCAGATACCCCAGCCGCACCGCCTGCTCCACCTGCTGGACCAGTTGCAAGTAGGTGGGCACTCCTGATGTCGGATCGAGACGGAACTCGATCGGCGACGGCGAGCCATTTTTATCTACATTCATAGTTATTGAGTTAAAGCAGGTTGCTGACCTCATGTCAACTTCTTGCGCCAGCCTGGCGCCAGGGCCGATAACACCCCCGCGCCTCGCAGACGGGCATGCTGCCGCAGTAAATGCCGGATTTACTGCGACCGAGCCTCTACCGTGATCTTCGCGACCTGCGGCGGGTTCTCCGGCCGCCGCAGGCGAGGTGTACGCATTTACTGCGGCAGAGCAGTCGGGAGGGCGGGGCCGTGTCGGTCGAACTGGCGAGCGCGTCGGATGATGGGGCAGACGTTCGGGGCGCGTTCGCTGTGCCGCGCGCCCGAGTAGTGCCCCTATCCGCCCCACCGGGCCTGTACTCCGCGGCGGTCGAGCGGTATCTCACCGGCGCCGGGATCTCGAAGTCCTCCGCGAGGGTCTACCGGATCTCACTGACGACGTGGGGGTGGATGGTCGCCGGACAGCCGGCCCCGACCGGTCCGGCCCGCCGCAGCGCGAAGCCGCCCGCCATGCCGGTCACCGTCATCGACGACCCTGCCCTGCCGGAGGTGCTGGCGGAGCTCGCCGCCGCGCGGGCGGACGAGATGGACGCCGACACCGTCAACCGGGAGCTGTCGATCGCGCGCAAGGCGATCGGCTGGTGGCAGCGCCAGGGCTGGATCGAAGGCGATCCGACGATTGGCATCGAGCGGCGCCCGGCACCGCCGGACCGCACCAAGGCCCTCGCCGAGAGCCAGATCGCCGCCCTGTGGCGGCTGGACGCCGGGCTGAGGGAGAAGACGTTCTGGAAGATGCTCTATGAATCGGCGGCCAGAGCCGACGAGGTGCTGTGCCTGAACGTCGAAGACCTGTACCCGCAGGACAAGCGGGGCAAGGTCACCTCGAAGGGCGGGGCGACCGAGTGGATTCACTGGCAGTCCGGCACCGCCCAACTGCTGCCCCGCCTGATCGCCGGACGCACCCGCGGCCCGCTGTTCCTCACCAGCCGCAAGGCGCCCGCGGGCACCCCGACGCTGGACGTATGCGAGCAGACCGGCCGGGCCCGCCTGTCCTACCGCCGGGCCGAGGAGATCTTCGAGAAGTCCACACGACTGCTGGCCAACCCGCTCGCCCGTGAGGAGGACATCGAGGAGTTGGAGGGCTTCACGCTGCACCGGCTACGACACTCCGCGCTGACGCACGACGCCGAGAAGGGCACCTCCACCCCGATGCTGCTGGCCCGTTCCCGCCACGCCTCCGTCCGCTCCCTGGAGCGGTACGCCCGCCCCGGCGTCGACGCGGTTGCGGCCCACGTTGCGGCATCCGACCCGGCCACCCGCCGACGGGGCTGAGCCCATCGCCCCTGGTCAGCGATATCTGTTGTTTTTGCGGCCGTTGCTACGGCGACCCCCCGGTAGCCTGACGGGATGGGACCAGGTGGGGGCAGGCTCGCGGCGGTCGCGTGCCTGGCGGTCGGCGTCGCGCTCGTCATGGGCGGCTGCGGCACGGTCGACGCGCGGCAGGACGGCAAGGGGACCACGAGCGCGGCACGTCTCGGCTTCACGAAGTACGCGGGCGCCGTGGACTACCCGTCGGTGACAGGACCGGGCGACAAAGGGTACGTGGCGCCGGGCGAGGGCCTGCGCCGACTGGTCCCGCTGGGCGACTGCGTCCTGGGCGCGGGCACGTACGCCAACGGATACCACTACGTCCCCGTCAACTGGACCGGCTCCCACCACTGCACGAAGCTGTCGCTCACCCCGAGGCCGGGGGCCGGCGGTGACAGCGGAGCCGACAGCGAGAAGCCGTACTCCATGCGCACCGGCCGGCTCGGCGGCGGACTGCCGGGTGACGTGGTGGTGCCGTGGGGCGACGGGTCGCTGATCGGCGTCGGCGCCACCCTGACCCGCCGGGCGCCGGACGGCACGCTGACGCGGCTCGCCGCGCTGCCGCTGACGTTCAACGACCACCCGGAGCAGGAGACCGCGGACGACGCCTCCGTGAACACCGCGGTGAAGGTCGGCTCGCGGCTGCTCATCGGCGGCGGCCAGTACGTCGCCAAGGTGGAGTCCCCGTTCGTCTTCGCCTCCGACGACGCGGGCAGGACCGTGCGCCGCGTACCGCTGCCCCCGGTCGCCGGCACCCGACCGGGCACTCCCGTGGGCGACTTCGCCGTCCACGGCCGGGAGGTCGTCGCCTTCGGCGCGGCGGCGACCAACGCCTACGACTTCGCCCCCTCGGGCACCGTCCCGTACTGGCGCAGCGCGGACGGCGGCGCGCACTGGACGTCCGGCGCCGTCACCGGGACACCGCCGGGCACCCTGATCCGCGGCGTCCTGTACGCGCGGGGCCGGTGGCTGGCCGTCGGCGGCCGGGGGAAGACCCGCCAGTTCTACGACAACCTCCCGCTGCTCTACACCAGCCGCGACGGCGTCCGCTGGACGCGCGCGGACACCTCCGCCATGGGCACCGGCGAGATCACCGCGGCGACCGTGGACTCCGCGGGCAGCCCGGTCCTCATCGGCTCCGCCCCCCGGCTCAGGTCCCGGCCCGGCACCAACCCGGTGTCCTGCTCGTACGTATGGGTCGGCGACGGTACGGGCACGGGCTGGAAGCGCGGCGCCCTCGGCTGCTCCGAGGACCCCCCGACCGCCGCGGTCACCCTCGCCGACGGCCGCGTACTGATCGCGGGCGACCGCGACCTCTGGCTCTCCCGCGACCCGCGGGCCGGTCGCGCGCACACCTCCTGACCCGCGGTTCCGGTCCTCGGCGGGCGGCCGGGGGCCCAGTGTCGTACCCCTGTGGTGAAGTGGCGTCGGACCACCGGACGACGCGGACTGCGAGGGGGAGTTGACGATGGGTGGGCGCGTGGCGTGGCGGCCGTTCCTGGAGCAGTGGAGCGCGGAATGGATCGCGGGCCACGACCCGGAGCAGGACACGCCGCTGGAGCCGGAGGTGGTGCGCGACACCTGGCTGGGGTTCGCTCCCGCGAGCGAGGCCGAGGTCGAGGCGGCCGAGGCCCGGCTGGGGCGCCGGCTGCCGCCTTCGCTGCGGGAGTTCCTGCTCGTGACCGACGGATGGCGCGACGCGGGCACCTTCGTCTACCGCCTCGCGGGCACGGCGGATCTGGAGTGGCTGCGGGACACCGACGACCGCCATTGGATCGAGGTCTGGCAGGAGTTCGCGGAGGAGGCCGCCGCCGAGGACGGGGACGGGGACGAGGACGAGGACGACGAGGACGGGGAACCGGACGAGTTGGACGACGACGCGTTCATGGTCCAGGAGGCGAGGATGCTCGCGCGCTCCTTGCGCCTGTCGCTGGAGGGCGACGCGGCGGTCATGCTGCTCGACCCGGACGACGTGGACGAGGACGGCGAGTGGGCGGCGTACTGGCTCGCCTCCTGGTCCGGCGAGGGACCGGAGCGGTACGACTCGTTCCACGACCTCATGCGGCAGCAGTGGAGGTCCTTCCACGCGTTGCGCCGGCCGCCGGGCGAGACCCGGGACCACTGGGACGCGGAGGTCGAGCGGGCCCGCCGGGAGGCGCTGGCGGGTGCGGTCGACGAACCGCTGGCGGTGTTCGCCCGGGCGCACGAGTTCGGCCGGCGGCGGGCGGACGTGCTGGCCGCCCAGATGAGGATGCTGCTCGGCGACTGGCGCGGCGAGGTCGCGGCTCTGGCGTGGTACCGGCCCGAGCTCGACGATTTCCTGCTCGGCCCGCTGTTCGCCACGGAACTCCTGCCGCTCGTCGTCCGCCACGAGCGGCTCGCGCACCCCCACGCCCTGCGCCCCCTGCCGCGCCTGAAGGAGTACGCGCCCGCGCCCGTCCGCGCCCTCGTGGAGCGGTACGAGGCCCGGGCGGCCGAGCCGGGCTTCCGCCTGTCCTTCGGCCCGCCCGAGTTCGACGCGGCCGTGCACGCCGTCGCCGACCGCCTCGCCGCCCACCCGGCCTTCCAGGTCCCCGACGAGCCCCCGGGCCGGGGCCCGGCCTCCCGTTCGATCGTCGTCACCATGTACGCGCTCGACGATCCGGAGCGGCCCGGGGCCGACGCGGCCCACGTCGCACACGCGGCCCAGGCGGCCCAGGCGGCCCTCAGCGACGAGGCCTGGCACGACCTGCTGGCCGCCCTCCCCCTGTGGCGCCCGGTGTCCGACGACCACATCGCCCCGATATCCCTGCTCGCCCACCCCGCTCTGGCCGCACTGATCACCCCGGCCCGCGCCCGCGAACTCCTCTCCACCCCGCGCGACGCGACGCGATAGACCGCCCCCACCCGACCGCGGCCGCCGGCCCGGGCGTGGGGCCCCGTGCTGGGAGTGCCGATCGCCGCGGCGGGGGCTTCACCGCGCGGCTGGAGCCGTTCGTTCGCCGCCCGCGGTCCGCGGGTTCCGGTCGGCGCCGTGAGGGGAGGCCGTAGGCGATGCGCCTCCCGGAAAGACGAGGAGCGCGCGGTCGACGACGCGATGCAGCGCCTCCCGGGAGACACCGGCCGCGGCCTGGACCGCCAGTCCTGCCGATACGGTGCTCACGTACTTGGCGAGGTCGGCGGGGTCTTCGGAGGCCGGCAGGTCGCCGTCCGCGATCGCACGGGCGAAGCGTTCCGCGAACCGCGCCTCGCCGTCGGCGCGCCTGTCGGCCAGGTACCGCACCACGCGGTCGTCCTCGGGGGCCGCCGCGAGCCCGCCCTGTATGGACAGGCATCCCGCCGGCTTGCCCGGCGTCGTGACGGCGTCCGCGTTGTCCCGCAGGTAGCGCCTGGCGGTCTCGTATGCCGTCGGCTCCGCGAGCGCGGTGTTCACGTACGCCATGTCGATGCGCGCGTACCGTTCGACGGCGAGCTTGAACGTCTCTTCCTTGGTGCCGAAGGCGTTGTAGAGGCTCGGGCGGCTGATGCCCATCGCCTCGGTCAGGTCGCTCAGGCTGGTGCCCGTGTAGCCCTGCCTCCAGAACACGTCGATCGCCTTGTCGAGCGCGTCGTCCATGTCGAACTCACGAGGCCTGCCTCTTTGCACCATGACCGGTCCTCCCTCCTGAGCCCATTTAACTACCAACGGGAACAGAAAGGCCGACTCGCCTCCACCCCGGCGCGGGGAGTCCGATCTCCCCTGCCGCGGGTGGTGGCGCGAGCCGGCCGGTCCGATCGTCCTCCGACGGCGCTCGGACCGGCCGTCGACTCGCCGCACCGCACCGCGCCTCGGCTCGACTCGGCTGGGCCCGGCCCGACCTGCTCGACTCGGCTCAGCTCAGCTCAGTGTCAGTACGATCTTGTCCCGCACCTCACCGGACGCGAGCAAGCGGTGCGCTTCGGCCGCCTGCTGGAGGGGCAGCGAGCGGCGCGGTTTCAGCCGGAGTGTGCCGGCCGCGAGCATCGGCAGGGTGACGGCGAGGGCGTCGGGTGCGCGGTCCGGGCCCGGCTGCGACATCAGTGCCCCGACAGCCGCCGCTCCTGCCGGATCGGCGAGCGTGACCACCCGAGCCGGATCGCCGGTCGCCGCCACCGCCTCGGCGAGTCCGCCACGGCCCGCCGCGTCGATGACGGCGTCGACCCGGCCGGCAAGCGCGGCCACGCGCTCGAAGACCCCGGCTCCGTACGGCACGAACTCGCCTCCGAGTTCGCGCACGAGCTCCTCGTCGCGCTCGGCGGCCGCTCCGATGACACGCACTCCCCGCGAGCGGGCGAGTTGCAGGGCGATCACGCCGACGGACCCCGCGGCGCCCAGGACGACGAGCGTCTCCCCCGCGGCCGCGCGGACCTGGCGGAGGGTGCCGAGCGCGGCCTCGGCCGATGCCGGCAGCGCCGCCGCCTCGGTCCAGCCGACCTGCGGCGGTTTCGGGAACCAGACCGGTGCCGCGACCAGTTCGCCGTACCCGCCTTGGGACGGCAGGTAAGCGGCGACTTCGTCACCCGCGCTGACGCCGCTCACGCCCTGGCCGACCTGCTCGACGACGCCCGCCGCTTCGAATCCCAGCACCGAGCCCGGACCCTGCGGGAACACCTCGGTCAGCCGTCCCGCCCGGATGTTGAGGTCCGTGGGCCCGACGCCCGCGGCCCTGACCCGGACGAGCACCTCGCCCGCCGCCGCGACCGGCGCCTGCACCTCCCTCCATTCGAGCACGTCCGGTTCGCCGAACCGGGTGATCACCATCGCGTAGGACATCCGTCTCCCCTTCGCTCCTCCCGTCGCCGCGGCCCGGTCAGATCTGGCTCGCGCCGCCGTCTACGTAGAGCTCGGCGCCCGTCACGTAGGAGCTTGCCGGGCTCGCGAGGTAGAGCACCGCCTCCGCGATCTCCTCGGGCGCACCGAGCCGCCGCATCGGCACGCCGGCCGCGAGGTTCCCCAGCAGCGCCTCGGCCTGCTCCGGCTCGGCGGCCAGGCCGCTCAGGCCCGGCGTCGCGATCGGGCCGGGGGCGATGGCGTTCACCCGCACCCCGCGGCCGACGAGCTCGGCGGCCCAGCTGCGCGTGAAGCTGCGGATCGCGGCCTTGGACGCGGCGTAGACGCTGAACGACGCGGCGCCCTTGACGTCGATGTTCGAGCTGGTGAGCACGATCGAGGCACCGGGGTTGAGCAGCGGCAGCGCCTTCTGCACGGTGAACACGGTGCCTCCGACGTTGGCCTCGAAGGTGTCGGTGAAGTGCTTCCAGGTGATGTCCTCAAGAGCGGCGAACTCGCCGCCCCCCGCGTTGGCGAAGACGATGTCGAGACCGGAGCCGCGCTGGGCGATGGCCTCGAAGACCGCGTCCAGGTCGTCGAGCGAGGACACGTCGCCCCGCACCGGGGTCACGGCCTCGCCGAGTTCGGCCTTGACCGCGTCGAGCTTCCCCGGGTTCCGCCCCGTCACCACGACGTGCGCGCCTTCCGCGACGAACCGGCGTACGACCGCCAGCCCGATACCCGAGTTACCGCCGGTGACGAGCGCCGTCTTGCCGTCGAGCTGTCCCATGATCCTGTCCTCTCATTTTTGTACCACTCGGTACGTAAAGAGAAGCTACTCCTCCCATCGCCCCTGGTCAAATTTTTGTACCGAGCGGTACGGTGATGCCGCGGAGGACCAGCACGACCCCCTGCTCGACCGCGTCGAGGGCGCCCGCCTCTCGCGTCGGCCGTCAGGCCGTAGCGGGACCGCGGCCCGCGCGGAGCGGGATCCCGGCGACGACGGACGTGCCGCGGACCGGCCGCCGTACGACCGCCCAGGCGGCGGCGAGCGAGTCCACGAGGAGCAGGCCGCGCCCACTCTCGGCGTCCACCCCGGGACACCCCGGCTTGAGCGTGCCGTCGGCGCCACCGGTTCCGGGATCGGACACGGCGAGCCAGTAGTGCCCGTCGGCCGGCCACAGCACGACCTCGACCAGGTCATCCTCCGGGTCCCTGGCGCCGTACCGGATGGCGTTGGTGACCAGTTCTGACGCCAGCAGCGCCATATCCGCACCGAGACGGGCCCGCAGCCCGCGCGGAAGGGCTTCGGCCACGGTCCGCCGGGCGCGCGGCACGGACGCGGGGTGCGCGGGAAAGCGCCAGAGGGAGGGTACGAGCGGGACGTCGGGCATGGCGAACTCCGTTGCGTTGCAGAGGGTTTGAGGTCGCCGGTGGCCTACCGCCCTGGTCGCGAACACCCCCGCCCCAGGGCAGGCGGGCATGCTCGCGCGGTGCGCTTCCGGCTGTCGCGGTGTGTAGCTCTCGCAGAACCGACAGTAAGGCATGTGGTGGTAGAATTACCACCTGTTCGTGGAGCATAACCATGCGTTAGTGATCGGGACTCGCGGCTAGGCTCTTTGACGCCTCGTCGGACGGAAGGAGCCACATGCCCCCGAGGACGACCCCGACGCAACGTCAGATGCGGCTTGGGAGCGAGTTGCGCCGGATCCGCACCGACGCCGGCATGTCCACAGAGGCCGCAGCAGGCCTACTGGGCGTAGATCGCGGCAAGATCTCCAACATGGAGTCCGGTGTTCGCGGCATCAGCGAAGATCGCCTGCGTACGCTCGCTTGCAACTGCGACGTCACCGACACGAAGTACATCGAAGGACTCGTCGAGCTTGCCCAAGCGCGTCCCGGATGGTGGGAGCGTTATCGCGGCAGCCTGCCCCAGGGCTTCCTGGACATCTCCGAAACGGAAGCCCGGGCCACACGCATTCGCGGGGCCAACACCGTGCACGTGCCCGGCATTCTGCAGACCTCCGAACAGGCGATGGCCATCTTCCGCGCCGTGGTCCCGGCGCTGCCGGAGCATGAGGTCGCGCTTCGCCTGGCCCACCGTTCCGAACGGCAGCAGGTGATCGTCGGCGACGAGGCGGTCCCGTACGTCGCCGTCATTCACGAGGCCGCGCTGCGCATGCAGTTCGGCGGCCCCGTTGTGGCCCGGGCACAACTGGAGTACCTCCTGGAGATGTCCGAGCGCGACAACGTCACCCTGCAGGTGCTGCCTTTCGCCCATGGGGCCTTTCCGGGCGCAGGCCAGACCGTCGTCTACGCCGAGGGAACTGTGCCCCGACTCGATACAGTGCAGGTGGACAGCTCCCACGGACCGACCTTCCTGCACTCCGACGCTCAACTGGCGAAATACCGTGCGCAGCTCGATCTGTTGGAAGGACTGGCCCTGTCGCCGGAGCAGTCCCGCGACTTCATCCGCCAGATCGCCCGCCAACTGTGAGGAGTACCCGATGCCCGAGATCACCTGGGACGAACCCTTCTGCGGCGAGGGAAGCTCCTGCTTCCGCCTCGGCACCGACGCCGACGGCAACGGCTACATAGCCATCGCCGGGCAGGAGGACCGATTCCTCACCGACTCCATCGACGCCCTGCGCACCCTGATCACCGACATCAAGACAGGCAAGGCCGACCACCTGCTGTAGGACGGACTGCCGGAGACGCACCCAATTCCCGCCACCGGCAACCAGACTGGACCCGGCGCACCGGCCCGGAGTCGGCGAATGCCGACGCACACGGTCTCAGCCACACCATCACAGGCACTGCGAGGAGTACCTGATGCCCGAGATCACCTGGGAAGCCCCCTTCTGCGGAGAAGGAAACAACTGCTTCCGCCTCGGCACCGACGCCGACGGCAACGGCTACATAGCCATCGCCGGCCAAGAGGACCGATTCCTCACCGACTCCATCGACGCCCTGCGCACCCTCATCACCGACATCAAGACAGGCAAAGCCGACCACCTGCTGTAGGACGGACCGCCGGAAACGCACACCAATTCTCCCCACCGACAACCAAACTGGACCTGATCGACGCACTTGATCTCATCCACACCATCACCGGCACTGTGAGGAGCACCCGATGCCCGCCATCACCTGGGAAGCCCCCTTCTGCGCCGAGGGCAACAACTGCTTCCGCCTCGGCACCGACGCCGACGGCAACGGATACATAGCCATCGCCGGCCAAGAGGACCGATTCCTCACCGACTCCATCGACGCCCTGCGCGCCCTCATCACCGACATCAAGGCAGGCAAGGCCGACCACCTCTTGTGAACGACCGGGTCCGCTATCGGGGTGGCAGCGTGCCGCGCGGCGCGGACCGGGTGGCCGGCCCCGTGGCGGACCGCGTCGCGTACAGCAGGCGCCTGGAGTCGTCTCTCACGCCCAGCACCACCACGCAGGTGAGAAGGCAGTACATGAAGGCCACGCCGGAGGCGAAGAAGCTGCCGACGAGCGAGTCGGCGTTGGGTGCCGTGGCCGCCGCGATGGCCACGACCGCGTTGCTCCGGCGGAGCACGCGCAGCCGTCTGCCGGCGAAGACGTGCAACGGTACGTTCGTGTCGTGCTGCACCCCGTCGCGGGTGAGGTCGAGGACGGCCACGACCGAGGCGACGATGCTGCCGACGACAGGAACCAGCGCGGTGTCGGCGATCAGCAGGAGCAGGGCGAGAAGGGAGATGAGCATGCTCAGACCGGCCGTCTTCATCACGTCCATGAAGTCGCGGTCCGTCAGCCGGTACGAGACGTCGACGGTGACGTGTGCCATGTGCTCGTCGTCGCCGCCGTCGGTCTCGATGTCGAACTGCTCCACCCGGGACGTGGTCCCCCCGGTGCGCGCCGGTAGGAGCCGGACGCCCTCCGTCGCCCGGACGCCGGTGAATTCGAGGCCGTCGGGGACGGCGAACTCCAGCCGGTTGCGTACCTCCAGGGGCAGCGTCAGCGTCATGGAGACGACGACACCGCCGAGGCCGAGCAGGCCGAGGCGGTGCGTGGTGTAGTCCTCCTCGTAGCCGTAGGTCACCTCGGACGGCAGCCCCGGGTAGACGTCCAGGAGGGCGACGACGGGCGTGTACCGCATCAGACCGGCGACGCGGTCCCGCAGGAACCCCTCCACGTCCTCCGCCTGCCGGGTGCGGCGCAGCAGCGCGGTCAGCTCGTCGGTCCCGCTGTGCCAGCCGACGGAGTTCAGCTGCCGGGACAGCTCGGCGCGCGTCGAACTCCCCGCGGCCTCCTCGCGATCGTCACCGTTCCCCCCGTTCTCCCCGTTCCCACCGCTCTCACCGCTGTCCAGGAGCCGGCCGACCCCCCGCGCCACGGCGCGGACGGTCTCGCTCGCCCGCAGCACGTTGAGCTGCCCGACCCCGCGCTCGTGCAGCTGCAGCACGTCGAGCCGGTCCCAGCGGTCCCCCGGCAGGACATCGGCCAGGACCATGCTCCGGCCGGGGCGGTCCTCCGTCGCCAGTCTCGTGGTGATCTGGTGCGCGGCCACGGTGCTGGACGGCAGCTCGACACGATGGGTGCGGGTGGTGATGGTCCTTGACGGCTGGGTCATGTCCTCCAGCAGCCGCAGCTCACCGCCGAGCACGGGCATGCCGCGCGGGTCGATCGTCGTGCTGGCCTCCGGCACGACCATCGCGGTGAGGGGGGTGACCGGAGCCGGCCGTTCCGTGTAGTGGACGACGAGGTCGCGGGCGAGCAGCACGAGCCGGGTGACCGTGGGATCGGCCGGCGTCCCGTAGCGGGCGAGGTGGTCGTCGAGCAGGACGACCGTGCCGTGCTCGACGTGGGCGGGCGCGTTGAGGATCTGCGCCACGGCCTTGATGATCCCGGCGAGTGCCTGGTCCGCGGGTGCCGGGGAGGCGGCTGCCAGGCCGGCCGCGGCACGCCCCGCCGCCTCCGCGTACCCGGCGGCGAGGGCGCTGTGGGCGAAGGCCGCGAGCCGTTCCGCCGCCTGCTCGGTGCGGAAGGCCGCCAGATGCCGGACCTCGTGCACGTACCAGGCGAGCCGGTCGGTGCGCAGCGGCTCCAGCGGCTGGTGGTAGTACGTGGCCGCGATCCTGTGCGCCCTGTGGTACGTCGTCGGCCGCTCGGTCCGCATGCGGTCGGTCAGCGCGGTGCGCAGGGTGGAGCGGATGCCGTACCGGGGGCCGTCCTCCGGCTCGGGGTACGGGACCCGGTCCTCGACGACCAGCGGGGAGGCCACCACCTCCTCTGGCGTGACGTCCGTCCCCAGGTCCGCCGCGGTGTAGGCCACGATGTCCACGGTGAACCAGTGGTGCACGGCGAGCATTTCGAGCAGCCGGGCCTGGTCCGCGGGCACCTGCTCGAAGCGGGCGAGGGCCTGCTCGGTGACGGGTTCCTGACTCATGCCATCAGCCTTCCCGGCGGCCCTGGTCGAGGGTCGTCGTCCCGCGGCCGTCCGGACGCGCCCCGGCGGTTTCGTGCGGCTCCACAAGTTCGGTGGGCTCGGTGGGCTCGGTGTGGTAAGCGAAGAACTCGGCGAGCAGCCCCGGCACGCCTCCGTGCGCCTCCCGGATCGCCACGGCCTTCTCCCTCAGGCTGGCGAATCCGAGCGCCTCGATCCAGTCCTCCACGGCCGCGACGTCGAACGGCGGCAGCACCAGCGTGCGCGCGGCGCCGGAGTACGGGCGGGACAGGCGCGGCACCTCCCGTCCGGCCACGAACACGCTGACTTCCCTCCTGCTGAGCAGGTTCGGCAGGAGGCTGCGGCCGAGCCAGTCCCGCATCGGCTGGGCGCACGCCTCGAAGCCGTCGAAGCAGACCACCGGCCTGCGGGCGTCGGCGACCAGGTTGTCCAGCAGCGCGTCGCTGAGCGAGGCGGTCTGCAGGCCGCGGTCCTCGGACTGGGTGATCAGCTGGATGGCGGAGTTGCGCACCCGCACGTCGGTGAACTCGACCTGTACCGGCCCGGACTGCCGCGCGAACCGGTCCCGGGCGGCCCGGTAACTGGGCACCTCGACCTGCTGCCTGCGGGCCTGGATGGCGAGTGCCTCCAGCACCTCGTGTTCCACGACCAGCCGCGACAGGTCCACGAAGTACACGTCACTGGCCGCGTGCCGCTCGTAGATCTCGAACAGAAGGGAGGACTTGCCGATGTCCCGCGGTCCCTCGAAGAACAGCGCCTGCCGTTCCTCGTCGCTGTCGCCTCGCGTGTTCCGCGCCGTGAGCCGTGCCGCGCTCTCCAACTGCTCGGTACGGTCGATGTGCTGGTGTTGTCGTGCTGCCGATCGAGGCACCCGGTCCTCACGCCCCCTGTCCGCTGCCGTCGTGCCGAGTCGTTACGGGGTGCTCTGATCCGGTGAGGCGTCGGGCTGCGCCGCCGGGCGCTCCGGTGCGGCCGGCCCGTTGTCCGGAACGATGTCCAGGACGCTGTTCTCGAACCGGGTCCTCCTGAACGACGTCCTCGCCCCCTTGACGATCCGCAGGTAGGACCGCTTGGCCGTGAAGTCGTCCGTCTGGACGGTCTGCCCGGGCAGCTGCTTGGCCTCCGGCGCCCCGTCCACCCGGGCCCGCACGCCGAGCCCCCGGAACTGCGCGCTGCGCAGCGAACCGCGGCGCAGGCCGAAGACGATCGCGACCACGGCGATGACCACGACCAGGCCCACGATCGCGAGTTGCGCCGGACTGAGATCCGCCATGGCTGTCCCCCCTGTCCTCCCCATGCGTTTCCCCCCGCCGCCGCGATGCTGACGGCCCGTGAGAACCATGCCACAACGGCAGCTTGCCGAGGAGGGGATACGGACAAGTCGCCGGAAGCGCGCGGTTCAGGCGGAATGGGAGGGGCCGGGGGGACGGGGGAGGTGGCCGAGGGGAGCCGACGGGGCCGGGAGCGGGGGGTAATTCGCGGGCCGAGCCGTCGGGCCCCGGGCAGGGAGGCCGACGCTCAGCCGAGTTTGCGCAGCACCTCGGCCACGGTCGCCCGGTACGTGCGCAGCGCCCGCAGCCCGGCGGCGTAGCGGTCGCGGTGGCGTGCGATGTCCGCGGCCTGTGCCCGCGCCCGGGCCGCGTGCCAGATCTCGACCGTACGGTGGCGGCGCTTGCAGGTGACGTCCGCGACGGCGGTGTCCCGCTCCCGTTGCGTGTGGCGGGTGTTGCCGTCGCTGCCCCGGTGCCAGGCGGGGTCCGTGTATGCCTTGGCGGGGTCGGGATAGCGCGTGAATCCCTGGTCCGCCACGCAGCGGGACCACACGGCCCAGGCCGCGCGCAGCCGCGGATCGCTCTTGACCGCCTTGTCGACCTCGAACCCTCTCGTGCTTGCGTAGAGCCAGTCCCGCCGCACGTCGATGCCGCGCATCAGCCGCCGGTCCGCCTCGGCCTCGCAGCCGGGCCAGTCCGCGTACTCGGCCCCGGTCATCCGGCGGCCCTCCGGCCGCGGGTCCGGGTGCTTCGCGGGATCCCAGCCGTAGCCCCAGCGGCGGGCGGTGGCGGGGTCGACGACCCCGTAATCGGTGCCGACCGCGGTGACGGCGATCGGATCCGTGGGGTAGCGGGGGTCGAGCGGAAATCCCGGGTGGCCGCGCCGCGCCATGCACTGGCGGACCAGCAGCGCCGTTGCCCGCTGGGACCGCTGGTAGTCCCGCGACGTGAAGCCGTAACGGTCCGCCGGAAGGGGGCCGAGGTCCGCCACCGTCCGGACCCCCTGCGGCCGTTCGGAACCGCAGACGCAGAACACCGCGACCACCGCCACCCCTGCCGCGGCACCTCGCCGCCACCCCCACCGCGCCATGCGAAGGAATTTTAGCGACGCGACCACCGCCGCGCGCCCGCGGTCCGGCCTTCGGGTCCGGTGCCGGCGGGGCGATCCGCACCAGAGCAGATCACCGGCCACCCCGCCCTCACCGAAGGCCTGTACGCGCGGAACGGCGAGAGGCACGCCCACAGCGCCGGCACGGCCCGGCCTCGGGGCTCACCATGCCGCCGTGATCCTCAATGCGGTAGCCTGCCGCGCCGACCGCGCCGCGCCGGCACCGCCCGGAGACAACGGAAGCACTACTCGGATCGAACGCGCAATGGCGTGCGCTGAACCGGTGTCAGTCCAGGGTTCTAGCATCCGACCCATGAGCATGATCGGAGAGTACGCACGCCTGACGCCCGCCGAACTCGAACGCGCGGTCCGCGATCCGGCCTGGGCCCTGGAATACGTCGACGAACTGATCGAGGCCGGTGCTGCCGAGACCACTGGGGTCGGCCGGCCGCGCTGCCTCGACATCGACAAGGCATGGGACACCCTGGGTTTTCTGCTGCGGCGGATCGAGTTCCCGGTCGACATCGTGCACGGTGAAGAGGAGATTCCCGGAGCCGAGGACTGGGGGTACGGACCGCCCCGGTATCTCCTACCGGAGCGGGTCCATGCCGCTGCGGCGGCTCTGGGCGAGCTGCCGGCCGATGCCCTGGTCCGCGGTGTGACAGAGGAAGAGCTGGCCCGGGCCGACCTGTATCCCCGCATCGCAGACGAGGGCCTGGAATGGCTCACCTACGTGACCCACCACTACGAGGCTCTCGTGCCGTTCTTCCAAGCAGCAGCTGCAGCCGGGGACGCCATGGTCGTTTGGCTGGACTGATGACGGGATCGAGATCGGGTACGTAGCTTCGGACTCCTCGCGAATACGGTGCGGCAGCACTCGGCCCGTGATGGAATCGACACGACAGTCGTGGTCCGGCGGCTCAACCGCCACGGACTGGACTGTTGTCGGGACCGAGCCACGATCGTGAGGCACAGCCGCCTTGAGCACAATGAAGCCGTCGTCCTCCGTCTCCGCATGCATGAGCAGGCAGGCCGCGCAGGACACGGCCGCCGAACCGCTGGTACGACGCTTCCTGCACGCGGCCGGCTCGCGCCACCGTCCGAAGTATCCGGTGCCGGGCACGGAGGCGGGACCGGATCGACCTGGCATTCACCTCGGTCGGAGCAGCTGTCCTGCTCGACGGATGCTTCCGGCGCGGCTGCCCGGAACACACGGCGCGGCCGAAGTCGAACGCGGACAGTGGCGCCAGAAGTCGGACCGCAAACATGGCGCGTGACAGGGAGACCACGGAGCACCTCGTAGCGGCCGGTCGGGAGGTACTGCGCTTCGGGGAGCCTGAAGCACCCGATGACGCAGCTCTCCGTATCGCGGGGGGCGAAGGAACGGCGGAGGGTCCAATGGGGACTGGGGAGGAATCATTGAGCGGACTGAGTTTCGTCGACGTGTGCGCGGGGGCAGGTGGACTCGCTCTGGGGCTGGAACGAGCGGGCTTCACCCCTCGACTCCTCCTGGACAACGAGTCGTCCGCCTGCGACACGCTCAAAGCCAACCGGCCGCATTGGAACGTGCTGAAAGCGGACCTTCTCGACTTCGACCCCGTGGACCACCCCGAGGTGTACGACGTCGATCTACTGGCAGCCGGTCTCCCCAGGGTGAGGTCGAGCGCGACCATGACGCGGCAGTCGGACTCCGAGTTACGCCTCATCGAGGCGACCGCCTATCTGGTGCACGCCGTCCAGCCACGTGCACTGATCATCGAGAACGTGCCCACCCTGGTCAGCGAGGACTCGCTGGCGCCGATGCGGGACTTCCTCCGCGAAGAGCTGGAGCACCTCGGCTACGCACTGACCTGGTTCACACTGAACGCTTCCGACTTCGGAGTGCCCCAGGACCGCATGGAGGGCATCCTCGTGGCCGTCAAACAGCAGTGGGCGAGTGCCTTCCGGCCGCCCCGGCCCAGCGTGCACGAGCACGTGTCGGTCGGTGAGGCGTTGGCACCGTCGATGGGTTCCTGCGGCTGGCCGGACGCCGACCGTTGGGCGGCCCAGGCGACGAGTGTGGCGCCGACCTTGGTGGGCGGATCCAAGACACACGGAGGCGCTGACTTCGGACCGAGCGGCACAAAAGCCAAGTGGCGACGCATGGGGGTCTACACGAAGTCGTTCGGTGACGAGCTGCCCGGCCCCGACTTCACGTGGGATCCGTCACTCGGGGACGACGGACTGGTACGGATCACGGTGGACCAGGCCGCCCTGCTTCAGGGCTTCCCCGAGGCGTGGGGAATCTCCGGACGCAAGACCGCCCGGTACCGCCAGATCGGGCATGCGACCCCGCCGCCCGTCGGAGAGGCGCTGGGACGAGCGGTCGCCGAAGCGTTGAACGGGGATCCGGGAGCGCCCGCAGCCGGCTAGACTTCCGCCACATGACCAGCTCGGAGCCCCACCAGTCCATTCTCGACAAGCCCTTTGTCCTGGACCTCTTCGCAGGACCCGGAGGGCTGGATGTCGCCGGGCACACGCACGACATCCCGAGTCTCGGCATCGAGTGGGACAAAAACGCATGCCTCACGCGATACGCGGCCGGGCTGGACACCCTTCACGCCGACGTGAGCGCGGTGCGCAGGGATTACTTCGAGTCCCTACCGCCGGAGATCAACGTGCTCGCCGGTGGCCCTCCGTGCCAGACGTACTCGGTGGCAGGGCACGGC
Organism: Streptomyces sp. HPF1205; assembly: GCF_020400825.1. Classification (GTDB taxonomy): domain Bacteria; phylum Actinomycetota; class Actinomycetes; order Streptomycetales; family Streptomycetaceae; genus Actinacidiphila. The sequence continues at coordinate 27,933 of NZ_JAINVH010000045.1, forward strand.
GCCGGACGCCAGGCCTTGGAGAAGGTCAAGAAATACATCGAGAGGTTGATGGCGGGTGATTCCGACCAGGACGTCGACAAGAAACTGGCGACCCTCCCCGATCCGCGAACCGCGTTGGTCCTCGAACCTCTTCGATACGCGATCCAGGCGACCCGGAGCCCGCGGCGGGAGCACCGCCCGTACGACGTCATCGTCCTGGAACAGGTTCCCGCGGTGGCACCGCTCTGGGAGCACTACGCCAAGGTGTTGAAGGAGACCGGGCTTCCCGACGGGACAAAGTACGAGGTCGTCGTCGGCATCCTCGACACCGAGACCTACGGGGTGCCCCAGACGCGATCCCGCGCCGTACTGATCGCTCGGCGTGAAGGGCTCGGCAAGCCTTCGCTCCCTGGCCCGACCCACCGTTCCTATGATGCGAAGGAATGGAACCGGATGAGCGGTATGAGCGAACCCGACCGGGTCCATCAGCCGACTCTGCACGACGGCACGACCGAGTCCGGGAGCGACCCGCACCTGCCGCTCTGGAGGTCCATGGAGTATGCCCTCGCAGAACCGGTGGGCTCGCATCCGGGGCGGCGCACTCCCTTCCTGGTCCGCTCGAACTACGGCAGTTCCGGGAACCCGGGGAGGCGTGGAGTGCGGACCGACCGACAGCCGGCCACCACCGTCACCGGTCGTATCTCCCGCTTCGTGGTCTTCGAGCCCGTCGACGAGAAGGACGAGAACATCGTCCAGGAGGGCCCGCGGTTCAGCATGAACGAGGCAGGCATGCTGCAGAGCTTCCCGCCGGACTATCCGTGGTCCGGTAGGGCGCAGGCCCAGCAGGTGGGCAACGCCGTACCGCCCCTGTTCGGTGCACACCTGCTGAGCGCCGCTCTGGGGCTCGGCAAGCCGGACCCGGAGGTGTTGAGGAAGCCGTGGCAGCCGGCCACGACGGAACAGCGAGCCAAGCTGCGCAGCAACGGCTGTGGAGCCGCCGACACGTGCACCGACAGGTGCCCGCGTCCCGAGGACCAGGTGCCGCCCCCTTCCTCCGTGCGCCCTCGTAAGGGCAAGAAGGCGACACCGAAGTAGTCGGAGCACGGCCCAGGTCAATCCCCGCTCTTCTTGCCCCTGACCGGCGCGGTCTCGAACAACTCCGCGAAATAGCCGGCGAGCGCGACCACGGATTCCTCCGGAACAGGGTCCTCATCGGGCCCGTGCGGCAGCTCGTAGCGCTCGACCGGTGGCGCCGATTCCGCTTCTGCGATCCAGTCCCGCAAAGGGGCGGGATCGCGGGGCGTGTCCGGCGCGAGGATGTCGTAGATCAGGGTGGCTCCGGCCGCGTTGATCGCGACGCTGAGGCCGTTGATCTCCCGCCCACCGGTGACCTGGCCATTCTGCAGAAGACGAACCAAGGCTTGAGCGGTGGGGCGGTGATCGATCAGCTCGCTCCGGAGAACGGTGTGGATGAGGTCCTGATTTCCGCAGGCGGCCTCGACCGGCGCGTAGTCCGACCCGTTCCTGAAGAGTTCGGCCGCCCACCACAAGCGGGAGAAACACTGACGGTCCGCGGGGCCACGGAAGCGCTCGGCGGTAACGCGCCTCTCCGGCCTGTTCGCCGTCGGCTCCGACAGGTGCCGCCAGACCACGTAATCCGGGGCCACAGCCAGGGCGAGGTGATTCCACAGACGCTTGTCCGCCGCTTCTCGTCGCGTCAGGCGCAGCGTGGCGTGGAGCCGTGGCGCGAGCCATGCGTCGGCCCGGGTACGGTCCTCCCGGAACTCGAACATGGCGTCTTCCACCAGACTCCGGATCGGTTCGACCCACCACCTGGCGTCGTCCTCGGGGAGCGGCTCGACGACCTTGGCAAGATCGACGCCGCCGTGTACCTGCTCGCCCTTGAGCAGTTCCTCGGTGAGGAACGTATCGACGACGGAACCGGCGAGCAGCCCCAGGCGGTCCGGCACGTGGTTCGGTTGGGTGATCACGTCTCACTCTCGCGGTTCATCTGTTCCAGACTGCGGATCACAAGGGCAAGCGCCTTGGTTGCATCGGCGCGGCGGACAGCCGCGTAATGGATACGAGTCTGCAGTTCCACCCAGCCCGAGTCGCCGGTGCGCCGGCGATGGACCTGCCGTAGTGCCTCCTCGACATGGACGCCGGGAATCACGTCCGGGAGCATCTCCCGCAGCACCTCGCCCTGCCAGTCGGTGGGGAAGACCGGCGCGCCTCCGGGTTCCACCTCCAGATCGCCGATGGCACCGTGGAACACCGCGGTCCAGACGTCGGTGGCCATCTGGGCGACCAGAAGGTCACGCACCTTGCTCTCCAGACCCGAACCGTTGCTGTCCAAGAGGTCGATGACGCCTTCGACATCGGTGTTCACGAACACGGAGGGGACTCTCGCCGAGGTGTCCACGATCCAGGGTGCGTCGGCGTAGGCCTGGAGCCACTCCCGGGCGCTTCTCCTGAACGACGCCTTTTGGACTTCGAGTTGGAGCCCACGGACCGGCTCGTCGGAAACCGTGTCGATGACCCAGCTCCGGTCGGTTTCGGCGATCGACCGTCCGCGTACTCCGTCCACCGTCCCGACCGCGTACACGGCGAGGGAGGGCCGACCCATGTGATCGTCGCGGAACACCTCCAACGTGCCCGACCAGTCACGGCCGTCCTCGGCGTCGAGCGTGAGAGCAGCGGAGGTACGGACATTGGTCTCGCCGTCCGTCAGCACGGCGAGGACACGCAGATCCGACCAGGGCGCATCCGGCGCGTTCGCCCCGGGCGGCAGCGTCGCCGAAAGACCGACAGTGGCGCTCACCCAGTCCGCGTGGCCCGCGATTCCGAGCGCGACGGCCTGCTGTTGGGTCGAGTAAGCGGTGGTCTCCAACTGGTCGCGGGTTCCGTCGGGGAGTTTGAGGGAGACCGAGGTCACTCTGAGCGTGACCGGCCGGTTGAGCCGCTTGTACGGATAGATTTTCACGTGTCACTCCCCCTTGCCGGCACGGAGTTCGACAACAAGGCGGGTGAGCGTTGTCCTGACCGGGTGGCTGGTGACGTCCGTGGTTCCGCGGAACCTCGCACGCCGCGCGCCGGGTGTGAAGCGCAGCACTCCGTCCTCCGCTTCGCAGCCCTCGACGCCCACGAGCTCGGCCCAGTCCAGCCCGGGTCGGCCCCCCGAGCGCACGTCGAGCTGCGCCACCGGCACCATCGGGACGATCTCGTCGCCACGCGGGATGCTCACTTCGCCGGTGATCCGCCACTCCCCACCGTCGCCGACCGTCGCGTCGAGCCCGTCCAGGACCGGAACCACCGGGCCGGTGGGTGTCCTGGCCTTGGGCCTCGGTCGCACGGTCAGCGCCTTGCGCAGGGCCTCGCCGCCTTCGCCGCTGCTGCGCTTCGGCCGTGCGACGAGTTCTCTCACGGCGTTGTTCGCCTCGGCCGTCAGCGCGTTGATCCGCCGGTAGGCGGACGGCGACCACCGCAGTGTCAGCTCTTCCGTCTGCCCCCAGCGGTCGTGCTCGGGAGGTTCCGCCGCACGAAGGAATTCTTCCGCCTCCTTCGCGAAGGGCGCCGTCTCTCCGGCCGCCTCCCCGACCAGAAGAACCGCCTGGAAGGGATTGGTGCCGATCGGCAGCCTCGGGACCACGGTCCTCTTGACCGTCATGCGATTACCGCGCAACGAATGCAGCCGGTTCTTCGCCCCGTCGCTGTCCCCCTCGGCCTCGGTGACGAGCAGAACCGCTTGGTGCGTACCCAGCGTTCCGCGGGCGCCTCCGGACAACGGCAGCTTCAGCGGGACGCTCCGCGCCGCCACCTGCCCGGCCTCGGTGAGGCGATCCACAGTGGTGCCCTCGTAGTGTGCCCTCAGGGCACGGGTGCGAGCGGGCTGTTCGACAGACGGGTCCACCTGCTGCTCCGCCACGACCACCTCGCCGTTCCGCAGGGCACGGACCGAGACCTCCAGGAGGGGTAGCTTGCTGCCGCCGCCGGTCATCGCGGCCCAGAAGTCACGCCCCAGCGCCTCGACCAGTCGGGCGTGCATCGTGCTGATGTCACGCGTGTCCTCATCGCCCTCTTCGTCGCCCATGAACCCGTCGTCGGGATCCGAGGAGTTCTCGGAGGAGTTCCCCGCGAGACCGGCCACGTCGTGCGCACCGACAATGAGGAAGGAGGTACCGGGTTCGTCGTTCTCCCGGGTCAGGTACAGCCTCTCCACGGTCTCCTCGTCCGCCCACCAGGAACGGGCGACCATGGCGCCGGGCGAGTCGGGATCAGGGCGCCCGAACCAGGCGGGGCCCGCGTACGACTCACCGTCGACCTCACGCCAGGGCAGTTCGAGACGGCCGATGACCCGGCGCTCGGTACGTCCCTCATGAGGCACGGAGAGAGTGGAGTTGATGAGGACGAGCCCGAGGGCGCTGGTGGCCCACAGGGTCGCCTTGCCCAGACCGTACGAACCACCCGCGCCCGGACCGGATTTGAGACTTTCCAACTGACGTCTGACCACAGCGGCGAACTTGCCGTCCGCGTAGTCGTCCCCGATGAGCCCGGAGGCGTTGTAGTCGTCGACGCGGAGCAGGACCAAGCGGCCCTTCTCGTACATGTCGCGCACCCCGGCGTCCACGACCCGACCGACCTTCTGGTGACCTGCGGTCTCGGAGACGGCGGCGTAGTGGGGGAAAAGATCGTTCCAGAGGATCGCCTCACGGAAGGCGTCCAGGGCTTCACCGGTGAGCTCGTGCAGGGTGTAACGGACCTTGACCGGGCGGCCGTTCGCCGTCAGCCGCTCGTCCAGGCTGTTCTGACACGTCTCTCGCGCAAGGACCTGCACGTCGGCGTCGAAGGCGAAGGCGGCGGCATTGCCCAGGTCACGGCCACCGTCAGGGTAGCCGGGGCGGTGGTACCAGGTGACCGGGAGGCCGGCCTGGGTATCGGTGGTGCGGGTGTGCACCGTGCCCACATCCGTGCCGAGCGCCCGGGCGATGTCCCCCATGACGGTCGGGCGAGGGGTCGACCTGCCGGTGATCCATGCGGACACGGCGGCCCGGGTCAGCTTGAGCTCGTCGGCCAGTTCAGCCTGCGTCTTCCCTGCGAGCTTGAGTTGCCGGGCCAGCCAGGGCCCGAACTCCTCACCTGTCTCCACGCGCCGCCTGCTCTCTCCGGGGAGTCCCGTGCCGATCACACGGTGTGAGCCACGAGGCTAATTTGACGAGCACTGCAACGTCAACCAACAGTTGATCGAGCTGGATCGACGGGACTGCTTCAGTCTCGTGTCCAACTTGCCCCGAATGATCGAACTCCACCCCTTGTGCGGTGCTTTCACAAGTGAGGCCGTCAACTCCTCTGTTCAGCACCGGAGTTCGGGTTGCCAGGTGAAGTAAATGCGGTATGCTCATTGGTGATGGAGATCCCATCCCGCTCGCCGAACCCGAAATCGGGAAGGCCGGGCGGCGGGGGGAGAGGTGTGCCCAATTCTGGACCCCATGCCTGGCCGACACCTCCACCGCACCCTGCAGAAAAAGGTCGCCCAAAAAGCACTGGCCGCACCAGACCTTCATCCGCTAGCTTGATTCGGAGGAAGGTAGTCCGACCCGTAGCATCGACTTGTCCACTTTCTTTTCACACGGGGGGCGTGTGCCCGAATACACCCCTGTGCGACCACAGGAACAGGGGTGTATCAGATGAATGAACAGGACAGTGAATCGCTGGACTCCTTTCGGGAGTCCAGCGCGTTAGAGCTGGCAATCAAGACGGCGGAGGACAAGGGCGAGGTTCTGCGGATCATTAAGGGATACTTCCTGTCCGAGGAAGATTTCACCAACAGGTTCCCCGTCCTGGCGAAGGTGGCCCAGGGGTTGCCGGACGCACCGGACGAGGCCGCTCCCCCGGTCTGATTCAGCACGTCACGGGCCCGAAGTCTCGGTCTGGCAACAACCGACGACTTCATCGCGAACTCTCAACCGCACAAGGGGCACTGTGGAACCAGACGCCCAGCGCCACGACGAGACACGGGTCGGTGTGCCGGCCGGCCCGTTCGCTCACCCGTTCGTCCGAATCCTTGACACCCAGGAGCGCAGAAGCAGTGCCGTCTTCGTCCTCGTCGGTCATTCAAACCGTTCTCGAACAGTCCTCGCGTGTTCTGCAGACGTATGCCGTGGACCCCGGCCTCGTGGCCGAACATGCCAATGGAGAGCGCCGTATCACTCAGGGTGGGTACGGCGACCGCCAGCTTTTCGAGCTCGTCCAGAACGCGGCCGACGAAATGACCGAAGAACGCGGCGGGCAAATTTACGTGGTCCTCACCGCGACCCACCTGTACTGCGCGAACGAGGGCAACCCGGTAACTCCTGAAGGCGCGGAGACAATTCTTCGAATGAGCATGTCGAAGAAACGTGGAGGTCAGATCGGGCGTTTCGGAGTGGGCGTCAAATCGGTACTGGTGGTGACCGACGCACCGGAATTCTTCAGCAGCACGGGAAGTTTCGGATTCGACCGAGCCTGGTCGTACGAGCAGATCAAGGCCGTGCCCGGCGTGACAGCGCGATACGGCCCGGAGTTCGACGCTCCCGTGCTGCGGATGGCCCGACCCCTGGATGTACGGGCCGAGCGCGCCTCCGATCACGTCCTGAACGAACTGCTGGGATGGGCCACCACCGTCGTACGTCTGCCCCTCCTCCCGAAGGCCGACGACCGGCTGGGTCGGGACATGCACGGCGGCCGTGCCAAGGACCATGGCGAGCCCCGCGAGGAATTCCCGGTCGGCTTCCAGCTCTTCTCGCCGCACGTGGCGAAGGTCGTGCTGGAGGACCGCCGGCCACGGCCCATGGCCCGTCGGACACTGACCGCTCGGCAGACCGGCGACCTGCATACCGTGGTCGAGGAGCGGACAGGCAGGGCTGTGTCCACCGACCGGTGGCGTGTGTTCACCACCGTCCACCAGCCAGGTCCGAGCGCCCGCGCGGATGCCGGAGAGCTGCACGACCGGCTCTCCCTCGAACTCGCCTGGGCCGTGCCCACCCTGGAGAAGGATCCCGAGAGCGATCTGTACGTCAGCCCCCGGGCGCGCGGTCGAGGCAAGTTCTGGTCCTTCTTCCCGACCAAGTACGAGATGTCGCTGAGCGGCATCCTCAACGGCGCCTGGAAGACGAACGAGGACCGTCAGAATCTCCTCGACTCCTCCCCCTTCAACCAGGAGATGATTCGAGCGGCGGCGCAACTGGTCGTCGAGTCGCTGCAGGCCTTGGCGCCCGTCGAGGACCCCGCTGCCTACCTTCCCCTGCTGCCCGGCCGTGCGAAGGAAGCGATCAGTTGGGCGGACGAGTTCCTGACCGAGGAGATCTGGAAGCGTACCGCGGTGAACGCGTCGCTTCCCGACCAGAACGGCGTGCTGCGCGTGCCGACCGAGCTTCGAGTGCACCCTCGTCCCAGGGACCCGAAGAGGGAGTCGAAGTCTCTCCTGCGTTGGCTGCGGTGGTGGCACGAGTGCCCGGACCGTCCGGCGAACTGGCTGCATTCGAGCGTCGAAGTGGACACTCTGCGCTCCGGCAAGGTCGAGCACATCCTTGCTGCGGCGAAGCATCAACGAGCCGACGTTCGTGACTGGTTGGAGGCGCTTGTCGAGAGCGGAACCGCGCGGGCCTCGGCGACCGCCATCCGCATCCTCGCCGACATGATCGAAGTCGGCTCCCCGTTCGCCGAGGAGGCCCGCAAAGCTCACATCGTCCTCACCGAGGAGGACGGACTCGCCGCCCCCGTGCACGGCAAGGTCTACCGCCGCACCGACCAGGACGGACTGCGCGAGTCCCTGGTGTACGTGGTCGACGAACTCGCCCAGGACCCCTCGCTCGCGCACGCCCTCGATGTCCTGGGCATTCGGGAGGCCGACGTCGAGGGCCGGTTCGACAGCGTTCTCGATCAGGGCTTCGACCACTACAGCCAATCGGACTGGGAGCGGTTCTGGGAGCTGTTCCGCCAGGCGGGAGTCCGTCGCCTGACGCACAAGGTCCTCGAACGGGTGCCCGCAGCACGCTCGACCCTCCGGGTCAGGACAGCCGACGGTCGGTTCCGGCCGATCGAGGACTGCATGCTGCCGGGTGTCGTGGTCGACGCGAAGCGCGACCCGAGCATCGCTGTCGACATGGCGTTCCACTCCGACGACACCCCCTTCTTCTCCCAGGTCGGTCTTCGGGAACGACCGTCCGGCGGCATCAGGCCCCAGGAGGGCGAGGCGTGGTTCGAGGAGTACCGCGAAGCCCTCCACGCCGCCTACCTGCGCCGCCTGGACAGCAGCGCCCCGCGCCCCGCGCTGAACCGGATGAAGGTCGAGGGTGCCCCGATCGGCGGCCCACTCCACCTCTTCCGCGCCCTCTCCGCGGAGTCCCGTGCCGCTTTCCTGAAGGCGCTGCCCGACGACGCCGTGGTGGACAACTGGACGCGCCAGATCGGTGCACAGACCAGTACCCGACAGGCGGTCGCTTCGCCGATCCGATGGATGCTGCAGAAGTTCGGCACGATCGCCACCTCCCAGGGCATCAAGCCCCTGAGGGAGGCCGTCGGCCCCCAGCTCGCCGGTTACCGAGACGTACTGCCGGTCGCCGACATCTCCCCCGAGAAGGCACGCAGGCTGCGGCTCCCGGCCACCGTCGACGAGGTCCCCGCCGAGCGCTGGAACGCCCTCCTCGACGAGGTGATCCGCAGCGAGGACGACTCCTTCGTTGGCGCCACCTACGTGATGCTGACCCGATTCGGCGCGGACTTCCCCGAGGATTCCCTGACCCGATGCCGGATCGGCGACGTCTGGGGGACCCGTCCCGACGACGAGATCACGGTCGCCGTCGGGTCCGCTCAGTACCGCGCACTGCGCGCCGAGCAGCTTCCGGCGTTGCTCGTGGCGACCGCCGGCGACGCCGAGCTGATGGTCGAGAAGTGGGGCATGCTCCGCTACGCCGACGTGATCAGCCGGGAGACCCGCGAGGTGCCGGAAGGTGACCCCGTACCGCTGGTCGAGTTGTTCCCCGCCCTGCGGCAGCATCTGAACAGCGGGAACCGCAACAGTATGGTGCAACGGTGCAGCGAGTTGGAAGAGGTCACCCGTACACCCAACGGCACACACGCCTCCCCCCTGGACGCCGTACGCCAGGACAACACCGTCAAGGTCCGCGTTCCGCTCGAACCCGAGCCGATGCTGCGCCTGATCGACCGCGAACTCGGGCTGCGCCTTGGGACTGCCGGTTGTCGTGCGGTCCTGGAGCACCAGGATCGCATGGCGCGGGACAGCGAGCTCAAGGCGGCGCTGAAGGCGGTGCGTGAAGCCGAGGACGTGGTGACCAAGATCGAGCTGCTGATCGGTGCGGACGCGCTCCGGACCGGCCTCCCTGAAGGATTGATGGAGGCCGAACTGCAGGCGTCCGACGGGGTCCTGCCGTCCGGGCGCCGCATCGCGCAGATGGCGTTCAACGCGCACGGCGACGGAGTGCTCCAACAGCACGCCCGGGACATCCAGGCGCGCTTCCCCAACGCGCCGGTCTCGTACGGCGGCTCGTCGGCGGCCATCGCGTTCGTCTCGGAGCTGAGGCTGCCGATCGCGTTCGCCGGTTCGAGGACCCCGTCCCCGCCTCCGTTCGAGACCGTCGAAGGCCCCCGGGACTTCCCGCGCCTCCACGACTACCAGGAGGATCTGGTCCGGAACATCTCCACCATGCTCGAGCGACTGGCACCCCAGCGCGGCATGCTGTCGCTGCCGACCGGCGCGGGCAAGACCCGCGTCACCGCTGAGGCCGTGATCCGCTGGGTGAAGCGGGTCGGCGACCTCAAGGGCCCGCTGCTGTGGATCGCGCAGACCGAGGAATTGTGTGAACAGGCCGTTCAGAGCTGGAAGTTCGTCTGGAGCAAGGTCGGAGCCGAGCGTCCGCTGACCGTCAGCCGGCTGTGGAGCACCAATGAGGTCGGCGATGTCGTCGGCCACCCCCACCTGGTGGTCGCCACCGATGCCAAGCTGGAGCGGTGCCTCGGCACCGATCAGTACGCCTGGCTGCGTCAGGCCGTGCTGGTGATCGTGGACGAGGCGCATACCGCCGTCTCCAAGCGATACACCCAGATTCTGGGCCAGTTGGGACTTACGCAGTACGAGACCGGCCGGCATCTGCTCGGCCTGACCGCCACCCCGTTCCGGAACCGCAACGAGGAGGAGACCCGCCGTCTGGCCGGCCGCTTCGGCAATCGGCGCCTCGACGAAGGTGTCTTCCCGTCGGGTGACCCGTATCGAGACCTCCAGCAGTGGGGAGTGCTCGCGCAGGTCGAGCACCGCACCCTGGAGGGCGGCAGTATCGAACTCACCCGGGACGAGAAGACACACGCCGAGCGCATGGCCGTACTCTCCCGCTCCGCCGAGCAGCGGCTCGCCGACGACCATGCGCGCAGTCGGCGCATCATCGACTCGGTGGCCGAACTTCCCGAGGATTGCTCGACGTTGCTCTTCGCCACCTCGGTCGACCACGCCAAGTACCTGGCGGCCATGCTCAACGACCGGGGAGTCCGCTCCGCCGCCGTGGACGCGACGACCAGTGCGCAGGACCGTCGTGCTCGCATCGAGAATTTTCGAAGCGGTGATATCCGTGTTCTCACCAATTACGGCGTTCTCACCCAGGGATTCGACGCTCCGGCCACTCGTGCCGTGGTCGTTGCCCGGCCCGTCTACAGCACCAATGTGTACCAGCAGATGATCGGTCGCGGACTGCGCGGACCGCTCAACGGAGGCAAGGAGAGCTGCCTGATCCTCAACATCAGCGACAACATCACCAACTTCGACACCCACCTCGCCTTCAATGAGTTCGAGCACCTCTGGAGCCGGAAGTGACCGACGCCTACCAGGACAGCCCCCCGCTCACCGACGAGCAACTGGCCGTGGTCGAGCAGCCCTGGGACGCTCGCGTCCTGGTCACTGCGGGCGCCGGCGCCGGAAAGACCCACACCCTGGTACGCCGGCTCGACGCGCTGTGCGGTCACGAGGATCCCGAACAGGCGTTGGAGGCGGCTGAGATCCTGGTGCTCACCTTCTCCCGGGCGGCTGCCCGGGAGTTGCGCGAGCGGATCTCTCGGCACGGAGAGCGAGCCCACCGGGTGCGCGCCCGTACCTTCGACGCGTGGGCCTACGAGCTGCTCCTCCAGGCACATCCGGACGGCGAGTGGGGAACGGTCGGCTTCGACGAGCGGATCGCCGAGGCGACCCGCGCTGTCGCGCATGGTGCGCTGGAGATCGGCGACGCGGTCCCGCCGGCACACGTCGTGATCGACGAGGTGCAGGACCTGCTGGGTGGGCGCCGCGAGCTGGTGGAGACGCTTCTGGACCGGTACCAGGACAGCTGCGGTTTCACCGTCGTGGGGGATGCCGCCCAGTCCGTGTACGGCTTCCAGATCGAGGACCTCGGCGAACGCGCCGACGAGACCGGCCGGTTCTTCGACTGGCTGCGCTGCTCCTACCCCGACGACCTGGTGGAGCTGCAGCTCACCCGGAATTTCCGGGCCACCACGGCCGAGGCCCGGATCGCTCTACCGCTCGGCCCCCGGCTCCAACGGCTGAGCGGCCCGGACGAGGCGGGAACGCTCTACGACGAACTGCGCGACCTCCTCCTGGATCCGGCGAACGGCATGGTCGGCCTGGACGACGAATACACCCTGAACGGCCTGCGGGACCTGTCCGACACATGCGCCGTCCTCACCCGCGACAACCAGCAGGCCCTCGTGATCTCCGACCTGCTGCACGCGCACGGCATCGACCACCGACTGCGACGCCCGCTGGAGGAGCGGCCCGTGCCGTACTGGGTGGCCGAGTTGCTGCGCCGCACGGAGGCGAACACCCTCACCGAGGACCGGTTCCGTACGCTCCTCGCCGACATCCCACTCCCCTACGAACCCGACGCCGGCACCTTGTGGACGGTGCTGCGTCGGGCCGCGCGTGGAGCGGGACGCGGTGTGCTGGATCTGGACCGGCTGCGCCGGGCGGTCGCCCAAGGCGGCTTCCCCGACGATGCGGCCGACCCGGAGACGGCCAACGTCGTCGTCTCGACGGTGCACCGGGCCAAGGGCCTGGAGTTCGACCGCGTGATCGTCCTGACGCCACCGACCCTCGCCGAACTCCACAAGCGGTACCAGGACGAGCTGGACCTGCCCGCCGAGGCCCGCGCGCTGTACGTGGCGATGACGCGTGCCCGCCAGGACCTGTACCACGTGGCCGCTCCCGAACTGCCGATCTTCAGGAGGGCGGGAAGCCGGCACCACGGTCGTCGCTACCTCGGATCGTGGCGGTCGTACGACAGGTACGGAATAGTCGTCGAGCCCGGCGACGTGAGCCGGGACGACCCACCCGGGCAGGAGACGGACGCCGTCGCCACTCAGGCTTATCTCCTGGAACGGGTCCGTCCCGGTCACGAGGTGCTGCTGCGCAGGCGCCACAACCTGCCTGTGGGCGATGCGGAGAGCCCGCCGTACGCGCTGGTGCACGAAGGGCGGGAGATCGGCGAGGCCTCGCAGAGGTTCCGGGAAGCGCTGTTCCAGGTGCAGAAGGTGAACCGCACCTGGGACCCTTGGTGGCCCGACGAGATCCACGGCCCGCGGATCGACACCCTGGAAACCGCGACGGGAAGCACTGCCGCCGGCGCCAACGCCGGTCTCGGGGAGCGAGGGGTGTGGATCGTCCCACGCATCACCGGCATCGGCCGGTACCGGAGAGCCGACAACCACGAGGAGCAGCGCGCATGACGCAGGTGGCAGGCCGGCACTCCGAGCATTACCGGGTCCGGGACGAGGAACTCCTGGCGGGGCTCCGCCGTGAACTCCTGGGCCCCACCGATGACATCGAGTCGGAGGACCGGGTCGAGATCCTCACCCAGGACGCACCGATCGACCGATATCTGACCGGTGTGCTGTATCCGCGTGCCGCGGACAGGGCCGCGAAGGAGCAGCAGGACGCCGACGCCGGCGGACAGCAAGGCCTGGATGCCACGCCCCTGATCGCCCGCGATGACGCCGAGGAATCCGGCACCGCACAGGAGGTCGGCGCGTCGGGGGACAGGCGTCCCTCCTCGATGGGTCTGACCTTCGCGGTCCGCCCTGCCATAAGCGGTTCGATCGTGGTATCGGCCCGTGCGGCCGTCTACGAGCCCACCGACGCCGCCGGCAATCGTGTCCCCGCCCGCCGTGCCGAGGCTCGTACCACCGCCGACCAGCGGGAGCGGTGGCGGCGCAAGGAACTCGTCCTCCCTGCTCAGAGCATCGACGTCACGCGGCCTGATCCGAGGATGAGAATCACGCTGGCCCCGGAAGCCGCGCTGCACGTCAACGTCCGGCGTCTCGACCAGGCCGAAGGCACGGTCACGATCACGGTCACGTTGATCAACACGCAGAAGGTCGGCCAGTGGGATCTCCAGGACGCCTTCTCCCTGTTCCAGTGCGGTCTGACGGTCCGGGCCGCCGACGGCTCCAGCGCGTTCGTCGAGCGTCCCGCGCCGGCGGCCGATCACGACCCGGAGATCGCCACGAGTCGGTTGCTGCACCGCCACGCCCCGACCTTCGCAGTCGGCCATGGCTGCGCCGCCGAGTGGGACTGGACTCCGCAGCCGATCGGTATGACCGAAGCCGAAATCCCGGCCGTTTCGGAGGTGCGGACCCAGTTCGTGCCCTCCGTGGAGGTGCTGCTCACCGACTCGAACCCGGAGATCGACAGTTCGTCGCTGTCCATGCTTGGGCTGGCCGAGCGGTCCGACGCCGAGGTCCTGGCGGCTCTAAAAGGGCTCGCCACGGGGTACGAGCACTGGATCGACCGCAAGTCGGTCGAGGCCAGAGCTCTGGCGGGTGGCCCTCACGAGAAGCCCGCGCGGGAGCAGGTGGCGGCCTGCCGCGAGGCGCTCGACCGAATCCGTGAGGGCATCGAGCTGCTGCGAACCAAACCCGATCTGATGAGGGCGTTCCGACTCGCCAATCACGCCATGGCCGACCAACGCGCCCGTAGCGCCTGGGTGAAGGCCGGCCGCGCCGGTGCCCCCGACCCGGCCGCCGGTCGCTGGCGCCCCTTCCAGATCGCGTTCGTTCTCCTGTGCCTGGCCGGCATCGACGACCGTGAACATCGCGACCGACAGATCTCCGACCTTCTGTGGTTCCCGACCGGTGGTGGCAAGACGGAGGCCTACCTCGGGCTGATCGCCCTCACGTCGTTCCTGCGCCGCATCCGCAAGAGCGCGGAGGGCGGCGGAGTCACCGTACTCATGCGGTACACGCTGCGGTTGCTCACCCTCCAGCAGTTCGAGCGGGCGGCGATCCTGCTCTGCGCCATGGAGCGCATGCGGCGAACCACCTCCGATCTGGGCCATGAGGAGTTCTCCGTCGGCATGTGGGTGGGGCGGTCGGCCACCCCCAATACGCTGGCCGTAGCAGCTCTGAAGCTCGAAGAGTTGCGGAGGAACCTCGACAAGCGCCTCGCCACGGAGAATCCCGTCCAACTGCACGCCTGTCCCTGGTGCGGAACCCGCCTCGACGCACGGAACTACCAGGTCGACGAGGACGCCAAGCGGATGCGCGTCCGATGCCCCGGCGCGGACTGCGACTTCGCCGACGGTCTGCCCGTCCACCTGATCGACGAGGCGGTGTACGACGCGCGGCCGACCCTGGTGATCGCCACCGTGGACAAGTTCGCGTCGATGCCGTGGCGTCCCGCGACCTCCGCTCTCTTCAACCGCGACGACGACCCGGACGGCGGCACCCCTCCCCCCGAGCTGATCGTCCAGGACGAACTCCACCTGATCTCCGGCCCGTTGGGAACACTCACCGGCCTCTACGAGACCGCGGTCGACGCACTCGCCGACCGGCCCAAGGTGATCGCCTCCACGGCGACCATCCGTCGCGCCGCCGACCAGGGACGTCATCTTTTCGCCCGCGACGTGCGACAGTTCCCTCCCGCCGGGCTGGACGCCCGCGACTCCTGGTTCGCCGTGGAGACACCGCGCGAGGAGAAGGCGAGCCGGCGTTACGTCGGCCTCCTGGCTCCCGGCACCAGTCAGTCCACCCTTCTGATCCGCACCTACGCCACCCTGCTGCACCGGGTCAAGCAGGCGAAGACCAACGACGATGTCCGCGACGCGTACTGGAGTCTCGTCGGCTACTTCAACAGCCTTCGGGTGTTGTCGGCGGCCGAACTCCAAGTCCACGACGACGTGGTGGCCTATCTGGGAGTGCTGGCCGACCGCGAGATGGTGGACACCCGGTCGGTCGCCAACTACTCCGAGCTGACGAGCCGTATCGACGCCAGCGAGATCCCCACTCGACTCAAGGGCATCGAGAAGCGGCTGCCCGACGACGACACCGTGGACGTCCTCCTGGCCACCAACATGATCGCGGTCGGCGTGGACGTGGACCGCCTCGGTCTCATGGCCGTGATGGGCCAGCCGCAGACGACAGCCGAGTACATCCAGGCCACGAGCCGCGTCGGGCGCGCGCACCCCGGCCTCGTCGCGGTCATGCTCAACTCCACCCGGTCCCGCGACCGTTCCCACTACGAGACCTTCCAGCATTTCCACTCGGCCCTGTACCGCGAGGTCGAGTCCACGTCCGTCACCCCGTTCTCCGCCCGCGCCCGCGACCGGGGCCTGCACGCGGTGATCGTCGCCCTCGCCCGCGTCATGATCCCCGCCGCCCGCCCCAACGACGGGGCCGGTCGGGTCGAGTCGTACGAAGACGTGCTCCGGGGGCGCATCAAGTCGATCCTCCTGGAGCGTGTGGAGGCGGTCGCCCGGGAGGAGATCGACGCCGTGTCCCGGGCCTTCGACGAGTTCGTCCAGTGGTGGTGTACCGAGGCCGAGATCCACAACGTCCTGCTGTTCGAACCTCAGAGGGGCAGCCGTACGCCTTCGCTCCTGAAGGCGTACGACGACGAGTCCCAGGACGCCGAGGCATGGTCCACCTTGTGGAGCCTGCGCGACGTCGACGCCGAGACCGCCCTGTTCATGGAGGGAACCCGATGACACCGCCCCCCGCCCGCCGGCGTCGGACCGGCGCGAGCGGCACTGCCCCCGCCCACAACCTGCCGCGGCGGGGTGCGGTCCGCCGCGCCCAGGCGATCACCACCTATGGCGTCGGCTCCCTCATCGCCGTCGACCACGAATCCTTCATCGTCTCGGGCCTCGACGAGGCCGAGCGGAGCTGGAACCGTGACGAGTCCCCGCGGATCCACGAACGGCGCCTGGCCCGCGTGCTCGAGGTCGACTACTTCCGGCTGCCACCCGCTTCCGACGACACCAGCAGGGACGGTCTCCGCGTCCGACGATTCCCCTTGATGCACTCCTGCCCCGAGTGCAAGGACCTGCAACGCCACCGCGACTTCAACCCGCCCGCCGGGCGAAACATCTGCGGTACGTGCGGCCTCGACCTGGTCCCCTCCCGTTTCGTCGTCGGCTGCGAAGCCGGACACCTCGGCGAGTTCCCGTACTGGCAATGGGTGCATCGTTCCGCGGACCGCGGTGCCACGACGGCGGGACAGTGCGGAGGGAAGCTGAAGATGCGTACGACCGGGCGCACTTCCTCGCTCCGCTCCATCCTGGTCTCCTGCACCTGTGGGCAGGCTCCCGAGGTCTCCATGGAGGGCTCCTTCCGCAGAAGCGCGCTCAAGGACCTGGGTCTCAAGTGCCGAGGCACCCGCCCGTGGCTCGGCGCGTCCGCCCTTGCCCAGGAGTGCGGACTGCCGCTACGCACGTTGCAGCGTGGTTCGTCGGCGGTGTGGCAGCCGGTGCTGAAGTCGGCGCTTTCCATTCCGCCTTGGAGCGACGGCCGCGCGGATCCCCTCGCGGAGCACTGGGACGTGCTCCGCAGGTACGACAATCGCGAGCACATCGAGATCTATCTCGACGGCGTTTTCAAGGGGAAGTGCCCGGTACCGCTGGACGAAGTGATGAAACTCCTCGACGCGGAACGCGAGGAGGACCCCCACAGCGAGTCCGCCCCTACCTTCGACCACCGCTACCGTGCCCTGCGCAACAAGGAGTACGAGCGTCTCCGCGCGGGCAACGACGAGAGCGAGCACTCCCACGACGAGCAATTCGTCTGCGAGACCCCGCTGGGCGACCAGAGCGTGCTCGATCCACTCGGCGTCACCGGCCCGATGCTGGTCAAGAAGCTTCGCGAGGTCCGCGCGCTCAAGGCGTTCACCCGGCTCGTCGACGCCGAGTCGTCAACCGATTCCCGGGAAATGCCGCTGTCCGAGCGACCCTTGCCCTGGCTTCCGGCCATGGAGGTGCACGGCGAAGGAGTCTTCCTCCGCCTGGACGAGGAGCGACTCGGCGTGTGGGAGACGACCTTGGCGGTGGCGGCCCGGGTCGATCGGATGCGTGCCGCCCACCAGCGGGTGTTGGAGCAGCGGGCCGACGACGCCGCCCGGGTCGTCCCCTCCCCAGCCACCCCCCGCATGGTGCTGCTGCACACGCTGGCCCACATCCTCATCAACGAGTGGAGCTTGGAGGCGGGTTACCCGGCCGCAGCCCTGCGTGAACGCCTTTACGCCGCCGACGACATGGCCGGGATACTCGTCTACACGGCGACGAGCGACTCCGCGGGCAGCCTGGGTGGTCTGGTGGCTCAGGGTGAACCGGAGGTTCTGGATCGCGCGGTCCGTTCGGCGATCCGCCGTGCCGAATGGTGTTCCTTGGATCCGCTCTGCATGGAGACCGAGGCGTCCGGCGCCGGTGGCATCAACCTGGCGGCCTGTCACGCCTGCGTGATGCTCCCGGAGACGAGTTGCGAGCACAACAACATCCTGCTCGACCGCGCCCTGCTCATCGGTACCCCCGAGGACCCTCGACTCGGCTACTTCGGGGGCAGCCTGGGGTAGTGACGACGTATCATCCCCAATGGCACCGATGAACCGCGGCGCATCCACATCCCGCGCCCGACAAGGGCCAGCACCTCCCGCTCGCGCTCGGTGACACCGTCGAGGGTCCGGGCCGGTCGGGCGGCGGCGGGAACCGACTTCTCGACGAAGGTGCCGATGAGCCGTTTGGTGACACTCGGCGCGATGAGTGCGTCCCGTCCGGCGACGACGCGGATGGCGCCGAGAATGTCTTCCAGCGCCATGCTCTTGACCAGGAACCCGCTGGCTCCGGCGCGCAGCGCGCCGTAGATGTATTCGTCCTCGTCGAACGTGGTCAGTACCAGAACCCTGGGGGCCGCGGGCTCGGCGGCGATGAGGCGCGTCGCGCGGATACCGTCCAGCTCGGGCATGCGGACGTCCATGACGACGACATCGGGTCTCGACTCCCGGGCGAGCCGGACCGCCTCCCGGCCGTTACCCGCGGAGCCGGCGCACTCCAGATCCGGTGCGTCGTCGATGATCATGCGCAGTCCGAAGACCATCAACGGCTGGTCGTCGACGAGGAGCACCCTGATCGTCATGCCGGAAGCCTCGCTGCGACCCGGAAACCGCCCTCGGCTCTCGGGCCGGTGCTGAATGGGCCGTCGAGCATGGCAACCCGTTCCCGCATGCCCAGCAGTCCGAAACCCCCGCCGCCGGAATGCGGGTGCGTGGCGCCGCGGCCGTTGTCCAGGATCTCGATCGACACCCCGTCCTCCTCGTACGCGATGAGGACGCGGCAGGCGTGCGTTCCCGAATGGCGTACGACGTTCGTCAGTGCCTCCTGGATGACCCGGAAGGCGGACAGGTCGATCTCCGGCGGCAGCGTCCGCCGGTCGCCGCGCCAGGCCACATCGACCCTCAGCCCGGCGTCGGCCGCCCGGGTCACCAGGTGGCCGACGCCGGCCAGGCCCTGGGCCGGGGCGAGCGGGGCGGCCTCGCCGGCCTCCGGCTCGGCGTGACGCAGGGCGCTGACCATGCGCTGAAGGCCGATCAGGGTCTCCCGCCTGGTCGCCTCGATGCTCGCCAGCGCCTCTCCCGCCTGCTTCGGCCGGGCCTGGATCACCCGGCCCGCGGCTCCCGCGAGCACGGCGATGGTGCCGATGCTGTGGGCGACCATGTCGTGCAGTTCGCGCGCGATGCGCAGTCGTTCGGCCATGACGGCGCCCGCGGCACTCTGCTCGCGCAGGGAGACGCCGTATTCGCGGCGTTTGCGCAACCCGTAGCCCGCGCCCCAGCCGCAAGCGCGCCGTAGGACGGCGTCGGCCACCGTCGTGCCAGGAGTACCGGAACCGCCAGGACCAGGACGAGGGCCGCCAGTTCCGGCGGCCCCAGGGAGGGGAACCGGTGGGGCCCTTCGTACTGGGGGCCTTGGACCGTGGGCGCCGTCCAGAACAGAAGGGAGGCGTACAGGAGGTACGCGCCGACTTGCATGCCCATGCCTACAAGCCGGACCAGCGCCAGCGGGCTGATCCGCGCCACCTTCGCCGCGGTGCCTGCCCGGCGGCGGCTGATCCTCGCGAAAAGCCTCGTGGTGGCCCTGCTCATGGCGGTTGTCGGCCTGATCGCCTCGATCGCCTCCATGTACGTCGCCGGGTACGCCCTCACCGGCCAGTTGTCCGGGCTCTCACTCGGCCAGGACGCGGCCTTGCGGGCCGCGGTCCTGTCCGCGGCGCTTCCCGTGATCGGCTCCCAGGTGGGCATCGCGATCGGCGCACTGATCCGGCATCCCCTCGGCGCCGTCGGCACGACCTGGGGGCTCCTGCTGCTGCTGCCGACGATGCTGGCAAGCGGGACCATCGGACTCGGCGCCGCGACCGAAGCGATGCCGCTCTCAGCATGGATGACGCTCGCCCACACCGGATCCACCGGCGCCCAGCAGAGCCCACTTCCCGCCTCGGCCGCGGCCTGGATACTCATCGTCACATGGCCGCTGGCCGGCCTGGTCGTGACCGCGACCACGGTAACGCGGCAGGACATGTGAGCACCGCGTCCGCACGCGACCGCCAACGGCGCCGCGGGGAACGCCGGAGGAGGACCACCGGCCCCGCGACACCGGCGCCGCCACGCATGTTCCCCCCCGGCACCTCACGATCAGCGCCGAGACCCTGGCTGACCTGCTATTAGGACGAATCTAGGACGGCCGAAGGATCCATGTCCATAACGTCACCGCGCGGGTGTTCAGTCGTTCCCGCGCAACGAAGGAACAGCGATGAGACGCTTGTGCAACGCATCAGTGGCGGCCACGACAATGGGCGCCGCTGTCACCCGGACCCGCCTGGCCCGGGCCCGTCGCCGGCCGATGGGTCGACAGGACCGCGGCTTCTCAGCGTGCCAAGCGGCCGCGCCCAGCCCGGGCGGCAGGTCCTTGAACATCCACGGAATTCACAAACGACCCGCTTGAAGTATTCGAGCCCTTCGAATACGGCACTACACACGGGGATTTCATTTTGCACCACTTGTCGGCCGTTTCTCTGTATTCTTCGGCCCACCGAACGTGCTCCAGCGATCCGGCGTACCTGCCCGGTCCCGCCCTTCCGGAGCGCCCGGGGATCGTGGCGCTGCCGATCTCGTCGCTCTCGTCCGGCGCTTCGCCCCGCGGGGCGGCCCGAAGCGCAAGAGTCTCCCCGGCGACGGTCGGCGACGTCCGCCGGCGCCTGGAATCCGGTGAGCGGAGTTCGCGCACCAGATGGACCGCCTCGCGCGGTCGACCGTCGACCTGGCCGAACAGTCTCTGAGGGCTCGGTCGGTACGGAGGCGGTGCGGGCACACCCGCTCGGTGGCGGCGCCGTCCTGGCCCGATCAGCCCGACGTCACCGGTGGTGCCGGTCGATGTCCCATGGCGACGTGGCCGCGGTTGGGCACCAAGCGCTTCGAAAGAGCGCCCGCGCGATCACAGGTGGCGGAGCGGATACCGCCGTTGGCTGATCGGCATCACACACGGCCCTGAGTCGTACACCAGCCGCGGCGTGCTCTCACCGGCACCGATGACGGCCACAGCGCCATCGCCATCAGCGCCCTACGCGACATGCGCTGCGGACGCGTACGGCTGCCACCCGCAGCCGACGCACCAGCCCGACCACCCCTCCTCCGGGAGCCGCTGACCACCCGTCACCGGATGTCCTCCCACGCGACTGAAGATCATCACTCACCGGTTACTCGGTAAGGGTCGGCAATCATCACGACGGAGCATCCAGGAATCCGATTGGACGCACTGCCGCGACTCAGAAGGCCCTGCACAATTGCGGGCCGTTGTGAGTTATTCAAGTGAACGGGCGACTGCGGAAACGGCTGACAGCTGTTTCCGGGGCTCGCATTCGAATCCTAGGAGTTTGCACTATGCACGTTCGAATTCGCACCTGCCTGCCTGCCGTGGCGGCGATGATCGCCGGAAGCGCGCTGCTCACCGCATGCAATGGCGACTCGGGCAGCTCTTCCGACAACGCTGCCTCGCCATCACAGGCGTCGTCGGCACCCACGCCGAGTGACACCGGCGCCGCGAGTACGCCCAGCGCGTCGGCGTCGACGTCGTCGGCAGCGGCGTCGCCGGCCGGTGCGGACAGCGGGTCGTCCGGCAAGCCGGTGGCAGTGAACAAGGCGTTCACCGACAACGTGATGGGCGAAAAGGCGACCGTTCTCAAGTACGTGAGCGGGTACCAGCCTTCGGCCGCGGCGAAGAGCAAATTCTCCGCGCTGGCGGATGAGGAGGTCGTCCTCGTCGAGGTGAAGGTGACGGCAAGCAGCAAGTATTACGACGTCTTCGGCGCCGACTCGTTCTCTCTCACGGGCATGGCCAACGGGATAGACGACGCCAGCACCACGATCCTCGACGACGAGATCAAGGCCGCCGGATACCCGCCGCTCCCCGATGCCGAAACAGGCAAGACCACGACCGGCTGGGTCGTGTTCACTCCGGACAAGGGCACGAAGAAGCTTGTACTCCGGCACAAGCGCCTCGCCGCGAAGACGTCCAACGGCACGTCCATCCCGTCGAAGAACTTCGACATTCCGCTGAACTGACCCTGCCGGGGCCTGCGCTTGATGCCCGTCGTCAGCCAGGACCTTCAGCGGGCCCGTGATCGTTCGGCGAGCGGACCGATGACCGCGGTGGCGTAGGCGTGGGCGGTGGACTCGCTTATCCCGAACCCGGCAGCGATCTTCGCCAGGTGACCCACGCCACGAGTCCACGAGCGCATGCGGCAGGTCGAGTGCGGCGTTGGATCACCAACGAGGCCCCCGAGCAGCGTGATCGAGACGTCAGACATCTCGATCAACAGCCCGGGGGCCTCGCTCGGCGCGGCCTCGCCGACCGTCACATGATCGGCGGCCACTCGAAGAAGCTCGGTGAGCGGTGTGGTGTGGCAACCGGGCGTGGTCAGACGGGCTGGCCCATGGGCCGGATGGTCAGGGTGTTGAGGTCGACGCCCGCCGGCTGGTCGAGTGCGAAGCAGACGGCCTCGGCGATGGGCTGGGGAGGCAGAGCGAAGGGGGGAACGCCGGTGCCTTGCCAGAATGGTGTGTCGATCATGCCGGGGTTGACAAGAGTGACACCGATGCCGCGGGCCGTGGCGTGCAGACGCAGGTTCTCGGCGAGCCCGGTGGTGGCCCATTTGGTGGCCGAGTAGAGATTGGCGGGAGAGTTCTTCAGCCCGGCCACGCTGCCGATGAGCACCAGTCGTCCGCCGGTGGCCTCCAGGTGGGGCAGGGCGGCATGGGCCAGCAAGGCGGGACCGAGGACGTTGGTGAGAACCATCGGCGCCCACGACGTCGGGTCACCGGCCCCGATGGAGTCACCGGACATGAATCCGGCGTTGGCCACCGCCGCGTCAAGGGCACCGAAACGCTCCACGGTCCGGGTCACGACCGACTCGGTGGCCTGCCAGTCCGCCGCGTCCGCGACAAGACCCAGCATCCGGTCGGGGTGGCCGACCTCGTCGAGGAAAGTCTTCAGTTTGCCCTCGTTGCGGCCGGTGACCGCCACACGGTGACCGCGGTCGAGGAGCAGTCGCGCGGTGTGGGCGCCGATACCGCTGGTCCCGCCGGTGATCAGTACGGTCTTGCCGGTCATGGTCATGCTCCTGACGTATGGACGAGGGACGGCGGACGGCGGACAGCGATCCGCGGTGAAGGAGTGCCGTTCAAATCCGCCGACCCCACGAAACCGGCGCCGTCGAAGGCGGACAAGGCCGCGTTTATGGGGGGTACAAACACGACCTCCCTGTCGGCCGGACCACGAGTACCGTGAAGGAATGGAACCTCCGTCCGAAAACCACACCGGTGGTCCCGCCGGCAACCGCTCGGAAATCCGTGACTTCCTCATCAGCCGACGCGCCAAGCTCGCCCCGGAGCGGGTCGGACTTCCCACCGG
>NZ_JAINVH010000046.1 GCF_020400825.1 Streptomyces sp. HPF1205
ACTCCCCGTTCTGGGCCGCACTGCCCGCCACTGACCGCTCCGCCGTTGACGGCCTGATCCGCAAGGACCACCGGCTCGCGGCGGTCAAGCGCCTGCGCGATGCGTTCCCCGACGATTCCGGACCGGGCCTGTACGAGGCACTCGACGTGGTGGCGGAGCGCTACCGGGAGCTGGGCCGACGGTTCGAGCGCTCCCCGACCCCGCCGCTGAACCTGCCGGCGCTGACGGAGAAGGTGAACGCACTGCCGGGCCGGGCAGTGGCCATCGAAGCCCTGTGGGACGGCGACAGCGACGGCTGGTGTGTGGACCTGATGGCGCTGACGGACGATCCGCCCGCCGAGCACCGGCTTGCGGGCATCCGGCACGGCAGTGACATGCGGCTGTTCAACGGCTCGGTTCCGCCATGGCCCGAAGCCCAGGAGGCGGCGACGATCGGCCGTGCCCTGGCCGAGCACTTCGACGTGCCGTTCCACTTCGCCAGCCCCGATCGACCCGACCTTGACGCTCCCCGTTGGAGGGCCATCTCGTGAGCGTCCTCGGGTGTGCGAGAATCCCCCTCCCACACACGACGGCACAACTGCGCGCGTCCGGTCCGTCGTTCCGTACGGAAGGCGCGCGTTCGAGGGAGAAGCGAGGCTCCATGCGGGGAATTCGGGCGGTCGCGGTCTCAGGCGTGGGCGTCACCGCCCTGGCCGTGCTCACGGTGAGCGGCTGCTCCGCGTCCTCGCCCGCACCGCGCCCGGCAGCCGTCCACCCGGCCCGGACCGGGGCCGGCGTGTCCGCTTCGCCCACCGCCGCCCCACCCGGCCCTGCGACAACGCCGACCCGACCTGCTTCCCCGCCGACACCCTCCGCCACGCCCCGCACGAGGTCCCCGCACACCGTCCGGCCCGCCACCACGGCCAGCCCGAAGTCGGCCCCCACCGCCTCGCAGACACACGCGCCGACTGCGCAGGACGGGCTCAAGGAGGATCCCGGCCCGCGTCCCACCGGCCAGGCGACCGGGCCCGGGACGCACCCCGAACCGGGCTCGTCCGCCCCCGGCCGAGGCCCTTCCCTGTCCCCACCGGCCACGCCCTCCCCCGGTCCACCCCGCCCGGCTCCTGGCACCCCCTGAACCGCGCAGGCCACCCGGGCACGAACATGTCCTCCCGGGACGCCGGATACGTACCGCCCGCCCCGCGCGACCCGGAGTTCCGCCGGCGCGCGGTGCGCTGAACCGGGCCCGGCGCTCAGCCGCGCGGTCCGGCGCGGGTGGCCACTGCGGCGGCTGTCGGACTCGGGTCGCAGGCTCTAAGCTGGACGCGCGCTTCTCTTGTTCTGCTTGGAGCACGGACGGCGAGGGGGAAATTCGTTCCGTGGAAAAGGTCGGGCAACAAAGGGATCAGTTGGCGTCGTTCCTCAAAAGCCGCCGTGACCGGATCACGCCGGAGGAGGCCGGTGTGGACAGCACCGGCGGACGGCGGCGCAGCCAAGGGCTTCGCCGGGCGGAAGTGGCAAAGCTCGCCGGGGTGAGCCTGACCTGGTACACATGGCTGGAGCAGGGGCGCAGCATACGGGTGTCGCGTCAGGTGCTGAGCAGTCTGGGCCGGGCCCTGAGGCTGGACTCGATGGAGACCGAGCACCTGTTCCGCTTGGCCGGAGAGGTGCCGCCGACCGATCACCGCCTTGTGGGGCTGGCCGACATTCCGCCGCCGTACCTGTCCCTGCTGGAGAATCTCGACCCGCTGCCGGCGGCGATCACGAACTCGCGTTTCGATGTCCTGGCGTGGAACCAGGGTTACTGCGTGCTGTACCCGTATTTCGAGGAGCTGCCGCCGGCCGATCGGAATGTCCTGCTCATGACGTTCAACGACCGGGCGCGGTCGCTTCTCCCGGAATGGGACTACCATGCCGCTCAGTTACTGGGCCTGTTCCGTTCGCACAACGCCGAACGCCTGGCGTGCCCGGAGTTCGCGGGGCTCGTAGATATCCTGCGCGCTCGTGTTCCGGAATTCGCCAAGTACTGGGATCAGATGGATCTGACGGTCGGCGACCCGACGGCGGCCCGTCTCGACCATCCGGTTCTGGGACGTATAGAACTGGAGTACACCAAGCTGCATCTGGTGGGTATTGACGCGACGTTGTACGTGCACCAGCCTGTTACCGACCGCGATGCGCTGAAATGCCGGCTGGCCCGACTGGTGGCGGCCCGTCCGGCGTCCTCGTTGGTCGTTTCCGCTTCGTAAGGCCGATGCTCGCGCCGACCGGCCGGGCACGCCGCCGGGAACCCGAACCCCCGCGACTGCGGCTGTCCCCGGCCACAACCCCCGACGCGCACTCCACCCCCCTCCGGAGCGGTGAAGCCTGGCGGGGGGAGTCAAGGCCGCGGGAAGATCGACGAGACCCACTGATCAGGACATTTCGAGTGGACCTATGGCCAAACCCCAGCGCCGGGGGCGCCCAGCTCCGGCCTACGGCGCCGCCTCACCGAGGGCCGCGTGCAATTGACCGCGACTTGTTATGCCGAGCTTCGGGAACAGTTTGTACAGGTGAGCGGCCACGGTGTGGTGCGAGACGTAGATCCGGTCGGCGATCTCCCGGTTGGTCAGTCCTGACGCGGCCAGCTGCGCGATCTGCAGTTCCTGCGAGGTCAGCGTCGCCGCGGGTCCCGCCGTGGCCGCTCCTGGCACCGTCCCGCCGGCCGCGCGCAGTTCCGCCGCGGCGCGGTCGGTGAACGGGGCCGCGCCCGCCATGTCGAAAGCCGTCAGCGCGGTGGTCAGCTGCGTGCGCGCGTCCACGATCCGCCGGTGCCGGCGCAGCCATTCACCGTAGAGCAGACGGGTCCGGGCGAGTTCCAGCTCGGCGTCGACCCCCTCGGCCCCGTCCAGCGCGGCCCGGAAATGTTCGTCGGCTTCGGCGTCGGTAGGTGCCAGCAACGCGCGCGCCCGGTGTACGAGGAGGCTGTCCAGCCGGGCGCCGAGCCGCCGGGCCTGCTCTTCGGCATCCGCCACAAGCGGGCGGACCAGGTCCGGCCGATCGCATCCGGCCGCCGCCTCGGCCAGATCCGCGACGGCCCAGCGCCGGCTTGTGCGGTGCTGCGTCATCCGCAGCAGATGGTGCAGCGCCTCTGTGTGGTTCGCCGCGCACAGCGCCGCCAGTCCCGCCGCCCAGTGCGCGTCGTCGTTCCACAGGATCGCGGGATCCGCCGCCAGCAGTTGCCGGGCCCGGTCGAGGGCCTGCCGCGCGCGCTCGGGGTGCCCCTGCCACGCCAGCGCGCGGGCCAGGATCGCCGCCGCGGATCCCGCGGTCATCGGCAGGTTCATGTCCTCGGCCATGCGCAGGGCGTTCTGCGCCGTGATCACCGCCGACTGGATCCTGCCCTGCTGGATCATGAGGTGGGCCGTGCCGCGCAGGCTCTCGCACTCGTCGGCCGAGGAGTTCCGCGGCCGGGACTGGTTCTGCACGAGCGTCCAGCACCGCAGCGCGCTGGTCCGGCTGGAGACCGCCTCGGCGGCGAAGGCCAGCGACATGGCCAGCAGAGGACTGTCGGCGGCCCTGTCGACGAGCGTGGGCAGCCGTTCCCGCAGCCGCACCCCGTCGCCGACGTCGTCGACCAGTGCCATGGCCACATCCGTCAACGGGTCGTCCCCGGCGTCGTCGAGGCCGCGCAGGGCGGCCGCGACGGCCTGGCGCGGCCGCTCGGCCAGCCCGTGCATCCGGCATTCGATGGCGGCCGCCCACAGCAGTTCCCGCTGCCTGGGGTCGCCGTGGGGGTACTTGGCGGCCAGCGCGACCAGCTCCTGCGCCGGCTGACCAGGCAGCGCCGCCGTCACGTGCAGTACGAAGCGGGTGATCGCCAACGACTGCGCGCCGCAGTCCTCCTCGGCGAAGGGTTCGGCCTCCTCCAGGATGCTGAAGGCCTCCGCCGTCAGACCGGCACCGCGTGCGACGTCCGCGGCCGCGGCCAGCCGCCGTACGCGGTCCTTCACGTCGGGTGAGAGCAGCGCCGCCCGCCGCAACATCGCGGCCGACTCTGCGCCCGCGCCCCGCGCCCGGGTACGTTCGGCCGCGCGCTCCAGGTCGGCCGCCACGGCTTCGTCGGGCCCGAAGGCCGCCTCGGCGCGGTGCCAGGCCGCCCGGGTCGGATCGGGCGCGGCATCCGCCAGCGCGCGGTGCACGGTCGCTCGGGCCGACAGCGGAGCGGACCCGTACACGGTGGAGCGGATCAGCGGATGCCGTACCTGGATGCGGCCGCCGCCCACGGTGACCAGGCCCGCCCGCTCCAGCGGCGCCAGCTCCCGCACGAGGCTCATGCCGAGGCCGCGGGCGGCGGCGTGGATCTCGGCCATCGAGCCGTGCCCGGCCGCGATCACCAGCAGCAGCAGGCGGCTGTCCTCGGGCAGCGCCTCCAGTTGGGTCAGGAAGGCGCGCTCGACACGCCGGCTGGTGGGAAGCGGCTCGCCGGAAAAGGCGACCGTACCGCTGCAGCGCTCCCCGAGGGCGGCACTGAGTTCGATGAGTGCCAGCGGGTTGCCGTTCGCCTCTTCGAGCAGTCGCTGCTGCAGGTACGCGTCCACCTCGCGCGGCGACTGCCGCAACGCGTGCGCCAGCAGTTGCCGCGCGTCGTCGAGCCGGAGCGGGCCCACCGGCACTCGGGGCACCCCCTCCAGGCGCACCGCCGGGCCGCCGAGGTCCGCCCGCTCGGCGCACAGCAGCATCAAGGGCGCGTTGGTCAGGCGGCGGGCCACGAAGGCCAGGACGTCCAAGGAGGACTGGTCGAGCCATTGCACGTCGTCGACGACGAGCAGAAGGCGCCGCCTGCTCGCGGCCTCCTCCAGCAGGCCCAGCACCGCTAGGCCGACCAGCAGCCGGTCGGGGGCGGGTCCGTCGTCCAGCCCGAACGCGGTCATGAGCGCGCCCCGCTGACGGGGCGGCAACTCCGCGGCCTGGCCCAGCAGCGGGTGGATGAGTTCGTGGATGCCGGCGAATCCGACCTCGGTCTGGCTCTGGAAGCCGGAGCATCCGAGCAAGCGGTACCCGTCGGCGGCCGCCCGGTCCGCCGCGGCCTTCAGCAGCGTGGACTTGCCGATGCCCGCCTCGCCCTCGATCACCAGCGCCGTACCGGTACCGGAGATCGCGTCGAGCGCGTCGCCGATGACGGCAAGTTCCGCTGATCGCCCGAATATCACCTTCGTCACGCTAGCACGCTCACTTGGGCCGACCAACTCAGCTATACTACCCCGATGCGCACCGATCCGTGGCTCGACGACGCCTGCCCGATCGCACGCACCATGGCGGTGCTGGGGCAGCGGTGGGCGGTCCTGATCGTCCGGGAGGCCATGCTCGGCCGGTCACGCTTCTCGGAGTTCCGGGAGCGGCTGGGTGTGGCGTCCGACGTGCTGAGCGCCCGGCTGTCCGAACTGGCGGCGGCGGGCATACTCGAAGCGGTCGACTACCAGCGGCCCGGCGACCGCACCCGCAGCCGCTACGTGCTGACCGACGCCGGGCGCGACCTCGCACCGGTACTGGCGGCGATGGGGCAGTGGGGCCACGTCCACCTGGCCCGCCCGCACAGCAACGGCTCCTACTTCGTCGACACCGGCACCGGCGAAGCCGTCGGCGTCGGCTTCCGGAGCCCGGACGGCAGCAGCGTGCAGCCGGCCGGCGTCGGCATGGTGGAACGGCACCACGGCTGACCGTTCCGTTCCCTGACGGCAGCGCGGCGTCCGCCCCGGCCGCTCCACCAGCGTGCCGGGGTGAGCAGCGGACCCGTTGGGCGGCCGGGGCGGCGGGAACGGCGGGGCGGTGCTGCCGGACGCGGGCGGAACGGATCCGCGCGGGTTCGTTCCCGTCAGTCAAACGACCGATGCGCCGGCCTCTCGCACGGGGGCAGTCTCGGTCGGACACGACTGCGCGGACCGCTCGTGAGGTGAGTGACCATGTACAGAACCAGTTACCCCCGCCGGCTCAGACCTGTCGGTGACCTGTGGGACTGGCAGCGTTCCGCCGCCTGCCGGGGCATGGACAGCTCGGTCTTCTACCCGCCTGCGAACGAGCGCGGACGCCGGCGCAGGGAGCGCGAGGAACGGGCGCGCCAAGTGTGTGCCGGGTGCCCGGTCAGGGAGCAGTGCGCGGGCATGGCGCTTGCGGCGGGTGAGCAGTACGGCGTGTGGGGCGGCCTGTCGGAGACCGACCGAAACCGGTCCGGCGGGCGGTGACCCGACGGTGGCCGCGTGACCCTGGCACTTCCGCTCTGGATCGCGGGCCGAGCGGGGCGCCGACAACCCCGACGGCGCCGCCCCCCCTGGAGTTCTTCCAGGACATCGCCGACACCGTCAAGAAGGACCGCTACGCCTACTGCACGGCCTTCTACCGCGACTTCTACAACCTCGGCGACAACCTCGGCACCCGCATCGGCGAGGAAGCCGTGCGCAACAGCTGGGACGTCGCTGCCGCCGACGGCTCCTACGCCGCCTCCGCCGCACCCCTGACCTGGTTCACCGACTTCCGCGCGGACCTTCCCAGGATCGACTTGGGGCACTCAGGGCCCGGCCGGTGCGCGGACGACAGCGGTCGGCGCACCCGCCGGGCCCTTGGCAGTGGCGACTCCTCGGCTCCGTTCGAGGACAGGATCGACGTCCTGAGGCAGCTGCGCTACCCGGACAAGTGAAGCGGGCGGCCGGCGCCGGAAAACTGGTCATCTTCCGGATGCGGTGCGGCCCGGGCCGGACGATGCTGCTGCGTGGTGGTCACCGGGCCCGTACGCCGTCATCGGCTCCGGCCGGTGGCTGCGGCCGGTGGGTCCGGTCACCGCCGTCCGCGAACGGTTCACCCTGAAGGAGAACGCACAGTCATGACCGATTCCCAGAACGTCGTCGAGGACGTCGACCTGCTGGTGGTGGGCGGCGGCAAAGCGGGAAAGACCCTTGCCATGGACTTCGCGCGGGCCAGTCGCAGAGTCGTCATGGTCGAACGCGGCATGATCGGAGGCACCTGCATCAATGTGGCGTGCATCCCCACCAAGTCCCTGGTGACGAGTTCCCGGCTCGTCCGCCGGGCGGCCGCCGCGCAGTCGCTGGGACTTAGCCTCGGCAGGCCGGAGATCGACCTGCCGGGACTGCGCTCCCACAAGGAGGGCGTGGTCGCGGACATGGTGGAGCTCAACCACCGCCAGTTCCTGGACAGCGGGATGGATCTCGTCCTCGGTACGGCGCGCTTCGTGGCCGAGCGCACGGTCGCGATCGACCTGAACGACGGCGGACACCGGGTGGTGCGCGGCGCGGACGTCGTGATCAACACCGGCACCGTCCCGCACTTGCCCGCCGTACCGGGACTGGCCGGCATCGAACCGCTCAACAGCGAGACGATCATGAATCTGGAGCGCATACCGGAGCGCCTCGTGGTGATCGGCGGCGGATACGTCGGCCTGGAGTTCGCACAGATGTTCACGGCTTTCGGAAGCAGGGTGACGGTGCTCGACCGCAACCCGCGACTGCTGCCCCGGGAGGACGCCGACGTCTCCGGACTGCTCACCGAATGCCTGCGTGAGGACGGTGTCGAGATCCTCACGAGCGTCGACGTCAAGGAGGCCGACCGCGACGGGAAGGCCGTGCGCCTGGCGCTCGACGACGGCCGGGTACTCGTCGCCGACGACGTGCTGGCGGCCGCCGGGCGCGACCCGGTCACCCGCGACCTGGATCTGGACGCGGCAGGGGTGCGCACGGACGAACGCGGCTTCGTGCGCGTGGACGACACCCTGGCCACCCACGCCCCGCACACCTGGGCGGTGGGTGACGTCACGGGCGGTCCGCAGTTCACCCATGTCTCACTGGACGACTACCGCATCGTCAAGGCCAACATCGCGGGCGATACGCGCAGCACCACCGGGCGCCTGGTCCCGTGGAACCTGTTCACCGACCCCGAACTGGCACGGGTGGGAATGACCGAGGAGCAGGCGCGGGCCGCGGGACGCGACATCCGGGTAGCCAAGCTGCCGGTCAAGGCCATCCCGCGGGCCCGTACGATGCGCGAGACCCGGGGCATGTGGAAGGCGGTCGTGGATCGGAACACCGAGGAGATCCTGGGGGTGGCCCTGCTCGGCCCCGAATCCTCCGAGGTTGTCACCGTGGTCCAGACGGCCATGTGGGCCGGCCTGCCCTTCACCAGGCTGCGGGACGGACTCATCGCGCATCCCACCATGGCCGAGGGACTGAACGCGTTGTTCGCCGGCTGGGTGGACTGAGGCGCGGGACCGAGGTGGCGGGAAGGGGGATGAGCCGTCCCCACGCGCACCTGGGCTTCGAGTGAGGGATCCGGGCGCCGGCCGGTGTGCCGCGGGCCCCGGGCACCGGCCCGCGCGCCGGCCCGCCGGCTCCACCACGGCGAGCCGGCGGGGTCGGGCCGCGTTACTCCGGGGAGCGGCGCAGCTTCAGGTCGAATCGCACGGCCACCTTCCGGCCGACCAGGAACGACGGGCCGTAACCGAGTCCCGCGGCCCGCCGGTCGAGCACGGTGGTCGCGACGGCTTCGGCGGTGTCGTCCCCGTTCCGCTCCACCCGGACGTCAGATGTACTCCGCTGGTGACCCCGCGCAGCGTCATGTGGCCCTCGACCAGCCAGGTTCCCGGCTCCCGCGGTACGACCGCCGTGGAGCGGAAGGTGAGGTGCGGATGGGCCTGCGCGTGCAGGAAGTCCTTGCTGCGCACGTGCGTGTCCCGCTTCGGGTGGCCGGTGGAGAAGCCGTCCGCGTCCAGCGTGGCCGTGACGGACCGGGGGGCGCCCTCGGCGTCCACGGAGACCTCGGCGGACACGATCGGGAACCGGCCGTGAACTGTTTTGAAGATCATGTTGCGAACGGAGAACGCTGCGGTACTCGCGGCCGACGGCCTGCGAAGGCTGCTCGACCACACCCTCGACGTGCTGCGGGAAGAGGTGCGCTCTCCCGGAATCACCCGCCTGTTCGCGACGACCGCCGGCGAGGCCACCGACCCCGCCCATCCGGCACACGACTACTTCCGGCGGCGGTTCGAGCTGATGCGGGTGAACAACGCCCGCGCGGTGCGGGCGTCCGTCGAGTCCGGACTCGTCAGGGCGGACGTCGATCCGGACGCGCTGGGCCGCGCCCTGGTCGCGGTGGCGGACGGAATGACGGCGCAGTGGCTCATGGACCCCTCCTTCGACGTCGTCGCGCACGTTCGCGGCCACTTCGAGACGCTGATGCGGAGCATCGTCACCGACGGCGGCGGACTGAACGCGCCCTGAAGCGGCGAGGGCGGCCGGCCGCGACTGCGGACCGCGGCCCCGGACCGGTGGCGGCCCTGCGGCCCGGCCGCCGGCGAGCCGTAACAGTCATCCGAGGGATACCCGGGCCGGCCCGACCGGGGACAGCGTGGTGGTTGTACACCGACTGATGAGGAGATGCGGGATGACGACCCTCACCGAGAACACCGGGGCGGCCCACGCGGCCAACCTCCGCGTCGACGCGGCAGGCGAGACCTTCGCCTACCGGCGATTCGGTACGCCCTCGGCCACGCTGCCGCCGCTGGTGATGCTGCAGCATTTCCGCGGGAACCTGGACTACTGGGATCCCGCCCTGCTCGACGTGCTCGCCGCCGATCGCGAGGTGATCACGGTCGACCTGCGCGGTGTCGGAGGGTCCACCGGTACGACGCCCGACACCGTCGGCGAGATGGCCCGCGACGCCCTGCGCTTCATGGACGCGCTGGGGCTGGACGGCGTGGATCTGCTCGGATTCTCGCTCGGCGGGCACATCGCCCAGGAGATTGCCCTCGTGCGTCCCCGGCTGCCGCGCCGGCTCGTACTGGCCGGCACGGCGCCGCAGGGCGCACCGGATCTGCACCGCTGGTCCGACGACGTCTACGGCTACGCCTGCGGCGATGTGACCGCGCCGGAGGACTTCATCGCGTTGTTCTTCTCCGGGTCCGAGCAGAGCAGCCGGCGCGGGTGGGAATACCTGGCACGTACTCACGCCCGCACCGAGGACCGCGACGCCGAGACCACACTCGCCTGCCGCGACGCCCAGTACCGGGCGCTGATGACGTGGGGCATCCCGGAGTCGGCGAAGTCGGAACGCCTGTCGGCGATCAGCCAGCCCACCCTGGTGGCCAACGGGGACAACGACACCATGATGTCGACGAAGAACAGCTACCTGCTGGCCGAGAAAATCCGCGGCGCGCAGATCCGCATCTACGCCGACGCCGGCCACGGCTTCCTCGACCAGTACCCGGTCGAGTTCGGCCACCACATCCGTCAGTTCCTCGGCCGCTGACCCAAGGGAAATACCATGACAGACCTTCTCGAGAAGACACTGCAGGCCTACGGCGGATACGACCGCTGGAAGGAAGTGACGTCGGTCAGCGCGCACAAGCGCTTCGGCGGGGCGATCTGGGACATCAAGCAGGTCCCCGGCATCGTCGACGACGGCGAAATCACCGTGTGGATCAAGGATCAGCGAACGTCGCTGCGGCCGTTCACCGCACCCGACCTGAAGACGGCGTACACGCCCCGGCGGGTCGGCATCGAGACCACCGGCGGCGACGTCGTGGAAGTGCTCGCCGACCCCCGCTCCTCGTTCGCCGGCCACACCCTCGAAACGCCCTGGACGGCGCTGCAGTTGGCGTACTTCACCGGATACGCCATGTGGACCTACACCGCCGAGCCGTTCAACCTCACCTTGCCCGGTGTGCGCACGGAGGAAGGCGAGGCGTGGTCCGAGAACGGCAACCGGTGGCGGCGGCTGCACGTGACCTATCCCGACACCATCGCCACCCACAGCCCGCACCAGGTGCTCTACATCGACGACGACGGGCTCATCCGGCGCCGCGACTACCAGGTCGACATCGCGGGCGGCTCCCCCGGCGCCCACTACGTGTCGGACTTCGACGAGATCGACGGCATCGTCGTACCACGCACCCGCATGATCTACGTCCGCGACGAAGCGAACCACCCGGTGCCCGAGCAACTCGTGGTGTCCATCGAACTGACCGACATCGAACTCGACTGACGCGAGAAGGGATTGCGCGACATGCCCCACCTGTGTGCCGGCCACGCGTCCCTGTTCCAGCGCATCACGGACCTCGCCCACCAGGTCGACCGGCTCCTGAGCCGAGGTACTACCGTAGACCTCGGCCTTGTGTCGTCCGAAACGAGGAACGTTGACCAACGATGAGGACCGCGACCGACCGGTCCGGGATCTCAGCGCCTGGACCGTCGACCGGCTGGAAGCCTTCACGAGCACGCAACGAGGCCACGAACTGGAGCACATCAGAGTCGTCGCGCAATCCCACTCCTACCGATCCGACGAGCCACGGCACGTCCGCCTGCGCTGGGCGAAGCTGTCCTTGGACGCCAACACGCGTATGCCCGGCGACACCCCGTGGAGTCGGGACCGGAAGACGCGCCAGAACTTCGCCCTCCGCACCTGGATCATCGATCATCTCGGTCCCGGCACCGATGCGGACTGGGATCCCGAAGCCCTCGCCGCCGACACGCTGGCAGCGCTCGCTCTCGACCCCGGCCAGGCCGCAGCGATGTCCGCCGGTTGGCGTGACCTCCCGACCGAGCGGATCGGCGAACTTCGCCGCCACAAGAACATGACGGCTCACCTGGACCGGCTCCTGGACTTCCTGCCGCCGGGGCCCGACAGGGACCGGCTCACCGTCTGGACTCGGGTGCGTAAGTACCTGCCCTGAGTCGTCCCGTCCCGACGGTGCGCCCGCAAGTCGACGACATGTCCGACGCCGACCTCATCGGCATCCGGCCGCAGCGCAGCTCCATCGGCCGGGCGTCAACTGGTGCCGGCGGCCCGCTCACCCTGAGGGGGCCCGGGCCGCCGGCAGTACCTTGGGAGCGGCCATGACCGGACTGCTGCCCGGGACACCGCCACGCGGAGGCGCCGTGGCTGATCAGGCCCGGCCCGGGTCCGGGAGCGGTATCGGTATCGGTATCGGAAGGGTTCGGAAATTCAGAAACGGAAGACCCAGTTGCTCTCGACGGCGGCCTCGCAGTTGTTGCTGAAGACCTTGCTGAAGTACACCGCCCGCAGTTGCCAGTAGCCGGTGACGGTGACGGTGACCGGGTTGTACTCCGCCGTGCACCCGACGCCGGGGACGCTCGGCAGCAGCGCGAACTGGCCGTACACCGAGGTGAGCGCGGCGCAGGCGTCACCGGGCGTCGGGTGAGTGCCTCCGGCGGGGTCGCACTGCAGGGTCACTTGCTTGCTGACGGCGCCCGACTTGGTCATCGTGAGGTTTGACAGCGCCGAGGCGGTGGCCGGGGCCGATGACGCCGACGAGGGGGCGGACGAGGAAGCGGACGACGGGGCGGACGCGGCCGAGGCCGGGACGACGGAGGCGGCCGCCGCGGCGAGCACGGCGGCCGTCGTCGCGAGCGAGTTGCGCAGCTTCTTGTCCACGTTTCCTCCCGGTGCCTTGTGGGGGTCGCCCCCAGTGAACACCGCGGTGGCGCGCGGGAGAACGGCCCGAACGAGCCATCCGGCGTACGGGCCGGCCCGTACGCCGTGCCGGCGAACTCACACACCCGGAGCCGGGGTCTGCGGCGCCCTGCCCACGGTGTGCCGCAGACCCCACACGTCGGGCCACGTATCGGGCTACTTGTACCAAATGGCGACGCCGCCGTGATGTGAACACGTGCCCCGGTGGTGCTGGCTGTACGACAGGGTGCCGTCGTTGCACCGGGCGGTGGCCCCTCCCCCGGGCGCCACCGGCGCTTCGGTGTGATGAGAGGTGGAACCGGTGGGCAGGGACGAGCCGCCCGATCCGCCGCTGCCCGAGGTGCCGCTGTGGGTGGTTGCGGTATGGCGGACGATCGGTTTGCGCGTCGGCGGGTGGGTGGTCGGTGCGGGGGTGCTCGGTGCGGGGGTGGCCGTCGCGGTAGGAGACGGCGACGACGTCACGTCGTCCGGGCAGGACTCGTCGAGCTTGACGGCACCCAGATCGATCTTCACGTCACTGGTCGCGGTGGTCCCGGCCGCGGGGGCCTGGGTGCACACCTTCCAGTTGCGGTCGATGATCTGCATACGGCCCGCGCCGGAGGAGTCGTGCGAGGTGAGGTTGCGGAAACCGGCGGCCTGCGCCATGTCCTGAGCGGTTTGCAGACCGAGGCCGGTGAGCGCGGGCACTGGCGCCTGCGCGGCCGCAGCGGTGGTGCCACTTGCGGCGGCGGCCGGCGATGACGTGCCGCCGGCGTGGGCCGTGGTGTTCGGGTCACACCCGGTGAGCGCCACTCCCGCGGCGAGTAAAGCGGCGAACGTGACGACGGCGGCGTGAAAACGCATGATCATCCCCCCTGTGTGCTTTACGGGAGGATGAGCCTGTCAGTACCGCTGCCGTGACATGGGCGACGTGACGGTTTTGTGATGTAATGACTGGCTGGTAGGCAGAAGGACCAGGGTGAGCCGTCACCTTCCCGTCGTGTCAGGCGCTGCTGTCCCACCGCTCGATCAGGCGGAACGCCTCCAGCGGGTAGGGGGTTTCCCGGCTCTCCTCCTGGAGCGCGCGGAAGAAGTCCCACGTCACGGCGGCGACGCGCGCATAGCGGGTGGTGATCGCCGCGGCCGCTTCCGTGATCCCCGTGGGCCGCTCGCCCTCGGCGCACGCGCGCACCAGCGCGAGCCGCTCGTCCCACCCGTACCCGTACAGGGCGGTGATGAGCCAGTACACCAAGTACGAGGCCGTGTAGCGGAGGTCGTGCCCCCGGTGCCGGTCGTGGAAGGCGGCCTCGTCCTGGGACAGCTCGAAGCGGGAAGAGAACGCGAGGCCGTAGTCCGCGAAGTAGGTCCACGATGGTGCGCCATCGAGGTGAGGGGGCGGCGGCCAAGGCGGACCCTGGCGGATGCCCCGCGTCTGTCCGCCGGACGCCCAGGTCAGCAGCCCGTCCGGTGGTGCGTCAAGTGCGCGGCACTTCCCGACCCGGACGCGGGCGCGGACGCGGGCGCGGACGCGGGCGCGGACGTCAGGGCGTATGCGTCGCGAGCGCTGTGACGCGTCCTGGCCGCGCGGTCGGTCCTCCCGCCGTGCCGTCCCCCGGCGATCGCCTCGGCCTCCAGCGGCCCGTCACCCCCGTGAGGCCGCGAGCTGCGGCGCCGGCACGTAGCGCGTAGTCCGCTCCCGTACGGGTCTCGGTCGGCGTAGATGCCAACCATTTCAGCGCCTGCTTCGAAACATTCGACCGTCCTCGCGGGGTCCGCGCCGACAGGTCTCGCCTCACTGCCCGCCACCTGAGTCCGCGTCCGGCCGCTGTGCCCGGCCCCTCGGCGCGGCGCGGATCGGGATCCGTCACCGGGCGCGTGATCCTGTCGGCCCAAGCCCTCACGCCGGTCCCGGGTACGGTCGGAGCGACCAGGTAACGATGAATTCCCTGGTGAACGAGCCGGGGTTCAGCTCATGCGCCCCGGGCGGGGGTCAAGGACCGCGAAGGCCGGCCGGCCGCGAGGACCGGCGGCGAAGGGCATGGCCGCCCGGCGGGTGAGCGCGGGCCACCTCGGCGCTCCACCGGGTCAGGTGCGACGTCGAGCCGACGGTGCGTCACCCGATTTCCCAAAGTCTCCGACGAGCGTCTTGACGACCCCTATCGGCGGGCCTAATGTCGCGCCCGCCCTCCGAAACAACAGGAGTTGATCCCGAATGTTTCGACCAGGAGGGTCATCCTCCCACGACGAAGGGGTTCACATCGATGGACGCGCACATCGGCGCAGGCCGGCCCAGACGTCCCTCCCCCAAGCGCGCACGCGCGCGTGCACTCACCGCCTCGTTCACCGTGCTGGCGATCGCCGCGGTCGCCGCCCTCGCGGGCGCCCTGGCGACGGCCGGCTCGGCGTCGGCCGCCACGACGCTGCGGTCGCTGGCCGAGGCCCAGGGCCGCTACTTCGGCGTCGCGGTCGGCCAGGGCGACCTGAACAATTCGGCGGCGACCGGTGTCGCCGGGACCCAGTTCGACATGCTGACCCCCGAGAACGAGATGAAGTGGGACACGGTCGAGCCGTCCAACGGGAACTACAACTTCGGTCCGGGTGACACGCTCGTCAACTTCGCCACCTCGCACAACATGCGCATGCGCGGCCACAACCTGGTCTGGCACTCCCAGTTGCCCGGCTGGGTGACCAGCCTGCCGCAGAGCCAGGTGAAGTCCGCGATGGAAAGCCACATCACCACCGAGGTGAACCACTACGCGGGCAAGATCTACGCCTGGGACGTGGTCAACGAGCCGTTCAACGACGACGGCAGCTTCCGCCAGGACGTGTTCTACAACGCCTTCGGCGGCGGGGCGGCCTACATCGCGGACGCGCTGCGCACGGCGCACGCCGCCGACCCCAACGCCAAGCTCTACATCAACGACTACAACATCGAGGGCATCGGCTCGAAGAGCAACGCCATGTACAGCCTCGCGCAGACGCTGCTGGCGCAGGGCGCACCGCTGAGCGGGATCGGCTTCGAGAGCCACTTCATCGTCGGCCAGATCCCCTCCAGCCTGCAGGCCAACATGCAGCGTTTCGCCGACCTGGGTCTGGACGTCGCGATCACCGAGCTCGACGACCGCATGTCGACGCCCGCCAGCAGCGCCAACCTCCAGCAGCAGGGCACCGACGACTCCAACGTGGTCAAGGCGTGCCTGGCCGTCTCGCGCTGCCCGGGCATCACGCAGTGGAACATCAGTGACGCGGACTCCTGGGTGCCCGGCACCTTCCCCGGCCAGGGCGCTGCCACGATGTACGACAGCAACTACCAGCCCAAGCCGGCGTACAACGCGGTCGTCACGACCCTGAGCAACGCCACCCCGCCGACCTCGACGCCTCCGACGTCCACTCCACCGACGTCCACTCCGCCCACCTCGCCCCCGCCGGGTTCGCCGTCGGTGATCAGCCTGCGCGCCCACGCCAACAACGACTACGTGACCGCCGACAACGCCGGCTCCTCGCCGCTGATCGCCAACCGCACCGCCATCGGCCCCTGGGAGGAGTTCGACCTCATCAACAACGCCGACGGCAGCGTCAGCCTGCGCGCCCACGCCAACAACGACTACGTGACCGCCGACAACGCCGGCTCCTCGCCGCTGATCGCCAACCGCACCGCCATCGGCCCCTGGGAGGAGTTCGACCTCGTCAACAACGCCGACGGCAGCGTCAGCCTGCGGTCCCACGCCAACAACGACTACGTGACGGCCGAGAACGCCGGCTCCTCGGCCCTGATCGCCAACCGCACCGCCATCGGCCCCTGGGAGGAGTTCGACCTCATCAAGGACTGACCCGCCCGAAACGCGCGGCCCCGCCCCCGTGGGGATCGGGGCGGGGCCGGACGCGAGGGACGGGTCGGCCGCCTACGAAGGAGTCCCGCCCCACGCGGGAAGGCGGGTCACCGCTGCTTGACGGTGTACCTCAGGTGGGTCACCCGGGACGACGCGTCCGTACGGGTCTGTTCGAGGGCCAGGCGGGCGGGGTCCACGCGCTCGAACAAGCGGATGCCGGTGCCGAACAGCACCGGCGCCAGGGTGATCGAGAACTCGTCGACCAGGCCGCCGTCCAGGTACTGCTGGATCGTCTCGGCGCCGCCGGCGATGCGGATGTCGCGGTCGCCGGCGACCTCGCGGGCCCGGTCCAGCGCGCTGGAGATGCCGTCGTTGACGAAGTGGAAGGTCGTGCCGCCCGGCCGCTCCCACGGGTCGCGCTCGGTGTGGGTCACGACGAACACCGGCGTGTGGAACGGCGCGTCCTCCGGCCAGGCCAGCTCGCCTGCGTCGAACATGCGCTTGCCCATGATGCTCACGCCGGTGCGCTCGTACGTCGCCCGGGCGACGTCGTTGTCGAGTCCTTCCTCGCCGCCCTCGCCGAGCTTGGAGTTCTCCCGGAAGAACCGCTGCGGGAACAGCCACGCCTGCAGCTGCGACCACTTCGCCATCCACTGCCGCACCCTCGGGTCGTTTTGCCCCTCGGGCGAGAACACGTCCGCGACAGGCACGGCATCGGGTGCCATGAAGCCGTCGAGCGACATCGTCACGCTGAAGAACACCTTGCCGGCCATCAGTCCTCCGCTCCCATCGGTGTGGTTGTGCCGCCGGCGAGTTCGGCGACGTAGGCGGCCAGGTGGCGCAGCGTCTGCTCGCCGCCCTCGATCGCGTGGTACTTGTGCACCGCCTCCTCGCGCAGTTCCTTGGTGGGGAACACCGTGCGCATCACGATCCGGGTCCGCTCACCGGCCGGCTCGAAGGTCAGGACCGACTCGAAGGCGTTGGGGTCGTCGCGGGACTCGCCGTGCACCAGCGCGATCCGCTCCGGCCGGACGATCTCGGTCCAGGTGATCCACTCCTGGTAGTCGGTCCCGTCCGGCCCGTGCATCACGAAGTCCCAGACCCCGCCGGCGCGGAACTCGAAGGAGCGCGTCGTGGTGGTGAACCCCTCCGGTCCCCACCACCGCGACAGGTGCCGGACCCGCGTGAACGCCTCGAACACCGACTCCCTCGATGCGCCGATGGACCGGGAGATCAGGATCTCGCGTCCCGCGGTCGTGGGGTCGGGCCCGCCGCCGCTACTCGTCGTCGTCATCCGGTGGTTCCTCCTGCCTTGCCTTTTCCAGGTCGCGCACGTACTCGTCCAGCCGGTCGAAGGTCTCGTTCCAGAACCGTTCGAAGCCGCCCACCCACTCGTGGACCGGTCGCAGCCCGCGGGCGTCCAGGCCGTACAGCCGCTGCTTGCCCGCCTCGCGGACCCGCACCAGCCCGACCTCACGGAGCACCCGCAGGTGCTTGGACGCCTGCGGCTGGCTCATCCCCAGGTCCCGCGCAAGTGCGGTCACGGGCCGCTCGCCACCGCGCAGCAGCGCCAGGATCTCCCGCCGCTGCGGCTCGGCTATCGCGTTGAACGCATCCGAGGTCGTCGCCGCTCGTGCCATGACCTCATCGTATGCCCATATCGGCATGCGTCAAGCGAGGCGGTTCGAGCGGAGGGGGGCGAACGGGCGGATCGGGCGGGGTCGGCGGGAGAGGCCAGGCGGGCGGATTCGGGCAGACTGGTTCAAGCAGGCGGGTTCAGGCAGGCGGGCTCGGGCAGGCGGGGTTCAGACGGCCGGGGTGAGCGAGGGCCGCACGCCGAACCACTGCTCGGCGCCGTACCCCTCGAAGCGTTCCACCTCGGTGAACCCCAGCTTCGCGGCCAGGCGCATCGAGCGGGCGTTGGCGGTCTGCGTGTAGAGCACGACCGGTTCACCGGGCAGCGCGCCGGCGAACCAGCGAAGTGCCGCCCCGCACGCCTCCGTGGCGTACCCGTGTCCCCACGCCTCCGGCAGGAACAGGTAGCCGAGTTCGGTCCCGCCGAATTCCCGGCGGCGGTCGCCGCCCGGGAGCTCGGGGGCGTGCGGGTCGAGCTGGATCGTGCCGATCGCCGCTCCGTCGAGTTCGACCACGAAGAAGCCGGGCCGCCGTCCGGGCACTTCGGGCACCGTGCGTTCGAGTTCGGCCCGTGGCCGCGGGCCACCGAGGTAGGTGCCCACCTCCGGCGAGGCGTGCAGCTCGACGACCACCGCGCGGTCCCGGGCCTCGGACTCGCGCAGGACGAGCCGCTCGGTCCTGATCGGGGCGGGCGGCCAGGCGAGGCCTCTGGGGTCGCTCATACCGGCCAACCTAACCGGTACGGGCGGGCCGGCGGGCCGGGCCGCCGTCCGCCGCACCGGGCTGGAGGAGACGCTGCGGGCGGCCGACGCGCCCGCGGGCACGCTCGCCGGGACGACGTGATCGACCGCGGCGACGCGGTCGACGCCTCCGACTTCCCGCAGGTCCACCTCGGCCGGCCCGCGGGGCGGCCGCGGCGCCGGAGTCAGTCGTGCTGGCGGTACCTGAGCAGCAGCATGGCGGCGTCGTCGCCCAGGGGGCCTTCGACGTGCTTTTGCAGGTCCTTGCCCAGGGCTTCGAGGGCGGCGTCCGGGTCGGGGTTGTCGAGGAGGAAGGCCCGGTCGCGCAGCGGATAGAAACCCTGGCTGCGGTCCCGGGCCTCGCACACCCCGTCGGTGTAGAGGAGGACCTGGTCGCCCGGGTACAGGGCGAGCTGGAAGGGGACGGGGCCCTTCGGGGCGATGCCGGCGAGCCCGAGGGGCGGGGCGGGTTCCGGCGGTTCGGCGAACGTCACGGTGCCGCCCGCGCGCAGCACGAGGGGGGCGGGATGGCCGTAGTTGAGGAGCGTGACGGTCCGGTCCTCCCTGATCTCGGCGAGGACGGCGGTGACGAACTCCTCCCCGGACAGGTGGCGGTTGAGGGCCCGTTCCAGCCGGGCGCTGACGGACGACAGGTCGGGCTCGTCGGGAGCGGCCTCCCGGAACGCCCCGAGCACCACCGCCGCGGTCTCCACCGCCTCCAGGCCCTTGCCCTGCACGTCGCCCACGATGACGCGGGCGCCGCCGGGCGAGGTGACGACCTCGTACAGGTCCCCGCCGATGCGCGCCTCGGCCGCGGCGGAGGTGTACGAGACGGCGACCCGCAGATGCCCGGCCCGCCGCGGAACCGGTCGCAGCAGCACGCGTTGCGCGACCTCGGCCACGGACCGGACGGAGGCGAGTTCGGCCTCGCGCCGCTGCCGCAGCGCGGTGGCGGCCAGACCGGCGGCGCCCACGCCCGCCACGCAGGCCAGGGCGAGGAAGCCGCGCCCGGGGAACAGGCCGTCGTAGGCGCCGAGCAGGACGCACAGGGCCACGGCGAGGACCCCGATGGCGGCCGTCCTGCGCAGGCCGCCCACCAGCCCGGCGAACGCCGGTCCCAGCGACAGCAACGGCAGCAGACCGGCACGCGGGCCGGCCGACAGTTCCACGACGGTGAGAAGACCCATCACGGCCAGCGGCAGAGCCGACAGCAGACGAAGGCTGTTCCCGTCCGACTCCGCCAAGGTGCGACTCCGGTGCCTCGGTTGGTGCTCGACAGATGGTGCTCGACAAAGGGGCTCGGCGACCGCTCGCCGCGTCCCCAGCAGTAGAACCAATAATGGCCGGATCGGCACGGACATCCGGTGAAACTTCCACCAAGCACCCGAAAGCGTGGTAATCGCACGAGAAGCGCGCGGGGCGCGGGGGCACAAGGGGCTCCGCGAACGGCGGTCAGCGGCGCACAGTGGCGGTGAGCGGCGCACAGCGGCGTAAACGCCTCGCCGCGGAGGTCGACCGGCCGGCGGACCGCTCCGCCGCTTGTCCGAGGCCGAGGCGACGTCCATGGGTGCCGCCGCCCGGCGGCTTCGGCGCAGCGCGGGTCAGGAGGCGGGGGGCCGCGGCTGTACCGGCCGTGGTGCGGTGGTGGCGTGCATGGCGGTCAGTACGGACTGGTGGGTGATCCAGCCGACCAGTCGCCGCT
Organism: Streptomyces sp. HPF1205; assembly: GCF_020400825.1. Lineage (GTDB taxonomy): Bacteria > Actinomycetota > Actinomycetes > Streptomycetales > Streptomycetaceae > Actinacidiphila. Next base: position 20,340 of record NZ_JAINVH010000046.1, read on the forward strand.
CGGCCTGGTCGAGTACGGGCAGACCCGCGCCCTCGGCGGTGACGAGGGCGTCCAGGGCGGTGGACAGGTCGGCCTCGGCCGCCACGGACCGTGGCAGGTGGGCGATCGTGCCGACGGCCGCCGTGTCGTGGGCGCCGTCGGCGAGGGTCTCGGCGGCGGTTCTGGCGGTGGCGGTGCCCAGGTAGGTGCCGTCCGCCGCGACCACGGGCAGCGTGCCGTGCGGGGAGCGGGCCAGCGCGGTCGCGGCCCGGGCCAGCGGAAGGGCCCCGTCCAGGGGCGCGGGCAGGGGCTCCATCACGGCGCGCACGGGCAGGCCGGCCAGCGGGGCGGGCGCGGTCGGCTTCTCGTCGATGTCGATGCCGCGGCGGCGGAGCTTGAGGGTGTAGATCGTGTCGCGGGACAGGGCGCGGCTGACGGCGGTGGCCAGGACGATGGCGGTCATCAGCGGCAGGATGATCGAGTACTCGCCGGTGAGTTCGAACATGATGATCACGGCGGTGATGGGCGCGCGCGCCGCGCCGGCGAAGACGGCGCCCATGCCGATCAGGCCGTACGCGCCGACCGGGCCGGCCACGCCCGGCGCCAGGTGGTGGGCGGTGGCGCCGTAAGCGGCTCCGAAGGCGGCGCCCATGAACAGCGAGGGCGCGAAGACCCCGCCGGAGCCGCCGATGCCGATGGTCAGGCTGGTCGCGACTGCCTTGGCGACCACCAGCAGCAGGAGGAAGCCGATGACGTAGTGCCCCGCGACGGCGTTCTCCAGCACGGGGTAGCCGACCCCGTACATCTGCGGCAGGAACAGCAGCAGCAGCCCGAGCAGCAGCCCGCCCACCGCCGGGCGCGCCCACTCCGGTCCCCGCCAGGCCCGGTCGCAGGCGTCCTCCACCGCGTACAGGACACGGGTGAAGCCGACGCCCACCGCCCCGGCGAGCACACCGAGGGCGGCGAAGAGCGGGTAGTCCCACAGGTGGGTGACGGTGAAGGTGGGCGGGTGCAGGAAGGGGTGGTCGCCGAAGGCCGCCCGGCCGATGACGCTGGAGGTCACCGAGGCCAGCACCACCATGCCGAACGACTCGGCGGTGAAGTCGCGCAGGATCAGCTCCATCGCGAAGAACACCCCGGCAAGGGGTGCGTTGAAGGTCGCCGCGATACCGCCGGCGGCACCGCACGCCACCAGTACCCGCATCCGGTCCTCGGCCACCTTCAGCGCTCCGCCGAGCCCGGAACCGAGGGCGGAGCCGATCTGCACGATCGGCCCCTCGCGGCCCACCGACCCGCCGCCGCCGATGCACAGCGCGGACGCCAGCGACTTGACCACCGCGACCTGGGGGGCGATCCGGCCGCCCCGGCGGGCGACCGCGTACATCACCTCGGGCACCCCGTGGCCGCGCGCCTCGCGGGCGAAGCGCTGCACCAGCGGCCCGTACACCAGTCCGGCCAGCACGGGTGCGAGCAGGACGAACCAGCGCCCCAGCCACGGTACGTGTGCGTTGGCGGCATGCCCGGCCGCGGAATAGTCCGCGTGTCCCGACAGCAGACGGGTGAACGTGCTGATCAGCCACCGGAACGCGATCGCGCCCAGCCCGGCACCCGAACCCACCAGCAGGGCCAGGACCAGCAGCCCGCCCTTCGCCTCCCGCAGCGCGGTGACGGCCGCGGGTATCCCGGTGCGCACACGCAGGGAGGGGACGGGGGGAACGCTTTCGCGAGACGTGGTACGAGGCGGCATGTTTGCATTATGCAATACACGCTCTTGCCCTGTGCAAAATGCGGTGGGGACCCGCGGCGGCGCCGCGGGTCCGGTGCGAGGCTGTAGAAAGGAGTAATGGCCAAGCCCGCACCGACCCAGGTCGAGCCACCCGCCGCGGACAAGACGTCGGCCGACGCGGCTCACGAGGAGGTGGCCGACGACGTGGTCACCGCCGTCCTGACCGCCTCACGCCTCCTCATGTCGGTCTCGGCGCGGTCGCTCGCCGCGGTGGAGGAGACGCTCACCCTGCCGCAGTTCCGCATGCTGGTTGTCCTCGACAGCCGCGGCGCGATGAACATCTCCCGGCTGGGCGAGCACCTCGACGTCATCCCCTCCACCGCCATGCGCATGGTCGACCGGCTCGCCGCCGCGGGCATGCTGGAACGCGCACCCAGCCCCGTCAACCGCCGGGAGATCCTCATCACCCTCACCGGCAAGGGCCGCGGCACGGTCCGCCGGGCCACCGAGAGCCGCCGCGCCGAGATCGCGCGCATCGTCGCCGCCATGCCCCCGAGCCGGCGCAGCGGCCTGGTCAAGGCCCTGGAAGCGTTCGCCAGAGCCGGCGACGAACCCCTCGCCGGCCGCAAGCCGGCCACCGACGTCGGCTGGTGAACAGCGGCCGTGAACATCGACAGTTGAGGGTCGTCCCTTCCCGGAGGCGGACGGCGCGGGGGGGCGGCGTCGACTGCCACGGCGAACGTCGGCATGATGCGAAGATGACTCGAACCAGCCCGGGAAGGCGCCTGCTGGGAGCGGCCGCGGCGTCCATCGCCCTGGCCGCCCTCACCACGGCCTGCTCCTCGCACACCACCGACCGGCACACCGCGACCGGCCGTCCGGCGAACGGCGGGACCGCCCCCTCGACGCGGCCCGGGCGGGCCGAGGTCCACGTCTCAGGCATCGACCTCGGCATCACCCGGGCCACCGTCCACCTCGACGCCTCCGGTGACGGCACCCTGACCATGACCGTCCACAACGCGGGCGCCGCACCCGAGCACCTGGACATGGTCGCCACCCCCGGCGGCGGACGCGGCACGATCCAGGGCGATACGGGCGCGAGCAGCGGCTCCCTGACCAGCGCCGGAATCCTCTTCCGCCCCGGCAGCACCGTCACCTTCGGAGGCAGCGGCCCGACCGTCCGGTTCACCGCGGTCCACGGCGTCACCGCGTCCCGCACGCTCCCGCTCGCGCTCGAATTCGGCGTCGCGGGACTCGTCCACCTCGACGCCGTGGTCCAGGCATCCTCCTGACCGCCGGGCCGGGCGGCGGGGAGTGCGCGGGGCGGGCTGCGATACAGTGCGTCGATCTTGGGACCGGACACATGGCATGGGGGCCGCAGCAATGGCGATCGAAGTGACGCCCGAACTGGCCGAGGCGATCCGACTGGGCTACGAGCGGCGCGACCGGGCGAACATGGCGCCGACGATCGCCTACTTCGAGGCGCTGCTGGCCGAACACCCCGACCACCCCGTCCTGGTGTACGAAGTCGGCGGCGCCTACGACTCCGCGGGCCAGGAGCAGACCGCCCGCGGCTACTACGAGCGGGCGCTCGCCCTCGGCCTCGACGGTGACGTCCTGCGCCGGTGCCTGTGCCAGTACGCCAGCACCCTGAGGTGGCTGGGCGAGCTGGACGAGTCGCTGGCCGTGCTCGACCGCGCCCGCGAGGAGTTCCCCGGCTCCGACTCCGTACGTGTCTTCCGCGCCCTGACCCTGAACGAGGCCCGGCGGCCGGACGAGGCGGTGGCCGAACTGCTCACCGTCGTCACAGAGCACGCCGACGCCACCGACCTGGGGCGGTGGGCGACCGGGCTGCGCGGCCTCGCCCAGTGGCTCGCCGACGGCCGACCCGAGTAGGAACCAACCGCCCACCGGGACGTTCGGGCCGCGCGTCGGAGCCCGCATGCGTCGACCGGGCCGGCGCGATCCTGCTCCGGGCACGGTCGAAGGGCACGGTCGGCGGAGACGGTCGTGCCTACGCGGCCGTCTGCGGCGGACACCGCAGGTCGTCGGCCAGCCGCGTGAGGACCTTGCCCAGGGGCTGGTCGAGGCGGAACGCGGCGAGGGTGTCGCCGCGGGTCGCACCCTGGTTCACGATGGCCACGGGCGTGCCGCGCTTGGCGGCGTGACGTACGAACCGCAGCCCCGACATCACCGCCAGGGAGGAACCGAGCACCAGCACCGCCGAGGCGGCCTCGACCAACTCGTAGCAGCGCGCCGCGCGGTGCGCCGGGACGTTCTCGCCGAAGAACACCACATCGGGCTTCAGCGTCCCGCTGCCGCAGCTCTCGCAGTCCACGACGCGGAACCGCGCGACGTCCTCGTCCGCCACGACCGCGTCACCGTCGGGATTGGTGCGCGCCGCGAGGGCGCGGAAGCCGGGGTTGGCCCGGTCGAGGCGCTCGTCGAGACGGGCGCGCGGGCTGCGGGCGCCGCAGTCCAGGCAGACCGTCCTGGCGAGGCTGCCGTGCAGCTCGACCGCGTCGGGCGTGCCCGCGGCGGTGTGCAGGCCGTCCACGTTCTGCGTGATGACGGCGGAGACGAATCCGGCCCCGGCCAGCCGCGCCACGGCCCGGTGGCCCTCGTTGGGACGGGCGCCGGTGATCGTCCGCAGGCCGAGGTGGCTGCGCGCCCAGTAGCGCTGCCGCGCCGCCGCGCTGCCGGTGAACTCCTGGTAGGTCATGGGGGCGCCGCGCCGCCTGCTGCCCGTACTCCCCCGGTAGTCGGGGATACCGGACTCGGTGGACAGTCCCGCGCCGCTGAGCACCACCACTCCCCGCCCCGAGACCAGCGCGGTGAGCGCCTCCGGCGTGCCTGCCGGGGCCGACATCCACGGACCCGCGGCCGCGGCGCCCGGAACCCGGCCGGTGGGGGACGCGGGAGCGGCTGCCGGGCGCGAATCCATGGCCCCAGCGTACGCCCGCCCGACTCCTGCGCCCGGACAGGCCGTCACCGGCGCCCGGCGCGCTGTCATCAGCTCCTTCCGGCTCGGTGACCGCCGCCGGTTCCGACCGCCGGTGGCCACAAGGTCGTCGGCGCTGTAGCCGTGGTTCCGGCGTTTCTGGCAAGGTGTGCTCGGTGCGGCCGGTAGGAGGGCGCCGGAAGTGACGCCGGTGGTCCGTCAGCGCTCTTCCGACCGGTGCGGCGCCCATCTGTCCCACACGGACCCGCGCAGGACAGGCGCATTCTCGGCGGCGAACTCCGCCTGGAGGGAGAGCACGGTGACCAGCGGAAAGGCCGCCAAAGCGAATGCGGCGCGAGTCGCTGAGGAGCGGCGACGCAAGATAGCCGAGCAGCGGGCCGCGGAGGCCCGCAGGGAACGGCGGCGCCGCATCGTGATATGGACCACATCCGTGGTGGCGGTGGCGGCCGTCGGCGGCGGCATCGCGGCGGTGGTGATCGCCAACAAGCCCAAGTCGGCCCCGGCGATCGCCGGAGTGGTGAGTTACAAGAACCTCACCCGCAACCACGTGACGCACTCGGTCAAGTACGCCCAGACCCCACCGGTCGGGGGTGACCACAACCCGACCTGGCTGAACTGCGGGATCTACGACAAGCCGGTCCCGAACGAGAACGCGGTGCACGACCTGGAGCACGGCGCGGTGTGGATCACGTACCAGCCGAACCTTCCCGCCGCCCAGGTGGCCGCGCTGAAGAAGACGGTCGGCAGCCAGACGTATCTCGACCTCAGTCCGTATCCGGGCCTGCCCTCGCCCGTGGTCGTCTCCGCCTGGGGCAAGCAGCTGAAGCTGAAGTCGGCCACCGATCCCCGGCTGGCGAAGTTCATCGCCGCCTACAAGCAGGGCCCGCAGACTCCCGAGCCCGGCGCCCCGTGCACCGGTGGCACCGGCACCCCGACCGGATGAACCGCCTCTCGGCGCCGTCCGCGCGTGACACGCGGCAGCCTCCCGCCGGCACCACGCCGTCCGGTGCACTCCGGTCCGCCGGATGGCACCGGGAGGCGCGGTGGCTGGTGGTGGCCGCCGCGGTGGTGCTCGCGCTGTTCACCGCGGGTCTCGTCGGCCGCGGCACGGGGGCGGCCCCCGCGCCGGCCGACGACTCCGTGGCGGCCGGCTTCGCCCGCGACATGATCGACCACCACGCGCAGGCCGTGCAGATGGCGAGCATCGTCCACGACCGCACCCATGACGCGGACATCCGCACTCTCACCACCGACGTCGCCCTGACCCAGACCAGTCAGATGGGCCAGATGCGGGGCTGGCTGGACACCTGGCATCTGCGGCTGGGACGAACCGGGCAGCCGATGGCCTGGATGACCTCGGACGGCGACGGTATGGACATGGGCCGCGGCGGGGACGGGAAGTCCGGCGCGGCCGGGATGGATCCGTCCCTGATGCGGCTGCGACCCGACGGGCTGATGCCCGGCATGGCGACGGCCGCGCAGATCAACCAGTTGCGCACCCTGCCCCCGGAGCGGGCCGACATCGTCTTCCTCCAGCTCATGATCCGCCACCACACCGCGGGCGTCGCCATGGCCCGCATGGCCCTCGACCTCACCGACAACGCACAGGTGAAGGCGCTGGCCCAGTCGGTCGTCGAAAGCCAGGAGGCCGAGATCACCCAGATGACGCAGATGCTGCACCAGCGCGGAGCCACGCCGTGACCGCGACCGCCCCCGTTTCCCCGCCCCCCGCGCTCGGCCGCGCCGTCGAGCGGCGCCTCTTGTTGGCCGTGCTGCTGCTCGGCTCGGGCGCCGCGCACCTGCCGGTGCTGCAGGAGCACCTGCGCGAGGCCAGGTGGATGGGTTCGCTCTTCGCCGGCTTCGCCCTCGCCTGCGCCGCCCTGGCCGCCGCCTTGGCCCTGTCCGGCGCCCGTATCCTGCGGATCGCCGCCGGCGCGCTGTGCACGGCGGCGGTACTCACCTACGCTGCCACGCGGCTGGTGGCCTTTCCGCAACTGGGCGACGACGTCGGCAACTGGGCCGAGCCCTGGGGCGTCGTCTCCATCGCCCTGGAGGCACTCGCCGCGGCAACGGCCTTCGGCCTGACGTACCGCGGTCCCGGCGCGGCGAGCGGGAACGGATAGCCGCTCACGCCCGCCCGTCGGCGCCCGCCGCGTCCCCGGGGCGGGAGCCGGGGCCGTCGCCCGCGGCCGACAGGGCTGCCAGCCGTTCGGTGAGCAGGCCGGCCATGGCGCGTACGCCGTGGCCGATCGCCCGCTCGTCGGCGGCGAAGTCGGGGGTGTGCGGCGCGCCGTTCATCCCCGACTCCGCGTCCGCGACGCCGAGGTAGAACTGCGCGCCCGGCGCCTGGCCCAGGAACAGTGCGAAGTCCTCGCAGTTGAAGGGCCACGACGCCCGGGCCCACACGACGGAGTCCGGCCCCAGCGCGCCGCTGAGGTACCGGCCGGCCGCCGTGCTGAGCTCAGCTGAGTTCACCATGGCGGGGAACGGATCGCCCGGGAACTCGGCGTGCCCGCCCGCGGCCGCCACGATCCGCCGGACCCGCTCGCGCAGTTCCGCGTGCCGTTCGTGCGGCCAGACCCGCAGCAGCCCGTTGGGGACCGCGTGCCCGTCGGGCGTGTGCTCGGTCCACTGGGCGACGCACACGAATTCGCGCATCGACGCGGCGGTCGCGGGTTCCAGCGCCTGGTGGAAGCGCGCGGTGTAGTCGGCGAGGCTCCGCGGGAAGGCGACGGTGCCGAGCCCGGCGATCTCGGCCGAGACGGCGGCGGCCGCGTCGTCGCCGCCGGGCAGGATCATGCGGAAGTGGTCGAGTCCGGGCAGGCCGTACCCCGGGGACACCCCGATGGTGCCGGTGGGGAACGGGCCGCAGTGCAGCGCGTAGAACTCGCGCGGCGCGAGCCGCTGCACCAGGCCGGTCGCCAGCATCGCACGGGCCCCCTGGAGGTTCTCCTCGGCCGGCTGGAAGACGAACGCCAGGCGGCCGCGTACCGGCTCGGAGCGCTGGGCCAGCGAGCGGGCGACGCCGACGCCGATCGCGGTGTGCAGGTCGTGCCCGCACAGGTGCGCGGCGCCGGGGACACGCGAGGCGAAGCCCTCGTCGAAGGCCCGGTCCGAGCGCGGGAAAGGCAGCACGTTCGTCGTCGCGTCGACGGCGTCCATGTCCGCCCGGTACGCCACCGTGGGGCCGTCCGCGGAGCCGTCGAGCACCGCGAGGACGCCGTGCCCGCCGACTCCGGTCGTCACGTCGAGTCCCGCCGCGCGCAGCTGCTGCGCCACCAGTCCGGCCGTCTCCCGCTCCTCTCCGGCGAGTTCGGGGCGGCGGTGGATCTCCCGGCGCAGCTCGATCAGTTCCTCGTCAAGGTTCGTCACCGGTAGATAGTGCGCGCGGAGGTCGGTCCCACGCACCTGGTAATCGGTCCGCGGGAGTTCCGGGTCGTGGAACGCGGGGCCAGGTTCCGGCCGGCGGCGCTGTCGGGAACCGGCCCCACCCGCGGCTGGGCGAAGCCGGACGGACCGGCCCGCGCCCCGGCGAACGGCTCCCGCTCGCCGGGGTCGGCGGTCGCGGGCCCGGGTCACGCGTCCGCCCGCTCCGGCTCGGCCGCCGGACGCTGCCGCAGTTCCGTGAACCAGTAGGCGAGGGCGGTCAGCGGGAGGATCGCGCCCAAGGCGGTGAGCCCGGTCCAGCCCGTGGAGTCGTAGGCGAGGGAGCCGAGCTGGGAGCCGGCCGCGCCGCCGACGAAGAACGTGGCGATGAACGCGCTGTTGAGGCGGGCGCGGGCGGCGGGGTCGAGTTGGTAGACGGTGTGCTGGCCGAGGATGAGGGTGGTCTGCACGGCCATGTCGACGAGGATCGCGGCCACGGCGAGCAGCACGATGTCGTGCCGGCCGAGGCCCGCGAGCGCGAAGGCCAGCGCGGCGAGGACGAAGGCCGCTCCCGTCATCGGGCGGGACAGGCCCCGGTCGGCCCAGTGGCCCGCGAACGGGGCGATGGCGGCGCCCGCCGCGCCGACCAGCGCGAAGAGGCCGACCCCGGTCGCCGAGTAGTGGAAGTGGGGGCCGGTCAGCACGAAGGAGATCGTGGTCCAGAAGGCGCTGAACGCGCCGAACATGGCCGCCTGGTACAGGCCGCGGCGCACCAGCGCCGGGTGCGTGCGCATCAGCCGGGCGGTGGAGCGCAGGACGTGGTGGTACGGGATGGTCGTGGTCGGGGCGTGCCGCGGCAGGGCCAGCCGAAGGGCCACGGCGAGCACCGCCATGAGGCCGGCCGAGCCGAGGTAGACGACGCGCCAGCCCACCAGGTCGGACACCAGGCTGCTGAGCGTGCGCGAGAGCAGGATTCCGGTGAGCAGGCCGCTCATCACCCGGCCGACGACGCGGCCGCGGGCGTGGTCGGGGGCGAGGCTCGCGGCGAAGGGCACGAGGATCTGGGCGACCACGGAGGTGGCCCCGCTGATCAGTGAGGCGATCAGGAGCATGGGGAAGCCGGTGGCCAGGCCCGCGGCGGCCATGGCGAGGGTCGTGACCGTCAGAAGGGCGGTGACGAGGTTGCGCTTCTCCAGCCGGTCGCCGAGCGGGACCAGGAAGACCATGCCGATCACGTAGCCGACCTGGGTGAGCGTGATCAGCAGTCCCGTCGTGGCCGTCGTGGTGTGGAAGGTGTGACTCAGCGTGGCGAGCAGGGGCTGGGCGTAGTACAGGTTCGCGACCGTCATGCCGGACGCGACAGCCAGGAGTGCGACCAGCCGGCCCGGAACGCCCTGCGGCGTGGCCGCGGCAGTGGGCGGCTGCGGGGTCCGGGTCCTTGGGATTGCGGACATGAGCACCTTCTTCAGCGGTGGGCCGGTGGCCGGCCCGGGTGGAAGCACCGTGTGCGGCCGGCGGCTTCTTCGTCGCCGGCATGCTTGCTCAAGCGCCGGCGCGGCCGTCCCGCTTCCCCGCTGCGGGCGATGGTTCGCGATGTCAGTCATCTCCATCGGAGATGGGCCGGCGGGCGCTGCGGGGAGCGGCCGGCGCCGGGCGCGCGTCCCGGCGGCCGGGACGTACCGCCTGCCGGTGCGCGGCGCGCCGCCCGGCCGCGGCGTACGATGCACGAACGATCGAAGATCGCGCGACCGTGTTGCGACGGGACGCTGTTCGACCGGGAGCGGGCATTGGACCTACGGCAGATGGAGGTCGTCGTCGCGGTGGCGGACGCGGGCGGTTTCACCGCGGCGGCACGGCACCTGCACGTGGTCCAGTCGGCGGTGTCCGGCACGGTCCGGGCCCTGGAACGCGAACTGGGCGCGCCCCTGTTCGACCGCACCACGCACAGGGTGACCCTGACCCCGGCGGGCGAGGCGTTCGTCCCCGCCGCGCGCGCGGCCCTACGCGCGGCCGAGTCGGCGAGGGAAGCGGTCGACGCCGTACGGGGCGAACTGCGCGGGCGGATCACGGTCGGCACGATGCAGGGCGTCTGGGCCGGACTCCACCGCGCCCTGGCCGCGTTGCGGGCCGAGCATCCGGGTGTGGTGGTCCACCTGCGGCAGGCCGCCGTGGCCGACATCCGCCAGGCGCTGCGCGAGGGCACGGTGGACCTCGCCGTAGTGGCGTTCGACCGGCAGCAGCAGCGGGGGCTCACGACCCGGCTGCTGTCCCGCGAGGAGATGGTGCTGGTGGCGTCCTCCCGGCGGGTTCCTCCCGGGACGGCGCCCGGCGGCGAGGTCGAACTCGCCGACGCCGCCCGGCTGCCCCTGGTGGACTTCACCCCGGGCTGGGCCATCCGCTACGCCGTGGACCGGGCCTTCCGCGCCGCCGGCGTCGAGCGGAGCACGACGTTCGAGGTGAACGACATCGTCGCGGCGGCCGAACTCGTCCGCTACGACCTGGGGGTCTGCATCATGCCCGAGTCGATCGCCGATCGCTTCCCCGACCTCCCCCGGTACCGGTTCAGGCGGCACGCTCCGCACTGGCGGGTCATGGTGGTCCGGCCTCCCGGCGAGGCCCCCCAGGCGGTCGCCGCCCTGCTGCGCCACTTCGCCTGACGACGGCCACGGCACACCGCCGAGACCGGTGACCGCACCTCCCCGACGCCTCGGAGCTGCGAATATGGCATGCTTCGTACAGATTCACCGGGCCGCACGCCGCGACAGCGGCGGTCCATGCGGCCAAGGCTCCTGAGGATGGCGCGTGGACAGGTTCGGGAGGCGGCGGCGACCTGTCGGCGGCCCGGTCGCCGGGCAGTCGCCGATGCGCGGCCGGGACGGCGAACTCGCTTTCATCGACGCACGACTTGACGCGCTCGTCCGCGGCCGCGGCGGGATCGTGTGGGTGGAGGGCGCGCCGGGCAGCGGCAAGACCCGGATCCTGGAGGAGGCCTACGCGGCCGCGGTACGGCGGGGCCTACGGGCGTTCCGGGGAGGCGCGGATCCGGACGAGCACTTCGTACCGCTCGGTCCGCTGCTGGAGGGCCTGTCGACCGTGGCGCCCCTGCTCGACCTGGCGAAGGTGCGGGAGCTGACCGCGTCACCCGACCAGCGGTTCTGGCTGCTCCAGGAGCTGCAGGACCGGCTGGAGCAGACGGCCCTGGACACGCCGCTGCTGATCGTCCTCGACGACGTGCAGTGGTGCGACGACCTGACGCTGCTGTCCCTGCGGACCCTCACGGCCAGGGTCTCCTCGCACGCGATCCTGTGGCTGGTGGCCGTGCGCAGCGGACCGCTGACCTCGCCGGTGCGGATCACGCTGGACCGGCTCCGGCAGGCCGGCGCGGACGAGTTGCGCCTGGGCCCGCTCACGGACGAGGCGGTCGCCCAGGTCGCCGAGGACATACTGGGCGCGGCTCCCGACGCCGGCGTCCTGCATGCCGCCCGCCGGGCCGAGGGCGTGCCGCTGCTGCTGGTGGAACTGCTCGGCGGGCTGCGCGACGAGGACGCGGTGGTCGTCGAGAACCAGGTGGCACGGCTGTCGCGCGGCATGATCCCCGAGCGGCTGCGCTCCTCCGTGCGGCGGCGTGTCGACCAGCTCCCCGAAGCGGCGCGGGAGGTCGTGCGGACGGCCTCCGCGGTGGGCCGCACCGTCCCCATCGACCTGCTGGCCGAGCTGATGGGCGTACCCGCGGCGACGCTGATCGCACCCGTGCGGGAGGCCATCGACGCCGACCTCCTCGTCGAGCGGGACGGCCGTCTGCGGTTCCGCCACGACCTGATCCGCGAGGCCGTCGACGACGGACTGCCCGTCTCCGTCCGCCGGGCGCTGCGGCGGCACGCCGCCGACGTGCTGCTGGCCCGCGGCGCGCCCGTGGTCGAGACCGCCACGCTGCTGGCCGACAGCGCGGACGCCGGCGACCGCTCGGCCGTCGACCTGCTGCGGGCCGCCGCGGCGGAACTCGCGGCCACCGCGCCCTCCTCGGCGGCCGAACTCAGCGGCCGGGCGCTGGAACTCACCGCCGACAGCGCCCCCGAGCGCTCCGCGATCGTCGCCGAGACGATCCTGCTGCTCTGGCAGGCCGGGCAGGCCGCGCGGGCCCGGGCGCTGGGCGACTCGGCACTGCCCGGCGGCATGCGGCCGCACGACGAAGCCCGTGTGCGGCTCAACCTGGCGCGTATCTCCAGCCAGTACGACTTCACCGAGGCCGTACGGCAGGCACGTACCGGCGCGGCGCTGCCCGGCGTCCCGGCCGCCCTGCGGGCCCAACTGCTGGCGCTGCTGTGCCTGAACCTGTCGATGGCGGGCGACATGGAGGCGGCGGCGTGCGCGGTGGCCGAGGCGCTGGAGTGCGCGGCGCGGGCGCGGGACCGTGTCGCCGAGGCCACCGCGATCACCGTCCACTCGGTGGTGCTCTTCTACCGGATGGACTGGGACGAATCGTTTCGGCAGGCGGACCGGGCCGCGGCCCTGGCTGCCGGTCTCGGGATCGCGCGCTCCTTGTGGGTGCCGGAGGCGCTGTGGACGACGTTCCTGCTCAACGCGGCGGGGCGCTCGGCCGAGGCGCTCGCGGCGTCCGCAGCGGGCGTGCGCGGCGCCCGGCGGCAGGGGCAGGCCGCAGCCATGCTGTTGTGGCTCATGAGCCGTTCCCGGACCCTCCTGGACGCGGGGAGGCTGGCCGACGCCCGGGCCGAGGCGGAAGGCGCGTCGGCCATGGTCGACGAACTCGGCATGGGCAACCTCGCCGACGTCACGCTGCTGTACACGCTGGTGCGCGTCGCTCTCCACACGAACGACCTGGAGACCGCCCGCGCCCTCGTCGGCCGGGGCCGGCGGATGCTGAGCGACCAGGCGCCCCTGGTCCGCAACGTGGGCTCGTGGATGGCCGCCCTGCTGGCGGACCACGAGGGCCGCCCCGAGCACGCCATGGCGCTGCTCGACGAGGCGGTGGAGGCGCTCACCGGACAGCGGCCCTGGCTGGCCGGCCCGGACGATCCCGCCGACATGCCCGTCTTCGTCCGCATGGCGTTGCGGGCCGGCGCCGCCGAGCGCGCCGGGACGGCGGTACGCGTGGCCGAACGCCGGGCCGAGTTCAACCCCGGTTTCCCGATCCTCGCGGCCGCGGCGGCCCACGCCCGCGGCCTGCTCGACAACGATCTCGGTCACCTCCTGCGCGCGGTCCGCCTGTACGAGGAGTGCCCCAGGCTCCTGCCCAGGGCGTCGGCACTGGAGGACGCCGGGCGCAAGCTGGCCGCCACGCGCGCCTACGAGGCCGTTCCGCACCTCGACGCGGCCCTCGCCCTCTACACCGAGGCGGGCGCGGAACGGGACGCCGCGCGGGTGCGCCGCCGCCTGCGGCAGGCGGGCGTCCGGCGGCCCGCCGCCTCGCCGGGACCGGTGAAGGGGTGGCCGGAGCTGACCGCCTCGGAGGTGGGCGTGGTGCGGCTGGTCGCGCAGGGCCTGACGAACCGGCAGGCCGCGCAGCGCCTCTCCTTGTCGCCGCACACGGTGAGCTCGCACCTGCGGCGCGCCTTCACCAAGCTCGACATCACCTCGCGCGTGGAGCTGGCCCGGTTGGTGCGGGACCGTGACAGCGGACAGTGACCGCTTCGTATCCCACGCCGGCTTCCCGGGCCTTGGCCGACCGTGGGATGTGCGGGCGCGCGCGGCCCGCCACAGTGGTGACCTACGCCATGAACGCCATGAAGGCTGTGAACGCCGTGCAGCCGGAAGGGGACGGGGGACATGACGCCGATCGCATCTCCACCCGAGGAGGACCGCTTCGCCGGCAGCCTCCTCACCACGGCCGCCGTGCCCGCCGGCCGACGGCGGGAGTACTGGCGCGAGGCGCTGTCCCGGACCTTCGGCGCGGTGGACATGTCCGTCCCCGAGGAGGTGACCGCGGGAACGATCCGGACGGCGGCCCTCGGCGGGCTCAGGGCCACCAGGGTGGACGGCGATCCACTGGAGGCCCGGCGCACCCGGCGGCTCATCGCGCGGGGCGACGAGGACGGGTTCGTGGTCGTCAAGCTGCTCAGCAAGGGGGTCGCCAGGATCGAGCAGGACGCGCGCGAGGTGGGCGTGAACCCCGGCGAGGTGTTCATCTACGACATGGCGCGGCCGCTGCGGCTGGTCCTGCCCGAGTGCTTCCAGACGAAGTCCCTCGTCCTGCCGCGGGAGGCCCTGGGTCTGGACGAATCGGACCTGAGCCGCATCACGGCCTCGCCTTTCCGTTCCGACACGGCACCGGGCGCGCTGCTGTCCGTCCTCGTGTCGCAACTTGCGGACACCGCGGGATCGTACCGGCCCGGCACGGCCGAGTTGCTCGCCCGCAAGGCGGCGGACCTGGTGACCGTCCTGGCCGAGGAACGGCTCGGCAGGGCGTCCGGACGGACGGAGGGCCGCGACGAGGCGATGCGCCTGCGCATCCGTGCGTTCATCGGCCGCAACCTCGCCGATCCCGGCCTGACCCCGCAGACCCTCGCCCGGGCCCACCACATCTCGGTGCGCTACCTGCACAAGATATTCGAGGCCGAGGACACCACCGTCAGCCGCTTGATCCGCAGCCGCCGCCTCGAAGCGTGCCGGCAGGACCTGATCCGCCGGGAGAACGCGAACCGCACCATCGTCGCGGTGGCGCGGCAGTGGGGCTTCACCAGCGCCTCCCACTTCAGCCGGGTCTTCCTGGCCGCCTACGGGATGTCCCCCGGCGAGTGGCGCGCGGCCCACCGGCCGTAGTCGTGCCCACTCCCCCGCCGGGGCTCACGCCGGCCGGACCCACGGGGCGCCGGCGGTCGAGAGGCGGTGGACGGTCACGGACGTGCCCGCGAGGAGCAGCGCGGCGAGACCGAGCGCGAGGACGAGGCGGCCGTGCAGGACGAGTCCGGCGCCGGCCAGGGCCCCGAGGAACATCGCCAGCACGGACAGGATCCGCCGGCCGGGCCGCGGCGCCGCGCCCCCGGCCGGGCCGGAGTCCGCGGCCAGGCCCGTCAGGGTCAGCGTCAGTACGGTGGTGGTCAGGTCGGGGACGCCGAGACGGCGGACGGCGGCGTTCTGCAGGCCCATGCCGAGTCCCAGGAGCACGATCAGGGTGTACCGGACGCCGGGGCCGACCCGCCCGTCCGCCACCGCGGCGACCACCACGGCCCCCGCGACGAGGAGCGTCTGCGCGCCCGTCGACATCCTCAGCAGGTGACCGCGGTGGCCGGCGAACCGGGTGCCGAGCCTGCCGCCGGCCAGGGCGCCGCAGAGGAACGCGGTCATCGCGACGACGGAGGCGAGTGCGGACAGGCCCTGGGCGCCGGCGAGCGCGAACCCCAGGAAGACCACGTTGCCGGTCATGTTCGCGACGAAGACATGGCCGAGGGTCAGATAGCTCACGGCGTCGACCAGGCCGGTGACCACGGTCAGGACCAGCATGAGGGGCGGCAGGGGCCCGTCACGGTCCGCCCGGGCGGGCACGAGAGTGCGGGCCGCGTCGCTCAGCAGCCTGTGCATACGGTTCCCCTTCGATCCCGGCCGGCGGGCGGCGCGGCACGTGGTCCCACAGTGCACCGCTTCCGGCCGCGTTCCGGAAGTCTTCCGCGCGGCCACCGGCGCGTCTGTGCGCGCACAGGACACAGGCCGTGCGCGCAGGGGCAATCGCGGTGCGCCCCGGCGGCCTAGCGTCGCGCGCAGAGGTTCCGGATCGTCCCCGCGACCGCCGGCCGTACCGCCGCGAAGCGGGCGTACCCGTGAACCGCCGAGGAGAGCTGAGGAGACACGTATGCCCGAATCCGTCCAGCCGGTTCAGCCGGTCAAGCCGGTGCTGGAGCCGGCGGCGGCCGCCTTCGCGCAGGCCACCGCCGATCCGCCCTACCTGTTCGACCTGCCCCCGGCGGAAGGGCGCAAGGCGGTCGACGACGTGCAGTCCGGGGAGATCGGGAAGCCGCAGGTCGACGAGGAGTGGGTCACCGTCTCGGGCGGTCCGACGGGCAGTGTCCGGGCCCGCGTCGTCAAGCCCGCGGGCGCCGAGGGGACCCTGCCGGTGATCCTCTACATCCACGGCGCCGGCTGGGTGTTCGGCAACGCCCACACCCACGACCGCCTCGTTCGCGAACTGGCCGTCGGCGCGGGCGCGGCCGTGGTCTTCCCCGAGTACGACCTGTCGCCCCAAGCGCGCTACCCCGTCGCCATAGAGCAGAACTACGCCGTCGCCCAGTGGGTCGTGCGGCAGGGCTCCGCCAAGGGCCTGGACGGCACGCGGCTGGCCGTGGCCGGGGACTCCGTCGGGGGCAACATGAGCGCCGCGCTGACCCTCATGGCCAAGGAGCGCGGCGACGTCCCCCTGGTGCAGCAGGTGCTGTTCTACCCGGTCACCGACGCGAGCTTCGACACCACTTCGTACCACCAGTTCGCCACCGGCTACTTCCTGCGCCGTGACGGCATGCAGTGGTTCTGGGACCAGTACACGACCGACGAGGCCGACCGCGCCCGCGTCACCGCCTCTCCGCTGCGTGCCACCACCGAGGAGCTGAGCGGCCTGCCCCCGGCCCTTGTCATCACCGGCGAGGCCGATGTGCTGCGCGACGAGGGCGAGGCGTACGCGAACAAGCTCCGGGAGGCGGGTGTGCCCGTCACCGCCGTGCGGTTCCAGGGCATCATCCACGACTTCGTGATGCTCAACGCGCTGCGCGAGACGCATGCCGCGCAGGCCGCCATCACGCTGGCCGCCGGCACCCTGCGCGCCGCGCTGCACGCCGCCTGACGCGGCCCCTGGCACCCGCGAGGCGGCCCGAGACACCCGCTGGGCCTGCCGGACCCGCAAACCCGAGACACCCGTAGCACCCGTAGCACCCGTAGCACCCGAGATACCCGAAATACCCGAAATACCTGAGACACATGGGAGAGAGCCCTGCCATGACCACTTCCACGCCCACCGTCGTTCTCGTCCACGGCGCCTTCGCCGACGCGGCCAGTTGGTCCGGGGTCATCACCGAGTTGCAGGGCCACGGCGTCGCCGTCGTCGCTCCGCCCAACCCGCTGCGCGGACTTGCCGCCGACGCCGCGTACGTCGCCTCCGTGGCCTCTCAGATCGACGGCCCCGTCATTCTGGTCGGCCACTCCTACGGCGGCGCGCTCATCACCGTGGCCGGCACCACCGAGAACGTGGTCGGGCTCGTCTACGTGGCCGCCTACGTCTTGGAGGAAGGCGAGAGCCTCGGCGAGCTGCAGGGCCGGTTCCCCGACAGCCCGCTGGTCAGCAACCTGCGGCAGGCCACCTACCCCGTCGAGGGCGGGGAGCCCGCGGTCGAGGTCACCATCGCGCCCGAGGCGTTCCCGGACGTCTTCGCCGCCGACGTGCCCGCCGACGTCACGAAGGTCCTGGCCGTGGCCCAGCGGCCGCTGGCCGCCGCGGCGTTCGGCGAGAAGGCCACCGCGGCCGCGTGGCGGACCAAGCCGTCGTGGGCCCTGGTGGCCGGCGCCGACCACGCGATCAACCCCGACGTCGAGCGTTTCGGCGCCGAGCGGGCCTCGGCGACGGTCGTCGAGGTCGACGGTGCCTCGCACGCGGTCGCCCTGTCCCAGCCGAAGCAGGTCGCCGACCTGATCCTGGCGGCGGTGCGCGCCACGAGCTGAGCCGGCGGGAGCGGCGGGGCCGCGCGGACGGACTCCCCGTACCGTCTCCGCGCGGCCCCGCAGGCCCGACGCGCCCGCTCCTTGCTCCGGAGCGCACGATTCCGACCCCTCGGCGCTGGTGGGAGACCCGGCGCGGCACACTTGAGGCAGCACCGCCGTAACGGCGCGGTGCCGTGGACGGGCCTCGCGAGGATTGGCTGCCCCAACCTCCGGCCCTGGAGCAACATGGAGCGCAAGTGGCCGACGAAGCGATGGGTGACGACGTCTACCAGCCGGACGGTTCCGAGGTGCAGGACGACGTCGGCCTGCTCGACGCCTCGGACACCCTGGACTACCGGGGCGGCGACCAGGCTCTGGACGAGGGCTACTCGCCCCCGGAGCGGCCCTGGGGCGTGGAGCACACCGGCGTCACGGCGTCGGAGCAGCGGCGGGGCGAGAGTCTGGACGAGCGGCTGTCGGAGGAGGTGCCGGACATCGGTGTCCCCGAGGGCGACGGCATCGGGGACACGTGGGACACCGACGGTGAGCCCATCGACGACGAGGTGGGCGACGAGCGCGCCGGACGGCTGGTCGCGCCGGACGAGGGCAGCCACGCGATAACCGACTCGGACCTGCTCGCCTCCGACGTGGGGCTCGACGGCGCCGGGGCTTCCGCCGAGGAGGCCGCGATGCACCTGATCCCCGACTCCGAGACGTACTGAGGCCGCGCCCCGCCGCGCGAACGGGCGTCGGCACCCCGTGTCCGCGCCCGGGGCCCGGGCGGGCTCACTCGACCGGCGACGCGGCGGGGTCCGGTTCGATCCCGTACTCGGCGAGCCGGGCGAGGAGGTCACGGCGGTCGGTGCGGACGAGGCTGCCGCCGGTGAAGCGGGCATCGTCGGTGACCTCGGCGACGCAGCCCGCGGGCGGGCGGAAGGAGAGCGCGGCCTCGTCCGTGGCGAACTCGGCCTCGGCGAGGATCAGACCGTGCAGTGGCGGGTCGAAGACGTCGACGCCGAGCGGCGGAACGCTCAAGCGGGTCTTGGACAGCACCGCCGCCGGCAGCGAGGCGAGCAGGTCGTACTCGCTCCGGGACAGGTACGTGTTCGTGATCAGTCCCTGGACCGGCCCGGGCCGGCCGGCGGGCACCTTCTGGGTGAGCTTGTACTCGACGGTGCCGCGGTCCGGGCCCTCGACCCGCCGCAGGCGCAGGCGCGTTCCCGGCAGGTACCGGTCGGTGATCCGGCGTGTGGCGGTGACGGCAGACGCCGGGGGCGGTCCCGCCAGCAGGAATCGTCTCTCGCGCTCGATCCGCGCGTACTTGCCGCCGGCGACGGGTCCTGCCGCGTCACTCCGCTCGGTCATGCCGCTGCCTCCTCGGGCCGTTCGTGTTCTGCGGGGACGCCGTGGAACCACCGCCGTCCGGGGGCCGGGACCGGGTCCCGGCCTGCGGAACGCCGCGGCGCTCACCGTACGGGAGAGCGCGGCGCCGCAGAAGGCCCGACCGGGACGGCCGCGCGGCCGTCCCGGTCGGCGGGCACGCGAGGGGCGGGCCGCGCCCTCACGGGGCCGCGTGCCCTGGCGGCGCCTGGGGCGCTTCGCCGGCCGGGGACGGCCCCGGCTCGGCGGCACCGGGAGCCGGTTCGGCGGCGACGAGGCGGGCCATCGCCTCGGCGGCGCGGACGGCGGCGTCGGCGCAGCAGTTGTTGAACAGGACGTGGACGTCCCGGGCGCGTTCGGCCATCGCGTGGATCCGCGGGGTCCACTGCGCCAGCTCGGCCGGGGTGTAGTCGTGGCGGAACCGGTCCTCCTTGGAGCCCGTGCCCCAGGCGGGGCTGCGGCCGTGCAGGCGGATCACGGCCAGCCGGGCAGAGGTCACCTCGGCGACGGGCGGCACGGAGGACGGCAGGCCCTGCGCCATGTCGACTGCCACGGCCGAGGCGTCCAGGTCGGCGAGCAGGGCGGCGGTGTCCGCTCGCCGCTCGGGCCGCCACCAGGCCGGGTGCCGGAACTCGACGGACACCGGCCAGCCGGCGGCGCGCTCCCGGGCCGCCCGCAGGTACGCCGCCGCCCGCGCTCCCGGCGCGAACCACGGCGGGAACTGGAACAGCACGGCCCCCAGCCGCCCGGCCCGCCGCAGCGGCTCCAGCGCCCCGGCGAAGCGGCGCCACACCTCGTCCAGCAACTCCGGGGCCGCCGCCGGGGACGCGGGCCCGCCCCGCGCCCCGCCCCCGTAGCCGCCTCGCAGTTCACCGCGCAAGTCCTCCGGCAGTGCCCGCGCCGTCGTCGGGTGCCCGGTCAGCAGGGAGAACGCCTTCACGTCGAACCGGAACCCCTCCGGTGTCCGCTCCGCCCACACCCGGCTGCTCCGCTCGGCCGGCAGTCCGTAGTACGTGGCGTCGACCTCGGCCACGGCGAACCGCGACGCGTAGAACCGCAGCCTCCCCTCGGCGTCCCGCCGGCCCGGCGGATACCATCCGCTCCCCACCAGTGCCTTGTCCGTCCACGAACACGTCCCGACGCGTATCCTCCCCATGATCCCGCGCATTCCCCGCGCCCCGGCCCCGACACCGATACCGGCATCGACACCGGCACCGGCACCGCGCATTGCGCCGGCGGGCCGGGGTCCGGGCCCGCTCAGGTGAGGACGCCGGTCAGCCGCGGGTCCACTTCTGGTTGCTGCCGCCGTTGCAGGTGTACAGGTCGACCTTGCTGCCGTTGGCCGTGCCCTGGCCGGCGACGTCGAGGCACAGACCGGACTGGACGCCGGTGACGGTGCCGTCACTGTTGAGGTTCCACTGCTGGTTGGCGCCGCCGTTGCAGGTGTAGATGTCCACGACGGTGCCGTTGGTGCGGCCCTGTCCGTAGGCGTCGAGGCACTTGTCGCCGTAGACCTGCAACTGCTTGCCGGAGGTGTAGGTCCACTGCTGGTTGGCGCCGCCGTTGCAGTCCCAGATGTCGAGTTGGGTGCCGTCGGTGCGGGACTGGCCGGGAACGTCCAGGCAGCGGCCCGAAGCGGCCGAGCGCAGCGGGGCCGCCCCGCCGGTACCTCCTCCTCCGCCGCCGCCGGAGGTGAGTCCCCAGCCGTAGCGCAGGCGGTCGGCGCCGCTGGCGTTGTTCGTGGTCAGGGACAGATCGGTGCCCGAGCCGTGCAGGGTCTCCATGCTGTACCAGTCGCCGTTGCGCAGGCCGGGCCAGTAGACCGAGCCGACGGACATCGAGCGAGCGATCTCGGTCGTGGCGCGGATGTAGGAGACGAAGTTGTCGGTGCTGGTGGCGTCGTCGTAGTTCAGGCCGTTGGTCATGGGGGCGCCGAACTCGTCGATGACGGTGCGCGAGGCGCAGCCGCCGATCTTGTTCCGGTAGTCCGTCAGCCAGTCGTTGTAGCTGTGGGTGGCCCAGAAGGCGTAGTTGTGCAGGGACAGGTGAGTGCCGGTCAGGCGGCTGTCGGCGCACTCGGCGGTGACGTCCTGGTTGTAGCCGGTGCCGCTGACGAACACCCTGTCGCGCGGGACGGCGGAGTGGTCGGACAGCCAGCCGGCGACGATGTCGGACCAGGCGGAGGAGCTGTAGCCGTGGGGCTCGTTCATCGGCTCGAAGTACACCAGGGAGTTGCCGCCGTACGCGGCAGTGACGGTGTTCCACATGGTCTTCCACGCGGTGGTGTCGTCGATCTTGCCGTCCTCGTGGGCGGTGCCCTCCCAGTAGCTGAGGATCACCTTGAAGCCCATGCCGGTCGCGGCGTCGATGGCGCCGGTGTAGGAGTTCCACCACGTGGTGCCGACCGAGTACGGATTGACCGGCAGGCGCACGGTGTTCGCGCCGAGGTTGTCCTGGAAACCGGTCAGGATCGCGGTGGCCTTGGCCTTGACCGTGGCGTAGCTGTCGGAGGCGCTCAGGCCGGAGGGGACAACCGCGTCGTCGGCGAAGTTGTCACGCGGGTCGGCCCAGTTGACGCCTCGGAAGTCCGACGTTCCAGTGGCCGCGTGGGCGGTGGCCGGTACGGCCGCCGTGGCCCCGGCGACTGCCGCCACGACGAGGCTCAGCGCGCTCAGCGCCGCTCGGAGGCGGGCGGAGTACCGCCGTCGGGGCGGTACGGGAGTGGTCGTGTCCATGGATGCTCCGGGTGTGAGGGGTGCGAGGGGTGTGAGGGGACGGACGGGTCGCCCGCCGCGCCCGGCTACCGCGCCCGGCGGGCGAGCGGGCAGGACGGACCGGCGGGCACGGTGGGGACGCGGACGGCCGAGGGCCCGGGCGGTGCGAACCCGGGTCCGGTGACCGGCGACGCGAACGGCGACCGGCGACCGGCGACCGATGAGCACCCGTCAACCGGCCCGCCGCAGACGGTGTTTGCGTTGCCATCAGCATCCGACTGACATGCGAGTGTGGAGCGGGCGACTCGGGGCGTCAAGACGGCCGCGCGGAGGATTCTGTTGGAACGTGCGTGAATATGAGGGACTTTCCCACCAACGACCGCAAGCTCCTGTGGGGATCCGAGGGCGGTTCGCAGCCGCCGGCCGATGTGAAAACCCTGTGACCGGAAGTTGCGGCCGGACACTTCCCAAGGGATTGCTCGCCTGTTAGCTTCGGTCGAGTGGGAGCGCTCCCACACCGGGCTCCACCGCCGTCGCCCTTGGTGTCAGCATCGGCCGACGGCAGGGGCCGCCCGACTGCTGTACCCGCCACGCCACTTGACCACTGGCAGCGTCACCGGCGGGTCGCCCGGCCACTGTTCGCGGGGCAGCACACCCAACTGAAGCGCACCGGCTTGCGGGACAGGCGACGTGGCGTCCCGGAATACGGCTGTCGCATTCGATACGGGGACGTGTCATGCGAGAGGAGAGCTGGTCGCCATGCGCGCGAAACACCCGTCGTCACAGCGGTGGTCCCCCCACGACCCGCTGACGGCCGCACTCCCTCGTCCCGTACGGGCCGGCCCGGTACGGCCGGCCCCGCGTACCCGACACGTGTCCGTACACCGGTCCTGCGGGGCCGGAACCGGTCGCGGCCCCGGCCGTCACCGGTAGCGGCCGATCCCGGCGGCAGCACCACCTCGCAGTCGGCCCGGTCCGTGCCCCGCCCTCCGGCGGGACCACGCTCCGGGCAATCCCCCCACACAGCTCCGTGAAGGAGAAACAGGCGTTATGGCCAAACCCGTATCCCGACGGCGGTTTGCCAGCGCGGTCGGCGGCGCGTTCCTCGCCGCGGCCGCGGCACCGACCCTGGCGAAGTCAGCATCCGCCGCCCCCGCCGGCGACGCCGCGCCGGCCGCCGCCTCGGCCGATGCGTACACGCAGCAGTTCCTGACCCAGTACAACAAGATCAAGGACCCGGCGAACGGCTACTTCAGCAAGGACGGGATCCCGTACCACTGCGTGGAGACGCTGATCGTCGAGGCTCCGGACCACGGGCACCAGACGACCTCGGAGGCGTTCAGCTTCTGGTTCTGGCTGGAGGCCACCTACGGCCGGGTGACCGGTGACTGGACCGCGTTCAACAACGCCTGGACCACCGCCGAGCACTACATCATCCCGCAGCACGTCGACCAGCCGTCCAACAGCTCCTACAACGCCTCCTCGCCGGCGACCTACGCCCCGGAGTGGCCCGACCCCAGCTCCTACCCGAGCCCGCTCGACTCCTCGGTGTCGGTCGGACAGGACCCGCTGTACAGCGAGCTGAACTCGACGTACGGCACGGCCGACATCTACGGCATGCACTGGCTGATGGACGTCGACAACGTGTACGGGTACGGCAACACGCCCGGCACCGGCGGCGAGAACGGCCCCGGCAGCAACCCGTCGTACATCAACAGCTACCAGCGCGGCGCCCAGGAGTCGGTGTGGGAGACCATCCCGCAGCCGTGCACCGACCTGATGAAGTACGGCGGGCCGAACGGGTACCTCGACCTGTTCGTCAAGCAGTCCAGCGCCTACTCGCAGCAGTACAAGTACACCGCCGCCCCCGACGCCGACGCCCGCGCCGTCCAGGCCGCGTACTGGGCGCTGCGCTGGGCCACCGCCCAGGGCGCGCAGGGACAGGTCGCCCCGTCGGTGCAGAAGGCCGCCAAGATGGGCGACTTCCTGCGGTACGCGCTGTTCGACAAGTACTTCAAGCAGATCGGCAGCTGCACCAGCCCCAGCGGCTGCGCCGCCGGATCCGGCCGCAGCTCCGAGCACTACCTGCTGGCCTGGTACTACGCCTGGGGCGGGGCGGAGCCCGGCGGCGGCTGGTCGTGGCGGATCGGCGACGGCGCCTCGCACCAGGGGTACCAGAACCCGCTGGCCGCCTTCGCCATGTCCACCGTGTCCTCCCTGACGCCCAAGTCGCCGACCGCGCAGAGCGACTGGTCGAAGAGCCTGACCCGGATGATGGAGTTCTACCAGTGGCTCCAGTCCGCCGAGGGCGCCATCGCCGGCGGCTGCACCAACAGCTGGAACGGCCAGTACGGCACCCCGCCCGCGGGCACCCCGACCTTCTACGGCATGGCCTACGACTGGGAGCCGGTCTACCACGACCCGCCGAGCAACAACTGGTTCGGCATGCAGGCGTGGTCGATGGAGCGCCTCGCGGAGTACTACTACGTGAGCGGTGACGCCACCGCCAAGAAGATCCTGGACAAGTGGGTGAAGTGGGCCTCGTCCGTCACCACGGTCACCGCCACCAGCTTCCAGATCCCGTCCGACCTGGCCTGGAGCGGGCAGCCGGACACGTGGAACCCGACGAGCCCGGGTTCCAACTCCGGCCTGCACGTGTCGGTGACGGACTCCGGCAGCGACGTCGGCGTCTGCGCCGCGTACGTCAAGACGCTGACGTACTACGCCGCCAAGTCCGGTGACACCGCCTCGGCCGCCCTCGCCAAGAGCCTGCTCGACGCGATGGCCACGATGACCGACTCCAAGGGCATCTCTGTTCCGGAGACCCGCAAGGACTACAGCCGGTTCGGCGACACGGTGTACGTGCCCTCCGGCTGGTCGGGCAAGATGCCCAACGGGGACGTGATCAAGCCCGGGATCACCTTCCTGGACATCCGGTCCTGGTACAAGAACGACCCGGACTTCCCGAAGGTCCAGGCGTACCTGAACGGCGGTTCGGTGCCCTCGTTCACGTACCACCGCTTCTGGGCCCAGGCCGACATCGCGATGGCCTACGCCGTGTACGGCGAGCTCATCGCGGGCGGCGGCACCAGCGGTGACACGACTCCTCCGTCCGCGCCGACGGGTCTGAAGGTGTCGGGGACGACGAGCAGCACGGTGTCGCTGACGTGGACGGCGTCCACCGACGACGTCGGGGTGACCGGGTACAACGTGTACCGGGGCACGACGCTCGCGGGCAGCAGCACCACCACGTCGTTCACCGACACGGGGCTGGCGGGGTCCACGCAGTACTCGTACACCGTCAAGGCGTTCGACGCCGCGGGGAACCTGTCGGCGGCCTCCAGCGCGGTGACCGCGACCACGCAGGCCGGCACCGGCGGGGACACCACGCCTCCGTCCGCGCCGACGGGTCTGAAGGTCACCGGGACGACGAGCAGCAGCGTGTCCCTGTCGTGGACGGCGTCCACCGACAACGTGGGCGTGACCGGGTACGACGTCTACCGGGGCACCACCCTCGCGGGCAGCACCGCCACGACGACGTTCACCGACTCGGGTCTGACCGCGTCCACGCAGTACTCGTACACGGTCAAGGCGAAGGACGCGGCCGGGAACGTCTCGGCGGCCTCCGGCTCGGTGACCGCGACCACGCAGTCCGGCTCGACCGGCGGCGGCGCGCTGAAGGTGCAGTACAAGAACAACGACAGCTCGCCCACCGACAACCAGATCAAGCCGGGCCTGAACCTGGTCAACACCGGCACCAGCGCGGTGAGCCTGTCGACGGTCACCATCCGGTACTGGTTCACCGGCGACGGCGGATCCTCCTTCAGCACCTACATCGACTACGCGGCCCTGGGCTCGTCGAACATCACCACCAAGGTGGTGTCGACCTCCGCCAGGACCGGAGCCGACCACTACCTGGAGGTCGGATTCACCAGCGGCGCGGGAAGCCTGGCCGCCGGCAAGTCCACCGGCGACATCCAGTGCCGCCTCAACAAGTCCGACTGGTCGAACTTCAACGAGACCAACGACTACAGCTACGGCACCAACACCTCGTACGCGGACGCACCCAAGATCACCGTGTACATCGGCGGCACCCTCGCCTACGGCACCGAGCCGTAAACCCGGCTGCCGGGTGGGCCGGACGGGCCCACCCGGGACACCGGCAGTGGCCAGGCACGCCCACGGCTGCCTGGCCACTGGCCGTTGCCGGTGCACGCCGGTCACGGGCCGCCGTGCCCGTCCCGCCGCCCCTCCCTCCGACCCGGCCTCCCGACCCGTCCCGCTGTGCCTGTTCCGCCGTGCCCGTCCCGCACGCCCGTACGCCGGGGCTGTCCCGCCACCGCCGCCGGGTTTCCCGCCGTATC
The DNA here is from genome assembly GCF_020400825.1 of Streptomyces sp. HPF1205. GTDB lineage: Bacteria > Actinomycetota > Actinomycetes > Streptomycetales > Streptomycetaceae > Actinacidiphila. Next base: position 46,467 of record NZ_JAINVH010000046.1, read on the forward strand.
CGGCCGGCGGCTTCGACGTCCTCATCCGAAGGAGCAAGTCCATGGCCCTTCCGTCCAGACGCTGGGGCGGCGCCGCCCTGGCGACGGCGCTGACCGCCGCCGCCGCGGTGACAGCGGTCGCCGGGGGCGCCACGAGCGCGGCGGCCGACACCGGAGCGCTCTGCGGCGCCTCGTACACCATCGCCTGGCAGACGCCCTCCGACAGTCCGCCGGACTTCGGCGTCACCGTGACGGTCACGAACAAGGCCTCGTACGCGATCAACAGCTGGTCCGTCTCGTGGGCGTACGCGGCCGGCCAGAAGATCATCGCGGGCTCGCCCTACAGCGCGAACGTCACCCAGAGCGGCACGACGGTCACCGCCACCCCCCTGGGGAGCAACGCCAACCTGGCGCCCGGGGCGAGCACCACCTTCGGGTTCCACGCCACCTACGACGGTACGTCCAACCCCGTGCCGGCCGTCACCTGCGCCGGACCGAGCCAGGGCTCCTCCCGGGCCACCCTGTCCGGCTCGCTCGACCCGCTGGGCGTCAACACCGCCGCCTGGGACACCGACTTCACGGCCCCGGCGATCGCCGACGACCTCTCGTCCGCCGACGTGGGGCTCATCCGCTACCCCGGCGGATCGTGGGCCGACCAGTACATGTGGCAGACCAACACGGTCAAGGGCGCCACCCAGCCGGTGGACTTCGGCGCGTACTCGACCCAGGTCGACGCCGTGACGAAGGGCCAGAAGTTCGTCACAATCAACTACGGCTCCGACACCCCCGACAGCGCGGCCGCCTGGGTCAAGCAGTCACAGACCCCCGGGCAGGGGGTGAGCCTGTGGGAGATCGGCAACGAGGTGTACGGGTCGTGGGAGACCGACAACCACTCCGGCGCGCACACGGCCTCCTCGTACGCGACCAACGGCCTGGCGTACATGAAGGCCATGAAGGCCGCCGACCCCAAGGCCAGGATCTGCTACGACTACGCGATGGACGGCAGCCTGGCGCCCGGGGCCGGTGTGGACGGCTGGCAGGACTGGAACAACACCGTCCTGCAGGCCGACGCCGCGTACATCGACTGCGCCGACGTCCACTGGTACCCGATCAACGGGACGCCCCCCGAGAGCGTGCAGTCGATCATGGAGACGGTCGACAACATCCCGGCGGCGGCGGCCGAGATCCACGCCGCCCTGTCGGCCAACGACCCGACCGCCGACTTCGTGGTGGGCGAGACCAACATCTCGCAGACGGCGAACGAGTGGAACGAGGAGCCCGTCGGCGCCCTGTTCTCGGCCGCGAACACCATGGAGTGGCTGTCGTACGGGGCGCAGAGCGTCGACGGGTGGGACGTCCACAACTACGGCACGCCGACCGCGGACTTCGGGATGTTCTCCTCCGGAACCGGCGGCGAACCGGCGGTCAACACCCCGTACCCGCCCTACTACGGATTCAAGCTGGCCGCGCAACTCGCCGTCCCCGGCGCGACGGTCGGCACGCTGCCCCAGGCCACGCCCAATCTCTACACCTACTACTCCCAGCTGCCCGACGGCTCGTACGCCGTCATGCTGGTCAACGCCGACCCGTCCGCCTCCGCCACGGTGAGCACGGCCGGCCTGGGCATCACCAGCTCCTCGGAGACGTCGTCCACCTACGACAGCGCCAACCCGGCCATCGCCACCGGCACCGCGTCGGGCAGCTCGGTCACGGTCCCGGCGGAGTCGATCGTCACCCTGACGCACGCGAGCGGCGCGCCCCCCACGGCGACCGGTGACACCACGCCTCCGTCCGCGCCCACCGGCCTGAAGGTCACCGGGACGACGAGCAGCAGCGTGTCCCTGTCGTGGACGGCCGCCACCGACAACGTCGGCGTGACCGGCTACGACGTCTACCGCGGCACCACCCTCGCCGGCACCACCGCCACGACCACCTTCACCGACTCCGGCCTCACCGCATCGACCCCCTACACCTACACGGTGAAAGCGAAGGACGCGGCCGGGAACGTCTCGGCCGCCTCGGCCGCGGTGACCGCGACGACGCAGTCCGGCACCGGCGGGGACACCACGCCCCCGTCCGCGCCGACGGGTCTGAAGGTCACCGGGACCACGAGCAGCAGCGTGTCCCTGTCGTGGACGGCGTCCACCGACAACGTGGGCGTGACCGGGTACGACGTCTACCGCGGCACCACCCTCGCGGGCAGCACCGCCACGACGACGTTCACCGACTCGGGTCTGACCGCCTCCACGCAGTACTCGTACACGGTCAAGGCGAAGGACGCGGCCGGGAACGTCTCGGCGGCCTCCGGCTCCGTGACCGCGACCACGCAGTCCGGCTCGACCGGCGGCGGCGCGCTGAAGGTGCAGTACAAGAACAACGACAGCTCGCCCACCGACAACCAGATCAAGCCGGGCCTGAACCTGGTCAACACCGGCACCAGCGCGGTGAGCCTGTCGACGGTCACCATCCGGTACTGGTTCACCGGCGACGGCGGATCCTCCTTCAGCACCTACATCGACTACGCGGCCCTGGGCTCCTCGAACATCACCACCAAGGTCGTCTCCACCTCCGCCAGGACCGGAGCCGACCACTACCTGGAGGTCGGATTCACCAGCGGCGCCGGCAGCCTGGCCGCCGGCAAGTCCACCGGCGACATCCAGAGCCGCCTCAACAAGTCCGACTGGTCGAACTTCAACGAGACCAACGACTACAGCTACGGCACCAACACCTCGTACGCGGACGCACCCAAGATCACCGTGTACATCGGCGGCACCCTCGCCTACGGCACCGAACCCTCCTGAGGTGTGCGGGGTGCCGGGGTGACGGCCTCTCAACCCCCGGCACCCCTGCGCCCCGTACCCCGCCGCCGGTCACGGACCATCAGCGGCGAAGGCGAGGATTCCTCGCCGGACGATTGACAACTCCTGCCGCACCAGTCACGCTGACCGCGGATGTTAGCGATAACACAATCGACTGCCGGCTCCGCCCGCCACCCGGCTCGGTGACGCTCGATGCCTTCTCTCGGTGGCGCGCGGACCGCCATGGACCGCACCACATCACCAGTCCGGACGGCTCCCGACGGGGCCGGCCGGAATCGCTCACCCAGGGACGAGGAGGTCCCCATGCACAGAGCAGGTTTCAACGGAAGACATATGTTCGCGGTGCTCGCCGCCGCCCTCGCGGCCGTGGTCGCGTTGGCGCTGGCGATCGTCGCCAACCCGGCTCAGGCGGCCACCAGCGGCGCCCTGCGCGGTGTCGGGTCCGGCCGGTGCCTCGACGTGCCGAACAGCAGCCAGACCGACGGCACGTTCCTGCAGATCTACGACTGCTCGGGCGCGGCCAACCAGCAGTGGACGCTGACGTCCGCCAACGAGCTGACCGTGTACGGCAGCAAGTGTCTGGACGTTCCGGGCAAGGCCACCACGGCCGGCACCAAAGTGGAGATCTGGACCTGCAACGGCGGCACGAACCAGCAGTGGCGGGTGAACTCCGACGGCACGATCGTCGGGGTGCAGTCCGGGCTGTGCCTGGACGTCACGGGCGCCGGTACGGCCAACGGCACGGCGGTGGAGATCTGGACCTGCAACGGCGGCAGCAACCAGCAGTGGACCGGCCTGAGCGGAGGCACCACCGGCGGGACCACGACCGGTGGCACCACCACGTCGGGCGGGACG
>NZ_JAINVH010000047.1 GCF_020400825.1 Streptomyces sp. HPF1205
CGGCCGCGCCAGTTCGGCGCGCATGAGCAGCGCGAGCACGCCGCCGATGATGAAGAACGCGAACGACGTGATCAGGTACAGGCTGCCGATGGTCTTGTGGTCGGTGGTGCTGAGCCACTTGACCACGACGGAGCCGCGGTCGTGCCGCCGGATGGGGATTTCGTCCTCGTACGAGTCGTCGGCCTCCGCCGCGCCCTGAGGTTCGTTGAGAATGCTCATGTGGTCTTGGGCTCCGAGTTCTTCGCGTTGCCCGTGGTGGGAATGCCGGCCGGGATGTAACCCGTCTGACCCTTCGCCGCCAGGTCCTTGAGGTGCTGCTGGTACTGCTGCGGCGTCACGACCTTGACGTTGAACAGCATCCGGGAGTGGTCCTGCCCGCAGAGCTCGGCGCACTTGCCCTTGAAGTCACCGATCTTGTTCGGCGTCACCTGGAAGACGTTGGTGTGGCCGGGGATGACGTCCATCTTCATCAGGAAGGGGATGACCCAGAAGGAGTGGATCACGTCGCGCGAGGTGAGCACGAACCGCACGGTCTGCCCCTCGGGCAGCCACAGGGTCGGGCCCGGCAGGCCCGTGTCCGGGTCCACGCTGGCGGGAGTGCCCACTTCGTAGACACCCTCGTCGCCGGGCGTGAAGTCCAGCTTGCTCGCGGGGATCGCGGACAGCTGGCTGGGCACGGTGGCTCCGGTGGCCGGGTTGCCGTCCACGTCGGCCACGTAGTTGAAGCCCCAGCTCCATTGGAAGCCGACCACGTTGATCACGTTCTGCGGCTTCTTGGAGGTCTCGAGCAGCTTCGACTCGTCCCGTGCGGTGAAGTAGAAGAGCACCGCGATCACGAGGATCGGCACGAACGTGTAGAGCGCCTCGATGGGCATGTTGTAGCGGGTCTGCGGAGGGACCTCCACCTTGGTCCGGCTGCGCCGGTGGAAGATCACGCTCCACAGGATCAAGCCCCAGACAAGGCAGCCCGTCGCCAGCGCGGCGGCCCAGGATCCCTGCCACAGGGAGAGGATCCGGGGTGCCTGTTCCGTGGCGGGACTGGGCATGCCGAGTCGGGGATAGTCCTTGTACGAGCAGCCAGTGGCGGTCGCCAGGACCAGGCCCGCGGCCAGCGCCCGCGGCAGCCATCGCCGTACCGGGCGCCGCGACGTGGAAGTACCTCCCACGCCAGTCTGGCCGTGGGGGAGGTCGGAGCCGTTGGGACTCACGTAGCGCCTTCCCGAGAGTCTCGCCCGCGCGTGTCGAGTGTTCCGGCCGTCTGCTGGTCGGTCGGCCCGTGCGCGGACACCAGGTGTGGATGTTTATGCGGACCAAACCCTACTGGACGCTATTTGGGGTCGCGCGGCCAGGGGGTACAACGCGCCGGGCCTCACTCCGAAGGGGCGCCGAAGGGGTGGAATCACCCGTTCCGCGCCCGTGGCACCCGGCATCCGACAGCGCCCGGAGGCGGGTTGTACCGTGCTGACGTGTCCTATTTCGACATGGCTTCGGCCGCTCCGCTGCACCCCGTGGCCCGCGAGGCACTGAACGCGGCACTTGACGAGGGATGGGCCGACCCGGCCCGGCTCTACCGCGAGGGCCGCCGGGCGCGGCTGCTGCTCGACGCGGCCCGCGAGGCCGCGGCGGAGGCGGTGGGCGCTCGCCCCGACGAACTCGTCTTCACTCCTTCGGGGACAAGGGCGCTGCACTCCGCGGTTGCCGGCGCGATGGCCGGGCGGCGCAGGACGGGCCGGCACCTGGTCCGGTCCGCGGTCGAGCACTCGGCGGTGCTGCACGCGGCCGAGCCGTACGACGTCACGTCGGTGGGCGTGGACCGCTCCGGCCTGGTCGCCGCCGGGGACTTCGCGGCGGCGCTGCGCGCGGACACCGCGCTGGCCTGCCTGCAGTCGGCGAACCACGAGGTGGGTACGGTCCAGCCGGTCGCCGAAGTGGCCGACCTGTGCCGGGCGTCGGGGGTGCCGCTGCTGGTGGACGCGGCGCAGTCGCTGGGGTGGGGACCGGTCGAGGGTGCGTGGTCACTGCTCGCCGGCAGTGCGCACAAATGGGGCGGACCGCCCGGAGTCGGACTCCTGGTGGTGCGCAAGGGGACCCGGTACGCGCCCCAGGAGCCCGCGGACGAACGGGAGTCGGGCCGCTCGCCGGGCTTCGGGAACCTGCCCGCCGTCGTCGCAGCGGCCGCGTCGCTGCGCGCGGTGCGCGCCGAGGCCGCGGCGGCCGCGCGGCGGCTGTCCGACCTGGTGGACCTGATCAGGGCGCGGGTCCCGGACCTGGTCCCCGACACCGAGGTGGTGGGCCACGACCGGCTGCGGCTGCCGCACCTGGTCACCTTCTCCTGCCTGTACGTGGACGGCGAGGCCCTGCTGACGGCCCTGGACCGGGCCGGGTTCTCGGTGTCCTCCGGTTCGTCGTGCACGTCGAGCACGCTGACCCCCAGCCATGTGCTCAAGGCGATGGGTGTGCTCTCCGAGGGCAACGTGCGGGTGTCGCTGCCGCCGGCCACCACCCGGGCCGAGGTCGACCGCTTCCTGGAGGTGCTGCCGGGCGTGGTGGCCGGGGTGCGGGCCGAGTTGGGCGCGCCGGAGGCGGTCGGGGCCGCCCCCTCCGGAACTCCGGACGAGGGCGGCCTGCTGGTCGACGCGCTCGGCAAGCGCTGCCCGATCCCGGTCATCGAGCTGGCCAAGGTGGTCGGCGACGTACCGGTCGGCGGCCTGGTGACCGTCCTGTCCGACGACGAGGCGGCCCGCCTCGACATCCCCGCGTGGTGCGGGATGGTCGGCCAGGAGTACGTGGGGGAACGCCCGTCCGCCCGCGGCGCCGCCTACGTGGTGCGCCGCAGGGCCTGAACGGCCGGAACTCCCGGTCCAGCGGGACCCGAGCGGTCTCAGTCCCGCAGGTGGGCGCGGACCTCGGACGCGGCGTCGTCGCCGTACGCCTTGGTGAAGCGCTCGACGAAGTGCGCGCGGCGCAGCTCGTACTCCTGGGTGCCGACGGTCTCGATGACGAGGGTGGCGAGCATGCAGCCGACCTGCGCGGCGCGTTCCAGGCCGACGCCCCAGGCCAGGCCGGACAGGAAGCCGGCGCGGAAGGCGTCGCCGACGCCGGTCGGGTCGGCCTTGGCCTCCTCCTCCGGGCAGCCGACCTCGATCGGCGGCTCGCCCTCGCGGTCCACGCGGACGCCCCGGGCGCCGAGGGTGGTGACGCGCGTACCGACCCGCTCCAGGATCTCGTCGGCCGACCAGCCGGTCTTGGACTCGATGAGGCCCTTCTCGTACTCGTTGTTGAACAGGTACGCGGCGCCGTCCACGAGGGTGCGGATGTCGTCGCCGTTCATGCGGGCGATCTGCTGGGAGAAGTCGGCGGCGAAGGGGATGCCGCGGGCGCGGCACTCCTCGGTGTGCCGGATCATCGCTTCGGGGTCGTCGGCGCCGATGGACACCAGGTCGAGACCGCCGACCCGGTCGGCGACGTGCTGCAGCTCGATCAGCCGGGCCTCGCTCATGGCTCCGGTGTAGAAGGAGCCGATCTGGTTGTGGTCGGCGTCGGTGGTGCAGATGAAGCGGGCGGTGTGCAGCACCTCGGAGATCCGCACGGAGGCGGTGTCCACACCGTGCCGCTCCAGCCAGGCCCGGTACTCACCGAAGTCGTTGCCCGCCGCGCCGACGAGGACGGGCCGCACGCCCAGCTGCCCCATGCCGAAGCAGATGTTGGCGCCGACCCCGCCGCGGCGCACCTCCAGGGCGTCGACCAGGAAGGACAGCGACACCGTGTGCAGCTGGTCGGCCACGAACTGGTCGGCGAACCGGCCCGGGAACGTCATCAGGTGGTCGGTGGCGATGGATCCGGTGACGGCGATACGCACGGTGGCTGACTCCTGGGGGCCTGTGTCGGGGGGTGGGCCTGTGTCGGGGGACCTGTGGCGGCGGGCGGGACCTGGGCGGACCCGGGGTTCGGGGAACCACCCGATAGTAGGGCTTTCTCCGCGGGGACCACGTGTCCAGGGTCGCAGACATGAGCGGTGTCCCGCCCGTGCTTCTCCCCCCTTCCCAGCCGGCCGAACCGCCGGTCGCCGAAAGCGGCCGGCCGGCGGCTGCCGGCGCGCGGCCGGGCTCGGGAGGGCCCCCGGCCACCGCGACGCGGCCCGCGTGACCCCGGCCGGCCTGCGGCGTGTCACCGTGCCGCCGGTGTCCGCCCATGTGGTGGAGGGGGACGCGGGGTACGCGGACCGGGCCGCGGCACCGGCCGGATTCCACCCGTTCGGCCGAGCGGCGAGCCCCCGTGGCGGCGCCCGGGCCGACGTCCGGGCCGACGCCCGCGGAACCGGTCGGCGGCTCGCCGCGTCCCATCGGCACCAAGCGGTCACCAGACGGTGAGCAAGCCGAAGGAGCACGCGGTGAGCAGCGAGCACGACGAGGACGCCCGCACAGGTGAGGACACCGGCACGGAGGCGCGGGAGCCCGGCCGGGACGAGGACCGCGGACCCGCCCGCAGGTCGCGGCTGGTGGTGGCCTGCGTTGCCGCGGCCGTGCTGCTGGCCGGGGGCGGCGGCGCCTGGTGGGCGGCCGCGGCGGGCGGCGGCTCCTCCGACGCGGGTGGGAACCGCCCGTCGGGGAACGGCGAACCGCGGGACGCGAGCGCGCCGGAGGGTTGGCCCGTCGCGGGTGCCGTGTACAAGCTGACGGGGACGCTTCCGGCCCACGGTCCGAAGAGCGCCCCGGTCTACCGCCCGTCGGGCCGGGTGGGCCAGGACGAGGTACGCCGGCTCGCCACCGCGCTGGGCCTGAGCGGCCCGGTCGTCGACGATCAGGGCTTCTGGCGGGTGGGTACGGCGCCGGGCACCGGCACCGGGCCCGTCCTGACCGTGGGCAAGGAGGGCCCGGCCACATGGTCGTACCTGCGGGCCGCGCCCCCGGTCCCGCACATGCGGCCGGACGCCACCGGGAACCAGGGCCCGGCCGCCTCCCCCGCGCCCGGCGGCGCCGGTCCCGCCTCCGGGGCTTCCACCTCCTCGCACCCGGGGTCCGGTGCTTCCGTTTCCTCGGGCCCGGCCGCCGCCGCCTCCTCCGGCGCCTCGGCGCCGGACGTCGCGGCCGCCCCGTCGGCGGTGGCCACGCCTGCCCCCGCCCCGCGGAACACGGTGATCACCTATACGGCGAAGGCGGCCGACCCCGCCGAGCCGCCGGTGTCCGAGGCGAAGGCGATGTCCGTGGCCGCCCCCGTCCTGGCGGAGCTGGGCCTGTCCGGCGCGCGGACCGACGCCTCGCGGACGCTCGGCCCGATGCGGACGGTGACCGCGGACCCGGTGGTCGGCGGACTGCCCACGTCCGGCTGGAGCACCCAGCTGGAGATCGGCCACGACGGGAAGCTGGACGAGGGCTACGGGCGGCTCGCGCCGCTCACCGCGGGCGGCACCTACCCGGTGGACGGCGCGGCCGCCGCCTTCAAGCGGCTCGGCGCCGAAAGCGCGGCCACGGCCACCGTGTGCTCGGCCCCGGTCCCGAGTGCGACGCACCCGTCCGACGACAAGAAGCTGCCGCTGTCGCGGCCGTGCATGTCGGCCGGCAGCCCCCGCACGATGGAGGTGCGCGGCGCGGCCTTCGGGCTGTCGGCGCAGTTCATGTCGGGTACGCAGGAGTTGGTGCCGTCCTGGCTGTTCGACGTCGCGCCCTCCGGCGTGCGGACGACGTCCGTGGTGGCCGAGCCCGCGGTGCCCGCCGCCGACCTGTCCGGCGGCTCGGCGGGGACCGAACCGGGTCAAAGCGGTCCCGGCCGGTCCGCTCCTGGCCGGACACCGTCGCCGGGCGTGAACCCGGGCGGCCCCGACATGCCGGGACCGGCCATGCCGTCCGACCCGCGGGCGCCGCTGCACGTGAAGCCGACCGGCTACCGGGCGAGCGGTACGACCCTGACCCTGACGTTCTTCGGCGGCGTGTGCGACACGTACAAGGCCACCGCGGACGAGAGCGCGACGCAGGTGCGGGTGAACGTGACGGCCACGCCCAAGCCGTCGGTCCGCGTGTGCCCGATGATCGCCCGCAGCTTCACCGTGTCGGTGCAGCTCAAGCAGCCGCTGGGGGACCGTACCGTGGTGAACGCCCAGGACGGGCGGCCGGTCAAGGGACAGTGACCGGTACGCCTGCACAAAGAAGCGGCGGCACCTGGTGGGGGTGCCGCCGCTTTCTGCCGCTCGGCGGGAGTCGCCGGTGGCGGGACTCAGTGGAAGGAGTCGCCGCAGGCGCAGGAGCCCGTCGCGTTCGGGTTGTCGATGGTGAAGCCCTGCTTCTCGATGGTGTCCACGAAGTCGATCGAGGCGCCGCCCAGGTACGGGGCGCTCATCCGGTCCGTGACGACCTTGACCCCGCCGAAGTCCTTGACGACGTCGCCGTCGAGCGAACGCTCGTCGAAGAAGAGCTGGTAGCGCAGGCCCGAGCAGCCACCGGGCTGAACGGCGACCCGCAGCGCGAGGTCCTCACGGCCCTCCTGCTCCAGCAAGCTCTTCACCTTGGCGGCCGCGGCGTCGGACAGGATGATGCCCTCGCTCGTGGTGGTCTCGTCCTGAACCGTCATCTGCTTCACTCCCGGGTTGTACGGACTTCTGGGTATCGATGGCCAACAGCGGCCCTCGCGGATTCATTCCGTGCCGGAGCGGCCGTCGCGGTACTCCGCGTCGTCCCTCTCCGTGCCCGCTTCTGTCCTCCTCCATGCTCGCACACGGCCGGATGATGCGGCCGCGGCAGCCGCCGGACGCCCCTACGTGCCCCTTTTCACCCGCGCGCGCCCCTGGCGGGCAGGTGTCCCCGCCGGGGCCGGCGCTCGCCTCCACTCGGGCCGGCGCCCGCCTCGGCCCCGGCCGCTGCCCGCCTCCGCCCCCGTACTCCGGGGAATGCGTCACATTGACGAGACCAGTGTCGTCAATGTGACACGAAGCGGCTATGATAGATAGCGTCAAGTAGACGAAAAGGTCTGCTGTGCCGCAAAGAAAGGGCTACGGGCCCGTGACCACCACCGAAACGCCGGCCGACGCGCTGGACGTACAGCCCACTCCCCTCGCCCTGCTCCTGCTCGGCCGCGAGTCCGACCCGCGCAGCGAGCGCGGCGTGGACTGCCCCGGCGACCTGCCCGCCCCGTCCGACCCCGACCTGGTGGCACGCGCCCGGGCCGCGAAGGCGCGCCTGGGCAGCAAGGTCTTCGTCCTCGGCCACCACTACCAGCGCGACGAGGTGATCGAGTTCGCCGACGTGACCGGCGACTCCTTCAAGCTGGCCAGGGACGCGGCGGCCCGGCCCGAGGCGGAGTACATCGTCTTCTGCGGGGTCCACTTCATGGCCGAGTCCGCGGACATCCTCACCACGGACCGGCAGCAGGTCGTCCTCCCCGACCTGGCGGCCGGCTGCTCCATGGCGGACATGGCGAGCGCGGAGCAGGTCGCCGAGTGCTGGGACGTGCTGACCGAGGCCGGCGTGGCGGACACGACGGTCCCGGTGACCTACATGAACTCCTCGGCGGACATCAAGGCGTTCACCGGGCGGCACGGCGGCACCATCTGCACCTCCTCCAACGCCCGGCGGGCCCTGGAGTGGGCGTTCGAGCAGGGCGAGAAGGTGCTGTTCCTGCCCGACCAGCACCTCGGCCGCAACACCGCGGTGCGCGAGATGGGCTTCTCGCTCGACGACTGCGTGGTCTACAACCCGCACAAGCCGGGCGGCGGGGTGAGCGCCGAGCAGCTTCGCGCGGCGAAGATGATCCTGTGGCGCGGCCACTGCTCGGTGCACGGCCGCTTCTCGCTGGACTCGGTGCGGGAGGTCAGGGACCGCATACCCGGTGTCAACGTCCTCGTGCACCCCGAGTGCAGGCACGAGGTGGTCGCCGCCGCCGACCAGGTGGGCTCGACCGAGTACATCATCAAGACCCTCGACGCGGCCCCGGCCGGCTCGGCGTGGGCCGTGGGCACCGAGCTCAACCTGGTGCGGCGGCTGGCCAACGCCCACCCGGACAAGCGGATCGTCTTCCTCGACCGCACCGTCTGCTTCTGCTCCACCATGAACCGCATCGACCTGCCGCACCTGGTGTGGGCCCTGGAGTCGCTGGCCGACGGCAAGGTGGTCAACCGCATCCAGGTGGACGCCGAGACCGAGCACTTCGCCAAGCTCGCCCTGGAGCGGATGCTCGCCCTCCCGTAACCCCCGCGCCCCGAAGGCCGTCGCGGGTCCGCGTCCAGGACGCGGTTCGCGTCCGCACCCTGGACGCGGTTGCGGCCCGCGCCCAGGACGCGGCTTCCCGGCCGTGTCCTTAACCGGCGGCGCCCCGGCGGCGGATGATGGAGCGGTGACTCCGCTGATTCTGCGACCGGTACGGGACGACGAGGCGGACGCCGCACTGGTACGGGAGGTGGCCGCCGCCGCGTTCGGCGCGCGCCGGGCGCTGCCCCTGGGGTACGGCTCCGGCGGGCGGGCGGGCGGCGGTCCGCCGCCCGCCGAGGAGTGGCCGGCGGACCGGACGGCGCGGTACGTCGGCCGTACCCGGCACCTGGCGCGTACCGACGCCGGAGGGTGCTGGCTGGTCGAGGACCGGGCGGCCGGGCCGATCGCGGTGGCGCTGTCCGCCCGGCGGGAGGGGACCTGGTCGCTGCCGCTGCTGGCGGTGGTGCCCGAGGCGCAGGGCAAGGGGGTCGGGCGGACGCTGCTGGCCCGGGCGATGGAGTACGGCAGGGCCTGTCTGCGCGGGCTGGCCTGCGCGCCGGCCGAACCCGTGGCCGTGCGCACCCTGCGCCACGCGGGGTTCGACGTGCACCCCACGATGCGGCTGACCGGACCGGCCGACCCCGCCCGCCTGGAGCCGCCGGACGGCGCTGTCCACGAGGGCACCGCCCGCCACCGCGACCTGATGGACTCCGTCGACCGGCGCACCCGCGGCGGCGCCCACGGCCCCGACCACGAGGAACTGCTGCGCCACCACCGCCTGTTCGTCGTGGACGACCTGGCCGGCAGCGGCTACTGCTACGCGCGCGGCGGCCGCGTCGAGGCCCTCGCGGCCACTTCCCGGCGGCTGGCCACCCGCCTCCTCACCGCCGCCCTTCTCGCCGCACCGCCCGGCGAACCCGTCCACGTGGGCCGTGTGGTGGCCGAGGCGCAGTGGGCGGTGGACGTCGCCGTGGCGGCGGGTCTGCAGATCGTCCCGGACGGCTTCGTGTGCCTGCGCGGCATGCGCCCGCACGAACTGGCGCTCACCTCGGACCTGCTGCCGTGACGAGGATGCGGCGACGAGGGTGCGGCGGAGCCCGGCGGGCGGTCAGTTCAAGCCGATCCACTGGCTGTTGAAGGGCAGCGGGACGACCTGGCGGGCGAGGTCGACGGCCGGCGGCAGGGTGGTGGCGGCCGCCCGGATCATGGAGTAGCGCATACGGCCGGGCGGGGCGCCCGCATCGGCGGTCATACCCGCGCCCGACGCCTTGAAGTTCAGGCCCGAGGTGACGCCGTTGCAGAGGAAGACGACGTAATAGCGCCCGGCGGCGGCGTGGTACGGCGTGGTCCACGGCACCTCGTTCACCCGCTGGTGCTCCGGGCTGGACCAGAGGGGCGTCTGGTCGGCGGTCCGCGCGAGGAGCCTGCCGGTGGAGCTGTAGAGGCCGATGAGGTTCTGGCCGGGGGTCAGGCCGGTGGGCTGGGCGCCGGACAGGCCGTACAGGACGTGGGTGAGGGTGGCCGGGGACCGCAGCAGGACCGCGGTGAGGAAGAGGTAGCCATTGGTGCGGGCGGTGGGGTTCCAGGTGGCGCCGGCGCCCGAGGGATCGTAGTCCCAGGCGATCAGCCCCTGGTCGGCGGGCTGCCACACCGGTACGGCGGCGCCTTTCGCGTCGCCGGGCCCACCGCCGCCCGACGTACAGCCGGCGAGTGCTCCGGCACACAGCAGCGCCACGACGGCACGGCGTACACGCATCGCTCCCACTCCCCCTGAAGCCAGATCGGCGATCCGTCCAGGGAGAGTACGCGGCGGCCCGCGCGGTTCCGGGCCGTGGCCGGCAACGGGGCGGAGGGCGGGGCGGTCAGCCCGGGATCAGGCCGTCCTCGCGGAGCATCTCCCGGACCTCCTCCAGACTGGCGTCGGGCGAGGGCAGGATCAGCTCGGAGGGTTCGAGCGAGTCGTCGGGCAGCGGGCTGCCGAGCCTGCGCACCCCGGCGAGCAGGGCCTCCAGGGTGCGGTGGAAGCCCTCGTCGTCGCCGGCCCGGACGGCGGCCATCAGCTCGTCGTCCAGCGCGTTCAGTTCGGCGACGCGGGCATCGTCCAGCGTCACCTGGCCCTCCCCCATGATCCGTACGATCATGTCGGCCTCCTCGTCGGGTCCGCGGTCGCGCGGTCCGTCGTCCGGTCGGTACGTGCGCGGGCCGGTCGAGTCCGCGGGCCGGGGCGCCCGCGGGCCGGGCGTCCCACGGCCCCCGGAGCCGCGGCCGGTCCCGGGGTGAGCGACAAGATCGTGTCAGCTCTTGTCGAACTTCGGCGTGTCCTGCGGCTGGTTCTGCGCGGACTGGCCGCTCTGGCCGCCCTCGATGGCCTGGGGGGCGGCGCCGCCGGCCAGCTCCGCCTTCATCCGCTGCAGCTCCAGCTCCACGTCGCTGCCGCCGGAGAGCCGGTCCAGTTCGGCCTGGATGTCGTCCTTGGCCAGGCCGCTCGGGTCGTCCAGGGCGCCGGAGGCCAGCAGCTCGTCCAGGGCGCCGGCCCGGGCCCGCAGCTGCTCGGTCTTGTCCTCGGCCCGCTGGATGGCCATGCCGACGTCGCCCATCTCCTCGGAGATGCCGGAGAACGCCTCGCCGATCTGGGTCTGCGCCTGGGCCGCGGTGTAGGTGGCCTTGATGGTCTCCTTCTTGGTGCGGAAGGCGTCGACCTTGGCCTGGAGCCGCTGGGAGGCCAGGGTGAGCTTCTCCTCCTCGCCCTGGAGCTGGGTGTGCTGCGCCTCCAGGTCGGTGACCTGCTGCTGGAGCGCGGCGCGGCGGGACAGCGCCTCCCGGGCCAGGTCCTCGCGGCCCAGCGCGAGCGCCTTGCGGCCCTGGTCCTCGTAGGTGGCGGACTTCTTCTGCAGCTCGGTGAGCTGCAGCTCCAGCCGCTTGCGGGAGGTGGCGACGTCCGCCACGCCCCGGCGCACCTTCTGCAGCAGTTCGAGCTGCTTCTGGTACGAGTAGTCGAGGGTTTCGCGCGGGTCCTCGGCCCTGTCCAGGGCCTTGTTGGCCTTCGCGCGGAAAATCAATCCCATCCGCTTCATGACACCGCTCATGGGCCTCGCGCGCCCCCTTCTCGGCAACAGCTCCGGCTCTACAGACCCCAGCGTACGGGCCCTGGTTCCATTACCGCACTGTTCGGGCACGGATGCGGTCATCCCCAAGGACGATCACGGTTCGGCGACCTCCGGCCCAGGGAGTAGGAGGGGGGCTGGGGTCGCGCGGCCGGAGTACGTAAGCTGGAGTCGTGTTCCGACGCCGTTCCCACGATGAGCAGTCCGCCAGCACCACCTTGCTGGAGGACCGGCCCCGCGATCCGCAGGCCCCCAAGGGCCGCCCGACCCCCAAGCGCAACGAAGCGCAGAGCGCCCGCCGCAAGGCGGCCGTCGCGCCCAAGGACCGCAAGGCGGCGGCCCGTGCCGCCCGCGAGGCGCGCCGGGTGGACCTCGCCAAGCAGCGCGAGGCCCTGGCGGGAGGCGACGAGCGGTACCTGCCGGGCCGCGACCGCGGCCCGGTGCGCAAGTTCGTCCGCGACTACGTGGACGGGCGCTTCCGGGTGGCCGAGATCTTCCTGCCGATCGCCGTGGTCATCGTGATCATGAGCCTGATCCAGGTCGGCTCGCTGCGCGACATCTCGCTGCTGCTGTGGCTGGTGGTGATCGTGATGATCGTCACGGACTCGCTGGTCACCGGACTGCGGCTGCGGAGCCTGCTGCGCAAGCGGTTCCCGGACGAGAACACCAGGGGCGCGGTCGCCTACGGGCTGATGCGCTCCATCCAGATGCGCCGGCTGCGGCTGCCCAAGCCCCAGGTCGGCCGCGGCGCCAAGCGCTGACGCCCTGAGTGCGCGGACCGCTCGCCGTACCTGCGGCGGCGGCCCGCGGATCGCTGCGAGCACCTGACCGGGCCCCCTGGGGGGACGCGCTCCCCGGCGTGGTGCGCCGGCCCCCGCCGGAGGCGGGACCACCCCGGCAGGCGGGAGGGAACGGAATCGCGATGGACTTCGGCGTGACCGGAAGCACGGTCCCGGGCGCGGCGGGCTTCTCCGGCGGCGCGGAGGGCTGGCTGGCGGGTCTTGGCGGGCTGCGGAACACCGTCCGCCAGGAGCTGGTCGCCCGGCAGCTCGACGAGCAGCTCGCCGCCTGCTTCCCCCAGCCGTCCGGCGCCCACGCGCTGCGGCGGCTGCGCGTCCTGGACATCGGCCCCGGGCAGGGCACGCAGGCGCTGCGGCTGGCCCGGGCCGGCCACCTGGTCACGGGCCTGGAGAAGGACCCGGCGATGCTCGCCGCCCTGCGCGCGGCGGTCGCCCGCGAGGCCGCCGACGTACGCGACAGGTTCGTGGTGCTGCCCGGCGACGGCCGGGAGACCGGCCGCCACTTCGGCCCCGCCTGCTTCGACGTGGTGCTGTGCCACGGCGTGCTGATGTACGTGCCGGAGCCCGAGCCGATGCTCGCCGCGCTCGCGCGGGTGCTGGCGCCCGGCGGACTGCTGTCCCTGGTGGTGCGCAACGGCGACGCCCTGGCGATGCGGCCCGGCCTGCTCGGCGACTGGCAGGGCGCGCTGGACGCGTTCGGCTCCGCCTCGTACACCAACCGGCTGGGCCTGGCGACCAGGGCGGACCGCCGCGAGGACCTCGACGCGACCCTGTCGGGCATCGGGGTGCCGCTGCGCGCCTGGTACGGGGTGCGGGTCTTCACCGACGCCGCCGCCGACCGGGCCCTGCCCCCGCGCGATCCGGCGGACCTGGCCCGCCTGCTCGACGCGGAGGACCGCGCGGGCCGCGAGGACCCGTACCGGGGGGTGGCGGCGCTCCTGCACCTGTGCGGCGTGCGGGGCTGAGCGCCGCCCGGGTCGCGCGCCGGCGCGTCCGGGAACGGGCGGGGGCCGGGGACCCGTATGGCCGCCCGGGCCGGGCCCGGGGGACCGCGGAAAGCGACAATTCCGGTATGAGCGGATCACGTCTTTCGAGGGGCCGGCTGCTGGGGGCGGCGGGCGTCGCCGGCGCCCTGGCGCTCGCCGCCGGGTGCGACTCCGCCGGGGGTTCGGGCGCCACCACCAGGACGGCGACGACCTCCGGGGCGACCGCGGGCGCGGCCGCCTCCTCGGCCGAGGATCTGCAGGCCGCGTACGAGAACGCCGTGCGGACCGTGCTGCCCTCGGTCGTGCAGATCACCACCAGCGCGGACCTGGGCTCGGGCATCGTCTACGACACCAAGGGCGACATCGTCACCAACGCCCACGTACTGGGCGGCGCCAAGTCCTTCAAGGTGCAGCTCGCGACCGGCGGCAGCCCCATCGGCGCGCGGCTCGTGTCGTCCTTCCCCGCCAACGACCTCGCCGTGATCAAGCTGGACTCGACGCCCGGCGGGCTGAAGCCGGCGACCTTCGCCGACTCGAACAAGATCGCGGTCGGCGAGATCGTGCTGGCGATGGGCAACCCGCTCGGCCTGTCCGGAAGTGTCAGCGAGGGCATCGTCTCGGCGACCGGCCGTACGGTCAGCGAGGGCGGCAGCGCCGGCGGGACGGGAGCGACCATCCCCGACATGGTGCAGACGTCCGCCGCGATCAACCCGGGCAACAGCGGTGGCGCCCTGGTCGACCTGAACGACCAGGTGATCGGCATCCCCACGCTCGCGGCCACCGACCCGCAGTTCGGCGGCGGCTCAGCGCCGGGCATCGGCTTCGCGATCGGCTCCTCCACGGTGAAGCGGATCGCCGACCAGATCATCGCCAACGGCAAGGTCACCGACTCCGGCCGGGCCGCGCTCGGGGTGACCGTGCGCGGTGTGGTCGACCAGAACTTCCAGCCGTCCGGCACGGCGATCGTCCGCCTCGCACCGGGGGGCGCGGCCCAGAAGGCGGGCCTGCGGGTCGGCGACGTGATCACGAAGGTCGACGGCTCCGCCATCACCACCGTGCAGTCGCTGACGGAGACCCTCGCGGGCTACAAGCCGGGCGAGCGGGTGCCGGTGACCTACGACAGGAGCGGGTCGTCGCACACGGTCCAGGTGACGCTGGGCTCGCTGTGACGGCCGGCCGACCCGGGGCGCCGCGAGCCCCGGGCCGGGCCGGCCGCCGCGCCGTCAGACCTCGGTGGTGTCGCCGTGCAGGCTCATCGGGCCGTAGACCTTCTGGTCGCCCTCGTAGAGCTCGACCTGGTCGGCGCCGCCTTCCAGCAGGTCCTTCCACACCTCGCCGATCCACGACTCGGCGTCCCCCTGGGTGGTGAACTCCTCGGGCTGCACCGCGGGCTCCACCTCGGTGCCGTCGGCCTTCTCGAACCGCCACATCCACGCCATGTGTGCTTCTCCTCGGTTGTCGTCGCCGGGTCGTCGTCGGGCTCGATCGGGCTGCTGCGGCCGCCTGGTGCAGCGTATCCGTCCGAGATCCTTTTGGCGCCGGCCACCCGCCACCCGCCGGGCCGCGGGGCCCCGGGAACCCGCCGCCCGGCGGTCGCCGCCGTCCCTCATCGTGAACCGGGCGCGACCGCGGCCGCCGGACGCGAGACGATCGTTGACGTGGAACTGACGTTGCTCGGCACCGGGTCCCCCGAGGGGCTGCCGGTGCCCGACTGCCCGTGCGCGGTGTGCGCGGCCTCGACGGGCGAGGGCGCGCGCGGCGCGACCGCCCTGCTGGTCGACGGCGTGGTGCTGGTGGACCTCACGCCCGGGCCGGCCCTGGCCGCGGCCAGGGCCGGGCAGAGCCTGGCCGGGCTGCGGCTCGTACTGCTGTCGCACCCGCACAACGGACCCGCGGTGGAGATCCCGCCGGTCCTGCCCGCCCCCACCCGGGTGCCGGACGGGCGCCGGCTGCCGCTGATCACCGGTCACCGGGTGGCGGCCGTGGCGACGGACGCGCCGGGCACGGGGTACGCGATCGAGTCGCCCGACGGCATGCGCGCGCTGTACCTGCCGCCGGGCTGCGCGCCCGCGGGCCCCGTACCGGCGCAGACGGCCCCGTACGACTTGGTGCTCCTCGACGCGGCCGGGCGGCCCGACGCGCTGGCGAAGCTGCGGGCGGCGGGCGCGGTCACCGGTACGACCGACGTGGTGGCGGTCCACCTCGGGCACGACGCCGCGCCGGCCGGCCCCGAGCTCGACCGGCGGCTGGCCGCGCTCGGCGCGCGGGCCGTGCCGGACGGCACCACCCTGGTCGCCGGCGACTACCAGAAGGTGCCCGACGTGCCCCGCCGCACCCTCGTGCTCGGCGGCGCACGTTCCGGCAAGTCGGTGGAGGCCGAGCGGCGGCTGGCGGCGTTCCCCGGCGTGGTCTACGTGGCCACCGGCGGCACCCGCGCGGACGACGCCGAGTGGACGCGGCGCGTGGCACACCACCGCGAACGCCGTCCGGCGTCCTGGCGCACGGAGGAGACCTGCGACCTCGTCCCCCTGCTGGCGGCGTCCGACGGTCCCCCGCTGCTCGTCGACTGCCTGTCGCTGTGGCTCACCGACGTCATGGACGAGGCCGGCGCCTGGGACGACGACGCCTGGCGGCGCGGAGCCGCCGACGAGGTCCGCGCGCGTGCCGCCGAACTGGCCGCCGCCTGGCGCGCCACCCGCCGCACGGTCGTGGCCGTCTCCAACGAGGTCGGCTCGGGCGTCGTCCCGGCAACCTCCTCCGGCCGGCGCTTCCGTGACGAACTCGGCCGCCTCAACGCCGCGATCGCCGCCGAGTCCGAGCACGTCCTGCTGGTCGTGGCGGGCCAGGCGGTACCGCTGCGCGGCTGACGGCGCATCGGACCGGCCCCCGGCGCCGGGCGTCCGGCGTCCGGGTACCCTTCGGCGGGTGAGCGGCATCGACTTGGACGAATTCGGCTCCCTGGTGGAGCGTCCCGACGCGGGTCTGCGCAGGGACTCGCAGGAACGGTGGACGCGGCTGGTCCCGCCGGCCGGCGCGCTGGGCAGGCCCGCGGAACTCGCCGACTGGCTGTCCGCGGTGCAGGGCGCCGTACCGGCCCGGCCGATCACCCGCCCCAAGGTGCTGCTGTTCGCGGCCGACCACGGGGTCGCCTCGCTGGGAGTGTCGGCCCGCCCGGCGGGCACCGCGGTGGAGCTGGTCCGGGCCGTCGTGGAGGGCACGGCCCCCGTCGCCGTGCTGTCGCGGCAGTACGGGGCCCCGGTCCGGGTGATCGACATGGCGCTGGACTGCGACCCGGCCGAGCTGCCCGCCGGCGTCGCCGCCCACCGGGTGCGGCGCGGCTCGGGCCGCTGGGACGTCGAGGACGCGCTCACCGCGCAGGAGGCCGAGCAGGCGTTCCGCGCCGGCGTGGCGATCGCGGACGAGGAGGCGGACTCCGGCACCGACCTGGTCCTGCTCGGCGACCTCAGCGTGGGCGGGACGACCACGGCGGGCGTGCTCGTCGCGGCGCTGTGCGGCACCGACGCCTCCGTGGTCACCGGGCGCGGTTCGGGCCTCGACGACCTGGGCTGGATGCGCAAGTGCGCCGCGATCCGCGACGGGCTACGCCGGGCCCGGCCGGTCCTCGGCGACCAGCTCGCCCTGCTGGCCGCGGTCGGCGGCGCGGACTTCGCGGCGACCACGGGCTTCCTCCTCCAGGCCGCCGTACGCAAGCTCCCGGTGGTCCTGGACGGCGTCGTCAGCGCGGCCTGCGCCCTGGTCGCCCAGCGCATCGCCTTCCGCGCCCCCGACTGGTGGCTCGCCGCCCACACCACCGGCGAGCCCGGCCAGGACAAGGCCCTGGACCGCGTCTCCCTCGAACCCCTCCTCACGCACGGCCTGCACACGGGCTCCGCCGTGGGCCCGCTGCTCGCCCTCCCGCTCCTGCAGGCCGCGGCCGCCCTCTCCGCCGAACTCCCGGACCCGAAGCCGGACGAGGCGCGGGACGACGTTCCCGACGAGGGGCCGGACCCGAAGCCGGACGAGGGTGCCGAGCAGGGGCTTGACGAGGGGCCGGGCCGGACGCAGGACGCAGGACAGGACGAGGGGCCCGACGGGACGCCCGGCCAGGCGCCGACCGTCTGAGCCGCCGGGGAGCCGCCGTCTCCCGCGCGGCTCCCCGGCCCGCCCGGAGGCGGGCACCGCCGGCGCCGTCGGCGCGGGGTGCCCGCACACCACCTGGCGCGGGGTTCCCGCATTCCGGACATCAGCGCATATGATCGCCCAGTATGGGAACGGTCACCGGGGGCCCGCCGCGGGGGATCACGCGCCCGCGCCCGTGGGCCCGCCGGGGCGCCGCGTACACCGTCTGGTACCTGCGCCTGGTCGCCCTGCTGAACGTCCTGGGCGTCGTCTGGGTGTCGTTCGGCAGCGACATCCGGCGGCACAACGCCCAGGACTACTTCACCCCCTACCTGCTGACCGCCGGCTTCACCTCCGGCTTCTTCGCGCTGTTCCTGGCGGTCACCATGCGCCGCAGGAAACGGGCCGCCTGGATCCTGAACCTGGTGCTGTGCGGCCTGTTCTTCGCCGCCCTGGCGGTGAGCATGGTGTGGCCGCAGATCCACCGGCACGCCCAGAACTGGGTCTCGCTCGTGCTGACCGGCTCCTTCCTCGCCGCGCTCGTCGTGGGCAGGAAGGAGTTCCGGGCCAAGGGCGATCCGGCGAACCCGTGGTACGCGGGGCTGACCGCCGCCGTCGGGCTCGTGGTCGCCGCGCTGCTGGGCACGGCGCTCGTGGCGGGCACGAACTCGGCCAACGGCGCGAATTTCGGCGACGTCTTCGGCTACGCCCTGGTACGGCTGATCAGCCTGGTGCCCAGCGACACCGAGTTCGCGGCCATCGAGGCACCGGGCTGGGTGGACGTGGCGATCAACGTCATGAGCGCCGCGCTCTTCCTGCTGGTGCTGTTCGTGGCGTTCCGCTCGCCCCGCAACCGCGAGCTGCTGTGCGGCGAGGACGAGGAGCGGCTGCGGGCGCTGCTGGACAGGTACGGCGAGCGGGACTCGCTGGGCTATTTCGCGCTGCGCCGCGACAAGAGCGTCATCTGGTCGCCGACCGGCAAGTCGGCGATCGCCTACCGGGTGCTCGGCGGCGTCACCCTGGCGTCGGGTGACCCGATCGGCGACCCCGAGGCGTGGCCGGGCGCCATCGACGCCTGGCTGGCGGAGGCCAAGCAGCACGCCTGGGTCCCGGCGGTCATGGGCGCGGGGGAGGAGGCGGGCAGGGTCTACGCCCGGCACGGCCTCGACGCCTTGGAACTGGGCGACGAGGCGATCGTCGACACCGCGGACTTCACGCTGGAGGGCCGGGCGATGCGCACCGTCCGGCAGGCGTACAACCGGGTGAGGCGCTCCGGCTGCACCGTACGGATCCGGCGGCACGCCGACATCCCGGCCCGGGAGATGGACGCCCTGGTGGAGCGGGCCGACCACTGGCGCGACGGAGGCACCGAGCGCGGCTTCTCGATGGCGCTGGGGCGACTGGGCGACCCGGCCGACGGCCGGTGCGTGATGGTGGAGTGCGCGGACGGGGAGGGCAGGCCCAAGGCGCTGCTGAGCTTCGTGCCGTGGGGGCCGCACGGCCTGTCGCTGGACCTGATGCGCCGGGACCGCTCGGCCGACAACGGCCTGATCGAGTTCATGGTGATCGAGCTGATCCAGCGGGCCGAGGAGGTGGGGGTGCGGCAGATCTCGCTGAACTTCGCGATGTTCCGGTCGGTGTTCGAGCGGGGGTCGCGGCTCGGGGCGGGGCCGGTGCTGCGGCTGTGGCACTCGCTGCTGACGTTCTTCTCGCGGTGGTGGCAGATCGAGTCGCTCTACCGCGCCAACGCCAAGTTCCGCCCCATCTGGGAGCCGCGCTATGTGCTGTTCGGCAAGTCCAGCGAACTGCCCAGGATCGGCCTCGCCGGCGCGCGGGCCGAAGGGTTCCTCGGCGTCCCCCGGCTGCCCGCTCCCCTGCGCCGCGGCGAGCGGCGCCGCGAAGGGCTCGGCGCCCGGATCGGCAACGCCCGGCCTGGCCGGCCCCACCCCCGGCGCGGAGGCGCGGACCGCGGACCCACCGCCGATCCGCGCCCGCACCGCTGACCGGCTGCGGCGGCTGGCCGTCCGCGAATGGGGCGCGGTCTTCCCTGACATCGGGCGCCGGCTGCGCGCGGCCCGGCTGCGCGCCCTCCCGCTGACCCTCGCCTCGTGCCTGGGCATCCTGCTCCTGCAGCTCCTGCAGCACACCGGCGGCGCCGCGGACTGGGTGGACCGGCTCGGCGGGGTGTACGCGACGCTGCCGTGGTGGCAGGCGCTGCTGCGCACCCCCCTGTCGCTGCTGGTACCCGACGCCTCGCTGCCGAGCTGGGGCCTGATCGTGCAGGTCGTGGTCGTCTTCGGCATCGCGGAGACCACGGTCGGCGCCCGCCGCGCCTTAGGCGTCGCCCTGCTGGCCACTCTGGCGGGAACCTGTTTCGCCCGCTACTCGCTGTGGACCGGACCGCACGGCTTCCTGGGCCTGCCGGCCGCCGACCTCGCCGTACGCGACACCGGCCCGTCGGCGGCGGTGGTCGCGCTCGGGGTGTACGTGGCCTGCCGCTACCGCGCCTGGCTGACGGCGTCGGCGGTCGCGCTGGCGATGGTCGCCGAGGTGGTGTGGGTGACGAACCTGGCGGGCTGCGAGCACCTCGCGGGCGTGCTGTGCGTTCTCGCCCTCGCCGCGGGGGAGGCGGTGCGCGGCCGAGGCGGTAGCCTCGCGCGGTGACCGACGCCGAAGCGACCCCGCCCGAGCACCGGCAGGCACCCCCGGAGGACGCCCCGCCCCCGCCCGCACCCCAGGAACCGTCGCCCATACCCGCGCCCCAGGCAGCCGCCCAGGACCCGGCGCCCGTACCCCGAACGCCCAGGCCGCAACCGGCGCCCCCGCCCGCACCCCA
The DNA here is from genome assembly GCF_020400825.1 of Streptomyces sp. HPF1205. Taxonomy (GTDB): domain Bacteria; phylum Actinomycetota; class Actinomycetes; order Streptomycetales; family Streptomycetaceae; genus Actinacidiphila. The sequence continues at coordinate 20,023 of NZ_JAINVH010000047.1, forward strand.
GGCAGCCGCCCGGCAACCCGCGCCCCAGACGCCCGCCCAGGACCCGGCGCCCGTACCCCGAACGCCCAGGCCGCAACCCGCACCTATACCGGCGCCCCAGGAACCGGCACCCGCCCCCCAGGCCACGCAGGACTCCGCGCCCGTACCCGCGCAGGAGTCCCCGCGGCCCGCGGCGCCGCCGGCGGACGTCCCGCTTCCGCCCGAGCATCCGCCGGCGCCGGCCGGGGAGCCGGTGGCCGAGGCCGCCGTGTCCGGTGGCGACGCGCTGCGGTTCGCGTTCGGGACGCTGAGCGTGCTGCCCGTGCGGGTGGGCCGCTGGGACCGTACGGCGGCCGGCGGCGGAATGGCGGCGGCCCCGGTCGTGGGTCTGGCGATCGGGCTGGCCGTGGCGGCGCTCGGCTGGCTGCTGCACGCGCTCGGCGCGTCGCCGCTGCTGACCGCCGTGGCCGCGGTCGCGGTGCCGGCCGCGGCCACGCGGGGGCTCCACCTGGACGGCCTCGCCGACACCGCCGACGGCTTGGGCTGCGGCAAGCCCGCCGAGGAGGCGCTGCGGGTCATGAAGCGCTCGGACATCGGCCCCTTCGGCGTCCTGGTCCTGGTGCTCGTCCTGCTCGCGCAGACCGCCGCGCTCGCGTCGTGCTACGGGCACGGGTGGGTGTACGGCGGTACGGCCGCGGTGGTGGCGGCGGTGACCGGGCGCACCGCCATGACGCTGGCGTGCCGCGAGGGGGTCGCGGCCGCCCGGCCCGACGGCCTGGGGGCGGCCGTCGCGGGAGCGGTCGACGCCGGTACGGCCTGGGGCACGGCGCTGCTCGTCACCGTGCTCGCGGCCGCGGCGGGAGCGCCCTTCGGCGGCGCGACCGCGCTGCGCTCGGGCCTGGCCGCGGGCGCCGGCCTGCTCGTCTCCGAGGCGCTGCTGCGGCGCTGCGGGCGGCGCTTCGGCGGGGTCACCGGGGACGTGTTCGGCGCGCTGTGCGAGAGCGCCGTCACCGCCGCCGCCGTGGTGCTGGCCATGCGCGGCTGACCGGCGGCGCATGGCCGGATTCCCGCCTCCGCGGTCGCGTTCTCGGGCCGCGGGCGGCGGCGGGTGCCGCCGGACCTGGGACGACGAAGGGCCGATGGGACGGGAGGGGCCCTCGCGCCGCCTGGGCGGGCGTAATCTCGACGGAATCGGCAGCCACCCCGCTCCGCACCGCTGATCTGGCGCAATACGATGCGGGGGGCCGGGCCGGGCCATCCACCGGCCGCTGACAGGACCTCGACCGAATAGGACCTCATCCACCGTGACTGCTCTGACTCTCAGTACCTCCTCCGCCGCGGCGTTGCGTGCGGACGCCGTCGTCGTGGGCGTGATCAAGGGGCCCAAGGGCCCGCGGCTCGCGCCCGGTGCGGAGGCGGTGGACTCCGCGTTCGACGGCGGGCTCGCGGCGACCCTGGAGACCCTGGGCGCCACGGGCGGCGAGGGCGAGGTCACCAAGCTGCCCGCCCCCGCGGGTGTGAAGGCCGCCGTGGTGGTCGCCGTCGGGCTCGGCGAGACGCCGGAGGACGGTTCCGGCCCCGACGCGGAGGCGCTGCGCAAGGCGGCGGGCTCGGCGGCCCGGGCGCTGGCGGGTGCGAAGAAGGCCGCGTTCGCGCTGCCGGCCGCGGAGGCGGCGGACGTCGAGGCGGTCGGGACCGGCGCGCTGCTGGGCGCGTACGCCTTCACCGCCTACCAGGCCGACGGCGGCAAGGCGCCGCTCGGCGAGGTCGCGGTGGTCGGCGCCAAGCCGCGGGACAAGGCGCACAAGGCCGCCGTCGAGCGGGCCGCCGCGGTGGCGTCCGAGGTCAACCGGGCCCGGGACCTGATCAACACCCCGCCCAACGACCTGACGCCGAAGGCGTTCGCGGCCGCCGTCAAGGACGCGGCCAAGGAGTTCGGGCTGAAGGTCGAGGTGCTGGACGAGAAGGCGCTGATCAAGGGCGGCTACGGCGGCATCATGGGCGTCGGCCAGGGCTCGGCCACCCCGCCGCGCCTGGTCCGCGTCGCGTACACCCACGCCGACGCCGAGCGCACCCTCGCCTTCGTCGGCAAGGGCATCACGTACGACTCCGGCGGCATCTCGCTCAAGCCGCCGGGGCACAACGAGACGATGAAGTGCGACATGAGCGGGGCCGCCGCCGTGTTCGCCGCCGTCGTGGCCACCGCGAAGCTGGGCCTGCGGGTCAACGTCACCGGCTGGCTGGCGCTGGCCGAGAACATGCCCGGCGGCGGCGCGGTCCGCCCCGGCGACGTGCTGCGGATGTACGGCGGCAAGACGGTGGAGGTGCTCAACACCGACGCCGAGGGCCGGCTGGTGCTGGCCGACGCGCTGGTCCGCGCCTCCGAGGAGCGCCCGGACGCGATCGTGGACGTGGCCACCCTGACCGGCGCGATGATCCTCGCGCTGGGCGACGGCCGGTTCGGCATCATGTCCAACGACGACGGCTTCCGCACCCGGGTGCACACCACCGCGCTGGCCGAGGGCGAGGACTCCTGGCCGATGCCGCTGCCCAAGCAGCTGCGCAAGACCTTCGACTCGCCGACCGCGGACATCGCCAACATCGGCGCGCGCCAGGGCGGCGGCCTCGTCGCGGGTCTGTTCCTGAAGGAGTTCGTCGGCGAGGGCATCACCTGGGCCCACCTCGACATCGCCGGTCCGGCCTTCCACGAGGGCGCGCCCTTCGGCTACACCCCCAAGGGCGGCACCGGCACGGCCGTCCGCACCCTGGTGGCGCTGGCCCGCCAGGCCGCGGACGGCGCCTTCTGACGCGGCTCCCGCACCCGCGGGCACGTTCGCCCCGATGGCCGCACGGCGAACCCGCTCCCGTGCCCCCGAACGGGTGAGTTGCGTCACCTACGGCTCCGGCCGCCGCGGACAGCGGCGCGCCCGGAGCCGTATCTCGTCGGTCTCACCTCACGGCCCGGTGGCCCGTCGGCCCTGAACAAGTGCGAAGATGTTGTCTCGGCGACAGGGCCCCCGTTTTTGGACAAGCGGCCGAACGAAAGCCGCCGCCGGTCACGGCAGGACCGGCGGGGCGAACCCATGCATGGAGGACGTGACGTGGCGAACGACGCCAGCACTGTTTTCGACCTAGTGATCCTCGGCGGCGGCAGTGGCGGCTACGCGGCGGCCCTGCGTGCCGCGCAGCTGGGACTCGACGTCGCCCTGATCGAGAAGAACAAGCTCGGGGGCACCTGTCTGCACAACGGCTGTATTCCCACCAAGGCGCTGCTGCACGCCGGTGAGATCGCGGACCAGGCTCGCGAGAGCGAGCAGTTCGGCGTGAAGGCCACGTTCGAGGGCATCGACATCGCGGCCGTCCACAAGTACAAGGACGACGTGATCTCCGGCCTCTACAAGGGCCTGCAGGGCCTGGTGGCCTCGCGCAAGGTGACGTACATCGAGGGCGAGGGCCGGCTGTCGTCGCCCACCTCGATCGACGTGAACGGGCAGCGGATCGAGGGCCGGCACATCCTGCTCGCGACCGGTTCCGTGCCGCGCTCGCTGCCCGGCCTGGTCATCGACGGCAACCGGATCATCTCCTCCGACCACGCGCTGACCCTGGACCGGGTGCCGCAGTCGGCGGTCATCCTGGGCGGCGGCGTGATCGGCGTGGAGTTCGCCTCCGCGTGGAAGTCCTTCGGCACCGACGTGACGATCGTCGAGGGCCTGCCGCACCTGGTGCCCGTCGAGGACGAGAACAGCTCCAAGCTGCTGGAGCGGGCCTTCCGCAAGCGGGGCATCAAGTTCAACCTGGGCACCTTCTTCCAGAGCGCCGAGTACACCGACAGCGGTGTCAAGGTCACCCTCGCGGACGGCAAGACCTTCGAGGCCGAGGTGCTGCTGGTCGCCATCGGCCGCGGCCCGGTCTCGCAGGGTCTGGGCTACGAGGAGCAGGGCGTGGCGATGGACCGCGGCTACGTGGTCGTCGACGAGTACATGCGCACCAACGTGCCGACCATCTCGGCCGTCGGCGACCTGGTGCCGACCCTCCAGCTCGCGCACGTCGGCTTCGCCGAGGGCATCCTGGTAGCGGAGCGTCTGGCCGGTCTGAAGGCCGTGCCGATCGACTACGACGGCGTGCCGCGCGTGACGTACTGCCAGCCGGAGGTCGCCTCGGTCGGCATCACCGAGGCCAGGGCCAAGGAGCTCTACGGGGCCGACAAGGTCGTCACCCTGAAGTACAACCTGGCCGGCAACGGCAGGAGCAAGATCCTCAAGACCTCGGGCGAGATCAAGCTCGTCCAGGTCCGCGACGGGGCCGTCGTGGGCGTCCACCTGGTCGGCGACCGGATGGGCGAGCAGGTCGGCGAGGCTCAGCTCATCTACAACTGGGAGGCGCTGCCCGCCGAGGTGGCACAGCTCATCCACGCGCACCCCACGCAGAACGAGGCGCTCGGCGAGGCCCACCTGGCCCTCGCGGGCAAGCCGCTGCACTCGCACGACTGACCCTCGAACACGCCATCCCCATCCGCACAGATCGTTAGGAGCAACCGCAACCATGGCGGTTTCCGTAACCCTGCCGGCGCTCGGCGAGAGCGTGACCGAGGGCACCGTCACCCGCTGGCTGAAGGCCGAGGGTGAGCGCGTCGAGGCCGACGAGCCGCTGCTCGAGGTCTCGACGGACAAGGTCGACACCGAGATCCCCTCGCCCGCCTCCGGCGTACTCACCTCCATCAAGGTCGCCGAGGACGAGACGGTCGAGGTCGGCGCCGAACTGGCCGTGATCGACGACGGCCAGGGCGCCCCCGCCGCCGCGCCGGCGCCCGCGGCCGAGCCGGCCGCCGCCCCGGCCCCGGCTCCCGCGCAGCCCGCGCCCGCCCCGGCCGCCGAGGCCCCGGCACCCGCGCCCCAGACGCCCGCCCCGGCCCCTGCCGCGGCCGAGCCCGCGCCCGCCGCCCCGGCCGGCGGCGCCTCCGGCACCGACGTCACGCTGCCCGCGCTGGGCGAGTCGGTCACCGAGGGCACCATCACCCGCTGGCTGAAGTCGGTCGGCGACAGCGTCGAGGCCGACGAGCCGCTGCTGGAGGTCTCGACGGACAAGGTCGACACCGAGATCCCCTCGCCGGTGGCCGGCACCCTGCTGGAGATCCTGGTCCAGGAGGACGAGACGGCCGAGGTCGGCGCCCGCCTCGCGGTCGTCGGCGCCGCCGGCGCGGCCCCTGCCGCGGCTCCGGCGCCTCAGGCGCCCGCCCCGGCTCCGGCCCAGCCCGCGCCCGCCGCTCCCCCGGCTCCGCCCGCTCCCCCGGCCCCGCCGGCGGCGCCCGCTCCGGCCCCGGCACCGGCACCGGCCGCCCCGGCTCCGGCTCCGGCGGCACCCGCACCTCAGGCACCCGCGCCCGCCGCCCCGGCCGCGCAGCCCGCTCCGGCCGCCGCGCAGGCCACCGACGAAGGCGCGTACGTCACCCCGCTGGTCCGCAAGCTCGCCGCCGAGAACGGCGTCGACCTCGGCTCGGTGCGGGGCACCGGCGTCGGCGGCCGGATCCGCAAGCAGGACGTGCTCGCCGCCGCCGAGGCCGCCAAGGCCGCGGCGAAGGCCGCTCCGGCCGCCCCCGCCGCCCCGGCGAAGGCGCCCCAGGCGGTGTCCCCGCTGCGCGGCCAGACGGTCAAGATGACCCGCATCCGCAAGCTCATCGGCGACAACATGATGCAGGCGCTGCACTCGCAGGCCCAGCTCACCACGGTCGTCGAGGTGGACGTCACCCGCATCATGCGGCTGCGCGCCCAGGCCAAGGACGCCTTCCAGGCACGCGAGGGCGTCAAGCTCTCGCCGATGCCGTTCTTCGTGAAGGCCGCCGCCCAGGCGCTCAAGGCGCACCCGGTGATCAACGCGCGCCTCAACGACCAGGAGGGCACGGTCACCTACTTCGACACCGAGAACATCGGTATCGCGGTGGACTCCGAGAAGGGCCTGATGACCCCGGTCATCAAGGGCGCGGGCGATCTGAACATCGCCGGCATCGCCAAGAAGACCGCCGAGCTGGCGGGCAACGTGCGCTCGAACAGGATCACGCCGGACGACCTGGCGGGCGCGACCTTCACGATCAGCAACACCGGTTCGCGCGGCGCGCTGTTCGACACGGTCATCGTGCCGCCGCACCAGGCCGCCATCCTGGGCATCGGCGCGACCGTGAAGCGCCCGGTGGTCGTGGAGACCGCCGACGGCACGGTCATCGGCGTCCGGGACATGACGTACCTGTCGCTGTCCTACGACCACCGGCTGGTGGACGGCGCCGACGCGGCCCGCTACCTGGTCGCGGTCAAGGAGATCCTTGAGGCGGGCGAGTTCGAGGTGGAACTCGGCCTGTAACCGCGAGCGGACGTACGGCGCCCCCGCCCCGGCCTGACACCGGGACGGGGGCGCCGCCGTGTCCGGGGGGAGGCATGGTTGCCGCGTCGTCGTATCGTCTATGTCACGCAGACCGTGGAGGAGTGCGCCCATGACCCAGCCCGCCGTCGCCTCGCACCTGGTGGTGCACAGTCTGCGTGAGCAGATCCGCGAGCACATCCTGGAAGGGATCGTCAGCGGGCGGTGGAAGCCGGGCGAGCGCATCGTGGAGCGCAGGATCGCGGTGGAGCTCCAGGTCAGCCAGACGCCGGTACGGGAGGCGCTGCGCGAGCTGGAGACGCTGCGGCTGATCGAGTCCGCGCCCAACAAGGGCGTGCGGGTGCGCAGCCTGACCGCGGCCGACCTCAAGGAGAGCTATCCGGTGCGGGCCGGCCTGGAGCAGGTGGCGGCCGAGCTCGCCGCCGGGCGGCTGGCCGCCGACCCCTCGCCCCTGGAGCACGAGGTGGCCGCCCTGCGCGCGGCCGACGAGAACCTCGACGGCGAGGCCCAGGTCCGGCACACCGTCGCGTTCCACCACGAGCTCGTGCGGGCCGCGGGCAACGCCGTGCTGCTGCACGCCTGGGAGTCGCTGGGCATCGAGGTGTGGACCACGCTGTCGATCCGCTGGCTCAGCCCCGCGCCGCGCGCGTACGCCGCCGAGCACCAGGAGATAGTGGACGCCTTCGTACGCCGCGACCCGGGCATCTGCGAGCTGCTGAAGGAGCACGTCCTCAGCTGCGCCCCGCAGGTCTGAGGCCCGCACCGGGGCGATGCCGCCCGCCCCCTCGCGCCAGCGTTTCCAAGGCCGCACGGCACTGACACTCGGTGCCTCTAAGGCTGTCATCGCGTGCCACCTGCGAATTTCCCACCAGTAACCATTGATCGATCATCGATCGCGGCGTACCGTCGAACCCGGGGTGCCCTGTCTGCCGACTCGTACAACCCGCACTCCTCACACCCCTCCCTCCGGAAGGCGGCGACGCATGCCCAGTCAGCTCGACCAGATCCCCGACCGGGACCCGGAAGAGACCGCGGAATGGCGCGAATCCCTGGAAGCGGTCACCAAAGCCGCGGGACCTCACCGCGCGGCGTACCTGCTGCGGCGCACCCTGGAGAGCGCCGCCGGCCGCCTCGACGTCCCCGCGCCGCTGGAGACGCCGTACCTGAACACGATCCCGACCTCCGCCGAGCCCGCGTACCCGGGTGACGAGGCGCTGGAGGCCCGGATCACGGCGTGGAACCGGTGGAACGCCGCGGCGATGGTCACCCGCGGCAGCAAGCTCGGGCTCGGCGGCCACATCGCCACCTTCGCCTCGGCGGCCTGGCTGTACGAGACGGGCTTCCAGCACTTCTTCCGCGGCAAGGAGGGCCCCGGCTCGGGCGACCAGCTCTACATCCAGGGCCACGCCTCCCCCGGCATCTACGCCCGCGCCTTCCTCGACGGCCGGCTCACCGAGGCCCACCTCGACCGCTTCCGCCGGGAGGCGGGCGGCGACGGTCTGCCCTCGTACCCGCACCCGCGGCGGCTGCCGTGGCTGTGGGAGTTCCCGACCGTGTCCATGGGCCTCGGCCCGCTGTCGGCGATCTACCAGGCCCGCTTCAACCGCTACCTGGAGCACCGCGGCATCAAGGACACCTCCGACTCCCACGTATGGGCGTTCCTCGGCGACGGCGAGATGGACGAGCCCGAGGCGACCGCCTCCCTGGCGCTGGCCAGCCGCGAGGGCCTGGACAACCTGACCTTCGTGATCAACTGCAACCTGCAGCGCCTCGACGGCCCGGTCCGCCCCAACTTCAAGATCGTCCAGGAGCTGGAGGCCCAGTTCCGCGCGGCGGGCTGGAACGTGGTCAAGGCGCTGTGGGGCACCGCCTGGGACGAGCTGTTCGCCCAGGACCTCGACGGCGCCCTGGAGCGGCGGCTGCGGCAGACCCCGGATGCCCAGTTCCAGACCTACGCCACCCGCGACGCGGCCTACGTCCGCGACCACTTCTTCGGCGCCGACCCCGGCCTGCGCGCCATGGCGGCGGGCCTGTCCGACGCCAGGCTGCTGGAGCTGTTCCGCGGCTCCCGGGCCGGGCACGAGCCGCGCAAGGTGTACGCGGCCTACCGCGCCGCCGTCGAGCACAAGGGCACCCCGACGGTGATCCTCGCGCAGACCGTCAAGGGCTGGACGCTGGGCGAGGGCTTCGAGTCGCGCAACGCCAACCACCAGATGAAGAAGCTCACGGCCGCGCAGTTCCGCACGATGCGCGACCTGCTGGAGCTGCCCATCCCGGACAGCGCCCTGGACGCGGACGTGGTCCCGTACTGGCACCCGGGCGAGAACTCGCCGGAGATGCGGTACCTGCGCGAGCGCCGGGCGGCGCTCGGAGGCCTGGCGCCGGCCCGCAAGGTGGTCCCCAAGCCGCTGCCGATGCCGGCCGACAAGGCGTTCAAGGCGCTGGAGAAGGGTTCGGGCGGGCAGGAGATCGCCACCACGATGGCGTTCGTCCGGCTGGTGAAGGACCTGATGCGGGAGAAGGAGACCGGCCGCCGCTGGGTGCCGGTGGTGCCCGACGAGGCGCGGACCTTCGGCATGGAGTCGCTGTTCCCGTCCGCGGGCCTGTACTCGCCCAAGGGCCAGACGTACGACCCGGTCGACCGCGACCAGCTGCTGTACTACAAGGAGGCGAAGGACGGCCAGATCCTCAACGAGGGGATCACCGAGGCCGGTTCGCTCGCCGACTTCACGGCCGCCGCCACGTCGTACGCCACGCACGGCGAGCCGATGATCCCCTTCTACATCTTCTACTCGATGTTCGGCTTCCAGCGCACCGGTGACCAGTTCTGGGCGCTGGCCGACCAGTTGGGCCGCGGCTTCGTCATCGGCGCGACCGCCGGCCGTACCACCATGACCGGCGAGGGCCTGCAGCACGCCGACGGCCACTCCCACCTGCTCGCCTCGACCAACCCGGCGGCGATCGCGTACGACCCGGCGTTCGCGTACGAGGTGGCGGTGATCGTCCGCGAGGGCCTGCGCCGCATGTACGGCCCGCAGGCGGAGGACGTCTTCTACTACCTGACGGTCTACAACGAGCCCAAGGTCCAGCCCGCCATGCCGCCCGGCGTGGAGGAGGGCATCCTCAAGGGCCTGTACCGCTACCAGCGGGCCGCGACCCTCGCCGAGGACGCGCCGCGCGCCCAGCTCCTGGCCTCCGGCACCGCGATCCACTGGGCGCTGGAAGCCCAGCGGCTGCTCGCCGAGGAGTGGGGCGTGGCCGCCGACGTGTGGTCCGCGCCCTCGTGGACCGAGCTGCGGCGCGAGGCCATGGAGTGCGACGCGGCCCGGCTGCGCGGCGAGGAGCGGATCCCCTACGTCACCGGCGCGCTGGCCGGGGCTCCCGGCCCGGTGGTCGCGGTCAGCGACTGGATGCGGGCGGTCCCGGACCAGATAGCCCCGTGGGTCGAGCAGGACTGGGTCTCGCTCGGCACGGACGGTTTCGGCCTGTCCGACACCCGCGACGCGGCCCGCCGCCACTTCGGCGTCGACCCGCAGTCCCTGGTGGTCCAGACCCTCTCCGCCCTCGCCCGGCGGGGCGACGTGAAGCCGGAAACCGTCAAGGAGGCCGCCGAGCGGTACGGACTGTAGGGGATGCGGCCCCGGTCCGGGTGCCCCGGCGAGTCCGGCAAACACCTTGCTGGCCGCCGTGGGCACCCGCTACGGTCCCCCGGGTGTCCGTCGACGTGAACCCACTGACCGCTCCCTCCGCGCACGACATCCGCACCTGGCACCAGGTGCGGTCCGCCGCGCTGGCCTACGACCGGCCGGGGGAGCCGGCGCCCTCCGAGGCCGAGGTGCGGGCCGAGCTCACCGTGCCCGGCGCGCGCAGCCGGAAGCTGCTGTGGCTGGTCCGCGGAGCCAGGGGCGAAGGGGTGGCGACGGCGTCGCTGCGGCTGTTCGAGGACCCCGGGCGGCGCCATCTCGCCGAGGGGCTCATCACCGTGCACCCCGCGCACCGGCGGCTCGGCACGGGCTCGCGGCTGCTGGCCACGCTCACCGAGGCGGCCGCCGCGGCCGGGTGCCGCAGCCTGGTCACCGAGGTGGCGGCGGGCTCGCCCGGCGAGGGCTTCCTGGCCACCCGCGACTTCGTCCCCGTACTGCGGCTGACCTGGCTGCGGCTGGCCCTGGACCAGGTGCCCGACCGGATCACGAAGCTGCCCGGCGAGGCCCACCCCGGCTACCGGCTGGCCTTCTGGGAGGGCGTGGTCCCGGACGGCCTCGCCGACAGCTTCGCCCGCGCCCGGCAGGGCATGGACGACATGCCGACAGGCGGGATGGACGTCGGCGAGGTCGCCTGGGACGCCGAACGGGTCCGCGAGATCGCCCGCGTCGTGGCCCGGCGCGGCGAGCGCCTGCTGACCGTCGCCGCCATCGCCGAGGCCGACGGCTCCGTCGCCGGCTTCACCGAACTCGTCCTGCCCGCCGACGGCTCCTCCCGCGCCCAGCAGTACGACACCGCCGTGCTGGCCGGCCACCGCGGCCACGCTCTGGGCCTATGGATCAAGGCCGACATGCTGCGCCGGGTCCGCGAGGACTTCCCCGGCATCACCGAGATCCGGACCGACAACGCGGACGACAACCGCCACATGCTGGCCGTCAACACGGCGCTGGGCTTTCGTCCGCTGCGCAGGACCGTCGAGTACCAGTTGACGCTGCGCCCGCGCTGAGCCGCCGGTCCCGTACCCGCCGCGCGCCTCCCTGTCGCGCGTCCCCCCGCCGCGCGCCTCCCCGTCGTACGCCTGCCGAACCGTTCCTGCGAGACGTGCCGCCGAGCCGCGTGGCCGGGCCCGGCAGGCGGCGCCCAGGCACGGCCGGATAACGACACGGACGCGTCCGGGGCGCCGGGCGTGCGGGGGCGGGTGGCAGACGCGAAGCTGTACCCGTGATGGACGAGACGCAGTTCTGGGAGATCGTCGACAGCACGCGCGAGGCCGCGGACGGCGACCCGGAGGACCACGCGGACCTGCTCGTCGAGCGTCTGGCGCAGCTCGACCCGGAGTCGGTGACGGACTTCGCGCGGCACTTCGAGACCCGCTTCCTGCGCGCGTTCCGGTGGGACCTGTGGGGCGCCGCCGACATCATGCTGGGCGGGGCGGACGACGAGTCCTTCGACTACTTCCGCTGCTGGCTGATCGGCCAGGGCCGGCCCGTCTTCGAGGGCGCGGTGCACGCCCCGGACGACCTGGCGGACCTCGTCGCCGACTTCGACCCGGACCGGGACGGCGACGCCGAGGACCTGGGGTACGCCGCGGACGAGGCGTACGAGCAGCTCACCGGGGTGCGCCTGCCGGACCTGGGACTCCCGCAGCCGGAGAGCCCCGAGGGCGAGCCGCTCGACTTCGACGACGAGTCGGCGATGGCCGCGCGGCTGCCCAAGCTGTGGGCCCGGTTCGGCTGACGGCCGGACCGGGCCCGCGGTCCGGCCACCGCGCCGGACCGGTGGTCCTGACCGTCCCGGCGGTCCGGGCGAGTTCGGCGCCACGGGCGAACTCGGCGCCACGGGCGGTCTCGGCAGGCCGCGCGGGCCGCGGGCGGGCACAATGATCCCCATGCGTATCGCAGTCTCCGGTGCCTCCGGGCTGATCGGCTCCGCCCTGTCCGCGTCCCTCGCCGCGGACGGCCACGAGGTGGTCCGCCTGGTCCGGCGGGACCCCCGGCAGCCGGACGAGATCCGCTGGGACCCGGTGGCGGGCACGGTCGACACCGCGGGGCTGGCCGGCTGCGAGGCCGTCGTCCACCTCGCGGGCGCGGGCGTCGGCGAGCGCCGGTGGACCGAGGCGCGCAAGCGGGTGATCCGGGACAGCCGCGTCCTCGGCACCACAGCCGTGGCCCGCGCCGTGGCCGCCCTCGACACCCCGCCCCGCGTCCTGGTGTGCGGCAGCGCCATCGGCTACTACGGCGACACCGGCGACTCCTACGTCGACGAGGACAGCCCCCAGGGCGCCGGTTTCCTCGCCGAACTGGTGGCGGACTGGGAGGCGGCGGCGGAACCGGCGCGCGCGGCGGGCATCCGCACGGTGCACGCCCGTACCGGGCTGGTCGTGGCCAAGGACGGCGGGGCGTGGGGCCCGCTGTTCACCCTCTTCCGGGCCGGCCTCGGCGGCCGCCTCGGCAACGGCCGCCAGTTCTGGAGCTTCATCTCCCTGCGCGACGAGGTCGCGGCCCTGCGCCACGTCCTCGACACCCCCTCCCTGTCCGGCCCGGTCAACCTCACCGCGCCCGAGCCCCTCACCAACCGCGAGATCACCGCCGCGATGGGCCGCGCCCTGCACCGCCCCACCCTGGCCACCGTCCCGGCCCCGGTCCTGCGCCTGACCCTGGGCGAATTCGCCTCGGACGTCCTGTCCAGCCAGCGCGTCCGCCCCGCCCGCCTGCTGGCCTCCTCCTTCACCTTCGCCCACCCCCACATCGACCAGGCCATCGCGGCGGCACTGGAGCAGTGACGGTTCCGGGCCGGCCGGGGTTCGCACGGGAGCCGGGGCGCGCCGGGCGCGCCCCGGGCGGCCAGGCGTACGCGGCCGGTACGCGGCCCACGAGGCGTACGCGGCCGGTACGCGGCCCACGCCGGGCCCGCCCGGGAAGCCCCGGAGGCGCCGGGTCCCCCGGGGCACCGCCCGGACACGCCCGCGCGCGACGGCCCGGTTCCGATCCGGCCGGAACCGTCCGGCCGCACCCGCATTGATCGGGTTTGTTGAGGGCATGACCACTACGCCCTTGTCGCCGCCGCGCGCCCACAAGTCCCGCGCGGCGGGACCCGCACCCGCCACCCGGGAGGGACATGCTCTCGACAGGACCGCGGCCGGCGCCCCGGCCCGCACCACCGACGGCCCAGCGCCCGGCACCGCGACCCCGCCCCGACGTGATCGTGATCGGCGCGGGCCTGGCCGGACTGGCCGCGGCTCACCACATGCTCGCCTCGGGACTGACCGTCACCGTGCTGGAGGCGAGCCGGCGGCCGGGCGGCCGCATGGCCACCGACACCGTGGACGGGTTCCGGCTCGACCACGGGCCGCAGCTCCTGAACACCGCCTACCCCGAGCTCGACCGCACGCCCGGGCTGCGCGGGCTGCCGCTGGCCCCGCTCGCGCCGGGTGCGCTGGTACGTGTCGCCGGACGCTCCCACCGGATCGGCCGGCCGCGCGGCCACGGCCCCGCGCCGGGCCCGTTCACCTCCCCGTTCGCCTCGCCGCTGGCCTCCCCGCTGGACAAGGCGCGGCTCGGTGCCGCGCTCGGCCGGCTGGCGGGCACCGCGCCCGCCCGGCTCGCCGCCCGTACCGAGACAACGGCGGCGCAGGCGCTGCCGGAGCGCGGGTTCGCGCCGCGCACGGTCGACGGGTACCTGCGCCCGCTGCTGGCCGCCCTGCTGTGCGATCCGGAGCTGGGCACGTCGAGCCGGGTCGCCGACCTGGTGCTGCGCGGCTACGCCAGGGGCCGGGTCTGCCTGCCCGTCGCGGGCGCGGCCTCCGTACCGGAGCGGCTGGCGGCGGGACTGCCGCCGGGGACGATACGTTTCGGGACGCGCGCGACCGAGGTGGCCGTGAACGCGGTGCGCACCGAGGACGGCGCCGAACTGCCCTGCCGCGGCGTCGTGGTGGCGACCGACGCGCGGTCGGCCGGGGAGCTGCTGCCCGGCCTGCGGGTGCCGGCGTTCCACCAGGTGACCGTCGTCCATCACGCGGCGCCCAGGCCACCGCTGCGCGAAGGCGTCCTCGTCCTGGACGGCGACCGGCTCGGCCCGGTCTCCCACTCCCTCCCGGCGAGCGAGATCGACCCGACCCGCGCCCCGGCCGGCCGGTCGCTGATCACCTCGGTCGTCCTGGGGCCGCCGCCGGACGACGACGGCAAGGCGGTCCGCGCCCACCTGGCCGAGCTCTACGAGACGTCGACCGACGAGTGGGAACTCCTCGCCGTCCGCACCGACCCGCGAGCCGTCCCGGCGATGCCCGTGCCCCACGACCTGCGCCGGCCGGCGCGCCTGCTGGCCGGGCTGTACGTGTGCGGCGACCACCGCACCACGAGTACGGTCCAGGGCGCCCTGCTGTCGGGCCGCAGGGCCGCGGAAGCGGCCGTACGCGACCTGGTGCGGGACGCGTCCGCGCCCCCACCGGAGTCCGGGGAGTCGCGGCCGCCCGGGACACCGCCGCGGTCCGAGGACGCGGGGGGACGGGAGGAGGAGGCGGCGTAGGCGGCCGGGTTCCGCGCGTGGCGCCGCCCCTGCCGCTCAGCGGGGCGGCGCCGCTCAGCGGGGCAGCGCCGCGCACCTCTCGTGGTAGGTCCGCACCACGGCCGTGTCGCGGTAGGGCCCCAGCCGGCGCTCGAAGTCCCGTACGTACTCGGCCGCGCGGACGGACCGCATCTCGGCCGCCTGCTGGGCGACGTCGAAACCGAGCGCGCAGGCCGCGTCGAGGTCGCCGAGGCCGAGGCGGGCGGTGGCCAGGACCGTACGGCAGAACAGGCGGCTGCGGACGTAGCCGGCCGCCCGTAACTGCAGGGAGCGCTCGGCGTGCTGGGCGGCGGTGCGGTACTGCTGCAGGTCGCGGTGGCAGTGCGCGAACTCGTCGGCGAGCTGGGCCTCGTCGAAGAACCGGGCCCAGGACGGGACCTCCTCCCCGGCGCGGGCGGCGGACAGCGCCCGCTCGGACCGGGCCAGCGCGGCGGCACAGGCCCGGGGCTCGCCGAGCAGGCCGTGCCCGCGGGCCTCTGCGGCGTGCAGCAGGGCTTGGACGACCGCGGGGGCCGCGGTGCCGACGCCCTGCTGGGCGACCCGGGCGAGCTGGACGGCCTCGCGGCCGTGGCCGAGGTAGACGGCCTGGCGGCTCATCGTGACGAGCACGTAGCCGCCGTAGACGCGGTCGCCGGCGGCCTGGGACAGGCGCAGGGCCTGGACGAAGTACCGCTGGGCCAGGCCGTGCGCCCCGATGTCGTACGACGTCCAGCCGGCCAGCCGGGTCAGCTCGGCGACCGCGCCGAACAGCCGCCGGCCGAGTGCCTCCGCGTAGCCGCCGCGAAGCATCGGCTCGACCTCGTGCTCCAGGTAGCGGACGAGGGCGAGGCGGGCGTGCCCGCCGCCGTAGGCGTGGTCGAGGGTGCGGAAGAGGTCGCCGACGGCCCGGACGGCGGCGACGTCCCCGCCTCCGACCCGCTGCCTGCCCGGGGCCGTCCTGGCGGCGGACGGCGCCAGGACGGCGCCTCCCGGGCCGGGGACGCCGCGCCCCCGGCTCTGCGCGGGAACCCTGGCCGCGGTGGCGGCCGTCTCGGCCGGGCTCCGGGCCACGGAATCGTCGGGGCGCCCGATCAGCCAGTCCCTGCTGGGCACGACCAGCCCCGCGGGGGTGAACGCGATCTTGCGCAGCTCGGCCTGCTGGCCGGTGTCCTTGCGCCACAGGCCGCTGACGATGTCCACCGCCTCGTCCGGCGTCCCGGCGTACTCCAGGCCCGCGTAGACCGGCGCACAGGCGTCCAGGCCGAGGTCCTGGGCGGACAGGCGGCGGCCGAGCCGCTGGGTGAACACCTCGGCGATGAGCGCGGGAGTGGTCCCGCGCGGCTGCTGCCCGCGCAGCCAGCGGGTCACCGACGTCTTGTCGTACCGCAGGTCGAGGCCGTGCTCCAGGCCGAGCTGGTCGACGCGGCGGGCCAGACCCGCGTTGGAGAAACCGGCTTCGGCGATCAGCGCGGCCAGTCTCCGGTTGGGCCGGGCCGGGCGGTCGGGGTCGGTACCGGGGGCGGGATCGGCACCGGGACGGGAGTCGCGACCTGCGCCCGCGCCGGGGCCGGGACCGGGACCGGGACCGGGACCGGGGGCAGTATCGGCACCGGTGCCGGGGGCGGGATCGGGGCCGGGGGCGGGATCGGGGTACGGCTCGGCGGCCGACCGGTCCTGGAAACGGTCGGCGGACTCCCGGAGGGGGTCCGGGGCACGGTCCTCGGTCTGCTGCGTGGAACGGTCCGTCATCGGCGGTGCGGCCACTTCCTCTGGTTCTCTCCGGCTCCGGTCTCTCCGGCTCTGGTTCTCTCCGGCCCCGGCTCTCTCCGGCTCCGGCTTCTCCGGCCCCGGTCCTCCCCGGCTCCGGCTCTCCGCGGCTCTGCTGTCTCACTCGGCTCTCGTGCCTCGGGGGAATCCCGGGGACGGCGCGAATGTAACTCTCCGTACCGGAAAGCTCACCGTAAGAGCCGCATATTCGCCCGAACGGGCTACAAGCGCGCGCGGGGAAGCGAGGGCCGGGAGGGTTGTCCACAGGCCCGCGCGGGTCCGGCCGGGAGCCGCCGTACAGTGAGGTGAGGCGCATGTCCGGCGGCGGATGTGCGCACAGCGGAGGGAGTCGTCGTGAGTGAGCTGCGCTTCGTGCACCTGGGGTTCGGGGCCGACGCCGTGGAGTACCGGGAGGCCTGGCAGGAGCAGCGCAGGGTGCACGCGGCGAGGTTCGCGGACGAGATACCGGACACCTGCCTGCTGCTGGAGCACCCCCCGGTCTACACGGCCGGCCGCCGCACCGCCGACAGCGAGCGGCCGCTGGACGGCACGCCGGTGGTCGACGTGGACCGCGGCGGCAAGATCACCTGGCACGGCCCCGGCCAGCTGGTCGGCTACCCGATCCTGAAGCTGCCCCGCCCGGTCGACGTGGTCGCCCACGTGCGCCGGCTGGAGGAGGCGCTGATCCGGGTGTGCGCGGATTTCGGTCTGGAGACCTCCCGGGTCGAGGGCCGCTCCGGGGTGTGGGTGCTGGGCGACCCGGTGGAGGAGCGCACCAGCAACGGGCTGACCCTGGACTTCGACCCGCGGCTGGCGGACGAGGAGTTCGACCCGCGGCTCAACGGCCCGGAGTACGCCCCGTCGAACGCCGGCCAGCGCGGCGAGGACCGCAAGGTCGCGGCGATCGGGATCCGGGTCGCCAAGGGCGTCACCATGCACGGCTTCGCGCTCAACTGCGACGCCGACAGCACCTGGTTCGACCGGATCGTGCCGTGCGGCATCAGGGACGCGGGTGTGACGTCGCTCTCGGCCGAGCTCGGCCGCCGGGTCACGGTGGCCGAGGTGCTGCCGGTCGTGGAGAAGCACCTGACGCAGGTGCTGACCACGGCGGTGCCGCTGCCGCGCGCGGTCTGACGCCCGGCGGCCGCGCCCGCGCCGGGGTCCCGCCCCGGGCAGGGTCCGGGCGGTCGGCGGGTGCGGGAATGCGCCTTGAGGGCCGGTGGTTGAAACCGCTGAGGGGCCATATGAACAACGGGCGTACCCTGGGGTTCGCCGAAGAATCGAAGTCGTAGGGAGCCGGTCGTGTCCGCAGTCGCACCCGACGGACGCAAGATGCTGCGCCTGGAGGTCCGCAACAGCCAGACCCCCATCGAGCGCAAGCCCGAGTGGATCAAGACCCGGGCGAAGATGGGTCCCGAGTACACGCAGATGCAGAAACTCGTCAAGAGCGAGGGCCTGCACACCGTCTGCCAGGAAGCCGGCTGTCCCAACATCTACGAGTGCTGGGAGGACCGCGAGGCCACCTTCCTCATCGGCGGGGACCAGTGCACCCGGCGCTGCGACTTCTGCCAGATCGACACGGGCAGGCCGCAGGCGCTGGACCGCGACGAGCCGCGCCGGGTCGGCGAGTCGGTGCTGACCATGGACCTCAACTACGCGACGATCACCGGCGTGGCGCGGGACGACCTGGAGGACGGCGGTTCCTGGCTCTACGCGGAAACGGTCCGGCAGATCCACGCCATGACCGCGCAGCGCCCGGGCGGCCGTACCAAGGTCGAGCTGCTCATCCCGGACTTCAACGCGGAGCCCGCCCAGCTCGCCGAGGTCTTCGGGGCCCGCCCCGAGGTGCTCGCGCACAACGTGGAGACGGTGCCGCGGATCTTCAAGCGGATCCGGCCGGCGTTCCGCTACGAGCGCTCGCTGGAGGTCATCACCCGCGCCCGCGAGGCCGGCCTGGTGACGAAGTCCAACCTGATCCTGGGCATGGGCGAGGAGCGGGCCGAGGTCAGCCAGGCGCTGCGGGACCTGCACGGCGCCGGGTGCGAGTTGATCACCATCACCCAGTACCTGCGGCCGTCGGTGCGGCACCACCCGGTGGAGCGGTGGGTGAAGCCCGCGGAGTTCGTGGAGCTGAAGGAGGAGGCCGAGGAGATCGGTTTCGCCGGGGTGATGTCCGGGCCGCTGGTCCGTTCGTCGTACCGGGCGGGCCGCCTTTTCCAGCAGGCCATGGACCGGCGCGCGCAGCAGCCCGCCGCGAGCTGACCGGTCGGCCGGTAGGGGCCGGACCGCGGTCGTGCCGCGGCCCACGGCGGCGGCGCGACCAGGGAGTTCGGCGGGTTCCCCGACGCTGCGGGAGCAAGCTCGGCTTCGTCCGCCCGGGCGACTTCACCCGGCCGGTCGCGCGGTTCCCGGCGTCGTCCCTTTGGCCGGATGACGGTTTCATGTGAGATTGACCGGCTGGTCACCGGCTGGTAACACGGTGTGGCGAGGCTGGTTTCCGCCACACTCCCATTTCCGCTGCGTTCTGAGAGTTTCCGAGAGGGCGCCATGTCATCCGAGCCCGCGTACGCCGCTCGCCCGGTCCGCCTGTCCCCCGCGGCCCACCCGTATGTGCCCGTGGCGGGTGCGCTGCGAGCCGTCGAATCGTTTCTGCTGCGCGGCGGCCAGCAGACGGCCCGCCGCAACGCCTGGGCGGCCGTCGTCGCCGACCGGCAGCGCGCCAGGGACCGCAGGGAGGCCGAGCACGAGATGGCCGCGCTGCTGCGGGCCGGCCGCGGGCCGGAGCTGACCCCGGGCGCCGGTTCGTAGCACCGCCGCACGGCCGGCCGCGCACCGCGGGTCACGCACCGCGGGTCACGCACCGCCCGCGCGCGCACCACCCGCGCGCGCACCGCCCGCCGCATCAGGCACCGCTCGCCCGCCCGCTCGGCCGGCGGCCCCGCGCCCGGCGGCCCCGCGCAGACCCGTGACACGGCCGCCGTGACGGTGGACCGCCAGGCCACGTATCCTTTGCGGCATGGCGAGGAAGGAACCATCCGAGAACCCTGGGCGGCTGTCACAGATCGCGCAGACCTACAAGATGACCCGGCAGGCCGATCCGCGGATCGGGCTTGTCATTGCGGCTGTGGGAATCGTCACCTTCGGTGTCATCCTCGCCCTCGGCTTCTTGATCGGCCATCCCATCTACGCGGGCATCCTGGGCGCCCTACTGGCCGTCCTGGCGATGGCCGTCGTCTTCGGCCGCCGGGCCGAGCGGGCCGCCTTCGGGCAGCTGGAGGGCAAGCCGGGCGCGGCGGCGGCCGTGCTGCAGAACGTGGGCCGCGGCTGGACGGTCACCCCCGCGGTGGCGATGAACAAGAGCCAGGACGTGGTGCACCGCGCAGTCGGCCGCGCGGGCGTGGTCCTGATCGGCGAGGGCAACCCCAACCGGGTCAGGAGCCTGCTGGCCGGTGAGAAGCGCAAGGTCGCCCGGGTCGTCTTCGACGTCCCCGTGCACGACTACATCGTGGGTGACGGCGAGGGGCAGATCCCGCTGAAGAAGGTCCGCGCCACCCTCATGCGGCTGCCCCGCACGCTGAGCGGTCCGAAGACCACGGAGGTCAACGACCGGCTGCGGGCCCTCGGCGACCTGATGAGCAACATGCCGATCCCCAAGGGTCCGATGCCCCGCGGGATGCGGCTGCCGCGCGGCCGCTGAGCGCCGGACGGCACGTGACGGCCGGGGCCCGGGACCAGCAGCCGTCTGCTGGTCCCGGGCCCCGGCCGTGTCGGTCTCATCGGCCGTGTCGGTCTCATCGGCCGTGCCGGTCGCCCTACGTGCCGGTCGCCCCGGCCGCGTCGGCCGTGTGTCGGCCGGCGTGGATCGTGCCGGCCGTGCGGTCTTGCGGATCTTGCGGGGCTTGCGGGTCGTACGCGTCGGTCGCCCCGGTCAGATGCGGCGCCCCGGTCAGATGCGGACCTCGACCGTCCTGGCGGCCTTGTCGTGCAGGCCGCGGCTGTCGCGGTCCCAGATGACGGCCGGCACGAACAGGAGCAGCAGGACCGTACGCAGCAGGGCGG
Organism: Streptomyces sp. HPF1205; assembly: GCF_020400825.1. Lineage (GTDB taxonomy): Bacteria > Actinomycetota > Actinomycetes > Streptomycetales > Streptomycetaceae > Actinacidiphila. The sequence continues at coordinate 40,441 of NZ_JAINVH010000047.1, forward strand.
CGCCGAAGCCGAGGCGGGTGCCGCCGTCGACACGGACCACGCGCAGCCGCAGCAGGCGCTTGCCGGGAGTGCTGCCCACCAGGAGCAGCGAGATCAGCGCGACCGCGCCGAACACGGGCAGTGCCCAGGAGTTGGCCGCGTGCGCGTCACGGTGCGCGATCAAGCCGTATGCGATCAGCACGCTCAGCAGCCAGTCGACGAGCACCGCCGCCAGCCGCCGGCCGAAGGGCGCGATGGATCCGGGCCCCTCCTTGGGCAGGCCGAGCCGCTCGCCGCGGTACCCGAGTTCCACGCCCATCCGCTCGGCCGCCGCGCGCGGGCCGGACAGCCATGATCCGATTGCTTCCCTGTTGTCCACCCGTCCACGGTAACCCCCGGTGGCGGCCGCGGGACCGTGCGGGTGCCCCGGCCGCCGCCCGGCGATCGGGGCCCGCCGACGTCGCGGTTAACACCCACGAAACAAATGGGTCATGCTGGAGAAACCCCCGATCCCTATGGTGCGGGCAGTGTGGGCCGCCGTACTGGCCGCGCTTCGAAACGCATCCCGACCCCCGGGGCCGGGCCTAGGAGGAGTTGGATGTTCCAGAACGCCGACGACGTCAAGAAGTTCATCGCGGACGAGGACGTCAAGTTCATCGACGTGCGGTTCTGTGACCTGCCCGGCATCATGCAGCACTTCACCGTGCCGGTCTCGTCCTTCGACCCGGCCGAGGAGCTCGCCTTCGACGGCTCGTCCATCCGCGGTTTCCAGGCCATCCACGAGTCGGACATGGCGCTGCGCGCCGACCTCTCCACCGCCCGGGTGGACCCCTTCCGCAGGGACAAGACCCTCAACATCAACTTCTTCATCCACGACCCGATCACCGGCGAGGAGTACAGCCGGGACCCGCGCAACGTGGCGAAGAAGGCCGAGGCGTACCTGGCCTCCACCGGTATCGCGGACACCGCGTACTTCGGCCCCGAGGCGGAGTTCTACGTCTTCGACAGCGTCCGCTTCCAGACCTCGCAGAACGAGTCGTTCTACCACATCGACTCCGAGGCCGGCGCCTGGAACACCGGCGCCCTGGAGGACAACCGCGGCTACAAGGTCCGCTACAAGGGCGGCTACTTCCCGGCCCCGCCGGTCGACCACTTCGCCGACCTGCGTGCCGAGATCAGCCTGGAGCTGGAGAGGGCCGGGCTGCAGGTCGAGCGCCAGCACCACGAGGTGGGCACGGCCGGCCAGGCGGAGATCAACTACAAGTTCAACACGCTGCTGGCCGCCGCCGACGACCTGATGCTCTTCAAGTACATCGTGAAGAACGTCGCCTGGCGCAACGGCAAGACCGCCACCTTCATGCCGAAGCCGATCTTCGGTGACAACGGCTCGGGCATGCACGTCCACCAGTCGCTGTGGCAGTCCGGCTCGCCGCTGTTCTACGACGAGGCCGGCTACGCGGGCCTGTCGGACACCGCCCGCTACTACATCGGCGGCATCCTCAAGCACGCGCCGTCGCTGCTGGCCTTCACCAACCCGACGGTGAACTCCTACCACCGCCTGGTCCCCGGTTTCGAGGCCCCGGTCAACCTGGTGTACTCGCAGCGCAACCGGTCCGCGGCCATGCGCATCCCGATCACGGGCTCGAACCCGAAGGCCAAGCGCGTCGAGTTCCGCGCCCCGGACTCCTCCGGCAACCCGTACCTGGCCTTCTCGGCGCTGCTGCTGGCCGGCCTGGACGGCATCAAGAACAAGATCGAGCCGGCCGAGCCGATCGACAAGGACCTGTACGAGCTGGCTCCCGAGGAGCACGCGGGCGTGCCCCAGGTGCCGACCTCCCTCCCGGCGGTCCTGGACTCCCTGGAGGGCGACCACGAGTTCCTCCTGCAGGGCAACGTCTTCACCGCGGACCTGATCGAGACCTGGATCGACTTCAAGCGGACCAACGAGATCGCACCCCTGCAGCTGCGCCCGCACCCGCACGAGTTCGAGCTGTACTTCGACGTGTGATCGGCGTGTGATCGGCGCGGACCGCGTGTGACCGTGCGTGATCGGCGCGTGACCGTGCGTCGTCGCGTGGCGGCGTGTTTCGACGGGCTCCGTGGCCGCCGGCCGTGACCTTCCTCACCGGGAGGCACGGCCGGCGGCCGTTGTGCGGGCGGTCGGGGGCAGACTGGGGTACATGCCTGAATTGCCGGAAGTCGAGGCCCTCGCCCGGTTCCTCGGGGAACGGGTGGCCGGGCGCGCGGTGGGGCGGGTGTACCCGGTGGCGGTGCACGCGCTGAAGACGTACGACCCGCCGGTCGGGTCGCTGGAGGGGCAGACCGTGGCGGGCGTGGCCCGGCACGGGAAGTTCCTGGACTTCCGGGTCGGCCCGGCGCACCTGGTGGTGCACCTGGCGCGGGCCGGTTGGGTGCGCTGGAGCGACAAGCTGCCCGCGCTGCCGCCGCGGCCCGGCAAGGGGCCGCTGGCGCTGCGGGTGCTGCTGGCGGCGGACGCGGAGGGCGGGGAGGGCGGGGACGGCGGGGAGCGCGGGACGGGCGCCGGGGCGGCGCTGTCCGGTGAGGGCTTCGACGTGACCGAGGCGGGCACCCAGAAGCACCTGGCCGTGTACGTGGTGCGCGATCCGCGGGACGTGCCCGGGGTGGCGCGGCTGGGTCCTGACCCGTTCGACCCGGCGTTCACCCTCGACGCCTTCCGGGACCTGCTCGGCGGGGAGCGGCGGCAGATCAAGGGGGTGCTGCGCGACCAGAGCGTGATCGCCGGCATCGGCAACGCGTACTCCGACGAGATCCTGCATGCCGCGAGGATGTCGCCGTTCAAGCTCGCCGCCGGCCTGTCCGAGGCCGAGGTCGAGGGGCTGTGGGCGGCGGTCGGCAGCACTCTCGCCGATGCGGTCGAACGGTCCCGCGGCCTGCCGCTGAAGGACCTCAAGGCCGAGAAGAAGAGCGGGCTGCGGGTGCACGGCCGCACGGGCGAGCCCTGCCCGGTGTGCGGGGACACCGTCCGCGAGGTCTCGTACCGCGACTCCTCGCTCCAGTACTGCCCCACCTGCCAGACCGGCGGCCGGCCACTGGCCGACCGCCGGCTGTCCCGGCTGCTGAAGTAGCCGGCGGCTCAGACGGCCGCGGTGAGCGCCTCGTACTCCTCGTCGGTGAGGGTGATCCGCGCCGCCTCGGTGTTCTCCTCCAGGTGCGCCACGCGGGACGTGCCGGGGATGGGCAGCGTCACCGGTGAGCGGCGCAGCAGCCAGGCCAGGGCGAGCTGGGAGGGGGACGCCTCGTGCCGCTTGGCGAAGGCGTCCAGGGGGCTGCCCGGGCGGGCGAGTTCGCCGGTGGCCATCGGGTACCAGGGGATGAAGGCGAGGTTCTCCCGCTCGCAGTAGTCGAGGACGTCCTCCGAGCGGCGGTTGGCGAGGTTGTAGAGGTTCTGCACGGACGCGATCCCGGTGATCCGCCGGGCCTGCTCGATCTGGTCGACGGTGACCTCGGACAGCCCGATGTGCCGGATCTTGCCCTCCTGCCGCAGCAGTTCGAGCTCGCCGAGCTGCTCCTCCAGCGGCACCTTGGGGTCGATCCGGTGGAGCTGGTAGAGGTCGATCCGCTCCACCGCGAGGTGCCGCAGGCTCAACTCGGTCTGCTGGCGCAGGTATTCGGGGCGTCCGACCGGCCGCCAGTCGCCGGGTCCGGAGCGGGTGAAGCCGCCCTTGGTCGCGATGACCAGGTCGGCGGGGTACGGGTGCAGGGCCTCGCGGATGAGCCGCTCGCTGACGAAGGGCCCGTACGAGTCCGCGGTGTCGATCAGGGTGATGCCGAGCTCGACGGCCCGGCGCAGGACGCGGACCGCCTCGGCCGGGTCCTCGGGCTCGCCCCACACCCCGGGGCCGGTGATCCGCATGGCGCCGAAGCCGAGGCGGTTGACGGGCAGGTCGCCGCCGATGGCGAAGGTGCCGGAGGCGTCGGCCGGACGGGCTTGCGTGGTCATGGGGGATCCTTTCGGAGGCCTTCCGGGGGCTCGTGTCCGCCGCCATCATGCCGCGTACGCAGGGGGGCGGCGCGGTGGGCAGCGGTGGCAGCGGGGGGCCGCGGCGGCCGCGGTTACGGCGACGTGGCGGCGGACACGGGCGGGAAAGCGGCAGGGGGGGGGGGGGGAGGGGGGGGGCCCGGCGCCCCCCCCCCCCCGGGGGGGGGGGTTGGGGGTGGGTTTCTGCGTCCCGACCGG
>NZ_JAINVH010000048.1 GCF_020400825.1 Streptomyces sp. HPF1205
TGCGCACGTCAAAGCGACAGTGACACGACCCCGTTCACGGGGCGGCCAGTCGATCGAGTGCTTGCTGCGGAATGGCTGTCCGGGGACCGACCGGAGTCGGTGCTCACGTCGGACAACCCGGAGAACGTTACGTACCCGTTCAGCTCGTGTCAACTCTGGTCGGGTAGCGCCGGGTGCCGGGCCTCAGTCGAGGTCCTCCAGCCGGCCGCCGGCGTCCGGCTGGGCGGCCTCGACGCGGCGGAGGAGCCGGGTGAGGATCTCGCCGAGGAGGGTGCGCTCGACCGGAGTGAGGTCCTGCAGGAGCTCGTCCTCGAAGGCCGCCGCCGAGCGCATGGTCTCCAGCCACTTCTCGCGGCCCTCGTCGGTGAGTTCCACGATGACGCGGACCCGGTTGGCCTCGTCGCGCTCGCGGGTGACCAGGCCCTCGGCGACCATGCGGTCGATGCGGTGGGTCATGGCCGCGGGGGTGAGGCCGAGGCGCTTGGCCAGTTCGCCGGGGCCGAGTCGGTACGGCCTGCCGACGACCACGAGGGCCTTGAGGACTTCCCACTCCGCGTTGCTGATCCCGAGGTCGACCAGCTGGCGGCCGTAGGCCACGTTCATCCGCCGGTTGAGCCGGCCGAGCGCGGTGACGACCTTCTCGACCTGGGGGTCGACCTCGGGGAATTCGCGCTGGTAGGCGGCGATCTGGGCCTCGAGGTCCAGCTCCTGGGGAGCTCCTGCGGAGCCCGCGGCTGCGGTCATGGAATGAGTATGACACGAAAGAGCGTTGCACTAAAGCCCTTCGACCTGTAGCGTTTAGGTTCGAAGTTTAGCTCTGAAGTCTTGACCTCGAAGACGGCCTGGTCAGGGCCTTGATCAAGGAGGTGAGCGTGACCACCGCCATGGGCGCAGCGTTGCGCCGGATCCAGCTCGGGAACGCGCTGAGCGCGTTCGGCAACGGCTTCACCGTGCCCTTCACGTTCATCTACGTGTCGCAGGTGCGCGGGCTCGGCGCGGGTACCGCGGGCGCGGTGCTGGCGACGTTCGCCGTGGCCGCGCTCTTCGTACTGCCCCTCACCGGTCGGCTGATCGACCGGCGCGGCCCTGTGCCCGTGGCCGTCGCGGGCACGGTGCTGGCGGCCTCCGGTTCGCTGGGGCTCGGACTGTCCGGCAGCGAGCCGGGGGTCATAGCGGCGGCGGGTGCGCTGGGCGCGGGGATAGCGGTCGTGCAGCCGGCTCTGGCCACCATGATCGTGTGGTGCTCGACCACGGTGACGCGGTCGCGCGCGTTCGCCACGCAGTTCTTCCTGAACAACCTGGGACTCGGCCTGGGCGGGCTGCTCGGCGGCCTGATCGTGGACACCGCCCACCCGGCGTCGTTCCTCCGTCTGTTCGCGACGGAGGCGGCGATGTTCCTCGTGCTGGGCGCTGTGGTGGCCACGGTGCGGCTGCCCGCGATGCCGCCTCTGGAGAAGGACGTGCGCCAGGAGTGCGGCGACGCGGCGCCGGCCGGCGGATGGCGGCTGCTGCTGCGGGACCGGGCGATGGTGATGATGTGCGCGCTCGGCTTCGTGATGTTCTTCGCCTGCTACGGGCAGTTCGAATCGGGGCTGTCGGCCTTCGCGGTCGAGGTCAGCCGCATCTCCCCTGCCACGCTCGGGGCCGCCCTGGCCGCGAACACGGCGGTGATCGTGCTGGCTCAGTTCGCCGTCCTGCGGCTGGTCGAGCACCGGCGCCGCAGCCGGGTGATCGCGCTGGTCGGCCTGGTGTGGACCCTGGCGTGGCTGGCCGCTGCCGCGTCCGGCGCCGTGCACGGCCATCATGCCGCGGCGGTCGCGGCGATCATCTCGACGTACGCACTGTTCGGTCTCGGTGAGGCCATGCTGGCTCCCACCGTCTCACCGCTGGTCGCCGACCTTGCGCCGGCCCGGATGGTGGGGCAGTACAACTCGGCGTTCGCCCTGGTGAAGCAGTTGGCGTTGGCGCTGGGGCCGGCCGTCGGCGGTGTGCTGGTCGGCGCGGGTGCGTACACGGCCTACATAGCGATGCTCGTGGCCTGCTCGCTGGCCGTCTCCGCGGTCGCCTTGCGGGTCGGCCACCGGATCGCCCCGGCACAGGACAGCCCGCTGCACGCCACCCGGGTGGTGGCGCGTTCCCAGCGGGGCGTGCCGGCACAGGTCCCGGAGGCCGAGCGCATATCCGCCTGAGCCGCCGAGCGGTCCGTGGCCCGTGGTCCAGGTGCGCGGCCGGTGTCCCGGGGCGCGCGGCCCGAGGCCCGGCTCGTTGGTCCCGGGGGCGGGGCCCGGGGTGCGCGGTGCGGGCCACGGGTGGCGTACGGCCGACCCGTACCTCCGGTGTGGCCGGTGGGGCGTGGCCCGGCGGGGGTTCGCCCGTCGCGCCGTCAGGCCTTGCCCGGGAGGGCGAACTCGCACCAGACGGCCTTGCCGCCGCCGGGGGTGCGGCGGGAGCCCCAGCCGCTGGCGATCGAGGCGATGATCGAGATGCCACGACCCGCTTCGTCGCCGGGGTCGGCGCGGCGGCGGCGCGGGAGGTGGTCGTCGCCGTCCGTGACCTCGATGATCAGGCGCCGGTCGGTGCGCCGCAGCCGCAGCCGCATCGGCGGGGTGCCGTGCTTCAGGGAGTTGGCCACCAGCTCGCTGGCCGCGAGGACACCGAGATCACGCAGTTCGAGGGGGAAGCGCCATGAGGCGAGCACCCCGGTGGCGAAAGCGCGGGCGCGGGGAGCCGCCTCGATGCCGCCCAGGAGGTCAAGGGAGGCGTTGCGGAAGAGCTCGGCGTCGGTGCCGGTGTGATCGGGGTACTGCAGGACGAGGACCGCCACGTCGTCGTCGTGTTCCGAGGTGACGCCGAGCGAGCGCAGCAGGCGGTCGCAGATCACCTGGGGGGAGCCGGTGGCGCCGGCCAGGGCGCGGGTGAGCGCGGCCACGCCCTCGTCGATGTCCTGGTCGCGGCGTTCGATGAGCCCGTCGGTGTAGAGGACGGCGGTGCAGCCCGGGCCGAGCGGAATGCTCCCCGAGGTGTGGACCCAGCCGCCGGTGCCCAGTGGCGGGCCGGTGGGTTCGTCGGCGCGGTGGACCGTGCCGTCGGGGTCGCGGATGAGGATGGGGAGGTGACCGGCGCTGGCGTAGGACAGCCGCCCCTCGCTGGGGTCGTGGACGGCGTAGACGCAGGTGGCGATCTGCGTGGCGTCGATCTCCGACGCCAGGCCGTCCAGGAGCTGGATGACCTCGTGGGGCGGCAGGTCGAGGCGGGCGTAGGCGCGTACGGCCGTGCGCAGCTGACCCATCACGGCGGCGGCGCGCACTCCGCGGCCCATCACGTCGCCGATGACGACGGCGGTGCGGCCGGCGCCGAGGGTGATGACGTCGTACCAGTCGCCGCCGACGGCCGCGTCGGTGCCGCCGGGCTGGTAGGTGGCGGCGACCCGGAGGTCGTCGGGCTGTTCGAGTTCCTGAGGAAGGAGGCTGCGCTGGAGGGTGACGGCCGTTTCGTGGAGGCGGCGTTCGCTCTCCCGCAGACGCTCGGCGGACTGCACCTGGTCGGTGACGTCGGCCGCGAAGACCAGGACGCCGCGGCGCTCGGGGTCGGGATCGGTCTCGTCGACAGGGGTGCAGGTGAACGTGAAATAGCCCTCACGGGTGGGTGAGGTGCCGTCCGACCAGACCACCTTGCGGGCCTTGACGGTGCGGGGCCGGCCGCTGCGGTGGACCTGGTCCATGAGGGAAAGGAGACCGAGTTCGCCGAGTTCCGGCAGGGCGTCGCGGGCCGGGCGGCCGGTGGTGCGGGGCCCGAAGATGTCGGTGTAGGCGTGATTGACGAACCCGACACGGTGGGCGGGGCCGTGAGTGACGGCGACAAGCGCCGGCAACCGGCTCAGGAAGCCGGGGAGGGAGGACTCGCCGGCGGCCGGATCGGAGTCGCCGCTGTCGGCAGCGGTGCCGCAGCCGGTACCCGTAGCGGTGCCGGAGGCGGCACCGGTAGCGGTACCGGACGCCGGGGCGGAGGGGACGGCGGCGGCCTCACGGGTGTTGCCGCGGGCCGCGGGTACGGCGCTGCGTCGCTGTGTTCCGGGGAGCCGGGCGCTCCAACGCGTAAGGTTCAAACGTCCGATTCCTCGTATGTGTCACTGTTTGCCAGTTCTGGCGCACGCGGGGTCACATATCCAGTGTGGCCGAACCGCGGCCGTTGGGGGAATCGGGGCGGCAGGAGCGGACCGGCCGCCGGGTGGTGCGGCGCCGCAGCCGCGATCAGGGCCGCGATGGGCGTCAGCATCGGTGTCACGATCGGCGTCACGATCGGGGCCGGGCTCAGGGGGCGTCCGGTGCGCGTCCGGTGCCGGCGGCGGATCCGCGCCCCGTGCCGGGATGTTCCAGGGATCCCAGGGAGACGATCTCGCGTTTGAAGAGCCCGGAGAGGATCCATTCGGCCAGGACGCGGGCCTTGCGGTTGACGGTGGGCACGCGGCCCAGGTGGTAGAGGCGGTGCAGGAGCCAGGCGGGGTAGCCCTTGAAGGTGCGGCCGTAGACGCGGGCGACCCCCTCGTGCAGACCGAGGGAGGCCACCGAGCCGGCGTGCCGGTGGCGGTATTCGGCCAATGGGCGGCCGCGCAGTTCGGCGACGATGTTGTCGGCGAGGACGCGGGCCTGGCGCAGGGCGTGCTGCGCGTTGGGCGCGCACCAGGTGCCCGGCTCGTCCGCGGTGAGGTCCGGCACGGCGGCCGCGTCACCCGCGGCCCAGGCCGCTTCGGCGCCCGCCACCCGCAAGGTGGCCTCCGTGCGCAGCCGGCCGCTCGCGGTGAGCGGAAGCCCCGTGGCGGCGAGGACGGGCGCGGGTTTGACGCCTGCCGTCCACACGAGGGTCCGGGTGGGCAGCCGGTCCCCGTCGGACAGCGTGGCGATCCGGTGCTCGCAGGACACCAGCCGGGTCTCCAGCCGGACGTCGACGTTGCGGCCGCGCAACTCGCGGATCGCGTACGTGCCCAGCGCCTCGCCGACCTCCGGCAGGATCCGCCCGGCGGCCTCGACCAGCACCCACTTCATGTCCTCGGGCACGATGTCCGGGTAGTAGCGGGTGGCGTAGCGGGCCATGTTCTCCAGTTCGCCGAGCGCCTCCACGCCCGCGTAGCCGCCGCCGACGAAGACGAAGGTCAGCGCCGCCTCGCGGACTTCGGCGTCGCGCGTGGAGGAGGCGATGTCGAGCTGTTCGAGGACGTGGTTGCGCAGCCCGATGGCCTCCTCGACGTTGCGGAAGCCGATGCCGTACTCGGCCAGGCCCGGCACCGGCAGGGTGCGGGAGACGGCGCCGGGCGCCAGCACCAGGTGGTCGTACGGGATCTCCAGCGCCCCGCCGCCCTCCTCCTCGGTGGCCGGCGTCACGACGGAGGCGACCCGCTTGTCGTGGTCGACGCCGCGGACCTCACCGACCACGATCCGGCACCCGCGCAGCACCCGTCGCAGCGGCACCACGACGTGCCGCGGGGAGATCGACCCGGCGGCCGCTTCGGGGAGAAACGGCTGGTAGGTCATGTAGGGCTGGGGCTCCACCAGCACGATCCCGGCCTCGCCGCGCTTCAGCTTCCGCTGCAGTCGCAGCGCCGTGTACATCCCGACATAGCCACCGCCGACGACGAGAATACGCGGGGTGCTTGCGCTGGCCAGAGGTGCCGACTCCGTCATTGCTCCATGACGCAATGGACCTGAGCCGTTTGTCCACAGGCCGGACGGCACCATTCTCGGAAAGCGACTACGGTTCTTGGTAAGCGGTACGCACAACACCGGGCAAAGGCCACGTGGCGGCCGTGCGCGGCCGGACCGCGCCCCTGGGAGAGGCGGCCGGGGGACGCCCCCTTCTTTCTCGACGCGGCCTCAACTATGTTCGTATCTCGTAGAACTACCGCGCGGCCACGCGCGGTGATCTTCACAAGGGTGGGGAGTCTCCGGGGGGAGACATTCAATTTTCCGGGGGATGGACATATGCACATTCAGGACTCTCAGCGCACGTCCGGAAGTTCCGGAACTGCGGGAACGGCCTCCGTAGCGACAGCCGCGGCGGGTACGGAGGGGCGGGGCGAGGGATCGGAGCGGTCGGTTCCGCTTCGAGTCGACGCGCAGCGCAATCTTGAACACGTGCTGCGGGCCGCACGCGAGGTGTTCGGCGAACTGGGGTACGGCGCCCCGATGGAGGACATCGCGCGTCGTGCCCGTGTCGGCGTCGGCACGGTGTACCGGCGCTTTCCGAGCAAGGACGTCCTGGTCAGGAGGATCGCCGAGGAGGAGACCGCGCGGCTGACCGAGCAGGCGCGCACCGCGCTGGGCCAGGAGGACGAGGCCTGGTCCGCGCTGGCCAGGTTCCTGCGCACCTCGGCGGCCTCGGGCGCCGGGCGGCTGCTGCCGCCGCAGGTGCTCCGCGTCGAGGGCTCGCCGGGCGGCGACCGCGGCCCGCACGGGACCGGCGAGGGGATACGGGTGCCGCAGCAGCGCAACCGGCTTGCGCCGGCGGGCGGCCCCGACCTCGCCGATCTCGCCAACCTCGCCGACCGCTCCGGCCAGGAGCGGGACGGCGACGACGGCGACCAGGACGGCATACGCGCCCTGCTGGACGTCGTCGGCCGGCTCGTGGAGCGCGCACGGGCCGCGGGGGAGCTGCGCGGTGACGTGTCGGTGGCCGACGTACTGCTGGTCATCGCCACCGCCGCGCCCGCGCTCCCTGACGCCGCCCAGCAGGCCGCCGCCTCGGAGCGGCTGCTGGACATCCTGCTGGAGGGCCTGCGTTCCCGGCCCGGGGAGCGGCTCGCCCGGCGCGCCGGCACACCGGCGGCCGAGACGCTCGACGAGACGGCCGACGAGACAGGCATCGGACAGGCCGGACCGGACACGCAGGCGCAGGCCGGACCGGACGCAGGGCCGGGTCGCTGAGCACGCGGCCCGGCGCAGGAGGGGGGCGCTCCGCCGGCCCGCGGTCGCTGCCGGCCTCCGGGCCGCGGCGGCGCCCCCGTTCAGAGGGACTCGATCGGGTGAATCAGGGGTGGGGATCCGGTGGGAGTGGAGGACGTGTGAACACTGGCACCACGGACGAGTGGTTCGGCCGGCTGCCGTGACCGCGCTCCTTCCGGCTGTGCCACCCTTGCGCCGTGGATGAGGCGAACGGGGACGCGGGCACGCCCTCGGCGGACCCGTCGGGGACCGGGGACGGTGCGGCGGCGCACCGGGTGCCGGGCCAGCGCGACCCCGCGGCGCGTTCGGAGCCGCCTTCCGAACCGCCTTCCGAACCGCGTTCCGAACCGCCTTCCGACTCCGGTGCCGCGCGCCTTCCCGCACCGGCCGACGGCGGCGAGGCGGACGCACGCGCCGCAGCGCGCCCGGTGCCCCGGCCCGCCGCCGGTCCGGACGGCCACGGGGCCCTGTCCGACGCCGAGTTGGTCGCCCAGGTCCGCGGCGGCCGGGACAGCGCGTACGGGGAGCTGTACCGGCGGCATGCCGAGGCCGTGCGCCGCTATGCCCGCACCTGCTGCCGGGACGCCCACACCGCCGAGGATCTGACCGGCGAGGTCTTCGCCCGTACGCTGCAGGCGATCCGCGGCGGCAGCGGTCCCGAGTCCGCGGTGCGCGCCTACCTGCTCACCACGGTGCGGCGGGTCGCCGCGGCCTGGGGCAACTCGACGCGGCGGGAGCACCTGGTCGAGGATTTCGCGGTGTTCGCGGTCTCCTCGGCAGGGGCGGGCGCGGCGCAGGCGACGGCGGACGTCGGCGCGGACGTATGCGCCATGCGGGAGGCCGAGCGGTCGCTGGCCGTCCAGGCGTTCCGCACGCTGCCCGAGCGCTGGCAGACCGTGCTGTGGCACACCGCGGTCGAGGAGGAGTCGCCCAGCGCGATCGCCCCGATGCTGGGGCTGACGCCCAACGCCACCGCCGTGCTGGCGCACCGGGCGCGTGAGGGACTGCGCCAGGCGTACCTCCAGGCGCACGTCAGCAGTGCCCTGACCGCCGAGGGCGCGTGCGCGCGGTTCGCCGACCGGCTCGGCGCGCACGCCCGCGGCGCCCTGCGGACGCGCGCGGACCGCGAGCTGAACCGTCACCTCAAGGAGTGCGCGCGCTGCTCGGCCGCCTCCATGGAGCTCGCCGACCTGAACGCGACGCTCAAGGGGCTGCTGCCGGTCGCGTACATCGGATGGTTCGCCGCCGCGGCCGCCGCAAAGGCCGCCGCCGTCGTGGCCGGCGGGACCGCCGCCGGTGCCGCGGCCGGAGCCGCGGCCGCGACTGCTTCCGGCGGCACCGGCGCGGCAGTGGGCGGGGGTACGGGCGCGGCAGTGGGCAGCGGTTGGACGGCGAGCGGGGGCGCGGCGGCCGCGGAAGGGCTCGGCGCCCCCGTCAAGGCCGGGGCTGTCGCGGCGGGCGTGGTGGTGGCCGCCGCGGCGACCGCTGTCGCCCTCGCCCTCACCGGCGGCCACGGAAAGCCGGGCCACCACCGGCCCGCGGCCCAGCCGTCGGCGGCCTCTCCGGTCATCACGCTGCCGCCGGCTCCGGCGAAACCGTCGCCCCGCGTTCCCGCCGCCGTACCGCCGCCCACCGTTACGTCCAGGCCGTCGCCCGCGCCCACGACCTCGCGGCCCGCCCCGACCCCGGCCCTGTCACCGACACCGTCACCGTCGCCGACTGCGGTCGCTCCACGGACTCCGGTCCCCGCCCCACCCGCCTCCACGTCCGCCCCGACGCCGCCGCCCACCACGCCGCCGACCGCCCCACCGCCCACCGCGCCGCCCCCGCCCCCGCCGCCTCTCGTCTCGTACCGGCTCGACGCGCTCGGCCTCAGCGGCGCCGGCGGCGGTTCCGCGCCGACCATCCGGCCGTCCTTCTCGCCGCTCGGCTGGCGGTGGGACCGCTGGGGGCTGTCGGTCGGCGGCACCCGTTACGCACACGGGGTCACCGTGCACGCCCCCTCCGAGCTCACCATCGACCTCAATCGTTCGTGCGTGGCCTACGACGCCGAGGTGGGCGTGGACGACCTGGCCCGGTTCGGGGGCGCGGGGGTGCGCTTCTTCGTGGACGGCGACGGCACGCCGCTGTGGTCGTCCGCGGTGGTGCGCGGCGGTGACCCGGCGGTGGCGGCACACGTAAGTCTCACCGGTTACCGGACACTGACCCTGCGGGTGACGGCCGTACGGCGCGGCCCCGGGCTCGGGCTCGGCCTCGGCGACCTGGCGGACTGGGCCGACGCGGTGATCCGCTGCCGTTAGGCGCGGGAGGCCGCCGGTCCCGCGAGGCGACGACCGGCCCGGCCCTGTGGCCCGGCCGCCGCCCCGGGGCGCTGGTCCCGGCTCCCGGACGCGGCTCCCTGCGTCCCTGCGTCCCGGCTCAGCGCACCTCGCACACGCCGTCGGCGCAGTCGTCGGCGTCCGGGGCGGCGTCGGCGCCCGTCCCGGTCGTACGCACCGGCTCCGGCTCGGACGCCTGCGCGGTCTCCTCGGCCACCTGTTCCAGGACCTGGAGGAAGGTGGAGGTCTCCTGACCGCCCTGCACCGCCCACTTGCCTTCGAAGACGAAGGTCGGAACGGCGGTGATGCCCAGGGCGCGGGCCTCCTCGACCTCGGCGAGGACCTCCGCGCGCAGCTCGTCGCCGGCGAGGAAGGCGGAGACCCGGGCCGGGTCGAGGCCCTCGGCGGCCGCGGCCTCGGCGAGGTGCTCCGGGTCGCCGACATCCTTGCCGCCCGAGAAGTGGTCGGCCATCAGGCGGCCCTTCAGCCTGGCCTGCGCGTCGGCCCCGTACTCGTCCAGGGCGAACCGCAGCAGGCGGTGGGCGAGCAGCGTGTTGTTCTCCAGCGCGTCGTCGAAGGCGAAGGTGAGCCCTTCCGCGGCGCCCAGCTCGGCGATGCGGTCGTCCATGGCGGCGGCTCGCGGGCCGAACTTCGCCGCCAGCACCTCGCGGTGCGGGCGCGGCTCGTCCGGCGCGGACGGGTCGAGCTGGAAGGGCCGGTACACCACCTCGACGTCCTCGCCCTGCGGGAACGCCCCCAGCGCGCGCTCGAAGCGGGCCTTTCCGATGTAGCACCAAGGGCATACGACGTCCGAGTAGATCTCGACCTTCACCGCGTTCTCGTTCCTGCTCGTAGGAATCCCGTGCGGCCCCCGCCCGCGCCTTCGCCTGCGGCAACCGAGTGGCGACCGCCGCCTATTCCCGCGCCCGTACGCGCGCACCGCCCGCCTTCTGGCCCGTGCCCGCACGAAGGTCCACGCCGCCGCCGAGGCCCACGCCGATCCCGGGGTCCGCGCCCTCACCGAGGTCCGCGCCCTGCGCCAGTGTCCGCAGCAGCTGCGCCGCCCGTTCGCGGTCCAGGGCGGTGCCCGTGGCGCGGGCCGCCTCGCGTTCCTCGCGGGTCAGGCGGTCGCGGGCCAGGGCTCGTACGCGGGCGTCCGCCTCCTGTTCGGGGGCGGAGCGCGGGAGCTCGGCGCGCAGGCAGTCGGCCACGACGCCTAGGACGAGGGCCGCGTACGTGTCGCCATAGGCGGCGAGGACGGAAGCGGCGACGTCGAACTGGGAGGCGACGACGGGCTCGGTGCAGCCGAGTTCGAGGCTCAGCCGGGCGGCCTCGGCCAGCTCCGTCAGGGCGGCGGGCGCGTCGCCCTCGGCAGCACTGATACGTGCCGCCAGGTTCAGCAGCAGGACGCGGAACACGGGCGGCGGGGACCCGTCCGCCGCATGGGCGGCTGCCAGGTCGTACATCGCCCGTGCCTCATCGACCGCGCCGCGGCGCAGCAGCAGAACGGCCTGCAGGCAACGGATGTAGGTGCGGGCGTCGTGGACGGCGTACCGCTCGGCCTCCTCCGCGGCCTGGTCGGCGACCTTGGTGGCGGTGCCGTCGTCACCCGACAGGTGCGCGAGTTCCGCCAGCCGCGCGAGTACGAAGGGGCCCTCGCCGTAGGCGCGCAGCTCGCGGCCCAGGCGGTACGCGGTCTCGTAGTCACGGCGGGCGGCCTCGTAATTGCCGCGCAGCGCCTCGATCTCGGCGCCCGCGCTGTGCACCTGGGCGCGGATCCAGCGGTCGCCCAGGCGCGCGGCGAGTTCCTGCAGCTCGGCCCGGTCCGCGTCGGCCGCCGCGGCCCCGCCCGGCGAGTCGACGGTGACATGGGTGCGGAACATCAGCGCGGCCGCGACTTCCCAGTCGCCGCCATGGGCACGGCAGTTGGCGACGACCTCGTCGGTATGGCCGCGCAGCGACGCGGTACCGCCGAGCGAGTACAGCGTGAACGGCCACAGCAGGCCGGGAAAGCGCGCCGCCTCCGGACCGCCGCCTCCGTACGCCGCCGCCAGCCGCCGTGCCGTCTCGCGCGACTCCTCGGCGGACCACTGCTCGTGCGACGGGCGATCGCTGTTGACGAAGAAGCGCAGCATGTGCAGGTCGTTGCGCGGCCAGTAGAGGGCGTCGGCCGGTTCGGCGGCCCGCAGGACGGGGGCGTCGGCCGGTACGGCGGCGGGCCGGCCCGACCGCTCGTCGTCCGGCGGTGCGGCCAACGGTCCCGCAGGCGGCCCGGCCGGCGGTGCGGCCACTGACGGCGCGAAGAACCGGTCGCCGATCGCGGCCACGCGGTTCAGCCAGCCGCTCGCCTCGTCACGGTAGTTGCGCAACCACCAGA
This sequence comes from Streptomyces sp. HPF1205, assembly GCF_020400825.1. GTDB lineage: Bacteria > Actinomycetota > Actinomycetes > Streptomycetales > Streptomycetaceae > Actinacidiphila. The sequence continues at coordinate 11,631 of NZ_JAINVH010000048.1, forward strand.
ACCAGCCCATCGCCACGGCCGTCGCGATGGCGTCCTCTTCCTCGCGGCGGGTGATGGTGCGGTGCAGGACGGCCCTGACGTTGTCCAGTTCCGTCTCCAGGACGTCCAGCCAGCGCAGTTGGTCCGCGCCGCGCAACCGCGGGTCGACGTCCCGGGCGAGGTCGCGGAAGTACGCGGTGTGCCGGGCCTCGGCCGCCGCCAGGTGCTCGGGCCGCTCCCGGGCCCGCTCCGCGGCGTACTCGTGGATGGTCTCCAGCAGCCGGTAGCGCGTGCCCGTGGGACGGCCGTGGTCGGCGACGAGCAGGGACTTGTCCACCAGGCCCGTCACCGCTTCGAGGGTGTCCGGCCCGCACACCGCCTCGGCGGCGGCCAGGGTGCAGCCGCCGGCGAAGACGGTCAGCGCGCTCAGCGTCGTGCGCTCGTGCTCGGTCAACAGGTCCCAGCTCCAGTCGACCACCGCGCGCAGTGTCTGCTGGCGCGGCAGCAGCGTGCGGCTGCCGCCGGTCAGCAGGCGGAAGCGGTCGTCGAGGCGGTCGGCGATCTGGCGCGGGGACAGGGCGCGCAGCCGGGCCGCGGCCAGTTCGATGGCCAGTGGCAGGCCGTCCAGGCGGCGGCAGATCACGCGGACCGCGTCGGCGTCGGCGTCCACGTCCTCAGCCGCGCCCGGTCTTACGGCGGCGGCGCGCTCGGCGAACAGCCGGTACGCGGGCAGCGGCGGCAGCGGCTCCACGGGCCGGACGACCTCCCCCGGTACGCCGAGTGGCTCGCGACTCGTCGCCAGCACGGTCACCCCCGGGCACTGGGCGAGCACCTCGCCGGCCAGGTCCGCGGCGGCCTCGATCAGGTGCTCGCAATTGTCGAGGAGGAGCAGCAGGCGGCGTGGGGCGCAGTGTTCGACGATTCTGGTGAGCGGGTCCTCGGGCAGCCCGGCGGATTCCGGGCCGAAGGGCCCGGCGCCGACGGCTCCGGGGCCGACCGGGCCGGGGCCGGCTGGGCCGGCGGCAGAGGGGCCGGGGCCGACCGTTCCAGCCCCCGCGGGTCCCGCGCCCGCGGGTCCGGCACCTGCGGCTCCCACCGGTTCCGGCTGCTCGGTCCGGGGGCTCGCATGGTCCGCCCCGCCGGGTTCGGGACGGAGGTGATCGCTCGTGAGGGGGTCGCGGCGGGGGGAACGCAGAAGCGTGTCGCGGCGGCCGAGGGCGCTCAGGACGGCGTGCGGAACAGCCGCCGGTTCGTCGAGCGGGGCGAGTTCGGCCAGCCAGACGCCGTCCGGATAGGCGTCCTGCGCCGCCTCCGCGGCCTCCTGCGAGAGCCGGGTTTTGCCGGAACCGCCCGGTCCGGTCAGTGTCACCAGCCGCGCGCCGGCCAAGTCGGCGGCAAGGGAGCGCAGTTCCTTCTCCCGTCCCACGAAACTGGTCAGGCGGGCGCGGAGGTTACCGGGCCGCCGCAATGGAGCCGAGGTGAAGGCGGACGCCTTGGCTGCGGAAGCGGGGCCGGACGCCTTGGCTACGGGGGCGGACGCCTTGGCTACGGGCGCGGGCTGCGGTGGCATGGCCGCAAGGGCGGCGGAGCGCGGACCGGGGGCCGGGGACTCCGCTTGGCGCAGCAACTCGGCGTGCAGGGCGCGCAACTCCGGGCCCGGGTCCGCGCCCAGGGCCTCGGCCAGTACCCCCCTCGCCTCCTCGTACGTGACCAAGGCGTCGGCGGTACGGCCCGCGGCGCGCAACGCCCTGATCAGCTGGGCCCGGAACGCCTCGTCCAGAGGATGGTCGGCGACCGCCTGCCGCAGCGCGGCCAAGGCGTCGGCGTTTCTGCCGAGAGCGAGGTCGGCCTCCACGCGCAGGCGCACGGCGGTGAGCCGCAACGCCTCGGGGCGGGCCGAGGCCGCGGCGCGGTCGGGCAGGTCGGCGAGGGCGGGGCCGCGCCACAAGGCCAAGGCGGCGTCCAGGCTGGCGGCCGCCGACTCGGCGCTGCCCGCGCTCAGGGCCGCTTCCCCCTCACGCAGGAACCGTTCGAACCGGTGCAGGTCGACCGTGTCCGGGTCGGCCGTCAGCCGGTAGCCGCCTGGCTCGGAGGCAATCGCGTCGCGCCCCAGGACGCGCCGCAGCCGGCCGACGAGCGCCTGGAGCGCGCCCGGCGCGTCGGCGGGCGGGTCCTGCGCCCAGACCTCCGCCATCAGCTCTTCGGGAGTGAGGGTTCGCCCGGCATTGACGGCCAGGACCGTGAGCAATGCGCGCAGCCTGCCGCCGGCCACGGGCACGACGCGCTCGCCGTCCCGTACCTGTGTGACCCCGAGCACCGCGTATCGCACGCACCTATTGTGCTCGGCTTCCGCCCCCGGCGGGCCTGCCGTCCGCGTGCCGGGCCGCGCCACCGCTCGGTCCGCGCAGCCTGATCAGGAAGTCCAGGCATATCGGGGCTTGGCCACGTCGTCAGGAGCCGGCGCGCGGGCTGGAGGGCCCGCGCTCCCGCACGCATCCCCGCACGCCGTCGAGGAACTCGTCCGCCTGCCGCAGGGACCAGCGGCGCGCGGGAATCGGTCCTCGTCAGACCCACGGTCAGCTCGCGGTGAGGCGCCGGCCCGGGGTGGGCCACGGCGATGTGCGGCATCAGCTCGTCGCGGGCCCGGGACGGGCGTCGCGCCCCGGGCCGGCCCGCCACCCGGACGGGGCATCCTCATCCGGTCCGACCGATGATCCGAGCGGAACTGCCTAGGCTCGGCCGTTTCCCGGGGGGTCGATGTCGTTGTGCGGGCCCAGGAGCTCGTCGGCGAGGCTGGGGAGGTCGTCCAGCGGGGTCTCCTCGGCCCACTCCGGCCGGGGGCGGCGGGGCTGGGCCGGGGGCATCTCGCGGGTGCGCTCGTTCTCCTGCAGCTCGGGGCGGAAGAGCCACGGCGGCACCCGGTCGGCGGGATCGTCCCGGCGCGACCTCGCCTCCGGCGACGGCGGCGGCAGGGACCTGGCCGTTCCGCCCGCCGCTCCCTCGCTCGCTCCCTCGCCGGGCCCGCCCGACGGGGCGGACCTGCCGGACCTACCGGGCTCGGGCCGCGGAACTTCCGCCGTCTCGTCCTCCTGCCCATCGGCTTCCGCCGGTGCGGCGTCGGCCGCCGGGCCCCGGCCGACGGGCGGCAGCACCCTCGTCTCGTCCGCGGCCGACCGGTCCCGGTCCCGCACCGCGTCCGCCGCCGGGCCCTGGGCGACCGGCGGCAGAACGGCCGTCTCGTCCGCCGCCCGCTCGTCCCGCGGTTCGCCCACGCTCGGCAGCACCGCCGTCTCGCCGGCGTCCGCGTCCGGGTCGCCGATCGCGGGCAGGACCACCGTCTGGTCGGCGGAGTCACGGGAGGCCGGGCGCAGCTTCGTCGTCTCGTCCGGGGCGCCGCCCTCCGCCGGCAGCGGGGTCAGTACTGTCGTCGCCTCACCGGACTCACCGGAATCCCCGGACTCGGCGGAGTCGGTGGAGTCGGTGGCGTCGCCGGGGTGACCGGGCCGACCGGAGTGACCCGCCGGGCCCGGCTCGCCGCCACTCGGGCCCTGGCCGGCGTCCCGCGCTCCGCTCCCCTGCCCGGACTCCCCCGACGGGCGGTTCCCGCCGTCCTCCATGGGAGCCGAGGGCAGCTCTGTCGTCTCCTCGGCGTCGGATGCCGCGGCGGCAGCGGCAGCGGCGGCGGCACGGGCCTGCTCGGCGCGCAGCAGGGCCTCCTCGGCCTTGCGCTGCTTCTCCAGGCGCCGCGCCTCGGCCTCGGACCGCAGCCGGGCCTGTTCTTCGGCGAGGCGCCGCAGTCGCTCCTGCTCGGCGGCGCGGGCGGCCTCCTCGGCCTCGCGGCGGGCGGCCTCCTCGGCGGCCAGCCGGGCCGCCTCCTCCTCGCGAAGGCGCCTCTCCTCGGCCTCCTGGGCGGCTTTCCGCTCGGCGATCTCCCGCCGGGCCGCCTCCTCGGCGGCGAGCCGCCGCTCCTCTTCCTCGCGGCGCAGCTTTTCCAGCTGTGCCTGGCGCTCGCGCTCCTTGCGCTCCTCCTCCGCCTTGCGCGCGGCTTCCTCGGCCGCCCTGCGGGCCGCCTCCTCGGCCGCCTTGCGCTCGGCCTCGGCCCGGGCCTCGATCTCCTTGGCGGACAGCGGCAGCATCCGGTCGAGCCGGTGCCGCACCACCGTGGTGACCGCCTCGGGCGCCTGCGCGGCGTCGACCACGAGGTACCGAGCCGGGTCGGCGGCGGCCAGGGTGAGGAACCCGGAGCGCACCCGCTGGTGGAACTCCGCGGGCTCCGATTCCAGCCGGTCGGGAGCCTCTGTGAACCGCTCGCGCGCCTGTTCCGGGGAGATGTCGAGCAGCACCGTCAGGTGCGGGACGAGTCCGGCGGTCGCCCAGCGCGAGATCCGGGCGATCTCGGTGGGCGCGAGGTCGCGCCCGGCGCCCTGATAGGCGACGGAGGAGTCGATGTAGCGGTCGGAGATGACGACGGCGCCGCGGGCGAGGGCGGGCCTGATCACCGTGTCGACGTGCTCCGCCCGGTCGGCCGCGTACAGCAGGGCCTCGGCCCGGTGCGAGATGCCGGCCGTGGACACGTCGAGCAGGATGGACCGCAGCCGCTTCCCGACCGCCGTGGCACCCGGCTCCCGGGTGACGACGACCTCGTGGCCCTTGGCCCTGATCCAGTCGGCGAGCGCATCCACCTGGGTGGACTTCCCGGCGCCGTCGCCGCCTTCTATCGCGATGAAGAAGCCTGTGCCGGACGGCGCGGTGGCCGGTTCGCCGCCGCCCAGCACTTCCCGCAGGTCGCGCCGCAGCGGCACGCCGGTACGGTCGTCGACCTGGCCCAGCACGAGGGCCGCGATCGGCAGCAGCAGGGCCCCGACGAGCATCAGCGTGTACGCGGCGCCGCCGTGGGCGAAGGTGAAGTGGCCGTCGTGGATGCGGCGCGGCCCGATCGCGCCGGCCAGCAGGGGGGCGACGACCGCGGCGGCGGCCAGCGCGACCCCGGACACCGCCCGCAGGTGTTCGGCGGTGCGGTCCCGGCGCGGCTCCTCGGTCTCCTGCTCGACCAGGACGTGCCCGGTGTTGGCCGTCACCCCGGCCGCGACGCCCGCCAGCAGGGCGAGCAGCAGCACGGTGGTCTGGTCGGGCACGATCCCCGTCAGGAGCAGCGCGATTCCGGTGATCCCGATGGCCAGCGCCAGCAGCCGCCTGCGGGACAGCCCCGGCAGGACGCGCGGCGCGATCCGGATGCCGGCGACCGTCCCGCCGGTGAACGCCACCACCAGCAGCCCGAATCCGGTCGGTCCGAAGCCCAAGTCGGCGGCGAGCAGCACCGAGACGGCGACCGCCGCCGCTGTGGCGCACACGACGGCGGCGGTGGCGAACACCAGCAACGGCAGCGCGCCCGTGCGTCCCTTCTCCTGCCCCAGCGGGCTCTTGGGACGGCGCAGCCCCTCCAGCGGCGAGCGGGGCCGCCCGGTCGTGCCGGAGGGCAGCTCCAGCAGGTAGAGGATCGCGATGCAGGACGAGAAGAGCCCGGCCGTGACGTAGGAGGACAGTGCGACCTGGTGCAGGTGGAACCAGTCGACGCCCACCGCGATCAGGGTGTTGATCAGGGTGACGACCACCAGCGTCGCGGCGGCGGCCGGCAGCGCCACGAAGCTCGTCCGGAGATCCAGCCGGCGAAGCGTGGCCAAGTGGTCGGGCGCGGGCCGTACCGAGGTGTCGCCCGGCGGCGGCAGCAGCGCGGGCGCCGCGCCGTCCTTGGCGATGGTCCACAGCCGCTCGGCGGCGCCCGTGACGAAGACGGTGACGAGAAGCCAGATGTGCGCCGCGTCCGGCACCCAGGTGATCCACAGCGGCGCGACGATGAACGACGCCAGGCGTACGCCGTCGGCACCGATCATCGTCCAGCGGCGGTCCAGCGGCCCGCTCTCGGCGGTGAGCGCGGACAGCGGGCCGAGCAGCACCGCGCCGAAGAGCACGGTCGCCACCAGGCGCGCGGTGAACACCAACGTGACCGCGTACGCGGTGCCGCGGTAACCGCCGCCGAAGGCGTGGGCCCCGAACGCCGCCTGCACGGTGAGCACGAGCAGCACCAGCAGGCCGAGGCGGTCGGCCACTGCCCCGGTGAGCTGCGCACCCCACAGTTTGCGCAGGGCGGGAATCTTCAGCAGCGCGCCGACGGCACGCTCGCGAGAGTCCGCCGCCAATTCCCCGGCGAACGCGTCGCTGACCTCAGCGGGCTGCCCTGGCTGCTCGGATCGCGTCATTCTGACAGCGTATCCGGCCACCGGAAAGGCATGCTCCCGGCCTGTGGAAAACCTCCGGCCGGGCGGGTCCGGCACCCGGCCGGGCCCTCACGTCGCCGGCAGACGAGCCGCCGGCCCACGCCACGAGACCTGCCACGCGGCGAGGCTTGTCGTGCCGCGCGGCTGATCGCGCCACGAGGCCTGTCAGGCATCGATGCCTGCCGGGTCGTCGCCCGCCTCGGCCCCTGCCCGCCCGCCGTCGCCGGCTGCCCGTCGCCCGCCCCGCATCGCCCGTCCACGGCGCCCGCCCGCCATCGCCCGTCCGCAGCGCCCGCCCGAAGGCGGCCGACCACCGCGCCGGTCAGGCCCCGGTGGTCTTCTTCGCCGCCGTCTTCTTCGCGGGCGCCGAGCCCGCCGCCTTGGCCGCGGTCTTCTTCGCCGCGGTCTTCTTCGCGGGAGCCTTCTTGGCCGCCGCCTTCTTCACCGGGCCCTTCGCCCGCTTCTCGGCGAGGAGTTCGTAACCGCGCTCGGGAGTGATCGTCTCGACGTCGTCGTCCCGGCGCAGCGTCGCGTTGGTCTCACCGTCGGTCACGTACGGCCCGAAGCGGCCGTCCTTGACCACCACGGGGCGCTCGCTGACCGGGTCGGTGCCCAGCTCCTTCAGCGGCGGCTTGGCGGCTGCCCGCCCGCGCGCCTTGGGCTGCGCGTAGATCGCCAGTGCCTCGTCGAGGGTGATCGTGAAGATCTGGTCCTCGCTCTCCAGCGACCGCGAGTCGGTGCCGCGCTTGAGGTAGGGCCCGTAGCGGCCGTTCTGCGCGGTGATCTCGACGCCGTCCGGGTCGGAGCCGACCACCCTGGGCAGCGACATCAGCCTGAGCGCGTCCTCAAGGGTGACGGTGTCCAGGGACATCGACTTGAACAGGGACGCCGTCCGCGGCTTGACCGCGTTCTTGCCGGTCTTCGGGGTGTCCTCGGGCAGCACCTCGGTGACGTACGGCCCGTAGCGACCGTCCTTGGCGACGATCCTGCGGCCGGTGACCGGGTCGTCGCCCAGCTCGAACTCGCCGGAGGGCCGAGCGAACAGTTCCTCGGCGTACTCGACGCTGAGTTCGTCCGGCGGCAGGTCGGCGGGCACGTCGGCCCTGCGGTGGCTGTCCTCGCCCTTCTCGCCCCGCTCGATGTAGGGCCCGTAGCGGCCGACGCGCAGCACGATGCCGTTGCCGACCGGGAACGACGAGATCTCCCGGGCGTCGATGGCACCGAGGTCCTCGACCAGCTCCTTGAGGCCGCCGAGGTGGTCACCGTGGCCGTTGCGGACGGCGACCGGCTCCACGGCGGCGGCGTCGGCATCGTCGGTGCCGAAGTAGAAGCGCCGCAGCCACGGCACGGACTGCGCCTCGCCGCGGGCGATGCGGTCCAGGTCGTCCTCCATGGACGCCGTGAAGTCGTAGTCGACCAGCCGCCCGAAGTGCTTCTCCAGGAGGTTGACGACGGCGAACGACAAGAAGGTGGGGACCAGCGCGGTGCCCTTCTTGAACACGTAGCCGCGGTCGAGGATCGTGCCCAGGATCGTCGCATACGTGGACGGGCGGCCGATCTCGCGCTCCTCCAGCTCCTTGACCAGCGACGCCTCGGTGTAGCGGGCGGGCGGCTTGGTGGAGTGGCCGTCGGCGGTGATCTCGTGCGCGGTCAGCGGGTCGCCCTCGGCCACCTGCGGCAGCCGCCGCTCGCGGTCGTCGAGCTCGGCGTTGGGGTCGTCGGCGCCTTCGACGTACGCCTTGAGAAAGCCGTGGAAGGTGATGATCTTGCCGGAGGCGGAGAACTCCGCGTCCCGGCCGTCGGCGGAGGTGCCGGCGACCTTGACGGTGACGGACTGGCCGACCGCGTCCTTCATCTGGGAGGCGACGGTGCGCATCCAGATCAGCTCGTAGAGCCGGAACTGGTCGCCGGTCAGGCCGGTCTCGCCCGGGGTGCGGAAGCGGTCCCCCGAAGGGCGGATGGCCTCGTGCGCCTCCTGGGCGTTCTTCACCTTCCCGGCGTACACGCGCGGCTTGTCCGGCAGGTAGTCGGCGCCGTAGAGCTGCGTCACCTGGGCGCGGGCCGCGCTGATCGCGGTCTCCGACAGCGTGGTGGAGTCGGTGCGCATGTAGGTGATGAAGCCGTTCTCGTACAGCTTCTGGGCGACCTGCATGGTGGCTTTGGCGCCCAGGCCCAGCTTGCGCGAGGCCTCCTGCTGGAGGGTGGTGGTGCGGAAGGGCGCGTACGGGGAGCGGCGGTACGGCTTGGACTCGACGCTGCGGACCGCGAACCTGGTGTCGGCGAGGGCCGCGGCAAGGGCGCGGGCGTTCGCCTCGTCCAGGTGCAGGACGTTCGCGGAGTCCTTCAGCGCGCCGGTGGCCGGGTCGAAGTCGCGGCCCTGGGCGACGCGGCGGCCGTCCACCGCGGTAAGGCGGGCGGCGAACGCGGACGGGTCCGAGGCGTCGCCCGCCCGGCCCGCGTGGAAGGTGCCGGTCAGGTCCCAGTAGTCGGCGGACCGGAAGGCCATGCGCTCGCGCTCGCGCTCCACCACGAGGCGGGTGGCCACGGACTGGACGCGGCCCGCCGACAGCCGCGGCATGACCTTCTTCCACAGCACCGGCGAGACCTCGTAGCCGTACAGCCGGTCCAGGATGCGGCGGGTCTCCTGGGCGTCGACCAGGCGCTGGTTCAGCTCGCGCGGATTGCGGACGGCTTCCTGGATCGCGTCCTTGGTGATCTCGTGGAACACCATCCGGTGCACCGGGACCTTGGGCTTGAGGATTTCCTGCAAATGCCAGGCGATGGCCTCGCCCTCGCGGTCCTCGTCAGTGGCCAGGAATAGCTCGTCCGACTCCTTCAGAAGGTCCTTGAGCTTCTTGACCTGTGCCTTCTTGTCGGCGTTGACGACGTAGATCGGCTGGAAATCGCTGTCCACATTGACGCCGAGCCGCGCCCACGGCTGGCCCTTGTACTCCGCCGGCACTTCGGCGGCCCCGTTGGGGAGGTCGCGGATGTGCCCGACGCTGGCCTCGACGACGTATCCAGGGCCCAGGTAGCCCTTGATCGTCTTCGCCTTGGCGGGCGACTCGACGATGACGAGTCGGCGGCCGCTGCGTGCGGTCTCGCGGGTCGGGGACAACTTCGCTCTTCTCTCCGGGTCGAAGGGGTGTCGCTGCGGAGTGTGACCGTACCTCCCGGGCCCGTGTCAAACGAGGAAAGTCCGCAACGCCACTCGAACGGTAACCCGATGTATGTTCTAACCATTACAGTACACACCGTCGGGGTCCTCATGCAGGCTACGTCCACATGGCAGATCACGCGTGAATTCACCCACGCCGACGACCGCGGCAGGCGTAGCCGGCCGGCCACCGAGACGGCGGGTACCGCGTCTGCCGACAATGCCACACCTCGCCGTGGCGCCGAGGAGGGGGGCGGCGGGCCGGCCGCCGACCGCACGCCGTCATCCGGCTCGGACGTACGCGAGCGGGCCGCCGCGGGGCGGCAGACGGGCGGGCACCGACGCTTCGGCTGGCTTCCGGGCGACCTGTCCGACGGGCGCCCGCACAATCACCTGCTCGACCCCTTCGAGTCGCCTTACCTGCGGCGGGCCATAGAGATGATCATGGCGGGAAAGTCGGAGCGGACGGTCACCCGATGGCTGATCGACCAGCGGGTGCCGACCGTCAGGGGCGGCAAGTGGACCGGTACCACCGTCCGCAACATGGTCAGCAATCCGGCGGTGTGCGGCTACCGCGTCCTTGGCGGCGAACTCGTCCGCGACCCCCTCACGGGTGAGCCGGTGGTCGGCGGCTGGGAGACGATCGCCACACCGGAGGAATGGCTGCGGGTGGTCCGGCGCTACGCGGGGGGTTCGGCCGTCGCCATTGCGTCGGGCGCCGCGGCAGGCGCAACAAGCGAGCCCGGCACAGCAGCCGCGGGACCCGCGGCCGGTTCCGCGCCCTCTTCTCCCACCGGCGCGCGCGCCCCGGAACGCAGACGTATCGCTCAGACCCGCAAGTACCTGCTGTCCGGATTCCTGCGGTGCGGCAGGCGCGGCCGCGACGGCACGGAGTGCGGTGCCACCCTGGTCGGCAACCCGGTGACCCGCGGCACCCCGCACGGGTCCTATGCCTGCACGTCGGCGCGGTGCCGTGGGCTGGCCCGGCGGATGGACCTGGTGGACCGGACGATCACCGACATGGTCCTGGACGAACTCGAATCGCGGTACGGGGGCGGCCTCGCGGACACGCGGAATCGGCCGGATCCGCTCCTCGGCGGCTTCACCCGGCAGCGGTGGGCGGAATTCGACCTGCGGCAGAAAAGGATCGCCGTGGCGGCGGTCGTCGACGCCGTGACGGTGCGCCCGCTGCCGGAGGGGCGCTCGACGCGCGCCCCCTTCGATCCCGCGCTCCTGGAGATGCGCTGGACGCCCCCGCTCGCCCCGGACGGGTGAGGGGATCCAAACCCGCGTCCCCTCCCACGCCTCCTCTCACTCCTCCCCGACCGGCACCAGGAAGCCCTGCTCGACCAGGAGCCTGATCGACTCGGGCGTGCGGTCGCGCAGCACCACCGGGTCCTCGCCCAGCAGTTGCGCGATGGCGTCCACGATCCGGCCCGCGGGCAGCGTGCCGTCGCACACTCCGGCGAAACCCGCGCCCACCGTGTCGACCTTGGTCGCGCGGCGCATTCCGCGCGCCGATCGCAGCACCACATGTTCCGGGTCCTCGGCGCCGGGCAGTCCGACCTGCTCCTGGACGACGTCCGGGGCGAGGGCGAAGCGCGCGCCGAGCAGCGCCGCGTCGTCATGGGCGCGCAGGAACTCCTGCCGGTCGAACCAGTCGGCGATGTGCGCGCCGAGCGGCTGCTCCACCGGGTGCGGCCACTCCTCGACGGTGACCGAGGGGCGGTCCGCTCCGGAGCGCCGCAGCGTGATCCAGCCGAATCCGACGCCCGCCACCTTGGCGCGCTCGAAACCGTCCAGCCAGGCGTCGTACCGGGCCGCGTACGCCGCCGGGTCGCCGCGGTGGGCGCCGCTGTCGCGCAGCCACAGTTCCGCGTACTGGGCCACGTCCTGCACCTCGCGCTGCACGATCCAGGCGTCGCATCCGGGCGGCACCCAGGAGGCGAGGCGGTCGCGCCAGTCCTGACCCTCGATGTGCTGCCAGTTGGCGAGGATCTGGCAGTAGCCGCCGTCGGTCAGGTGGTCGGCGCTCTCGCGGACAAGGGTGCGGCACAGGTCGTCGCCGGCCATTCCGCCGTCACGGTAGGTGAGCCGCTCGCCCGCGCCTGCCGGGGAGATCACGAACGGCGGGTTCGAGACGACGAGGTCGTAGCGCTCGTCGCCGACGGGCTCGAAGAGGCTGCCCCGACGCAGATCCGGCTCGTGCCCGCCCGACAGCGCCAGGGTGAGGCGCGCGAAGTGCAGGGCGCGCGGGTTCAGGTCGGTCGCGGTGACGCGGGTGGCGTGCCGGGAGGCGTGCAGGGCCTGCACACCGCAGCCCGTGCCGAGGTCGAGCGCCCGGCCGACGGGCTTGCGGACGGTGATCCCGGCCAGGGTGGACGAGGCGCCGCCGACGCCGAGCACGAGGTCGGCACGCCCGACCCCCAGGGCCTCGGCCCCCGAGGCGGCGCCCACGCCTCCCGCACCACCGACCGAACAGCCGAGGTCCGAGACGATCCACCAGTCCTCGCCGCCGTCCCCGGCGTACGGCCGTACGTCCACGGTGGCGCGCACGTCCTCACCGTCACGCAGCAGCCAGCCGTCGGCCTCGTACCGGTCCACGTCCTTCAGCGCGGCCCGAGCGCGCTCGCGAGCGACCGGGCGCTGGAGGAGGAAGAGCCGGACGAGGGTCTCCAGCGGGCTGCCGCCGCGGGTGGCGCGCAGGGCCGGGACCGTCTCGGCGCGGGAGAGCGCCGCATAGGCGACGGCCCCCAGCAGGTCCAGGCAGCCGTCCGCGGTGAAGGCGGCGGTCGTCAGGTCGTCCCGCAGCAGGGCGGCACTGTCGGCCGCGGGGAGGAGGGGCGTACTCACACCCGCCATTGTCGCCCCCTGCGCCGACGTCGGACGTCCTACGACGACGCCGGGGACGCCGGGGTCGCGGTTCCCGAGACGCGCCGGCAACCGGGCTGTTTGGCCAGCGCCTGGCCCATGTCGCCCTGGCTCAGCGTCTTGAGCCGCTGCTGCCCCTGGGCGACGACGGTGTTCAGGTTGGTCGAGACCGAGCCGAGGCCGTCGGCGAACTTCTGCCGGTCACTGGTGACCAGGTTGTCGGTCTGCTTCTTCAGGTCCGCGTACTGGCCGGACAGGGCGGTGAAGGCGGCGACGGCGTTCTTCTGGTACGCGGCTCCGTCGCTGCCGGGTGCGGGGCCGGCGGAGTTGAAGATGCCGGCCAGCGACGTATAGGCGGCGGAGATCGTCTGGAAGCTCTGCGCGTCCGCGGCCTTGACAGTCGCCGGGGCGCCGTTGCTGGGGACCTTGCTCAGCGCCGTACTCGCGTCACTGATCTTTGTGAACTGGGTCGTGGCCTGGTCGCAGACGCCCTTGGCCCATTCATCGCGCTTCTTGCCGGTGTCGTCGCCGCCGCACGCGGACAGCGCCAGCAGCAGCGCCGTACCGCCGCACAGCGCGGCCGAGAGCTTCGTGGTCACCTTCACCGGTTGGTCCCTTCGCCGGCCCTGCTCATGAGCGCTTCCGAGCACGGCCCCGGAACATACACGGGAAGGGGGGGCCGACCGCGAATCCGCGAGACGATTTGAACCGTATTGGTGTGATTTTCCGTCGTTCACAGCAGAGCACCGCCGGCCAAGGGTGCCCGTGGCTCTTGGGCGCCCTTGGCCGGCGGTCCGCCCGGACCTGCTCGACGCCTTGGTGGCGGCTCGGGCCGACGCCAAGGCCGCGGCTCGGGCCGGCACCTTGGTGGCGGCTCAGGCGGGCGCCTTGGTGGCGGCTCAGGCGGGCGCCTTGGCGGCGGCTCGGGCCGGCACCTTGGCGGTGGCTCAGGCCACCACGGTCGAGTTCTTCTCGGAGGGCGCGGGGTCGCCGCCCGCGTCCCCGCCGTCGTCCTCGCTGTCCATGGCGATGCCGCGGCGCTTGGAGACGTACACCGCTCCGACGATGACCGCCACGGACACGGCCGCCACGCTGACGCGCACGCCGAGGTTGGCGTCGACGCCGTAGTTGAACTTCACCACCGCCGGGGCGATCAGGAGCGCTACCAGGTTCATGACCTTCAGCAGCGGGTTGATGGCCGGGCCCGCGGTGTCCTTGAACGGGTCGCCCACCGTGTCGCCGATGACGGTCGCGGCATGGGCGTCGCTCCCCTTACCGCCGTAATTGCCGTCCTCGACGAGCTTCTTGGCGTTGTCCCAGGCACCGCCCGAGTTGGCCAGGAACACCGCCATCAGGGCGCCGGCTCCGATCGCGCCCGCCAGATAGGAGGCGAGCGAACCGATGCCGAAGGTGAAGCCGACGGCGATCGGCGCCATGACGGCGAGCAGGCCGGGGGTTGCCAGTTCGCGCAGCGCGTCCTTGGTGCAGATGTCGACCACCCGGCCGTACTCGGGCAGTTCGGTGCCGTCCATGATCCCGGGGTGGTCGCGGAACTGGCGCCGTACCTCGTACACAACCGCGCCCGCGGAGCGGGAGACGGCGTTGATCGCCAGGCCCGAGAAGAGGAAGACCACGGACGCGCCGAGCAGCAGGCCGACGAGGTTGTTGGGCTGGGAGATGTCCAGCGAGAGCCATCGCCCGTCGGACACGGCCGGGTGGGCCTTGGCCACGGCGGTGTCCGTGGCCTCCTTGAAGGAGCCGAACAGGGCGGTCGCGGCCAGCACCGCGGTGGCGATCGCGATCCCCTTGGTGATGGCCTTTGTGGTGTTGCCGACCGCGTCGAGGTCGGTGAGCACCTGCGCGCCCTCCCCGTGGACGTCGCCGGACATCTCGGCGATGCCCTGGGCGTTGTCCGAGACCGGGCCGAAGGTGTCCATGGCGACGATGACGCCCACGGTGGTCAGCAGGCCGGTGCCGGCGAGGGCAACGGCGAACAGCGCCAGCCAGACGGAGGTGCCGCCGAGCAGGAACGCGCCGTAGACGGTCAGGCCGATCAGGACCGCCGAGTAGACCGCCGATTCCAGGCCGAGGGAGACGCCGGACAGCACGACGGTCGCCGGACCGGTCAGCGAGGTCTTGCCGATGTCCCTGACCGGGCGCCGGGTCGTCTCGGTGAAGTAGCCGGTGAGCTGCTGGATCACCGCCGCCAGCACGATCCCGATGGCCACCGCCACGATCGCGAGGGTGCGCGGGTCGCCCGGGTGACCGGAGATGTCGCTGCCGACGCCCTTGAGGTCGGCGTAGGAGGAGGGCAGGTAGGAGTAGACGGCGATCGCCACGCCGGCCAGTGAGATGACCGCGGAGATGAAGAAGCCGCGGTTGATGGCGCTCATGCCGCTGCGGTCGGAGCGGCGCGGGGCCACGGCGAAGATGCCCACCATGGCGGTGAGGACGCCGATGGCCGGGATGAGGAGGGGGAAGGCGAGGCCGGAATCGCCGAAGGCGACCTTGCCCAGGATCAGCGCGGCCACCAGGGTGACGGCGTATGACTCGAACAGGTCGGCGGCCATGCCGGCGCAGTCGCCGACGTTGTCGCCGACGTTGTCCGCGATCGTGGCCGCGTTGCGCGGGTCGTCCTCGGGGATGCCCTGCTCGACCTTGCCGACCAGGTCGGCCCCTACGTCCGCCGCCTTGGTGAAGATGCCGCCGCCGACACGCATGAACATCGCCAGCAGCGCCGCCCCGAAACCGAATCCCTCCAGCACCTTCGGTGCGTCGGCTTTGTAGATCAGTACGACCGCGGAAGCGCCGAGAAGACCGAGTCCCACGGTGAACATGCCCACCACGCCACCGGTCCTGAATGCGATCTTCATCGCCCGGTGGGAAACGGTCGTCAGGTCTTTCGCCGGTTCTCCGGGCTGTGATGTCGCCGCCCTCGCGGCGGCGGCTACGCGCACATTGCTGCGTACCGCCAATCGCATTCCCACATATCCGGTGACCGCGGAGAAGATCGCGCCCACCAGAAAGAAGATCGAACGGCCGATTCGCTGTGACGTACTGTCCGAAGGCAGCAGCATGAGCAGGAAGAACGCCGCGACGGCGAAGATCCCCAAAGTGCGGAACTGCCGTGCGAGGTAGGCATTGGCCCCCTCCTGCACGGCAGCGGCGATCTTCTTCATACTGTCGGTACCCTCGTCCGCCGCGAGCACTTCACGGACCAGCACGGCGGCGACCGCGAGTGCGGCCAGCGCTACCACCGCGATGATCCATACGAGAGCGCGATTACCGCTGGTCAATACCGGTGCCGCGGCAAGCGTGGTGTGAGGGGTGAGTGGCCCCGCCATTCGTCCTCCTTGACGTTTGGCGCATGGGCGTGCGGCTCTCGCGGCCTCCCTACGGCTGTTCAAGCCGCGCGCTCAGCGAGCTGAGCAAGATGGACGGATTGTAGGGAGCACCCGAAGATCAAAAAAGGGTGCCCGCTGGGAATTCCCACGGTAAGTGAAGGTGCGCGTTTCCGCGCGGCGCCATTCGGCCGTATGAGAGCCGCGCCCAGGAAGGAGCCGGGGCGGGTACCGGGGACAAGGCGGGGGCCGTGAGGCGAGAGGGGTCCGGAGGCGGAAGGGAGGCCCGACCTACGGCGGGGCCGCGGAACGTGGCGGGGCGGTTGGCCGGGCGTGGGACGGCGAGTCGGACGCGTGGCGAGGCGGTGGGCCGAAGGTGGGAGACGTCCTACGGGAAGCGAGCTACGGGGCCACCGTGGGCCAGCTCATACGGATGACGCCGCCCTTCTCGCCGTCCAGCACCTCGAAGTCGTCGACGAGGCCGCTGATGACGGCCAGGCCCATCTCCCCCTCGTCGTCGGCGGCCTCGTCGCCCGAGTCCGGGGCGGAGCCGGACGTCGTGCCGGGCACCTCGTCGGCCACCTCGATGGAGAACTTCTTGTCGTCCTCGGTGAGCCGCACCTGGACGGGTGCCTCCACCCCGCTGTTGCGGTGCAGGCCGACGGCCCGGCTGCAGGCCTCGCCCACCGCCAGCCGCACCTCGTCGAGAGCCGCCTCGTCCACCCCCGCCCGGCGCGCCACGGCCGCGGCCACCAGCCGTGCGGTGCGCACGTGCTCCGGCTGGGCGCTGAAGAGCAGTTCTACGGTGGGCATGGTCCCCCTCCGGTCCTGTGGGTGGGCAGAACAGGGGACCGGACGGGCGTGCCGCCCGGTGCCCCTCTCGGGCGACGTCGCTCGGACGGTCAGTCGGTCGCCGCGACAGCCTCGTCGACCGAGGTGTGGATCGGGAACACCTTGGTCAGGCCGGTGATACGGAAAATCTTCAGGATGCGCTCCTGGTTGCACACCAGACGCAGCGATCCCTCGTGCGCACGCACCCGCTTCAGCCCACCGACGAGCACACCCAGGCCGGTGGAGTCGAGGAAGTCGACACCCTCCATGTCCACGACCAGGTGGTAACTCCCGTCGTTCACGAGCTCCACCAGCTGCTCACGCAGCTTGGGCGCGGTGTACACATCAATCTCGCCGCCGACTTCGACGATCGTGCGATCGCCGACGGTTCGGGTCGACAGGGACAGGTCCACGGATCCTCCAGCACCTTGCATCGACGCGGCGCCCCCCTGGGGCCTCCCCACCGACGGTAGCGGGGGCGCCTCCCCACCGACGGTAGGGGAAGAAGCGGCGGCCGCGATGGCATTCAATCACTTCGCGGTGGGCCTGCACGACGCCTTACTGCGATTGTCCGTCACTCCGGTGACACACTGAGTGCCGATGGCCCAGGATCATCGTCCGCAGTCGGCGCACGGGCGCCCGTCCCCACGGACCGCTTTGGAGCGGCTCGCCGCGGGGGCCGACCGCGCCGTACGCATCACCCATACGGAGCACCTGCCCGCGCGGGCGGGCCGCCATGCGTCCTGGCCGGACGCCATCCGCCCCGAAGTCGTCGCGGCGATCCGGGCCGCGGGGATCGACCGGCCGTGGGAACACCAGGCCCTCGCCGCAGGCCACGCGGTACGGGGCGATTCGGTCGTGGTCGCCACGGGCACGGCCTCCGGCAAGTCCTTGGCGTATCTGGCCCCGGTGCTCAGCGCGCTCCTCGACGGCGCCGAGCGGCCCCCCGGGCGGGGGGAGACGGCCGCGTCCGCGGAGGGTTCCGCGTCCGCGGAGACGGCCGGCGGGGAGGGCGCGGCCGGGCCGGCCGCCGCCGGCGCGCGGGGAGGCCGGGCAGGGCGGGGACGCCCGCCCGGACAGGGGCCCTCGGCCGGGCGGGGCGCCACGGCGCTGTACCTGGCGCCGACCAAGGCCCTCGCCGCCGATCAGCGCCGGGCGGTGGCCGCTCTCGCCGCGCCTTTGGGCACGGCGGTCAGACCCGCCGTCTACGACGGCGACACGCCCGTCGAGGAACGCGAGTGGGTACGCCAGTACGCGACCTACGTGCTGACCAACCCCGACATGCTCCACCGCGGCATCCTGCCCGGCCACGCCCGCTGGTCCTCCTTCCTGCGCGGCCTGCGGTACGTCGTGATCGACGAGTGCCACGCCTATCGCGGCGTCTTCGGTTCGCACGTCGCCCAGGTGCTGCGCCGCCTGCGGCGGGTGTGCGCCCGCTACGGGGCCGATCCGGTCTTCCTGCTCGCCTCCGCGACCGCGGCCGATCCGGGCAGGACCGCCGGGCTGCTGACCGGCGTGCCGGTCGCCGAGGTCACCGAGGACACCTCGCCGCGAGGCGAGCTGGCCTTCGCCCTCTGGGAGCCGCCGCTGACCGCCCTGTCCGGGGAGCACGGCGCTCCGGTCCGGCGCACGGCGACCGCCGAGTCCGCCGAGCTGCTCACCGACCTGGTCCTCCAGGGTGTACGCACGGTCGCCTTCGTACGCTCCCGTCGCGGCGCCGAACTGGTGGCCCTGATCGCCCAGGAACGCCTCGCCGAGATCGACTCCGGACTCCCCCACCGGGTCGCCGCCTACCGCGGCGGGTACCTGCCCGAGGAGCGGCGCGCCCTCGAACGCGACCTGCACTCCGGCCGCCTCCTCGGCCTCGCCTCGACCTCCGCGCTGGAACTCGGCGTCGACGTCTCCGGCCTCGACGCCGTGCTGCTGGCCGGCTATCCGGGCACCAGGGCGTCCCTGTGGCAGCAGGCGGGCAGGGCCGGCCGCACCGGGCAGGGCGCTTTGGCGGTCATGGTGGGCCGCGACGACCCCCTCGACACGTATCTCGTCCACCACCCCGAGGCGATCTTCGAACGGCCGGTGGAGTCCACCGTCCTCGACCCCGACAACCCTTACGTCCTCGCCCCCCACCTGTGCGCCGCTGCCGCCGAGCTGCCGCTCACCGAGGACGATCTCGTCCTCTTCGGGCCGGAATCCGCCTCCCTCGTACCGCAGTTGGAGAAGCGGGGACTGCTGCGGCGCCGCGCCGGCGGGTGGTACTGGACCCGGCGCGAACGGGCCGCCGACCTCACCGACATCCGCGGCGAGGGCGGTCGGCCGGTCCAGGTCGTGGAGTCCGCCACCGGCCGTCTGCTGGGCACGGTGGACGCGGGCGCCGCGCACACGACCGTGCACGAGGGGGCCGTTCATCTCCACCAGGGCCGCACCTACCTGGTCCGGCGTCTGGACCTGGAGGACGGCGTCGCGCTCGTCGAACGCGCCGACCCGCCGTACTCCACGATGGCCCGCGACACCACCGAGGTCAGCGTCCTGACCGACGAGATGGAGGAGCCCTGGGGGGAGGCCCGCATCCACTTCGGGTCGGTCGAGGTCACCCACCAGGTCGTCTCCTTCCTGCGCCGCCGTCTGCTGACCAACGAGGTGCTCGGCGAGACCAGACTCGACCTGCCACCGCGCACGCTGCGCACCCGCGCGGTGTGGTGGACGGTCACGTCCGCCCAACTGGACGCCGCCCGCATCCACCCCGAGGAACTGCCCGGCGCGCTGCACGCCGCTGAGCACGCCTCCATCGGCCTCCTTCCGCTGTTCGCCACGTGCGACCGGTGGGACATCGGCGGCGTCTCCATACCGCTGCACGCCGACACCGGCCTGCCCACCGTCTTCGTCTACGACGGCCACCCCGGCGGCGCGGGCTTCGCCGAACGCGCCTTCCGCACCGCCCGCTCCTGGCTCACCGCCACCCGCGAGGCCATCGCCTCCTGCGAGTGCGACTTCGGCTGCCCCTCCTGCGTCCAGTCCCCCAAGTGCGGCAACGGCAACGACCCCCTCGACAAGGCCGCCGCCGTCCGCCTCCTGGACTGCCTTCTGGCCGCGGGACCCCAGAACGGGGAAGGCGAGGACGAGGGCCAGGGCACGGACGCGGGCCGAAGCGGGACGAACGCGACTGGGAGCGGTGCAAGCGCTCCCGACGCCGACCCGGCCGTCACGAAACCGGACATCACCGAGCCGGACGTCACCGAACCCGACGCCGATACGGGCACGTGCACGGAAACCGACACCGGCACCGGACCCGGACCCGGACCCGACGGCAGCGGCGGTGCGGGCTGAGCGCGGGTCCCCGCCCCGGTAGGCGGCTTCCGGCGGTCCGGCCCTGGACCTGACCCTGGCCCCGCCGACCCGCGCCACCACGTCGGACACCTCCCCGCGCACCGAGCAGCTGACGAGTACGGCGCCCTGCGCCCCGGCCACCCTTGCGGCCAGGGCGCACGCCGCGCCCCGGCCGTCCAGGGCGTGATCGGCGGCGGCGAGGGCGGCCAGGTCCGCTGCGGCGCCGGCCCGGTGACGCGCGATCACCGCCCGGTCCATCAGCAGCACGGCCGTGAAGACCGCCAGGAGCGCCCCCATCAGCCCGAGCGACCACACCGTGGCCGAACCCCGGTCGTCCGGGCAGTGCCGGCTCACGGCCCCGCGCCTTCCCCGCCCGCGCCCGCGGCGTCCGCACCCACGGTGTCCTCGGCGAGAGCCGCGGCCTCCGCTGTGATCGGAACCGGGTACCGAGGCATCGGCACGGTGACACGTACCCGAACCATGTCGCCGTCCCGCGCCACCCGCACCTGGGCGCCGGCGGGCGCCGCCCGCCGCGTCACTTCACGCACCACGTCCGGCGTCTCCGACCGGGCCGCGGCCCGGGCGCCGGCCCGGGCCGCGTCCTCGCACCGGACCTGCGCCGCGGCGGCCATGAGTCCCCAGATCAGCAGCGCGGCCAGCCCCACCAGGACGGGGATCACCATCGCCGTCTCGGCCGTGACATAGCCGCCGTCCCCGCGACGCGGCCCGGCACGCTCAGAACGGCACATGGAGCGCCCTCTCGATCACCCCGGTGAGCGCCGACCGCACCGGCCCGCTCGTCACGATCCGGTAGAGCACGGCGGCGAATCCGCATGCCGCGATCGTGCCCACCGCGTACTCCGCCGTACTCATCCCGGCGTCCATCGCCTCGCGGCACCGCCGTACCCTGCGGCCCAGCCGGACGGCGAACTTCTCCATCATGATCATTTCCTCCTGAGTTGTGTTTGTCGTGGTCAGGGGGGTGCTTTCACCCACCTGGGGGAATGCCGGCATTCGGGTGGTCACCCGAGGCGGCCGCCGAGGACCGTCCCGGCCAGCCCGATCACCACGGGAGCGACGCCGACCAGCAAGAAGGCGGGCAGGAAGCACACGCCCAGGGGCGCTGTGGCGAGGACCGCAGCCTTTCGCGCGCGGGCGAGCGCCGAACGGGTCTGCCCGGCCCGGTAGTCCGCCGCAAGCCGCGACATCTCGGCGAAGGGCGCGCTGCCCGTCACCGACGCCCGCGCCAGACACCGGCCCATCTCACGGGCCCCTGTCAGGCGGCCGAACCGCTCCCAACACTCGTCCGGTTCCGCGCCGAACCGCAGTTCGGCCCGCGTCCGTATCAGCGCGGTCCCCAACGGGCCGCCCATGCACCGCCCCACGGCCTCGGCCGCCTCCCCAGGCGTCGCGCCTGCGGCCAGGCAGGCGGCCATCAGGTCGGCGCACAGGGGAAGTTCCGACGGGTCGGGCCGCTCGCCTCCCTCCGCGCCCTGAGCGGCGCCCTGCCGCCTCGTGAGCCAAGCCCGGGCCCCGAACGCCGCCCCCACCCCGGCGAGGACGCCCGTCAGCCCTCCGACGAGGACGGCCACTCCCAGCCCGGCGCCGACCGCTGGACCCCATTCCCGCATCAGCCCGCCGGCGTCGGCCCGCGGCCACCGCGGCCCTGTCTCCCGCCCGGTCCCGGCGCCGTCCCCCGCGTCCGGTCCCTGTCCCGGTGCCGGTTCCGGCCGCCTGCCGAGGCCGGCCGCCGACTCCGGACCGGACTCGGGCACCTTCCTCCGAGGCGTAGGCCCGCGGTCCGAGCCGGGGCCGCGCCCTGAGCCCGGTCCGGCCTTCCGGTCCGGTCCCGGCCACGCGCCCGTCCCGGCGTGCGGCCCCGAACGCGACCGCTGCCCCGCTCGCGCACGAACGGCTGAGGCCGGCCTCAAGGCCGATCGCGGCACCCGCGCCGCCCCCGGCGTCGGCCGTGGCCCCGCCTTCCGGCGGCCCGACGCGGAGCCCGAGCCGACGCCGGTCCCCGGCCGGGGCCTTCGCCCGGGCTCGTGAACGCTTCCCGCGTCCACGATCGCCCGCGCCGCGCGGTCCTCCCGGCGCCGCCGCACGTCGACGAATGCCAGGGCCGCGGCGAGGGCGCCGAGTACGAGCGCCGCGGTCATCCCCAGGCTGTGGACGGACCAGCCGCTCATGCCGCCCTCCTGTCCGCCGCCTTCGTCGCGGTCGTCCTGGGTGCGGGGCCGCGCTCCGCGCGACGAACGATCCTGGCGGTCCACGCGAGCCCCGCCCACTCCAGCAGCCCTCCCGCGGCCAGGCAGAACAATCCGGTCGGCGTGTGCAGCAGGACCCTGAAGGGGTCGGCCCCCAGGCCCGCTCCCAGCAGGAGGCCGAAAACGGGGAGCAGTGCCAGCAGCACCGCCGTGGACCGCGGTCCGGCCAACTGGGCCCGCAGGTCGTCCCTCTGGTCCGCCTCGGCCCGCAGCGCGGCGGCCACGCGGTCCAGCGCGGCGGCCAGTCCCGCACCGCCGTCCATACCGACCTGCCAGCACGCGGCAGCCGCGACGAGCCCTTGAGCGCCCTCCTGGAGGCGCCCCGCCGCACGCAAAGCCTCGGGGACGTCCCCGCCGAAGCGAGCGGCGGACAGCAGCAGCCTTGCCTCCTCGGCCAGTTCGGGGGTCGCCGGCCATCCGGCCGACTCGACAGCGTCACCCAGCGCGGTGTGCGCGGGTCGTCCGGTGCGCAGGTCCGCGGCCGTCGCGCCGCACAGCGCGGCCACCGCCGCCATCCTCCGTTCGGCCGCCGCACGCTCGCCGCGCCGACGCAGTGCCCGCCCCGCCAGCGGCCACCCGGCCGCTCCTGCGAGCACAGGCAGCGGCGAACGGGTGACCACACCCAGCGCCAGTCCGAGCGGCAGACACACCGCCTGCGGGCCGACTCCGGGCAGGGGCCACCATTGCGGACCCGGCAGCCCGGGTCCCCTCGGCATGGGCTCCTTCGTCCGCAACCGCAGGGCGCCGATCCACCGGGAGGGTCCTCTTCCGTCCCGCTCCGGCTCCGAAGCCGCCGCCCGTACGGGTCGCAGCCGGGTCCGAAGCCACCGCCGGAGCCGGGCCACCGCTTCGATCACCCCGGGCCACGGGAAGGGCTGTGAGAACCGTCCGGGACCTCCCGGGGCCGGGCCTTCGAGGAGCCGCCTCGCCCTGCGGCCCGCGTCCTGCCGGCTGCACGCCGCGTACAGCGCGAGCACGGCACACAGTGCGGCGGCCCATACGAGGGCCCTCGGGTCCGCCCCGGCGGTCATGACGCGTCCCCCGCGCACAGGGCCATCAGCCGCTCCCAGCCCGGTCCCCGCTCGCCGGCGCCCCTGGCGTCGCGCGTCAGCGCCGGCACGGTGGCCACCAGCCCGTCGGCGCCACGCCGCAGGACGTGGACCTCCGCGACCCGCCGCCGGCCCGAGTCGTCCCGCACCAGATGAACGACGACGGAGAGAGCGGCCGCCAGCTGGCTGTGCAGAGACGCCCTGTCGAGCCCAGCGGTCATTCCGAGCGCTTCCAGGCGGGCCGGGACGTCCGAGGCGGCGTTGGCGTGCACGGTGCCGCACCCGCCCTCATGGCCGGTGTTCAAGGCGGCGAGCAGGTCGGTGACCTCGGGGCCGCGCACCTCGCCCACGACGAGCCGGTCGGGTCGCATGCGCAGCGCCTGGCGGACCAGGTCCCGCAAGGTGACCAGACCGGCGCCCTCCTGGTTGGCGGGGCGGGTCTCCAGGCGGACCACATGCGGGTGGTCGGGGCGAAGCTCCGCCGAGTCCTCGGCGAGAACGACGCGCGCCGCCGGGTCGACCAGTCCGAGCAGACAGCTGAGCAGCGTGGTCTTGCCTGAGCCTGTGCCGCCGCTGATCAGGAAGGACAGGCGGGCGTCGAGGATCGCGCCGAGCAGCGCCGCGGTCTCGGCGTCCAGCGTGCCGACCGCGATCAGCTCGGCCAGGGTGAAGGCCCGGGCCCGCACCACCCGCAGCGACAGGCACGGCGAGCCGACGACCACCGGTGGCAGCACGGCGTGCAGCCGCGTGCCGTCCGGGAGGCGACCGTCCACCCACGGGCACGCGTCGTCCAGTCGGCGCCCCGCGCTCGTGGCCAGTCGCTGAGCGAGGCGGCGCACGGCGCCCGTGTCGGCGAAGCCCACCTCGCTGCGTTCGAGCCCGCGACCGCGGTCGATCCAGACCTGGTCCGGCGCGTTGACGAGGATGTCGGTGACCTCGGGGTCGGCGAGCAGCGGCTCCAGCGGACCGGCGCCGACGAGTTCGGAGCGCAGGGCGGTGACCACGCCGAGCACTTCGGCGTCGCCGAGCAGCCGCCCCTCGGCCCGGAGCGCCGCGGCCACCCGGGCGGGCGTCGGCTCGCCGCCGTGCTCGGCAAGGCGCATGCGTACGGCGTCGAGGAGTTCGGCGGTCATACGGTCACGCTCCCGCCCGCGGGCATCGCCTGCGCGAGGAAGGCGGCGCAGAACCGGGCAAGGGGGCCGCGCCCGGACGAGCCGGGCGGGCCGTCCCCGGCCGGGTCGGCGGCGAGTGCTGGTTCGTCGGGCAGTTCGCCCGCGAGCGGCAGTCCCACCAGGCGGGCGATCTCGTGATCGTCCAGCCCCGGCCGGAAGGGGCCGCGCGCGACGATCCGCAAGTCCTTCAGGACCATGGTGACCGCTGACGCCACGCGGGCGGCGGCGGCCACCGCCCGCAGATCGCCGGGTACGACGAGCAGCCCGACGTCGATCTGCGCCAGGGTCTCGGCGACCGTCTCGTCGACCCGGCGCGGCAGATCGACCACGACCAGACCGCCGCGGCGGCGGGCGGCTCCGAGCACGGACCGCATGGCATGTGGCGGCACCACCACCGTGTCACCGCGGTCCCAGCTCAGCACGCTGAGGGAGTCGAGGTGGGGCAGCGACTCCTCGAGCGCGCCGCTGTTGACCCGCCCCCGGGAGTCGGCGAAATCCGGCCAGCGCAGACCGCCGGTGCGCTCGGCGCCGAGCAGGATGTCCAGACCCCCGCCGAGCGGGTCACCGTCGATCAGCATGGTGCGTCGGCCGGTGCGGGCCGCGGTGACGGCGAGCGCGCAGGCCAGGGTGCTGGCCCCGGCGCCGCCCCTGCCGCCGACGATCCCGACGGTCAGCGCGGGCTCGCCCGCTCCCTCGGCCACGTCGGCGATCCGGTCGACCAGCCAGGTCTCGCCGTCGGGCAGCATGACCAAGTGGTCGGCGCCGATGTCCAGGGCGTGCCGCCAGACCTCGTGGTCGTGGAGGTCCCTGCCGACGAGCAGCACGCCCTTGCGGCGTGCCGCGCCGCGGACCCTTCCGGAAGCCTCCGCTCCGACCAGGACGAGCGGTGCGTTGTCCCACCGACTCGCCCGTGGTGGCGCGGCGAAGACCACTTCCGGTTCCGTCCCGGCCGCCGCGCACAGGCGCAGCAGATCATCGAGAAGAGATTCGTCCTCGGTCACAATCAGCGGCCCACTGGGGCGTTCCGCCGAGGTCCGCGGTCGATCGGGCCTCATGTCCCGTGTCATTTTTCCGTCCCCCGTCACGTCGGTTGCGAGCACGGCGTGCTTCGCTTGCGATCAGCTTGGGGGAGAGACGGGGAATTGGGATGATCTTGGTCGGAATCTGTGGACAACTCGGCGATTGTGGATAACTTCGCCACTCGGACGGGTGACTTCCGGTCTTCCGCGGAACGATTACACACCGTCACTCGTCGTACACGGCAGAGCGCACACATGTACGAAGGAGGAGCTCATGACCACGCACCGAGCCGAGCCGGGCCGGGAGCTGCGACATGTGTCCGGACATGCGACGACCCCCGCCGGGGGGGAGAGCGGGGGTCGTCCCCACGGTCCGACTCGGGGGGGGAGGAGCCAGACCGGGTTAGCACGGTCGCGAACGATCCGTGACTTCCATGGTGTACCCGAAGGCCTTCTCAGGCAAACCCACGCGCCTCAGCTTACGCCGAATGGTGGTTGCCTATGCTCGTCCCGTGGAAAACCACCTGCCGCCGCGCACCGCCGCGTTCTTCGATCTCGACAAGACCGTGATCGCCAAGTCCAGCACCCTCGCCTTCGGACGCTCCTTCTACCAGGGCGGCCTCATCAACAGGCGGGCAGTATTGCGGACCGCATACGCCCAGTTCGTGTACTTGGTGGGGGGCGCGGACCACGACCAGATGGAAGGTATGCGCAAATACCTCTCCGATCTCTGCCGCGGCTGGAATGTGCAGCAGGTGCGGGAGATCGTCGCCGAGACGCTGCACGAGCTCATCGACCCGATCATCTACGACGAGGCCGCCTCACTGATCGAGGAGCACCACGCCGCCGGTAGGGACGTGGTCATCGTCAGCGCCTCCGGCTCCGAGGTGGTTGAGCCCATCGGCCGGATGCTGGGCGCCGACCACGTCGTGGCCACGCGGATGGTGGTGGAGGACGGCGCGTACAACGGCGAGATCGAACATTACGTCTACGGTCCGGCGAAAGCCGAGGCCATCACCCGGCTGGCGGAGTCGGAAGGGTACGACTTGAAGCGGTCGTTCGCCTACAGCGACTCGGTGACCGACATCCCCATGCTGGAGTCGGTGGGGCACCCGTACGCGGTCAACCCGGACCGGGCACTGCGGAAGGAGGCCGTCGCCCGGGAGTGGCCGATTCTGACCTTCAGCCGTCCGGTCCGGCTGCACCAGCGCATCCCGGCACTGACCATGCCCCGGATGTCCGTGCTCGCGGCGGCGGCGGTCGGTGCGGCCGCCGTCACGGCCGGGCTCGTCTGGCTGGCCTCGCGCCGCCGCCGGCCCGCCCTTATGTCCTGATTGAAGGGAAAAGTAAAAACCGTGACCAGGGGTTCCGCTTCGTAGCGGTCGGCGGTAAAAAGGACCTAGCGGCCCGCGAGACCACGGAGTTCCGAGAGGAAGACCGAGTTCACAGCAGACGGCCCCACGGACCGAGCACGAAAGTCGGGCACCCACGCGTAGCCGACCCGCCAACCGGGCCAGCCGTACCAGGTGACGGGCGAAGATCCCGGCCTGATCGGCGAAACACCGCGCACGCACTGGTAACTCGACGGCCGTGCCGGCGGCGGCACCCCCGAGGTGCCGCCGCATTCCTTTCCCGAGGCAATTCCTCAGGCAACCGCTGCCCGCCGGCCTGCGACGACGGCCGGCACGTGCGCTCTTCGGGCCGCACCTATCAGGCCGCGCCCCGCTGCAGCGCCTCGCAGACGGCGACGCTCTCACGCACGCCCAGCTCCAGTGCCCGGCCGCAATGCGTGATCCATTCGGCCATCCCCTCGGGAGTGCCGGACGCGTAGCCCTTCAGGGCCTTGAGGTATCCGGCCCGGCCCAGTTCGGCGTGCCCGACCTCCGCCGGGCAGACGGATTTCGGATCGAGGCCGCTGCCCACCAGTACGACGCGCTCGGCGGCACGCGCGACCGGGCCGTTGAAGGACCCGAAGGGGCGCAAGGAAAGCAGTTCGCCGTGCACCACCGCGCCGACCACCAGCGCCGGGGCGGTGGAGCCCGCCCGCAGCAGCCCGGCGAGACCGTCGATCCGCGCGGTCACCTCGTCCGGCTCGGGCAGCGGTATCCCGGCGAGGCCGGTCAGGGTCTCCGCCACCGGCTCCCCGGCCAGCCGGGGCCGCCCGACCGTCGAGGGCTCCGCCGCGCCACCGGCGGCGACCAGGTGCAACCGGGCCAGCGCCTGGAGCGGCGACTGCCGCCACACGCTCAGCAGTTGACCGGCCTCGGCGGTAAGCCGCAGCGCCGCACCGACCGTACGTGCCTGGTCGTCGGCGGAGAAGTCGCTCCGCCGGCGCACCTCCTCCAGCGGCCAGTCGGCGCCCGCGAGAGCCGCGGAGGCCCGGGCGCCGCGCAGCGCGGCCTCGGAAGCGACCTCCTGCGACCTGCGGCGCATCACCCGGTGCCCGTACACCGCGTCCACCGCCTGCCGTACGGAGTCCACCGCCTCCGGCACGCCGGGCAGTTCACCGAGGGCGGCCAGCGGGTCCTGCCGCCCGGGCGCGGAGCCGGGGGACGGAGCTGCGTTCGTAGCCATGTCACGACCCTACGCATCACCCGGACGGCGACACGACCACGAACGAGTGGCCTTGCCCACTCGGGCAGCGCCCGGAGGCCGTGGCCGCCGCTACGCTCACCGAACATGAAGATCGCTTTCGTTGGCAAGGGCGGCAGCGGCAAGACCACGCTGTCGTCCCTTTTCGTCCGCCATCTCGCCGCCGAGCGGGTCCCGGTCGTCGCGATCGACGCGGACATCAACCAGCACCTCGGCCCCGCCCTGGGCATGGAGGAGGACGAGGCCGCCGCGCTGCCCGCGCTGGGGGCCCACCTGCCGGAGATCAAGGCGTACCTGCGCGGCGCCAACCCCCGTATCGCCTCCGCCGAGGAGATGATCAAGACCACTCCGCCGGGCCGCGGCTCGCGGCTGCTGCGCCTGTGCGAGGACAACCCCGTCTACGCGGCCTGCGCCCGCCGTCTCGACCTCGACGACGGCGGGGTGCGCCTGATGGTGACCGGGCCCTTCAACGAGTCCGACCTCGGCGTCGCCTGCTACCACTCCAAGGTCGGCGCGGTGGAGCTGCTCCTGAACCACCTCGTGGACGGCCGCGGCGAGTACCTGGTCGTCGACATGACGGCCGGCAGCGACTCCTTCGCCTCGGGAATGTTCACCCGTTTCGACATGACGTTCCTGGTCGTCGAGCCCACCCGCAAAGGCATCGCCGTCTACCGGCAGTACAAGGAGTACGCCCGCGACTTCGGCGTGGGCCTGTCGGTCGTCGGCAACAAGGTCCAGGGCGCGGACGACCTCGCCTTCCTGCGCGACGAGGCGGGCGACGACCTTCTGGCGACGGTCGGCCACTCGGACTGGGTCCGCGCCATGGAGAAGGGCCGCCCGCCCCGATTCGAACAGTTGGAGGAGGCCAACCGGCAGGCACTACGCACGCTCCACGCCCGAGCCGACGCGGCGTACGAGGCCAGGGACTGGACCCGGTACACCGAGCAGATGGCCCATTTCCACCGGAAGAACGCCGAAAGCTGGGGCAACGCCAGGACCGGCGCCGACCTCGCCGCCCAGATCGACCCGGCTTTCGTGCTGAGCGAAGCTTTGGTGCATACGACGACGGCGCCGACCGGCTGACCGGCTGACCGGCTGACCGGCTGACCAAACCGCTGTTCCTCTGATCCGACAATTCACTCCACAGCGGGAAATCACGGACTAATTCACCCCCCTTCTCTTCACTCTCCGCATCCGCTTCGTTACTCTCCATTTACACGCACTTGTGCAATTGGAGGGGGAAGCATGAAAGTCCACAGGTCCGACCTGTCCGCGTCGATCACCGTGTTCCTGATCGCCGTCCCTCTGTCACTGGGCATCGCGGCGGCAGCCGGCGCCCCACCACAGGCGGGACTGATCGCGGCTGCCGTCGGTGGCCTCCTGGCCGGGCCGCTCGGCGGCGCACCGCTCCAGGTCAGCGGGGCGGCGGCCGCGCTTGTCGTGGTCACCGCCGACCTGGTCCACCGCTACGGCTGGCGGGCCACCTGCGCCGTCACCGTGCTGGCCGGCCTCGCCCAAATGCTGGTCGGAAGCCTGCGCGCGGCCAGGGCGGCCCTGGCGCTCGGTCCGGCGGTCGTGCGCGGCACGCTCGCCGGGATCGGTGCGGTCATCACCCTGGGGCAGGTGTACGTGGTGCTCGGCGGGAGCGCGCGGAGCACCGCCTTGAGGAACATCGAGGGGCTGCCGGAGCAGGTGGCTCATGCCCGCCCCACCGCTGTGGCGATCGGGGCGCTGACCGCCGCCGTCCTGTTGGGCTGGCCCCGGTTGAAGGGCCGTTTCGCCCGGCTGGGCGCGATCCCCGCGCCACTCGCCGCGGTCGCCCTGGCCACGGCGGTGAGTGCCGGGCAGGCCGTGCCGCGTGCCACGCCGCCCGTCTGGAGCA
Organism: Streptomyces sp. HPF1205; assembly: GCF_020400825.1. GTDB lineage: Bacteria > Actinomycetota > Actinomycetes > Streptomycetales > Streptomycetaceae > Actinacidiphila. The sequence continues at coordinate 41,390 of NZ_JAINVH010000048.1, forward strand.
CACCGGTGCTGCCCACACTGCCGTCCGGCCCCGCGCTGGGCATCGCCGCCGCGGTCCTGACCGTCGCGCTGGTGGCGAGCATGGAGTCGTCGCTGTCGGCCGTCACCGTCGACACCTTGCGGGCCAAGCGGCCGGGACCGCACGCCCCGCCGCCGGCCGACCTGGACCGCGAACTGCTCGGCCAAGGCGCGGCGAACGTGGTGTCGGGGCTGCTCGGCGGCCTGCCCGTCGCGGGCTGCGCCGTCCGCGGCCCGGCAAACGTGGCCGCCGGCGCGCGCACGCGAGGGGCCACCGTGCTGCACGGCTTGTGGGTGGTCCTGTTCGCAGGTGCGACAGCGGGCGGAGCTCTCGGCGCCGTCCCGTCGGCAGCCCTGGCCGCGCTGGTGGCGGCGGTGGGCATTCACATGATCAGCTTTGCGCACATCAGGCACATCCAGTGGCATCGGGAGTTCCCGGTGTACGCGGCCGCTGCCGGCGGTGTGGCGCTTTTCGGGGTGCCGCAGGGAATGACGGCGGGCATCGCGGTCGCCGCCTTCCTGGCGTTGCGCCGGATGGCGTTGCGCTGGTCGGGGTTGCGCTGGTCGGGGTTGCGTCGTCCCGCGCGCTTCCGCTCCGACCGGGCCGACCTCGCCGACCCCGCCCACCCGGCTGTCCACGCCGGCACCGCTGCCCCCGCTGCCCCCGCTGCCCACGCCGGCACCGCCCGGCACCGGTTCCGCTTTCGCGTCACCCGGGAAGCGGCGGACGCGAGCTCCGGCGCCACCGCCGCCGGACCGATGAAGGCGCACGCCTGCCGGCCGTGGACACCCTGGCGCGATCACCGCTGCGTACGTCCGGCAGCCTCGCCGGCCACAGGGGTCGGCCCGCTGCTCGGCGGCGTCAGCGCCTTCCAGCGCGACACCGCCCCGCTGGTCCGCGAGGAACTGTCCCGCCTCGCCCGCGAGGGCCAGGCCCCCACTCAGCTCTTCCTGACCTGCGCCGACTCCCGGCTGGTCACCAGCATGATCACGTCGAGCGGCCCGGGCGGCCTGTTCACCGTCCGCAATATCGGCAACATGATGCCGCCGCCCGGTTCGGACACGTCCTGCGACTCGGTGGCGGCCGCGGTCCAGTACGCGGTGGAGGTGCTGCGGGTGTCCAGCATCACCGTGTGCGGCCACTCCGGATGCGGCGCGATGCAGGCGCTGCTCGGCTCCGGCCACGAGCCGGGCGCCCAGACTCCCCTGGCGAGGTGGCTGCGGCACGGCAGGCCGAGTCTGGCCAGGATGGGCCGGATCGGTCGGCTCGGCAGGGGCGAAGTGGCAGTCGCCGAGCGACCGGTCGCCGACGACCTGGAGCGCCTCGCCCTTGTCAACGTGATGATCCAACTCGACAACCTGATGGCCCACCCGTGCGTGGCCCGGCGCGTCTGCGAGGGCACTTTGCAGCTGCACGGCATGTACTTCCACGTCGGCGAGGCACAGGCGTACATGCTGGACCGGCCGAGGAGTGTCTTCCGCGCGGTACGGCCGGACACGGCCTCAGCCGGTGGCGCCGGGTACGCGTCAGCGCCCCACTGGGGAACCGGCGGAGGGCCGGACGACGGCCCGTGGCACGACCCGCGGAACCTCGCCACAAAGGTCTAAACCATTTTGGCGGAAGACCCTTGTCACGGTGGGCGAGGACTGGTGAGGTAGTGCCGGGACATCTGGGACACCTGACAAGGAGCTGGCGTGAGCACCAACGAGAGCCTGGCGAATCTGTTGAAGGAGGAGCGGCGGTTCGCTCCGCCGGCGGATCTGGCGGCGGCGGCGAAT
>NZ_JAINVH010000049.1 GCF_020400825.1 Streptomyces sp. HPF1205
CGGCGACGGGGCGCCGGTCGGGGTGTCTGTCGGTTCCGGGGTCGGGGTGGTGGTCGGTGTGTCCGTCGGTGTCGGCGACGGGTCCCCCGTCGGCGTGTCCGTCGGATCCGTGGCCGAGGACCGGGACACCGCCGACGAGTCGGCCGATCGGGTCGCCGGCGGGGTGATCGACGGGTCGACCGATCCGAGGTTGCCGCTCCACTGGTCGCCGTACGTGAACCAGACCTTGCCGCCGGCGAAGGCCACGTACCGCGGGCCCACGTTGGTGTCCACGGCATAGCGGGTCCGGACGTCCAGGGTGGCCGCGTCGAGCGCCACGATCTGATGGCTGCCCTCGGCTGCCGCGTACAGGACCGTGCCGTCCGGGGACAGCGTCAGGTCGCTGACCCCGCTCACGCCGCTCACCGAGTCGACGGGTGTGCCGTTGTAGTCGGTGGCGACGATCCTCCCCGAAGCGTGGTCGCCGACGAAGACCCGGTGCAGTGCGCCGTCGGCGACGATGCCGCCGGGCGAGGTGACCACCGCCGAGGCCGCCGTAGCGGAACCGGCCGCCACGACGCTCAGTGCCACCGAGCTGAATGTGACCGCGAGAGCTGTCGCGGTAGAAAGGCTGCGCCTACGCACAGTGTGTGTTCCCCCCACGGGAAAGCCGGTCGAGCTGGCTGGAAGTGAGAGCGCCGCGAGAACGCCGCACCGGTCTCCGTGAATACGGACGGCCGTGCGGTGCGCGGCTGCCGGTCGACAGCATATGCGGGCGGATGTCTGTCTGGCGATCGAGAACCGCGGTGCGCGCCTTCGCCGTGCGCGCGCGGCGAAGGCGGCAGGCGCCGACGGCCGGGTCGGACATGACGGACTCAACCGGGCCCCGCCCCACGCAAGGCTTCGGCGTAGTCGTGTGACGTCCGGTTTGTGATCACGTGAGGCCGAGGAGGGTCAGCGGGCGTCGTGAGTCGCGGGCGTTGCGGCGAAGTCGGCGGCGATGGTGGTGGTGCCGGACAGCTGCTTGCGGATCGGGGTGGCCGGTTGGGCCGCGGTGGCCTGCTCGGCGGTCAGGCTGGTGACGTCGTGGACGGACGCCGTCCGACGACGCCGAAGCCCTGTCCGGCGGGCGGGCCGTCTCTGATCTCCCTCGCCACGTCCTGGGCGTCCTTGCGGATGCCCTCGGCTTCCTCGAGCGCTTCCTGCCGCAGGGCTTCGGCTTCCGCCCGCACCTGCGTCATCAGGGCCGCTACTTGGGCGGCCTCCAGCCCCTGGTTTGGGTGGGTCGAGCACGATGTCGTTGAGCGCGACCGTGGTTGCGTCAGCGTCGAAGCCGCTGTCCCACGGGTCCTTGTCATCGGGGAGTGTCCAGCAGCCGGCGGATGCGCTTGTATTCGGCGGCCATCTGCGGTGTGGCGAGGATGTCGTCGAGGTCGGCGGAGACCTCGTGGTCGATGTCCTCGATGGACCGGATGGCGAGTTCGTAGAGCTCGCCGCGCCGGTTCTTCTCCAGGTAACTGTGCCAATGCGCCAGCGCTTGGATGGCGGTGAGGACTCCGGGGTCCAGATCGTCCTCGACCAGGATGCCGTCATAGATCGTCGCAAGCTCGTCGTGCAGCTCGGCGGCGCTGATCGTCAGGACGTTCGCGCAGGCGGTGGCCAGCGCGGCCCGGGCCTCTTCGGTGAGTTCGTCCTCGGCCGCGCCGCGGAGCAGCTCCGGCCGCACCAGACGAGTGACCGTCTCCTCTCCGAAGGCACGCACGCCGTCCTCGGTGGCCGCGACGATCAACCGGAGGATGTCCGCCTCGAGTTCGCTGTATTTCACGCCCGCAGCTTAAGCCGGGTGCGACGGATCGCGGGATCGGTGCGGCAAGCACAGCAGAACCCGGGGACGGCCCGAACGACATGTCGGACGATCTCCGCCGTGGGCACCGGCCGCCGACCGGAGCGAGTAACGCTCCAGACGCTCACACCAGACCCGTGACCAGCAACTTCACGATGCGCCCGACTCAATGAGCGTCCGACGCGCGCGCACCCGACCGGCCGACCGCGCGCGACTGTCACCCTTCCGACGGCAGGTAGCCGTCGGCTGTCGGATTCCGCGCTCTCCCGTTCGTCGTAGGGACAAGAAGATCGAAGATTGCGGCGGAAGGAGATCCGGGATGGGGCGGGAGGCCGAGGTGCTGCTCGGGCGGTTGGCGGGACAGCGCGGGCATGTGCTGGGGATCTTGGAGGGGCTGACGGAGGAGCAGCTGCGCCGCCCGGTGCTGCCTTCCGGCTGGAACTGCTTGGCGCTGGTCAGGCATCTGACGCTGTCCGACGAGCGGTACTGGTTCCGCTGCGTGGTGGGCGGCGAGCCGCGGGACATCCTGCCGGCCGAGAAGGGCGGCGACTGGCGCGTCGGCGCGGACGAGAGCGGCGAGGACGTCTTCGCGCTCTACCGCGAGGAGATCCGCCGTGCCGACGCCGTCCTCGCGGCGACGGACCTGGACGCGCCGCCCAAGCAGCCGGACCCCGTCTGGGCCCGCTGGGGGATGGACTTCCCCGATGTGCGGTCCGTCGTGGCGCACGTCCTCGTCGAGACCTCCGTCCACGCCGGGCACCTCGACGCGGTGCGCGAGCTGCTGGACGGCCGGCAGTGGGTGGTGCAGTGAAGCGGCGATCTCGGAATTGCGCCCGGCGCAGTGTCGGATCCGGGGCCGCCGCGTTCGTCGTATGGTCGTGCACGCCGTTGAGCAGGGAGGAACCCCACGCATGAGGTACATGATGTTCGTCGTCGCCGATCCGGACGCCGCCGCCGAGGCCGAGACCGAGGCCGCCGCCGGGGCCGAGGCCGGGGCCGCGCCCGGCGACCTGACCATCGAGGAGTGGCTGGCCGACGTCGACGGCCGCGGCAAGCGGATCATCGGGGAGCGGCTGCGGCCGCTCAGCGATGCCACGACGGTACGAGTCAGCCGCGGCCAGGTGCTGGTCACCGACGGCCCGTTCACCGAGTCCAAGGAGTGGATCTGCGGCTTCGACATCCTGGAGTGCGAGGATCTGGACGAGGCCATCGCGATCGCGGCGCGGCACCCGATGGCCGTCGGCGGCAAGCTCGAACTGCGCCCGTTCTGGCCGGGCGAGCACGCGTGACGGCGGCGGCCGGGGCGTCCTCGGCGGCGGCCTCGGCCGTCGCCGCGGAGCGAGCCGGCATGGTCGCGACGCTCATCCGCCTGACGGGCGACTGGGAACTGGCCGAGGACTGTGTGCAGGACGCGGTGGAGAAGGCGCTGCGGCACTGGCCCGAGGCCGGCCTGCCGCGCTCTCCCGCGGCCTGGCTGACCACAGCGGCCCGCAACCGGGCGCTCGACGTGCTGCGCCGTCGCCGCACGGAGCAGGCCAAACTGGCCGAGTGGGCGTTGCTGGACGAGGCGGCGCGGACCGCTACGGACCGCGACGACCGGCTGAGCCTGATCTTCACCTGCTGCCATCCGGCGCTGCCGCTGGACGGCCGGGTGGCGCTGACCTTGAAGACCGTGGCCGGGCTCGGCACCGCGCAGATCGCCGACGCCTTCCTGGTCTCCGAGAGCACCATGTCCCAGCGGCTGCTGCGCACCAAGCGCAAGATCAGCCATGCCGCGATTCCGTACCGGGTGCCGCCGGACGAGCTGCTGGCCGAGCGCACCGACGGGGTGCTCGCCGTCCTCTACCTCGTCTTCAACGCCGGCTACGGACAGCTCGAACGCCGCCTCGCGGACGAAGCGCTGCGCCTGACGCGGCTGCTGGTCGACCTGATGCCGTCCGCCGACGAGGCACGCGGCCTGCTGGCCCTGATCATGTTCCAGCAGGCCCGCCGCGCCACCCGGTTCGACGCCGCAGGTGATGTGGTGTCCATGGAGGAGCAGGACCGGTCCCGCTGGGATCCGGTGCTGACCGCCGAGGCGCACCGCGAACTGCGCCGCGCGGCACGCTCCGGCCGTCCGCCGGGCCCGTACCGGCTGCAGGCGCGGATCGCGGCCTGCCACGCGTCCGCGCCGTCCGCGCGGGCGACGCCCTGGCATGCGATCGTGCCGCTGTACGACGCGCTGCTCGCCGCCCAGCCCTCCCCGGTGGCCGCGCTCAACCGGGCGGTGGCGGTGGGCTTCCGCGACGGCTTCGCGGCCGGGCTCGACGCGCTCGACGCGCTGGACGCCGACGTGTTGGCCGGCTACCACCTGCTTCCGGCGGCCCGCGCGGACTTCCTGCGCCGCCTCGGCCGCACCGAGGCGGCCACGGCCGCGTACCAGGATGCGCTGCGGCTGGCGGCCGAGGACGGACCCGAGGCCCGCTTCCTACGCCGACGGCTCGCGTCGCTGCCGACCAGCAGCGGAGCAGCTCGTCGCCTCTAGAGCGGCGCCGCGTTGATCCAGACGCAGGCGAACGAGGATCTGGGGAACGAAGTGACCGTCCACGATCAGGCCCGACCCTGACCTGGTGCGATGAGGGAACATCCCGGGACCGGCGTGATGCCGGCGAATGTGGCCGAGCGCAGGCGGCTCGGCCTTCGGGCGTTGTTCGAGGCGGTCGGCGTCGCCGAGGCCGAGGTGCGGCGCGTTCTCGATGGCGCGGCGCCGGGCCCGGCTGTGTCGCGTCGGCTCGCCCCCGTGCTGCGGTTGCGCGAGGTCGACCTGTTCGTACTCGCGGGCTTGGAGGTGCCGCAGGACCTGGCTCCCTTGGACATCGAGGCGAGAGGGATACTCCCTGGCCTGGTGATCGACGCCATCGGCCTGGAGCCTGAGCGGAGACGGATGCTGCACGAGCTCGTCCGGTCACTGCCGCGGGAGGAACGGGCGGCCCCTTTCGCGCCGACGTGGCCCGCGTCTTTCCCCGGCGGTCCGGCGGCGCGGATCATGCGCATGTTCGTCTACCGCAACCTGCACCCTCTCGGCATCGCCAAAGTCCTCGCGCGGTCCACCCCTTCGTACCTGTCGGCCTCGACGTACGCGATGGTGGGGAACGGCAGGGCCGGGCTGACGCCTCGGCTCGTGGTCGACTGCGCGGCTGTGCTGGGGATGGACGCGGGCATGCTGGCCGCGCTCGCCGGTGTCGAATTGCGGGAGGAGCCCGGGGCGCCCGGGGAGGCGGCTGTGTACGCGGGCTCACTGCTGTGGGACGCGCGGCGGCTGACCGCCGAGCAGTTGCGGCCGATCGCCGATCTGGCGCGTTCGCTGCGCAGGGAGCGGGCCGACCGTGGTGCCGGTACGGAAGGCGGCGCGGGGCCCTCGCGTCCGTCGACCGGGCGAATTCCGCCCGGGGCGATGAGTCGGGGCGGTGCCGCCGGTACGTACCGGTGAGCACCGAACCGAAGGGAACCCACCGCATGAGCGTCATCGTCGTCGAATTGATCACCCCGGACGGGATCGTGTCCGACCCGGACGGGTCGCACGGCACGCCGCCGGGCGGCTGGATGTTCCGGTACGGGGGGAAGGCGGTCGGCACGCAGGACGGATTGCGCCTCGGCCCCGCGCTGGAGGAGGGCGTGCTGCCGCTCGGGCGCGTCACCCGGCCGCTGTTTGCGCGGACACGGCCCGGCCGCCGGGATGCCCGCGCCGCGCGGATGAACGCCGCGGCGAAGCCGGTCGCCTCCCGCACCGCGGCCCAGGCCGACACCTCGGCCCGGGCCGGCTCGACGGTCCCGGACGGCGACCTGGTCGGCGCCGGCGTCCGGCCGGCGGACCTGGAGCTGCTGCATGCCGCGCACGTCGGTCCCGCCGTCCTCACCCGGTACCGGGGGGCTGCCCGATGACGGCACGCTTCGTCGCCCTGTACGGGACGCCCACGGACCCCGAGCGGTTCGAGCGGCACTACCGCGAGGTCCACATCCCGCTCGCGCGACGCCTGCCGGGGCTGCGCCGGTATACGCTCGGCCGGGACCTGGCCGCCACTGGCGGCGACCGCCCGTACTACATGGTCGCCGAGCTGGACTGGGACACGATGGACGAGTTGCGCGCCGCGTTCGACTCGCCCGAGGGGCGCGCGTGCGGCGCCGACGCCGGGCACCTGCGGGAACTCGCTCCCCTGCACACCATGATCTTCACCGTGGACGACGGCGTGCGGTAGGCGATCCCGGCAGGAGAACCCACCGGACGAGCGAGCCCGGCGGCCGGTCCTGGGTGACGCGCGGGGCGAGGCGTTCAGGAATCGGTGGATCCCGGTCAACGCCGACCGGACGCACGCGCTGTCCCGGGGTCGCGTCAGCCGGTTCCGCGCGTGGCGGGATCCACCAGGGCCTGGATGATCCCGTGCCAGCGCGCGTCGGTGACCGAGGCGTCCTCGTCGGAGCCGAGGTTCAGGGGCGGGTAGCGGGCCGGGAATCCGGCGAACACGAAGAACCGGTCCACCACCTGGTAGTTCGTCGACCGGACCAGGTCGAGCGCCAGCCATCGGGCGTGGAGGCTTTCCACCTGGTCCCGGTCGCCTGTCCGCAGGACGTGGACGGCCAGGGCAGTGAACTCCCGCCAGCCCCAGTGGCCTGACTTCGCGTCGATGACCGCCTGGCTCTCCGCGAGAAGGCCGTCCACGACCGCGCTGTCGCCCGCGGCGCGGATGATCTTCGCGGCCAGCGCCGTCCTCATGAGCAGCGTCTCACCGTAGCGGTCGGCTTCCGTGAGGAGGGCGTCGCATTCCCCCGGCGTGACACGCCCGTGCAGGGTTCGTCGCCAGACGGCCGAGGACTCGTTCTCCAGGGCGATCCGGTGCTGCCCGACGGCCCGCAGCCGGCGGGCGCGGAACGCCGAGGCCTCCGCGGCCTCCTCCAGGAGGCCGCGGTCGAACGCGAGGTCGCCGCGCAGCCGGCGGGCCGTCGACTCCTCCCGTAGCGGGTACAGCTCCAGGTGGCGCTGCAGGGCGTCGAACTCGCCCAGCGAGTGCAGGGTCCGCGCGACCTGGTAGCGGTTGAGTTCGGACTCGCCGTCCTCCCGCAGGAGTTGGGTGAGCAGCCGCAGGCATGTCGCGGAATCGCCGATCGTCCGGTAGGAGTAGGCCAGGCGCAGCCGGCCCCGGCGGCTGATGTCCTCGTTCAGCGGGCCGGCGAGGTAGGCCTCCAGGTAGGCGATACGTTCGCGTACCAGGCGCCCGCCCCGCCACCCCTCGTACAGGCCGGACAACTGCCCCATCCAGGTGTCGGGCGTCGCGGGCGGCAGTCTCTCCGCCGTCCGGGCGAGGCCCGGCAGTTCGCTCAGGGCGGTGGCCAGCCAGGGTTCCTCCAGGTCGTGCTCGGCGCAGACGAACGCCGCCAGTTCGAGAACGTCGAGCCGGCGGTCGACATCGCCGAGGAGGCCGTCCGCGCGCTGCCGGAGCGCGCCGACGAGGTCGCGCGCGGCCGCCCTGCGGTCCTCGGGGGCCCACGCGCCGCTCTCGGCGATGGACTCGCTGCCGACCGCGGACCGCACGGCGTCGTGCAACCGGTACGGGAAGAGGGGGTGGTCGTCCCGGGTCACCAGGCTCTGCCGGCACAGGCGTTCCGCGTCGCCTACCTGCGCGGACGAGGCGTCGGCGAGCAGCCGGGCGTCGAACCGCGGCACCAGGCTCGCCACGCGGGCGAGGTCGCGCTCGCGGTCCGGCATGTTCGCGAAGACCCGGGTCACCAGTTCGGGGAGCGGGCCGCCGAACACCGACGGGTCCGGGGCGCCTGCGGCGGACGCCCGCGCGATGGCGAAGGACAGGTCGAGGTACAGCGGCAGGCCGTGGGCGCCCCGGCGGATGTTCGCGATGGCCGCGGGCCCGAGGCCGGGGTTGCCGGGGGAGGCGGCGGCGGCGATCAGGTACCGCTCGACGTCGGTGTCGGACAGGTCGCCCACCAGGTGCTGACGCGGATCGTCCGCCGCCTCCATGCGCAGACCCGGCCAGACGTCGCCTCCGGTGGCGGGCAGCAGTCCGGTGATGCCCGGCGAGGCCCAGTCCAGCCGGTTGCGGGAGGTGACCACCCACAGCACCCCGGGCGTGAGGTGGACCATGCGGTTGAACAGCCGTTCCTGGGACCTGTCGGCACCCTGTACGTACTCGAACGCGTCGGCGAAGGCGACCACCGGCGGCCGGCCGTCGGGACTCGATGTCTCCAGATCCCAGGAGAGCAGTCCGGCGAGTGTCGCGGCCACGTACGGGGAGGCGTCGCGCTGCGCCTCCTCCACGATCGCGGCCAGCGGGCGGCACTCGCGCAGGACCCGGCCGCGCAGTCGGCCCGTTCGTACCGCGTCGACGATGGAGAGGGCGGTGCGCACGGTCAGCGGACCGATCCCGAACTTCGCCCCGGCGTCGTTGAGGATGTCGGTCAGCGTGTCCGTCATCTGCTGCCGGACGTCGAAGCCCTGGGCGCCGCGGAGTTCGGGCAGCGCGGTGCCCGGGTGGGCCATTGCCCACCACGCCGCCAGGCCGAGGTCGAAGGCGGGGAAACGGCGGCCGGGTTCCGCGACGGCGGCCCGCAGGCGCAGCACGGTCCCGATCGCGTCCACGACCCGGCTGCCGTGGAAGTCCACCCGCGCCGTCCGCACCGGCCGTTCGGACTCCGGCGGCGGCCCCCAGTCGCCGGGGTCGGCCAGCCCCCTTCGCGCCCAGCGTTCCAGCCGCCTGGACAGTTCGGTCTTCCCGATCCCGCCGATACCGTAGAAGACCAGGACGTTGCGCCGTTCGGGCTGCCCCAGGACCGCGGACCCGGCGCGGACACCGTCGAGTTGACTGCGCAAAGCGTCGGCGAAAGCGGTGTGTTCCGCGATGCGGTTGGTGAACAGATCCACCGCTGAGTACTGCGGATCGAAGATGTGGTCGAAATCATTCATGGCCCGGCGTTCCCCCCTGCCCCTGCCCCCTCGCGGCAATGCCGCGGAGCCATTGCACCACCGCGGGAGCGGGTCCGCCGCAAAAACCCCGCAAGGACCCCTCAACGACCCTGCCGTCGATGTTGCAGTAGCAGAGCGCGCCGTCCACCACGTCGAGGACGACCCGGATCAGGGTGCCGCGGACGGTTTCCGTGTACGGCACTCACCATTTCCTGTGCTCAGACGGGTGTTCAACGATACTTGCGGCGGTTGCGGATCAGGCGGACGACGTAGATGGGGGTGCCGATGACGGCGCCGATGATGAGGGCCCAGAACGCGAAGTAGGCGGCGCCGGGGTGAAAGCCGCTGGTGGTGTTGGCGGCGGCCACGGCGGCGGTGAGTGGCTGGTGGGACATCTGCTGGTCCTTGGGCGTTGGCGGAGCTGGGTCAGACGGCGTGGAGTGTGGGGCCGGTGCGCCGGGCCCGCTCCGAGGCGGTGTCATGCATCAGGGCGATGTAGCCGTCCTCAACGGTGGCGCTGACGCTCTCGGCGTCCGGGGCGGGGGTGCCGGAACTGATGACCCGGTACGTGGTGCCGGTCATGCCGGGGGTGACGTTGACGGTGGGCAGGTCGGGCGGAGGGGCGGTCGCCGGCCGGGTGAGGTGCCACACCATGTCCTCGGCGCGGGTGGCAAGGTCGCCGACGGCGCCCTGGAAGGCGACGTGCCCGCGCTCGATCACCACGACGTTCGGGCAGGTCTGCACGATGTCGTCGACGATGTGGGTGGAGAGCAGCACCGTCCGATCGCCGGCCAGCCTGGCGAGCAGACTGCGGAACCGCAGCCGCTCCTCGGGGTCCAGTCCCACGGTGGGTTCGTCGACGATCAGCAGCCGGGGGTCGTTCAGGACGGCCTGGGCGATGCCCACGCGGCGCTTCATGCCGCCCGAGTAGCCCTTCACCTTCCGGCTGGCGACATCGCTGAGCGAGACCAGTTCGAGGACCTCCTTGACGCGGGCGCGGCGGGCGCGCCGGTCGGTGATGCCCTTGAGCAGCGCCATGTAGTCGAGGAACTGGTCGGCCGTCAGGTCCGGGTACAGGCCGAGCTCCTGGGGGAGGTAGCCGATGACGGACTTGACCTCTCGGCGCCGGCTGCGCGACGTGAGCTCGGTCCCGTCCACCGCGACGGTGCCCGCGGTCGGCAGCAGCACCCCGGTCAGGACCCGCATGAAGGTGGTCTTGCCGGCTCCGTTGGGGCCGAGCAGACCGACCATGCCGACGGGCAGGCGCAGGCTGATGCCGTCGAGGGCGCGGACCTCGCCGCGCCGGAAGGTGACGGTCAGATCGGTGATGGTCACGTTGGGCGCGGTCATGACGGGCTCCTCTTGGTGAGCACGAGCTGGGTAATCGCGAGGGCGGCGAGCGCCATGAGCAGCAGGAAGGCGATACTGAGGACGGCCTCGCCGCTGGTCGGGGTGATCCCCCGCTGCCTGGCGTCGAACAGGGTGCCGTGGAACCAGGCACCGGACGGGTACTCGCCGATGGCTTCGAAGGGCGTTCCGGCGGGAGTGGGGATTCCGTAACGCGGGCCGACCATGTTGCCCCAGACCCAGTATCCGAACAGGCCGAGCCGGTACAGCACGGGCCCGGTCAGGTACGGGACGGTGACCGAGCAGGCCGAGACGAAGACCAGCCCGGGAAGGATGACGGCAGCGAACGCCGCGAGGCCGACCGGGATCACCCCGGCTCCGCGCTGGGCGGTCAGGTAGCCGAGTAGGCCCAGCCAGGCGACGGCGACCGGTGTGATGGTCGCCGCGCCGGCGCCGACGGCCTTGCCCCACAGGCGCGGGCCGATGCCGGTGGGCGTCGATGTCAGGAGGTCGTTCAGCTCCAACCGGGACTCCCGCCGGACGCGGTCGGCGAGGACAGCGCCGACGCCGATCGGGCACAGCATGACGAAGTTGTCCGCCCAGTCCGCGAGCAGCGTGGCGTGGTCCGTGGCGCTGGTGAAGCCGGGCGGGAACGGCGACGCGCAGCGCAGCGCGATCAGCCCGATCACGACCAGCCAGACCGCCGGGCGGCGCACCTGCATCAGATACTCGTAGCGGGCGGCCGCGACGGTCTTCGCCCACCAGCCGTGAGCTGCCGTCGGCGGGGCGGTTCGCTGAAGGACGGTGGTCATGCGGTATCGCTCCCCACGAATCGTTCGGGACGCCCCAGCAGCAGGCCGGCCGCGATCACGGCGGCGATGCCGACGGCGGGCAGGGCGATTCGGTTCACGGTCCATTCGTGCGCCGGGACCTTGGCGGCGACGCCCATGAACATGTACTGCGTCCGCAGCACCGTGCTGTCCCGGATGGCGGTCCCCATCAGGTACTGGGCCAGCCAGACGCCACCGATCAGGCCGCTCGCGGCGCCCGGGCTGCGCAGGCCGGCCGCGACGAGCACCGCCAGTGCGACCAGCCAGAGCATCGGCGGGGCCCACACCAGGACGTAACCGTCCGTGCCCTGCCCCTCGGGCCAGGCGTTCAAGGCGCGGAACACGAAGGCGTCCAACAGCGTGACCAGGACCGCTGGGACCACCACCAGGCCGACACGCAGGAACAGCACCCGGCGGTAGACCGTGGTGGTCATGACCAGCTCGGCGCCGGAATCACGCCCCACGACCGAGGAGGCCGCGACGGCGGTGCCGAGCGGGGCGAAGCCCGCCAGGACCGCGCCCGCGGCGAGGTCGAGGTGCTCCGCGCCGGCCCCGGTGGCATGCATGACGATCACCAGGATCGCGCCGCCCAGCGTTGCCGCCAGTGCCGTCACCGGCGGGGCGATGCCGATCACCCGCAGCTCCAATCGGAGGCGGGCCCAGGTGGACCGGTTCACGTCCACCTGCCGGCTCGTTCGGGCCCGGCGTCGCCGCGAGGTGTGTCGAGGTCTCGTCGCATGCCGTCAAGCCTGCTCACGCCGACCGTGGCCCGTACCGGCCAAAAGTACTGACCGGGCGGATCGGAGCGGTCCTTTTGGCCGGTACAGCGGCCGTGACCGGTTCCGTAGTCTGAGCGCCGTGAGTGTGACGGAACGGCTGGCCGCACTGGGCGCACTGGCCGCCAGACGAACCAACGTCCTGCTGGGGCTCGCCTTCGCGGCGGTGTTGGCCGCGACGGCCTACCAGCGTGCCGACGCGGGCCGCCGGGACTGGTTGCTCGACTGCGGTACCGGTGCGGTGGTGTGCGCCGTTGCGCTGCTGCGGGAGCGCGACCGGTTGGTCGCCGTGGCCGTTGGCCTGGCTGTCGCGGCTGCCGACGTCCTCGCCTCCAGCAGGGGGTATCCGACCGGCCAGCCCGGCGTTGCCGCGTCTTTGGCGTTGGCCGTCCTCGCCGGCTCGGCCGTCCGGGTGCTGCCGCTCGGGCGAGCCGTGGTGGTTGCCGCCGCCGGACTCGCGGTCACGACACTCGGCCGGCTCGCGACCACCTCAACTGCCGTCGGCTCGTTCCACATGGGCGTCCAGGGCTGGTTGGCCGGCCTCGGTACGGGGCTGGTCCTGCGTTTCCTGGAGCATCGCCGCCAGGCCACCGTCGAGGCGGTGCGGCGGGACGAACGCCTGGCCCTGGCGCGGGAGTTGCACGATGTCGTAGCCCACCACGTCTCCGGCATCGTGATGCACACCCACGCCGCCCAGATCATGCTCCGCAAGCAGCCCGACCACCTCGGCGCCGCCCTGGCGGACATCGAACGATCGGGCTCCGACGCCATGGACGCCATGCGACGGGTGGTCGCCCTGCTCCGCGACGCGGAGGACGGCGCCGCCGTCACCGCGGGACCGGAGCAACTCATCGACCTGATCCGCCGTTTCGAAGAGCACGGACCGGCCGTCGATCTCCGGCTGCCTCCTGGGGCGCCGACCTGGCCGCCCGTGGTCACCACCACCGTGTACCGGGTCGTCCAGGAATCCTTGACCAACATCGTCCGTCACGCCCGCGGCGCTCGCGCAGCCACCGTCACCATCGACCAGGACCGTACGGACATCACAGTCGAGGTCGGTGACGATGCTCCGCCGCACCCCCCGAGCCGCCCCTCCCCGCGCGGCGGCTACGGCCTGGTCGGCATGCGCGAGCGCGTCGAGGCACTGGGCGGTACGCTCGACGCCGGCCCGCGGCCCGGCACCGGCTGGTCGGTACGGGCCTCTCTGCCCCTGCGGGCCGGAGACCGCCGATGAGCATCAGCGTCCTGGTCGCCGACGACCAGGCCATGATCCGCACCAGCCTGCGCCTCATACTGGACGACGAGCCCGACATCACCGTCGTCGCGGAAGCACGCGACGGTGCCGAGGCTGTCGCCCTCGCCCGCCAACTGCGGCCCGATGTCTGCCTCATCGACATCCGCATGCCTCGCCTCGACGGCATCGACGTCACCCGCGCACTCGCCGGCCCGGGCATCGCCGACCCGCTCCGGGTCGTCATCGTCACCACCTTCGGACTCGACGAATACGTCCACGGCGCCCTCCAGGCCGGAGCCCTCGGATTTGTCCTCAAAGACGGCGACCCCACCTTGTTCACCGCCGCCGTGCGGGCCGCCGGCGTCGGGGACGCACTGATCTCCCCGTCGATCACCCGGCGCCTGCTCCGCAACCTCGCCCCCGTCACAACCCCTTCCGCCCTCCAGCCCGACACCCCGCTCACCGAGCGGGAAACCGACGTCATCCGCGCTGTCGCTCGGGGCAGCACCAACCAGGAGATCGCCGCCGCCCTCTTCATCTCCGTCAGCACCGTGAAGGGCCACCTCACCGCGATCCAGAACAAGCTCGGAGCCCGCAACCGCAGCGAGATCACCGCCTGGGCCTGGGAATCCCAACTCATGCCGGGCAGCGCGGACCGGCGGAACAGCGGCCGATAGCACCAGCGGCGGTGGGTCCGGTCAGGAGGGGGACGCGCCTCCGTCGGCACGTGGCTCGCCCTGAACGGGAGGCGCCGGCACCGGGCACAGCGCGACGCGTATGCTGCCGCGTTCGACCAGGCGGGCCCCACGGGCCGCAGATGCCGGTCGCGCCGGCTCAGCCGTGCTCCGCCGCCGCTTTCGCACCGCAGCCACGTCCTGTCCCGTGGCCGCGGGCGCCGGGTCAGAGGTCGATCTGCTCGAAGATGTGCGGGGACGACACGATGTCGTCGGGGAAATCGGCCACCAGGCGCTGGAACCCCCGGCTGCCGACCGCCGCGGCCAGCGCCTCGGACGATTCCCACATCGCGACGTTCATGAAGAGCCGGCTGCCCGCCGTGCCCTTGTGCATCCGCAGGGAGACGAATCCTGGCTGCGCCTTCATGAACTCCGCCTGCCTTCGGAAGAGAACCAGGAACTCCTCGCTCCTCTCCTTCGGGACGAAGAAGGTGTTGGTCAGGACGATGGGTCCGGTCTTCTCCTTTAACTGCGCGAAGAACGGCGCATTCGGGTCCGGGGTCTGCAGCATGACCATTCTCGGTACTTCCTCTCCTTGCCGGTCGTCCCACGGCACCGGGGCAGGAGGCCGCCGTACTGGATCCGGCGGCACCCGCTCGTCCGTAGGGGACCTGTCTTCCGGGGACCGTTCCATTGTCCAGGTGGAGGTAAACCGTGACGGAGACCCGGGCGGCCCGCTCGCCCGCCCGGGCCCCGCGGAAGGGTCAGAAGAGGGACCTGTACGTCTGCCGGCCCGAGCCGGTCTTCACCCGTGCGGCGAAGTCACCCTTGCCGTCGCCGCGGATGGACGCCCCAAGCTGCCCCGCCCTCGTACGGCAGGGCCTCAGCGGGCCGTCGTGGGCGTTCGGGTAATCGGCTTGCGTGGGCGCCGGGTGGGCGGGGAGGCTGCGGCGGTGGTGATCGAGCTGCTGCCCTTTGCGCTGGGCTGGGACGAGGTGGATCCCGCTCGTCACGCGTTCGACGAGGGGTCGGCGGCGGAAGTGGTTCATGCGCTCGGGCCGGCCCGGCACGTTCCGAAGCGCCCTGAACTGCCCTACGGCGAACGGGCGTTGTACGCGTGGAGTCACAATGAGGGCCAGCGGTGGGCCGACGCCATGTCGTACGCCTTGGTCGAACGCTACGGCCGTTGGGTCGTGGGCTGGCGATGGGCCCACGACGAAGGCGACTTCGACGGGGGGCCGGTCGGGAACTGGTGCTGCCCGCTGCACTCGATCACAACCGCGCGGGAGACGGTCGACCGTGTCGTGGCGGCGCTGTGCGAGTGGCGGGGGTGGCTGGAGGCGCTGGCCGGGCGGTTCGAGGCGTATCCGCTGGAGTTGGCCGCCGTGGAGGACCAGCGCATCCTGTGGGAGCGTGCCGCCCACCACCTGATCCTGCAGGTGGTGGACCGTACGGGCTGCGGCAGCGGTTGGCAGGGGCACTGCCAGCAGGTGCTCACCTGGTTCCTCAGCCGCTGGGGCGTCGCCCCCGGTGTGGCTCAGGGGCTCGTGGACCAGGCGATCGGCGGGCGGTTCCTGAGCTGGACCGCTCCTGACACCGTGCTGGTCGATGGCGTCGCGGAGCGGCTCGCGCTGTCGCTCCGGCCGGACGAGGCCGCACCGTCAGCCGTACCGGAACCGGGGCCGGTGGTGGACCATCTGCGGCGCTGGCTGGAGGTGCGCGAGGCCGTGCCGTGGCACGAGTGCCCGGACGGCGGCGGGGGCGCGCCGGTGGTCCCGTCGCGGGACGGGGTGGTGGAGGACATCCGGGCCTTCGACGGCGCGCTGGACCCGGGTCGCGCGCGGGGTCTGCTGGCCGCCGTGGAGTTGCTGCGGGCGGACGCGGCTCGCGGCGCGGCGCTGGACTTCGAGCTGCTGCGTACTTGGCAGCGGCACGTCCTGGGGACACCGCAGGCGCCGCCTTTCCGCAGCCTGCCCGCCTTCGCCAAGGAAGGCCGGGAACGCTACGGCATCGACGCCGACACCCGCGGCCGCTTCGACGCCTGCCTGGCCCAGAGCGCCCCGGACGGTAAGGCCCCGCTCCCCGCGATCGCTCGGGCCGCCCGCGCGTATCTGGACGTGTGCTTCTTCCATCCCTTCGACGACGGCAACGCCCGCTCCGCCTTCCTCACCCTCGTCTTCGTCCTCGCCCGCGAGGGCATCACGCTCGACACGGTCGGTTTGCTGCGACGGCTCTCCTTCCACGCCGGCGACCCGCAGGACGCGCTGGCCTTGGCCCGTTACGTCGACATCCACATCACCTCGGCCCGGGACAGCGCCGCCTCCGCCGGCTCCCCGGACCGTAAGTGATCACCTGACCGGACCGCGCCCCGCACATCCGGCGCCCGGCGAAGGCCGCGTTCACGGCGGCAGCCGAACGGGTGCTGCAGGCGGGCGGCGTCCTGGACGTCCTCCAGGACGAGGTGGACCGCGCGAAGCTGCCACGGTTCTTCCGGAACTTCGCGTTGATCGAGGCGGAGGTGGTGAGTCGGCTCGAATATGAGCCGCTGCTGATCCCGGGACTGGTGCAGACGGAAGGCTACGCGCGGGCCGTGTTCGCCGGACACTGCCCGCCGCTGGACGAGGACATCGTCGACCAGCACACGGAAGCGCGGTTGAGCCGTCAGAAGCTTCTGGCGCGAGTGCCGCTGGCGGAGCTGTCGTTCGTCATCGCCGAGGAGGCGTTGCAGGTGGAGTCGCGCGAGCACCAGCATCTCGGGTACCTCGAGTCCCAGGGCGTCGGGTGCGTGGTCTCGGGTCCCGCCGATGTCAGTGCCTCAGTGCCTTCGTCTTGCGATAGGGCAAGCTGCGGTCGCAGGCCCTGAACGTCGAGGAGTCCGCACGGCTCATCGAGCGGATGGTTGGTAAGACATGAGCGTGGAGCAGGTGGCCGGGCACGAGGACGGGCTGTGCTGGTTCAAGAGCAGCTACAGCGGATCGGACGGCGGCAACTGCGTAGAGGTCGCCGCAGCGATTGACGCCGTGTACGTACGGGACTCGAAAGCCACGGGCAGCGGCCCGATACTGCGGGTCGGCCGCGAGCAGTGGGCGGCGTTCGTGGGACTCGCCGCCAAGTAGGGCCGAGCGGGCCGGGCGCGGTTCCTGGACGCGGAAGCGGGCTGGTTCAGCGCCCGGGCGACGTGGACCAGCCCGCGGCCGTACTTCCCGGCGCGGGTCAGTGCTTGGACGGGTCGATCGTCTCGTCGGCCGGTGGCGGGGATATCCGCGGGGATGTGCCGAAGCCGCTGAACTGGGTTGTCGACGTCTGGATGCCGGAGTTCTCCACCCTGAGGATGTAGGGAGTGCCGCTCGTGGCCACATAGATGTGGGTGACGGTTCCCTGTGGGGAGGTGTGGACGAGGGGAATGAGGCGTTGGCCGTGGTAGGTGATCGCGGGGCTGCGGGTGACCTTGCCGGCGGTGGCGTCCACGTCCAGCGGGGTGAGGGCGATGGCGAGTTTGCAGTACTGGTCGAAGCCGGAGCCGTAGCCGTTCTGCGGCATGATCGCCCACTTGTCGGCGAGTCCTCGGGCGAATGCCTTGTGGGCCGGCAGCTGTGCGGTCCAGAAGGGGAGGCCGGCTTTCATGTAGAACGTGCCGGCGGCGTCGATGATCCGGATGTGGGCGCCGTTCTGCTCGACGGCGGCGACGCAGTCGCCCGCCTGGGTGACCGTGGATGTCGAGTGGACGGGTGCGCCCGAGCCGGAACCGCGTACGTCCAGCGTCATGGACGTGGCCGTGTGCATGGACTTCAGGGCCTTCACGAGCAGGTCGTGGCCGGCGCCGCCCGTTCTCGCCGCACTTCCTGCCGTCGGCGTGGGCCGCGTGTTCGCACTCGATGCATTCCCCGTGTGCCCTCCGCAGGCCCCCAGCGCGACGGTGGCGACGGCGGCGGTGAGCGTCATGGTCATCGAGCGTTTGTGGGGGTGGCTGAGCATGCGGTCGAACGTATCAGCGTAGGCACCTCGCGTTCCCGGGAAATATCCCCTTCTGCCGGGGCCGGGGCCGGGTGCGGGGGCAGAACCGGCGATGTTGCGGCGATGACCGAGCGGGACGAGTACGGGGGCCGTACCGGCATGAGCGGCGGGAACGAGGACGCGCGCGGCGAGCGGGAAGGCGACGTCGACGGGGGCATCACGCCGCTCACCGCCTTCGACCCGGCGCGCATCGGACCGTACCTGCTGCTCGGCAGGCTGGTGCCGGTGCGTGCCGGTGCCCCAAGGTCCGCGGCAAGGACGCCGCGGCGGTCACCACTCCAGCCCGGCAACCATCCATTCGAGCATGCGCCCCTCGTGCACCCGGGGTACCTGGCGCAAGGGGCCGACGGGAGAGCCGTTCTCGATGCCGTCGCACAAGTCGCGCAGCATCGTTTCCTGGCTGGCCCAGAGCAGGAGGTACTCGGGGTCACCGAAGTTGGTCTCGCCGATCTCACCGTAATGTTCCCCCGTCCGGTGGTCGACGAACAGCATGTCTGCGGTGAACGATGCCGCGAACGGAACCCACATGCGGTGGGCGATCCGGCCGCTCACCAGTTCCCCGTCGCCCTCGTCCATGGCGTCCTGCTCCATGGAGGCGAGAAGGCGCTGGTTCTCCAGGACGCCCGCGGTGTCCAGCAGGTGGTAGTTCAGCAGGAAGGCCCCGGGTTCCGTACTGGAGCGCCGGGCCGTCACACCGTTGTGCCGGATGAGCAGTGTCCTCAGCCCGGGGTGCAGGGGAAAGCCCAGATCTTGCTCCAGTTCGTTGAGTTCGGCCGGGGAGGCACCGGGCCGCAGGGCCGCGTGGTCGCCGGGAGCGCGTTCGGCGAGCAGCCGTTCAAGGCGTTCCCACAACGCGGACAGGTCGTTCGCTCCGGTCTGCACGCTCTCCCCCACCTCGCGGTCCGTCCCGGCGCCGGCTCCACTGCTTCCGGCCGGCAGCATCCTGGCACACCGCCGTACCGCCCTCCTGAGCTTCCTGATGGGCGGTGGCAACCCGAGCCGCGGGCGTGCCGAATCGGTCGAGCGCGCCTGCCGGTCGTACGCGGGAGGGGGCGCGGCGTGGGCCCCGTGAGGTCAGCCCGCGCGTTTGCGGGTGGTCTTCTTCGCGGTCTTCTTGGCCGGCTGCTTCTTCGCGGCCTTCTTGGCCGGCTTCTCCGTGGCCCTCGCGGGAGCCTTCTGGGGGGCCTGTTCCGCACCCTTTCCCGTGGTCTTCTTGGCGGTCGCCCTCGCGGTCTTCTTCGCCGGTTTGCGGTCGGCCATGTGGTGGACCTCGCCGGGGTGCTCGCGGTCGGCGCGGGCCTGTTCGGTGGCGCGCTGGAGGGCGGTCATGAGGTCGGTGACGCCGGCGGCCTCCTCTTCGGGGCGGGCGGGGTGCGGCGGCGCGCGGTGCTCGGCCTTGGCGGTGACGAGTTCCTGGACGGCGGCGGCGTACTCGTCGTGCATGGTGGCCATGTCGAGGTCGCCGAGGGCGTCGATGTAGGCCAGGGCGGCCTGGAGTTCGTCCTCGCCGAGGGCGACGTCGCCGCGGGGTGCGGCGTCGTCGGCGGCGCGGATCTCGTCGGGCCAGCGCAGGCGCTGCAGGACCAGGACGTCGCCTTGGGGGTGGATGAGGCCGAGGGCTTCGCCGGAGCCGCGCAGGGTGTATTTGCCGACGGCGGCCTTGCCGGAGCGGGCCAGCGCGTCGCGCATCAATACGTACGGCTTGTTCGCGGCCGGGCTCTGGGGGGTGAGGAAGTACGGCTGGGCGAACATCTCGCCCGGAACGCGCGCCAGGTCCAGGAAGCCGTTGATCTCGATGGTCTTCGCGGTCGGCAGCGGCAGGTGGTCCATCTCCTCGTCGGTGATCTCCACCAGGCGGCCGTCGGGGGCTTCCCAGGCGCGTCCGATGTCGTCGGGCTCCAGCACCTGCTCGTCCTGCTCGCAGATCTTGCGGTAGCGGACCCGGCCGTGGTCGTCGAGGTGGATCTGCCGGAAGGCGACCTTGTGGCTGGTGACGGCGCCCAGCACGCGTACGGGGATGGCGACCAGGCCGAAGGTCAGCGTGAACTGGGCGATGGGCGGCATGCCGGACCTCCGCTCGGGCGCCCCCCTGGACGGTTCCCCTCGCGGGCAGCGTACGTCCGGCGCCGCGGCCCCGCAGTCCGAGGCGCCGCAGCCCCCCTCACGGCCTGCCGGCCCCAGGGTGTCCTGGGGCCGGCGGGACCCGGGCCGGTTCCTACGGCTTGGTCACGGGCACGGTCTCGTTCCAGGTGAACGTCTCGGTCATGGTGGGAAGGTGCGTGACGTCCTCGACGCGCGCCTGGAGTGTCTGGAGGCCGGTCTTGATGTAGCCCGGAGGGTTGCCGCCGGGATACCTCAGGAGCGACGCGACCGTGGTGTCGTTGGTGACGGTGAACGCCACCTGGGCGCTGCCCCCGCTGTCGTAGCCGGTGATCTGCCAGTGCACGTTGAAGGAGCCGAGGAAGGCCGCCGTGTGCGTCTCCCCGCAGCCGCTGCCAGCGCTGATGTAGGTGCAGGCGTCCTGGGCCACTTGGAGCCAGGCGGGCTGAAGATTGTCGGCGTTGTAGTAGGAGGTGTCCTTTGATTTCGGATCGTCAATGCTGACGAGTTTGCAGGCGTCCTCGGGTTTGTCGGCCAGGCACGTTTCGGCACGCCCGGAGATCTGCTGGCGGACCTTGTCGAGCCAGGCGTGCTGCCGCAGTTCCGCCGTGAAGGCGGAGTCCTGGCCGAACTGGAGATTGAAGTGCGTGCACGGCTGGCCGGCATCGCTTTCCTCTTTGCAAACGTATCCGGCGCTCAGCCAGCTGGCAGTGAGGAAGTTCTGGGTGCAGCCGGTCCAGCCGGCCCACCCCTGGCACTGGCTGTCCGGAACCGGGACGTTCACGGTCGGATCGCTCGGGGCCGGCGGCGGGGTCTTCGGCGGAGCCGTCTTCGGCGGGGGCGGCGGTGTGAAGCGGTGGACGGGTTCGCAGTCCGGGCATGTCGGGTACTTGCCGGAGGGGTCGCTGCCGGTGACCGGGCTGTCGGCGGCGTAGGCGTAGTTGAGCAGTTGCAGGGGCTTGGTGGAGTCGAAGACGGGGTCGGGTGAGGTGAAGCGGCCGGCCGCCGGGTCGTAGTCGCGTGCGCCCAGGTGGACCAGGCCGTCGGCCTCGTCGGTGCCGCCGACGAAGCCGTGCTGGTTGGGCCAGGCGGGGGCGGTGCCGCGGCTGCGGCCGAAGGGGTCCTGGCGGCGTTCGGTGGCGGCCTGGGTGCCTGCCGCGGCGACCGCGAGGGTCGCGGTGCCCTGGTGGTCCGGCATCAGCCAGGTGACGCCCTGGGCGGTGCGCTGGCCGATACTCGTGCCGCCGAAGGTGAGGTAGCGGGTGGCGGTGGGCGAGGCGGAGCCGGTGGCGAGGTGGAGTTCCTCGCCGGGCAGGTAGAGCGTGGTGCCGGCCGGGTCGTGGGTGAGCAGCCGGTTGCCGTCGGCGTCGTAGACGTAGGTGGAGGTGCCGGAGCCGGGGTCGGTGACGGTGGCGGTGCGTCCCTGCGCGTTCCAGGTGAGGCTCTGGGTGCCGGCCGCGGTGCCGGGACGGCCGGTGGTGTTGCCGCCGGCGTCGTAGGTGTACCGCGCGGTGGTGGTGCCTGCCGGGCCTGTGGTGGCGGAGGACAGCAGGGTGTGCGGCTGGGCGGCGCCGGCCGCCGGGTAGGTGTAGCCGGTCGTGGTGGCGGCGGCTCCCGCGGTGGTGGCGTGGACGGTCAGCGAGGTGCGGTCGCCCACGGTGTCGTAGCCGTAGCTCTGCCAGTACGGCGCGGGGCCGCCGAGTGCGGCAGTGCTCGGGGCGGTCGCGCAGTCGCCGTCCGCCGGGGTCCAGGCGGAGGTCAGGCGCCGTTCGGCGTCATAGCCCAGGCACTGGGTGTCGGCCGCGCCCCCGGCCGGGGTGTCGGCGATCTCGGTGACGTCTCCCGCGGGATTCCGGGCGAGGCTGACGTCGGCCAGGGTGGACGGGGCGGTCTGCCTGATGTCGAGGGTGCGGGTCAGGCGGCGGGTGGCCTCGTCGTAATACAGGCCGCTCTGCGCCAGGGGGCCGCCGGTGGAGTACGTCAGGACGGATGGTTCACCGAACCGGGTGTATTCGGCGTCGGTGACGTAGCTGGTGTCACCGGTGAGGGTGAGGGGCTGGCCTGTGTCGGCGTAGGTGTAGCCGAGCGTCTCCATGGGCAGGCCGCCGGCCGCGGGCAGGGTCGTGGTGGAAAGGGTGGTGCCGTCCGCCTTGTAGGTGGAGCCGAAGGTGTAGCTGCCGGCGAGCGCTCCCTCGGCCGCGGGGACGGTCACGGTGGAGCCGGTGGGCTGGTAGGAGGCGGTGTAGCCCTTGACGGCGGTGGTGTAGGCGTTGCCGCCGGAGTAGGCGGTGGAGGCGGTGGGCTTGCCCTTGGCGAGGGTGTCGTAGGTCCATTCGGCGAGTTTCGTGCCGCTGGTGGTGCCTTCGTACTCGGCGGTTTTGCGGCTGAGCTTGTCGTAGGTGTAGGCGAGGGTTTCGCCGCGGGCGTCGGTGGTGGTCAGCACCCGGCCGGCGTCGTCGTAGGCCGTGGTGGTGGTGCCCTTGTCGGGGTCGGTGAAGACGGTCCGCCGCTCACGTATGTCGTAGCCGTAGCTCCAGGTGGCGCCGGCGGCGTCGGTGACGGTCGCGGGCAGGCCCCGGGCGTCGAAGGTGTAGGACGTCGTGTCGTAGGCCCCGGTGGCGGTGCCGCCGTGGAAGGACCGCAGCGCCACGGTACGGCCGCGGGCGTCGGTGAGCGTGCTGGTGGCCTGGCCGCCGGGCGGCGGGACGGTGTCGGTGTGGTCTCCGCCGTAGGCGGTGGTGGTGCGCCACTTCTCGGCGCCCAGGGACCGCAGGACGGACGCGGTCGTCCGGCCGGCGCCGTCGAAGAGGGTGAGGGTCTGCGAGGGGATGGCGTTGTCGCCGGTGGGGTTGAACAGGGTGCTGCCGGGGGCGGCCGCGATGATGTAGGCCGCGTTGGCCTTGTAGGCCCGGCCGGCGGTGTCGTAGAAGGTGTCGGTGACCTGGGCGCCGCCGGCCGGGCCCACCGCCGGGGCCTGGGTCTGGCGGGGGCGCAGCAGGCCGTCGTAGAAGGTGTAGCCGGTGGTGTAGCCGCCGTTGGGGTTGAGGGTGCTGGTGCTGACGACGTCGGGGGCCGTGGTGCTGAGCCGGTAGGCGTACGTGGTGGTGGCGCTCTGGCTCGCCTTGGCGCGGCCGGGGAGCCAGACCGCCGTGGTGCGGCCGAGGCCGTCGAGGGCCAGGTCGGTGCGGCGGCCGTTGGGGTCGGTGACGCCGGTCACCGTTCCCCAGGCAGGGTCGAGGTCGGTGGTGGTGGTCCAGCCCATCGGGTTGGTGCTGGTGGTGCCGGTGACGGGTCCGCCGGAGGCCGGGGTGTAAGCGGTCAGGGTGTGGTTGCCGTCGACGTCCGCGGTGTCGGTGACGCGGCCGTCGGCGTCGTAGGCGGAGGTGGTGGTGGTCAGGTAGGAGGTGGTGCCGGCCGACCAGTCCTTGAGGCTGTCGATCCTGGTCAGGTCGCCTTTGGCGGGGGCGGTGCCGGGCGGGTTGCCGTCGTAGGAGTCGCGGGTGTCGGAGATGATCTGGCTGCCCGAGGTGGGGGTGTGGGCGCAGTCACCGGCGTGGACCTGCACCCGCGAGGCCAGGTTCATGATCCAGGCGCTGGTGTTGCGGACGTAGGTGGTCAGGGTGCACTGGTCGTCGCCGGAGTCGCCGGCGTCCCCGTAGTCGTCGGCCTGGACCGGCATGCCCTGGCTGTCGTAGGCGGTGGCCGTCTTGGTGGTGCGCCAGCCGCGCCCGCCGTCCAGGGCGGTGCGGGTGGAGGTGGCCGCGGTGGCGACGTGGCGGGCGGTCACGCTCACGCCCGCCTGGGTCCGGGTCGCCGTCGGCGCCGACATCCACGGGTCGGTCAGGGTGTCGCTGATCTCGGCCCCGCCGGGGCCGTTGTACGTGATCTGCTGCCGTTCGACGCCTGCGTAGGCGTCGGAGTCGGTGAAGGTGCCGCCGCGGGTGTCGGGGACGGAGGCCGAGCGGGTGCCGGAGGGCAGGTGGTCGCCGTCCATGCCCCGGAAGTAGCGGGTCTCGACGAGTGTCTGCTCGCCGGCGTCGCCCTTGGTGACCCGTACGGTGCCGTAGCCGCGCCACTGGGACCAGGTCTTGTAGCGGTCGGTGACCAGCCCGTCGTCGTCGGTGTAGTGCCAGGCCGGGGTGCCCTGGTAGTCGTAGGAGGTCAGCACCCGGGGGGCGCCGCCGGTGTGGTCGGTCTCGGCGACGGCGGTGACGACGTACTTGTGGAACCAGTCGGTGATGGGGGCGCTCGCGCCGGGCGGCGCCCAGATGACGGGGTAGCAGCGCAGGGTGTTCGACTCGGGGGCGGCGGGCATGCGGCTGCCGGCGACGCAGTCGGGGGCGGAGTACTGGACGGAGGTCTCGCCGCCGGTCTCGTCACGCACGGAGGCCAGGCGCCACCAGTTCATGGCGGGCGAGGCGTCGATGGCATCCACCCGGTTGGCCATCTGGACGCCGGTGAAGGTGATGTCCGGGACGGTGGTGGTCATGCCGTCCAGGCCGGTGTGGCCGATGGCCGACAGCCACAGGCCGGCGCGGGTGCCGTCGCCGGGGTCGGGGTACGCCTGGGTGAGTGTCCACGCCTCCACGTCGCGGTAGGCCGAGGCCGACGGGTTCCACACCTGGGTGGTGATCCTCGACAGCCGCTTGGTGGTGAAGAACGTCGGCGCGTACTGGGTGCAGGAGGCGGTGGCGCAGGACTGGTCCCAGGGGACGTCGGGCCAGTCGGCGGGGTGGGCGGAGTCGCAGGCCGTGCCGGGCAGGCAGCGGTCGGCCATGGTCAGCGTCACGCGGGCGGGCGCCGTGCCGAACTCCGAGCCGGTGCGGGTGCCGTAGTCGATCTCCGTGAGGTGGCCGGCACGGGTGTAGGCCGTGGTCTTGCTGCTGTCCAGGTCGCGGGCGTAGGAGTTGTCCTCGGTCGCGTACCACAGCGACATGGAGTTGCCGTGCGGGTCGACGACGTAGTCCAGGTTCCACTGCCATGCCTGCCGGCACCAGGAGGAGTCGAAGCCGGCGCCGTGGCAGGGCTCGCCGGGGTTGTTGCCGTAGACCGGAACGGTCCACGCGGAGTTGGTGGCGGGCCTGCCCGAAGCCCAGCCGGGCAGGTGGTTGAGCCCGAACCAGTACTGGGTGCCGTCTGCGGTGGTCACCTTCCAGTACTCGCCGTCGTCGTCGCCGTTGGCGGCGCCGGTCAGGTGCTCCACGCGCGAGCCGTCGTCGGACCGCAGGTGCCAGCTGCCGGTGGCGTCGTCCTTGACCAGTTCGCTGGTCTGCCCCTTCAGTGACAAGGTGGCGTTGTCGGTGGCCCAGCACTCGTCGCCGGTCTTGACGGTGTTGTCCGCGTCGGCGCCCATGTCGTCGGCGCAGGCCTTGTATCCGCGGGTGATCGCGCCCCCGGTCGCGAGCTGGAAGCCTTCACCCACCACGGAGGGCTGGTTGTTCGAGGACGCCATCTCACCGTCGACGCTCTGCGAGGAGTAGTCCAGGGCGATGTCGGGCCTGGGGCCGCCGAGCGAGGGCGGCACCCTCATCGGGTAGGACCAGGTGAAATCGCCGGACGAGCCGCCGGCGGTCCACGACGCGGACGGCGACAGCGGCGTCGCGGCGTAGCTGCCCGCCGCGCCCGACGGGCCGGAGGTGACGGCCAGCAGCGCGGTGTCCTGAGCGGTCGTGCCACCGCCCTGCGCCGGCACGGTGACATCGCCCGAGACCGTGTGAGCGGCGGGGTCGTCGCGGGAGTCGAGCGCGGTGCCGCGGCACGCGGCGGCCAGCGGTGTGATCAGCGCGCACGGCGGCAGCGCGACCAGCCGCAGCCGGCTCGCCCAGTCGGCGCCGAAGGCGTCACTGAAGCCGGAGTAGTCCACGGCCAGCCGCAGCCGCCCGGGGGCGGACGCCTCGTCGGCCCGCCCGACCCGCAGCAGCAGTGCGTTCCGCCACGCCGCCGGTGCCCTGCGGCGGTCCACGACGGCCACCGAGGCACGGGTGACGGGCACGGCGGCGGACGCGGCCGGGCCGGACGCGGTGGAACCGGCCGCGGTCCGCGGCGCCCCGGCCGTAGCGGCGGCCGGCCGGCCGGTCGCCGCGCCCACCTTGACCGGCAGGCCGCCGACCCGCACCAAGGCGCCGGTGGCCGTCCCGGCGCCGCGGGCCGCGGTGCCACCGGCCGACGGCACGTCCACGGTGACGGCCGGCGCGGCGGCGGGGAAGGCGCGGTGCCGGGGGGCGGCGCGCAGGCTGTGCGCCGCCGCGGGATCGGCGGTGTAGGGCACGGGCGCGGCCGGGCCGCCGGGTGCCACGACGTGTTCGGACTGCGGGTGGATCGGGTGGAACGCGCCGGCGGACGGCGCCGCGCTCGCCGTGGCGGGGCACAGGGCGGCGATGTGCACGCCCGCTGTGCCGAGCGCCGTGAGCGCGAGCGCGCGCAGCCGCGCGCGGCGGCCGGCATGACGGCCGGGGTCGCGGCCGGACGTACCTGGGCGTCTGCGAAGCACGGCTCCTCCTGGGGTACCGGATGCGGGATACGGGTGGGGGATGCGGGTACGGGTGAGCAGCCGGCGGGCGGACCGGCGGTGCGGGCCCGGCAGCCGGCGGGCGGGGGCCGGCGGGTGCGGGCGGCGTGTCGTGCGCCGCCCGCCCCGCCGGCTGGTGCGCCGGGTGCTACTGGCCGGCCAGCTGGGCGATCTGCTGGTCGTCGAGCGTGCCGAGGTAGACCCGGACGCCGTCGATGTCGCCGGGCCAGGGGTCGGTCCAGGCGGACCCGGCGCGGGCACGTCCGATGTCGAGGGTCTTGGTGGAGTCGAACGCGCTCACGCCGGAAAGTGACCCGGCCAACTGTCCGTTGACGTACAGCCGCATCTGGTGCAGGCCCGCGTCGTAGACGCCGGCCAGGTGGGTCCACACCCCCGCGGTCACGGGGCCGGGGGCGGCCAGGCGGTACTTCACCGGGTCGTTCTGGTTGGCGGCGTGCAGCGCGAACGCCCACTGGCCGCCGTTGTAGGTCAGGACGAAGGAGCTGAAGGCGGTGTCGTTCTGGCTGACCGCCGTCACGAACCTGCCGCCGGTGTCGGTCCTGGCGAGTTCGACCCAGGCGGCCACCGAGAAGGACTGGTCGGTGTGCACGACCGGGGCGGTGGTCTCGGCCCAGCCGGTGCCGGTGCCGTCCAGGGAGATGTCGTTGGAGCCGTCGCGGTCGTCGAGGCCGAAGGCGGCCGTCCCGGCCGGCGCGACCGGGTGCCCGTGGCCGGAGGCGTCGGTGCCGTCGGCGTCGAGATCCCAGGCGCCGGCCAGCGTCGTGGCGTTCGCCGCGGACTCGATCTCCTTGGGATAGACGGCGCGGTTCCACACCCTGACGGCGTCCACGTCGCCGGGCCACCAGTCGGTCCAGGACGAGGAGGTGCGCGCACGCCCGATGTCGAGGCCGCCGGTGGAGGCGAAGGTGCTCACCCCGGTGGCGGTGGCGGCCTGGTACCCGTTGACGTACAGCCACATCTGCCCGGCTCCCGCGTCGTAGACGCCGACCAGGTGCGTCCACACCCCCGCGGTCACCGCGCCCGGCGCGACCAGCCGGTAGTGGACGGGGTTGTCGGTGTCGGCGGAGTGCACGGCGAACGCCCAGCCGGTGCCGTTGTAGCTGAGCACGAAGGAGCTGAACGAGGAGCCGTTCTGGCTGACGGCCGTCACCCACTTGCCCCCGGTGTCGGTCCGCGACAGACGGACCCAGGCCGCCACCGAGAAGCTCTTGCCGGTGTCGACCACGGGAGCGTCGCTCTGCGCGTAGCCGGTCGAGCCGTCCAGGTGGAGGGCATGGTCGGTGGGGGCGCCGGTGCGGGCGGCGGTCCATGTCGCGGCGCCGGCAGCGGTCAGCGTGTGCCCGCCCGCGGTGGCGTCGGCCAGCGTGGTGCCGCTGCCCTCGTCCGCGTCCCAGGCGCCGGCCGGGTCGGCCGGGCCGCCGGCCAGGAACTGGTAGTCGGTGACGTTGGACATGTTCCCCGCCTGGTCGACCGAGCGCACGTACAGGTCCGTCAGCAGCCCGGGAGGCGGCGGGGTGAGGCCGAGCGTGACGCTCGCGCCCGGAGTGGGGGCGCTGACCTTCGTGGTCGGCGGGTCCTGCCAGCCGTAGAGGTAGGACACGACATCGGTGACCGAGTTCGCGCCGAAGGTGAAGGAGCCGGTCTGTCCCACCCCGCCGTGGGTGTTGCCGTCGTCGCCGGGCGCCCCGTACTCCGGGTAGTCGCTGGAGGTGACCGTGGCGGCCTTGTCGGGTCTGCTGGTGTCGACACGGAAGGCACACTGCGCGGACAGCGGTGAGGTGTCGGTGCCGTCGGTGGTGCGCACCTGGAAGTAGTAGGTGCCGCCGTCGGCGAGCTTGCCGGCGGGGATGGTCTTGACCGCGGCGGAGCCGGTGGCCACCGAGTTCTGCGTCACCTTGTTGGTCTCGCTGATCGCCGAGCCCGTGGCGGCCCAGTACAGGCTCACGTTGAGCAAGGTGCCCGCGTCCGGGTCGCTGACGAAGGCGCGCATGGTCGGGGTCGTGCTGCCCACGAAGGTGGTCGAGGAGCACGCGTGTCCGTCGATCGTCAGCGATGCCGGCGCGTCGGGGACGGAGTTGTAGGTGACGGCCAGCGTCGGGTTGGTGTCGAACCGCTTCCAGCCGTAGGTGTCGGACTCGTTGGCGGCCCGCAGTCCGACGGTGGTGTTGCTCCACTTGCTCGCCGCCGCCTGCGCCACCATGGAGGTGACGTTGAACTCCACGCTGCCGTCGGAGCATCCGACGCCTTCGTTGCCGTGGGCCGTGCTGACTTCGGCGACCTTGGTGCTCCAGGCAGGCTGGTTGTTCCAGTCGGTGCCGGAGCCGATGGCGCCGGTCAGCCACAGCTGCACCGGCTCCGGCGTGCACGACCAGGACCACTTCTCCAGGATCTGGAACGTCGCCGACAGGATGTGCTTGCCCGCCACAGTCGAGGTGTTCATCCGGAAGAAGGACCGGCCCAGGTCCCCGCCCTCGGCCGAATAGCCGACCATGGCCTGCCCGTTGGGGTTGGCCGGCATGTTCGCGCCGTTGTAGTAGGGAACGGTCGGGTAGGCGGCGTCCACGGTGGTCCAGGCGAGCCGGGAGCCGGTGAAGGACGGATCGACGGCGACCGGGTAGCGGGTGGTCGGCGCCGACAGGAAGGCCGGGTCCGGACGAAGGGTCAGCACCGTGCCGGCCAGGGCGGCGTCCACCCGGGCCTGGTGGGCGGTGCCGCCGGGGCCGCCGGCCGCGTCCCACATCATGGGCGCCGGTGAGGCGAACACCTGCTGCCCCGAGCGGTCGGTGCCGATCAGGCCGCCGTGCGCGTCCTGTCGCAGGTCCACGCCGCTGACGTGCAGGCCGAAGGTGATGTGCCGCAGCGCCGGATCGCGGGCGGCCCGCCGTGAGGTGATGACCACCTGCTCGCCGAAGCCCTCGTCGGCGGCCGTGACCCGCAGGTCCACCCCTGGCAGGACGCCGTGGTACGTGGCGGTGGCGCCCTCGACCGCGGGCGCGGGCAGCGGGTACGGCCAGGACAGCGACAGGCGCCACCCCTCCCCGCTCAATGCAGCCAGCGGGCCGCTGCCGCCGCCGGAGACGGCCAGCGCGTCAGTGGTGGCCTTCGTCCGCAGCACGTGTCCGTCACGGGCCAGCGAGGGGTCCACGGGCACCCAGCCCGAGCCCTGCCGCACGCGCACCGGCCGCTGGGCGGTCAGCCGGGTGAAGGTGCCGTCCGGATCGGCGTACTCGCTCTGCGTCGCGGTGCGCCCGGCGCCGACCTCGACTCTGCGCCCGCTGCGGTGGGCGTCGGCGGAGGCCAGGCGCTCGGCGCGGGTCAGCCCGTCCCCCGCCCGGTCGGTGTGCCGCGGCGCCTGCGCGGCCGCGGTCCGGCGGGCGTCGTGGGCCTCGGCCACCGGGACGCAGGCCGCCCCGAGCACCAGCCCGATCGTGATCAGCAGGGCGCGCAGCAGCGGACGTCTGCCGCGGCGCCCCGCCGGCCGTGCCGGGCGGGGTCTTTGCGGTCGCCGGAACGGCCTCGGGGCCGCCGGTAAAGACAGTGTGACCATGCGCCTACTCCAGCCGTCGAGGGTGATCTCCATGTCCGTTCCGCTGCCTGCCGGCGGCAGTGGCCGCCCGGGCCCGGGCGGTGTCACGATGCAGACCGGTGGAGCCGGCGGCTGTCTCGTGCACGGACGGCGAACGCCGCGAAAGTGCTGTTCCTTCACCGCAGTTGAGCGGAATCGGTGTTCCCGCCCGGGGCTGCCCGGGAAGGCGTTTCCCGCCGCTCTCCGGCATCCGGCGAACGTCCGACCCAGGTGTAGACGCGGGATTGTCCAGCGGGAAGTTCCGTGGACAATCGGATGACGGTCTTTGTCCGGACGACGAGGGACCAAGGGGTGGGCGGATGGGCCGGGGGATGCGTCCGCTGTCGCCGGACGACGGTCCGGTGGAGCGGTTCGCCTGTGAACTGCGGGCGCTGCGCGCGCTCGCGGGCGACCAGCCGTTCTGGAAGATGGCGCGACGGTGTTCGGTGGCCAAGAGCGCCCTGGCCGCGGCAGCGGCCGGACGGCACCTGCCGTCGAAGAACGTGACCAGGGAATTCGTGCGGGCCTGCAAGGGGGACTGGGCCTACTGGGAGGAACGCTGGGAGCAGGCCGCCGCGGAGGCGGAGGCGTGCCGCCGTGCCCCGGGCACGGCACTGGTCAGGCGGCAGCCCGGTGTGGTGGACATTCTTGACAGCCGCCCGCCGGCCACCATCGTGACGGGCCGTGCCCGGACACCGCCGGACTCGGACTGGGACTCGGACCGGGACTCGGATCCGCCGCCGGAGCCGAAAAGGGCGCGGTTCCCGCGCTGGTGGAAGCCGATCGCCGTCACCGTGCTGGTGGCAGCCGCCGCGGGAGGGGGCTACGCGTGGCAGGCGGGCCGCTCCCACGGCGCCGGCTCCGCCGGCCCTGCCGCGCTTCCCGTGTCCGACGGGACCGACCCGCAGGCGGTCGGGTGCAACCGGGACGTCACGAACCTGGCAACCGCACCCCTGCGCCTCCAGGCCCCCCTCACCCTGCGGGGCCAGCATCTGTCCAGGGGAACACTGGTGGGCCGGGTGACCTTGCGTTACTCGCCGCGCTGCGCGGGTGCCTGGGCCCGTTTCGACCCTGCCCCGGTCATCGACACCGACCTCAAGGACAGCACGGCCGGCGCCGTCACCGTCACCGCCCTGCGCCCCGCCGACACCACCGAGCAGACGTGGAAGATGGGCCACATCGACAACGCCTTCTCCGGACTCCTGCTGACCGGGCTCGGATGCGTCGTCGCCGAGGCCCGCATCGACATCACCAACGAGAACATGACCGCTCAGGGGCAGACACCCTGCCTGCCCGCCCTCGCCGGCAAGGCCTCACCCTGAGGCGCTCGGCACATCTGCCGCGGCTCGTCCGTCCCGGGCGGGAGCGGCGGCGGGCGGGGGGCCGGCCGACTCGCTCCGGCCTCCGGCCCGGCGAAGGGCGCCGCTACGCCTGCGACCGGCCGGCCCAGGCCTGCTCCAGCGCCCGCGTGTAGGCGTCGGCCGGCTGCACGCCGCTGAAACCGTAGCGCCGGTCGAGTACGAAGAACGGCACGCCGCCGGCGCCGAGTTCCGCGGCCTCCCGCTCATCGGCCCGCACCTCGTCGGCGTACGCCTTCGGGTCGTCGAGGACCGCCACGACCTCGGCCTCGTCCAGGCCCACGGCGAGGCCCAGGTCGATCTGGGTCCCCCGGTCGTAGACGGACCGCTCCTCGCCGAAGTTCGCGCGGAACGCGAGGTCCCGCAGCTCGTCCCCCACGCCCCTGGTCTTCGCGAAGTGGATGAGGCGGTGGACGTCGAAGGTGTTGCCGAACAGGCGCGCGCCGACGAGGAAGTCCAGGCCCGCCTCGCGCGCCAGGGCTGCGGCCTGCTCCTCGCGGGCGAGCTGCTGCGCGTGGGTGCGCCCGTACTGCCGTGCGACCACGTCGACGTACGAGGAGTTGCCGTTCTTCGCGTCGGGGTTCAGCTCGTACGAGCGCTCCACGACCTCCACCTCGTCGCGGTGCGCGAAGGCGGCGAGGCCCTTGGCGAAGGCGGCCCGGCCCACGTAGCACCACGGGCAGGCGATGTCCGTCCATATCTCGACGCGCATGACTGGTCTCTCCCTTGTCTTCCGGTTCGCGGCACCGCGGGACCGGAGGACGGGCCGCGTGGTGGTTCTGGTTGTTCTGGTGGTTCGGCTGGTACGGGCGCCCGGAGCGTCCTCCCCCGCGGTGACGCCCGGACACGGCCGCCCCGGGGGGCGGCCGTGTTCAGAATAGACGACCGGTTGGCTATCCGCGCCGTGATGTGACCCGTACGACGTGGCGGCGGCTCCGCGACGCCCGGCGGTCCGGTGTCAGCTCGGCTGGGCCGTCGGCATGATGAAGACCTGCGGGAGGTTGACCCGCAGCGGCAGGGAGGCGATGAAGCCGACCGTCCGCGCGATGTCGTCCGGCACGAGCCAGTCGATGGTCTCCTTCGAGCCCTCCAGCCAGGCGCGGGCGCCGGTGTCGGTGACGTGGTCCTGCAGCTCCGTACCCACGATCCCGGGCTCGATCGCGGCGACCCGCACGCCCTTCGGGCCCAGCTCGACCCGCAGGTGCTTCGACAGGTGCGAGACGAACGCCTTGGTGGCGGCGTAGACGGCGAAGGTCGGGTAGAGGTTCCGCGCGGCGCTGGAGGAGGTGTTGATCAGGTCGGCCACGCCGCGCTCGCCGGCGGCCCGCACCAGCTGCGGGGTGAAGGCGCCGATGACGTTCATCAGCCCCGAGACGTTCAGGTCGATCTGGCGCTGCCACTGGTCGGCGCGCAGCTCCTCGACGGGCGCGGGCAGCATCACGCCGGCGTTGTTGAGGAGCAGGTCCGCGCCGCCCAGCTCGCTCTCCACGCGGTCGGCCGCGGCCCGTACCGCGGTGGCGTCGGTCACGTCGACGGCGATCGCCACGGCCGTGCCGCCGCTCGCGCCGATACGCGCGACCAGGTCGTCCAGCCGCTCCGCGCGCCGCGCCAGCACGGCGACCTTGGCGCCCAGCGACGCCAGGTGCTCGGCCGACGCCTCGCCGATGCCGCTGGAGGCGCCCGTGACGACGGCCACGCGGCCGTCCAGGGGCCTGCCGGACGCCGAGGCGGCCGAGGCGGGGGTCTCAGTGCTCATGGGTTCGTACCTTCCGGAAGACGAGTGGGGTGAGGGGCAGGGACCCGCACGTCCGCGGTCCCGCTACCCAGCAGACCACCGCGGGACCGGGCCGGAGGGCCCGGAAGTGGCCCTGCCGAGGCAGGTACCGGCAGGGCCACCCAGCGCCGGGCGGCCCGTGGGCGGGCGGTCCAGACTGGGTGTATGGACCGCAGCAGCGAGATCGCCGACTTCCTGCGCAACCGCCGCGCGCGGGTCAGCCCCGAGTCGGCCGGGCTGCCCGCCGACGGACGGGTCCGCCGCGTGCCGGGCCTGCGCCGCGAGGAGGCCGCCCGTCTCGCCGGCGTGAGCACCGAGTACTACACGCGGCTGGAGCAGGGCCGGGCCGCACACCCCTCGCCCGAGGTCGTCGACGGCCTGACCCGCGCCCTGCGGCTGGACGCCGCCGAACGCGAGCACCTGACCAACCTCCTGGCCCGCCCGGGCGGGCGGCGGGCACCGGTCGCCCCGCAGCGGGTCCGGCAGGGTCTGCACCTGATGCTCCGGACCCTGGACCACGTGCCCGCGTTCATCCTCGGCCGGCGTACCGACGTCCTCGCCTCCAACCGCCTCGCCCGCGCCGTCCTGACGGACTTCGAGGCGCTGCCCGTCCCGCAGCGCAACCTCGCCCGCTACTTCCTGCTCGACCCCGAGGCCCGTGAGCGCACCGGCGACTGGGAGCAGATCGCGTGCGAGACCGTGGCCATGCTGCGCCTGGAGGCGGGCCGCTGCCCGCAGGACCGGCGGCTGGCCGGCCTGATCGGTGAACTGACGCTCAAATCACCGGAGTTCAGCAGGTGGTGGAACGACCACCATGTGCAGCGGCGCACCCACGGTTCCAAGCACTACCGGCACCCCCTCGTGGGCGACCTGCACTTCTCGTACGAGTCGCTGCAGCCGCCCGGCGACGACAACCAGACCCTGTGCGTCTACATCCCGGCGCCGGGCACAGCCACGGCCGAGTCCCTGCGCATCCTGAGCAGCTGGGACGCCGCCCCCCTCGAACCCCCTCAGGCCGGCGCGGGGCCGGGAATCTGAGCCGTACGGGAGCGGCCGGCCGTCAGCGGCTCCGGCGGCCCGGACCCCGGCGGCCCGGGCCGCGGCCGAGTCCCAGGCTCCGCCTTTGCGGCGGCGGGGCCCGGCCGAGCGGGGCGGCGCGGAGCGCATGGGAACCGGCGTTGTCAGTGCGAGGTGGGACGCTCGGCGGCATGATGCCTTGGACCCTGCGCGATCTCGACCAAGCCCTGTGGGCCGGCTGGGCGGCCGACACCTGCTCACCCGACGACCTCGCCCGCGCCCCCTGGACACCGGACAACCCGGCCTGGGGCCACTGCGACCTCACGGCCTTGATCGTCAACGACGTCTTCGGCGGCGACCTCATGCTGGGCGAGGTGTACCTCGACGGGGTCCAGCAGGGTTTCCACTACTGGAACCGGCTGCCCAGCGGGGTCGAACTCGACCTGACGAGCGAGCAGTTCCGGCGCGGACAGACCGTCACGGGCGCCCGCGTCGTCAAGCGCCCACCAGGCCCGATCTCCCGCCGCTGGGAGGAGTACCTGCTGCTGCGCGAGCGCGTCGCCGACCGCCTCGGCCCGCTGCCGGACCCGCTGTGAGCGGGAGCGCGAGGGGCGAAAACCGTTGGGCGGACGGGGGCGGCCGCTGCTACATTTCCGCCAGGCCGTGCGAGACATCGAGGAGGTGGTACCCGTGAACGCAGTATCGACATGGGTGCTCCCCTCCGGGGTCACGGTCGGGCGGTAGGTCGTCCGGGAGCGCCGTTCATCGCACTCCCGAAAGGCACGACCATGGCCCTTCACGTCACTTCCGAGCAGCGCCTCGACGACGGCGTCCTCGAACGCCGATTCGACCTCGGCGAGATCCCCGGCATCCTGTGGACGCCCGCGTCGGCGTCCGCGTCCGCACCCGTACCGCTGATCCTGCTCGGCCACCCCCCGCTCGGACTGTCGAGGATGTACCCCCGGCTGGCCGGGCGGGCCCGGCAGGCGGCGGCGCACGGTTTCGCCGCCGCCACCATCGAGCTGCCCGGAAGCGGCGACCGGCCCCGCTGGCCCGCCATCGAGCAGGCCCGCGCCGACCTGCGCCGGACCATGCAGGCGGGCGAGCCGGTCGGCGACGAGACCGTCGACGCGCTCATCCTGCCCCTCGTCGAGAGGTCGGTCCCGGAATGGCGGTCGGCCCTGGACGCCCTCCTCGCGCTGCCCGGGATCGGCGGCCCCGTCGGATACTCGGGCGGAGTGATCTCCCTCGGCATCCGCCTGGCGGTGACCGAGCCGCGCATCGCGGCCGCCGGTCTCTTCGCCGGCAGCCTCGTGCCCCGCGCCGTCTTCGAGGAGGCCCGGCAGGTCACCGTTCCGCTGCACGTCCTGCTGCAGTGGGACGACGAGGGCAACGACCGGCAGGCGGCCCTGGACCTGTTCGACGCCTTCGGCTCCAAGGACAAGTCGCTGCACGCCCACATGGGAGGCCACACCGGCGTCCCCGGATCCGCGGGAGAGGACGCGGTCCAGTTCTTCGCCCGGCACCTGAAGTGAGGTCGGGCCGACGGGCCGGCGGCGGACAATGAGCCGCGCCGACCCCGACGCCTCCCACGCCTCCCACGCGTGCCGCGTGAGCCGTGGGCCCCTGCCGCGTCGTCGGCAGGGGCCCACGGTCCCGTCCGGGAGCCGTCAGAGCAGCGCTCCGCCTGAGGTGGTCCCGCCGGACGTGGTCCCGCCTGAGGTGGTTCCGCCGGACGTGGTCCCGCCTGAGGTGGTTCCGCCGGACGTGGTCCCGCCTGAGGTGGTCCCGCCCACGTCGGTCCCGCCCACCGTGGTCCCACCTGAGGTGGTTCCGCCCGCGACGGTCCCGCCCACCGTGGTTCCGCCCGACGGGGTGGTCGTCGGACCGCAGTAGGGCTGGTAGTCGTAGTCCGTGGTGCCGTCGGTGAAGCCATCGGTGCTGCTGGCACCGCCCGAGGTCGATCCGGCCCCATCCGTCACGTCGGCCCAGAAGCAGTCCACGGCCGTGTACTGGCCGTCCTTCCAGATGTCGAGGCCGGCTTGCAGGCGGGTCAGGTACCAGTTCGCGCGGGCCAAGCCGCGGTTGACCGTCTCCTTCAGGAACTGCGTCGGATCGAAGACCCAGTCGCGGATGGGCCGGGACGAGACGAAGGTGATCACGTGGTGGCCGCCGTGGCTGCCCACCCACACGTCCCAGGACAGGCCGACCAGGCTGACGGTACCGACTTTGGAGCCGGCCGGACGGACGGCGCTGCCGTGCTCGAACCACGCCTCGATCTCGGTCTTGTCGACACCGCTCGTGCGAGGTGCCGGGTCGATCCACAAGCGGTAGGCGGCGACCGTGGCGTCGTTGACGTCGCCGAAAAGGACGCCGCTGAACGTAAGGCCGATCGTGTCGAGCCGCTTGGGCAGGTTGGTGCCGGGCGAGCAGACGCCCTCGTAGCAGCCGACGAAGATGAACGGTGAGGCCTTGGGCGGCCCGTCTGTGGGGACGGAGCCGGCGGAGGACTGGGTGACGTAGAAACCGTGCCAGGGGGTGTCGCCGACCAGGATGCACTGAGTGTCGTCAGGGCTCAGCACGTTGTTCTTGACGACATACGTGTCGATAACGACCGTACCGTGCGGGTCGCAGGTCTGGATGGTGGCCGCCTGCACGGCCGGCGACGGGCTCAGGGCGATCAGACCGCCGACAGCCGCGACAAGGGCGGCGAGGATCGTCAGTACGGCCTTGGGCGTGGACTTACGGGCTTGCCATAACGACTTCATGCTCGTTCCTTCGACAGCATGCAGTGGGCGGGTGAGCAAGCGCGGATGCGGGAGCGGAATCCGGGTGCGCGGCGCCGTTCCCGGCACGAACGGGTTGCATCATGGGAGCGCTCCCATACAGGCAAGGTAAGCAGGGGTGAAGGGCCTGGCAAGGGCCGTGGCGGTACCCGCCCGCACCCGTGTCACGGATGCGGGCGCGGGCGTCAGTGGCTCCGCTCGGCGAGGACGCAGAACTCGTTGCCCTCGGGGTCGGCCAGGACGACCCACGGCTGCTCCCCCTGGCCGATGTCGACCCGCCGTGCGCCGTGCGCAACCAGGCGTGCCACCTCGGCGTCCTGGTCGTCGGGCCTGAAGTCCAGATGCAGTCGGCTCTTGGCCTTCTTGGCCTCGTCGATCCGGACGAAGTCCACCCCCGGCAGGCGATCCGGCTCCGGGCGGATCTCGAACTCGTCGTCGGAGGAGTGGACCACGACCCAGCCCAGTGCCTCGGCCCACCACTGCCCCAAGCCCGCCGGATCCAGCGAGTGGACGACTACCTGTTCCCATTCCAAAGCCATCCCCCGAGCTTAGCCGGGGCCGGCCCGGGTCCTGGCTGCGACGTGCGACCGGCCACCAGCGCGACGGCGCGACGGCGTGCGCGGATTCGCGGTGCGGGCACCGATGAGTTCCCGGCCGACCGCCGGTCTACGTACCGAACCCGCAAGCGACCGCAACTGACCACCACTGACGAGGAAAGGCCAATCCGATGAGCGTCCTGACCGCACTGCTGGAGAAGTACGTCGCCGAGGGGGTCTTCCCCGGGGCGGTGGCGCTGGTCGACCGCGGCGGGGAGGTGGAGATCGCGGCCGTCGGGACGATGGAAGCCGGGGGCACGGCGCCGATGGAGGCCGACGCCCTGTTCCGGCTGTCCTCGGTGACCAAGCCGGTGACCGCGGCCGCCGTGCTGGCGCTGGTCGACGACGGCGTGCTCGCGCTGGACGACCCGATCGCGCGCTGGCTGCCCGAGCTGGCCTCCCCGGTGGTCGTACGCACCCCGGCGAGTCCGGTCGACGACGTGGTGCCGGCCGCCCGCCCGGTCACCGTCGAGGACGTCCTGACCTCGCGCTCGGGCTGGGGTTTCGGGGCGGACTTCACCGCGCCCGCCGTTCAGCCGCTGTTCGCGGACGTCGCCGTCTACGGCGGAGGGCCGCGGTCGACGGCGACCCCCGACGAGTGGGCGGCCTCGCTCGCCGGCATTCCGATGCTGCGCGCGCCCGGGTCGGCGTTCCTGTACAACACCAGCTCCGACCTGCAGGGCGTGCTGGTCGCACGGGCCGCGGGGCGCCCGCTGCCGGAGTTCATGGCCGAGCGGATCTTCGAGCCGCTCGGGATGACCGACACCGGCTTTCACGTACCGGACGGCGCGCGCCACCGCCTCACCCCTTATTACACGGTGAGCCCCGACGGCGCCCTGACCCTCGCCGACGGCCCGGACGGGAACTGGTCCACCCCGCCCGCCTTCCCCTCCGGCGCGGGCGGCCTGGTCTCCACCGCCGCGGACTGGCTCGCCTTCGGCCGCATGCTCCTGGCCGGCGGCGGCAGCGTGCTGTCCCCGCGGTCCGTGCGGCTGATGACGACCGATCACCTGAGCGCGGCCCAGCGTGAGGAGGGCTCCCTCTTCCTGCAGGGCCAGGGCTGGGGTTACGGCGGATCGGTCGACATCACCTCCGCGGAGCCCTGGAACAGCCCCGGCCGTTACGGGTGGGTGGGCGGCACCGGCACCGCCGCCCACGTCGTCCCGGCCACCGGCACCGTCACCGTCCTGTTCACCACCCGCGGCCTGGCCGGCCCCGTCCCGCCGGAGTGGATGCGCGACTTCTGGACCCAGGCCGCGAACGCCTGACCGTGCGGGCCGCCCGGAGGACCGTCCGGGCCGCCCGCACGGGTGTGCGGTTTCGGATCGTCAGCCGACCGTGCAGGCCGCGCCGTTCAGGGAGAACGAGGACGGTTTGGCGAAGGAACCGGAATAGGTCCCCTGGAAGCCGAAGCTCTGGCTGCCGGCCACCGGGATCTGCGGGTTGTACGAGACGTTCGTGGCGACCACGGCCCCGGAGGACGGGCTGATGGTGGCATTCCAGGCGTTCGTCACGGTCTGGCCGGACGGGAGGGTGAAGGCGACCTTCCAGCCGTTGACCGCGGCGGAGCCGGTGTTGGCCACCGTCACGTTCGCCGTGAAGCCGTTGGACCACGAGTTGGTGTCGTACGTGACCTTGCAACCGCCGCCGCCGGTCCCGCCGGTCGTGGTCCCACCGGTCGTGGTCCCACCGGTGGTCGTTCCGCCGGTGGTGGTGCCACCCGTGGTGGTCCCGCCGGTGATGGTGCCGCCCGTGGTCGTTCCGCCGGTGGTGGTCCCGCCGGTCGTGGTGCCGCCCGTGGTCGTCCCACCCGTACTCGTACCGCCGGTCGTGGTGGTGCCGGAGCCGTCGAGGCCGAAGAAGTGGATGGCCTTGGCCGCCATGCCGGTGGTGGGCAGGACGTGGCCCGCGCCCTCGACGCTGATCGCCTCGACCTCCACGGTGCCGGCCGCGTTGGCGAAGCTACGCCGGTCCCAGCCCGACTGCACCTGGTCGGTCGAGGTCGGGGTCTGGCTCAGGCCGAAGACGTTCGTCCACTGGTCGACCTCTTCCTGGAGCAGCTGGTAGGGCACGAGGGGATCCGCCGTGCCGTGCCAGAGCTGTACGCGGGGCCGGGGACCGGAGTAGCCCGGGTAGGCCTGGCGTACGGCGTCGCCCCACTCCTGCGGCGTCTTGTCCATGTGCCCGTTGACGCACTTGCTGGTGCTCGGCGGGAAGTCCGCGGCGTCGGCGAAGCAGGTGAAGGGCACGCCCATGAACACCGACCCGGCGGCGAACACGTCCGGGTAGTCGGCGAGCAGGGCGTTGGTCTCCTGGCCGCCGGAGGAACTGCCGGTGGCGTAGACCCGGTGCGGATCGCCGCCGTAGTGCTGCTCGGTGTAGGTGACCATCGAGACGATCGAGGAGGGGTCACTGCCGCCGTTGTGG
Organism: Streptomyces sp. HPF1205; assembly: GCF_020400825.1. Taxonomy (GTDB): domain Bacteria; phylum Actinomycetota; class Actinomycetes; order Streptomycetales; family Streptomycetaceae; genus Actinacidiphila. The sequence goes on from NZ_JAINVH010000049.1 coordinate 39,799, forward strand.
GTCTTGGACTCCTGCGACCACACGTCGAAGCAGTTGCTCATGGCCGTCTGCTTGGTCGCGGTCGGGTAGATCACGATGAAGCCGTACTGATCGGCCAGCGACTTGAACTCGCTGGACTGGTAGAAGCCAGGGCCGCTGCCGCCACAGGGGTGCATGGCCACCACGATCGCCGGGTTGGCGCGGACGGAATCCGGGACGTAGATGTACATCTGCAGATTGCCGGGATTCGACCCGAAATCGGGAACCGCGACCAGCGACGCGGCCGACGCCGACGACGGAATGGCGATCACGGCGCCCACGGTGATCAGCAAGGTGGTGACGAGCGCGGCGAGCGCGGCTCTGATTCGCGTCATGCTGCCTCCTCATTGACTGCCCGCCACGGAAACGAAGTTAGGCGTTCGTGCGACTGTCGTCAATAATGTGACGAGCTTTCGCGGAGGACACCTACGCCCGGCCCGGCCCCTGCGGCCCGCCCGGGGTGCGGCCCGCCTACGCTTTCCCCGTGACCAGCGCATCCGCGAGCGACATCGAGGCGGGGGCGGCTCCCCGCCCCCAGTCACTGCTGCTGAGCTTCTTCGGCATCCACGTACTGGGCCGGAACACCGCCGTGTCGTCGGCCGGCGTGATCGACGTGCTGGGGCGCGTCGGCGTCAGTGAGGAGGCCGTACGCTCCACGCTGACCCGGATGGTCCGGCGCGGCCTGCTGGAACGCCACCGGCGCGGCCGCAAGACGTACTTCGGGCTCACCGCCCGCTCGGCCAAGGTGCTCAAGGACGGCCAGGAGCGCATCTGGGAGACGGGCGTGCTCAACCGGGACTGGGACGGCACCTGGACGGTGGTCGGCTACTCGTTTCCCGACGCCTGGCGCAGCGAGCGGCACGACCTGCGCTCCCGGCTGCTGTGGGGCGGCTTCGGGCTGCTGCAGAGCGGCATGTGGGCCGCGCCCAGGCGGGTGGACGTGGCCGCGCTGATCGAAGGGCTGGGCCTGGACGCCCACATCAAGGCCTTCCAGGGCTGCGTGGTCGCGCCCACGGAGGCCGGCCCGCTGGTGGCAGCGGCCTACGACATACCGGCCATCGTCAGCCGCCACGAGGCGTTCCTGGCCCGCTGGGACACGCGGGAGGCCGCGGCCGGCATCGAGGAGGACGCCCTGGCCCAGCAGTTGCTGCTGCACACCGACTGGCTCGACGTCGTACGCCGGGACCCGCACCTGCCGGCCGAGCACCTCCCGGCGGACTGGCCGGCGGTCCGGGCCGAGCGCCTGTTCCAGCGGCTGGCGCTGCGCTGCGAGGAGCCGGCCCGGGCGCACGCCGCCGGAATCCTGGACACCGTCGACATCGGGTGAGGGCGGTCGCCCGGCGGGGACGTCGCCGCGGCGGCAGCCGGCGCGGACGTCACCGCACCAGGAGGACGGACGCGCCGGCCGCGAGGACGAGGCAGGTGCTGACGACCGTCGCCGCCAGGCACCGCAGTTTCACCCGCAGGTAGCGCGCCGAGTACTCGTGGCGCAGCTCGACCGCGCGATCGCGGATGCGCTCCAGCATCACCCGCGAGGCGGCCGTGCGGTCGGCGAGGTAGACCCGCTCGATCTCCTCGCGCTGGGCGGTGGTGAGCCAGGGCAACTGCTCGGTGAAGGCACGGGCCTGACGCTGGGCGCGCACCACTTCCGCGTGCCACATCAGGTACCCCTCGACCTCGACGTGCCACGGGCCGTGGTCGCCGTTCATGTCCCGGTGCATGGCGGTGCGCCCTGGGCGTGTGCTCGGATCCCGCTCATTTGTGCCTGTCGCCGGGGGCGATGGTCCTCGACAGGTCGGGGCGGGTGGACAGCGCCTCCACGGTGGCGATGTCGGGGTGGTGCAGGTCGAAGGCCGGCGATTCGGAGCGGATACGGGGCAGCGTGAGGAAGTTGTGCCGCGGCGGCGGGCACGAGGTGGCCCACTCCAGCGAGCGGCCGTAGCCCCACGGGTCGTCCACCTCGACCCTCCTGCCGTACTTCGCCGTCTTCCACACGTTGTAGAGGAACGGCAGCATCGACAGGCCCAGCAGGAAGGAGCTGATGCTGGAGATCGTGTTCAGGGTGGTGAAGCCGTCGGCGGCCAGGTAGTCGGCGTAGCGGCGGGGCATGCCCTCGACGCCGAGCCAGTGCTGGACCAGGAACGTGCCGTGGAAGCCGAAGAACAGCGTCCAGAAGGTGATCTTGCCCAGCCGCTCGTCGAGCATCTTGCCGGTCATCTTCGGCCACCAGAAGTGGAAGCCGGCGAACATCGCGAACACCACGGTGCCGAACACCACGTAGTGGAAGTGCGCCACCACGAAGTAGGAGTCCGAGACGTGGAAGTCCAGCGGCGGCGCCGCGAGGATGACACCGGTCAGACCACCGAACAGAAACGTGACGAGGAAGCCGGCCGCCCACAGCAGCGGCGTCTCGAAACTCAGCGAGCCCCTCCACATCGTGCCGATCCAGTTGAAGAACTTCACCCCGGTCGGCACCGCGATCAGGAAGGTCATGAAGGAGAAGAACGGCAGCAGCACCGAACCCGTGACGTACATGTGGTGCGCCCACACGGTCACCGACAGGCCGGCGATCGCGATGGTCGCGCCGATCAGACCGATGTAGCCGAACATCGGCTTGCGGGCGAAGACCGGGATGACCTCGGAGATGATGCCGAAGAACGGCAGGGCGATGATGTACACCTCGGGATGGCCGAAGAACCAGAAGAGGTGCTGCCACAGGATCGGACCGCCGTTGGCGCCGTCGAAGACGTGCGCCCCGAACTTGCGGTCCGCCTCCAGGCACAGCAGGGCGGCGGCCAGCACTGGGAAGGCCAGCAGT
>NZ_JAINVH010000005.1 GCF_020400825.1 Streptomyces sp. HPF1205
TGCGTCCTGGAAGGCCGAGACCAGCTTGATGCCGTGCGAGACGTCCTTGATCTCGTACTTGAGGACCGGCTTGCCGTCGGTGACGCAGAACTTCTGCGCGTAGCCGAAGCTCTGGAACGTGACGGCCTTGGCTGCCTTGCCGCCTCCACCGCAGGCGCTCAGCAGTGCGGACGGCGCTGCCGTACCGGCGACCGCGACGCTTGCTCGGACGAGCGCTCTGCGGTTCAGCTCCATGGCCATGACGGGCCCGCCTCCAGTCGGTTTCCTGCCCGATCCTGTCGAAGCGCTTCAATGCTGCGGCGACACTAGCGACCGGCTACCGCTTCGACAAGAGTTCGCGCAAGACATTTATGGCTGCTCGATCTTGCCCTGCCTGCGCTCCAGTGATCGGCTGTTGACATCGGGGCGGCTCGCATGTCAGCTTCGAAGCGATTCAACGATCCTGGCCGCGCGGCCCCGGCTCGGCCCTGCCGCGTACGGTCACCGCCGGCCGTCGCCGACTGCCGAACCGTGCAAGGGGTTTGCCGCTGTGAGTACCGCCTCCGTGCCCGCCGAGCTGCCCTCCGACGGGCCCGCGCTGCCCGAGGAGCCGCCGTTCCGCGATCCCGCGCTGCCGGTGGGCGAACGCGTGGCGGACCTGCTGTCGCGCCTGACCCTGGCCGAGAAGGTGGCGATGCTGCACCAGTACTCGCCCGCCGTGCCGCGGCTGGGCGTCGGCGCCTTCCGCACCGGTTCCGAGGCGCTGCACGGGGTGGCCTGGCTGGGCGCGGCCACCACGTTCCCGCAGGCCGTGGGCCTGGGAGCCACGTGGGACGAGGAACTGGTGCACGAGGTCGGCACCGCGACCGCCGTAGAACTGCGGGCATTCCACCACCACCGGGCGCCGGCGTCGGGCGAGGGCCGGATCAGCCTGCAGGCGTGGGCGCCGGTGGTGAACCTGCTGCGCGACCCGCGCTGGGGCCGCAACGAGGAGGGGTACGCGGAGGATCCGCTGCTCACCGCGCGCCTGGCCGACGCCTTCTGCCGCGGGATGGCCGGGGACGACCCGCGCTACCTGCGGGCGGCGCCGGTGCTCAAGCACTTCCTGGCCTACAACAACGAGGACGACCGGTGCGTCACGTCCTCGGGGGTCAGGCCGCGGGTGCTGCACGAGTACGACCTGGCGGCCTTCCGGGCGCCGATCGCCTCCGGCGCGGCCAGCGGGGTGATGGCCGCGTACAACCTGGTCAACGGCCGCCCCTGCCACGTCAGTCCGCTCATCGAGGACGAGCTGCGGCGCTGGGCCGCGCCCACCGGGAACGAGCTGTTCGTGGTCAGCGACGCCGAGGCGCCCTCCAACCTGGTCGACCCGGAGCACTACTTCGACGACCACGCCGCCTCGCACGCGGCCGCGCTGAAGGCCGGCATCGACAGCTTCACCGACCACGGCGAGGACAGCGCGGTCACCATCACCCGCATCACACAGGCCCTGGAGCGCGGCCTGCTCGACCCCGCGGACGTCGAGAAGGCGGTCCGCCGTCAGCTCGAACTGCGCTTCCGGCTGGGCGAGTTCGACCCGGACCTGGACCCGTACGCGGGCATCGGCTGGGACGTGGTCGACAGCCCGGCGCACCGCGCGCTGGCCCTGCGGGCGGCGACGGAGTCGATCGTGCTGCTCAGGAACGACTCCGGGCTGCTGCCGCTGGCCGGAACGGGCCGGGTCGCGGTGGTCGGGCCGCTGGCGAAGGTGCTGTTCGAGGACTGGTACAGCGGCACCCAGCCGTACTCGGTCACGGCCGCGGCCGGGCTGGCGGAGGCGGTCGCGGCCCGGGGCGGCACCGTCACGACGGCCGAGGGCGTGGACCGGATCGCGCTGCGCGCCACCACGACGGGCGGCCTGCTCACCGCCACCGGTGACGCGGGCCTGCTGACGGTCGCGGCGCCCGGCGGAACCGAGGGGCCGGACGGGACCGGCGGGACCGACCTGACCGACGAGGCCGCGCTGTTCGACGTCTTCGACTGGGACCTCGGCGTGCTGACCCTGCGCAACGTGCGCACCGGCCGCTACGCCGGGCTCAACGACGAGGACGGCACCCTGACCGCCGACCGCGCGCAGCCCGGCGGCTGGGACGTCCACGAGACGTTCCGCCTGGAACCGCGGCCCGACGGCACGCTGCTCCTGCGCTCCGTCCTCACCGGCCGTTACGCGGCCCTCGACCCGGCCACCGGCGCGGTCACCGTCACCGCCGACGAGCCGGCGGCGGCCGAGCCGTTCGCCCGTACCGTGGTCCGCGACGGCACCGCCGAGGCCCTGGCCGCCGCCGAGGCCGCCGACGCGGTGGTCGTCGTCCTGGGCAACGACCCGCACATCAACGGCCGCGAGGCGCAGGACCGGGCCGGGATCACCCTGCCCCCGGCGCAGGAACGGCTGCTGCAAGCGGTCGCCGCGGTCCGCCCGGAAACGGTGCTGGTGGTGATGAGCAGCTACCCGTACGCGGTGGACTGGGCCGACCAGCACCTGCCCGCGGTGGTGTGGACCAGCCACGGCGGCCAGGAGACCGGCAACGGCCTGGCCCGCGTGCTGCTCGGCGACGCCGATCCGGCGGGCCGGCTGCCGCAGACCTGGTACCGGGCCGACGACGTCCTGCCCGAGCGCCTCGACTACGACATCATCAAGGCCGGCTGGACCTACCAGTACCACCGCGACCGGCCCCTCTACCCCTTCGGCCACGGCCTGTCCTACACCCGCTTCGAGCACACCGGCCTGCGCCTGAGCTCCGCGCGGACCACCGCCGACGGCACGGTCACCGCAACCGTGACCGTCACCAACACCGGCGACCGCCCCGGCACCGAGACCGTCCAGCTGTACGTGCGCGCCCTCGGCGCCCGCTACGAGGCGCCGCTGCTCAAGCTCGCCGCCTACCGCAAGGTCCGGCTCGCCCCCGGCGCGAGCGAGGACGTCGAGTTCACCCTCGACGCGGCCGAGGCGCTCGCGCACTGGTCCGTCGCCGAGGACGCCTTCACCGTCCACCCCGGCGCGTACCAGGTCCTGACCGCGCGTTCCGCCGGCGACATCACCGCCACCGCCGAACTGGCCGTCACCGGCCAGGACCCGGCCCCGCGTTCCGTCCTCGCGGGTCCCGTCCCGGCCACCGCCTTCGACGACTGGACCGGCGTCACCCTGACCGACGCCGATCCCACCCGCGGCGACGCCGTCACCCCCGCCGACCCCGGCGCGCCCGCCGGCCTGACCTACCGCGGCCTGGACCTGACCGGTGCCCGCCGGCTGAGCGCCGAGGTCTCCCGTACCGGCGCGGACGGCGAGGCGCGCCTGGAGGTGTGGGCGGACGCCGTGGGGTCCGGCGGCACGCTGCTGGCCGCCCTGGACGTGCCCGGCACCGGCGGCCGGTACTCCTGGACGACCGTCACCACCGCCCTGGTCACCGAGGTCGGCGGTGTCCACAACCTCCACCTGACGCTGACCGGCGAACTGCGCCTGGCCTCCTTCGCCTTCACGGCCTGACGGCGGCCCGACGCGGCTCCCGGCCCGACGCGGCTCCCGGCCCGCGCGGGCCGCCCCGCCCGCACGCCCGGCCCGCACACTCCCCAGGACGGACATGACCTTCTTCGACAACCCCGTGATCCCCGGCTTCAGCCCGGACCCGAGCATCTGCCGGGCCGGCGAGGACTACTACGTGGCGACCTCCAGCTTCGAGTACGTCCCCGGCGTCCCGCTGTGGCACAGCCGGGACCTGGTGCACTGGCGGCTGATCGGGCACGCCCTGGACCGGCCCGGGCAACTGGAGCTGACCGACGAAGTGCCCGCCTCCGCCGGGGTGTTCGCGCCGACGCTGCGGTACCACGACGGCCGGTTCTGGATGATCACTACCGTGGTGGGCGAGACGGGCACCTTCCTGGTGACGGCGCGGGACCCGGCGGGCCCGTGGTCGGACCCGGTGCCGGTCGGCGTACCCGGCATCGACCCCGACCTGGCCTGGGACGAGGACGGCACCTGCTGGTGCCTGTACTCCCACGGCGGGATCCGCGCCGTGCGCATCGACCCGCACACCGGGAAGCTGCTGGGGGAGCCGGTCGCGGTGTGGTCGGGCACCGGCCTGCAGTACCCGGAGGGCCCGCACCTGTACCGGTTCGGCGGATGGTGGTACCTGCTGCTGTCGGAGGGCGGCACCGAACGCGGGCACGCGCTGTCGGTGGCCAGGGCCCGTACGCTGCCCGGCCCCTTCGAACCCCACCCGGCGAACCCGGTGCTGTCCCACCGCAGCACCGACCACCCCATCCAGAACACCGGCCACGGCGACATGGTGCAGGCCCACGACGGCACTTGGTGGATGGTCCTGCTGGGCACCAGGCCGCGCGGCGACACGCCGCTTTACCACGGGCTGGGCCGGGAGACGTTCCTCGCGCCGGTGCGGTGGGAGGACGAGTGGCCGGTGCCCGGGCCGCTGGAGCTGCGCGCGCAGGCGCCCGCGCTGACCCCGCACCCCTGGCCGGCCGAACCGGCCAGGGACGACTTCGATGCCGGGACACTCGCCCCCTGCTGGGTGCAGCTGCGCCGGCCCGACCCCGAAGCGGTGCGCCTCGACGAGCGGCCGGGCCACCTGGTGCTGCACGCCCGCGGCGACAGCCTCGACAGGCCGGGCGCGACCTTCGTCGGACGGCGCCAGCGCGACCCCGACTGCAGCGCGCGCACACTGGCCGACGTCTCCGAAGGCGGACGCGGCGGACTCGTGGCGCGCCTGGACGAGGCGCACCACTACCAGGTGGAGACGGGCGGCGGCACGGTCCGCGCGGTGGCCCGTATCGGACCGCTGTCCTCGGTGGTCGCCGAACACCCCGTGCCCGCCGGGCCGGTGACCCTGCGGATCGACGTCACCACCACCGGCGTCCTGCCGCCCACGATCACCTCCCGTACCGGCCCGGACGAGGCCGTCCCGGCCGGCCTGCGCGCCGGCGGCCCCGACACCCTCCGCCTCGGATACGAGACACCCGACGGCGACTTCCGCGTCCTCGCCGAACTCGACGGCCGCTACCTGACCACCGAGGTCGCCGGCGGGTTCACCGGCCGGGTCCTCGGCATGTACGCCACCGGGGGCAGCGCCGCCTTCGACTGGTTCGAACTGCGCCCCGCCTGAACGGACGCGCGAACCCACAGGACCTCCTCCTGACGAACGGAACGGAACGTAACCACGATGAAGTTCACCGACGGCTACTGGCTGCTGCGTCCCGGCGTCACCGCGCACTTCGCGGCCGACGTGGCCGACGCCGAGGTCGCCGACGACCGGATCACGCTGTCCGCGGCCGTCAAGCCGGTGCGCCACAGGGGCGACACCCTCAACGCCCCGCTGGTCACCGTCGAATGCTGGTCACCGGCCGAGGGCGTGATCGGCGTGCGGGCCACCCACCACGCGGGCGACGGCCCCAAGAGCCCGTCGTTCGCACTGGCCGGCGGTGAGGGCCACGGCACCGCGATCCGCAAGGACTCGGCGCTGGAGCTCACCTCGGGCGAGCTGACGCTGCGGATCGACACCGAGCGGCCCTGGCGGCTGGAGTTCGCTGCCGACGGGCGGACCCTCACCAGCCTGGACGAGCGCAGCCTGGGCTTCGTGACCGACGCCGAGAACCGGCACTTCATGGTCGGCCGGCTCTCCCTCGGTGTCGGCGAGCACGTCTACGGGCTCGGCGAGCGCTTCACCCCGTTCGTCAAGAACGGCCAGAGCGTCGACATCTGGCAGGAGGACGGCGGCACCAGCAGCGAACAGGCCTACAAGAACGTCCCGTTCCACCTGAGCAGCCGCGGCTACGGCGTCCTCGTCAACCACCCGGGCCGGGTGTCGTACGAGGTGGGCTCCGAACTGGTGGGCAAGGTCCAGTTCAGCGTCGAGGACCAGAGCGTCGAGTTCTACGTGGTGCACGGCCCCGGCCCCAAGGAGGTGCTGCGCCGCTACACCGCCCTGACCGGCCGCCCGGCGCTGCCGCCCGCCTGGTCCTTCGGCCTGTGGCTGTCGACGTCGTTCACCACGCAGTACGACGAGGCGACGGTCATGCGCTTCGTCGACGGCATGGCCGACGCCGAGATCCCGCTGAGCGTCTTCCACTTCGACTGCTTCTGGATGCGCGCCTACCGGTGGAGCGACTTCACCTGGGACCCGGACGTCTTCCCGGACCCGGAGGGGCTGCTGGCCCGGCTCAAGGAGCGGGGCCTGCGGGTGTGCGTGTGGATCAACCCGTACATCGCCCAGAAGTCGGAGCTGTTCGCCGAGGGCGCGCGGCACGGCTACCTGGTGCGCCGGCCCGACGGCAGCGTGTGGCAGTGGGACCTGTGGCAGGCCGGCATGGGCCTGGTGGACTTCACCAACCCCGAGGCCAGGGCGTGGTTCGCCGGGAAGCTGCGGACGCTGCTCGACCAGGGCGTGGACTGCTTCAAGACGGACTTCGGCGAGCGCATCCCGGTCGACGTGCGCTGGCACGACGGCTCCGACCCGCAGCGCATGCACAACTACTACACGCAGTTGTACAACGAGACGGTCTTCGACCTGCTGCGGGAGGTCAGGGGCGAGGGGGAGGCGGCCGTCTTCGCCCGCTCGGCGACCGTCGGCGGCCAGCGGATGCCCGTGCACTGGGGTGGCGACTGCGAGTCGACCTTCGAGGCGATGACCGAGTCGCTGCGCGGCGGACTGTCGCTGGGCATGTCCGGCTTCGGCTTCTGGAGCCACGACATCGGCGGCTTCGAGGGCACCCCCACACCCGAGGTCTTCAAGCGCTGGGTGCAGTTCGGCCTGCTGTCCTCGCACAGCAGGCTGCACGGCAGCAAGTCCTACCGCGTGCCGTGGGACTACGGCGAGGAGGCCGTCGCCGTCACCCGCGCCTTCACCCGGCTCAAGCACCGGCTGATGCCGTACCTGTTCGGTGCCGCGCGGCAGGCGCACGAGGCGGGCACCCCCGTGATGCGCGCCATGCCGCTGGAGTTCCCCGACGACCCCGCCTGCCGGCCGCTGGACCGGCAGTACATGCTCGGCGACGACCTGCTGGTCGCCCCGGTGCTGACCGACGACGGCACGGTCGAGTACTACGTGCCCGCCGGCACCTGGACCAACGTCCTGACCGGCGCGCACGTCCAGGGCCCCGGCTGGCAGCGGGAGACGCACGGCTTCGACACGCTGCCGCTGCTGGCCAGGCCAGGCGCGGTGGTCCCCTACGGCTCCCACGACGACACACCGGTGTACGACTGGGCCGACGGCGTCACCTTGCGCGTGTACGAGCCCGCCGACGAGTCGGTGCGCGTGACGACCGTGCCCGCGCCGGACGGCAGCGGCCCGGACGTCACCTTCACCACCCGGCGCTCCGGTGACGCGATCGTCGTCGAGACCGACAGCGAGCGGCCCTGGAACGTGCTGCTGACGAACGCCGAGCCGGCCGCGGCGCAGCCGCCGGTCACCGCGGACACCCACCCCCTGGGCGCCCTGTACGCCTGCCCGGCGGGCACGCCCCGGCTGACCGTACCGCTCCGCTGAGGACGGGGCGGGCCCGCCCGATCGGGCGGGCCGCCCCGCGCGGCCGACCACCCGCCGGCCTGCCCGTATGCCGAGGAGCGCCAGGCCCGTCGCGTCTGGAAGCTCACCATGGCCGGTCACCCGAGGAGTGGGACCGCCGCGGCCCCGCATACCCGGTGTGTGTGCAAACCAACAGAGGGGCTGTCGCGGTCGCGAGGCAGGGTCAGAACCCCCAGGACCAGGTCTCCCCTTCGCCGATGCTCACGCTGACCGGCGGAGCTTCCGGTGGTCCCCCTCCGCCGAAGAGGTAGCCGGTGGCTATGGGGCGATTGTGCTCGCCCTTGCTGCGGGAGACGTTGTATCCGAGCTCAGGGCCCTCCCCCGCCGAGTCGCCGAAATACTGGGATGGGCCGCTCATCTCCTTGATGCTGCGCGCGTTGCTGAGGAGAACGCCTCCGTTGACTCCCGCCTGCGGCGTCGAGACACCGTTGCCGATGGAGAATGTGACGCCCGGGTGGCCGCCTGCCAGCACCACGCAGCCCGTCGCTTCCACGCCGTATCCGAACCCCGCCGAGCCCCCGGCGCAGTAGCCGATGGTGAAGTACCGTATGAGGTTGAACTTGCTGTTCCAGCCCCGTTTGAGGGACAGTCCGCCGTCCTGCTTGCCCGCCTGAAGGGCCTGGGTGGCCGCGTGCTGGGCCTGGATGATCAGGTTGAGCATGTTCGCGCGGCGGGCGCCCTCCTTCTCGGCCTTGATGCGGGCCCGGACGATGGCCTGCTCGCGGCGCTCGGCCTCGGCCCGGCGCCTGCTCCAGTAGCGCTCGTCGCCCGCGTACCGCGACGGGCTGTAGCGGTGCCTGTTGGTGGGGTTGCCGCTGTAGCGGTTGAGGTCCGGGTCCTGCCAGGCGGGCCCGTTGTACCTGCCGTGCCTGGGGCCGCTCCCGCAGTGGTGGGTCTCGCAGTAGTTCGGCCCGTGGACGGACTGCCAGGGGGTGGGGCACACGCCCACGTCGCAGTGGGTCAGGCCGCTGGGGTCGCTGTGGGTGACCGGGTTGGAGCCGGCGTAGTTGTAGCCCGCCTGCTGCTGGGCATCGGTCTCCTCGAAGAGCGGGTCCAGCGAGGCGAAGGTGCCGGTGGCCGGGTCGTACCAGCGGGCGCCGACCGCCGTGAGGCCGGTGGCGGTGTCCGCGGGTTTGCCGAGGAAGGCGTGGTTGTCCGGCCAGCCGGCCGGGGCCGTGCCGCGCGGTGCGCCGTACGGGGTCTGCTGGCGCCAGGTGGGGGTGGCGAGGTCCGCGGTCAGGGTGAGCGTGGCGGTGCCCTGCTGGTCGCCGACCTCGAAGGCGTAGGCGGTGCCGCCGCCCGTACGGACGGCTTCGCCGCCGCCCGGCAGGTCGTAGAAGCGGGTGCCGGTGATCGCGGAGGTGCCGGTGTCCAGGGCGATCTGCTCGCCCGGCAGGTAGAGCGTGGTGGTGCCGGGGTCCTTCTGCAGCAGCAGCCCGCCGTCGGCGCCGTAGACGTAGGCCGAGTCGCCGCCGGTGCTGCCGGTGACGGCGGTCAGGCGGCCGAGGTCGTCCCAGGTGAGGGTCTGGGCGCCCTGGCCGGCGGAGCGGGAGGTGGTCTCGCCGTTCTTGTCGTAGCCGTAGCTCGCGGTGGCGGTGCCGGACGGGCCGGTGGTCGAGGTGCCCGTGAGGGTGTGGGGCTGGCCGGCGCCGTTGCCGTCGTAGGTGTAGGTGGTGACGGTGTCCGCGGTGCCGGACAGACCGTGGTCGGTCTGCCGGGTGCGCTGCCCGAGCGGGTTGAAGGCCCAGTTCGTCCAGTACGCGGCGCCGGTGATGCCGGAGCCGACGGTGGAGCCGTTGTTGCCTGCGGGGTCGGCCTGGCAGGTGTCCGTGGCGGTCCAGGCCTGCGTCAGCCGGTCCAGGGCGTCGTACCGGAAACACTGGGTCTCGCTCGTCGTTCCCTCGCGGGTCTCGGTCTGCCTGACCGGGTTGCCCGCCGGGTCGTACGCGTACGAGGTGTGGTCGATGGGGGTGGACGACAGCGCGGTGTCGGCGGTCTTCGTGTCGGTCAGCGCTCCGGTGTGCGGGTCGTAGGTGTTGGTGATGTCCGCGTGGGCGCTGGTGCTGCCGAGTTCGGTCCGGCCGATCCGCCCGTAGGCGTTCCAGGTGGTGGCGACGGTGTAGTTGGCGAGCCCGGCCAGCCCGTCGGGGACGTCGAGTGCGGTGGAGTAGCCGTGGGTGACGGTCTCGGCGGGGAGGGACCCGGTGGCGGGGTAGACGTCGCGCCAGGGCAGTCCGGTGCCGGATGTGTAGAGGTGGGTGAAGGTGTACGAGCCGGCGAGTGCGCCCTCGCCGGACGGGATGGTGACGGTCTCCCCGATGGGCTCGCCCCAGGCGTTGAAGCCGCGGATCTGGTCGGTGTAGGCCTGCCCGCCCGGCCCGCTGCCCGCGACGTACGAGGTGGCGGAGGTCAGCTTGCCCATCGGGTCGGACATGCCGGGGACGGCGTTGTCGGAGTTGTCGTAGACCCAGGAGGCCACCTGGTTGGCGGGGGCCTGGCCGGCGACGGGTGCGGCGTACTGTCCGGTCTTGCGGTTCAGCGCGTCATAGGTGAAGGAGAGCGTCCTGCCGCGGGCGTCGGTGGTCTGGATGACGTTGCCGGCCGCGTCGTAGGCGACGGTGGAGGTCCCGGCGTCGGGGTCGCGCTTGGTGGTGGCCTGGCCCAGCAGGTTGTGGTCGGTGTGCCAGTCGTCGCCGGTGGCGAGGTTCTTCACGTCGCTCTGGTTGCCGGCCGCGTCGAAGAGGTACTGGATCGCCTGGGGTCTGCCGTTGGCGGCTGTGGTGGATCCGCCGCTGATGTTCACGGTGGTGACCGGGGCGGTGGCGCCGCTGGTGGTGACGGTCACGGTCGGGGCGGTGGTGTAGTCCCTGACCTCGGCGGTGCGGCCCAGGGCGTCGGTGACGGTCTCCTTGGCGGTGGCTCCGTCGTAGGGCCGGCCCGACGCGTCGAGGGGTACGGTGACGGACTCGTCGCCGCCGCCGGTCGCAGCGCCGTCGTACGAGGTCGCGGTCCCGGACACGACCTGGGAGTCGTCGTAGGAGGTGACCAGCACGGGGCGTCCGGCGCCGTCGAAGGAGGTGACGTCCTGGTCGGCCACCTGGGAGTCGGGGACCGTGACGAGGCCGGTTCCGGGCGGTGCGGTGGCGTCCCACCAGGAGTTGTTCGTCTTCCAGGTCCAGCCGCGGGTGTCGTAGAAGGTGTCGGAGACGAGTCGGCCGCCCTGGGGGGTGGGGTTCTGGGTCTGGCGGGGCCGCAGCAGGGCGTCGTAGACGGTGGTGGAGGTGGCGTAGCCCTGTGCGTCGTTCATCGTGTGGGTGGTCACGACGGTGGGGGCGGTGCGGCTGACCTGGTAGTCGAAGGTGCGGTCGGCCGGCAGGGCGGTGCCGCGGCCGTAGCCCCACACCGCGGTCCTCCGGCCGAGGCCGTCGTAGTGGACCGTGGTGGTGATGCCGTTGGGGTCGGTCTGCGAGACGGGCAGGCCGCGCTGCGGGTCGTAGCCGGTCGCGGTGACCTGTCCGAGCGGGTTGGCCGAGGTCTCCTCGGTGGTCAGGCCGTTCGCCATCGTGTACGAGATGTGGGTCTTGTGCCCGAGGGCGTCGTAGGAGTCGGTCGGGCGACCGTACGCGTCGTAGACCTGTGCGGAGTCGGTGCGGAAGGTGTACGCGCCCGCGGAGTAGCCGTCGGCGGTGCGCGTCACGGAGGGGTGGCCCCTGGTGGGGGCGGCCTGCGGCCAGGCCGGGCTCGCCGGCTGGGGCCAGGTGGCCGCCAGCGTCGGGTTGTCGTAGTACGTGCGCACGTCGGAGACCACGTCGTCCGGCCGGGTCAGACCGGTCGGCGCGGTCAGCGCGTTGGTCTGCGCGGCGGTGGGGGCGCTCGCGCCGCCGGGGTTCTGCCCGCCGCAGGCGACGGAGTCGGTCTCCACCTCGGCGGGCAGACCGGTGAGGTTGGCGCCGGCGGCGGGTGCGTACGTGGTGACCGCGCACTGCGGCTGGTCGGTGCGGGACAGGTCTCCGTGGTCGTAGACGACCAGGGGCAGGCCGAAGGTGGGTGAGGAGGTGTCCGTGTCGTTGCTGGTGTCGGTCTCCGTCTTCCGCCACGTGGTGGTGGTGCCGTCGGTGAGGGCCTGGCGGGTCCATTCCTCGACCTGCGCGGTCGCGTTGGCGGTGAGCGCGGGCAGGCCCTTGCGGGTCCGTGTCGCGGTGGGGGCCGACACCCAGTAGGAGTTGACGGTCGAGCCGGTGACCGGGCCGCCGTCGTAGTCGTAGGTGGTGGATTCGAGAGTGTCGCCCGCGAGTTGGTCGATGTCCTCGTGGGTGCCGCCCTGGGAGTCGGTCAGGGTGACGGCGGTGGTGCTGTTGTCCTTCGACATCCCGCGGTAGTAGACGTCCTCGGTCTTCGTGCGGGCGTCGGCGCCCTGGCCGGTGAAGGTCTGCACGCGTCCGAAGCCGCGCCACTGGCCGTAGGTGCGGTACTCGGCCTTGACGAGTTCGTTGTCGTCGTAGTGCCAGGCGCCGCCGCCGAGATAGGCGTAGCTGGTGGCCAGCGTCGGGGCGCCGCCCGTGGGGTCGGCTTGGGTGACCGAGCTGACCTGGTACTTGTTGAACCAGTCCAGCAGTTGGGCGGCGTTGTCCTTGGGCGTCCAGTACACCGGGTAGCACGAGGAGGTGTTGGTGGCCGGGGCCGGTTTCGCGCCGGGGTCGCAGGGATCGGTGAGGGTGTAGTTCACCCCGGTCACCGCGCCGGTCTCGCTGGTGACCGACGAGATCCGCATCCGGGCCAGGGCGGGCAGTCCGTCGGTGACGGTGTCCAGCCGGTTGGCCATCTCCTTGGCGGTGAACGTCACGGGCGGCAGGGTGACGACGGCGCCGCCCGCGGTGGTGTCGGAGCCGGTGTGGACGATCTTCGACAGCCACAGCGTCGGCGATGTGCCGTCGCCGGTCGCGGGGAGGGTCTGGGTGAAGGCCCAGGAGTCGACTGCTGCGTAGGCCGTACCGTTCCAGACCTGCGTCCTGATCCCGGTGAGACGGACGCTCGACCAGTACGACGGGGAGGTCACATAGCAGTCGGCTCCGCTCGTGCAGTTCAGGTCGTAGGGCACGTCGGGCCAGTTCGCGGCGTTGGTCTTGTCGAGCGGGGAGCAGGTGCCGGTCAGACACCGGTCGCCGGTGGTGAGGACGACCTGTTCCGGGGCGTGGCCGCCGTTGGCGGTGTACGCGTTGCCGTCGGTGAATCCGTAGTCGATACGGTCCAGGTGCGAGTCCCGCACGTAGACCGAGTTGGCCTTCGGCACGGTCGAGCCGCTGGTGTCGGCGTCGCGGGCATAGGCGTTGGTGTCCTGCTTGTAGTAATACGCCATGGCGTTGCCGTCGGTGTCCTTGACGTAGTCGAGATTCCACCGGTAGGCCATCGTGCACCACGACGACGACCAGGTGGCGTTGTAGCAGGGGTCGCCGGAGTGCGCGGAGTAGACCGGCTCGGAGTCCACGGAGTTGGTGGCCGGACTGCCGGTGGTCCAGCCGGGCAGCCGGTTGCGGCCGAAGGAGAAGACCGTGCCCGTCCGGTCGGTGACCTCCCAGTAGTCGGCGTCGTGCGTGCCCGAGCCGTTGCCGGAGCCGGTGACGTGCCTGACGACCTCGCCGTTGTCGTCCGCCGGTGTGTACGTCCTGCTGTCCGCGTCCCACACCAGCGAGGTGACGGAGCCGTTCAGCGACATCGTCAGCACCGGGCCGTCGTAACACCGGTCCGCCGTTGCCTTGGGCGCCGGCGTCCCTTCCGGCGAGTCGGAGCACGATGCGAACGACTGCTCGATGTACGAGCGCGGTGTGGACCAGCCGTCGCCCAGCCAGTTCGCCTGCGCCTGCGAGGCCGCCGTCTGGCCGTCGACGCTGCCGGAGTCGTAGGCCAGGCCGACGGACGGCACCAGGTCGGAAGCCGCGGGCGGCACGTCGATCGGGTAGGAGTAGGTGAACGAGCCGGCCGAGCCGCCTCCGCTCCACGACGACGAGGCGCTCAGGGTCGTCGCGCCGTAGGTGCCGGCGGGGCTGCCCCCGTCGTTGCCGCCGTCCGCCGGGCCCGTGGTGGTGGCCGCGAGTACGGCGGTGCCCGCTGCCGGGACGCCCACGGGGTCCAGCGTCGCGTACACCGACTGCCGCCGCACGTCGTTGCGGGAGCCGGGCAGCGGGGTCCTGGTGCGGCAGGACGCGAGCCCGGGGGTGGTCAGGGCGCACGCAGGCAGGGCGACCAGGCGTAACCGGGAGCCGTAGTTCCCCCCGAGGGCCCCGGCGAACCGCCGGTAGTCGACGCCCAGGGTGACCGGACCGGTGCCGCCTTTCTCCGCGGCGGTGAACACAACCCCGTCCACGCCCGCGGCGGCGGCCGTGGCCCGGTCGGCGACGGTGACCGCGACCTGGGCAGGTCCGTGGCCCGCGGCGCGCCCGGCGGGTGCGCGCCGCACCCAGACCGGGGTGCCGGGCGCGGACACGGTGCCGGGGGCCTGGCCGGCGGCGGACCGCGGCGCCGCCAGGTCCGCGAGTCCCGATCCCCCTGACGGCAGCCGCCACCGCCGGGTGTCCGCGTTCGCGGCGGCGTCGTCGTGCGGCTTGCGGGGCAGGGCGTAGTGTGCCGGGCTGACTCCGTGCGCCGCCGGCGTGGCGGGCATGTGCGGCGCCGCGGGTGCGGCGGGGGCCGCAGCGGCCACGGGCACGGAGATCAACGACGACGCCGTCACCGACAAGGCGACGAGAACCGGAAGTCCGTACGGGCGCAGCACCCGGACTGCCCGGGCCCGCTTCCCCCTGTATTTCCCCCTGTACCTGGCGTTCGCACCGAACACGGCGCTGCCCCCCGTTGTCCGCCGCCCGACCGGGCGTGATCCGGCAACTAGCGTCTGGCGCCGGACTGTTCCACGGGTGCCCGCGGCCGGGACAGCACGGCCACAGCAAAGGATTCTTTACCTTTCATATGACGGCTGTTGACCAGCTATGGCACCGCTGTTCCGGTCGTTGTGGCGATGGTCACAGTGGCGCTATATGGACGGAACGTGTCATTCCGACTTGTGATGCGGGATGCGATTCCCCGGCCGCCGGCATGCCGCCCACGGCCGCTTCACCGGTTCTCCCGCCAAGCCGTCGAAGGGATCACCTTGTCGCGCACACCGCCCCGCCGCCGACCGATCCCGGGCCCCAGGGGGAAGACGGGCGCCCTGATCGCGGTGATGACCGCGTGCGCCCTCGCCCTGGGCGCCACCGCTGCGTCGGCCGCCGGGCCGGCCGGCACGCCCCGGTCCGCCCAAGGGACGGCAGCCGCCGACCGGTCCGGTGCTCAGACGGCACCGACGCCTGCCGAGCGGGCCGAACAGGCGGAGGACCGGGCGCTGCGCACGGCGAAGGCGACCGGGCGCAGCGTACGGGTGGACGCCCTGACCACACCCACCTCGACGACGGTCGCCGACCCGGCAGGCACCCTCACCCTCACCCAGAGCGCCGCACCGGTCCGGGCCTGGCAGGACGGCTCCTGGCGGGACCTGGACGCGACCCTGCACGTCAACGCGGACCGCTCGCTGTCCCCGAACGTGTCGACGACCGGGCTGGTGCTCTCCGGAGGCGGCACCGGTCCGCTGGCGACCATGTCGGCGACCGGCCACGTACTCGCCCTGTCCTGGCCCACCCCGCTGCCCGGCCCCGTGGTCTCGGGCGCGACCGCCACCTACCCCGCGGTCCTGCCCGGGGTGGACCTGGTGGTCACCGCCGACGCGCAGGGCGGCTTCAGCGACACCCTTGTGGTCAAGAACCGCGCCGCGGCGGCCGATCCCGCGCTCGCCCGGCTGACCATGGAGGCCACGAGCAGCGACCTGACGGTCACCGCGGACACCGGTGGCGGGCTGAGGGCCGCGGCCACCGGCAAGGGCGAGCCCGTCTTCACCGCGACCCGGCCGACGATGTGGGACTCGGCGACCACGGCGGCCACCGTCCGGCCGGCGGGCGCGAGCCCGGCCGCCGTCTCCACCGTCACCTCCCCGGGACCGGGCGCACACACCGCGCCGGTCGAGGCCACCGCCGCGCCGGAGACCGGCGCGGCGGCCGGCCGGCCGGCACCCGGAACGGGTCGGCACCCGAGGTCGGGAACGATCAGCCTGCGCCCGGACACGGGTCTGCTGACGGACCCCGCCACCGTCTACCCGGTATACATCGACCCCACGTGGGTCACGCAGAACGCCGGCTCGTCGCGGCAGGCGTGGGCGCAGACCGACACCATCAACAAGTCCGCGGCCCACTGGAAGCCGAGCAACCTCCAGAACGGCTACTGCGGCTGGGACACCTGCGTGCCCACCTTCACCGCCGAGTCGTACGTACGGATGAGCGTGCCCTCGCAGTTGCAGGGCGCCCAGATCTACTCCTCGGAACTCGACCTGACCGTCTACCACGGCCCGTACTCCTCCTGTTCGTCGGCGCCGAATCCGGGGCTCGAACTGTGGTGGACGGGCGGCATCTCGTCGTCCACCACCTGGAACAACCCGCCTGCGTGGAAGCAGAAGATCAACACCCAGTACCCCGCCGCCTGTGACGGCCAGAACGTCGGCTTCCCGATCACCTCCTTCATGCTGGGCCACGCGCAGGGGGTCTCCAGCCTCACCTTCGGGATCGCCGCGGCCTCGGAGTCGGACAAGGACGCCTGGAAGCAGATCCACGCCTCGACGCTGACGATGTCGACCACCTACGACCGGGCGCCCACCCTGCCCTCCCACCCCGCGGTGTCCCCCGGCGGGCCCTGTCAGACCGGCGCCCCGTCGGCTGCCGTGGTCGGCAACGACGACGTCACCTTCGACGTCGTGTCCGCCGACCCCGACGGCGGCCAGCTCGGCACCGAGTTCGTCGTCAAGAACTACGGCGGCACGACGGTCTACGACTCCGGCGACGCGAAGACCGCCGCCACCGCGCTGACCTCCAGCTCCGGCACGGTCGTGCGGCTGACTCTGCGCCGCTCCCAGATCCAGGGGTGGCACTCCGACGGCGCCACGAAGGCCTACGCGTACTCCTGGTACGTACGCAGCAGCGACGGGAAGCTCTACAGTCCCGCCGCCGGTGTCGGATCGGCCGGCAGCCCCTGCAACTTCACCTACGACCCGACGCAGCCCCCCGCCCCGGGTGTCGCCGTCAGCACCGATACGGCGGGCGACGCCGGCGCGCTGGGGCAGAGCGCCACCTTCACCTTCGCCCCCTGTGCCGGCGCGCTCGCCGACCCGCCCACCGCCTGCACCGGGACCGCCCCCAACCACTACACCTACCAGGTCAACTCCAGCCCGCCGCTGAGCGTGACCGCCACCGGCGGCCCGCAGACGGTGAAGATCCCCCTGACCCACGCCGGGCCCAACACCCTGACGGTCTTCTCCGTCTCCTCCGGCGGCAATCCGGGCAACTCGGCCTCCGCCGACTTCACCGTCACCGGGCCGGCCACCCGTTACGCGGACGGCGACATCGACGGCGACTCCCATCCTGACCTGCTCACCGTCGGCACAGGGACGAACCCGGGTCTGTGGCTGGCCACCGGGGACGGAGCCGGGCACCTCGACGTCCCCGTGGACATCGGTGCGGCCGGCACCGCGGTCAACACCGCCGGCTCGCCCGCCGACTGGCTCGGCGCCCAGGTCTTGCACGGCGACTTCACCGGCAACCACGTCCAGGACGTCCTCGCCTACTACCCGGCGGGCGTCCATGCCGGGGTGAGCAGCGTGCTGGACGGCAACGGCGACAAACTCCCGCTCGACCCGTACTCGGGCAGCCAGCGCACCCTTCCGGCGGGCCAGTTCGCCGACTACACCCTCAACGGCGACGGCGACGACCCGGTCGTCCTGGTGGCCGCGGGGAACGCCAGTCTCACCGGCACCGGCATCGACGATCTGATCGGCATCGCGGGGGACGCCGCCAACGGCTACCAGCTCGACCTCTTCACCACCTGTGGCGGCTGCACGGCCAACGCGTACGGCTACGCCCAAACTCTCGCCGGGCCCGCGGACTCCCCGGACGGCGCGTCCGACTGGGACAACTTCGCCCTGGCGGCCGCCCAGCCCGGCGGGGACACGGTGCTGTTCGCCCTGAAGAAGACCACCGGCGAGATCTGGGAGTCCACCAACCCCTCCCGCGACCCCCTCACCCCGGTCGGCACGGCTTCCGCGGCCGGAGGCACCTGGACGAAGCTGGCGGCCCCGTGGACGGCGGCCCCGGCGCTGGTATCCGCCGACGTCACCGCCTCCGGCGCCGTGGAGCTGTGGGCCAGGTCGGGAAGCAGCGCCACCGCCTACACGCTGTCCGCCGCCTCGCTGGGCAGCAGCAGCACGGTCGCGACGGTCGATCCCGACCACGAATGGCCCTTCACCTCCAGCAGCGGGCCTACCGACAGTTGCACGGCCGCCGTCTGCACGCCCGACACACGCGGCGGCGCCGACGCCCCCGCCACCGGCGGCGTCACCTTCCCCGACGACGCCACCCGCGGCACGGTCGCCGACCTGGACGGCACCGGATACCTGACCGCCCCGCAGAACATGGTGAAGTCCGCGCACGACCTCACCCTCACGCTGTCCTTCCGTGCCGATCCCGGCACGAACGGCATCCTCGTCTCCACCGGCAACGACACCCCGGACAAGGCCAACCCCAATGCCATGCCGGTCATATACATCGGCACGGACGGACGGTTGTACGCCCAGTTCTGGAACGGCGCCGTCACACCGATGATCTCCCCTCAGCCGGTCAACGACGGCCAGTGGCACACCGCCACCCTCAACGCCTACGACGCCGGGAGCGGGGCTTACCACCAGGGCCTCTTCCTCGACAACCTGCCCCGGATCGGCATGGCGGGCAACAGCACCATCAGCCTCGTCGACCCGCTCAACTTCATCGGCGCGGGGGTGTTCTCCCACAGCACCAGCACGAAGTCCTGGCTCAACGCCCCCGGGGACACCACCAAAGACCGCGCCAGCTACTTCAAGGGCCGGATCAGCGGCTTCGCCTTCTACTCCCGCTACGTCAGCACCGCCCAGCTCGACAGCTGGTGGAAGCCGGTACCGCTCGTCGGCCCCATCGTCTCGGGACTGTCCAGCGCGCTGTGCGTGGACGACGCGGGCTCCAAGACCGCCGACAAGAACAAGATCCAGATCTACACGTGCAACAACAGCGCCGCCCAGAACTGGTCGGTCAACCCCGACGGCACCGACAACACCGTCACCGTGACGATCGCCGGCGTCACCAAGTGCCTGGACGTGGCCTCGTCCGGCACCGCCGACGGAACCCTCGTGCAGCTCTACACCTGCAACGACACCGCCGCGCAGATCTGGCACCTCGACTCCAGCGGCCAGCTGTGGAACCCCAACTCCGGCAAGTGCCTCGACGACCCCGCCGGCTCGACCACCAACGGCACCCAGTTGGAGATCTACACCTGCAACCTAGGCAAGAACCAGTCCTGGTGGGTCGCCTGACGCGCACGCCGGCCCTCCGCCGGGCGGTCGTCCCGTCAGGCGGAGAGCGCGGGCTCGTAGCGGAACCAGCCGAACGCGACGGCGCCGCCGGTGCCGTACCTCCCGATGACGCGGCCCACCAGGACATCCGGCGGTGGGACGTGCGATTCGCGCATCTGCGCATTCATGAGAAGCCACACCACTGAACGCGGGCGCCGAACTCGCACCTCGATGGCGTCGATCACCTCGCGGTGATCCCGCCACCGCCCACCCCGCTCGGGTGTCCGGTCCGGCAACAACGGCTCGATTCGCGCCCCCTGCGCGTCGCTTCACGGCACACCCGAAGCAGCGATCAGATGATCCGAACGAAACGGCTCAGCCGAGGACCTGGTACGCGACGAAAGCCAGGCCGGCGACGCAGCCCATCAGGAGGAAGCTGACCACGAGCGAGGTCACGCAGCAGGCGCTGAGCTCGGCGGCCCGGGTCAGGGCCGCGGTCACCGGGGCGCCGGCCGGCTCGCGCGGCTCCCGGTTCGGCGGCTCCCGCCGCCTCCGCCCGGGAGGCGGGCCGCCGGGCGCGGCTCCGGTCGCGCCCGGAGCGGCGGCGCGGCGGGGTGCCGGCACGGCGCGGGAGTCGGAATGTGACACGGGTGGTCTCCTGCCATCGGCGGTCGGGCGTCCGGGGCGGTCCCGGCGCGAGGAGGCCGGCGGGCCGCGGTCCCGGCCCACCACATCCGCCCCGCGGCGTACATGATGACCGGTTCCCCTCGACCGGTTCCCCCCTGCGGAACGTCACCGGGAGAGCGTGCGGTTCCCGTGCGCCCCGCCGAGGCCGCGCGCCCGCGGCGGACGAGCGGTCCCCGCGGATCGCTGGCCGCCCGCCGGACGCCCCGGTACGGTGGCGGCGTGAGCACCCTTCAGGCCAAGGCGATCGGCACCAAGCGGCTGGAACTGCTGCCCCTGCGTACCGAACACGCCGAGGAGATGGCCGAGGTGCTCCGCGATCCGGCCCTGCACACCTTCACCGGCGGTGCTCCCGGCACGCCCGAGGCCCTGCGCTCGCGCTACCAGCGCCTCACCGCGGGCTCTCCCGACCCGGCCGTCTCCTGGCTGAACTGGGTGATCCGGCTGCGCGACGGCGCGTGCCTGACCGGCACGGTCCAGGCGACCGTCGGTCACCGCGGCCCGGGTCCCGCCGCGGAGATCGCCTGGGTGGTGGGAACGCCGTGGCAGGGCAGGGGCATCGCCACCGAAGCGGCCCGGGCACTGGTCGACTGGCTCGGCCTGCAGCGGGTGCACGCCGTCGTCGCCCACGTCCACCCCCGCCACCGCGCGTCCGCGGCCGTCGCCGCCGCCGCGGGGCTCTCGCCCACCGACTCGTGGCACGAGGGCGAGATCCGCTGGCACCGCAGCCTTCACCGGGACGACGCGGCCGGTCCGGGCGGGTCGTCCCGGCCGGCACCGCGGAACAGCGCCGCCACGGCGGTGGAAAGCCGTCGTGACGGCGCTGCGGGGGACAGGCGGACGGAATGAGGGACCGGTACCCGGTCACACCCTTCGCCGGCCGGCCCACATCGGTGTGACCAGTGCGATGAGGAGCGCGGCCACACCGATCTGGAAGCCGTGCCGGATCCAGTCGACGCCGTTGGTGTCGGCCACGCCGAAGGCCGCGGCCAGGCCGTTGCCGATCAGGCCGCCGATGATGCCGACGAGAATCGTCGCCCACAACGGGATCGGCTGCCGCCCCGGCAGCAGGAGTCGTGCCAGCAGACCGATCACCAGACCGGCGATGATTGCCCACAGGAGAGCCATGATTCCTCGTTTCGTCGGGGTCTCCGTCGGAGGCCCGCAACCGGGAGCCTCAAGCGATCGGCTGCCCTGCGTCGCACGGAAAATGCCTTGTGCCCGGTCCTGTTGCCAACACGTGTGCGAATCCGGCTGATTCCGGCTGATTCCGGCTGGTCCGGCCCCTGACGTCATGCGTCCCGGGGCCCGACGCGGCCGGGGACGGACCGTCGTGTCAACGGCCGCCGGCCGCCGCCCGCTGCGGCTCCGGACGCGGCGGGCGTGGCACCGCCGCGCCGGGGCAGAGGACCCGCATGGACCACGCAGACGTTCCGCCGAAGCCGGCGCGCCCGCCGGCCATTCCCCCCACATCCCCCCAACACCCCGACCACGCCGAGCACTCCGACCACGCCGGCCCCGGGCATTCCGGCCACCCCGGCGCGGGACCGGGCGCGCCCGCCGGCCCGGGGCCCGGCGCGACTCCCGGCGCGGGGCGCCGCCGCCCGCCCCGGACCGCGCTGATCGCCGGGGCCCTGGCCGCCGCCGTCGTCGTGGCGCTGCTCCTCGCCCACGCCGTCGACGGCGGCGACGGAGACCCGGACGCGCCGCACCACGGCGCCGCGACGGCACGGCTCACCGGAGCGGACGGCTTCCCCGGTGATGCCGCCGGACTGGTCGTGCTCGACGGCGTGTCGGGGCGCGTCCAGGTCACCGCGGACCGGGACGCCCACGAGGTGACCGGGAGCTTCCACCGCCAGGACGGGGCGTTCGCCTCCCTGCGCGGCACCCTTGCGCACGACCCGTCCTCCGGCACCGACGCCCTGACCGTCCACTGCGCGGACGCCTCGGGTACGGAGGAGCCGTGCGCGGGCGACCTCTATCTCACCGTGCCGCCGCGCACCGGCCTGCGGCTGCGTCAGACCTCCGGCGAGACGACGCTGTCCGGCCTGGGCGGCGACGTGAGCGTGGACGCCTCGTCCGTCCGGCTCAGCACCTTCGGGCTGCATCCCGCGCACGCCGCCGTGACGGTGTTCTCGGGCAGCGCCGACCTCGGCTTCACCGGCGCCCCCACGAGCCTGGACCTGCACGCCACCTCCGCGTCCGTCGCCCTGCGGCTGCCGCGCACGGCCGACGGGTACGCCGTGACCACGGCCGCCGCCTCGGCCGACGTCCAAGTCGGCGTGGAGCGCGACCCCGCCGCCGCACACCACGTGGCGCTCACGGTCACCTCCGCCTCCCTGTCCGTACAGAACACGTGACACCCGCCGGCCGGGCCGCCGCCGAATCCCGTCCTGGGCGATCCGGTCGGCCCGGCCGGTACGCAGGGAAAACCCCTTGGCCGGCCGGTCCGCGCGCACCGAGAATCGCCCGATGAGCGACGACGAGAACACGTCCGACGACCGGGCGAGACGGCGCGCGGCCCGCAGGTCCTGCACGCGATTCCTGTCCGGCGAGCGCGCCCGCACCGTTCGCGAGCGGCTCACCGCCCTCGCGGCCTACGCGGACCCGGACGCCGAGCCCGACTTCTACGGCGGCGACGGCCCGGTGCGCGACCTGGAGGAGCGGACCGCCGCGCTGCTCGGCAAGGAGGACGCGGTCTTCTTCCCCACCGGCACCATGGCCCAGCAGGTGGCACTGCGCCACGGCGCCGAGCTGACCGGCCGGCAGGCGGTCGCGCTGCACCCGCTCAGCCACCTGGAGCGGCACGAGCGGCACGCCTACACCCAGCTCACCGGCCTGCGCGGCCTGTGGCCCACCACCGAGCAGCGGCAGCCGACACCCGCGGAACTCGGCGCGCTCGGCGAGCGGTTCGGCACCCTGGCGATCGAACTGCCGCTGCGTGACGCCGGCTATGTGCTGCCGAGCTGGGACGAACTGGCCGAGCTCGCCGCGGCGGCCCGCGCCGCCGGCGCACGGGTGCACATCGACGGCGCCCGGCTGTGGAACACCGCCACCCACTTCGGCAGGAGCCCGGCCGAGACGGCGGCGCTCGCGGACAGCGTCTACGTCTCGTTCTACAAGGACCTCGGCGGCATCAGTGGCGCCGCGCTGGCCGGCGACGCGGCGCTGGCCGCCTACGCCCGGGCCTGGCGCCACCGTTACGGCGGCACCCTCTACCAGCAGTGGCCGGCCGCGCTCGCGGCTCTCGCCGGACTGGACACCGCCCTGCCCGAACTGCCCGCCTTCGCGCGCCACACCGCCGTACTCGCCCCGGCCCTGGCCGCGCTCCCCGGCGCCAGGGTCCATCCCGCCGTCCCGCCCACCCACGAGTTCCAGTGGTGGCTCCCGTACCCCGCGCACGCCCTGAACACCGCCCACCTCGCCCTGGCCGAGCGGGAGTCGACCTGGTTCGTCGGGTACTGGACCGACGCCGCGCCCGGTCTGGCGATGGCCGAGGTGAGCCTGACCGGGCCGGCGCTGGAGTGGACGGCGGACCAGGTCACCGAGGTCGGGCTGCGCTTCCTGGAACTGGCCGCCGCTTCCCGGGACGGAGCCGCTCGGTAGGACGCCAACGGCCGCCCGGGCGGGCCGTGTTCGCCCGGGCCGTCCCCCGGCGGGGGGCCGGGGACAGCCGAACTAGACTCGGCGTCCCCCTGTTGTCGAAAGGTGCGACCATGACCACATCGGAGCCCACCCCCGAAGGCGTACCCGCGGACGCCATGCGGCGCCTTGCCGAGCTGCGGCCCGGCCAGAAGGGCGGCATCTTCACCAGCGACCTGTCGGTGAACGAGTTCCTGCTGGTGAAGGAGGCGGGCTTCCGGCCGCTCGGCCTGGTACTCGGCAGCTCCATCTACCACGTCGGCATGCAGCTCGGACGCTGGGGCAGGAACCAGGAGCTGACGATGCTCAGCCAGGCGATGTACCACGCGCGCGAGCTGGCGATGAGCCGTATGGAGGCGGAGGCCGCGGCGCTGGGCGCCGACGGCATCGTGGGTGTGCGGCTGACGGTGGAGGCCCGCGAGTTCGGCACGGACATCGCGGAGTTCATCGCGGTCGGCACCGCGGTCAAGGCGGACGCTCCGGCCCCGGGCGCCAACAGCAGCTGGCGCAACGTGAAGGGCCGGCCGTTCACCTCCGACCTGAACGGCCAGGACTTCTGGACACTCATACGGGCCGGCTACGCCCCGCTGGGCATGACCATGGGCACCTGCGTCTACCACATCGCCCACCAGAAGATGGGCGCCGTCTTCTCCAACCTCGGCAGGAACGTGGAGATCGAGCCGTTCACCCAGGCGCTGTACGACGCCCGGGAGCTGGCCATGGAGCGGATGCAGAAGGAGGCGGAGGCGCTGCGGGCCGAGGGCGTCGTCGGCGTGCGGCTCGACTCGCACAACCACCGCTGGGGCGCCCACACCACCGAGTTCCTCGCGATCGGCACCGCCGTGCGGCCGCTGCGCGACGACCACGTCATCGAACGCCCGGGAATGGTGCTCAGCCTGGACCGGTGACCGGCCGGTTCACGGCCCCGGCGCCCCGTATCCCCACCGCGACGAAAGGCCCCGAGATGCCCTCGCACGACCCCCAGCCGTACGAGCGGGGCGGCGCGCCCCATGACGTCGAGTCGCTGGCCGCGGCGCTGCGCCGCGACGCGGCGGACCTGGAGGTGTACGCGCGGGTGCTGACCGGCGCCCTCGCCGACGCCCTGCCCGCCGGGGCGGTCACCGTGGACCGCAGGCGCGGCGTGGCCGACCGCCTGGCCGGCCGCCCGGGCACGGTCGAGCGGCTGGACGTCTCCCTCGGCGAGCACCGGCTGGTGCTCACGGTGAGGAACGGACGCCCCTCGGCCGAGATCCGCACGCAGGTGCGCGGCGTGGTGCTCTCCCGCCGCCCGGTGGAACTCGACGAGTGGCTGCGCGAACTGGCCGCGGCGCTCGCCGCCCGCGCCGAGTCCGACGCGCGGGCCAAGGCGGCCCTGGAGCGCCTGCTCCTCGGTGAGTGACACGCACCGGGGGACCGCGGGCACCCCGGTCGGCCCGGCACCGTCAGCCGGGCCGCGGCCCGGCCCCCGCCCACCGGCCCGGCGAACGCCGGCCTCCCGAGGCGGCTCTCTCGGGACGGCGGAACCCGAGGAGCAGGCGGAAGCGGACGCGCAAGCGGCGCCCGCGCGGGGCGGCGCGCCAACGGTACGGGGCCGGGGACTCCTCGTGCAGGCGCTGGAGCGCGCGCTCGTAGCGGTCGGTGAGCGGACGGGTCACGGCAGTGCCTCCTGGTGCCGGGAAGCGGACGGGAACGAGTCTGTACAGTGATTGGCCCGGACGGCAGGGCCAATGACGGGAGAGTGGTATGGCGGACGCGGGGTCGTACCGGGGTGTGGACAGGCTGGGCGCCGGGCAGTTGGCCGGGCTGCTGCCGGATCCGGCCGGGATGCGGCCGGCGTACCGGCACCTCGCGCAGGCGATCGGGGAGCTGATCCTGGACGGCCGGATAGCGCTGCACGTACGGCTGCCCGCCGAGCGTGAACTCGCCGCCGCGCTGCGCGTCAGCCGGGCCACCGTGACGGCGGTGTACGACCTGCTGCGCGAGAGCGGATACGCGCTCAGCAGGCAGGGCTCGGGAACCTGGACGGCGCTGCCCGAGGGACGCGCCCTCAGGGGAGTCGCGCGGTACATGCGCGCAGCCGATACCGCGATCGACCTCACCAAGGCGGCCCCCGCCATGCCCGAGGACATGCTGCGCGACGCCCTCGCGGCCGCGGCCCCGCTGCTGGCCGAGCACACGCGCACCGCCGGCTACCACCCCTACGGCCTGCCGGAGTTGCGGGCCGCCGTGGCGGAACGCTTCACCCGGCGGGGCCTGGCCACCGTACCCGAGCAGATCCTCGTGACCTCCGGCGCCCAGCACGCCCTGTCGCTCGTGCTGGGACTGCTGGGCCGGCCCGGTGACCGGATCCTGGTGGAGAACCCCTCGTACCCCACCGCGCTGGACGCGATGCGCCGCGCCCGGCTGGCCACCGTCCCCGTGCCCGTGACCGATTCCGGCTGGGACGCGGCGATCACCGAGTCCACGCTGCGGCAGGCCGTGCCGCGGCTGGCGTACCTGATACCCGACTTCCACAACCCCACCGGCCATGTGATGCCCGAGCAGGAGCGGGGCCGCGTCCTGCGGGCGGCGCGCGCGTCGGGCACCTGGCTGGTCGTCGACGAGTCCCTGGCGGAGATCGCGCTCGACGTGCCGCCGCCCCGGCCGTTCACCGCCCATGCCGCGCCCGGCGCGACCGGGCAGGTGATCACCATCGGCTCGATGAGCAAGACGCACTGGGGCGGGCTGCGCGTCGGCTGGCTGCGGGCACCCTCCAAGCTGGTCACGGAACTGGCCGCGCAGCGGGTCGCCTCCGACATGGGCGGCGCCGTGCTCGACCAGCTCGTGGCCCTCGCCCTGCTGGCCCGCGACAGCCTGCCGGCCCGCCTGGAGACGCTGCGCGCCCAGCGCGCCGCGCTGGTCGACGCCCTCGCCGAACACCTCCCGCACTGGACCTTCCGCCTCCCGCCCGGCGGCCTGTCCCTGTGGGCCGACATCGGTGAGCCCGTCGCCTCGCCGCTGGCCGAACGCGCCCTCGACTACGGCGTACGCATCGAAGCGGGCTCGTGGTTCGCCACCGACCCCGGCGTCTTCGAGCAGCGGCTGCGCATCCCCTTCACCCTCCCGCCCGCCGCCCTGCGCGAGGCGGCCGCCCGCCTGGCCGCCGCCCTCGCCTCCCCGGACCTCACGTCCGCGTCGGCCGCCTCCCGCCCCCGCTGGGTCGCCTGACGGGCGCCGCCGCCCCGCGCGCAGTCCGGACACGTGGGCGAAGACGGCCGCCGCTCGGCAGCCGGGCCACCGGGACGCGCGGCCGTCCGGTGCGACGTGCCCGCCCACCCGTGCAACCCCGGGCGGACCTCAGGCCGTATGGACGGGTGTGGGCCGGCGTCGTCACAGGCGGCCCATCCGTATCGATCGGCATCACCAGAACGACTGGAGTCCCTTCGTGTCCTCTCGTCCCTTCGGCGCCATGCGCCGGTCCGTCGTCGCCGCCTCCGTGCTCGCCGCCGCGGCCTCGGCGGTGTTCGCGGCAGGCCCGGCCGGCGCCGCGCAGAAGACCGCGACGCCCGCCCTGTCCGCGTCATCCGCCGCGACCGCGCCACCCGCGCCGGACTACGCGGGGCTGCGTCAGGCGCTGCAGCAGGTCGTGTCGGCCGGCGCGCCCGGGGCCTTCGCGCAGGTCAGCGACCGAGGCGGGCTTGGCGGCACGGTGAGCACCGGGACGGGCGACCTGGCCACGCAGGCGCCGGTCGACCCGAACGGGCAGTTCCGGATCGGCAGCATCACCAAGAACTTCACCGCCGTCCTCGTCCTGCAGCTCGTCGCCCGGCACCAGGTGGACCTGGACGCGCCCGCCGCCTCCTACCTGCCCGGCGGCGTCCTGCCGGCCGACTCGCCGGTCACCGTGCGGCAACTGCTCGACCACACCAGCGGCTTGTACGACTACACCAACGACCTGCCCGGCATCCTCGTCGGCGACACGGTCACCGGCTACCAGCAGTTCCGGTACGCCACGTACGATCCGGCGGACCTGGTCGCGGACGCTCTCACGCACGGCTCGCAGTTCACCCCGGGCAGCCGGTACCAGTACTCGAACACGAACTTCGTGGTGCTGGGCCTGCTCGTCGAGCACGTCACGGGGGAGCCGTACGCGACCGACCTCGCCGAGCGGATCCTGGGCCCCGCGGGCATGCTCCACACCCGCTACATCGTCCCCCGCACCGACATCGGCGGCCCGCACGCCGTCGGCTACCTCACCGAGGACGACCGCACCAAGCCGCTGTTCGACGCGACCGAGCAGACCGCTTCATGGATCGGGACCGCGGGCGCCGCCATTTCCGGCACCGCCGACCTCAACAGGTACTGGCGGGCACTGACGTCCGGGGCGCTGCTGCCGGCGGCGCAGCTCGCCGAGATGGAGACGATGCGGCCGGTGGACACCACCGGCACGTCCTTCTACGGCCTGGGCATGCGCCAGTACACGCTGTCCTGCGGCATCCAGGTGTACGGCCACGACGGCATCGTCCAGGGCTACCAGACGTACTCGTACACCACGAAGGACGGCTCGCGGCAGGTGACGGTCTCGGCCGACGCCTCCAACAACCAGCAGGTCTTCGCCGCCGAGCGGACCGCCCTCGACCCGGTGTTCTGCGGCGCGCCGTCGTCTGCGTCGGCCGCCCGCCTGTCGTCCACGGCCTCGGCCCACGTGGCGAAGGAGGAGACCACGGGCGCCGCCCCCCTCCGCCGCTGACCGCGCACCCGACGGCCGCCCGCCCCGGACCGCTCCGGCCGTCCCCGACCGCCCGGGGACGGTCCGGCGGGGCGGGCGTGTCGGGTGACGGTACGCGCGCTCGCGCCCCGGATGCGGTTTCATCGTCCTCATCGTCTGGAAAAGCGGCGATTCGCGCGGAGGTGAGGGCTTGGTGGAGGGCCGTGACCCGACGGCCGGCCGGTTCGGCGTGCCGTTCCAGCGGATGCTGTTCGGCGGCGTCTACGGGACGGTGCTGGCCAGTTCCCTCGCCTCGGCCCTCGAACACGACAGCCCGCACCCCAACCCCGGCTACGACGCCCTGTGGATCCTCGTCGCCACGCTGGCGGCGGCCGCGGCCCACGGCTACGCGCACGCGGTCGCGCACTGGACCGCCGAGGGGAAGCGGGCCACGGCCGAGACGGTCCGCCAGGTGCTGGTCGAGTGGCCCCTGGTGGTCGCCGTGCTGCCCACCCTGGCCGGACTGGCCGGCGCCTGGGCCGGCTGGTGGAGCGAGGCGGGCGCGATCAGCGTGGTGCTGCTCCTCAACACGGTGGCGCTCTTCGGATGGGGCCTGTGGGCGGCCCGTACGGCCGGCCAGAGCTGGCCGGCCGCCTGCCGGGTCGGCGGGGTCGACGTCCTGCTGGGCCTGTTCATCGTGTCGGCGAACGCGCTGAGCCACTGAGCGGCTCATACGGTCAGGCGGCGGATGGTGGTGAAGCCACCGGCCAGCAACAGCGCGACCACGACGGCGAGGACGCCGGTCAGGCCGGTGGCGGTGAGGCCGGTGAGCAGACGGCCGATGCCCGCCCAGCCGTGCGCCCACGTGGTGACGACGGCGGCCAGGGCCAGTGTGCCGAGCTGCGCCGCGCCGAAGACCGCGGCGCCGGGCACGCCGGCGCGGCGGAAGACCAGGCCGTACCACATCCCGTAGACGAACAGGAGGACGAACGCGGTCGTCGCGGTGAGCCACGACAGGTACCAGGGGCCGTCGAGGAGGTAGGGGACGCGGAAGTAGGCCATGCGGATGCCCCATCCGCCGGTGGCGCGTTCGAGGGCCTGACCCACCGCTACGGTCAGCCCGAAGCACGCGGCCAGCGCGAGCGCCACCGAGGAGACGCCGAGGAAGTAGGTGCGCCGGCTCACGCCGAGGCAGAGGGCGAACGGCAGTGCGCGCGCCACGGACTGCACGCCCGCCGCGAACACCACGAGGAAGACCGCGGCCAGCCCGCCGACCCAGCGGTGGCCGGTGTGGCCGGCGGGGGTCAGGCGCAGGACGACCACGTCCAGGGCGAAGCCGAAGGCGGCCCACGCCCAGGGCAGTACGAGGTACGTGAAGCGGTCCAGGAGCAGGTAGCGGGCCACGGTGAGGACCGGGGTGGGGCGCATCAGGACGCTCTCGCTGTCGTGAGGACGGACGGGTCGTGGTGCTCCGCCGCGTGGACGGCGAGTTGCTGGAGGGTGACGGCCTCCAGGCGCAGGCGCAGGTGGCCGGCGAGTTCGCGGTCGCGCGCGTCGAGCCGGCCGACCATCACCGCCGTCGCCAGCGGGCCCAACGTGCGGCGGCTCAGCGTCGTGCGGCCGGCCACGAACCGCTCGACGCCCTCGGCCGGGCCGCTGACGGCCGTGGCGGTGCCGCGCAGGTCGTCGGCGGGCGCGTCGAGGACGAGCCGGCCGCGGTCGAGGACCAGGACGCGGTCGAGCAGCTCGGCGGCCTCGTCGATCAGGTGGGTGGAGAGCACGACACACCGCGGGTGGGCGGTGTAGTCGGCGAGCAACTGGTCGTAGAAGCGCGTGCGGGCCACGGCGTCCAGGCCGGCGTACGGCTCGTCGAACAAGGTGAGTTCGGCTCGGGCGGCCAGCCCGACGACGATGCCGAGCGCGGTCCGCATGCCGCGCGACAGCTTCTTGACCGGCCGGGCCGGCGGGAGCTCGTAGGCGTCCAGAAGCGTGCCGGCCAGGTCGGCGTCCCAGTTCGGGTACAGCATCGAGGCCGCCGCGACCGCGTGCCGGACTCGCAGGTCGGGGTACGTCTGGTCCTCGCGTACGAGGATCATCCGGCGCAGCACCGCGTCGTTCTCCAGCGGCCCGGCGCCGAACACGTGCACCCGGCCCGAGGTGGCGAACTCCTGGCCGGCCAGGATGCGCAGCAGTGTGGTCTTGCCGGCGCCGTTGCGGCCCAGCAGACCCGTGATGCACGGCGTGCCGATCTCGAAGGTGACATCGGTCAGCGCCTGGTGGTCGCGGTAGCGGCGGCCGAGCCCGGCCGCGGAGACGGCCGGCGTCACGCGCCCCCTCCCGCCGTCACCTCGGCCGAGGCCAGCTCCTCGCGCACCAGCCCGAGCAGTTCGTCGGGCCCGATCCCGAGGCGTGCGGCCTCGACCACCAGCGGCCGTACGTAACGGTCGGTGAAACGGCGCCGCCGGGCACCCACCAGCCGCTCCCGCGCGCCCTTGGCGACGAACATGCCGACGCCGCGCCGCTTCTCCACCAGGCCCTCCTCCGAGAGCACGGTCAGGCTGCGCGCCGCCGTGGCCGGGTTGACCCGGTAGAAGGCCGCGAGTTCGTTGCTGGACGCGACGCGTTCGCCCTCGCCCACCGTGCCGTCGGCGATCTGGTTCGCCAGTTCGGCGGCGATCCGGGCGAAGATCGGCCCGCCGTCGTCGAGGAGTGTCATCCTGCCTCCATTGCTCTACTGGTTCACCACCTTACTAATGAACCCATGAGCGAGCAAGGGGGTACGGGAGCGTGGCGGCGACGCCGGATCAGGCCGCCTGCCGCTGCCGGGGGCGCAGCTCGGGGCGTCCGAACAGCAGGGCGTAGCCCTCGGGCAGTTGGTCGAGGATGCGGTCCAGCAGGTCCGGTCCGGTGAGCTGGGCGATGACGGAGAAGACCGTCCCCGTGTTCCACCGGGCCACCGCCGGCGTGGTGCCGGACCGCCGCGCGAGGTCCTTGACGAAGCCCCAGCCGGTGAGCCGCTCGGCGGCGGGCACCTGTCCGGTGAACTCCAGTGCGGCCTCCAGCGGCAGCAGGGCGGCCAGGGCGACGCGTTCGTCGCCGGTGAGCTGGCGGCCGAGCGCGGCCAGGACCTGGAGGGTGATCTCCCGGGCCCGCTCCCGGGTGGGGTAGGCGCCTTCGTAGCGGACCCTCTCCAGGAGGACGTCGGAGGTCATGGCGACGTCCGTGCGGTCCGGGTGGCGCTGGTCGATCATGAGGAAGCTGTGCCTTTCGTGTCGACGTGGACCCGCCGGCCGCCGCCCGCGCCCGGGTGCGGCGGGACGGCGGCCGGCGGACGGAGCGGCCGGCGCGGGAAAGGTGCCGGTGGAGGGAGTGAACGAGGTGGCGGGGTGGCGGGGCGGCCCGGCGCGGTGCCGGTGAACCGGGCGGACGGGCGCGGAGCCGGTCAGCCGCTGATCTGCCTGCGCTGCGCCGATCCGCCGATGGCGATCTTGCGCGGCTTGGCGCGCTCGGCGATCGGGATGCGCAGTGTCAGCACCCCTGCCTCGTAGTCGGCCTCGATGTGCTCGGTGTCGAGGGTGTCGGCGAGCACCAACTGCCGGGAGAAGACTCCCAGGGGGCGCTCGGACAGCTCCATCTGGATCTTGTCGTCCTTGGCCGTCGGACGGCGCTCGGCCTTGACGGTCAGCATGTTCCGCTCGACGTCGATGTCGATGGCGTCGGTGCTCACACCCGGGATGTCCAGCGCGATCACGTAGACATCGCCGTCGCGGTACGCGTCCATCGGCATCGTGGACGGCCGCGACCAGGTGCCGGTCGTGCCCAGGACCTGCTGGGTGAGCCGGTCGAGCTCGCGGAAGGGGTCGGTGCGCATCAACATCGTGGAACACCTCCTGTGGAACGGGCAGTAACTGCTGCCAATGCGCTGCACCTGTCTTCCGTTGTAGCATGTCGTCCGATCGATGACAAACAGGATGTCGTCGGTACGACGACGAAAGGAGGGCTTCCGTGACATCGGCCGACGAGCAGCCCCCGCGCCCGAGCCCCGCGTCCGTCCTCGCCGCACAGGCGGCCCTGCGCGCCATCGACGACGCGGTGCGCGCCGCCCGCGCCGACGCGTCCTCCGCCCCGGCCCCCCCTTCCGGCCCCGTACCGCCCGGCACGCCCTCCGACGCCGTCCCCTCCGGTCCCGAGCAGGCGCTGGCCGTGCTGCTCCTGCTCCGCGAGGTGCGCCACCAGCTCGCCGGATGGGAGCCGGGGCTGATCGAGGCGGCCCGCGCGGCCGGTGCGAGCTGGGCCGACCTGGCCGCGCCCTTGGGTGTGGCCAGCCGCCAGGCCGCCGAGCGCCGCTACCTCAGACTCCGGCCCGGCGCCGCCGACAGCACCGGCGAGGAGCGGGTCAAGGCCACCCGCGACCGCCGCGCCGCCGACCGCGCGGTCACCGCGTGGGCCCGGGACAACGCGGGCGAGTTGCGCCGGCTGGCCGGCCAGGTCACCGCCCTGAGCGACGCCGACCTCCCGGACGCCGCCCGGCCGCCCCTGCGCCGGCTCACCCACGCCCTCGCGGACAACGACGCGGCGCTGCTGCTCGCCCCGCTCACCGACACCGAGCCGCACCTGCGCGGCGACCACCCCGAACTCGCCGCGCGCATCAGCCGCGTCGCCCACCACGCCGACCGGCTCCGCCACACCAGCGACACCGCCCGCCGCGCGTAGCCCCGCTCGCCCCCGCGGTCGGCGCAAGGTGTCCTGGCATTCCGCGCACCTGCGGCGGGAGGGCGGAGCGCGGCACGAGCCGACCGCCCGTCGCTGGTCGAGCACGTCCGCAACACCGCTGGACAGACAGTTCGGGGTGCCCGCCATGGTGGCGGGCACCCCGAATGCCGTTGCGGGCCGGCCGGGTCGTCAGATCGAGCCGGACCGCGGGTCACTCATCCGCACGTGGTGCCGTTCAGGGTGAAGGCGGTGGGGCTGGCGTCGGAGGAGGTGTAGGTGCCCTGGAAGCCGAAGGAGGTGCTGGCTCCGGGGGCGATGGTGGCGTTGTAGTCCATGTTCTTGGCGGTGACGGCCTTGCCGGACTGGGTGACGGTGGCGTTCCAGCCGTTGGTGACGTTCTGGTCGCCGGGGAAGGAGAAGCCGACGTTCCAGCCGTTGACGGTGGTGGTGCCGGTGTTGCTGACGGTGACGTCGGCGGTGAAGCCGCCGGGCCATTCACTGGTCTTGGTGTAGGCCACGTGGCAGGTGCCGTTCCCGGTACCACCGGTGCTGCCGCCGGTGGTGGTCCCACCCGTGGTGGTTCCGCCCGTGGTGGTTCCGCCGGTGGTGGTTCCGCCGGTCGTCGTGCCGCCGGTGCTGCTGCCGCCGGTGACGGTCCAGGTGAACGCGGCGGTGCCGGAGGCGCCTGTGGAGTCGGTGGCGGTCACGGTCACCGCGTAGGTTCCGGCGGTGGTGGGAGTGCCGGTGATCTGGCCCGAGGAGCTGATCGACAGGCCGGCGGGCAGTCCGGAGGCCGTGTAGGTCAGGGTCTGCCCGGCGGCCGAGTCGCTCGCCTGCACCTGCACACCGCTGATCGCGGTACCCACCGTGCCCGACTGCGCACCCGGGTTCGTCACCGTGACGGTGTTGCCCGTCGACGTGCTCGACCCGTACCCGGCCGCGGTGATATTGGCCTGGACGGCGTTGTCGGTGGCGTCGGAGGGGTAGCCGGCGACGATGGCGCCTTCATAGAAGGTGCCCTGGGACAGGTTGGTGTTGCCGTTGCAGCAGTCGCCGCCGCTGCCCAGGATGATGGCGCCCTGCTTCTTCATGGGGCTGTAGCCGGGCGGCAGGGAGCCGTCCCACAGGGTGGTCAGGCTGCCGGACTGCGCGTTGGCGCCCTTGAGGGCGAACCTGGACGTCCCGTTGTTCTTCTCCATCGCCGTCACGTACTTGTTGCTGAAGGCGCGCTGGTTGGAGTTCCAGGACTGGCTGCCGCCGGAGTACAGGCCGTATTCGAGGTCGGCCTGCACCCAGGGGCCGGAGCCGGAGCAGCCGCCGAACCAGCAGCTCGTGCCGAAGTAGATGGCGTCCATGGCGCCCGCGCCGTCGGCCCTGCGGTCGGTCTCGCTGTTGCCGTAGTCGAAGCAGCAGCCACTGTTGACGTGCGTGCCGCTGGTGACCATGTACACGCCCTGGGGAGCGCTGCCGGTGGGGACACCGGTGGTGTGGCCGTCGCGCCAGTAGCTGTTACCGGGCTTGATGTACAGCGAGTACGCCTTGCTGCCGCCGACCATCAAGGACTCGGTCGTCGCGGTGGCGGCTGTGTCGGACCCGCCGATGCCGCCGGGGCCCTGGTACTTCATGTCGTTGCCGTGGCCGGACTGGTCGTACACCGTCGTGATCACGCACGTGGTGTTCGCGCAGAAGGAGTCCTGCGCGGCCGCGTTGGCCCGGCCGCCCGCCGACAGCACGCCGATGTCCTTGGTCGTGCTGTCGGAGGAGCGCCGCACCTGGTACAGGTTGCCGCTGTACGAGGCGTAGAGCGCGCGCACCGTGCTGTGCGCCGCCACGCACGGCGTACCGCCCGCGGCATAGATGTCGCACGGCTGCTGGGCCGCGGCCTGCGACGACGCGGCCGTGCCGGTCAGGACACCGACGGCCAGCGCGAACACCGCGCCCGCCGCCAGAAGTGTGCGCCGTGCACGGCGCCACAACACCGGGAACGTCGCCGGGGTTCTTCTCTTGGTGAGTGTCATCGGATCTGTCGGTCCTCTTGGTGTCGGAGAGCGGTGAACGGCGTCGGTGCCCGCCGGCCGCGACGGCCGGCGGGCACCCTTACGACGACGTTCGGGGGGTCGGGGTCAGGAGCAGGAAGCGCCGTTCAGCGTGAAGGCGGTCGGTGACGAGTCGTTGGAGCCCCAGGTGCCCTGGAAGCCGAACGAGGTGTTGCCGCCCGCCGGTATGGCGGCGTTGTAGTCGAGGTTGACGGCCGTGACCGCCGTCCCCGACTGCGTCACCGTCGCGTTCCACGCGCTGGTGACCTTCTGGTCGCCGGGGAAGGAGAACGCCAGCTTCCAGCCGTTGATCGCGCTGGTGCCCGTGTTCGTGATCGTCAGGTTCGCCGTGAACCCGCCGCTCCACTCGTTCTTCTCGTACGCCACGTGGCAGGTGCCCCCGCCCGTGGAGCCGCCGCCGATGGTCCACGTGAACGACGCCGCCCCCGACGCCCCGGTCGAGTCGGTCGCCGTCACCGCCACGTCGTACGTGCCGGCGGTCGTGGGCGTGCCGGTGATCAGCCCGGCGGAGCTGATCGACAGTCCGGCTGGCAGGCCGGAGGCCGTGTAGGTCAGCGTCTGTCCGGAGGCCGAGTCGGTGGCGTGGACCTGCAGTCCCGTGATCGCGGTTCCCACGGTGCCGGACTGACTGCCCGGATCGGTGACCGTCACCGTGTTGCCGCTGCCGTCGCCGCTGACGGTCCAGGTGAAGGAGGCCGCTCCGGACGCGCCGGTGGAGTCGGTCGCCGTAACGGTGACGGTGAACGTGCCCGCGGCGGTCGGGGTGCCGGTGATCAGTCCCGCGGAGCTGATCGACAGTCCGGCCGGCAGGCCCGTGGCGGCGTAGGTCAGCGTCTGTCCGGAGGCCGAGTCGGTGGCGTGGACCTGCACACCGGAGATCGCGGTTCCGGCGGTGGCGGTCTGGTTGCCGGGGCTGGTGACGGCCACCGTGTTGCCCAGGCTCGGCGGGGCGTTGCCGTCCAGGCCGATCGAGACGCTGCCCAGGTGCTTGGCGCTGGTCGCCTGGGAGCCGGTGACCTGCGCGAAGGACAGTGAGGTGGTGGGGTTGGCGACCTGCTCGACGAGGTAGGTGCCGCCGGCCGTGACGGGGACGCTCAGCGTCGAGGCGGTCGTCGGGGAGACCACCACGGCGCCGGTGGAGCCGTCGACGACCTCGGCTTGCTGGCCGGACCAGGGGTTGCGCACGTTCATGGTGCCGGTCGTGCCCGCCTCGATCGCGGCGGTGGTCAGGGTGCCGCTCTGGACCTGCACGTCGACCTTCGACCCGCCCTGGATGTACTGGGTTCCCGCGCCGTCCCAGCCCGACGGCCAGGCCGGGGCGAACCGCAAGGTGCCGTCGTAGTCGGTCGCGAAGGCCTCGTCGAGGGTGGCGGCCACGTTGGAGACGTGCTCGATGTACGGCTCGTCCTTGGTTCCCGGGTTCCACGCGGCGAGTCCGGAGGGGTAGACCTGGTACGACTTCGTGCCCGCGGCCAGGTCGTTCGCCACCTCGGAGGACAGGCCCAGGCGGGCGGCCTGGATCGAGTCGTACGTCCAGTCGGGGTTGTTGACGTACTGGCGGTGGGTGTAGGTCCGCTGCGCCAGGGCGGTCAGGTTGTCGCCGTTCACGACCGTGTTGTCACCGATCTGGTTGAAGGGCCAGACCGGTTCCAGGCCCAGGTTCTCCACGTTGTGCGTGGCGGCGGTGGGCTGGTACGAGTTGCCGATCACGTCGGTGCCGGAGGAGTCCGCGGACGGGCCGAGCAGCTGGGAGTGGGTGTTCTGGTCGGTGCGCGCGTACGGCTCGATGTGGGTCAGCGCGGTGCGCAGCTGCGAGACGAGCGAGGTGTCGGTGCCCAGCAGGGTGGCGGCGTTGACGGTCGCGGTGAACAGCGCCTGGTCGGCGGCGATGTCGGTGGTCGGGTCCTGCACCGCCCACTGGGTCTCGTGCGCGTTGGCCACCGCGTGCAGGTAGCCGTCGGAGCCGACCGACTGCCAGGCCAGCAGGAAGGTCGCGGTCTGCTGGAGTACCGGGTAGTACTTCTGCAGGAAGGCGCG
This sequence comes from Streptomyces sp. HPF1205, assembly GCF_020400825.1. Lineage (GTDB taxonomy): Bacteria > Actinomycetota > Actinomycetes > Streptomycetales > Streptomycetaceae > Actinacidiphila. The sequence continues at coordinate 36,817 of NZ_JAINVH010000005.1, forward strand.
GTCACCGGTGTCCTGGTACTGCTGCCAGATCCACAGCGCGATCTCGGCCCCGCTGGTGATCGTCTCGGCGTTGAAGTTGGGGCTGGAGGCCGTGGCGCACGAGGCGTCGGAGGTGATGCCGCCGCCCCAGTAGTAGCCGTTGCCGTTGAACCGCATCGTCTCCGGCACGCAGGCGCCCGGCTTGCCGTTCATGTTCGCGCTGGTCCACGACTCGATCGCCGGCAGGTCGTTGAGATACATGTCGAAGATCGGGACGTTCTGCGCGAACGCGCCGGAGTCCAGGTTGGCCTGGATCTGGCCGCGCAGGTTCCACAGCCAGTACCCGGCCGGGTACCAGGCCTGGTGGTCCTGATTGAAGTTGTACAGGTCCGCCAGACCGGCCTGGCTGCCCGGGTACTGGCCGGAGTGCATGATCCCGGCCTCGAAGTACAGGTACAGCGTATGCAGGTTCTCCATGTACTGGGCGGTGCCGTCCGAGGAGCTCGCCTCGATCAGGCCGGTGTGCGCCCAGTAGGTGTTCCACCAGGAGGACTGCGTGGCCAGCAGCGAGGCCCGGCTCGCCGTGGTGTCGGAGCCGATCAGGGTGGAGGCGGTGGTGTTCGCGTTGCCGCCGGTCCACGAGGGCGAGGCGACGATCACCCGGTACGAGCCGTCGCTGTTGGGGTTGAACGCCACCTGCACCTGGGTGGAGTTGACCACGGAGGCCGACACGTTCGACCCACCCGCGGTGATCCCGGCCATCGCCCCGAAGGTCTGGTTCGAATGACCGGTCTGCGAGTTGTCCGACCACGACTGCGCCAGGCTCGCGACCGCGCCCGAGGCCGAGGCCGTGGGGGTACGGCCGCTCCACAGGCCGACCGTGGCGGTCTGCCGGGTGCCCGGGTTCGCCCCGGTCACGTCGACGATCAGCTCGTCCTTGCCGGCCGGCACCCAGGCCCGCAGGGTCATCCCGCCGCCCTGCTCGACCAGCACCCCGTTGTACAGGTCCAGGATCCCGGAGAAGTTCGACGCCGAGGTCATCGCCGACAGGCCGGGGATGTTGAGCTGCCCCGGCGAGAGCCGGTTGGGCATCGTGTCACTGCGGTTGAGCTGCGCGGTGAAGCCGTTCGCGGCCCAGGCGGACACGCCCAGCGCCCCGTTGCCCAGCGGCAGGAACTGGGTGGCCGACGAGTTCGGCTTCCCCAGGACGACGTCGGAGCGCGAGACCACGCCGGCCGTGTTCACGGCGAACGCGCCGTTCCGCCAGGCCGTCGTCCCTGTCGCGGCCGACGCGGGCGGGGCCAGACTTCCGACTGCGGTGAACCCCGCGACCGTCGCGACGGCGACCGCCGCGACCGCGAGTCTCAAACGATGAAAAGCGGACATGTGTGTCCCTCCAGGTTTCCCGCGAATTCCGACCTTTTCCCCGACACCGCGCTCCACAGGTGATGTGAGCGCTCACAGGGGTGCTTGTGAATGCGTGGGTCCCGGAATCGAGCGGTGCGCTCGCGGCGACGGGTGCCCAGGTGACGCCGGCCGCGCGCCATGTGCGCGCGGCCGGCGATGACGGCTTGAGCGGGCGGGCGGCCGGCGAGGACGGTTTGGGCGGGCAGGCGGCGAGCCACGCTTCCGTGGTCTCCGGGGTCAGCGCGGGGCCCGTTTCCGTACGGCCCCACGCCGCTCGCCGCCGTGCTCGCCCCCGACGTCATCGGTCAGTGGCTCCCTCGGCTGGGCGGCCGCCCTCGGCACGGTTCGAGCCGGCGTCCGTACCGGCCTCCTGCATGACGAAGACGTAGTCCTTCACCAGCGGTCCGAAGAAGTCCTCCCTGACCACCTTCACGACGGCCTGTCCCGGGATGCCGTCCGCCTGCGCGACGATCTCGTACCGCGTCGCGCGGTCGGCCGGAATGACGCGGGTGATCTTCGGCGAGGTGCCGGCCGGCACGGGGATCGGGTACGACGACGCGGACAGGTCGAAGCCGCCGATGGTCCTGCCGCCCACCACGATCTTGACTGACAGCGGGCCGTCGTCCACCGGGATGTCCCTCGCGCTGAACTGCTTCCAGTAGGAGACACATGTGTCGCGCCAGTCGCCTGCGTCGGCCTCGTGTGCGGCGAGCTTGGCCCGCACCTCGGCGAAGCGGCGGGCGTCGATCGACGGCTGCAGCGTGTCCCACGTCTGCCGCATCCAGGTCACGTACTGCACGCCCATCTGGTAGCGGTAGACCAGCTCGTCCCAGAACGGCCGGCCGCTCCTCATCTCGCGGTCCCAGGGGACGTGGTGGAACCACATCATCAGGTTCTCGGGAACGGTGTCGATGTTCCCGTAACGGGCCGCCAGGGTGGGGAAGTACTGGGCGGTCAGGTTGCTCCCGGTGGGGGAGCGGTCGTAGCCGAGGCCCGCGCTGTCCGCCTTGTTGTAGTACACCGGGCTCCAGTCGGGCCGGGCGAGCATCTCCGAGGGGCCGGGGCCGTAGTGGTCGCTCGACCGCATCTGGTGCCCGATGCCGAGCGGGGTCTGGTAGCTGACCAGCGCCTCCCTGGAACCCGTCATCATCTTCACGATGGTGGCGACCACGTGCTCCTGGTTGCTCCAGGTCATCCGGACCCAGTCCTCGGCGATGTCCGCGGAGTCCAGCGTCCAGTCCCAGGCCTGGCGGCCGAAGGCGAACAGGTTCGCCTGCGAGAAGTGGTGTCCGGTCAGGTCGTCGGCGTTGCCCAGGTTGGCCACGCCGACAATGGCGGTGTCGGCCTGGTGCTGGGCCGTGCCGTCCACGATGTGTCCCACCAGGCGCTTGGGGAGCAGCCGGCCCTGCGCGTCCGTGGCATACGTGTCGGACTTGAGGACCTCCTCCCACAGGGGTGCCAGGTAGCACAGCATCGTGTTCTGGCCGGTGTACTCCTGGGTGATCTGCAGCTCGATCGCCTGATTGGTGTTCTCCATCCGGCCGAACATCGGATGGAACGGCTCCCTGGCCTGGTAGTCGAGGGGACCGTTCTTGGTCTGCAGCAGCACGTTGTGCGCGAAGCGGCCCCTGGTGCCGTCGGGCTGGAGTTCGTCGTCGATGGGGCCGAACTCCAGGTAGGCCCGCTTCAACCGGTCGGTGTCGACGTCCGCGTTGTAGACGAAGGTGCGCCAGAAGATCTTCATGCCCAGCGGCGCCACCGCGGCCGCGATGCCGTTGGCGCCGTCGCCGTGGTCGTAGCCGAAGTCCTGCGGGCCGGGCTGCCCTTCGGAGTTGGCCTTCACGGTGAAGCCGATGAAGTCCGGGATGGCGTCGTGCAGGAGTGAGGCCCGCCGGTTCCACCAGCCGCGGAAGTCGGCGCTGTAGGGGTCCAGTTGCTGGGCCGTCAGCGTGTCCGGCGCGAAACGGGGGTCGATGGGCGCGGCGTAGTTGATCGACAGGGCCATCCGGATCCCGTAGGGGCGCAGCGCGTCGGCCAGCGCGGCCTCCTGGGCGATGTATGCCGGGGTGAGGTAGACACTGTTGGCGTTGACGTTGTTGATCGTGATGCCGGTGATGCCCAGGGACGCCAGCGCCCGGGCCGTCACGATGTAGCGGTCGAGGATGACCGGCAGGTTGCGGTCGGCGGCGGCGCCGGTGGCGGCGAAGTCGAAGAGCGCTCCGGTCTCCCCGCCCAGCCCGCCGGTGCCCGACGCGTTGTTCCCGGCGTAGAGGCGCTCGGTCTCCCAGTAGTTGAGATGCCGGTTCTTGACCCTGGGGGAAGCGGAGACGTCGAGGTCAGCGAGGGGCTTGTGCGTCTGCAGGTGCCGCAGGAAGGCGAACGTGCCGTGCAGCGCCCCGATTTCCGTGTTGCCGGCGATGACGGTGAACCGGTGCCTGCCCCTGCCCCTGCCGGGCAGCGTGCGGATCAGGAAGCCGTCGTCGCCCAGCGGGGCAAGGTCGCCCGCGGAGACGTACTGCCGCACGATCCCGGAGCTGTCCCGCGTGCCCACGACCACGGCGCCGTCGGGAACCGCGCCCCCGCGCCCGGTGCTCGCCGGCACCGCCCGGTCCAGCAGCCCGCCGAGTCCCCTGACCAGTTCGTCCCTGGCCGCCTCCAGGGTGGTCTCCACGAGCCTCTCGGCCGATCCCGGCGCCATGCTCAGGTCCTGCGTGCGGCGGTACACCTTGTTCCGGCTCGCGTTCTCCACGACGACCGAGCTGATCGCCTCCCGGTACCGGCGCAGGAGGGCGGGATCGCTGACCCGTACGTAGCGCAGCCACAGGGCGGAGCCGTCGTAGGTGTCGTCCGTCACGACGCCCCCTACCGCGGCCGCGTCGTCCCGGTCGGCGGCCTGTGCGGCACCGCCGGTTACGGCGGCCACCTCCGCGGCCGCCGCGGCCGATACGGCCGCACCCAGAAAAGTTCGTCGGCGCATAGTCATGAGCCCGTCATAGCACGGTAACCGCCATTCGTCACTATGTTCTATGTTCAAGTACGTGAACGCGAAGGCAGGGGCGGGTGCGGCGCCCACAGCTCCGGCCGGGGCTCCGTTCCGCATGTCACCACTGTCCGGTGTGTTACGTTCCGCCGTGCGCTGCCGGGCGCTTCGACCAGGAGCCGCCGGTCATGGCCGCGGCTCGCACCCGTCCGTTACGGCACGTGGGAACACCCTCATCGTTCACGTAGGTGAACGACGAGGAGTCCCCGGCTAACGCGTCCGCCGCGCCGGACCGGGGGCGTCGCGCCTCACCGGCAGAGCGGCGCGGCTCCGCTCGCGTGGCGGCGGCGCGTTCGGTCGGCGAGCGCGGGAACGGTACGAGGCGCCGCCGGGGCCGGAGCCGGAACCCGTGCCGGGGCCGCCGCGGCGGGGCGACGGTCTCCCGGTGGCGCGAGGGGGCCGCGGCGGTGGCGGAGCCGGAAGCACCGGCTTGCGCGGCGGCGGGCCGGGCGGGGCCGATCGGTTGGCAGGCGGCGCGGGGCGTGCGTTCCGGTGTTCACCCGGAGTCTCCCTTGCGGTGTGGGGGGCGAGAGCAAGGTGATCTGAGAGGGTGTCTGTTAGCGCTAACACACCTCCGCGGATGCCGGTCCGCAGGAGGAGAGCGGGTCAGGGCCAACGGCCGCACTGTGCACTGCGCCGTGCACGGTGTCAACCCTGTGCGTCAACCCTGCGGCAGCTCGCTCCGGCAGAAGGGCGCCCGGCCGCCCGGGCCGGGCGGACTCCGGCGGGCTGTCGCCGCCCTGTCATTGACGCGGCGGCGGCACGTCTGCTTACCTGGCTGCTCGCGACCTCTCGCGTGTCCCGGTTGCCGGATCGGACACCGCGTCAGGACGGTCGTGCGTCAAGCCCGTTCGGGCAGTTTCCGGCTCTTCCCCCCGCAGATCGCCCCTCCCAGCGGTTCGCGCGTACCTCACCGGTAGTCGCCGTCCTCGTATCGCAGGAGGTTCTCCATCGTTCCGCCCGCGCGCCCGCCCCGGGGGCGGGGGTCCGCGTCGGACGGCTCCGCCGGCCTCACCGCACCGGATCCGCGCGACTCGCCGGGACTCCATCGCGCTCACCCGGCGGGTCAGCTCCCGGCACCGGCTTCCGCGGGCCGGTCCGCCACCCGTGACGGGAGGGCGCGGGGAGTGGGCGCGTCACGGCACCGCGGTGACCGCCCTGTGGTGACCGCACGACGGCACCGTGGTGACCGCCCTGTGGTGACGGCACCGGGGTGAGCGCTCACAGAGCCCCCGCGTCCGCACAGGAAGCCGAGGGCACACGGCGCCCGCGCACCGCCGGCAGCGGTACGGCGCGGGACCCGCGTCCGGAGCCTCGATGCCGGGGCGCAGGCCGCGCCGTCCGGCGAGACCCGCGCCCGTCCCTGAGCCGTTACCGCGCATTCCGTCCCGGCACGGACCGGCGCGCGCGGGTACGGGGGCCGGCGGCTCGGGGCCTACTTCTGCCGTGCCAGCCAGTCCGAGAACCGGGTCTCCGCCAGGTCCGCGCCGGGACCCGGCAGGAGCGTGTCCTCCCGCAGTTCGGCGCCCCAGTACCTGACCTGCGGGTCCGTGACGACCGTGCGGGGGTCGTCCTTGGCGGCGAGTCCGCGGCGGATGAACTCGTCGATCGGGAACGTCTCGGGGCCCGCGACCTCCACGACACCGCCCAGGGGGCCGCCGACGGCGGTGCGGCCGACGGCGGCGGCGACGTCCCCCGAGAACATGGGCTGGATCTTCGCGACCGGCAGGCGCACCGTGTCGCCCTCGGTGGCCCCGTCGGCGAGGCCCTGCGCGAACTCGAAGAACTGCGTGGCGTGGACCAGGGAGTACGGGATGCCCGACGCCTTGATCAGATCCTCCTGGGCCTGCTTGGCACGGAAGTAGCCGCTGTCCTGGAGCCGCTCGGTGCCGACCACGGACAGCGCCACGTGGTGCGCCACACCGGCCTCGGCTTGCGCCTTCAGGATGTTGGCCGTGGAGGCGCGGAAGAAGTCCATGACGGCCTGGTCCTCGAACGAGGGGGAGTTGGACACGTCGACCACGACCGAAGCGCCCTTGAGGACGTCGGCCAGGCCCTCTCCCGTCAGCGTGTTCACGCCGGTGGTGGGGGCGGCCGGGACGGCCTCGTGCCCGTGCTCCGTCAGCCTGGCGACGAGCTGGGAGCCGATCAGCCCGGTCCCGCCGATCACGACGACCTTCATAAGGGTTTTCCTCTCGGGGTCACAGTGCGCGGCGCGCTCCACGCGGGGTGGCTCACCGGCACCTGAAATGCCTTGGGTCTTCATGAGACAGACCGGGGACCCGCCCCCCTTGTGACAGCCGGCGAGGTCCGCGCCTGCCGCGGCGCCCGCGGAGGAACCGTTTAGGCGCGGCGCCCCGGGTAAGCCGACACAGGGACGCCGGTGGCCGCGAGCAGGTGGGGAGCCGTCGGGCAACTGCCTGGTGACGTGCGGAGGAGGTGGGCTCGGTGGTGCTTGCGGACCGGTATCGGCTGGATCGGCTGCTCGGGCAGGGCGGTACGGGCGAGGTCTGGGCGGCCTGGGACCTGCGGCTCGCACGGCCCGTCGCCGTCAAGATGCCCGCCGCCCGTGCGGCGGACGACGCGGAGGCGCGTTTCCGCCGCGAGGCACGCACGGAGGCCCATCTGCACCACCCGCACATCGTCGAGGTCTACGACTTCGGCGTGCAGGACGGCCGCTCGTACCTGGTGATGCAGCTGGCAGGCGACCGTACGCTCGCCGACGAGCTGAAGGCGTACGGACCGCGGCCGGCGCACTGGGTGGCCGACAAGGCCGCACAGATCGCCGACGGCCTCGCGGAGGCGCACCGGCTGGGCATCGTCCACCGGGACATCAAGCCGTCCAACATCCTGCTGGACGGGGCCGGTTCGGTGAAGATCGCCGACTTCGGGATCGCCCGCGGCCTCGGCGGTGACACCGTCACCGAGGTCACCGTGACCGGCATGGTCACGGGCACGAGCGCCTACATGTCACCCGAGGCGGCGCGCGGGAACGTCCTCGGCCCGGCGGCCGACGTCTATTCCCTGGGCTGCACCCTCTACCAACTCCTCGCCGGCCGGCCCCCGTTCCTCGCGGAGCACCCGCTCGGCATGCTGCACCAGCACGTGGAACGCCTCCCGCCGCCCTTGCGCGCGGTACGGCCCGGCGTGCCCGAGGCGCTGGAGGCGTTCGTGGCCGGCATGCTCGCCAAGGACCCGCGGGACAGGCCGACGGCGCTTGAGGTGCGGGACTGGTTCAGGGACGGCGCGTGGCGGGCCGGTGCCCCCACGCGCCTCGCGTTCCCCGGCCCGGCGTCCGGCACCCGCGCCTTCGCCCCGGCCGGCCACGCCTTCGCCCCCGGCCCCGTACCCGCCACCGCCCCCGTACCCGTACACGGCCGCCGCGCGGCCCTCCCGGCCGCCGCCGGGGCGGGCGCGGGCGTGGCGGCCGTGGCGGTGGCCGTCCTCGCCCTCGCCTGGCCCATAGGCGAGGCGCACTCCTCGCCACAGCCTTCGGACGTGCGTCCGGCGCCGCAGGCCGCAGCCTCGCAGCACGTCACGACGCCCGGACCCCGCATCGCCCCCACCCGCCACGCCTTCGTACCGGGCGTGAACTCCCAGCCCGTGAACGACTGGCAGACGTCCCCGCCCACCCCGCGCGGCACCGACGGCGCCGCGGACGTCCGGCACACACCCGCGACCCCGGGGCCGCGGAACGACAAGCAGCCCGTCGGCGCCCCCTCGCCCGCCACGGGCAGCACTCCCGGCGACCTTGCGACCACCGCCCCGCAGCCGAGCCCGGCCGCGCCCTCGCCCACCGATTCCCCGCAGCCCACCGCCACCCCCACCGACACCCCCTCCACGACGGTGAGTCCGTCGGCGACCACGGACGCCGGCGGCGACGGCGCAGCGGCGGGGCGGAAGAAGCCGCCACAGCACTGACCGGCCGCACCGGGACCTCCCTCCAGGGATCCGGCGAGGCGTTCGCCCGCTCGACTACCCTCGGCGCCACCGACGTCCACCCGTCCGCCCGTCCACCCGTCCATGGGGCGATCCGGCGGACGGCGACCCAATCGTCACGCGGAGCCGCCCACGATGAACACCCCACCACCGCCGCCCGGAGCGGGGCCGGCCGACGGCCCCCCGGTCCGCATCGGCGCTCTCGTCCCGCTGACCCGGCCCGGCTGGGCCGATGCGGGCCGGCACCTGCTCGCCGGACTCGAACTGGCCGTTCGCGACGTCAACGACGACGGCGGGATCGGCGGACGGCCACTGGAACTGCTGACCCGGGACACCGCGGCCGATCCGCGCGAGGCCGCGGCGGCCGTGGACGAGCTGGCCGGCCTGGGCGTCGCCGCGCTGGCGGGGGAGTACCACAGCGTCGTCGCGCGCGCGGCCGCCGCCAGGGCCGACGCGCTCGGCCTGCCGTTCCTCTGCTCGTCGGCGGTGCTCGACGCGCTCACCGAGCAGCCGACGCGATGGGTCGCGCGCCTCGCCCCGGCGCAGTCCCACGGCTGGCGCGTCTACGCCGACTTCCTCGCCGGCGCGGGCCACGGCCGCGTCGCGGTGGCGGCCGAGCCGAGCGTCTACTGGGCGGCCGGGACCCGCGTGCTGAGGGACCGCCTCGCACCGCGCGGCGGCACCGTCGTCGGACTCGACGCGCGTGCCCTCACCCCCGCGGCGCTGTGCGACGAACTCGCCGGCAGCGGCGCGACGGCCCTCCTGCTCCTGGTGGGCAACCCCGAGCCGGCCGTCTCGATCGTCAGGGCCGTCCGCCGCGACCGGCGCCTGGCCCGGATCACGATCGGCGCCCCGGCCGGGCAGCCGGAGTTCGCCGCGTGGGCGGCGTCGCTGGGTGACGACGGCGCCGGCATCCCGTTCCTGCGCTACCTGCCCGAGCGCCCGACCCCGCTGGGCGAGCGCGTCGAGGCGGCCCTGCGCGAACGGCTGGACGAGGCGCCCTCCTTCGTCGCCTTCGAGGGCTACGACACGATCGCCGTCCTCGCCGGCGTGCTGCGTTCGCACGGCGTCGGCAGGGCGGGTATCGCCGGGTCCTGGCCGCGCGTCGCGGTCGACGGGACGCGCGGGCGGATCCGGTTCACCCGCGTGCCGGGCATCGGCGTGTGGCAGTGGGCCCGGGCGCCGGTCCAGGTCGTCGACCGGGACCCGGCGGATCCCGCTCGCTTCCGGATCCTCCGCACCGACGCGGGATGACATCGAGCGCGGGCCGTCCGCCGCCCGCGCACGGCGCCGCCCGCGGCGTCCGGATACCGGCCCGGCACGGCGCCGCACACGTGTCCGTGGGTGGCGTCAGCCGATGGCGATCACCGGCTGGGCGGCGGGGTCGATCCACTGCATGATCTGGGTCAGGAAGGCGGCGGGTACGGCGACGCAGCCCGCGGTGGGACCCGCCTCGGGGCCGAGGTCGTGGAGGAAGATGCCGGCGCCGCGGCCTTTGACGGCGGGGTTCATGTTGTAGTTGACGACGAGGGCGTTGTGGTACTGGGTGGGGTAGTTGATGAGGTGTTCGCTGCCGTCGTCGCCGGATTCGGTGAGGTGGAAGCCGCCCTGGGTGTCGGTGCGCATCTGGTTGTAGTAGGCGGACGTGGGGTCCTCGACCCACCAGTCGTGGGTGGTGACCTGGTGGTAGGGCATCTTGGTGCCGGGGTTCGTGCCGACACCGAAGCCCTGGGTGATGGTGTACGTGCCGGTGGGGGTGGTGTACGAGCCCTGGGTGCGGCTGATGCCCTCGGTGATGCCGTGCGAGCCGACGCGGGCGGCGGTGGTCGCGGCGACCTGCTGCCAGGTCCCTGAGGTCTGCTGCCACATCGCGACCGTGGCGTAGGAGCCGCTCGCCTTCACCGTGATGACCTGGGTGGTGGCGGCCCCGAGGGTGACCTTGACGGGGAAGGGCCCGGTCGTGGTGACGTACAGGCCTCCGGGGGGCTGAGTGTTGGGCGCGCCGGGACCGTCGGCGTTCGGCGCGGTGGCGGGGCCGGTCGTGGCCGCGGAGCTGCTGATCCCGGAGACGTGCTGGTCGGCCGTGCCGGCGGACAGCGTGGCGCCCGATGGCGCGGGGCCGGGCAGCGCCGTGTCGTAGCTGACCGCCCGGCCGGTCGCGGCCCCGAGCGCGGCCGGCGCGGTGGCCGCCTGGGCGCCGGTGGTGGCGGCGAGCGCGGAGACGGTGGCCGCGGCGCCCAGCACTCCGGTGACAGCGGCTCGGCGGGCGGTCCTGGCACGGGGCTTCGCGTGGCGGCCCGAAGAGGCGGTCATCGGCGGGTGGCCTTCCCTCGCGTGGCTCGGTCGGTACGGCGGTCCGGCCGGATCGTACCGCCGGGCGGACCGGACCGCCGCCCGCGGGCGGCGGACGGGTGTCCGACTGTACCGGCCGCCTCCCGGCGGGCGGACGGCGAGGTCGAGGGACCGCACAGGACCGCACAGCGCACAGCAAGCAACTCCTGAGTCGCACAGGCCGGATCGGCGCTCCGGATCCGACGGCATTCACGCCGCCCCGCCAACTCCTCCCGATCTCCCCGATCCCCTCGATCCCCTCGATCCCCGCGAACTCCGCAATCTCCCTGATCCCCCCGATCTTCACGGATCGAAGCGAGGTCCGAACAACTCGCCGGGATCCGGGATTGACCTCTCCCGGCCCGGGCCGCGGCCTGCCCGCGGCGGGGTCAAAATCAATGTCGAAGAGGATCGCGGGACCCGCCGCAATCACCGGCGATATCAGGATGACCGGCGGCATCATAATGCACATCCGGCAGACCCGCGGACCGACTTGACATGCAACTGCCGTACATGAAAAGGCGTTTGGCCGTCAGTACGGCAGGTCCGCCTCGTCCCTCTTGAACTCTTCGGGGCAATTCTTCTGCTTCGCCACCATGGGTCACTGCCCGCGGCAGAGGGGCAATCCAGATCCCGCCGGCGGAATTATGGGAGGTCAAACAATGTTTTCCGGTCCCGACTTGTTCGGTCAGTGCGCATCTGGCTAGAGTCGGCCGCCATGACCACAGAACTTTCACACATCCGCAGCAGCTTCGCGGCCGTTCAGCCCTACGGCACGCAGGTGACGGACTACTTCTACGAGCACCTCTTCGCCAACAATCCCGGTGTGCGCCCGCTTTTCGCCGCCCACATCGGTGATCAGCGCGACCGCCTGTGGGCGGCGCTGGGCGCCCTGGTGAACAACATCGAGAACACCGAGACGCTGACGGGCATGCTGCAGAACCTCGGGCGCCGCCACGTGGGATACGGCGCGCTCGCCGAGCACTACCCGGCCGTGGGGGCCAGCCTGATCGCCAGCCTGCGCCACTTCGCGGGCGACGCGTGGACGCCGGAAGTCGAGGAGTCCTGGGCGGCGGTCTACGGCGTGATCAGCACCACCATGATATCGGCCGGCGAAGCGGCCTCCGTCTGACGCAGCCGCCGGCGGCTCGTCCAAGGGCCGCCGACCGGCCCTCGATTGATCGGAAGTCAACCAAGATGTCAGCCACCGGAGGGTGGTCGTGAGCGACTCCCAGGCGCTGAGAGACTCTTTCGCCCTGGTCGGCAAGTCCGGGGACGAGGTGCCGCGGTACTTCTACTCCTACCTGTTCCTCATCGCGCCGGAGGTCCGGCCGATGTTCCCCGTGGCCATGGGCATGCAGCGCGACCGCCTCGTCGCCGCCCTGGGCCGGATCGTCGCGGACGCGGACGATCCCGACCGGCTCGTCCCGTTCCTGCAGCAACTCGGCCGCGACCACCGCAGGTTCCAGGTGGTCGCCCAGCACTACGAGGCCGTGGGGCAGGCACTGCTCGCCACCCTGGCCTACTTCCTCGGCGAGGCGTGGACCCCGGAACTGCAGCGCGGCTGGACCGAGGCCTACACACTGGTCGCCGGCACCATGCTCCAGGCCGCCGAGACCGACAGCGCGGTGAACCCGCCGTGGTGGAACGGAGAGGTGGTGCGGCACGAGCCGCGCGGCTTCGACCTCGCGGTCCTCACCGTCCGCCTGGACCAGCCGATGCGGTACGTGGCCGGGCAGTCCGTGATGGTGGAGGCCCCCGAGCTGCTGCCGAGCACCTGGCGGTCCTTCACCCCGGCCAACGCGGCGCGCGCCGACGGGATCGTCGAACTGCACATACGCGCGATCGACGGTGGCCTGGTCAGCCCGGCCCTGGTCTACCGGCTGCGGCAGGGCGACGTCCTGCGCCTCGGGGCCCCGATCGGCGACAGGCTGACGCTGCGCGCGTCCGCCGGCCGGGACCTCGTGCTGATCGCGGGCGGCACCGGCCTCGCCCCGCTGCGCGCCCTGATCGAGGAGATCGCCTGGCACGGCCCCCCGCGCCGGGTGGACCTGTTCTTCGGGGCACGCGACGCACACGGCCTGTACGACACGGCCGCGCTGAGGCAACTGGCCCAGCCCAACCCGTGGCTCCGCATCACGCCGCTGGTCGGCGCGGACGCCGGCACCTTCGAGAACCGCAGCCTCGCCGGCCCCGTGCTGCGCTCGGCCAACTGGAGCGGACGTGCCTTCTACGTCTGCGGTTCGCCCGCCATGGTCTCCGCGACGGTCCGCGATCTTGCGGCCGCAGGCATCCCCCACGACCTGCTGCACTTCGAAGACGCTCGGTGATCGGAGAGACGTGAACGAGACAGGAGCACGCCATCCGGCGCAGCGCCCGGTGACCCCCGAGTCGCTGCGCGCGATGACCTTCCCCCGCGCCCCCCTGACCCGTCGCGGCTACAGCGAGGAGCCGGTGCACGACGCGCTGCGCCGGTGCGCCGCGGCGCTGACCGCGCTGACGGAGGAGAACGACCGGCTGCGGGCGGACATGCAGCGCCACCGGGACTGGATCCGGGCGAACAACATCGGCGACGGCACCACCCCCACCGGGGTGCCGACCGTGGACGCGGTGCTCCAGCAGGCCCGCGCCCAGCAGTCCGCCGAGCAGACCGTCCTGGCGGCCCGCGAGCAGGCCAGAACCATGCTGAGGGCCGCCCGGGCGCAGGCCGAGGCCATCCTGCGGCAGATGCAGGAGAACGGCGGCCAGGACGACGGCGACCAGGAGGAGACCGAGCGGCTCATCTCCTACCTCCGGCAGATCGCCCAGTCGCTGAACGTCACGGCGGACCAGTTCGCCACGAAGCACACCACCCCCATTTCCAACACTCCCGCCCCGACCCCTTCGGCCGCCGCCGCGACCCGGTACGGCGCCTGATCCACCTGCCCGCCCGGCCCGCGGTCACCGGTCCCGTCGGGCGGGTTCCCCGGCGTCCGGGCCGATGCGCGCGCCGGGCCTGAGCGCGTCCGACGGCACATCGAGGAGCCGCCGGGCCCGGACGGGGTGCCGGGCCTTCCCGGCGAGAGTTTCTTCGGCGACAGGGTCTCCTGCGACAGGGTCTCCTGCGACGGCGAGGGGGCCGAGGAGGGCGCGGCGCCCGGCCGGGGCCTTCCGCGGACCTCGCCGTCGTCGGACCACGGGGGAGGGGACGGCCCCGGACGTCAGCCCTGCGCCGTGGGACGCACGATCAGCTCGTTGACGTCGACGTTCGCCGGCTGGTCGATGGCGAAGGCGATCGCGTCGGCGATGGCCGAGGCGGGGATCGCCAGCTGCCGGGCCGCCGCACGGGCCGCGGCCTGTGCCTCCGGCGAGCCACCGCGGTCCGTCAGCTCGCTCTGGGTGAAGCCGGGGCTGACGACGGTGACACGGATGTCGCGGCTCTCCTGCCGCAGCCCCTCCGACAGCGCCGCCACGCCGAACTTGGTGGCGCTGTACACGGCGGCGGTCGCGTCCGCCCGGTGCCCGGACACCGACGACACGTTGACGATGTGCCCACCCGCCTGCCGCCGCATCTGCGGCAGCACCGCGGCCAGCCCGTACAGCACACCGCGCAGGTTGACGTCGATCATCTGCTCCCACTCGGCGATCCGCAGCTCCTCGATCGGGGAGAGCGCCATCACCCCGGCATTGTTGACCAGCACATCGATCCGGCCGTACTCCTCGACGCCGGCGGCGGCGAAGGCGCGCACGGAGTCGAGGCTGGTCACGTCCAGCTCACGGTGGGCGACCGAGGCGCCGGCCGCGCGCAGCTCCTCGGCGAGCGCGGCGAGGCGCTCGGTACGGCGGGCGCCGAGCAGCACGCGGTGGCCGAGCCCGGCCAGGCGGCGGGCGGTGGCCTCACCGATGCCGCTGCTGGCCCCGGTGATCAGAACGGTCTTCGTTGTCGTCGGCGTGCTCACGTGTGCTCCTTCAGAGGTGTTCCGGCGGCGGGCCGGTCGCGCCTTCAACTGCAACGCACCGGGTCGGACCGGGGAAGGGTGCGTGAGCCTGGGTGCCGCACACCCAGGCTCACGCACCTTTCGCGGGGCGCGCGGCCCGCGGCGCGGGGCGCGGGCGGAGCCCCGGCGGAGCCGGTGCGAGGCACCGATCCGGCGCGCCCGGTTAGCATCGATGTCATGACCGCACACGACAACGAGCTCGGCGCGTACCTCCGCGCGAGCCGCTCGCGTGTGGAACCGGCCGACGCCGGACTGGCCGGCGGGGTCTCCGGGCGACGCGTGCCGGGCTTGCGCCGCGAGGAGGTGGCCGTGCTCGCCGGCGTCAGCGCGGACTACTACGCCCGTCTTGAGCAGGGGCGTGAGCGTCATCCCTCCGCGCAGGTGATCGGGGCCATCGGGAACGCGCTGCGCCTCGCGCCCGAAGCACGCGAGCACCTGTTCCGGCTGGCGGGGCTGAGCCCCCTGCCGGGCCCGGACGGTCCGCGGGACGCCCGGGGCCCCGTGCACCCGTCGCTGCTCCGGCTGCTGGAGAGCTTTCCCAAGGCGGCGGCGTACGTCCTCGGCCCGGCCCTCGACGTGATCGCGGCCAACGCGATCGCCGACGCGCTGCTGTCGCCGTTCGGCACCGAGCGGAACATGCCGCGCATCCTGTTCACCCACCCCCGGGCCAAGGACGTGTTCACCGGCTGGGAGCCGCTGCGGCGCAGCACCGCGTACGCGCTGCGGCTGAACGCGGGACGCTTCCCGGACGACGCGCACATCGCCGGCCTCGTCGCCGAACTCGACGCGGTCTCACCGGAGTTCCGGGCCCTGTGGGCCGACCGTGACGTCGCGGGCCTCACCCGGACCTTCAAGGTGTTCCATCACCCGGAGGCCGGCCGCATCCGTCTGACCTACCAGACGTTCGAGGTGGTCGACGCCCCGGGCCAGCTCCTGCTCGTCGGCACCCCCGAGCCCGGAAGCCGCAGTGAGCAGGCCCTGGCGTACCTGGCCTCGACGGCGGAGTCGGCCTGAACGCCGGGAGTCCGCGGTGCACGGCACCGTGGCCGGTCGGACGGTCCACGGGCCCGTCCGACCGGCCACTCGCCACCGTCGGCCGGGTGGTGTGCGATCAGGTGGTGGCGCAGGTGCCGGTGCCGAGGGTGAAGTAGGGCGGAGCGGATTCGATGCCGTTCCCGGTGGCGACGAAGCCGATGGTCACCGAACCGCCGGCGGGGATGGAGGAGGTGTACGAGGCGGGGGTGACGGTCACCCTGCCGCCGCTCTGGACGAACGTACCTCCCCACATCGTGACGACGGTCTCGCGCCAGGTGTAGTCGAGCGGGAAGTCGAAGACCAGCTTCCAGTCGCTGATGGCGGTGGTCCCGGTGTTGGGAATGGTCATCTCGCCCTGGAACCCGTCGTTCCAGAGGCTGACGACCCGGTAGCCGACGGAGCAGGTCGTAGGGGGAATCGCGGCGGTGACGGCGTACACCCACGCGGTGCGGGGGGATGCGTAACCGGCGGCGTCGAAGGCGCGGACCGCCAGGTCGTACCCCGCGCTGGGGTGAAGGCCGGTGACAGTGGCGGTGGTGGTGGTCGAACTGCCGATCGTGGCGTAGCCGTCACCGGTGTCGAAGACGACGTCGTAGCGGGCGACACCGGCGCTGTCGGTGGAAGGGGCCCAGGTGAGGGTGACCGAGGTGGGCGTCACGGACACCACGGTCGGGTTGCCCGGTTGGGTCGGCCCCACGGTCCCGCCCGAACTGCCGCTCGTGGCGCCGGACGAACCGCCGCCGATGACACCGGCCGAGGTACCGCCGGAGGTGGACGTGCCGCCCGACGTGCCGCCGGACGTGCCGCCCGTGGTGCCGTCGAAGGTGCCGACGGCCGAAGTACCCGCGCGGTCGGTGCCGGGCGGCTGCGCCTGCGCGCCGGCCGGCGGGACACCGCCCAGGACGACGAGCCCCAGGACCGCGGTCAGCGTGGCCAGCAGCGCGGTGACCGGACCTCTTCGTGCCGTACGTAATGCTGTTCTCACTGCGACTCCAGGAAGTCGGCGCCGGGGAACTCCGGCGTGGGCGAAGGGAGATGGGAGCGCTCCCATTGCGGTAAAGGCAAGCGGGTGACAGGGGTCGAACAAGAGGTCAGGGCGGTTCCCGCACTGCGGACGCGGACGTGCGCACGGGTCGGCCGGCGGCGAGGCGGCCGGGGGTGACAATCAGGGCAAAAAGCGTGAAACCTCTCCTGTGACGGGTGGTTGACACGGTTGGCGGCACCATGGGATACCTCTTGAGACATGGGACGTCTGGTTGCCCGGCGCGGCCCGTCCCCGGTTGCTCTTCTCCCCCCACCGCATCGGAGAGTGACTCCATGACCTCAGGAAAATGGCGATCGCGACGTTTTCCGGGGACGCTGGCGGTTCTGGTCGCCGGCGCTCTGGTGGCCGCGTCAGGTGTGATGTCGGTGGACGCGGTGGCCGCGCCCGTCCCGGCGGCCTCGTCCCCGTCGTCAGCCCGGTCCGCGTCGAGCACCCCGCCGCCCGCCTCGGACTCCCGGCAGAGGATCAACTTCAACCGGGAGTGGAAGTTCGTCCGCGCGGATGCCGCGGGGGCCGAGAACCCCGGTTTCGACGACTCCGGTTGGACCCCCGTGGCACTGCCCCACGACTTCGACGCTCCGTACGACGTGGGCGGCACCACGAGCGGGCAGTCCTTCTACGTGGGCGTGGGCTGGTACCGCAAGCACTTCACCGTTCCCACGTCATGGAGTGGCAAGCGCGTCGACCTCGAGTTCGAGGGGGCGTTCTCGGTCACGGACGTCTGGGTCAACGGGACCAGGATCGGCACCCATCGGGGCGGTTACACGGGATTCGACTACGACATCACCAACGCGGTCCGCTCCGGCGACAACGAGATATCGGTCCGGGTCGACAACGACTGGCAGGCCAACCTCGCTCCCCGGACGGGCGACCACCAGTTCAGCGGCGGCCTCTACCGCGACGTCTACCTGAACGTCACCGACAACGTCCACGTCACCTGGTACGGCACCTTCGTCACCACGCCCGCGCTCACCAACCCCGACTGGGACACCAGCGACGCCGCCTACTACCGCAACATCGACCTGTCGCAGTACCCGAGCGAATCCGACCTGCAGGTGAACATCGCGGCCCGCCGCTCGAACGTGCGGGTGCAGACGGAGGTGCGCAACGACAGCTCCTCCCCGACCGATGTGTACGCCCACCAGGAGGTGCGCAAGCAGGGATCGAGCACCGTGCTGGCGGCGTTCGACTCGCCGGTGACGACGCTCGCTCCCTCCGGCACCACGACGCTCGACGCCTTGAGCGGCTCCCTGTCGAACACCGCCGCCATGCTGCAGGGCCTCGACCTGTGGGCGCCGAACAACCCCGCCCTGTACACCGTGACCACCTCCGTGGTGGTCGACGGCACCCCGGACGGGGTGGTCGGCGGCGGCACCACCGTCGATTCCTACGACAGCACGTTCGGCTTCCGCAGCGCGCAGTGGAAGGTGGACGGCTTCTACCTCAACGGCGTCAAGACGCTGCTGGTCGGCGCGGACGTCCACCAGGACCACGGCGGCTGGAGCAACGCCGTCACCAACTCGGGATTCGAGCGCGACGTGCGCTGGATCCGCGAGGCCGGCATGAACTTCATCCGGGGCTCGCACTACCCGCACGACCCGTCCTTCGCGGACGCCACCGACAAGCTCGGCGTCATGCTCTGGTCGGAAGCGCCCTTCTGGGCGACCGCGACCAGTGGCCTGGAGCCCACACCGACCGGCAGTCCAGGCGACTACAAGGCGGACGGCTACCCGCAGAAGACCGCCGACCAGGCGGCCTTCGAGCAGAGCGCCATGGACACCCTGCGCGACATGATCCGGGTCGACCGCAACCACCCCTCGATCATCAACTGGTCCATGGGCAACGAGGTGTTCTTCACCTCCTCGGCCACCCTGTCCAAGGCCAAGGCGCTGGTGAGCAGGATGCGCGACTACTCGCACCAGCTCGACCCGACCCGCAAGGCGGCCCTCGGCGGCACCCAGCGCAGCTCGCTCGACCAGCTCTCGGTGTGCGACGTCGCCGGCTACAACGGCGACGGCGGAAAGATCACCAACACCTGGATGCCGAACGTGGTCTCCGAATACGGGTCGTACACCTCCGACCGGCCCGGCACCTACGACCCGACGTACGGCGACGTGAAGGACCCGAGCGACGGGACCAGGTTCAAGCTCACCACCGACAGCGCCGGACTGGCGATCTGGGCGGGCTTCGACCACGGCACGATCTTCGACGCGAGCTACGCCCGCATGGGCATGATCGACTACTACCGGCTGCCGAAGAACCAGTGGTACTGGTACCGGGCCAACAAGGCCAGGTGGTCGGGCCTGACCAATCTCGCCGACCCGACGCCCGTGGCCGCCGAACAGTCCACCAGCGGGACCGCGACCAGGATGACACTCGAAGCCGGCAGGTACTCGTCCACGACGATCACCGACGACGGCACCACGGACACCCAGCTGGTGGTGACGATGCGCAACGCCTCGGGTGCCTGGGTCAACAACACCCGCGCCGTCACGCTGACCGTCACCAGTGGCCCGGGCATCCTGCCCGGCGGCAAGTCCTACACCTTCACCCCGGGCCTGCAGGCCTTCGACGGAAAGGCCGCGATCGAGTTCCGCTCCTTCTACGCCGGCACCTCCACCATCACGGCGAAGTCGGCGGGCCTGCCCGACGCCACCATCACGATCACCACCACCGACACGGTCGGCGCGGCGGGCGAGACCGAACCCGCGAACTTCGGCAGCACCAGCGGCGGGAGCGCGACGACGGCACTGCCGCTGCACAACGTGACGGGCCGGTGCGTCGACGTCCCCGCGGTGAGCCGGACCAACGGCACCCAGGTGGCGCTGTGGGACTGCAACGGCGGCGTCAACCAGCAGTGGACGCTGACCTCCGGCAAGCAGTTCCAGGTGTACGGCACCAAGTGCCTCGACGCCGAGGCCGCCGGGACCACGCCCGGCACCCGGGTGATCATCTGGGACTGCAACGGCGGCAGCAACCAGCAGTGGAACCTCAACGCCGACGGCACCGTCACCGGCGTCCAGTCGGGCCTGTGCCTGGCGCCCAGCGGCGGAGCGACCGCCGACTCGACCCCCATCGTCCTTTCCGCCGGCCCCGGCCACCTGCCCCCGGGGGACGCCCCGGCGGACATCCGTCGGTGGCGCCCCGCGGCAGCGGTACCGCTGCCGCGGGGCGCCACCGTCCGCTTCGGTCCACGACCGCCGGGCGCGCACCCCTCAGCGGCGCGTCCTGCGGCGTCGTCCGCCGGCGGCCCCGCCCGCCCGCGCGGCCGCGTGGGCCAGGGAACGGCCCGACACCGCCGACCAGGCGGCGGCCTGCGCGCAGGACACCGACGCGAATGAAACGCGCAGGTCAGGGAATCAGACCGCTCTCCGAGACCGCCTGCAAGCGCTCCCCACTCTCACCTACGCAGCAACTCATGCGACGGAGTTGTAGGTTTGAGCGAAGAAGAGGCTGCTCAACTCGCGCTTGGCGAATGGCGCGTTCGTGTTGCCGGTGCCTCGGTACTGCCACGCCGACCCGTCGCGGTCGACAGCGAGCAGGTCGAACTTGCCGTCGACGTCGCTGTCGCCGATACCGATGAGTTGGGTGTAGGTGTTCCAGCCGGCGCCGATGCGGGTGCGGGCGGCGAAGGTGCCCTTGCCGGTTCCCAGGTAGAGCCACAGCACGCCGGAGGTGTCGCGGGCCACCAGGTCCCCGGCGGAGCCGCCCGCGATGTTGCCGACCGCGGCGATCTGGTTGTAGGTGTTCCAGCCGCCGCCGATCCGGGTCCGGGCGGCGTACGGCGCCTTCCAGTTCCCGGTGCCCTTGTAGAGCCACAGGTACCCGGCACGGTCGCGGGCCACGAGGTCGGCGCGTCCGTCACCGGACAGATCGCCCATGCCGGTGAGCTGCGTGTAGGCGTTCCAGCCGGCGCCGATCCGGGTGCGGGTCGCGAACGTGCCCTTGCCGGTTCCCAGGTAGAGCCACAGCACGCCGGAGGTGTCGCGGGCCACCAGGTCCCCGGCGGAGCCGCCCGCGATGTTGCCGACCGCGGCCATGCGGTTGTAGATGTTCCAGCCGCCGCCCACCTTCACCCGGCCGGTGCTCCCCAGCTGCGGGTTCCACGGGTTGTGGTAGGTGTCCTCCCGCCACAGAACACCGGAGGGGTCCCGGGCCAGCAGGTCCGGTGAACCGTTGTCCGTGTAGTCGTGGGGGGCGGGGTGGCGGGTGACCCGGAAGGTTCCGCCCACCGAAAGGTCCGGGCCGAGTCCGTTGAGCGGCTTGGCGGTGACGTGCCAGGTCCAGTCGCCGTTGGGGGCCTGACTGGAGTTGGTCCATCCGTCCCAGTCGATGTGCAGCAGCCCGGTGGTGTCCATACCCACCCGGCTGTCGGGGGTGTCGGAAGGGTACAGGAAGTCCTTTTCCGTGACCCCGGTGGTCGAACTGCGCAGGGTGAGCGTCACCTCGGCGTTGCCGCGCGACAGTTGCCACCTCGCCCTCCACGGCGAGACGTCGAGCGCGGCCACCGCGGGTACGTTCGAACTCACCAGGGTGATGCCCAGCGGCTGGCCGGTTCCCACGACCAGTTCCGCTGCCGGCGCACCGTCGGCACCGGCGGAGATCCGGTAGACGCCCTCGCCGTGGGCGACAGTCCCGCCCATCACCAGCAGTGAGCCGTCGGGGGCGGGGGCGAGCGACGTCGCGTGGTCCAGGATCTTGCGGCTGGGGCCGCCCTTGACCGGAACGGCCCGGAAGGAGAGGTCCGCGTCCGCGGAACCCCAGGTGAGCGGGTTCCGGGTGCCATACAGGGCCCAGTCACCGACGAGGCCCACCAGGGAGTCGGACGCGGCCGTGTGGGTGGCGATCCGCGTCACGACGCCGGTGTGCCTGTCCTCCACACTCACCTGCGCGGTGCCGGTCGCGGCGGCGTCCGTCATGGAGGCCAGGTACGCCGGGGACAGCGCGGTCACCGCCCAGGTGGGGGTCGTCAGGTGAGTCTGCGTGGCGACCCCGGACGCAAGGTCGAGCACGGCGTAGTGGACGTCGTCGTCCGCGCCGGTGGGGTCCTTGAACGCCATCGTCAGGGAGCCGGGCGCCGAGGCGAACAAGCCGACGGAACGCGCACCGGCGGGCAGACCGGTGACCTGGCGCTCGGTAAGAACACCGTCGGCCATGCTCAGCAGGTGCACGTGGCCACAATCGACATTGCCCCCGGACGGATAGGGGCAGGCCAGCACGGTCGAACCCACGGCGCCGGCGTAGACCAGCCGTGAGCCCAGTGCGATGGTGGTGACCTCGCCGGTGGACATGTCGTGCAGTTCCACCCGGTCGTCGGGGGCGCCCGCGAAGCCGCGTTCCAAGACCACGATGTCCGACACCGAACCGAGGTGCTGAGTCGTCCGCCACTGCTGGAGGCCCGCTCCCAGATCGACTGTCGAACCGTCGGCGTACCGGGTCCACCGCAGGCTGTTGTCGGGCGCGGAGGTGAGGAATCCCGAGGCGCCGGCCATGACGACCTCCGAGCCCGCGGCCGGCGCCACGTTGCTCAAGGAGCCGGCGTCCGGACGCGACGTTCCGGCGCCGGTACCGGAGTCGGCGGCCGCCGGCACCACGAACGGTCCCGCGACGGCGGCCAGAGCGATTGCCACAGCCCCGGCGAGGACCGCGCGAGAAGGGTTGGTGTGCGCCACATGTCCTCCTGGACGAGCTGCCGCACGAAGTGCTGGCAGACGCGACGTCGGAGGGGCGGTGCAGGAAGGACGACGTCCGCCGGGACGAATTCTCCAGCGGCCCCCCACGTTCGAATTCCGGCCGATCGTATCAGCGCGGCCACCGCGTCTCGTGCCGGAGACGTGTGTCGAGGGAGGAACTGTCGGGTGGCCGGGACGACTTCGGTGTTCGGACACGGTGGAGACCCGGCGCGGTGGTCGGGTTCTCCGAGGCCCTTCGCGTCGTGGGCGGTCAGGGGCCGGCCGGTCAGGGCCGACCTGCGACGGACGCTCCCACGCACCTGATGCCCGGCGGGGCCGGCGGGCGGTCATTCGACGAGCTTGCCTTCGGTGGAGACTTCCGTGGAGAGGTCCGCCATGAGGGCGGCGATCTCGTCCGCGACGGGCGGAATGCTCTCGTGGGTGATGCCGGTCGTCGGGGACCAGACGAGGTTGACGTGGAACGCGGGGTCCATGTCGGGGAAGTCGCTGCGGTTGTGGCAGCCGCGGGTTTCCCGGCGTTCCAGGGCCGCTTCCAAAGTGGCGCGGGCCGCCAAGGCGGCCGATTTGAGGTCGAAGGCGTGGGCCAGGTCCTGGAAACCGGCGATGTCGGGGTGGACTCCGATGTTCTCCATGCGCTGCTCGATGGTGTCCAGTTCCGCGAGCCCGGCGCGCAGGCCTTGTTCGTCGCGGACGACACCGGCGTGCTCGGTCATGGTGTTGCGGATGGCGCGCTGAAGGGCGCGGACGTTCTCGGGGCCGTCGGCGCGGAGCAGTTCGTCGACTTCGGCGCGGGCGAGGGCCTCGGCGGCCACGGAGCGGGGTTGCGCGGTCAGTGACGCCGAGTGGGCGGCGGCGGCCTGGCCGGTGATGCGGCCGTAGACAAGGAGTTCGATGAGGCTGTTGCCGCCGAGCCGGTTCGCGCCGTGCAGACCGCTGGACGCCTCGCCTATGGCGTACAGGCCGCGGACATCGGTGCTGTGGTCCTCGGGGCGGACCCAGACCCCGCCCATCGAGTAGTGCGCCGTGGGCGCGACCTCGATGGGTTCGCGGGTGATGTCGAGCATCTGCAGTTCGAGGAGTGTCTGGTAGACCCGCGGGAGCCGCTGCATGATGGTGCGGCGGGGGAGGTGGGAGACGTCGAGCCACACCCCGCCGTTGGCGGTGCCGCGGCCTTCCTTGATCTCGGTGTACGAGGCGAGGGCGACGCGGTCGCGGGTGGACAGTTCCATGCGCCGGGGGTCGTAGCGGCTCATGTACCGCTCGCCGAGCGCGTTGCGCAGGATGCCGCCCTCGCCGCGGGCCGCCTCACTGACCAGCGTGCCGGCGGCGTTCTCCGGTTCGAGGATGCCGGAGGGGTGGAACTGGACGAGTTCCGGGTCGCGCAGCCGGGCCCCCGCTTCGACCGCCAGGCGGAAGGAGTCGCCGGTGTTCTCGTCGCGTCGCGAGGAGGTACGCCGCCAGATACGTGTGTGCCCGCCGGCCGCGAGGACGACGGCGTCGGCGTGGATCAGGTGACGGGTGCCGTCGCCGAGGTCGAAGCCGTAGGCCCCGAAGACGGCGCCCTCATGGACCAGGAGGCGGGTGATGTAGACGTTGTCGAGTACGGGTATCTCCAGCCGGCTCGCCCGCCGGACGAGTGTGCGCTGGATCTCCAGGCCGGTGTAGTCGCCGGCGAAGGCCGTGCGGCGGAAGGTGTGGGCTCCGAAGAAGCGCTGCGAGATCCGGCCGTCCTCCTCGCGGGCGAAGGCCATCCCGTACCGTTCCAGGTCGTCGATGCCCAGAGCCGCGCCCCGGGTGACGATCTCGACCGTGCGCGGGTCGGCGAGCAGGTAGCTCTCCTTGAGGGTGTCCGCCGCGTGCTGCTGCCAGCTGTCCTCGGGGTCCATGGTGGCCAGCGCCGCGTTGATCCCGCCCGCGGCCAAGGAGGTGTGGGTGTCCTCCTTGGGCCGCTTGCCGACGGCGATCACGTCGACACCGGCCTCGGCCAGCTCGATCGCCGCCCGGAGGCCGGCCCCGCCGGTACCGATCACCAGTACCGCGGTGGACAGACGTCGTTCGGTGATGGGCACGATTGCTCCCGTCGCTCTGGGTGGGTCACTCACCAGGACCGGGCCGGGCCGCGGGTTGTGACACCGAGCTGCCGATCGCGCTCGACCGGCGCACCGCCGAAGGGTCCGCGAAGAGTGTCACAACCAGTGTTCCTCGCCGGTCATCACTGCGGAGACCGAGAGAACAGAGGACACTGTGCGTGACATCCTGATAATCGGCGGTGGTTACGCCGGCTTCTACACCGCGTGGGGCCTGGAGAGGAAGCTGCGCCGTGGCGAGGCCCGGGTGACCGTCGTCGACCCGCGCCCGTACATGACTTACCAGCCGTTCCTGCCCGAAGTGCTGGCCGGATCGGTCGAGGCCCGGCACGCCGCGGTCTCGCTGCGCCGGCACCTTCACCGTACCCGGCTCGTCGCGGGTGCGGCGACCGAGATCCGCCACAGTGACCGCAGCGTCACGGTCCGGCCGGAGAGCGGTCCGGACCTCGTCCTGCACTACGACATCCTCGTGATCACCGCCGGCGCGGTCACCCGCACCTTCCCCGTCCCGGGGCTGAACGAGGAGGCATTCGGCCTCAAGCACGTCGAGGAGGCCGTCGCCATCCGCGACCGGCTGCTGACGTCGTTCGACCGCGCCTCGGGGCTGCCGCGGGGGCCGGAGCGCGAGAAGCTCCTCACCGTCACCTTCGTCGGCGGCGGCTTCTCCGGCGTCGAGGGCTTCGGCGAACTCCTCGCTCTCGCGACGGCGCTGCTCAAGCACTATCCGGAGATCGACGCGGAGGAGCTGCGCTTCCACCTGGTCGAGGCGCGCGGCCGAATCCTGCCCGAAGTGAGCGACCGGCCCGGCGAGTGGGTGGTCCGGTCCCTGGAGAAGCGCGGCGCGGTCGTCCACCTGAACACCCAGATGGTCTCGGCCGAGAAGAGCCATGTGGTGCTGTCGACCGGTGAGGAGTTCGACTCGGGCCTGATCGTGTGGGCCGCCGGGAACGCCTCGAACCCCGTCGTGCACAACCACACCGACCTCCCGGTCGACGAGCGTGGCCTGCTCGTCGTGCGGCCCGATCTGCGCGTGGGCACCACCGCCCAGGCGGTGGAGGACGTGTGGGCCGCCGGCGACGACGCGGCCGTGCCGGACCTCGCGGCGGGCACGCCCGGCGCGCTGACCGTGCCCAACGCCCAGCACGCCGTGCGCCAGGGCAAGCGCATGGCCAGGAACATCCTGGCCTCGCTGAGGGGAAGGCCCGCGAAGAACTACGTCCACCACGGCCTGGGCGTGGTGGCCACGCTGGGACTGGGCCGCGGCATCTTCCAGTACCACCGCCTTGTCATCAAGGGTTTCCCGGCCTGGCTGATGCACCGCGGCTACCACGTGCTCGCCGTACCGACATGGGAACGCAAGGTCCGCGTGCTGGCCGTATGGTGCACCGCCGCCCTCTACGGACGCGACATCGTCTCGCTGGCCTCGGTGCAACGGCCCCGCGAGGCCTTCGTCACCCACGGGGAGCCCCGCCACGAAGAACTGCCGGCGGACGCTCCCACGTTCTGACCCCAGCAGCGGGTCGGGCCACCCAGGACACTGTCGTGGCCCGGGGCTGGCCCGGGCCCGGGCGGGCAGCGCGCGCCGACCGGCCCCCGGACGGGGACCGGCCGGCGCGGCAGGGGTGTCACTCGACGAAGTACGAGTCGTGCTTCTCGAAGAACCGGGTGCGCTCCTCCTCCGAGGCGTTGGCCAGCTTGGAGACCTGCTCGAAGTACTCCTCGCGCGGCGCCCCGGGTGTGAACAGCAGCAGCATGTCGGCGGGAGCGTCGGAGTCGTTGCGGAAGGCGTGCAGGCCGCCCTGGGGCACGTGCAGGAAGTCGCCCTCGTGCGCGTCGGTCCAGCGGGCGCCGTCGTAGAGGCGGACCGTGCCGCCGAGGATGAAGAACGACTCCGAGATGGTGCGGTGGAAGTGCGTCCTGGGCCCTCCGGCCCGCGGGCCCATCTGGACCCGGTAGAGGCCGAACTCGCCGCGGGTGACGTCGGTGGTGGCCAGGTAGTGGGTGCCGTTGCCCGGCACGCCCAGTTCCGGCGGTGTGCTCGCGGGGCGGAAGCCGGCACTGATCTCGCCGTTCTCGCCGTGGTAGACCTGCTCCGGGTAGGACATGGTGATCATCGTCTTTCGGTTCGGGACACTCGCGTGACGGGGCGTGCCGGATCAAGCGAACAGCGTGCGGGCAGGGTGCCCGGGGCCGGCACGCGGATCAGGGGGAGGGGGCGGCGGGGCTTTCGCGCCGCCGCCCGACGGCGTCGAAGGATCGCGGGCAGGTCGACGATGCGGACGGCGGCAACCACGGCGTCGGCCCGGTGCCGGTCGTCCGGCACCGGGAACCGCGACGGGAGCGCCGGGTCCGTCGTCGTGGTCGTGTGTCCGGCTCAGCCGAACTGGCCGGGCCGGTAGCTCCCCGCGGGTGTCCGGCTGCACACGTTGACCCGGTTGTAGGCGTTGATCACGGCGAGCAGCGACACCAGCGCGGCCAGCTGCTCCGTGTCGAAGTGCCTGGTGGCCTCGGCCCACGCCTGGTCCGTGACGCCGCCCGCCGCGTCGGCGATCCGGGTGGCCTGCTCGGCCACCTCCAGCGCGGCACGCTCGGCGTCGGTGAAGACCGTGGCCTCGCGCCAGGCCGCGACCAGGTTGAGCCGCTGCTGCGTCTCGCCCGCGTGCGCGGCGTCCTTGGTGTGCATGTCGGTGCAGAAGCCGCAGCCGTTGATCTGGCTGGCCCGGATCTTCACGAGTTCCTGCGTCGTGTGCGGCAGGCCGGAGTCCGTCACCGCCTTGTTCGCGGAGTTGAGGTACCGGAGGACCTTGCCCCCGACCGTACTGCCGAAGTAGTCGAGACGCGCTTCCATGTGTGAACTCCTTGTCCTGGTGCCTTGCACACCATTGACCAAGGCGGCCCACGCCTTGTGACACGTCGCGGGCCGCGCAGCGCACGCGAGTGCGTCCGGACGCCCAGTGTGCGGTCGGTGGCAGTGGCGGGTGTGCGTCGATGCGGTGGTGCGGGCGCTCAGGCGAGATGGCGACCGATGAACGCGATCCAGGCGGACACCGCGTGGTCGGGTGTGGACCGGTGCCCTCCCGCGAACCCGACGAGTTCCTTCGCGTGGCCGGGGAAGGCGTCGAACAATTCGAGTTGGCCCGTGCGCGGAAACATCTCGTCATTCCATTGCATGTGGAACAGCACGGGTGCGGTGATCCTGGCAGCGTCCCGGAGCGCCCGGTCGGGGTCGTGAAGCCCCGGGTGTGTGTCGGCGGTTGCCTGCGTGCCGAACTTCCCGAACACGGCGCATCGCAGTCCCGGTCCGAGAGCGACCGCGGTGGCAAGGCCGAAGCGGGTCGCCATCGACAGCCCGAAGTAGGCGATACTGGCCGGATCGGCGAGGCCGGCATCGACGAGGAGGTCGCGCGTGAGAGCCCAGTCACCGGCGAGCCGGTCCATCGCGCGGCCGATCCCCTCGGCCGCGATCAGGGCTTGGTAGTCCGCGGTGGGAAGGGGCGATGGAACCCGCTCACCGTGGTAAAGGCCGTCGATTGCGGCTGCCGCGTAGCCGGCCGAGGTGATGCGGTCGGCCATGGACAGGATCCGGTCGCCGTGCCGGTGCCCGCTGCCTCCGTGCCCCAGCAGAACCAGCGGGACGGGCCCCCGCCGGTCGATCGGCGTCCAGACGGTGCCGGGGACCGGTCCTCGCGGCCGGTGAACCGTGAAAGTCCGCCGAAGACAGTGTCCGGAGAGCCGGCGGCCGTCTCCGAAGAGCGCGTGGTGCCCCATCCGGCCATTCAAGCACCAGCCCGGCAGTCGTGTGTGCCGGCGGCGGGTCCGCTGCCGCGGCGGTGGGCGCGTACGGTGTATGTGAGCGTTAACAGACGAGCGTTGACAGACGTACGGCACACACGATGGAGAGCACGACATGAGCACAGTCGCCGTCACCGGGGCCACCGGGAAGACCGGGAGAGTCGTCGTCGCGGACCTGCGTGAGCACGGGTACGAGGTGATCGGCGTCGACATGGCCGTCGGGCGGGCGGAACGCGAGTGGGCGCAGGGGCTGGGGGTCGCCCTGCTGGCCGCCGACCTCACCGACTACGGGCAGGCCGTGGACGCCATCGGCGGCGCCGACGGCGTGGTGCACCTGGCGAACATCCCGGCTCCCGGGCTGTACCCGCCGGCCCACACCCTCAACGCCAACTCGCTGATGAACCACAACGTCTTCCTGGCGGCCGCGCACCACAAAGTGGCCAAGGTGGTGTGGGCCTCCAGCGAGACCACCTTGGGGTTGCCGTTCGACGTGCCACCGCGGTACGCGCCCGTGGACGAGGACCACTTCCCGTACCCGACCAGCACCTACGCCCTGTCCAAGGTGCTGGGCGAGGCCGCCGCCGAGCAGATCGCCGGGTGGTCGGGCATCCCCTTCGTGGGTCTGCGGCTGTCCAACGTGCATGTCGAGGCCGATTACGCGGCCGTGCCCGGCTACCAGGACGACCCGCGGCTGCGGAAGTGGAACCTGTGGGGATACGTCGACGCCCGTGACGCGGCGCAGGCGTGCAGGCTCGCGCTGGAGGCGGAGGTCACCGGCTCGCGGAACTTCGTCATCGCCGCCGCGGACACCATCATGGCGCGGCCGTCGGCCGAGTTGCTCGCGGAAGTCTTCCCCGAGGTGAAGCTCACCCGTGAGCTCGACCATCCGAACGCGACACTGCTCGCCATCGATCGCGCGCGTGAGGTGCTGGGGTACGAGCCGCGCCACTCCTGGCGGGACGCCGTCTCACTGTGACGGCCCGCGCCGGCCGGCGCTCCGTCCGGCCCCGGACCGGCCGCCGTCTTTGAGCGCCCGCGGCTTCACCTCCCGCAGCCCCCGTTCATCCGCCCCACGCCACGGCCCCGCACGCGTGCCACCGCAACGCTCCCGCCCGGCAGGGCACATGGTCCGGTCCGGCCCGCGAGGGACCCGGCCGCGTGCGTTCCGTGGTGAACCGTAGGAGATTTCGTCACCCGGCGGGGCCCGCCATGCCTCATGGTGGTAGCGCGTGCCGCAGCGGCGCGGCCTTGGAGGGGGGCGTCGATGGGGTCCACGGGGTCGGGCGGCGGCGGACCGCGCCGCCGGCTCGCCGGGAGCCGCGCCCCCGGTGAGGCGCAGGCGCCGGACCGCGACGCCGACGTCGTGTTCGAGACGGCGATCCACTGCACCCGGACGCTGTGGCGCTGGGGCTGCTGGGTCCGGCTCGCGCTCTACGCGGCCGCGGCCTCGCTGGCGTTCGCCGGCTCGCCCGGCGCCTCGCTGCCCCGCGCCGGGCTGCAACTGCTGCCGGGAGTGCTCGGCCTGGTGCTGGCCTTCGGCCACAGCTTCTCCGAGACGCTGCCGCTGCTGCGCCGGGTGCCGGCGGCCGGACCACTCGTACGGCACCTGACGAACGCCCGCGACAAGGCGACCGTGGACGCTTCGGGTCTGCTGGAGGGCGTCGGCATCCTGCTGGCGACCTGGCTCTTCGTGGGGCCGTTCCCGCTGCCCGGCCTGCCGGTCGGCATCCGTACGGCCGGACTCGTGGTGTGCATCGCGTACAACTGGAGCGCGGTGCTGCAGGCGGTCATCGACGCCGGCTGGTACAGCGTCACCGACCCGCCCCCGCACGGCATGCTGGTCTTCCGCCGGGTCATACCGCCGGCGCACTGCCTGGTGCTGGGCGCCGTGATGTGGCCGTGGAGCACGGCGGCGGGGGAGGTGCCGGCCGGCGTCGTTGCCGTGCTGTGCCTGTCCCCGCTGCTGTACTACGCGGTGTGGGCGATGTTCGGCGCGATGCTGCGGGCCGCCGTCCACACCGCGCTCGCACAGCGCCACCTGGCCCGCTTCAACAGCGCCTCCGCGGTGCACAGCATGCTCAAGAACAGCGTCGGCGTGCTGGCGCGGTACGCCGAGCAGGACGACCCGCCGCCCGACCTGGGCCATCTGCGCTCCCTGTCCAGGGAGGTGCTGATCGGCGTCGAGGAGGCCCGGCAGGCCATCCTGAGGTCGGACGGCAGCGGCCAGTCCGGGTCGGTGCGCGAGGTGTGGCTGCAGCTGAACCCGCTCATCGAGCACACCTGGCGCGGCCGCCACGAGGAGTGCGAGCTGGCCGGTGACGTCGACCTGCAGCTGACGAGCACCGACTACCAGCGGGCG
The DNA here is from genome assembly GCF_020400825.1 of Streptomyces sp. HPF1205. Classification (GTDB taxonomy): domain Bacteria; phylum Actinomycetota; class Actinomycetes; order Streptomycetales; family Streptomycetaceae; genus Actinacidiphila. The sequence continues at coordinate 67,501 of NZ_JAINVH010000005.1, forward strand.
AGGTCCCTGCTGTCGGACCTGATGATGAACGCCCTCAAGGCACATGCCCGGCGGGTGAGAATCGAGTTCCGCGTCCGCGACCCGGTCCGGCCCGAACTGTGCCTGCTGCGGGTCTCCGACGACGGGCAGCGCTTCCCGCCCGGCGCGGCCCGCGACCCGCGTACCAGCCTGAAGGTCCAGGACGTCCTGCTCGCCCGCTACGGAGGGGGAATCGACGTGCACGACGACGGCCAGTGGAAGCACATCACCGCCCGGTGGGGCTGTCCGCCCGGCATCGTCCGGCCCCTGCCCGGACCGCAGTCGCCCGACGCCCCCGTCACGCTTCCCGGCAAGGTGTGAGCCGCGGTGCGCATCATCGTCGTGGACGACGCCGTCGCCGCCGAGGACTCCCTCGCGCTGGCCCTGGCCACCACCGCCCCGGCGGCCGGCCCCGCCCACCAGGTCATGGGCGTGCGCAGTCCCGCGGAACTGCGGCAGATCCTCGCCGTCGACCGCGCCTTCGACCTGGCCATGGTCGACATGGACTTCGGCCCCGGCAGCGCCGAGACGGGCCTGGTGGCGCTGCGGCTGCTGGACGAGATCGGCATCCCGTGCGTGGTGTGGTGCGCGGACATCGACGAGAACCGCGGCCTGCTCCTGCTCGCCGCCTTCCACTACTTCGAGCCCTGGGCGCTGGCGTCCAAGGCGGGCCCGATCGCCGACGTGCTCCACCTGGTGGACGCGATGGAGAAGGGCCTGCGGCCCGGCCGGGGGCTGGCGGAACGCTACCGGCCGGCCCGCGGCGGCGGCGCCTCCCTGCTGGAGCGCCTGGTCGGCAACTCCACCCAACTGGAGATCTGGCGGGCCCTGACCGTGTTCTCCTCGCGCCCGGAGGTCGCCGCCCGCGCGGGGGTCGCCGAGGGCACCCTCGACCGGTTCCTGCAGGAGCGCTACGCCCCGATGCGGGAGGCCGAACACCGCCTGGTCGGCGCCTCCTCGGGCCGGGAGACGGAGACCATCGAGCGCAACCGGGCCCGCCTCGCGCCGCTGCACGCCTTCGCGGTACGGCACGCCAACTTCTTCCGCGACCAGGAGCTGGAGCGGATCGTACGCGGCCGCTACCGGCGCGTGGCCGGGCCCGCCACGGGGACGGGGGAGCGGTGAGGGCGATCGGGGTCCTCGCGCTGCCGCCGGCCGCCGTACCCGCCCGGGCACACGAGTGGCCCGGCCCGCTGCGGTCGCTCTTCGCGGCCGGACCGCCGGCCGCGGCACTCGCCGCCCTGGTCATCTCGCCCGGGGTGCACATGCTGCTCGCCGCCGTACTGGAGCGGCGGGTGCCGCGGCCCCGGCAGGAGTTCACCGCGCTCGCGTACGGCGACCCCCTGCTGGCCGTGGCCTGCGGGCTCGGTGTGGGGCTGGCCGGGCGCGGGCCGGGGCCGGCGGCGCACTGGATGGCGAATCCGTGGGGCATCCTGGTGCCGGCGGCCGGGTGGCTCGGATACGGGCTCGCCCAGTGGCGTGGCGAGGTCCGCCGGGGCTACTACACCCCCGCGCAAGCCGGTTCGCCGACCAAGATCTGGCACCAGCTCGGGGTGTACCCCCTGCTGTGGTCGGTGGCCGGCAGCGCCGCGCTGGCCGGGCTCCTGGCTCCCGGGCGGCACGGCGGGGCCGGGGCCGGCCGGTGGGCCGCCAAGGCGGGCATCGTGCTGTGCGTGGCTGCATGGTCGGCGTTCAACGTCCACGACCGCCGGCACCCGCGGCTCGGCCACCCGCCGTTCGCCTGGCGGCGGCTGCGCCCTCTTCCCCGACCGTGGGCACCCGATTCCACGACGCTGCGCGCGGCCGCGGCGGAAAAGGGGAAGAAAGCATTCCGGAAATGCGATATTTCCGCACCGCCGCGCGGAGATATGCCGCGCGAATCGGGCGAATACCCGGATCCGGCCGCGGACCGCGCTCCGTACGCTTGAGTCGTCAGCCCTCCAAACCGCGCATACCGCGACAACGCGACCCCGGGAAAGGACGGTGCACGGCATGACGACACAGTGGGGGGACTCCGCTCCCGAAACGGAGGCGGAGCGTAACGACGGACGGCACCGGGTGCACCGGCTGCTGGCCGCTTTCCTGGCCGCCATACCATTCGCCGCCGTACTGAACGTCCTGCAGGAATGGATCGGCAATGGCTTCACCCGCTCCGAGACCGGACTGCTCGCCGGCGTTCTGATGCTGCTGGCCTTCGTCGTGTACGCCACGATGAGCATGTCCTCCGACACCGCCCGCGAGGGCGCGGCCAACCGTGCCGCCCTGCAGGACCTGCGGGAACACCTGGACGAATCGTTCAACGAGTTCCGCGATCGCACGGCCGCGTCCATCACCTACCTGCCCGCCCGGCGCGGGCCGGAAGCGCACCACCTCCAGCAGGCCAAGACCCTCTACCGCAAGGCCGGAGACGTGATCGACAAAGCGCAGGAGGGCGACGAGATCCTGGCCGTCAACTCCTTCGTCGAGGTGTTCCACCAGCACTCCGATCCCGCGGTGGAACGGCTGCAGGAGGAATACCTCAGGCGCATCGAGAACCGTTTCCTGCACGGCGTCGCCTACTACCGGCTCATCCAGCTGCCGTCCCTGGAGCTGCTCGACCAGCCGTCCGTATTCCTTTCCGACTCCGTCGAGCCGAGTTACCTGCGGCATTACCGCCGGATCATCGGTCTGAAAGCCGACGCGCCGGGCCAGGGGGTGTCCCTGGACGCCGTGATCGCGAAATACCCGATGTCCTTCGTCGTGGTGCGGCGCAAGAACAACGGACGCAGCACGGGCGGGACCGTCATCCTGCAGGTCAACGAGCACATCCCGGTCAACGGCCGGGTGGAGTCGGCGCACTTCCAGCTGACCGGCATCCACATCATCGAGGACTCCAAGGGCCACGTGGTGAACCACTACCTCGACTGGTTCAGGGAGCTTCAGCACGGACAGCGCTCCCTCACCCAGGACGACCTGCGCTCCCGTGACGACCAGTAGCCCGTGATCCGCGGACGGGACGGAGCCGGCGGCTGTGGACGTACGACAGCACCTCGTAGCACGGCTGTTTACAGCCATCGACGCCCAGGAGTGGGAGACACTGCCCGAACTGTTCACCCCCACCGTTCGCTACGAGCGCCCCGGCTACGAGCCGATCCGCGGGATCGCGTCGCTGGTCGCCTTCTACCGCGCCGAACGCGTCGTCGCCCACGGCAGGCACCGGATACTCGGCTGCCTGGGCGACGGCGAGGAGGTGTGCTGCTGGGGCGAGTTCGACGGCGTGTCCCGCTCCGGACATCCGCTGTGCGAGACGTTCGCGGACTGGTACTGGACCAGCGGCGGCCTGATCAGCAGGCGCAAGACCTTCTTCTACCGCCCGGCGATCTGAGGCGCGGTCCGGTCCGCTCGCGGCGGTCGCCCAGCCGGCCGTGTCGCAGGCCATGGCTTCGCCCGGTGGCAGTCGGGGTGGTCGTCCGGCGCCGCGGTCGGTCGGCGGCCATCAGTAGGACGGGGGCAGGCCGGCCGGCAGCGCGAACGAGCGGAAGAGTTCGGGCTGCTGGAACAGCGCGATCTCACCGACGGTGTCGCCGTCGACCCGGAGCACGCCGATGGCGAAAGCCCGGAACGCGGCCTCGCCCGGCACCCGCCAGTACAGCCCGAACGCCGGTTGGCGGTTGGCCGCCGTCGCGGTCAGCCGCCAGCCGTCCCCCATCTCGCCGAAGACGTGCTCCGCGAGGAACGCTCCGATGTCGCGCCGCCCCGCGAACCAGGTCGTGCCCGGCGGCATGATCAACTTCGCGTCGTCGCGCAGCAGTGTCACCAGCGCGGCGGCGTCCGCGTCCTCCCATGCCGAGATCAGCCTGTTCAGGGCCGTACGCTCCGCCGCGGTCGGCTTCGACCCCCACTGGGCGCGCTCAGCGGGCAGGTGTGCCGCGAGGGCGGCGCGTGCCCGTTGCAGGGCACTGTTGACCGCCGCCCGGCTCAGCCCGAGCGCCGCCGCAGTGTCTTTGACCGACCAGTCCAGCGTGTCCCGCAGGATCAGCACGGCCCGTTGCCGCGCCGGCAGGCGCTGGATGGCGGCCAGGAACGCCAGCTCGATCGTCTCCCGCGCGGTGACCACGGCCTCCGGTTCCTCCTGCGCGGCCCCGGCGGCATCCAGCAACCGGTCCGGGTACGGCTGCAGCCACGGCACGTCGACCGCGGCCAGTTCGTACTGCCGCGGGTCGGACGGCCCCGCCAGATCGGTGGGCCAGGACCGGGACTTGCGGCGCCGCAGCGCGTCCAGGCACGCGTTGGTGGCGATGCCGTACACCCACGCCCGGAACGAGGCACGGCCGGCGTAGGAACCCCGCCGGGACCACGCGCGCAGCAGCGTTTCCTGCACCGCGTCCTCGGCGTCCTCGACGGACCCCAGCAAGCGGTAGCAGTGCACGTGCAACTCGTGCCGCAAAGGCTCGACCACCTGCGCGAAAGCCGCATGATCACCGGCCCGCGCAGCATTCACAAGTTGGTCCATGACCGTATGACGCAGCCGCGGGCGGAAAGTCATCGGTGCCCGGGCCCTCCCGCGACTTCGCCGTGCGCTCGAAGAACCCATGCGTGCCGAGAGCGTTCGGCTTGAGCTCCGGCAGGACCGATGACGGGCAGGGCCCCGGCGCGTCACATGGGTGAGCCCACTCGCACGACACGAACGGGACGGGACACCCCGTGACCTCCGTCCGTCGCCCGCACACACCGCACGCCCACTCGTTCACTCACCAGGAGAAGTCATGACGACGCAGACGACCGTTGCCGACAAGGCCGTACTGATCACCGGCGCGAACCGCGGCCTTGGACGTGCGCTCGTCGAGGACGCGCTCGCCCTGGGGGCGCGGCGGGTCTACGCCGCCGCCCGGCGGCCCGTCGACCACCCCGACGCGCGCGTCACGCCCCTGCGGCTGGACGTCACCGACCCGGCGGGAATCCAGGCCGCGGTCAAAGGAGTCGATTCCCTGGACATCCTGGTCAACAACGCGGGCGTCGCTGTCGCCGACGACCTCACCGACCCCCGGTCGATCGAGGCCCATCTGGCGGTCAACCTGTTCGGCACGTACCGGGTCACCCAGGCCGTTCTTCCGCTTCTCACGAACTCCGCGGGAGCGATCGTGAACGTCCTGTCGCTGGCGGCGCTGGCCACCGTGCCGGTGACCCCCGGGTACTCGATCTCCAAGGCGGCCGCGTTCTCGATGTCGCAGTCGCTGCGCGCCCTGCTGGCACCGCGGGGTGTGACCGTGCACATCGTCCTGCCCGGGCCTGTGGACACCGACATGATCCGTGCCTGGGACATCCCCAAGGCCGACCCGGCCGACGTCGCCCGCGCGATCTTCGAAGGCGCCGCGCACGGCCTGGAGGAGATCTTCCCCGACCCGATGTCCGCGGCGGTGTCCGAGGGCTGGCGGAACGGAGCCGTCAAGGCGCTGGAGGCGCGGAACGCGGCGGCCGTCCAAGCGGTACCGGCCCGGCCGTGAGAGCCGCGGGGAGACCGTGGGGCGTTCCGGGTGACGGAGGGGCGGGGTGCTGGCGACCAACATCGATCACGTCGTCATCGTGAGGAACCGCTGCACAACGACGCGCTCTCCTGGGAGAACGCGAGGACATGTACAGCCGCTGTACGTATGGCGCCTACAGCAATGCCGCAGGCGCCATACGCCTTTGGACGCCGTGCCTGGCGGTAGGGCGGGTCAGGGCACGGGTCCGGGCGGTGGCGTCAGCCGATGGCGATGACTGGGTGGGCGGTGGGAGTGATCCATTTCATGATCTGGGTCATGAAGGTGGCGGGTACGGCGACGCAGCCGGCGGTGGGGCCGGCCTGGGGGCCGAGGTCGTGGAGGAAGATGCCGGCGCCGCGGCCTTTGACGGCGGGGTTCATGTTGTAGTTGATGACCAGGGCGTTGTGGTACTGGGTGGGGTAGTTGATGAGGTGTTCGCTGCCGTCGTCGCCGGATTCGGTGAGGTGGAAGCCGCCCTGGGTGTCGGTGCGCATCTGGTTGTAGTAGGCGGAGGTGGGGTCCTCGACCCACCAGTCGGTGGTGGTGACCTGGTGGTAGGGCATCTTGGTGCCGGGGTTGGTGCCGATGCCGAAGCCCTGGGTGATGGTGTAGGTGCCGGTGGGGGTGGTGTACGTGCCCTGGGTGCGGGTGGCGCCGGCGGTGATGCCGTGCGAGCCGATGCGGGCGGACGTGGTGGCGGCGAGCTTGTGCCAGGTGCCGGAGGTCTGCTGCCACAGGGTGACGGTGGCGTAGGAGCCGTTCGCCTTGACGGTGATGACCTGGGTGGTGGTGGCCCCGAGGGTGACCTTGACGGGGAAGGGGCTGGGGGTGGTGACGTACGAGCCCGCGGGCAGGGTGAGGCGTTCGCCGGGGCGAATGATGTAGGGCGAGGCGATGTGGTTCGTCTTGGCCAGCGCGGTCCAGCCGCCGGGGACGTGTTCCTTGGCCGCGATGCCGGACAGGGTGTCGCCGGAGTGGACAGTGTAGCTGGTGACCGGTGTGGTGCCCGGTGGGGTGGTGGCCGCCTGGGCGCCGCCGGCGGTGGCGATGGCGGAGACGGTGGCCGCGGCGCCGAGTGCGCCGGTGGCGGCGGCGCGGCGGGTGAGCGGGGTGCGGGGCTTGGCGTGGCGGCCGGAGGGGGCGGTCATGGACAGTGGCTTCCTTTGTGCGCATGTGTAGGTGCGGCGGTCCGGCCGACGCGTGGCACTGCGTCGGCCGGACCGCCGCTGGGGACGTGCGGGTCACGGGTTGTGCTTGCTATCAGGTGGCGAACTGGTGTCCGGTCGGAACCCGGTTCTCACCGTGCGTGTCGGTGCGAGTCCGAGAGGAGGACTTTGCCGATTCCGGGGACGTACCGGGAGGAGCCTTTGGGTCCGTCGGCATCACCATCCGGTGCCGAGTTCGGAGCGGGAACCGGGGCTGGTACGGGTGCCCGTACCGGGGTACAGCCACAGGATGCCGCCGGGTCCGCGGGCCACGATGTCGGGGTTGCCGTCGCCGTTGATGTCGGCCAGGCCTGCGAAGGGGAAGGAGGTCCAGCCGGCGGTGCCGATTTCCACGCGGGCGGTGGCGGTGTCGTGGCCTGCGTCGCCGGGGTAGAGCCAGAGGGCTCCGCTGGAGTCGGTGGCGGTCAGGTCCATGTGGCCGTCCTTGTCCCAGTCGGCGAGGCCGTCCAGGGTGTAGGTGCTCCAGCCGGTGCCGATCTGGACGCGGGTGCTGGTGGTGCTGGTGCCGTTGACGGTGCCGTTGCCCGGGTACATCCACAAGGCGCCGCTGGGGTCCTTGGCGATGATGTCGGGGTGTCCGTCGCCGTTCCAGTCCCTTACGCCGGCGAAGGCGTAGCCGCTCCAACCGCTTCCGATCTGGACGTGGGCGGTGGAGGTGTCGTGGCCGGCGTCGCCGGGGTAGAGCCACAGGTTGCCAGAGGCGTCCTCGGTGATGATGTCGGGGTAGCCGTCGCCGTCGAAGTCGGCGATTCCGGCGAAGGTGTAGCCGGAGAAGCCCCAGCCGACCAGGGTGGGCGAGGTGGTGTTGGGGCCGTGGGTGCCGTCGCCGGGGAACATCCACAGGTCGCCGGAGGCGGTTTCGGCGACCACGTCGGGATTGCTGTCGCCGTTGAAATCCACCGTGTCGGCGAAGGTGTAGGGGCCGTCGCCCGCGGTGCCCTGCGTGTAGAGGGCGCTTGCCTGGTTGCCGGTCAGTGCGTACGGGTAGGCCTGGATGCCGCTGACGGAGCCGGACAGGAAGTCGGTCGGGCTGCCGTTGTACAGGGCTCGGCCGACGGTGTAGGAGTCCGGTGCGTTCCACGCCGTCACGCCGCTCGCTGAGTCGGCGAGGGTGCCGTTGACGTAGAGCTGGGTGGTTTTGGCGGCCGCGTTGTAGACGCCCACCAGGTGGGTCCACTGGTTGGCGGTGACGCTGGTGGAGTAGGCGAAGGTGAAGGTGGGGCCGGCGGTGTCGCCGCTGGTGGTGGTCATGGCCCAGGTGGGGGCGCCGGTGTGGGCGTAGTTGTACTGGAGGAGGAAGGCGCTGTTCTGGGTGCCTTCCTGTGCGGCGATGGTCATGTTGTGGGTGGGCAGGGAGGGGAGCTTGACCCAGGTAGAGACGCTGAAGCTGCCAGCGGTGTTCAGCACGGGTGTGCTGCTGGTGGCGGTTCCGGCGGTGCCGTCCAGGTTCAGCACGGTGCCGCGGGCCGGGTCGTCACCCCAGCTCGCGCCCGAGCTGGACAGACTCAATGGGGAGTTGCCGGTGTTGGCGTTGAGTATGGTGCCGGGTGTTTGGGGGGTGTCGGTGGCGGCGGTGTCGGTGGCCACGGGCATGCCGCTGCCGTCGTCGGCGTCCCAGCTGTCCTGCGGCGACATGATGGCGTTCGCGAGCGCGCCGTATGCGGCAAGGCTGAGGTTGACGTGGTCGCCGCTGTCGGCCCAGGGCAGGAGCCGCTCTTCCCCGCTGTAGGCGTTCGGTGCGGCGACGGCGGCGTCGAAGTCGGCGAAGTACACCGCGGGGGTGGTCCACGGGTTGCCCAGGTTGCCCAGGAAGGCGTTGACGTCGGTGCGGTAGCCGTCGACGGTGGAGGTGCACGGGTCGTTCGTGCTTGCGCCGTCGCCGTTGTAGCCCTGGCAGGGGGTCAGTGAGGTCAGGACGATGTTGATGCCCCAGGCCTGCAGTTGCTGGACGAGAGCGGTGTAGCCGTTGTCCTCCAGGTCGGTGTTGGTGGTGGTACCGCCGAGCAGGTCCTCCAGTCCTTCGTCGATCACGACGGTGTTGATGCCGGGCTGGTCGAGGATGTCCCGGTCGATCCGGGACAGCACGGCCGGGCCGCCGACAGGGCCTCCGTTGTACGTTTCCGGGTTGTCCGCCATGAGCTGGTTGGCTTCGATGCCTTCGGACAGCACTCCGTAGGGGGAGGGGGTTGTGGGCTCGTTGGCGGCCAGGGCGTCCGAGACGCGATAGCCGTTGGAATTGGGCGGTGTGGTGTTCGGCTGGAAGGGGTCGACGAGGTGGTCGCCGAGCACTGCCTCCGTCGGTACGCCGGCGGTCTGCACGTCGAGTCCGGCGATCACCTGCGTGAAGTTGCCGTAGGAACTCGCGTCGGTGGTGAACGGGGTGGCGCTGGTGCTGGTGGTCAGGTCCCCGGAACCGATCGCGGTGACGTAGGTATAGGAGCCGTTGGCGTAGGAGTGCGTCACCAGATACGGCACGGAGTTGGTCAGCTGGTAGGAGACCAGCAGGTAGTGCCCGGCGGTGACGGTGAAGTTCAGTGGGTCGCTGTAGACCATGCCGCCCCGGGGGACGGTGACGGACTGGTTGCCGCCGAAGGTGAGCGTCGTCGGGGTGCCGGAGGGCACCGAGGTGAAGGAGGTGGAACTCGAACTGACCGCGATGGTGGCGTGGCCGATGCTCAGTTTGCTGGTGCCCAGGCCGTTGTCGAGCTTGATGCGCACGGTGCCGCCGGAGATCGAGGGGCGCAGGGCGGTGCGGAAGGTCTGGTTGCTGTAGGGCGTGTCACCGGACGGGGTGAGCAGGTTGGAATTGCCCTCGTTCGGATCGCTCCACACGCCGGTCCACGACTGGCCGGTCGCAGTGGCCTTGTACGTACCGTTGGCCTCCGGCGTGCCGTTGGTGGTGTCCCGGCTTCCTATACCGAAGATGTGCAGGCCCTGCTCGTGGGCACCCACGCCGGTGGAGACGTCCGGCAGGGTCACCGAAACGACGGGGTTCGTGGCCGTGGCGGTGACCGGAACGGAGAAGGCGTACATCCGTTCCGCGCTGGTGGACTGTCCGCCGGAACCGTTGCGGTGCGGCAACACCAGGGCGGCGATCGGGTCCACGGTGCTGCTCCAGTCCGGCACAGTGAGGTCGTACGGGGCGGTGGTGCCGTCCTTGTAGGTGACGTGGCCGGTCGCGGGGCACACTCCGATGGGGTCGGTGCCGGAGAAGCAGTAAGAACCGGTCACGGCGGTGCCGCTGGGGACGTAGGGAGCGGTGGTGTCACCGTCGATGGCGCCCGGGTCGGACAGCCCCGCGAAGGTCGAGGTTCCTACGAAGACCAGGCCGTTGCCGGTGAGGCCGGTAGTGCCGTTCAGCGTGATGGTTTGGTTGGCGGCCAGGACGTTGTCCTTCTGCCCGGAGCCGAAGGCGGGCAGGGCGATGGTGGCGCCGTCCACTGTGACTTTGCTTCCGCTGCTCCAGCCGGCGTTGTTCAGGTCGGTCTGGGAGAAGCTGTATCCGGCGCCGTCGAGATTGGCCTGGGACGGGTTGCTGTCGGCGCTGATGCCGGTGTTGTCGAAGCAGGCGGTCAGGCTGGTGCAGGTGGTGTTGGGATGCCCTGCCGCCAGGAAGGGGTAGGCGAAGTCACCGGAGTCGTCGCCGGCCGCGTCCGTGGCGTAGACGTACAAGGTGTGCGGCCCCGGTGACGGCGGGGTGACGGTAATGGTGGCCGCGTTGCTGCTCGCGGTCACCGTCTCGGACGCGGGCGGGCTGCTCTTGGCGGGAGGGACGTCGAGGTTGTAGATGAACTTCGTCGCCGCCGTGCCGGAGCCGGTGATGTCGAACTTGCCCGGCGTGCCCGCGGTGGCACCCACCGCAGCGTCGGTGACGTCCGTGTCGGGGTACAGGTTGTTCTCGGACACCACCGAGGGCGTGTCCGGGGCGGTGGGCTCGGCGGTGAAGTGGCAGACCGGGGAGCGGGAGTAGGTCGTCCAGTCCATCCCGTCGAAAATCTTCACGTTCCAGTCGACGGTCTGCCCGTTGGTGAGCGAGGAGATGAAGCTGGACGGAAGCGACGCAGTGGCGTAGCTGCCGCTGGACAGGTTGTCGCCGCTGAGCACGGTGTGCATCGTGCTCTGGCCGTTGATCCAGTACTGGAATGTGGCCTGCAGCTTGTCGCCGTTCGGGTCGGAGATCTTGGCCTTGAGCACCGGCGGGGTGCTGGCGATGGTCTTGCCCATGTACGGGTAAGGCGCGACCGTGTCGCAGGCCGCGTCGTCCGCACCGGACACCGCCGCCATGGTGTTCGCCGAGGGCGGGTTCGGGGCGTTGTTGAAGAAGATCTGCAGCGTCGGGTCGTTGCTGAACCGCTTGAACTCTATGTCATCGTGCTTGGATTCCCAGTAGTCCTCGCTCAGTGTCGCCGTGAAGGTGGACGAGTGTGCGGAAGCGGCGGCCTTGATCGGGGTCAGTACTTTGAAGCTGTTGGGGACGGTGCCTTTGTCCGGGCAGTGGTTCGGATTGTAGGCGGGCCCGAAACTCGCGGAGGTCGAGTAGCTGTTGTAGCGGGGCCGGTTGCTCCAGTCCGTCCCCGAGCCCATGCCCTTGGACCAGTGCAGGTTCACCGTGGCCGTGGTTGTGCATGACGCCGAGTAGACCTCGGTGGCGTCGACCTCGGCGCTGTTGATGTCCGCTCCCCAGATCGACCTGGGAAGCTTCCACTGATAGACGGCGTGTTCGTCGCCGGTATAGCAGTAGCCTTCCTGCCAGCCGTTGTAGCCCACCCCGAGGTTGCCGTAGTCGGCTCTGGAGGTGGTGTCGTCGACGAAAGAATCGCCGGGGCAGCCCTGCTTGACCTCGTCGAACATCGGCGTGCCGCCCGTGGTGGGATGCCAGTTCACGGACGGGTCGACGTACACCGGCCAGACCGTGGACTTTCCGGCGAGCATCCGGGCGTCAGGGGTGAGGGTCAGTGACCCGGGTGCGACTTTGATCCGTACAGGCGCCAGCCGGGCGGCCAGCCCGGGATGACCGGCGTCCGAAGGGTCGGCGGCGACTTTCGCACCGCGCTTCTGATGCGGAGAGGCGGGCAGGACCGTGTTGGAGTCCCACTGATGAGGCGTTGCCCCATCGGCCACCAAAGCGCCGTGGTCGTCGAAGACGGCAAGTCCGCCGTCCCGGGCGGTCGCCAGCCTGCCGCCGCGTACTGCCGTGGCCAGGCGCAAGGAGCGGAGCGCCGGGTTCCGCGCTGCCTGCGCCGAGTGGATCACCAGAACGTCACTGAACCCGCCGGCGGTGGTCGCCGACACCTGCAGGTCGACGCCGGGCAGCACGGACGGGTACGTCGCCGTGGCATCGTGCACGGCTGGCGTGGGCAGTCGGGACGGCCAGGAGACGGCCAGTGAGGTACCGCCGGAGTGGGTGACTGCCAGCGGCCCGGTCCCGCCACCCGAGAACGAGACGGTCCCGTACGCGGTTGCCGCCGGTGACCACGTTCCGTCGGAGTGGTGGTGCAGGCGAAGGCCCACCGGGACCCATGTGCCGGACTGTTTGACGCGGACGGGCTGTGCGTCCGCGGCGAGCAGGAACTTCCCCGAGGGCTGGGCGACGATCTCGTCGGTGGGGGTGGTCAACGCGGCCACTGGGGTGGCCTTGCCGGTACGCCGTGCCGCGTTTGCGGCCTGCTGCATGGCGTGCTGGTCGGCGGCCGTGGGGCCGTAGCCGCTGGGCAGCGGTGTCAGGCCCTGCGGCTTTTGGGAGGGGTGAGTGGCCGGCTCGGAGGTTCCGGCCGACTTGGCGGTCACCGGGTGGTGCGCTGAGCGCGGCAACGCGTGAGCCGGTGTCAGGCCGGCACCGCCTGCCGCCCACAGTGCCACTGCGGTGATCAGGGCCGTTCGGCCTCGGTGACGTTTCGAAGAGGTGAGGTGGATCTTCATCTACCTGTGGTCTCCCAGATTCGGCCGGCAATCCGTCCGCGCCCGAACGTACGTGCCTCGTCGAATCGCTGCCTAGACCATCCATGCACGCGGAGTACATGATTCCTGACCTTCAGTTACTACTTGCGGCGAAATGTCCATACCAAAGAGTCGGTAATGACATTGCCAGGTGGCGCTATGAGAGCATTGTGGGCGTTTGCCCGTTCGGGGATCTCCGGCTTTCCGGAACGGGAGGTCGGAGCAGCCTTGTCGCCGCGGCTGGGGGTGCCGGTGTGGGGTGTGCAGAAGTTCTGCGGTGCACAGAGGCTGAATCGGACTCATCTCGTCCGGTTATGGCGCGCGTGGTTGCCATCAGTGCGTGAGGCTCGCGGTGCGAGTCTTTTGCGTCTGAATGTGACTGAAGCGTGAGGGAGTAGTGGTGGTAAAGGATGTGCTTGTAGTTGGCAATGGAAGTTAGCGAGCCGATCGCCGTTGGTAGCTTCCCCTCTGGTCATTGATCGATCACCGATCGTGAGGGGCGGGACACGGTGGCTTCCGGTATCGGCACGTACCGAGGCAGGGCGGGGAACGTCGGCCGACGCACCGCGAGACGGCAAGCAACAGGTGCCGCACGGGTTTTGACGGCTGCGCTGGGCGCGATGGCGGTGTGCGCCGCGCTTCTGCAGGCGGCGGCGCCGGCTTCGGCCGCGGCGGGCAAACCGCCGTCGCCCGCGCATACCAAGCCGGTGCCGGTCACGCCGGTGGTCTCGCACTACCGGCAGCCCAAACCCATGCCGAAATTCCACCCTTCGGCGGTGTCCTGGCCCTCCGGGCAGGCCCATGTCACGCTCGGCCAGTCGCCCGGCGGAGCCTCTGCGGACACCGTCAGCCGCCGAAAGCCCGCCGCCCCGGTGCGCGCGGGCTCATTGCCGGTCTGGCTCGGACAGGCCAAGGCGCCTGCCCCAGCTCACCACGCCGGTATCCTCGTTCCCGCGAACCCGGCGACCCCCTCGACGGTCGGCGTCGAGGTCCTGACCCGCGCCCAGGCGAAAGCCGCGGGTGTCAACGGTGTGCTGCTGTCCCTGGCGAGTGACAGCGGCGGCTCCGGAACCGGTGTGGGCGTCTCGCTCGACTACCGTTCGTTCGCTTCCGCGTTCGGCGGCGACTGGTCTTCGCGACTGCGGCTGGTGTCCCTGCCCTCCTGCGCCCTGACGACCCCACAGGTACCGGCCTGCCGCCGCCAGACGCCTCTGGTCTCGTCGAACGACACCGCCACCCACACTCTCAGCAGTGACAACGTCCAGCTCCCCGCGGCTCCGACGGCGAAGACCATGTCGTCGGTGGCCGGCCCGCAGGTCACGCTGCTGGCGGCGACCTCCTCGGCTGGTGGTGGCGGCGGTGACTTCTCGGCGACCTCGCTCAAGCCGTCCGGTTCCTGGCAGGCGGGTGGCAGTTCCGACGCGTTCGGCTGGTCGTACCCGATCGGCGTCCCCAGCGTGCCCGGGGGACTTACACCCGCGATCTCCCTTGGCTACAACTCCCAGTCGCAGGACGGTCTGACGTCCTCCACGAACAATCAGGCGTCCTGGATCGGTGACGGCTTCGACTACGACCCCGGCTTCATCGAGCGGTCGTACCAGTCCTGTGACCAGAACCCGGCCGGTGCGACCAAGACCGAGGACAACTGCTGGTCGGACAGCAACACCCTGACCATGTCCCTGGGCGGCCAGTCCTCGGTCCTGGTCAAGGACGACACCACGGGGGACTGGCATCCGCAGGACGACGCCAACGAGCGCATCCAGTTCAAGACGGGTGCCGTCAACGGTGCGCAGAACGGTGAGTACTGGGTCGTCACGACCGACAACGGTACCCAGTACTACTTCGGCCTCAACCAGCTGCCCGGCTATGGGTCCGGGAATGCGACCACCAACTCGGTGTGGACCGAGCCGGTGTACGCCACCGCGTCCGGGCAGCCCTGTTACAACGCCACGTTCGCCAACTCCTGGTGCCAGCAGGCCTACCGCTGGAACCTCGACTACGTGGTCGATGCCCACCAGGACGCGATCTCGTATTTCTACACCACCGACACCGGCTACTACGCGCGCGATCTGGGCACGACGGCCACCACGCCGTACACCCGCGGCGGATACCTCAACAAGATCATGTACGGTCAGCGTGCCGGTCAGGTGTACTCCACCTCGCCGGCCGGGCAGGTGCTGTTCACCGTCAACGGCCGCTGCGACACCTCGGCGACCGGATGCGCGACCTCGACCCTGACCTCGACGACGGCCAAGGACTGGCCCGACGTCCCGTACGATCTGCAGTGCGCGCAGAACGCCGGCTGCTCGGTCAACACCCCCACGTTCTGGACGAAGTACGAGCTGACCGGGATCCAGACGCAGGCACTGGTCGGCACCACCGAGACCAACGTCGACTCCTGGGCGCTCACCTACAGCTTCCCGGCGACCGGTGACTCCACGACGCCCGCGCTGTGGCTGTCCAGCATCACCCGTACCGGCCAGGACACCAGCGGCGGCGGCTCCAGCTCATCCTTGTCCCTGCCCCCGGTGACCCTGTCGGGCACGCCGCTGTCCAACCGCGTGAACCTCACCGACGGATACCCGCCGATCACCCGGCACCGGCTGAACACCATCACCACCGAGACCGGCGAGATCATCAACGTCGCCTACTCGGCGCCCGCCTGCGCCTCGGGCACACCCAGCGACCCCAGCCAGAACACCCAGCTGTGCTATCCCGCCTACTGGACGCCGGCAGGCAGTACCGCTCCGGTCGAGGACTGGTTCAACAAGTACATCGTCAGCGGCGTCACCGAGCAGGACCCCACCGGCGGCGGTGTCAACGACACCATCGCCACCCACTACACGCCCGTGGGCAAGCCGGCCTGGCACTACGACGACAACCCGCTCACCCCGTCGAACGAGCGCACCTGGAACCAGTTCCGCGGATACCAGGGCATGAAGGTCACCACCGGCTCCAGCCCGGACCCGGTGACCGAGACCGACTACACCTACTTCCGCGGCATGGACGGCGACACCCTGCCCGGAGGCGCGACCCGCTCGGCCACGGTCAGCGACTCGCGGGGCGACGCGGCGGTCACCGACCTCGACCAGTACGCGGGCAGCGTCTACGAGACCATCCAGTACAACGGCGCCGGCAGCGGCACGGTCGTGAAGGACACCATCACCGACCCGTGGACCTCCGCCTCCCAGGCCACACACAGCCTCGGCAGTTCCCTGCCCGCCCAGCACTCCTACCTCACCGGACAGAGCCGGGTACGGACGTTCACCCCGTTCTCCAACGGCAAGACCGGGCAGACCGCGACCGACTACACACACGACTCCTACGGGCGCGTCACCAAGACCGACGACCTCGGCGACGTGACCACGGCCGCGGACGACCGGTGCGCGACCGTCACGTACGCCGACAACACCACCGCGTGGATCCTGGACGCCCCGGACGAGAACACCACCGTCTCGGTGAACTGCTCGACCACACCCACGTACCCGAAGGACGCCGTCTCCGACACCCGCACCTTCTACGACGGCTCCACGACCCTCGGCGCGGCGCCCACGGCCGGCACCGTCACGATGACGCAGAACGCGGCCTCCTACAGCGGTTCGACGCCGACCTTCGTAACCATGTCCAGCAGCACCGTCGACGAGTACGGCCGCGCGCTGACGGCCACGGACGCCGACAACCGCACCACCCACACGGCTTACACCCCCACGACGGGTGCGCAGCCGACCTCGGTGACGTTGACCGACCCGCTCAGCCACACCACCACGACCACGTACGACCCGCTGCGTGAGGTGGACGTGACGACGACCGACGCGGCCGGTTACGTCACCACGAAGAAGTACGACGCGCTGGGCCGGATCACCGCGGACTACAAGCCGGGCGTCACCTCGGCGTACGACACCTTCAGCTACACGGTGTCCAACCAGGCCCCGTCGGTGGTCACCACCCGGATGCTGAACCAGGACAACACCTACCGCACCAGCGAAGTCCTCTACGACGCGCTGCTGCGCAAACGGGAGACGCAGTCCTCCACCATGGACGGCGGCCGGGACGTCACCGACACCGTCTACAACACCGACGGCCTGACCGCCAGCACCAGCGACCCCTACTACACCACCGGCGCCCCCTCGGGCACGCTGGTCCAGGCGCAGGCGGGTGACATCCCCTCCGAGATGGGCTACCTCTACGACGGCGCCGGGCGGCAGACCGCGGCCATCTCCTACCACTTGGGCACCGAGACCTGGCGGACCACCACCAGCTACGGCGGCAATGTCACGACGACCGTGCCGCCCAAGGGCGGGGTCGCGCAGAGCACCTTCACCGACGCTCGTGGCAACACGACCGACCTGTACCAGTACCACAGCGGCGCGCCGGCCGACCCGGTGCTCGACCCGGCCTCGGACTACTCCGACACCCATTACACCTACGACGCCGACGGCAACCGCACCGGTGAGACCGACGCGGCCGGGAACTCCTGGTCCTGGAACTACGACCTGCTGGGCAACCAGACCTCGCAGACCGACCCCGACACCGGCACCACCAACTCCACGTACGACAACGCCGGGCAGTTGCTGACCGTCACCGACGCCCGAGGCAAGCAGACCACGTACACGTACGACCTCGACGGCCGCAAGACCTTCGCCTACGACACCACCGGCAATGCCACCCCTTCCTCGTCCAACGAGATCGGCGCGTGGACGTACGACACCCTGAAGAAGGGCTATCCGACAGCGTCGACGTCGTACCAGAAGGGCACGACCAGCCCGTCGGTCAGTGACACGGTCCTGGCCTACACAAGCATGGCGAAGGTGTCGGCAGAACGAGAGACGCTTGCCAACCTGCCCGCGAATGAAGCCGCGCTCGCTCCGTCCGGAGGTTATGTCACCGGCTACACCTACAAGTCCAGCGGGTGGCTGGCCAGCAAGAACATCCCGGCAGCCGGCGGCCTGGCCAGTGAGATCGTCGACTACGGATACGACCAGTACGGCGACCCCACCAGCGCCGTCAGCACGGCCTGGAACTACGTGGAGGCCGTTGGTTACGACGAGTACGGCAAGCCCCTGCAGTACACGATGGGCACCTCGGGCAACTGGGTAGCGCTGAGCCTGAGTTACGACGAGCAGACCCAGCGCCTGACCGACGCCAAGACCACCGACGCCACCGCGTCCACGGTCGTCGACGACACCAAGTACGCCTACTCCGACAGCAATGTCTCCGGCGGCGCCGGCCTGCTCACCTCCACCACGGACAACCAGAACGGCGGCGCGGTCTCCGACACCCAGTGCTTCGGCTACGACTACGCCAACCGCCTGTCCGCGGCCTGGACCGCCACCGACGCCTGCGCCGCCACCCCGGCACCGGGCAGCAGTTCGACCGTGGGCGGCCCGCAGCCGTACTGGCAGTCCTGGACGTACGACGCGGCCGGCAACCGTCAGACCCAGACCGATCACGACACCGGCGGCAACACCGCCAACGACACGGTCACCACGTACGCCTACCCGGCGCAGGGATCGGCGAGCGACCAGCCCCACACGCTGACCAAGACCACGGCCACCGGGCCGGGCGCGACCGCGCACACCGCGTCGTACACCTACGACCCGTCCGGCAACGACACCAGCATCACCACCCAGGCCGGCACCCAGACCCTGACCTGGAACGACCAGGGCAAACTCGACTCACTCGCCGACACCGCCACCGGCGTCACGACCTCGTATTTGTACAACAGCGACGGCAACCTGGCCCTGCGCACCGACCCCGGCAAGGCGACCCTGTTCCTGGGCGACCAGCAGGTCGTGGAGAACACCGGAACTGGCACGCTGTCGGACACGCGGTACTACACCCTCGGCGCCACCACGGTCGCCGAGCGCTCCAGCACCGGTGACATCCAGTACCTGATCCCGGACCGGCAGGGCACCGACACCCTGGCCATCGACTACCAGTCCCTCACCGTCACCCGCCGCGCCTACCTGCCATTCGGCCAGGAACGAGGCACGGCCCCTGCGTCCTGGCCGGGCGACGACGGATACGTCGGCGGCACCCCGGATCCGGCCACAGGTCTGGAGAACCTGGGCGTGCGAGAGTACGACCCCTCAAGCGGCCGGTTCCTGTCCCCGGACCCGGTGTTCGAGGCATCCGACCCCACACAGTTGGGCGGCTATGACTACGCCGGCAACGACCCGGTCACCAGCTCCGACCCGAGCGGGTTGTGCCCGGCCGACCTGTGCGGAGTCGGCACTCCGAAGGGAGATGGGTCGGGCAGCATCATCAACGATGGCCCGGTCGATCCCACGGATCCCGGTGGCCCGACTGAGAACCACGGGCACTACTACCAAAACGGTCACCGGGTATCCCGGTTGCAGGCACTCACCCACCTGTGGAACGACTACCTGACCGGCCAGTGGTACCTGGCCCACCCGCTGCCCAAGCCGCACCACAAGCACAAGTCCTGGTACAAGCGCGGCTGGGACGACTTCTCCAACGACACCGCGAAGGCCGCGAAGATCGCCTATCACTACAGCGGCGCATCCGACGTCGTGGGCTGCGCCTCCAACCCCTCCCTCGGCGGCTGCACCAAAGCCGCGGCACTGGCCGCCGGCTTCGTCTTCACCGGCGGCGAGGACGAGCTGGAAATCGCCGCCCTCGAAGCCGGTGAAGACGCCGCCGACAGCGCGGCAAGCGACGCCGCCGACGAGGCAGTCAGCTGCCTGACCGGGGGTCCGCACAGCTTCACCGGCAACACCCCAGTCCTGGAAGCCGACGGGCATACCGAGGCCATCAAGGACGTCAAGGCCGGCGACAAGGTCCTGGCGACCGACCCGCAGACAGGGGAAACAAGCCCGCACTCGGTCCAGAAGGTCATCAAGACCACCACCGACCACGATTTCACCAACCTCACCATCACCACCCCGGCTCCGGCGGGCGCACACACAACCCGCGCCACTCACATGGCCGCAGCGGCAGCCACCCTTACCACTACCTGGCACCACCCCTTCTGGGACGCCACCACCCACCAGTGGGTCGAAGCATCCCACCTCACCCCCGGCACCTACCTCCGCCAACCCAACGGCACCCCCGCCGTTGTCACAGCGGTCCGCAACTACCACACCACCGCCGTCACTTACGATCTCACCATCACCGGCCTGCACTCGTACTATGTGCTCGCAGGAGGAACGCCGGTCCTCGTCCACAATTGCAAGGTCAAGCTGAGCCAGGAGCAGGCCAATGTTCTGGACGTGGGCCCCTATGCAGACGAAACAACACCGGTCGAGGCGACCGGTCCTACCGTGGATCCTGCCCAGTCGGACGCTATGCAGGGCCAGCCGTGTCACTCATGCGGTGACAGTCCTGAAGGCGTGACGATGGTCGGCGACCACCAGCCGGCCACCTCTCTCTCGGCTCCCAGTACTTCGAGGATGCTGTATCCGCAATGCCCAGCCTGCTCCGGCATGCAGGCGCGAGCTGTACAGACTGCGCAGCGGATGATGCGGAATCACGGCTGGTATAATCCTGAAACTTCCGGTTACCTTGATCAGCTAAGAGCGCTCTTGCCCGGACATATTGGGTGATGGCGGCCTAGTAGTCCGATGGGCGAAACCCTCTGCGGTGTTTAATCAGCACTACAAGGGGATCGATCTGGTGTGTCAGCTGTGGCTATTCCAAGAAGGTCACCGTTCCGTCGGCGTCAGATGCTTGGAGTTGCCCTCCTGGTGGGTGCGGCTAGCCCTGTTGAACCTGCCATTCGAAAGGCGAGGGGCTTCAACGTCGCAGTGCACACCAGATTGTTCCCATCGACTGGCGGCAGGTGACGTGAGATGCAGAGGTGCCGGCTTGATTACCGAGGTGGTGAGGCGCTTCAATTGGGGCGTGAGCGATACCTATGTTGATCTTGGGGCTGTGACAGTTCCCTCTGGCGTGCTTGTCCTGGCCATGGCGGGGCGGATCGATTCATGGCGGGAGACGGCACGTCCGCTTTCCGAACGTGCCCTCGCGGCGGCTGCGTTGGGCGGCGGGCACCTGTACGAGTTTGAAGGCAGCGAACCTCTGCCGTGGAGTGGAGAAGCGATCGCCGTCCGGGCCGCCGTAGGCCGACCGCTGCGGGTTCGAGCGCTGACATCGCCATCGCCTATTGATCGGAGGCCAATGATCTCGCTCTTGGAAGCAGATCTTGGCATCCCTTGGCCTCAAGAGCAGGCTGGCTGTCCAGTTGTGCTTGGAGACATGCCAGTGGACCGGTGCGGCGTGGTACTCGGTGACGCTCGAGCCCTGGACGGATTTACCGGTCGTGATGGTGAGGCCACTGACGGCTTGGCGGACGTCACCTACTGGGGTAGGCATGGCGAGGCGGCCCAGGCCGAGTTCGGAGGCGAGCCTATTCCCCAGCATCGCGGTGCAGGTGGCGTGCTTGGATGGCGAGATGTACCGCTTGCTGAAGCGGAGAGGATTGCCGAAAGACTGCGGGCCTGGTTGCGTGACGGGCCGGGAAAAGGTTTGATGGTCGCCGTAAATAAACATACTGACCTTTACAGGTTGAAGCGGGCTGGATTGAACCATGCGCTTCTGGCAGGTGTCGTAGAGGTTGACGGATGCCAAGTGCTTGGCATCGGCTGGGATGCCGCAGAGCATTCCATGTACCACCGCGGTGAACGCGCCCAAGGGCAGGTATATCCGGCCACGCTCGAATCGCGCGATGGTGAAGGAGTACTTCGGTGGACGATCTCCTCCTTCAGCCCGGAGCCGGACAAAGCGTGAGTGCTCGCACTCTTGACGGGGTGACGTGGCGGTCACCGACCTCGGGATGGCCGCGGAGCCAGGCGGCCAGATCCTCGCCTTCGCGGCCGTCGTAGAGGTGAAGCGGCCTTTGAGTGGCCATGTCGATCAGCAACGTGCCGTAGTGGCGGCCCTTGCGGAAGGCGATATCGTCGACGCCCAGCACCTCCACGTCGCCGACATGCGGATCGGGCAGGGTCCTGACCAGGCGCAGGAGCGTGTCCTTGCCGACGGTGATGCCGGTCACCGTCGCCAGACGGGCTCCCGCCCGGCCTGCCAGGGCCAGGCCGAGTTGCGTCAACACCCCACGCAGCAACGGGGTGTAATGGCTCTGCGGGGTGGTCAGTCCCGCGATCTGCTCGGCGAACGTCGCGGCCGGGCAGGCTGCGTTCTCGCAGCGGAAACGGCGTATGGACAACTCGATCACGACACCGAGACCGCCCACCGCAACGTCACGCAGCCTGCGCACGTACCGGCCGTGCACCCGAGCCGAACTCTGGCCACACCGGCAAGACCCACCCAACGCACGCACCCGCGCCCTCAGCACCACCTCGTCCGGCCGCCGCTCAACCTCCTCGATCAGCAGCGCGGACAAGTGCGGGAACAGCTCCAAGAGCACATCACGAGAGCGCCCGACGCATGATCGCAAACAGTTGACCTAATCCGACTCGACCGTCCGGATCACAAGATCGTCGACAGAACCAAGATCCGGGACGGACAGGTGCCGGCGTACGGCCTGGTCTCGCGAAAGTCGGCCGAGCACATGGCCTCGCCGTTCCCGCCGGGCTTCCGCGGCCTGGACATCGATGACCAGGACATGGTGAGGCTCGACGCGGACACCTACGGCTACGCCACGAGCGTCCTGAAGGGACCTCTCACCGAACGACAGCGTGCAGGCCTCACGCGGCTGACGGCGGTGTTCGACAAGGTCCTCCCGGCGATCGAAGACCAGTACGCCAACAAGTACTACGCGCACGTACGCGACATTGCCGTGCTGGCCGCCGAGGTCGAAGACCTGCGTGAGAAGTAGCCCCTGATCGGGAGCAGCCGGTGGGACAGTCCCGGGGACGGTTGGATGTGCGGTGACGTCCATCCGACTGTTGGAGGTGTAGTGGCTGAGCCTGTCCGTGTGCGCAGACCGACCGATCAGGAAGGGCAGAAGCTACAGCAGATCGTGCGCCGGGGCAGCACCAGTTCGGTGCGCTATCGACAGGCGATGATGCTGCTGGCCTCGGCCGGCGGGAAACGGATGCCGGTGATCGCGAAGCTGGTGCAGGCCGACGACGACACCGTCGGCGACGTGATCCACCGGTTCAACGAGATCGGACACCGTCACCCGCTCGCTGAGTCGGCGAGGGTGCCGTTGACGTAGAGCTGGGTGGTTTTGGCGGCCGCGTTGTAGACGCCCACCAGGTGGGTCCACTGGTTGGCGGTGACGCTGGTGGAGTAGGCGAAGGTGAAGGTGGGGCCGGCGGTGTCGCCGCTGGTGGTGGTCATGGCCCAGGTGGGGGCGCCGGTGTGGGCGTAGTTGTACTGGAGGAGGAAGGCGCTGTTCTGGGTGCCTTCCTGTGCGGCGATGGTCATGTTGTGGGTGGGCAGGGAGGGGAGCTTGACCCAGGTGGAGACGCTGAAGCCGCCGGCGGTGTTCAGCACGGGTGTGCTGCTGGTGGCGGTTCCGGTGGTGCCGTCAAGGTTCAACATGGCGCCGCGGGTGGCGTCTCATTCTTGCTGGTCAGAGGCATTTTCTGCTTTCCTGACCACCCATCGGACAGCCCGCTTTATGCATTCCCGAGGCTAACCGCTGCCTTTGACTCGGTCACAGCCCGGCGCCCTGGGGTCGAGGTAGCGCTGCCGGTGGCATGACGGCGCACGGACCCCCTTCCGGGCGTAGGACCCTTCCACGGGAGAAGGCCTTACGCAGCCTCACGGCCGGGACATCGGCCTCGGTATGGGGGGCTTGCGTAGGCCGAGGCGGGTCTGCACGTCGTAGTTGTCGCTGACCGCCCGGGAGCAGACCCGGTTGAAGCCGCCCACGCTGTGCCCGCGGGCGGTCAGCAGGAGGTTGGCCGCCTGGAGGATCTGGTCGCTTCGGCCGCGCATCAGGGTGCGGGGGAACGGGTTGGCGTTGTGCACGTAGCGAGCGGCCAGGGTGACGGCGCGGCCCCGCTCGAACTTGATCACGATGGACTCATTGCCGCGGGCCTCCTGCAGCAGGCGGCAGGCGTCGAAGCAGTCGTAGGCGCGGCGGGCGTGCTCGGCGGCCGTGCGGGCGGTGTCGGAGGCGGGGTCGAGTGGCCCGCCCTCGCCCTGTTCCCACCGCTCCACCACATCACGGGCCCGGTCCAGGTAGAGCTTGCCCAGGCCGTCGAGCAGCTGGACGCTGGTGAAGTCGGTGAGCAGCAGCTCGCCCACGAACTCCGAAGTGTACTGCCCCATGTCCTGGTCGGCCGGGGTGGCGGCCGGGGAGTCCGCGTCGGTGGCCATCTCGGCGGGCTTTGGGCCGGCTGGCGCCTCCTCCTCGTCGCTGAGGTAGTCGGTGAAGAGGCTGGAGAGCGGGTTGCCCCCGGAGCCGCCGCCCTTGACCGTGATGCGCGCCAGGTCGCTCAGCCGGGAAGGGCTGCGTTCCTCCCCGTAGTGGCGGCGGTCCAGGAAGCGGCCGACTGTACCGGCGTAGTCACCGCCGACTACCGACTCGAACGCCTCGTCGATGGGCTTCCACCGCACCGGCTGGTTGAGCCGCAGCGCGACTCGGGCGTCGAGGACCGCGGCCAGGCCGAAGCGGCTGTCGCGGCCCATGATGAAACTGAGGTGCTGGTGGGCCGCCGCGAGCCGTTCCTGCGCCTGCGCGGAGCGGCGGTTCGGGGCGTACGCGACCTCCGCCAGCATCGCCTCGGCCGCGGATAGCCGGGCCATCCGGCGAATCTCACCGTTGGGCGCGGTACGGGCCAGGTGCTCGTAGAGCTCGATCGCTTTCTCGTTGCTCCATACGTACCGGTGGAAGGCGGCCTCAGCGGCGATCAGCCGCGCGTCGCCGGGCCAGAGGCGGGACGCCTCTTTGAAGGGGGCGAGGACGGGGCTGTTGTCGACGACGGGCACCCTGTTGCGCGGCCCCGGGCCTCTGCCCTCCCTTTGCTGCTTCCGGGCGACGTTGTACTCCAAGATGCCTGTCCAGCGGCGGTACTCGCGCTCCAGACGGGTTTCCGTCGCGCACAGCCCGATCGACGGACCGTAACGGTGGCGGTGGTCCCGCAGCTTGTGGCTGCGCTCGCGGTAGATCCGCTCGATCTCCCGCTGCTGGGTCTCCGGCGGCGCCACCAGGAAGTCTTTGCCGGGCGTCTGGGCGGCGCCGCGCAGGCTGCCCTGGGAGATCCAGTCGGACTCCAGGCAGGCCAGGTCGAGCATGGCGTGGAGGCGGGAGTGGTCGTTCTCCTGCGACAGCCAGGTACGGACCGCCCGGACGCACGCCTTGCGGCGCCGCTCCGCCGCCTCGCCGGCCTCGCTGGTCCTCGCGGTGGTCCGCCAGATATCCATGACCTGCCGCAGCCACACCGAATACGCGAACGGGCTGGGCGCCAGCTCGACGGCGGTCAGGGCACGGTCCGCCGCCCTGGTCTGCCGGGCGCGCGCGGCGCTGTGCTTCTGGCTGTCGCGCAGGGCACGCGCCAGGAAGCCGTAGCACTGGGCCAGCGCGCTCAGGACGGCCGCGGTGTCCTGGTCGTGCAGAGAGGGCGGCGGGGCGTCCGGGTCGCGCGGGGCGGCCAGTTCGCGGGGGGTGCGGTCGACGAGGTCGCACCGGTCGAGCAGGGGGAGCCGCTCCAGGAGGGTCACCGCCTCCTGGGCACCACGCCTTGTCTTCTCCGGCTCCGAGTACCAGGCGTGGGCCTTTCGTAGAAAGCGTGCCACCGCCACACAGAGGGTGGGCGGCCAGGTCTGCCGGTCGCCCCAGCATGCGTCCAGGGCGTCCAACACCAAGGAGCGGATCTCGTCGAGCTCCTCGTCGCCGGTGCTCTGGTGCAGCAGGAGCACGGCCGAGTCGAGCAGGCGCATGGACCACAGGGAGAGTGATTCCTGCTGCTCGTAGGTGATCCGCAGCCCGGCGACCGCGTTCCGTACCACCTGGACGAGCTCCCGGCGGCACTCCGCCGGGTCGGTTAGCAGGCGGCTGCGGGCGCGGGAGACACGGCTGTTCATCTGCAGGTGCGCCTGGATGTTGCGCGGGTTGTCGTCCTGTCGGAGCGTCTCGGTCACCAGCATCTGCACCCGGTCGACGAGGTTCTTGGCGTCGTCGAGCCGGTTGGCGTCGATCAGCGCCTCGGCGGTGTTGAGCAGCCAGGAGACGGCCAGGGTGGCCCGGCCAGCCTGCCCGGGGCCCCGCTCCAGGGCACCCTCGTACACCAGGTCTGTGGCCTGCATCCGTACCGGGAGGAGCCGGACGGTCAGGCCGAGGCGCTTGCCGGTGAACTCGAGCGAGGTGTCGACGGAACGCAGCAGGGTGTGCGGAACCTGCCCCGGCCGACAGGCGGCCAGCGCGGTGGCGACCTCCTCGGCGGCCGCCATGAACCCCTCGCTCCGCTCGGCGACCGTGCCCTCCAGACGGGCGGCGAAGGTGAGGGTGGCCACCGAGTGGTAGAGCTGTAAGAGCGGGTGCGGTATGGGGGCGGGGTTCTCGGCAGTGGCCGTGACCGGCGCGGCGGCGGGCGTGGGCCGGGGCCCGGCGGGCCTGGTGGGGATGTCCTCGGTGGTTCCCTCCTTCGCAGGGAGCGAGGTCTCCTTCGAGCCAGGCAGGTACAGCGCGTCGCCCTTGGGAGCGACGACCAGGTCGCAGACCACTTCGTGCAGCGCCAACAGCCGATTCTCCGCGTCGTCCTCGATCCAGCCCAGGGCGGTGCGCAGTTGGGCCTGAAAAACGTTGTCCGCCTGTTCGTCGTCCTTGTCCAGCGCGGTGGCGGCGGTGAGGAAGAGGACACTCGCCGCAGCGGCGAGGCGGCGGTCGAGGTCGCCGCTCTCGGCCAGCCCCGGCGGGATCAGGTCCCTCACGCGTTTCCGGGCGAGTACGGGACGTGTGAACGGATCGTTGTCGGGGCCGGTGAGCGCGGTCAAAAGCAGGGTCCGCAGGGCATGTTCGCTCGCCTGGCCGATGGTGAGGGAGCCTGAGGCGTCGGCGGACAGAACCCGGGAGTCCAAGAGCATCTTCAGGATCGTGCTCGGGAAGGCGACAGCCGGGTCCTCCAGCACCCGGCGGGGCAGTGACAGCCGGTCGGCGAGGCTCCACACCGCGAGCACGGCGAGCGGTTCCGGCATGGCCGGCTGCTCGCCTAGCGGGGTGAAGGAGCAACCCAGTTCGGAGAGGATGAGGGCCAGGTTCGGGGTGGTGCCCTCCACCAGTGCGGTGGCCACGGCCTCCGGGTCGGGAGTCGGAGTGCCGGATGCGGAGCCGGTGACGGAATCCATGGTAGCGCGGTAACCGTTGGCGCCGCTGTAGAGCTCACCTGGCAACCGCAGTCGTCCGTCCTCGATATGACGGAGAACGTTCGCGCCGTCGACGGCAACCCGCTCCGAAGCCAAGAGCTTGGTGAGGAATTCGGCTGCCTCGTCGTCCGTCAGCTCGGCCAGCCGTATCGGGGCCTTCAGGGTCAGTTGCTGGCCGCCCTCGACCCCGACGGGCACCCGCGAGATGACGATGTTCGCCGTGTCGCGGAAATAGGGGTGGGCGAGGAGCTCGTCGAGTTCGTCGCTGATTCGCTCGGAGTCGTAGCCCAGGCGGCCGCAGTCGATGACCAGGAGCAGAGTGTGGCCGCGGGCGTGCTCCCGCAACCGGTCGATGACCAGTTGGCGGCGTGGGTCTCCGGCGCCGCCGGTCGCGGCGTGGTCGACATCCTGCAGGCCGAGCTGGAGCGCATCGGCGAGGGCACCGAGGACCGGGGACTCGGCGCTGGGGTTGGGAATGACCACCTCCAACCACAGCCAGGGCTGTCCGGTCGGCGCGGCCTCCTTGATGTCGGGCGAAGAGAGCAACTGGCGGACGAACGCCGACTTGCCCGCGTACCGCGGACCGTGCACGGGGAGGACCACCCGCTGCCCGAACCTCCGGCGGGCATCCTCGAGTTCTAGGCCCCGTCCTGTGAAGTCCGGCACCGGGGAGGGCCATGGGCGGAAGCCGTCCGGGCGCGGAACCGCCGCCGAGCCCTGCGCGGAGCCGGGCTGGGCGGCGGGGGAGAAATAGGTGTGGGGGACGGGCGGTGGCGCCACGTGCCTGCGGTTGCGCAGCCATGGGCGGTTCGCCCAGGTGGCGGCGGACTGCTGGGGCTGTTGGAGCCTGGTGCCGTCGGCGTGGGGTGATTCCTTCAGCATGCCGCCGACCGTGTCGAAGACCCACTGGGCGGACAGGCTCGGCCGATTCTCCGTGACCCCTTCGAGGGCGGTGAGCAGCGCGCCGGTGAAGAAGGTGGTCGCCCTTCCGGAGTCGCCGAGTGCCGTCTGGTACTTCGCGGAGGCGGACATCACGAACCAGCCCCGCTCGGCGTCGGCGTTCGACGCCTCAGCCGGCACGGATTCGATCGCGCCGCCGGAGAAGCAGCAGTCCAGGATGAGGAGTTTGCGCTCAGCCCGCGGTTCTTGTTCGGCGACCGTGCGGAAGATGTCGGCGACCGACACCATGGAGTTCTGCGGGGTCAGCACGTCGCCGGTGTCGTGCGGTGCCAGGTAGAGCGTCTCGGTGCGACGGTCGTAGTGGCCGTGGCCCGCGAAGTAGAGGACGTAGAGCCCGTCCGGCTTGCTGATCATATAACTGGCGCCGATGGCGTCCAGCATCTCGGCGCGGGTCATGTCCTTCTTGGCGTTCAGCCGCAGGCCACGCAGACCCCAGACGGCGGCGTCAGCGAACAGCCGCTCCAGCCGTTCGATGTTGGTGGCCGCGGCGGGCACCGGGGCGAACTTGCTCTGGGGGTAGGTGACACCGCCAAGGAGCAGGGCGCTGGACAGGGAGGGAGCGACCTTCTCCTCGTCCGGATTCTCCTGGACCCCGCTCACTGCAGTTCCTTCAGGGCGGTGGCGACGTCCTTCGGCTCCCCCTCCATGGTGAGTTCGGTGCGGCGGGTACCGTCCGGGAGGTCCGTCCGGACCACCTCGAACTTGAGCCCACCGCGCCGCGGGCCGCGCAGGCGGTCGGTCACGTACTGCTGGAGGGTCGCGAGCACCACCGGCAGCGCGACGTTCTCCCCGAGGAACTGCAGCACCTCGACGGCGCCCAGAGCGCCCTGCTCGACCTCGCCGGTGGTGCGGACCATACGCACGCCCTGGCGCCTCAGGTCGTCCTTCACCGCCCTTTCCAGAGTGCCCAGTTCGTCGGCCAGGCCGCCCTCGATACTCAGAAGAATGCGCATGAACTCCCCCTACGTGCTGGCCCGGGGCGACCGGGGTCGTCGTGACGGCCCCGTCCCCTGCGGTGTGCGAAGCCTTATTCGCATTTTAGGTGATGATCAGTCAGGTGACTCTGTGCCGGACAGGACGCGCCCCAGGCGACAGGGGGCACCCGGGCTACCGTCCCCGGGTGCCACCCGGCGGGGGCCAGTCGGTGTACACCTCGGAGAGGTACGTGCGGCCAGCCGGGGACTCGACGACCACACGTGATCAAAAAGGCCGGGGCTGCACTACGCCGAAGCCCTGGGACGCCAGGTGGAATGCGGCGGATCCGTTCGGTGTCTGGGCAGTACCTCATGGGCAGAACGGATGGCCGCGGCGCGCGCGGGTCGCGGGGGTCGGCCGAGGGTGCGGGTGAAGTTCAGACTGGCCGAATTGCCGGATCCGGGGCTCTCTGAGATCGTTTCCTCGTTCTGGGACATCGCGGAGGCGATGGCCATGATGGCAGGTGCGCTGCAGGAGACCCCAGAGGAGATCCAGGCCGTCCTCTGGCTTGGGTTCGTGCGATGTGCGACGTCGTCGGGCATCGGTGTGAGCTATTGACGGTCGGCGCTGCAGACGAAGGCGGCAGCCTTGCGCGGTCGGCTTGGGCTCCAGCGGCATGCTGTCTGATCCCGGGCGACCTAATTCGGTGGCGCTTCCGGTGGGGAGGCGCTAGCGTCCGTTCTGTTCGGGCGGGAGGCCTGTAGGGCTGGGCCCGTGTCGGCCGATGTGTGTGTCAGGAGGTGTTGACCGATGGCTGTCTTTGCGATGAGCGCTCCCCGCAACCAGAAGCTCGTGTCGTTCACCTCCGTGGTCTCCGGCTGACCTCAACCTTCTTCCTCTGTGTGCCGGGGCCACCCGTTTGAAGGGTTTCCCCTTGTCTTTCTCTTTTCGTGACGCCTCCTCGCATGCCCTCGTCCCGTACGGGTGGGACGACGTGTGGGAGGCGGAGTTCCGGCCGTACGCCGAGGACGGGCTGGTGCCCGGGCGGGTGGTGCGGGTGGACCGGAACATGTGTGATGTGTTCACCGCGCGGGGGCCGGCGCGGGCGGACACCGCGCTGGTGATGCCGAGCGATCCGATGCGGATCGTGTGCACGGGGGACTGGGCCGCGGTCGACCCGGAGGGGACGGACCCGCGGCTGGTACGGGCGCTGTTGCCGCGGCGGACCCGGATCGTCCGCTCGACCTCCTCGAAGCGGTCGGAAGGCCAGGTGCTGGCGACCAATGTCGACCACATCGTCATCTGCCTGTCGCTCGCGGCGGAGCTCGACCTCGGGCGGCTGGAGCGGTTCCTGTCGCTGGCGTGGGAGAGCGGTGCCGAGCCCGTCGTCGTGCTGACCAAGGCGGACCTGGTGCCGGACACGACGTTCCTGCTGGCCGACGCGCAGGCCGCGGCGCCCGGGGCGCAGGTGATGGTCGTCAGCGCGGCGACCGGGGAGGGCGTCGACGTGCTGGCGGCGGTGCTCGGAAGCGGCAGCTCCGTGCTGCTCGGACAGTCGGGTGCGGGCAAGTCGACCCTGGCCAACGCGTTGCTGGGGGAGGAGGTGCAGCAGGTGCAGGCCACACGGGACGCCGACGGGAAGGGACGGCACACCACGACCACGCGCGACCTGCTGCCGCTGCCGGGCGGCGGGGTGCTGATCGACACGCCCGGGCTGCGCGGGGTCGGGCTGTGGGACGCCGAGGCCGGGCTCACGCAGGTGTTCGCGGAGATCGAGGAATTGGCCGGGAACTGCCGGTTCCAGGACTGCTCGCACGTGTCGGAACCGGGCTGCGCCGTACTCGCCGCCATTGAGGACGGCACCCTGCCGCACCGCAGGCTGGACAGCTACCGCAAACTGCTGCGCGAGAACGCCTGGATCGCCTCGCGCACCGACCAGCGCCTGCGCGCGGAACTGCGGCGCGAGTGGAAGCAGCGCTCCGCCGCCGGCCGGGAGATGTACGAGCGCAAGCGCGGCGGCGGCCACCGGCACGGCCGCGTGTACTGACGGGCCGTCGGGCGGACGGGCCGTCACATGGGCGGGGCGGGGCGGCAGCCGGCCGCCCGCCCCGCCCGTCTCCGTAAGCCCACCGCACCGGACCCGCACGGTCATCGGCGCCGCCCCGCCGGGTATACGCGTCTACGCGTTGTCCGCGGTCGCTGCGGCCGGTCGTCCCGCGCCGGTTCCGCCGGCGTTCGAACTGCGCTGGCGAAAGGGTGGGTTGGAAACGCGGGGCAACGGGAAGGTCACGATCAGGCAGCGAACGTGAGGGTGCGGTGAAGGCGCCGCGCCGACCCCGATGGCGAGGAGGGCTCCCCCCATGGCCTACAGCGTGATTCTCGGGATCATCATCGTCGCACTTGTGATCGCGGGCGTCATCGGCTCCTTCTGGAGCGCCGGTTCGCCCATCGCGGTTCGCCGCCGGCACGGCCGGGACGGCCGGGCGGGGTGAGGCCGGCCCCGGACGGGGCCAGGGACGTCAGGCGGAGGCCCGTACCACCAGACGGGTGGGGGTGATGATGGGCGCGGGTCCCGCCGAGGCCGAGGCGGCGTCGGACGGCTGCTCCAGCCTGTGCAGGAGCAGCCGGGCCATCAGCCGCCCCATCTCCTCGATGTCCTGGTGAACGGTCGTCAGCGGCGGGTCGGTCAGCTCCGCGACCGAGATCATGTCGTCGAACCCGACCACCGCCACGTCCTCCGGCACCCTGCGGCCGCCAGCGCGCAGCACCCGCAGCGCGCCCGAGGCCATGACGTCCGAGGCGGCGAACACGGCGTCCAGGTCGGGGCAGCGGTCGAGCAGTTCGGACATCGCGCGGGCGCCGCCCTCGGGAGTGAAGTCGCCCTCGGCGATCAGCCGCGGATCGGCGTCGGGGAGCACGTCGCGGAACCCGTCGAGGCGGTCCACGGAAGCCGCCTGGTCCAGCGGCCCGGCGATGTGCGCTATCCGCCGCCGGCCCAGGCCCAGCAGATGGCGCACGGCGTCCCGCGCGCCGCCCCGG
This sequence comes from Streptomyces sp. HPF1205, assembly GCF_020400825.1. Taxonomy (GTDB): domain Bacteria; phylum Actinomycetota; class Actinomycetes; order Streptomycetales; family Streptomycetaceae; genus Actinacidiphila. The sequence goes on from NZ_JAINVH010000005.1 coordinate 99,335, forward strand.
TTGTCGCAGTCCACGAACAGGGTCTCGTCGTCCGACCAGTCGGGACGGCCGCCTATCACGAACGGCGTCCCCGCCCGCCGGGCCAGCGCCGGCAGCGAGTCGTTGGCGTGCAGCGAGAAGATCAGCGCACCGTCCACGTGCCCGCCGGCCAGGTACCGGCCCACCCGCTGGTAGTCGGCCGCGCCCTCGGTGAGCAGCAGCACCAACTGGTTGTCGTGCGCGGTCAGTTCACGGCTGATGCCGCGCACCTGCTGGGCGAAGAAGGGGTCGGAGAAGAAGCGCGTCTCCGGCTCGGCGACCACCACCGCGATCGCGTCGTTGCGCCGGGTGACCAGGGTGCGGGCGGCCTGGTTCGGTACGTAGCCCAGTTCCTCGACCGCCCGTCGCACGCGCTCGGCCAGCGGCGCCCGCACCCCGTTGCTGCCGTTGACCACGCGGGAGGCGGTGGCCCGCGACACTCCCGCGCGCGCCGCGACGGCCTCCAGCGTCGGACGGGACGCGAAGCTCGGGTCGGTCAAGGGAGGGCTCCTCAGCGCGCGGGTGGCACACGAACGGCGATCGTTTGTGCGGGCACCAGGGTATCCGGTTGCCGTCCCTCCTGGTGAGAGCGCTTTCGCCGGTCTGTGGTACGGGGGGGCCAGGGCCGGGCCGACGCCATGACCTCGCTCCGGCCGCCCCCTCCGGCCGTCCCCTCCGGCTCCCGCCGCCCGTCTCGCGGCTCCCGGCTGCCGGCTCCCGCCGCCCTCCTCCCGGGCCGGGCGGCGGGCGCGCGGCGGTTCGGGCAGGGTTGGCGTCATGGGGACCGCACAGTTGTGCCTGATCGGCGCGGTGATGCTGCTCGGCCTCGTCAGCGTGCCGGCCCCCGGCGTACCGGGGACGCTGCTGTGCTGGGGGCCCTGCTGTGGTGGGCGACGTCCGTGCATTCCGGCCTCACCTGGGGGGTGCTCGCGGGCGCGACCGGTCTGCTGGCGGTCGCCCAGGTGGTGGTCTGGCTGCTGCCCAACCGGCGGATCCGCGACTCCGGTGTCACCTGGCGCACGATCATGAACGCCGGCGGGGTCGCCGTCGCCGGCTTCTTCCTCCTGCCCGTCCTCGGCGGGGTACTCGGTTTCGTCGGGACGATCTACGGCACCGAACGGGTCCGGCTGGGCGGCGGCCACCGCACCGCTTGGGCGGCGACCCGCGGTGCCATGCGGGCGGTCGGCGGATCGGTGCTGGTGGAGCTGATGGCGTGCCTGCTCGTCGCGGGTGCGTGGATCGCGGCGGTGGTGGCGGGATGAGACGCCGGCGGGGGGCTACGGGGGCCACGGCGGCGTTCACCGGCCGGGCCAGGGGTCAGTCGGTACGGGCGACCCAGCCGCGCTCGTAGGCGTGCCAGCCCAGTTGCAGGCGGGTGGTCACCCCGGCGATCTCCATCAGCCGTTTGACCCTGCGCTGGACGGTGCGCAGGCCCAGGCCGAGCTGTTTGGCGGCCGAGGAGTCCGTCAGGCCGGCCAGCAGGAGGGAAAGGATCTGCAGGTCGGTACGGTCGGGCAGGTTCCCGGGGTCCGCCACGGCCGTGCCCGAGGGGTCGAGCCGCAGCGGCATCGCCTGCCGCCACACGCTCTCGAACAGCCCGGTCAGCGACTCCAGCAGTCCGCTCGCGTGGACGACGAGGGCGGCCGGCTCCGCGCGGTGCCGGGCCAGCGGCACCATGGCCAGGGTGCCGTCGACCACCACGAGCTTGGTCGGCACCCGGTCCACCACCCGCACCCGCTCACCCCGGTCCAGGGCGGCGGACAGTTCGACGGCATTGCCCTGCCGGTTCAGGACGTCGCGTTCCAGGACCACGCGGTACGCCACCCCGCGCAGGGCGGCGTCCTCCTCCGCGTCGTTGTCCATGCCCGCGACGGCCACCGGATCGCCGGTGACCAGGGCACACACCTCGCTCCGCGCGCCGAACTGGATCTGCAGGAAGCGCTGCGCCACCGCCCGCGCGCCGGTCACCACCTCGACCAGGTCGTGCACGGCCGGTTCCGTCGCCTCGGCGCGGAACTCGGCGGTGAGGACGGCCGCGGCCACTTCCGCCCGGTCCAGGTCGTCGCGGCGGCGGGTGAGCAGCGCGGACAGCGCCACGGCGGGCGGTGCGGCCACCCAGCGGCTCGGCCGGGCCGAGGACTGCGCGACCAGGCCGTGCCCCTCCAGGTGCCGCAGCACCCGCCCCGTGTTCTCCTCGGTCAGCCCGAGGCGGTCGGCCAGATCGCCGACCTCGGCGGCGCCGAGCCCCACCATCGCCCTGTAGGCCGCTTCCTGCACGTCGTCCAACCCGATGGCGCCGAGCAAAGAGCCTCCCTGTCCTTGACCGTTGCCGGCTGTTCCTGACTGTCCCTGGCTGTTCTCGGCTGTTCCCGGCCGTCCCTGGCTGTTCCTGCGCGGGGTGGCGGCCGTCCCTTGCCGTCGGCGGCCGTCGGTGGCCGCCGACGGCCCGCGGGCAGTTGCGGGCACGGACCGGTGCGCGCGTGCATGCTCGCGTTCGGCACGGTCGGCGCGCACGGATACGCGGTGGCGGAAATGAGCCACGGCGGTTTTCCGCCGCGGCTCATCATCCCTTGCCGGGCGCGCCGTCTGCCACTGTGAGCGGCGGCCGCGGTCGCGAACAGGCGGGGAGCCCACGAACGCGGCGGTGCCGGGGCGGTCCCCTGAACGGGGGTGGGACCGGCCCCGGCGTTTCGCGTTTCCCGCCCCTCCGGGCGGTGGACAATAAGGGCATGAGCCATCAGGGGGACTCGCGCCCGACCCAAGAGGACGACTGGTGGCGGGAGTTGTACGGCGACGAGCCCGCCTCGCGGTCGACGCCCGGCCCCGCGTCCACTACGTCCGGCGGACCGGAGGCGGGTAGGCCGGAAGGGGGCGGCGGGAATACGCCGGGGTCGCTCGACGCGCACTTCCGCTCGGCCCTCAGCGCGATGTCGCCACCGCCCGAGCCGCGTACGGAGACGCTCAGGCTGCGCCGGCCCACACCGCCCCCGCCACCGCCTTCCTGGCCCCGCCCGACCCGCCCCGCGCCTCCGTCCCAGCGCAGGGAGGAGCCGCCACAGCCGTCGGACCAGGCACCCGCCGCCGCCCCGGACGGCACGGCGGAACGCGGCCTCGCCGAGCCGGAAGCGGAACCTGCTGCCGTCGAGCCCCGACCGGCGCGGCCCGCCGCCGAGCTCCAGCCGGAGGCGCCCGCCGTCGAGCCGGAGCCGAGGCTGGAACCGGAGCCGGAACTGGATGCGAGGCCGGAGCCGGAACCGGAGCCGCGGCCTGTGGACCAGCGGGACCCGCGGGCGTGGAGCGGTGACGACGTCCCCGTACCGCCGGAGCCGGACATGCCGTTCTGGGCCCGTCCGCCCGGGCCGGCGCGCGGCCGCGCCGAGCCCGAGCGGCAGCCCGAGCCCGAGCCGGCGCCTTGGGACCCTTGGGCGGCGACACCCACCTTCGCGGAGCCGGCGGTACCGCCCCTGCCGGCGGAGCCACCCGTACCCCCGCGGCCCCCCGTACCCCCGGAGCCGACAGCCGATCCGGAGCGTGAAGGGCGAGCGGCGGAGGGGGAGAGGGTCGCGCAGAACGGGGCCGCCGGGGAAAGCGCCGCCGGGACACAGGAGCGGACGACGCGGGAGACACCCGCCGAGGAACCCCCCGCGCCTCCGCCTCCTGCCGCCCGAACGGCTTCCTCACGTCCATGGGACGAGCTGGTGTCCCCGCGTCCGCGCACGCCTGCCCCGCCCGACGCGCCGACCGCACCGCCCTCGGCCGAGGAGTGGGGCACCACGCGGCCGACCCCCGAGCCGCCCGCCGAACCTCCGACCGCGCCTCCTCCTCCCCAGCCGCCGTCCGATGCCGCGCGGTCCGAGGTGGCGCCTTCCGAGCCGCGGTCCGTCCCGCCCGCCGGGCCCGTCCCCGGGTGGCCGCTGTCGGCGCTGTCCGCCGAGCCGCCCGCCGCGTTCGCCGATCCCGCGGAGCCGCCGGCCGCGGCTCCGGAACCGCCGCCCACCCCGGCCGAGCCGCGGTCCACCCGCGACGAGCCGTGGCCCGCCCCCGCCGAGGGGATGTCCAGCCCTGCCGAGCCGCCGCCCACTCCGGCCGAGCCGTGGCCCGCCCCCGCCGAATCGACGCCCAGCCCTGTCCAGCCGACGCCCACCCTCGCCGAACCGATGTCCAGCCCTGCCGAACCCCGGTCCACCCGCGACGAGCCGCCGCCCACCCCCGCCGAATCGACGCCCAGCCCTGTCCAGCCGACGCCCACCCTCGCCGAACCGATGTCCAGCCCTGCCGAAGGGACACCGGCTTCCGTAGAAGGGCCGGCTGCCGTAGAAGGCTCGGCCTCCCCCGGAAAATCGGCGTCCGTGCCCGTGGAGCCGCCGTCCGTCCCGCCCGCCGCCGGGGGTGGGCCGTGGGCCGGCGGCGTCCCCTCGGCGCGGGCCGGCGCCGAGGCCGCCCCGCCGTGGAACGAGACCACTTTCGGCGAGGGGGACGTGACGTGGGCCCCGGAGCTGCCGCCCGGGTGGGTGGCCGCCGAGGGGGCCGGGGTCGTCGCCGAGGAGGTGGGGGAGCCCGAGGTGGTGGGGGGCGGGCCGCCGACGTACGGGCCGGAGCCCACCGCGTGGCCCGAGGCGGACCTGGAGGCGCTGGACGCGCTCGTGCCCGACACGGTGCTGGACGGCGCGCGGTACGGGCGGCTCACGCTGCGGGCCGCGGCGATCCGCGGCGACTCGGCCCGCTACCGGGGCCGGCCCCGCGGGGACGCGCTGCTCACCGCCCGGTTCGGGACGGGCGACGACGCGCTGCTGCTGCTCGCGATGGCCGGCGGGCCGCGTGGCGCGGACGACGCGCACCAGGCCGCCCGGGACGCCGTGCGCTGGATCGCCGGCGCCGTCGGCCGCAGCCGCGCCCGCCTGGCCGAGGACCTCAGGGCCGCCCGCAGGGGCGAGCTGAAGGCGGGCCTGCACCGGCTGACCGACCGCTGCTACGGCAGGCTGCGCGCCCGCGGCGAGGACCTCGGTCTGGACGAGGGCACGTACACCGCCTCCCTCAGGTGCCTGCTGCTGCCCGCCGATCCCGGGTGCGGCGTCCGGCTGTTCTTCGGGGTCGGCGACGGCGGCCTGTTCCGGCTCAGGGACGGCTCCTGGGAGGAGCTGGACGTTGCACCGGACGAGGCGTCGGCCCCGTTCCGCTTCCGGGCCTGCGTCGCCCGGCCCGGTGACGCCCTGGTGATGTGCGGCGCGGGCCTGGCCGAACCCCTGCGCGGCGAACCGGAACTGGCCCGGCACCTCGCCGCCCGCTGGAGCGGCGGCGTTCCCGGCCTGGCGGCTTACCTCGCCGACGTCCAAACGCGGGTGAAGGGGTACGCCGACGACCGCACGGTGGTGACCGTCTGGGACGACTGACCGCCGGTTCCGGCGCCACGGCCCGGCGCGCCCGCTCCAACCTCCCGGCCCGCACCCGTCCCTGACCCGCCGCAATGCCACTGGCCGTCATCTCTGCTGCGGTACGCGCGGTACAGGCGGTCCGGGCGGTACGGGGGTGCCGCGCGCGGCTTGCCGCAGTCCGTCGCGGATGGCCCCGGCGGTACGGGCGAGGGCGTCGGCGAGCGGTACGGCGTCCCGGTCGGCCGGCACCAGGGCGCACAGCGCGGCGATCACCTCGCCGCGCGGGGCACGCACGGGTACGGCGGCGGACCTGACACCGGGGACCGGCGTGTCGCGGTCGAATGCGGCGCCCCGGTCGCGGATCTCCCGTGCGGCGCGGTCCCAGTCCCAGGGGGCAGCGTCCGTCGGCCGCCCCGGTTCCGACTCCGACTCCGAGCCCGGCCCCGTGCCGGGCACGAGCGGCCCCGGTCCCGACTCCGTGCCGGGCACGAGCGGCCCCGGTCCCGACTCCGTGCCCGGCACGACCGGCCCCGGCGTTCGCCCTGCGACCCCCTCGCCCGGCGGACCCGCCGCCGCGTGGGCGGCCAGCACCAGGCCCGCGGCCGTCGGCCACGGCCAGATCGCCCCCGGCCGGACCAGAAGCGGCACGTGGTCCGCGGCGGCGTCAGGTCCCGCTCCCGCGGCCACGATCGTGCGGTTTTCGCGCAGCACCGTGAGCGCCACGGTGGCTTCCTCCCCGCGCGCCAGCCGCCGCAGCGGTCCCTGAGCGGCCGCCAAAAGGCCTGGATGCGGCTGCCAATTGCGGCCCAGGCGGAATACCCGCACGCCCACCCGATAACGCCCGCCCGAGCGTTCCACCGCGTTCAGCGCGACCAATTGGTCCAGTAATCGGTGAGCGCTGGTCTTCGGCAGGCCGGCGTCGGAGGCGAGCGTGCTCAGTCCGGCCTCGCCGACCCGGTCCAGCGCTTCCAGCAGCGCGAACGCCCCCTCCAGTACCCCGCGTCCGCCTCTCGTACCGCGTCCACCGCTCCGCATCGGCCCGTCCCCCGTTCCCATTCCGCGGTGATCCAGCCAACCAGGCCACGTTATACGGCCGATAATCAGTGGATTGGGGCCACAGACAGCGGGAATCACGGTTCCGTGGTTCCCGCCCCTTGCCGCGGCCGCCGATGCCCGGGGCAAGAATGCGGCGGACATCTGGCGTGTCGTCGCCATTGGGCGGCGAATCCGGGATTCGGAGGACTGGCCGCCCGAGAGGTGGGCATGCCTACCCGCAGGGGAAAGGCCCGAGCAGAACGGGGGAAGCAGACGGATATCACGGGGCACAGGCTGCGGCACGCGGTACGGCGGGCCGACCTACCGGCCGTGGCCGAGACGCGCAGACTACTCAGAGACCATTTGCGGAGGTGGGGGGCACCGGCTCTGGCGGACACCGCGGAGTTGCTGACCAGTGAGCTCGTCACCAACGCGCTTCAGCACACGCCGGGCGGCGCGGTCCTGACGGCCACGTACTCGCCCGGCACCGACCCCCGGCTGCGAGTCGAGGTGCACGACTCCCTCGCCCGCCGTCCGCGCCTGCGGACCGCCGACATCGGCGGCGGCGATTACGCGACCTCCGGCCGCGGCCTGATGCTCGTCCAGGCCCTCGCCGACGCCTGGGGGGTCCGGGCCGGGGAGAGCGGGAAGGTCATCTGGTTCGAACTCATGGGGGAAGTGGGATGAGAAGCGGGATGTGAAGCGGATGAGCCGACGCCCACCGCCCGCTTCCGGTCCTCGACGGTGCGGGCACGGCGCCCGCACCCCAGGAGGGGAGGAGGCGCCGCGCCCGGCGGGACACTCAGCCGAATTGACGTTCGAGGTCTTCCAGTTTGCGCTCAAGGGAGTCGAGCCGCGGGAGCGTCAGCGTGTCGTCCTCGGCCGTGAGGTCGATGGTGCGGGCCGCCGCCTCGTCGCGTACGGGCTGCAGGGCCGGGCGGGCCCGGGACGGGAGCTCGGGGGTGTCCGGCGTCGCCGACTGCCCTATGGCAGGCTCCGAAGCGGGCTGGGACGAGCCGGACGCGGAGGCCGCGTGCGGGAGTTCGACCTGGCGTCCGCCCCGGCCGCCGCGCGGCCACGTGCGGTGCTGCCGGCTGATCGCCTTCAACTGCGCGCGCTCCAGCCGGTCGTGCTCACGCCGCCGCTGCGCCTTCTGCTCGCGCTGCCGCCGCTCCTCCCGTACCTCCTCGACCGCCTCGTCCAGCGACCGCACGCCCTCAAGGAGCATCAGCGACCAGGCGCCGTAGGTCTCCCGGGGCGCCCGCAGCCAGCGGACCATGCGGATCTGCGGCAGCGGACGCGGCACCAGGCCCTGCTCGCGCAGCGCGGCCCGGCGGGTCTGCTTCAGCGCCCGGTCGAAGAGCACCGCGGCCGACAGCGACATACCGGCGAAGAACTGCGGGGCGCCCGCGTGGTCGGCGCCGCGCGGCGCGTGCACCCAGTTGAACCAGGCCGCGGCGCCGGCGAACATCCACACCAGCATGCGCGAGCCGAGCGCCGCGTCGCCGTGGCTCGCCTCGCGCACGGCCAGCACCGAGCAGAACATGGCGGCGCCGTCGAGCCCGAACGGCACCAGGTACTCCCACCCGCCGGTCAGCCCGAGGTTCTGCCGGCCGAAGCCGACCAGGCCGTGGAAGGACAGCGCGGCGGCCACCGCGGCGCAGCAGAAGAGCAGGACGTAGGAGGCGCTGCCGTAGATGGCCTCCTTGCGGCGGCGCCGTTCCTCCATCCGCTCCCAGGAGTCGCCCTGTGCGGATTCGGCGCCCTTGCGGCGGTTTCGGACCACGACGACGCAGGCCGCGAGAACGACCAGGCCGACGGCACCCGAGAGTGTCCAGTCCAGCGTTATCTGTCTCATGAGCGATTCCTCGTGTCGCTTCCGTCGCGCTCGGGCCGCGGGACGGCTTACGACCGACATCCTTGCGAAGAGCGCGGATAGGCGCAGTCGTTATGGCGCAAGAGCACGCTTACGGATCGCGTACCGGGCCGGGGGTCGAACTCCCGTGCCACAACGGCTGACTTGACCGAGATCGTAGCGTGGTCCTGGCGGTCGCATATGCCGGGCTCCGGATCCCGGCCCGGCCGAGGGCCCGCGGGCAGGCCGCGCACGCCGCCCCGGGGTCCAGCGTGTAGACCAGGCAGCAGGTCAGCCGGGTCCGCCGGGCCGGTCCCGCACCCCGCTGCGGTACGGGGAAGCCGGCCGCGCCGACGAACGGCGGAGTGCCGCCGGGAAGCAGGGCCGCCAGCTCCGCCCGGGCGCGCGACTCCTCCGATTCGCCCATGAGCCCGGCCACGTACCACAGGCCCTCGGCCACCTCGTCCGTCGCCATTCCCCACAGCGCGTGCGGGCCGCGCCGCAGCAGCGGCCCGAACCCCTTGAGGACCGGCGCGAGGTGAGCGGCGAGGGCGGACCGCAGCTCTTCGCGCAGCGCCGCCCGCGAGGGCACCGTCCTGGCCCCCGGCAGGCGCGCGGCCCGGTCGCCCGGCAGGCAGCCGAACCCCTCGGGCCGCACGGTCATCGCGCCGCTCGCGCGGTGCACGGACACGGCGCCTGGCGGCAGCCGGGGCACGCGGTGGCGCAGGAACCACGGCACGGTGAAGAGCAGGCAGGCCGGCCACAGGTAGCGGTGCAGCGCGAGAGTGGCCGCCACGTCGGGCCGCGGCCGGCGGCCGTAGCGCGCCGTCAGCCGCTCCGCCTCCCGCGCGACGAAGTCCGCGACCGTCCGGCCGCCGGCGGCCAGGTCGCTGACGGCGGTCCAGCCGCCGTCCGAGCGCGGGGCGGCGTTCGTGACGCACAGGGCGGGGTGGACGGCGGTCAGGCGCGCGTACGAGGAGCTGATCGCTGGCATGGTAAGGCTAACCTTAGGCAGCTCGGTCGGGGTTTAACCTAACGGCGGTACGCCATCCGGGTGAGCGATGGGCGTCGAGCCACGGCTCTGACCGACGGCTCCGATCGACGGCTCCGATCGACGGCGCGAAGCGATGGCACCGAGCGATCGCACCACAGGCGATCGCACCGAGCGATGGCACGAAGCAACGGCACGAAGCAATGGCAGCAGGCGATCGCACCGGGCGGTCGCACTCAGGCGACGGAATGGAAGGGGCGCCCGTGGACCCCGTGGAGCCCGCGGTACGGATGCCGGAGCGGCTGTCCGTACGCGACCAGGTGCTCGGAGCGCTGCGTGCCGCGATCGTCGCGGGCGAGCTGAGCCCCGGCTCGGTCCACTCGGCCCCCGCCCTGGCGGCGCGGTACGAGGTCTCGGCCACGCCCGTACGGGAGGCGATGGCGCTGCTCGCCCGGGAGGGCGCGGTGGAGGTGCTGCCGAACCGGGGGTTCCGGATAGCCGAGCGGTCCGCCCGGGAGCTGGCCGAGCTGGCCGAGGTCCGGGCGCTGCTCGAAGTGCCGGTGGTGGTCGGTCTGGCACGTACGGTGCCGTCGCAGCGGTGGGAGGCGCTGCGCCCGCTGGCCCGGGACACCGCCGCGGCCGCCGCCGACGGTGACCGCGTCGCCTATGCCGCGTCCGACGTGGCCTTCCACCGGGAACTGCTCGCCCTGTCCGGCAACCTCCAGCTCGTCGCCCTCGCGGAGGACCTCCACCGCCGCGCCCAGTGGGCCGCCGCCACGGACCGCGCGCGGCTGGTCTCCGACGCGCGGCAGCACCTCGGTCTGCTCGACGCGCTCGTCGCGGGGGACGTGGCGGCCGTCGCGGACCTGGCACGCCGGCACCTGGGGGCCGCGGGCTGAACCGGACGGCTCGCCGCGCCGGCGGCGGGTTGGCGTCGGCGCGGCTCGGGCTTCTTGTGGCTCCTCGCCGCCCGGGCGCTGTGTTCTGCCGGGTACGGCGCCGCCCCGGCCGGGCGCGCCCGCGGCGGCGGCAGCCGCGGGCCGGAGGCGGGCCCGCGCCCCCGCGCGAGCCCGGCTCGCTCGGGGGCGCGGGGCGGGGTCAGTCGGTCAGGGCGGGGGTGAGCCAGACGGGGATGCCGCCCAGCAGGGCGTGGAGGCGGGCCGCTTCCGCGCGGAGGGCCTGCGCCTCGGGGTCGGGGGAGACGTCGGCCAGGGCGAGCAGGGCGGGGGCGGTCCCCACGAGGTGGCCGAGGGAGACGCGCAGCCGCAGGGACTCGGAGAAGCCGTGGCGCGCTTCCGCGATGTCGCCCTCGGCGGCGGCCAGCCCGGCCAGGTGCCGCCAGGTGAAGGAGGTGAGAAAGGTGTCCCCGTGGGCCACCGCCCCGGCGTGCGCGCGGCGGTAGGCCGCGCGGGCCGCCGCCGGGTTGCCGACGAGGTTCTCGGCGACCAGGCCGCGCCGGAAATCCAGCAGCGGGCGGCCGGGGGAGCCGGGGGCGAGCAGAGCCGCGCTGCGCCCGAAGGCGGAGCTGGCCTCGTCGGTGCGGTCCCGTACGGAGAACACGGTGGCCCCGTAGGCCAGGTAGCCGCGTTCGGAGGCCGCGGCGCCGCGCTCCTCGTCCGTACCCGCGAGGGCTTCCGCCGTCCGCAGGGCGTCCTCCGCCTCGGCCCAGCCGTCGAGCAGGTAGAAGGCACGCTCGATGAGCAGCTCCGCCCTGCGCAGCGCCGCTCCCGGGTCGTCCTCGCAGAAGGGCCTGAGGAGCCTGGCCGCCTCGGCCCAGCAGCCGCGTGCCCGCAGCCGCCACACGTCCGGTACCCCGACCACCGATTCCGACAGGACGGTGTCCGCCACAGCTTCTCCCCCAAGCGCGTCGTCGAGCCATCGTGAGCAAGTGCGTGGGCCTGTGCAGTCGTACGTGGAGTTGTCCTTCAGGTGTCCGGCGCCCGGCCCCCTGGTGCCGTGGCGGAAGTCCAGCACGGGTGGGGGCCCGCCGCCAAGGGGTTGGAGATCACTTCTTGTGAACGGGATCACTTTCACGAACGCACTTGACCCCTACGCTTGGCCCGTTCGGCGGGCGCGCGCGGAAGGATGTCGCGGGCGTCCCCGGCGGCGTACCACCGTCGTACCACCGTCGTACCACCGTCGTACCAACGGCGTACCGACGGCGTACCGACGGGCGTACGACGGCGTGCGAGGGCGCGGGTCAGCGTGCGACGGCGTACACGGATGTGTGAAGCGGAGAGAAGGTGCCGGCTTGACCGCGTTCGGGAACTTCGGGAACTTCCAGAACGAGATCTACCTCAACGGCCTCGGCGGTGTGCTGCCGGCGCTGCCGGTGAGCCATGACGAGCTGGAGTCCAGGGCGCGCGCCGCGCTGCCGCCGTCCGTCTGGTCGTACGTGGCCGGCGGCGCCGGTGACGAGCGGACGCAGACCGCCAACGTCACCGCGTTCGACCACTGGGGCCTGGTGCCGCGGATGTTCGTCGGCGCCGCCGAACGCGACCTGAGCGTCGAACTGTTCGGGATGACGCTGCCCGCGCCGGTGTTCCTGGCGCCGATCGGGGTGATCGGCCTGTGCGCGCAGGACGGACACGGCGACCTCGCCACCGCGCGCGCCGCCGCCCGTACCGGGGTGCCCATGATCGCCTCGACGCTGTCGGCGGACCCGATGGAGCAGGTCGCGGCCGAACTCGGCGGCGCGCCCGGCCTGTTCCAGCTCTACACGCCCACCGATCGCGACCTGGCCGCGAGCCTGGTCGAACGCGCCGAGCGGGCCGGCTACAAGGGCATCGTCGTCACCCTGGACACCTGGGTCACCGGCTGGCGGCCCCGCGACCTGGCCACGGCCAACTTCCCCCAGTTGCGCGGCCACTGCCTGGCCAACTACACCGGCGACCCGGTCTTCCGCGCGTCCCTCGCCCGGTCCCCCGAGGAGGACCCGCAGGCCGCCGTGCTGCGCTGGGCGCAGATCTTCGGCAACCCGCTGACCTGGGACGATCTGCCCTGGCTGCGGTCACTGACCACCTTGCCGCTGATCGTCAAGGGCATCTGCCACCCCGACGACGCCCGACGTGCCAGGGACGGCGGCGTGGACGGCGTCTACTGCTCCAACCACGGCGGCCGCCAGGCCAACGGCGGCCTGCCGGCCCTGGACTGCCTGCCGGGCGTCGTCGAGGCGGCCGGTGACCTGCCGGTGCTGTTCGACTCCGGTGTCCGCAGCGGCGCAGACGTCGTCAAGGCCCTCGCCCTCGGCGCGACCGCGGTCGGCATCGGACGCCCGTACGCGTACGGGCTCGCACTCGGCGGCACGGACGGGGTCGTCCATGTCCTGCGCACCCTCCTGGCCGAGGCCGACCTGATCATGGCGGTCGACGGCTACCCCACCCTGCGCGACCTGACCCCGGACGCCCTGCGCCCGGTGAGGTGAGCGGCGGCTGGCCGGGAAGGGTCAGCTCATCCGCAGCGCGAGGAAGAAGTCCAGCTTGTCCTCCAGGCGGGACAGGTCGCGGCCGGTGAGCTGTTCGATGCGGCCGATGCGGTAGCGCAGCGTGTTGACGTGGAGGTGGAGGCGGGTGGCGCAGCGGGTCCAGGACCCGTCGCACTCCAGGAAGGCCACCAGGGTGGGAATGAGCTCGGCGCGGTGCCTGCGGTCGTACGCGCGCAGCGGGTCGAGCAGCCGGGCGGTGAAGGCGCGGCGCACGTCGTCGGGCACGAACGGCAGCAGCAGGACGTGCGAGGCCAGCTCCTCGTGCCCGGCCACGCACACCCGGCCGGGGCGGGCGGCGGCCACCCGGCGGGCGTGCCGGGCCTCCTCCAGCGCGCCGCGCAGCGCCTCGGGGGAGTGCACGGCCGCGCTGACACCGACCGTCAGCCGCCCGTCGCCGGCCAGCCCCCGCGCCAGCGGGCCGCCCACTACCTCCTGCAGCCGCTCGGCCCGCAGCGTCCGCGGCGTGCCGTCCCCGGCCGGCGGCAGCGGCACCAGGGCCAGCGCGGTGTCGTCGGCGTACGCGACCGCGACCCGCTCGGCCGGGTCGGGCCCCGGCTCGGCCGGATCGGCGAGCACCTCCTCCAGCAGCGCCTGTCCCACGGGGCCCGCGGGCACCTCGCCGCCCTCCCACTCCACTTGGGCCACCACGATCTGCCAGTACGCCGCACCCGCCGCGCCCGGCACCAGCACCGGCGCCGCCGCCCGCAGCCGCGCCCCGATCTCGCCGGGCGGCGCCCCGCCGCCCACCAGTTCGAACACCTCGGCCGCCAGCCGCCGCCTGATCTGCCGGGCCGCCTCCCGGCGGTCGCGCTCCACCGCGATCAGCTGGGTGACGCCGTGCAGCAGGTCGAGCCGTTCGGCCGGCCACTCCCCGGCGTCCGCCGCCACCGCCAGGAACCAGTCGGACAGCACCCCGGCCCGCACGTCGGCGCTGCTCTCGCCCGCGCGGACCGGGAACAGGGAGTACGTGCGGCCGCCCTGGACCGCCACCCGGTAGGGCGCGGGCCGACCGGTCCGGGCCGCGGCCTGCTGCGCCCCGGCCAGCTCCGCGCGCAGCCCTCCGGGCAGCGGGTGGCCGGAGCCGCCGATCTCCCGGCCGGTGGACGACAGCACCCACGCCCGCAGGTCCAGGTCGCTGCCGAGCAGGTCGAGCACCGCGTCCGGGCCGCCCCCCGCCGGTCCCGGCGACATCAGCCGCCGGTGCCGGTCCACCACGGCCGCCAGGTCGCCGGCCCGCTCGCCGGAGACCTGCCGCGACACGTACTCGGTGATGGTCGCGAAGGCCACCCGCTCGTCGACGGCGAACAGCGGCAGGTGGTGCCGCTCGCACGCGGCGACCAGGTCGGCCGGGACCGGGCCGTCGGCCTCCCCGGCCGCGAGCCCGGCCACCCCGGCCGCCGCCAGGATCCCGGCGAACGACTCGGAGTCGGCGGCGGAGCGCCGCCACGCCAGACCGGTCAGCACCAGCTCGCCGCCGCCCAGGTAGCGGCTGGGGTCCCGCAGGTCGGTGGTCATCACGCCCCGGACGGTGCGGTCCAGCTCGTCCGCGCCGCCCAGCAGCCGCAGGCCGAGGGCTTCGGTGTCCAGCAGTGCGCGCAGCCGCATCGTCGTCGCCTTGTCGTCTCACTCGGTGGGATGGGTCGGGGAGGCGCGTTCCGGCCGCGTCGCCGGTGCGATACCGCGGCGTTTCGCGGGGTCTCCTTTCAGAGGAATCTACAAGACCCTCTGCCTGGCCAGCCAAACGCTTCATGGTTTCGGTGACTGCACCGGGACGGGCCGGCGGCCCTGTACTGGATACGGGCCGTGCGATGTGCGCACCGCGCGCACCTCGCCGAAGCCGCTCAAGCTCCGAAGCCGTCCAAGCCGCTCAAGCCACCGACGCCGGCCGACCGACCCCGACCCCGACCCCCGGCCGCGGCGGACGGCGCACCGCCCGTCCCCGACGCCACGGAGATCCGTATCCCCGGGCCGACGGCCCACCGGGAGCGAGGCCGGATCCCGGGACAGGGCCGGGTCCCGGAACCCGAGCCACGAGACCCGAGCCACGAGACCCGAGACCCGAGCCACGAGAGCCGAGAAGAGACCGAAGCATGGACTTCCTCCGCCCCGCCGGCTGGCAGGAGGCGCTCGCCGCCAAGGCCGAGCACCCCGGTGCCGTGCCCATCGCGGGTGGCACGGACGTGATGGTCGAGATCAACTTCGACCACCGCAGGCCGGAGCACCTGCTGGACCTCGGCCGCGTCGGCGAGCTGCGCGAGTGGGAGACCGGCGACGGGACCGTGCGGCTGGGCGCCGCCGTCCCGTACACCCGGATCATCGAGAACCTGCGCGGGGAGCTGCCCGGGCTGGCGCTCGCGAGCCGCACCGTGGCCTCGCCGCAGATCCGCAACCGCGGCGGTGTCGGCGGCAACCTCGGCACCGCCTCCCCGGCCGGCGACGCCCACCCCGCGCTGCTGGCCGGCGGCGCCGAGGTCGAGGCGGTCTCGGTGCGCGGCACCCGGATGATCCCGATCGACGACTTCTACACCGGCGTCAAGCGCAACGCCCTCGCGCCCGACGAGCTGATCAGGGCCGTCCACCTGAAACGGGCCACCGGGCCGCAGCAGTTCTCCAAGGTCGGCACCCGCAACGCCATGGTCATCGCGGTGTGCGCCTTCGGCATCGCGCTGCACCCCGACACCCGCACCGTCCGCACCGGCATCGGCTCGGCCGCGCCCACCCCGATCCGCGCCCGCGCCGCCGAGGAGTTCCTGGCCGCGGCGCTGGAGGAGGAGGGGCTGTGGGACAGCCGGAAGGCGGTTCCGCCGTCCGTGGCGGCGCGGTTCGCCGACCTGGTGGCGGGCGCCGCCGCCCCGATCGATGACGTGCGCGGCACCGCGGCGTACCGGCGGCACGCGCTCGGCGTGATGGCCCGCCGCACGCTGGACTGGACCTGGCAGGAGTACCGCGGCGGCCGGATCGCGGAGAGGAGCGGGTCATGCGCGTGAGCTTCACCGTCAACGGACGCCGGCAGGAGGCCGACGACGTATGGGAGGGCGAGAGCCTGCTGTACGTGCTGCGTGAGCGGATGGGCCTGCCCGGCTCCAAGAACGCCTGCGAGCAGGGGGAGTGCGGCTCCTGCACGGTCCGCCTCGACGGCGTGCCGGTGTGCTCGTGCCTGGTCGCGGCCGGCCAGGCCCAGGACCGCGACGTACGGACGGTGGAGGGCCTGACCGGCGAGGACGGCGAGCTGTCGGTCGTCCAGCAGGCGTTCGTCGACGCCGGGGCGGTCCAGTGCGGCTTCTGCACCCCCGGCCTGCTGGTGGCCGCCGACGACCTGCTGGAGCGCAACCCCTCGCCGACCGACGGCGACATCC
Organism: Streptomyces sp. HPF1205; assembly: GCF_020400825.1. Taxonomy (GTDB): domain Bacteria; phylum Actinomycetota; class Actinomycetes; order Streptomycetales; family Streptomycetaceae; genus Actinacidiphila. The sequence continues at coordinate 115,446 of NZ_JAINVH010000005.1, forward strand.
GCGAGGCACTGTCGGGCAACCTGTGCCGCTGCACCGGCTACGAGAAGATCCTCGACGCGGTCCGCCTGGCGGCCGCCCGTACCGGGGAGGCCGTGTGAGCCCCCGCGAGCCCCGCGCCGCCGCCACCCCCGGTCGCGCCACCGCCCCCGTCCGCGCCGGCTCCGCTCCCGTCCGTGCCGCCACCCCTGGTCGCGCCCCCACCGGCATCGCCCAGCGCTCGGCCGGCAAGGGCGGCGTCGGCGAGTCCACGCCGCGGCCCGACGGCGTCCTCAAGGTCACCGGTGAGTTCGCCTACTCCTCCGACCTGTGGCACGAGGACATGCTGTGGGGCCACACCCTGCGCAGCACCGTCGCCCACGCGAGGATCCTGTCCATCGACACCGCCGAGGCGCTGGCCACCCCCGGCGTGTACGCGGTCCTCACCTACGACGACCTGCCCACCGACGTCAGGCACTACGGGCTGGAGATCCGCGACACCCCCGTCCTCGCCCACGGCAAGGTCCGCCACCACGGCGAACCGGTCGCGCTGGTGGCCGCCGACCACCCCGAGACCGCCCGCCGCGCCGCCGCGAGGATCCGCGTGGCGTACGAGGAACTGCCCCTCGTCACCGACGAGGCGTCGGCCACCGGGCCGGGCGCCGTGCTCGTGCACGAGGACCGCCGGGACCACCACATCGGCCACGTCCCGCACCCGAACATCGTGCACCGCCAGCCCGTCGTGCGCGGCGACGCCGCCGCGGCCGCCGCGCGGGCGGACGTGGTCGTCACCGGCGAATACGTCTTCGGCATGCAGGACCAGGCGTTCCTCGGCCCGGAGTCCGGGCTCGCGGTGCCCGCCGAGGACGGCGGCGTGGACCTGTACGTCGCCACCCAGTGGCTGCACTCCGACCTGCGGCAGATCGCGCCCGTGCTGGGCCTGCCGGAGCAGAAGGTGCGCATGACGCTGTCCGGCGTCGGCGGAGCGTTCGGCGGCCGCGAGGACCTGTCGATGCAGATCCACGGCTGCCTGCTGGCGCTGCGCACCGGTAAACCCGTCAAGATCGTCTACGACCGCTTCGAGTCCTTCTTCGGCCACGTCCACCGCCACCCGGCCAGGCTGCGCTACGAGCACGGCGCCACCAGCGACGGCAGACTGACCCACGTCAGGGCCCGGATCGTGCTCGACGGCGGCGCCTACGCCTCCTCCTCCCCGGCCGTCGTCGGCAACGCCGCCTCGCTCGGCGTGGGACCGTACCGCGTCGACCACGTGGACATCGAGGCGCTGGCCCTCTACACCAACAACCCGCCCTGCGGTGCCATGCGCGGCTTCGGCGCGGTCCAGGCGTGCTTCGCCTACGAGGCCCAGATGGACAAGGTCGCGGCGGCACTCGGCATGGACCCGGTGGAGTTCCGGCAGCTCAACGCCATGGAGCAGGGCGCGATCATGCCCACGGGGCAGGTCGTCGACTCCCCGGCGCCCGTCGCGGAACTGCTGCGCCGGGTCAAGGCCCGCCCGCTGCCGCCCGAACGCCAGTGGGAGACCACCGAGGGCGCGGACCTGCGCGCGCTGCCCGGCGGCCTGTCCAACACCAGCCACGGCGAGGGCATCGTCCGGGGCGTCGGCTACGCGGTCGGCATCAAGAACGTCGGCTTCTCCGAGGGCTTCGACGACTACTCCACCGCCCGGGTGCGCATGGAGGTCATGGGCGGCGAGGCCGTGGCGACCGTGCACACGGCCATGGCCGAGGTCGGCCAGGGCGGCGTCACCGTACTCGCCCAGATCGCCCGCTCCGAACTCGGCGTCACCCACGTCACGATCCAGCCCGCCGACACGGCCGTCGGCTCGGCCGGCTCCACCTCCGCCTCCCGGCAGACGTACATGACCGGCGGCGCGGTGAAGAACACCTGCGAGGCGGTACGTGCGAAGGTGCTCGACATCGGCCGCCGCAGGTTCGGCGGCCGCCACCCGGCCTGGGCCGGCCCGGAACTGCTGCTGGAGGGCGGCAAGGTGGTCACCGGCGGTGGCGAGGCGCTGGCCGACCTCGCCGACGTCCTCCAGGGCGAGGCCGTCGACCTGGAACTGGAGTTCCGGCACCGCCCGACCCGCCCGTTCGACCCCGTCACCGGCCAGGGCGACGGCCACGTCCAGTACAGCTTCGCCGCCCACCGGGCCGTGGTCGACGTCGACACCGAGCTCGGTCTGGTCAAAGTGGTCGAGCTGGCCTGCGCGCAGGACGTCGGCAAGGCGCTCAACCCGCTGTCCGTCCAGGGCCAGATCCAGGGCGGCACCGCCCAGGGCCTGGGCATCGCCGTCATGGAGGAGATCGTCGTCGACCCGGCGACGGCGAAGGTCCGCAACCCGTCCTTCACCGATTACCTGATCCCCACCATCCTCGACACGCCGACGATCCCCGTCGACGTGCTCGAACTCGCCGACGCACACGCCCCCTACGGGCTGCGCGGCATCGGCGAGGCCCCCACCTTGTCGTCCACCCCGGCCGTCCTCGCGGCGATCCGGCAGGCGACCGGGCTGGAACTGAACAGAACCCCGGTGCGGCCGGAACACCTGACCGGGGCGTGACGGGGCCGCCGGGTCCGCCGGTCCGCCGGTCCGCCGGTCCGCCCGCCCCCGTACCCGCGGCCCGCCCCGGCCGAACGGCCGAAGAAGCGAGGAACCGGGCCGCGCGCAGGGAAGACAACCGGTGAGGGCACCGGGAGCGTGACGGGTGACCCGCCGGGAAGCCGGTCGGGAGGCGACCGGAAGCCGGTCGAAAGGCCGGTCGGTCGGAGGGTCGGCCGGGAGCCGGCCGGGAAGATGCCGGGGAGCCGGCCGGGAGGCCGGGCGAGGAGTGGAGCCGCCGTGCTGGACATCGCCGAAGAGCTGCACCGCTGGTGCGGACACGGCCGGCCGTTCGCCGTCGCCACCGTGGTCGCGACCGGCGGCAGCGCGCCCCGGCAGCCCGGCGCTGCCCTCGCGGTGGACGGTGCGGGAGAGGCGGTCGGCAGCGTGTCCGGCGGGTGCGTCGAGGGCGCGGTCTACGAGCTGTGCCGCGCGGCGCTGTCCGGCGACGGCCCCGCGACGTCCCTGCGGCACTTCGGCTACAGCGACGAGGACGCCTTCGCCGTCGGCCTGACCTGCGGCGGCGAGATCGACGTCCTCGTCCAGCGGATCGACCCCGGGCGGCGTCCCGAACTCGTCCGCGCCCTGGCCGCCGCCGTCTCCCGCGAGGCGGCGGCGCTGGCCCGGATCACCGAGGGCCCGGCGGACCTGCTCGGCCGCGCGCTGCTGGTCCGGCCGGACGGGAGCCACGAGGGCTCGCTCGGCGACGCCGACCGGGACCGCACCGCCGCCGCGGACACCGCCGCCATGCTCGCCGCCGGCCGCACCGGCACGCTCGTCGTCGGCGCCGACGGGAGCCGCTGCGGCCGGCCGCTCACCCTCCTCGTCGAATCCAGCGTGCCGCCGCCGAGGCTGCTCGTCTTCGGCGCCATCGACTTCGCCGCCGCCCTGGTACGCGCCGGCAAGTTCCTCGGCCACCACGTCAGCCTCTGCGACGCCCGTCCCGTCTTCGCCACACGGCGGCGCTTCCCGGAGGCCGACGAGGTGGTCGCCGACTGGCCGCACCGCTACCTCGACCGGGAGGCGGCGGCGGGCCGCCTCGACGCCCGAACCGCGGTCTGCGTGCTCACCCACGACGCCAAGTTCGACGTCCCGCTGCTGGAGCGGGCGCTGAGGCTGCCGGTGGGCTACGTCGGCGCGATGGGCTCGCGCCGCACCCACCTCGACCGCCTCGGCCGGCTGCGTGAGGCGGGCCTGAGCGACCTCGACCTGGCCCGCCTCCATTCCCCGATCGGCCTCGACCTCGGCGCCCGCACCCCGGAGGAGACGGCGCTGTCGATCGCCGCGGAGATCGTCGCCCACCGCCACGGGGGTTCGGGTGCGCCCCTCACCGGCGCTCGCACGCCGATCCACCACGCGGTGCGCCGGGAGCGTCCGGTGGCGTGAGCGTCGCATCGCGTGCCCCGGAATTCGCGCCCTCGTGGCCATCGCGGACACGTTCTGACCGCATTCCCCCCTACCGTGAGGTCCATGGCCACCACCACGCCGGACTCGCGCACCCTCAACCGCACGCTCCTTGCCAGGCAGCTCCTGCTGGACCGGGCCGGAAGCGGGGCCGCGGAAGCCATCGCGCACCTGATCGGGATGCAGTCGCAGACACCCACCTCGCCGTATCCCGGGCTGTGGACGCGGCTCGCGGACTTCGACTTCGCCGAGCTGGGGCGGCTGCTCACCGACAGGCGACTGGTACGGCTGGTGCTGATGCGCAACACCGTCCACCTGGTGACCGTCGAGGACGCTCCGCTGCTGCGGTCGTGGCTGCGCGACATGCTCGAACGCCGGTTCCGCACCAGCCAGTGGGCCGCGGGCGTCAAGGACCTGAAGCGGCCCGAAGTGGTCGCGTACGGACGCGAGTTGCTGGCCGAGCGGCCGCGTACGGCCGAGGAGCTGCGTTCGCGGATGGGCGAGCGCTTCCCGGGCGGCGACCCGGCCTCGCTCGTCCAGGCGCTGCGGCTGTGGCTTCCGCTGGTCCAGCTCCCGCCACGCGGCGTGTGGGGCGCGGGCGGACGGACCGCGTACGGCCTGCTGGACGACTGGCTGGGCGAGGGGCCGGACGACCACGCCCCCGACCATGCCCCCCTCGTCCGCCGCTACCTGGCCGCCTTCGGCCCCGCCACCCCGGCCGACATGCAGAAGTGGTGCGGCCTGACCGGCCTGGGACGGGCCTTCGCGGCGCTGAACTTGCGCACGTACACCGCCGAGGACGGCCGGGTGCTGTACGACCTGCCGGACGCCGTCCTCACCGACCCGTCCGTCCCGGTGTCCGCCCGCTTCGTCGCCGACTTCGACAACCTCCTGCTGTCGCACGCCGACCGGACGCGTATCGTGCCCGAGCCGTACAGGGCCAGGGTGATGACCGCCAACGGGATCGTCCGCGGCACGATCCTGGTCGACGGGTTCGTCGGCGGCACCTGGCGGTTCGACCGCGCCAAGGGGACCGCCTCGGTCGTCGTCACCCCCTTCGCCCCGCTGCGGGCGCGGGACCGGGACGCGCTCGCCGAGGAAGGCGCGCGCCTGCTCGCGGCCTCCGACCCCGGGGCCGGCCACGACGTACGCTTCGACCCGGCCTGAGGCCGGTCCGGGGCGGGGGCCTGCGCCCGTCCGGGGCGGTCCCGGGCCGCTCGCCCGGTCGGTCCGACGGCGGTCAGTCCGACGGCGGGCAGGGCGTGGCCGAGGAGGCGGGGCGGGAGGACGGCGGGCGGGCGGTCAGGACCGGGTCGACCGTGACGTGGCGGGTGCCCAGGGGCTCGGCCATGCGGCGCAGCGCGGCCTCGGACAGGCGGATCCAGGGCTGGCAGGGCCCGAGGACGGAACGCAGCCGCCGGTCACTGGTGAACGCCACGGCGGTGCGGGTGCCGAAGGGCGTACGCCACAGCCGCAGCACCGTGCCCGCGGGCCCGCGCCTGACCGGCACGTACAGGGACCGCGTCCGTGTCGCCTCGGGCGCGGTGGTCGGGGAAGGCGGAAACGCGCCGATCAGGACCGCGGACCCGCCACCCGGCCCAGGCGCCGGCTCGCCGGCGTCCGGGGGCGGCGGGGAAGTGGCGGCGGCGGGGGTGGCGGTGGGTGGTGCGGGAGGCGGCGCGGGGTCGGGCCCGGGCGCGGGGGTGGCGGTGTCCGCGGCCGGCGGGGAGGTGCCGGCCGCCGCGGGTACGGCTCCCGGCGCGCCGGCGGAGGCGTCGGGTGCCTCGGGAACGTCGGGGACGGTGGCCGGCTGAGGCTGGCTCACGTGCATGGACCCACGGTAACCCGCCCGGGGAGCGGCGGTCCGCGGGGAGGTCACGCCCCGGCGGAGAGCTCCGCGAGCGCCGCGCCCACGGTGGCGACGGCTTCGGTGACGAGATCGGGGGTGTTCCCGGCGTAGCCGAGCACGAGACCGGGCGGGCCTGGACGCTGCCGGTGCCAGGACAGCGGGTGCACCTTGATCCCCCGATCGAGTGAAGCCGTGGCGAGGTCGAGATCGCGGAAGCCGCCCTCGGGGAAGGCGACGGTCAGATGCAGCCCGGCGGCCGCGCCGTGCACCACGGCACCCGGCAGATGGGCGGCGACGGCCGCCGTCATCGCGTCCCTGCGCCGCCGGTGCCGCTGTCGCAGCACCCGCAACTGCCGTTCCAGCGCCCCCGATTCCATCAGCCGGGCCAGCACGAGCTGCGGCAGCGCGGGATTGCCGAGGTCGGCGAAGCGTTTCGCCTCGACCAGGGCCTCGTGGTACGGCCGCGGCGCCAGCACCCAGCCGGTCCGCAGCGCGGGCGCGAGCACCTTGGAGACGCTGCCCGCGTAGCAGACCCGTTCGGGCAAGGCGGCCTTCAGGGCGGCCACGGGGGCGCGGTCGTAACGGTGCTCCGCGTCGTAGTCGTCCTCGACGATCAGCCCGCCGCCCGCGGCCCACTCCATCAGCTCCCGGCGGCGGGCGCCGCTGAGCACCACCCCGGTCGGGAACTGGTGCGCCGGGGTGACCAGGACGGCTCCCGCCCCGCAGGCCCGCAGGGCGTCCACCCGCAGGCCCTCGCCGTCCACGGGAACGGGCGGCGTGGCCCCCGCCACCCGCCGCAGGTGCTGGCGGGCGCCCAGCGAGCCGGGCTCCTCGACCGCGATCGCGCCGTGCCCGTACCCCGCCAGCACCTGCCCGAGGAGCGTGAGCGCCTGCGCGGTCCCCGAGACGACCACGACGTCCTCCGGGTCCGCCGCGATCCCGCGGTACCGGGCCAGCCAGTCCACCACCGCCCGCCGCAACTCGGGTGTCCCGCGCGGATCCCCGTACCCCAGGCTGCCGGCCCCCGTCGCGCCCAGCACCTCCCGTTCCGCGCGCAGCCACGCGGCCCGCGGGAACGCCCCCAGGTCGGGAACACCCGGCGAGAGGTCGATCCGCGCGGGCGCGGACCGCAGCGCCTCGAAGACCTCCGTCCCGGGCTCCGGCGTGAACAAGCCGGCCCCGGTCGGCACACGCGGGTACGGCGGTACGGGCGGTACGCAGGCGCGGCCCGCCGGCGGCCGCCCGCCCGCTCCGGGTTCCCGCAGGGGGGCGCGCCCGGCCGCGGGAGCGGCCACCACCACCGTGCCCGCGCGGCCCCGGCCCGCCACGTGACCGTCGTCGGCCAGGCGCCGGTACGCCTCGGTCACCGCGCCGCGCGAGACGCGCAGTTCGGCGGCGAGCACCCTGGACGGCGGAAGGCGCGACCCGACCGCAATCCGCCCGTCCGCGATGGCCTGCCGCATACGGGCTGCCAGCCAGCCGGAAAGACCGCCGCGCGGAGCCTCCTGCGCCCGCAACTGGAGGAAGTCCGCCCCGCCGTCCCCGGCCGTCCCCGCGCCGGGGACGTCCCGCCGCGCGTCCCCGGGCGCCCGTCCGGCGCCCTCCCCGCTCCCGTCCTCGCGCGAGCCGTCCGGGCCGGTCCGGCTCCCGTCCTCGCGCGGGCTCCGGGCGTCCGCCCGGCTCGCGGGAGGCCGGCTCGCGGGAGGCCGGTCCGCGCCCGCACCCGCCCGGCCCGCGTCCCCGGCCGTTTCGGTCCAGTCGGTACCGCCACTTTTGGACCTGTCCACCGGACCATTGTCGGCCCCAGGCTGGGCCGCATGACCACGCACCCCGCCCCAGCCGACCGCACCCCCGCACATTCCGCCCTCACCGGTCGCGCCCTCACCGATTCCGCCGTCACCGATTCGCCCCCGGCCGGTTCCGCTCCCGCCGCTTCCACCGCCGCCCCGTACGTGCACGGCTACTCCGAGCGCGAGAGCCGGCGCCTGGCCGACCAGGCCGACACGCTCGCCGCGCTGCTCCACGAGGGAACGGCGTATCCGCCGGGGAGCCGGGTGCTGGAGGCCGGGTGCGGGGTGGGCGCGCAGACCGCGCACCTGGTGGCGGCGAGTCCGGGGGCGCGTGTCGTGGCCGTGGACATGGACGCCGAGTCGCTGGCCAGGGCCAGGACTCGGCTGGGCGGGCGGGGGTCCGCCGGGGGCGGCGGCGTGGAGTGGTACCGGGCCGACGTCCGCCGGCTCCCGTTCCCCGACGACCACTTCGACCACGTCTTCGTCTGTTTCCTGCTGGAGCACCTCGCCGCTCCGGCCGGCGCGCTGGCGGAGCTGCGGCGGGTGCTGCGGCCCGGCGGGACGATCACCGTGATCGAGGGGGACCACGGCTCCGCGTTCTTCCATCCGGCCGGTGCCTACGCCGAGGCGGTGATCGGCCACCAGGTCCGCCTGCAGGCGGCGGCCGGCGGCAACGCGCTGATGGGCCGTCAGGTCGTACCGCTGCTGGCCGCCGCGGGCTTCACGCGGCTGCGGGCCGAGCCCCGTACGGTCTGCGCCGACCGCAGCCGGCCCGCGCTGGCGGAGGGCTTCACCCGGCTGACGTTCACCCCGATGGTCGCCGCGGTGCGCGAGGAGGCGCTCGCCGCGGGCCTGAGCACGGCCGCCGACTTCGACCGGGGCATCGCCGAGCTGTATCGCACCGCCGAGGAGGACGGCACCTTCCAGTACACGTTCCTCAAGGCGACCGCCGTGAAGCCGGGGGCCGGGGAGTCCGGCGGACCTCAGCGGTAGTTCAGCTCGGACAGTTCGCGGGCGATCCGGTGGCGGAAGGCCGGCACCCGGCCCAGGACCGGCAGCACCGCGTTGCGGGCGGTGCGGGCCGGTCCCGGCGCCATCGTCGCCATGCGGGTGAGCCGGTCGGTGAAGGCCACCACCCGCTTGGCGACCGGCCGCCGCAGGGGTCCGTACGACTCGGGACGGCCCTCGGCGATGGCCCGGCCGAGGGCGTAGGCGTCCTGGATGCCGACGTTCATGCCCTGGCCGCCCGCCGGGCTGTGCACGTGCGCCGCGTCACCGGCCAGCAGCAGGCGCCCGGCCTGGTAGGAGTCGGCGACGCGGTGGTGGACCCGGAACCGGGAGCTCCACACCACCGAGTCCACCCGGCCCTGGCCGGGCAGCCGGGTGTCGAACAGTCGCTGCATGTAGTGGCGGTCGGGCTCGGACGGCACGGTGGCGGGGTCCGCCGCCGCCACGACGCGGATCCGGTCGTCGGGCAGCGGGGCCACGACGACCATCCCGTCGGGGTGCAGGTTGAGCGACACCTCGGCGCGGCCGGGCAGCCAGTCCATGCGCAGGTCGGCCAGGACGAAGGACGCCTCGTAGGCGCTGCCGGTGAAGCCGACGCCGGCCGCCTCGCGTACGACGCTGTGCATGCCGTCGGTGCCGATCGCGTACTTGGCCCGCAGCGTGGCGCCGTCCGCGGTGGTGAGGGTGACGCCGTCCGGGTCCTGCACGACCCCCGTGACCTCGTACGGCCGGTGGACGTCGCCGCCGAGCTCCCGCAGCCGCTCCCGCAGCACGGCCTCGGTGTCGCACTGCGGGACCATCAGGACGTACGGGTGCGGGGTCGGCAGCTTCTCGAAGGACAGGCGGACCAGCGCGCGGCTGCCCTCGCGCAGGGCGAAGCGGTCCAACCGCAGGCCCTGTTCGAGCAGGGGCTTCGAGACGCCGAGACTGTCCATGACCTCCAGGGTGCGGGCGTGGATGACGGCGGCCCGCGAGGTGTTGGCGCCCTCGGCGAGCTTGTCGAGCAGCACGAAGTCCACCCCGGCCTCGGCGAGCGTGACGGCCAGCGCGAGGCCGGTGGGGCCCGCGCCGACGATGGCCACGGTGCACTCGGCGGGAAGATCGGGGACGGCGGGGAGGGCATCAAGGGCGGGGAGGGCGGCGAGGTCGTGGGCGGGGCGAGCGGTCATGGCGGTCTCCTCCGTTAGGGGCCAACGCGTGTTGGCCAACGCTCGTTGACTATCGTGCGCCGTGCGCGCTGGTGTGTCAACGGTTGTTGGCCTACAGTTGTTGGCATGAAGGCCGACCCCATGGACCGCCCCGCCGGAGACCCCACCGGAAGCCCGACCGGACACCCGGCCGCCGACCGGCCCCGCCGTACCGCGGAGGCCACGAAGGCGGCCATCCTCGGCGCCGCGCGCACCCGGTTCGCCCGGCAGGGCTACGAGCGCACCACCATCCGCGGTGTCGCGGCCGACGCGGGCATCGACGCCTCGATGGTCATGCGGTATTTCGGCAGCAAGGAGCAGCTCTTCGACGCCGCTCTCGACGTCGACCTCAACCTGCCCGACCTGCGCGGCGTCCCCGCCGACCGGCTGCCCGCCCTGCTCGTCCGGCACTTCCTGTCCCGCTGGGAGGGCGAGCCGCCCGACGAGGCCCTCGCCGTCCTGCTGCGCTCGGCGGTCACCAACGACCAGGCCGCCGCCCGGATGCGGGACATCTTCGCCCGGCAGGTCGCCCCCGCGCTCGGCGCCGTGATGTCCGGCCCCGACGCCCCGGCCCGGGCCGCCCTCGTCGCCGCGCAGCTCCTGGGCCTGCTGCTGTCCCGCAACCTCGTGCGCTTCCCGGCCGCGGCCGGCCTGACCCCGGACGAGATCGAGCGGCTCTACGCGCCCGCGCTCGCGGCCGTCCTGACCGGCTGAGCGGCCGTCCTGACCGGCTGACGGGACGCGGTCCGGCGGCCGGCCGGAACAGCCGCGGCCACCGGAGAACCCGGGCCCGGCCCGGAACCGCCCGCGTTCAGCTCCGAGGAGCCGGGCGGGCGCCGCGGCCGGTGGCCGCGAAGTCGTAGACGACCTGGGTGAGGGACTGGGAGACCTCCCACAGGCGGACGGCGGTCGGACGGTCGCGGGCGTTGTCCTTGGGGACGAGGACGGCCGGCGAGCCGCGCATGCCCGAGCGGCTGCCCGGGCCGAGGAAGACGCCGCCGGGGAGGTCGGGCAGGGCCGCCGCGCACAGCAGGGGGACGGCGCCCTGGGCGGGGCTGACGGCGACGAGTGTGTTGGGGACGGTCATCAGCAGGCGGACCGGGGCGGACCGGCCGGTGAGGGTGAGGGAGGTGGCGGCGAAGCCGGGGTGGGCGGCGTACGCCCGCAGGGGCAGCCCCGCGGCGGCGGCCCGCCGGTCGAGCTCGGCGGTGAACAGCAGGTTCGCGAGCTTGGAGGTCCCGTACGCGCGCAGCCTGCGGTACCGCCGCCGTGACTGCAGGTCGTGGAAGTCCAGCCGCCCCAGGGAGTGCAGGTCGCTGCTGACGGTGACCACCCGCGCCGCGGTGGCCGCGGCCAGCGCGGGCATCAGCCGCCCGGTCAGCGCGAAGTGCCCGAGGTGGTTCGTGCCGAACTGCGACTCGAAGCCGTCGGCCGTGGTCCGGTACGGCGGCGCCATGATCCCCGCGTTGTTGACCAGCACGTCCAGCGCCGGATAGGCGTCGAGGAAGCCGTCGGCGAACCGGCGTACGGACGCCAGGTCCGCGAGGTCGAGCCGCCGCACCTCCACCCGGGACCGCGGTGCCGCCTGCATGATCGAGGCGGCCGCCGCCTTGCCCCGCGCCGGGCTGCGTACCGCGAGCACCACGTCGGCCCCGGCCCTGGCCAGTTCCCTGGCCGTGCACAGGCCGAGCCCGGTGTTCGCCCCGGTGACCACCGCCAGCCGCCCGGTCATGTCGGGCATCCGGTGCGCGCCCCAGCCTTCCGGCACGGCGAAGCGCGTGCTGAAGGGCGCGGCTTCCATGCCGGCGGCGCCGGAGGGGCCGGCGGGGTCGCCGGCGGGATTGTCGGACGGCATGTCGGCCTCTCGTGTACGTGTCCGGTGGGGCGTGGCCCGGGGCCACGCCTTCGGTGGCCGGGAAGCGCGCTGAGCAGTCGTGCACGGCTGACGAGCTGACGAGTTGTCCTGATCCTCACGGTCGCCCACCGGCTGAGGCGGTGTCAAGGAACGTCCGGCGGCACTGCGACAGGGCGACGACAAAGGTCTGTCGGCATTGCCCCGCCTCAGCAACTCCAGCGGGGCGTCGGCTCGGCGACCGACCGGACGCCGGACGCGTCCTCGTACTCCAGCCGCCAGAAGAAGGCGGGCGCGCGCAGCCACGGCAGCGAGCTCGCGGGGTCGAGCCGTACGCAGTGCCGCATGTACGCGTGGACCCCGACCGTGGCGGTCCGGCCCGGCGCGAGGCCGTCCAGTTCGCACCACAGGTCGGCCGGTGAACCCGGGCCGAGCCGCCCCAGGCAGCGCCCGTCGGGGGAACCCGCCGGGTCGCCCTCGGCGCCGTCGTCGATCAGCACCCGCACCCGCCGGGCCGCGGCCGTACCGGTGTTGGCGACGGTGAGCACGAAGTCGGCGTTCCGACCCGCCCGGGCGCGCGCGTCGAGCGGGGTGACCCGCGCGCTGAGGACGGCGGGGGTGCCCGCGGCCGGCGGGCCGCCCGGCAGTGATCCCGGCGCGAGCCCCGGCAGCAGGCCCAGGCAGCACAGCAGGCGCGGGAGGGTGCGGACGGGGAGGTTCATGGCGGGCGCCGCCTTCCGGGTGACTGCCGGACCGGGGTCCTTGAAGGGTGCCGCGCCGCACGGCCCGCCACGGCGTGACGCGGCGGTGCCGCACCGCCAAAAGCACCCGCATGCCCGGTTCCGTACGATCGCCGGGTGGAACTGCGCCAGCTCAGGTACTTCGTGACCGTCGCCGAGGAGCTGCACTTCGGGCGGGCCGCGGAGCGGCTGCACATCGTGCAGTCGGCGGTCAGCCAGCAGGTGCGGCGCCTGGAGCGGGAACTGGGCACGGACCTGTTCGACCGGTCCCCGCGCCACGTCCGCCTCACCCCGGCCGGCACCCGCTTCCTGCCCGAGGCGCGGGCCGTGCTCGCGGCCGAGGACCGGGCCCGCGCGGCGGTCGCGGAGTTCGCCGGCGCCCGGACCCGTACGCTGCGGCTGGGCACCAGCACCGGCCTGGGCAGCCACCTCGACCGCGTCCTGGACGCCTTCACCGCCCTCGCCCCGGACGTGGCGGTGGAACTCGTCTCGGCCGCCACCCGCGACCGTCTCGCGCAGGTCGCCTCGGGCGCGCTGGACGCGGCCTTCGTACGGGGCAGGGCGCGCCGCGAGCCGTCCTCTCCCGGGACCGGGTCCGAGCCCGGCGGCCCCGGTTCCGACCTCGACCTCGGCGTCGATGTCGAGGGTGTGCGCGTCCTGCCGCTGTGGCCGGACCCGCTGGTCGCCGTCCTGCCCGCACGCCATCCCCTGGCGGTGGGGCCGGACGTGGAACTGCGCGATCTGGCCGCGCTGCCGCTGCGCCTGGTCGCCCGGCGGGTCAACCCGCCGCTGGTCGACCTGGTGGTGAACGCGTGCCATGACGCCGGGTTCGAGCCCGTGCCCGGGCTGTCCGGCGGCTCGCTGCACGACAGCCTGGCCGCGATCGGCGCGGGCACCGCCGTGTGGACGGTCGTCTACGCCTCGCAGGCCGACCGGCTCAACGTCCCCCGGGTCGCCTTCCTGCCCCTGCGCGGCGCGGGCCTGGCGCTGACCACCGGCCTCGCGGTGGCCCGCGGCGGAACGTCCCCGGCGGTACGCGCGCTGCTGCGCGCCTGCCGGGCCGCCGCCGACCGCTGACTTCTTCCCGCCGCGGCCATCTCGATCCGTGATCGCTGCCCTCGCGGACTGCTTCTTGGTCCGGGCCGCCGCGCGCGGTGGACTGTGAACGCAACCCCACGGCGGGCCGGAAGGACCGGAGGAACCGCCGCTGACAAGGGAGTTCGTCATGCCGATCGTGACCGTCCAGCAGGGTCCGCGCACCGTCGAGCTGAAGCGGGAGCTGGTCCGCAGGATCACCGACGCCTTCGTGGACGCCTACCGGATCCCGGCCGAGACCGTGCAGGTCTGGATCCACGAGGTCCCCGCCGACAGCTGGGGCGCGGCCGGCACACTCGTGGCCGACAAGTAGCCGGTGGCCGCCGGCGGCGCGAAGCCGCCCTGCCGGGGCGCGCGGGGGCGCGCCGGCAGGGCGGCTGTGGCGGGGGCCGGTGGCGGCCGGGTGTCCCGTCCCCACGATGACCCGGCTTCCGGCCCCCATGGCCCCGGGGCCGCTTCCGCTCGGAGCGGCACCGGGGCGTACCGGGGCAGGAGGGACGGCCGTCACATGTGGACGGGCTGCACGCCCTCCTCGGCGGGCTGGACGCGGCCCCTGCGGTACATCGCCAGGGCCAGCAGCGCGCCGACCGCGAAGAAGGCGGCCGACCACCAGTAGGCGGTGGAGTAGCTGTGCAGTTGGGCCTGCGCCACGACCCCGGGGGAGGGGCGCCTGCCGGACAGGTAGTGGGTGGCGGCGCTCGCGGCCAGCGTGTTCAGCAGCGCGGTGCCGATCGAACCGCCCACCTGCTGCATGGTGTTCACCGCTGCCGAGGCCACGCCCGCGTCGTCCGCGCCGATCCCGTCGGTGGCCACGCTCATCGCGGCCGGCATCACCAGGCCCAGGCCGAAGCCGATGACGATCAGCGGCGGCAGCACGTCGGCGGCGTAGGTGCTGTGCAGACCGAGCGCGGTCAGCCAGGCCATGCCACCGGCGGCCATGGCCATGCCCAGGGGCACGATCGGCTTCGGGCCGAGCCTGGGCAGCAGCCAGTTGGTGACGAGCTGGGCGGCGACCATCAGCGCGCCGATCATCGGCAGGAAGCCCAGACCGGTGCTGACCGGGTTGTAGTGCAGCGAGAGCTGCAGGTAGTAGGTCAGGAAGAGGAAGACGCCGAACATCCCGGCGCCGGAGATCGCCAGTATGGCGAACGAGGCGCCGCGGTTGCGGTCGAGCAGCACGCGCAGCGGCAGGAGCGGGTGCGCGGCGCGGGTCTGCCACCAGCCGAAGGCGGCCACCAGAGCCACGCCGCCGAGCAGGAAGCCCCAGGTCATCGGGGAGCCCCAGTGGTGGGTCTCGGCGTTGGAGAATCCGTAGACCACGCCGAACAGGCCGGTGGTGACCAGCACGGTGCCCGGCAGGTCCAGCTTGGGCCGCTCGGCCGGGACGCCCCTGCGCAGGAAGACCAGGCCGCCGGCGAAGGCCACGACGGCGAAGACCAGGTTGACGTAGAGGGTCCAGCGCCAGCTCAGGTGCTCGGTGAGCACGCCGCCGAGCAGCAGGCCGATGCCGCCGCCCGCGCCCGCGATGGCGCCGTAGATGCCGAACGCCTTGGCGCGCTCCTTGGCGTCGGTGAAGGTCACGTTGAGCAGGGACAGCGCGGCCGGTGCGAGCAGCGCGCCGAACAGGCCCTGCAGGGCGCGGCCGGAGACCAGCACCTCGAAGTTCTGCGCGGCGCCGGCCAGCGCGGAGGCGCCCGCGAAGCCCACGACGCCGACCAGGAACACGATCTTGCGGCCGATCAGGTCCGCCAGCCGCCCGCCGAGCAGCAGCAGGCTGCCGAAGGCGAGGGAGTACGCGGTGACGATCCACTGCCGGTTGCCGTCGCTGAAGCCGAGGGCGTGCTGGGCGGAGGGGAGGGCGATGTTCACGACGGTCGCGTCGAGGACGACCATCAGCTGGGCTATGGCGATGACGCCGAGCACCCACCAGCGGTGACCGGGCTTCTCGGCGCCGGCGGCCGGTTCGCTCCGCCCGGGCCGGGCGGCCGGCAGATCGGGCGCGGTGCGGGCCTCGCCGACCCGCTGCCCGGTGGTGGACTGAGACATGGGACGCGCTCCTGGGGTGGGACGGGGTACGTGTGCTGCCGTCAATGAACGAAACGGTTTCGTACTCCACTGACGGTAGGGGCTCCCGTATCGAAACGCAAACGTTTCGCTGGGTGCCGGGGTGTGCGTCTCCTCACACCCCGGCCGACCCGCCGGACCAGTGCTCCCGGCTGCTGCTTTCCCGGCGGCCGGGCGGCTCAGGAGTCCGCGCGGCCGGTGACCGCCACGGCCACGCCGAGGCCGATCATCGCCAGGCCCCCCGTACCGCCCACCGCCGACAGGCGGCGGGGGGACTTCGCGAACCAGGAGCGGGCGGCCGACGCGCCCACCGCCCACATGCTGTCGCAGGCCAGCGCGATCACCGTGAACACCAGCGCCAGCAGCAGCATCTGCTCGTGCACCCGCCCCGCCCCGCGGTCCACGAACTGCGGCAGCACGGCCGCGAAGAACACCATCGTCTTGGGGTTGGTCACGCCGACCACGAACCCCTCCCACAGCACCCGCAGATCACGCGGCCCTTCGCGGTCCGCCGCCCCGCCGTCCCCCGCCGGCACCTCGCCCAGGCCCAGTTCGCTCCGGTGCCGCCACGCCCTCACCCCGAGGAACACCAGATACGCCGCGCCCGCCAGCTTCAGCGCCACGAACACCGCCACCGAGCGCGCGACCACCTCGCCGAGCCCCACCGACACCAGCGCGGCCAGCACGTAGGCGCCGGCCGCGTTGCCCACTACGCTGCCCAGCGCGACCCGGCGCCCGTGCGCCAGCGCCCGGCCCAGTACGAACAGCACACTCGGGCCGGGAATCAGCACCAGCACGAGTGACATCGCCGCGAACCCCAGCACCCGGTCGACGGACATGCGCTCCACCCTTCTTCCCCACCCGGTCCCGACGTGCCGGCGAGCGTATCCCCGGCCCGCGGGCCGGCGCCGCCGAATATCCGGGCGGCCGTCCGCCTACGGCGCCACGCGCACGTGCCGGTCCGAGGAGAGGCGGGGTACGGGCGTCAGGGAAGCGGGGCCGGTCTCAGGGGAGCAGGCCCGCGCGGCGGGCCGCGACGACGGCTTCGAGGCGGGTGTGCGCGCCGAGCTTGCGCATCGCCGAGCGCAGATAGCTCTTGACCGTCTCCGGGCGCAGCCGCAGCCGGGTCGCGGCCGCGGAATTGGTGGCGCCGGAGGCGATCGCCGACAGCACGTCGAGTTCGCGCGGGGTCAGATGGGCCGGCGCGGGGGAGTGGACGGGCGGGCGGGGCGCGTCGTGCTTGGGCGCCGCCGCGGCGGCCAGCCGGGCACAGGCGGTCAGCAACTCCTGCCGCAGGTGCGCGTCGGGAATACGGGTGGCCAGCGTGCGCAGTTCCGCGTGCGTCTCGCGGACCTCCTCCCAGGCCCGGGGGTCCGCCGTGAGCGGCTGCTGGGCGTAGGACAGCAGCCGGTGCGCCTCGTCGCGCACGGCCAGCGCCTGCTCCAGTTCGCGGGCGGCGTCCAGGGCCACGGTCAGCGGGCGGTCGCCCAGCGAGTACGGCACCCGCAGCGCCCCGTACAGCACTCCGCGCACCCGGCGGTGGACCACGATCGGGACCGCGAGCACCGACCGCAGGCCCTCGCACGCGACCGCGGGGTCGTACTCGTGGCTGATCACCCGCGAGGAGGCGTAGTCGGTGACCGAGTACGGCCGGGCCATCGCCATGGTCTTGCCGCCCAGCCCGTTACCGGTCGTGATGGCGAGCCCCCGCAGCGACTCGGTGGCCGTCCCCGACAGCTCGGTGATCCTGAACTGCCGCGCGGGGTGGCCGAGATCGCTCGGCAGCAGGCCGCCGAAGGCCACCGGGAGCAACCCTGACCTGCGCATCCGCAGCAGAGCCGCCCGCATCTCGATGGCATCGCCGCGCGCGCCGTCCACCACCACACCTCCTCACCCCCGTCCGGGGGTAGTGAGACCCAGGTCACTCCCGCACGATGCTACTCAGAGTCCGTCGAGGAGGAGGACACATGGCGGGATCGGACGCGACCGGGGCATTCCGGGCCGCCCGGGACTTCCTGCTGGCGCACCGGGAGGACTACGCCGCCGCCAGGGACGGGTTCCGCTGGCCGCGGCCCGAGGCCTTCAACTGGGCGCTCGACTGGTTCGACGTCATCGCCTCGGACCCCGCGACCGCGGAGCGCGCCGCCCTGTGGATCGTCGAGGAGGACGGCACCGAGGCCAGGACCTCCTTCCGGGAGATGGCCGAGCGCTCCTCCCGGGTGGCGAACGCCCTGCGCGCGCACGGCGTGGCGGCCGGCGACCGGGTGCTGGTGATGCTGGGCAACCAGACCGAGCTGTGGGAGACCGCGCTGGCGGCGATGAAGCTGCGGGCCGTCATGGTGCCCGCGACCCCGCTGCTCGGCCCGGCCGACCTGCGCGACCGCATCGAGCGCGGCGGGGTCGGCCACGTGGTCGCGCGGTCCGCCGACGCGGAGAAGTTCGCCGAGGTGCCCGGGACGTACACGCGCGTCGCGGTCGGCGAGCCGGTGCCGGGCTGGCTGCCGTACGCGGACCTCCACGGCGCGGGACCCGTCTTCACCCCCGACGGCGTCACCGGCGCGAACGATCCGCTGATGCTGTACTTCACCTCCGGCACCACCGCGAAGCCCAAGCTGGTCGAGCACACCCACACCTCGTACCCCGTCGGGCACCTGGCCACCATGTACTGGATCGGGCTGCGCCCCGGCGACGTCCACCTCAACATCTCCTCGCCCGGCTGGGCCAAGCACGCCTGGTCGAGCCTGTTCGCGCCGTGGAACGCCGAGGCGACCGTCTTCGTGCACAACTACACCCGGTTCGACCCGGCCCGGCTGATGACCGAGATGGACCGCTGCGGGGTGACGAGCTTCTGCGCCCCGCCGACCGTGTGGCGGATGCTCATCCAGGCCGACCTCGGCGCCCTGCGCACGCCGCCGCGCGAGGCCGTCGCGGCGGGGGAGCCGCTCAACCCCGAGGTCATCGAGCACGTCAAGCGCGTATGGGGAGTGCTGATCCGGGACGGCTTCGGACAGACCGAGACCGCGGTCCAGGTCGCCAACACCCCCGGCCAACTGGTCAAGGCCGGCTCCATGGGCCGCCCGACCCCCGGCTACACGGTCACCCTGCTCGACCCGGTCAGCGGCCTGCCCGCCGACGAGGGCGAGATCTGCCTCGACCTCGCCGAGCGCCCGGTCGGCCTGATGAGCGGGTACGCGGGCACACCGGAGCTCACCGAGGAGGCCATGGGCGGCGGCTACTACCGCACCGGCGACATCGGCCGCCGCGACGCCGACGGCTACATCACCTACGTGGGCCGCAGCGACGACGTGTTCAAGTCCTCGGACTACAAGATCTCGCCGTTCGAGCTGGAGAGCGCGCTGCTGGAGCACGAGGCCGTCGCCGAGGCCGCGGTGGTGCCCGCGCCCGACGAGCTGCGGCTGGCGGTCCCCAAGGCGTACGTGGTGCTCGCCGAGGGCTGGCCGCCCGACGGCGGGACCGCCAAGGCGATCTTCGCGCACTCGCGCGCGCTGCTCGCCCCGTACAAGCGGATCCGGCGGCTGGAGTTCGCCGAGCTGCCCAAGACGGTGTCCGGGAAGATCCGCCGGATCGAACTGCGCGAGAAGACCATGCACGACGGAAGCGCGGAATTCCACGAGGAGGACTACCGGTGACCTCGGAGACCTCGGACATACGCCGCGGCGCGCCGGGCCGGATACCGGCCCGGCGCCCCGCACCCTCGTACGCGCACGGAACCGGGAGCACCGCCTTGCTCGGCGACACCATCGGCCGCAACCTCGACCGCGCCATCGCCGCACACGCGGATCGGGAGGCACTGGTCGACGTGCCCGGCGGGCGCCGGTGGACCTACGAGCAGTTCGGGCGGGCGGTCGACGAGGTCGCGCTGGGCCTGGCGGCCCACGGGGTGGGCAAGGGCGACCGGGTCGGCATCTGGGCGGTCAACTGCCCCGAGTGGGTGTTCGTCCAGTACGCCACCGCCCGGCTCGGCGCGATCATGGTCAACATCAACCCCGCCTACCGGCTGCACGAACTCGCCTTCGTCCTCGACCAGTCCGGCATCGAGGTGCTGATCGCCTCCACCGAGTACCGCGGCAGCGACTACCGCGCGATGGCCGCGGCCGTCCGCCCCGAGTGCCCGCGGCTGCGCGAGGTGCTCCACATCGGCGACCCGGAGTGGGACCGCCTGATCGCCGACGGCGCCGGCATGGAGGACGGCTACCTGGCCGCCCGCGAGGCCGAGCTGAGCTGCGACGAGCCGGTCAACATCCAGTACACCTCCGGCACCACCGGGTTCCCCAAGGGCGCCACCCTCTCCCACCACAACATCCTCAACAACGGCTACTTCGTGGGCGGCACCGTCGGCTACACCGAGCAGGACCGGATCTGCCTGCCGGTGCCCTTCTACCACTGCTTCGGCATGGTCATGGGCAACCTCGGCGCCACCTCGCACGGCGCCTGCATCGTCATCCCCGCCCCGTCCTTCGACCCGGCGGCCACCTTGCGCGCGGTCGAACGGGAGCGCTGCACCTCGCTGTACGGGGTGCCCACCATGTTCATCGCCGAGCTCAACCTGCCCGACTTCGCCTCCTACGACCTCAGCTCGCTGCGCACCGGCATCATGGCCGGCTCGCCGTGCCCGGTGGAGGTGATGAAGCGGGTCATGGCCGAGATGCACATGGCCGAGGTGTCCATCGCGTACGGGATGACCGAGACGTCCCCGGTGTCCACCCAGACCCGGCGCGACGACGACCTGGAACACCGCACGGAGACCGTCGGCCGGGTGCTGCCGCACCTGGAGGTGAAGGTCGTGGACCCTACGACAGGCGTCACCGTGGACCGCGGCACCGCGGGTGAACTGTGCACCCGCGGCTACTCGGTGATGCTGGGCTACTGGGACGAGCCGGAACGCACCGCGGAAGTCGTCGACGCCGGCCGCTGGATGCACACCGGCGACCTGGCCGTGATGCGCGACGACGGTTACCTCGCCATCGTCGGCCGCATCAAGGACGTGATCCTCAGGGGCGGCGAGAACGTGTACCCCAGGGAGATAGAGGAGTTCCTCCACACCCACCCCAAGGTCGCCGACATACAGGTGGTGGGCGTGCCCGACGACCACTACGGCGAGGAGATCCTGGCCTGCGTCATCCCCCGGGACCCGGCCGACCCGCCCACCCTGGAGGAACTGACCGCCTTCTGCCGGGACCGGCTCGCGCACTTCAAGGTCCCACGCCACCTGCGGATCACGGACGCCTTCCCGATGACGGTCAGCGGCAAGGTCCGCAAGGTGGAACTGCGCGCGCAGTTCGAGGCCGGGCGGTCCGGGGCGGACGGGACGGCGGACACGAGGGCCGCGAACGCGAGGGACGCGGACGCCGGCGCTGTGGACGCCGGCGCTGTGGCGGCCGGGGCTGTGGCGGCCGGGGCAGCGAACGCCGGGGCCGCGGAGGTCAGCGGTTGAGGACCGGACCGGACCGGATCAGTTCGTCGGCGGCGTCGTTGACCGGCTGCGGGGTGCCGGTGAGGTCCATGACGAACAGCGGCACGCACAACTGGTCGGCGCGCAGTCGGGCGTCGTGGGCGTACCCCGCCAGCGAGAAGAAGGCGCCGGTCGCGTCCTCGCTGGCGCAGTTGAGCCACAGGCACTCCACGTCCCGCAGCGGGGTGGGCCGCGTGGTGGGGTCCACCTGCGCGACCATGCCGTCGCCGCGCAGGTCGATGCCCGAGGCCGTGCGGTCCCCGGCCAGCCGCACACCCGCGAAGCCCAGCCACTTCAGGTACTGGGCGGCGGCGGTCAGCGCGTCGCGCGCGGTGCGGATCGTGACCGGCCGGAAAGGCGGGCGGGACGTCGGCGGGGGCGGCGCCTGCCCGGTCGGTACGGGCGCCCTGTCGTGGGCCACCGGCACCGGCTCCCCTCCGTCGACGGCGTCGCCCTGCACCGGCAGCCGCACCAGCGCGCCGCAGGAGCAGTCGAACTCCGGCTGCGGCCAGTCGTCGTCGCGGCCGCAGTCCGGGCAGCGCAACCGCACCCAGGAATCCTCCCAGGAGCGGTGCCGCACCTCCACCGGCAGCCCGCCGAGCAGCACCGGCGGCGACAGTGGCGTGCCGCAGGCGCACGGAAAGGTCGGGGCCGTGTAGCGATGTTCCCGGCCGCAGGCCGGACAGCGCACCAGCACGCTCTCTGCCATGGCTCGAACCCCCGGTCGGCGGTGGCACCGTGTCACTGAAGTGTCAGGTGAATATTCGTCCCCTCCATAGTGCAGGAAGTTCGCGGCCCTGTGACCGGACCCGGACACTCCGTGACGCGCGCCACGCTGACGGAGCCTCAGAAACCCTGGTGCGGAGGGATGTTGAATCACTCCTGAGGGTGAACCGCCCGGCGGTACGGCGGCGGGCGCCCGGCACCCGCAGACGGGCCGGGCACGGGTGCTCCGGGGTACGCGCGGGGGTGCGCGCAGGGGTGCGCCGGGAAATCGGCCGGCGCCCGGCCGCATAACCCGGGTCGGCCGAGGGAAAAGTCCGCTCCCGGTCGCCCGGCGGAAAATCGACATTCACACCGCCGTAATCCTGCGAAGTATGTCCGATTGATCTGCGCTGTACCGGAGCCGGTCCGTCCGGTGTGTCCCGTTTGCGGATCCGTGATCACGTTTGCGGGCATGTCGATCCGGCAATTCCGGGATCCCGGCGAAAGGGCGCGCCATTGCTCTGGACAAGGTAAAGCGCGCGCCGTACTGTCGTTCGTGATCGCCGATTGGTGAGGTCTTGACCAGGCCTTTCACCGAGCCCGGTGCACCGTCGCCGCGCTGTCGGCCGTTCATTACGGGGCAACGGGGACGGTGGAGTGGGTGGTGTGGACCAATGCGCTCACAGACAGTTCGCACGACGCCGACAATGCCGGGCTGACCTCGGCAGATGCCGATGAGCAGGCCCTTGGCGGCAGGCGCACCAGGTTCACCGTCCTGGGCATGCTGACCCTGGCCGACGGGCGGGACTGCGTGGTGCTGCAGCCCTCCCGGCCGGCCGCGCTGCTTGCGGCATTGCTGCTCCGGGCGAATTCCGTGGTATCGGCCGATTTCCTGCAGCGCGTCATCTGGGGCGACGGTACGCCGGCCCAGGCGAAATCCGCATTGCATAGCTGCGTCCTGCGTCTTCGGCGGTTGTTCGGTAAATACGGGGTGGCGGGCAATGCGATCGAGGCAGTGCCCGGCGGTTACCGGCTGACCGCGGACGCGCGGACGCTCGACCTGGTCGAGTTCCGGGAACTCCTGGACCGTGCCTATTCCGCGCCGGGCACCGAGCCGGAAAAGGAACTCGCCCTGCTGCGGGCCGCCCTCGCGCTCTGGCAGCCCCCGCTGCTGGCGAATGTGCCCTCCGAACTGCTGCACCGCGACGAGGTGCCGCGCCTGCACGAGGAATGGCGGCGGGCCATCCACCGCGTCTTCGACCTCGAACTCGCCCGCGGCCGCCACCGCGAGGCGCTCGCCGAGATCTGGCCCGCCGCCCGCGCCCACCCGCTCGACGAGCGGTTCACCGAGCAGCTCATGGAGGCCCTGCACCGCACCGGCCGCCGCGCGGAGGCCCTCGCGGAATACCGCAGGTTCAAGGCGCTGCTGGCCGAACAGCTCGGTGTCGACCCCGGCCCGGCCCTGCAGCGTCTGGAACTGGCCATCCTGCGGGGCGAGGCGGACCCCGGCCCGGGCGCGGACCCGCCGCGACCAGCCGCCCGGAGCTCTTCGCGCGGCTCCCCCGGCCGGACGCGGCCCCCGGCGCCCGGCGGCGGGGACCTCGCGCCGCCGCCCGCCGGCCCGGCGTCCGCGACCGCCGGCGCCGGGCCCGGATCCGTATCCGCCCAGGACCCCGGCGAATGCGGTCCAGGGCCCGGTCCCGGTTACGGCCCCGGGCCCGAGTCCGACCCCGGCCCGCGTCCCTGCCCCGAATCCCGTCAGGCCTACGCGGGCGGTACGGGCAGTACGGGCGGCGCAGGTGGTACGGGCGGTCCCGCCGACCCGGCCGCCGACGCGGCACTCCTGCCCGGCGAGGGCGTCCTCGACCGCCTGGTCGGCGCCGGCCTGCTCGAAGAGGGTCCCCGCGGCCACTACCGCATGCACGAACTGCTGCGGGTGTTCACCCGTGCCGCCGCGGCCGAGGGCGTCGGCGCCCGCACGGCGGCGCCCCCCGCCCGCACCCCTACCCCGACCCCCCGGCCCGGCGCCGTGGAACTGCACCCGACGGAGGCGTGAGCGTGACTGATCTGGTGTCACCGGCCGAGCAGCAGGCCGACTCGGGGCCGGGGGCCGACCACGCCCCCGGCGACGCCGCGCGGCAGCAGGCGCGGGCCTACGAACGGATCGCCGGGACCCGCCCCCGTATCCGCCGCGACGTCCTCTACACGCAGACGCCCACCGGCGTGCACTTCCACAACGCGCGGGGCGGCTTCAGCGTGGTGATGCCCTCGGCGTACCGCTTCGCGCAGCTCATCGTGCCGCACCTGACCGGTGAGCACACCGTGGCCGACCTGTGCGCGGGGCTCGGCGACAAGCAGCGCGCGATGGTCACCCGTCTCGTCGGCACTCTCTACGCGCGTGGCTTCGCGCGCGACGCCGTGCCGCCCGCGCCCGGCGCGCCCGCCCCCGAGCCGGCCGTCGCCCGCCGCTTCGCCCCCCAGATCGACTACGTCGACCACTACGCGGACGACGCCGCCGCCCGCTTCCTGCGCTTCCGCACCACCCGGGTGGCCGTCCTCGGGGAGGGCCCGCTCGCCCGCTGGGCGGCGCTGTCGCTGGTGCGCAACGGCTGCGCGACCGTCGCGGTACCGGCCGCCCTCGACGCCCCCGGCAACGGCTTCGCCGAACTCGCCGCCGAGGCGCGGGCGCTGAACGACGAGGACTGCCCGGTCGGCCTGCGCCTCCTCGACGCCCCCACCGCTCCCGGCGGATACGGCTGGGCCGAACTCGACGGCTACGACGTCGTCCTGGTCACCGGCGAGCACGCTGCCGCCCAGACCGCGGCACTCGCCCACGGCGTTCCCGAGGGCAGGATGCTCGTGCCCGCGTGGGGGTTCGGCGGCTCGGTCGTCGTCGGCCCGCTCATGCGGCACGGCTCGACCGGCTGCTGGACCTGCGCGGCACTGCGGCTGGGCGCCAACGCCGACCCGGCGCACGCCGCCGACCTGTGGAGTTCCCTGGCCACGGGCGGCCCGGGCGGCCCGGGCGGCACACGCGGGGGAGGCGGCACGGACACGTCCCGCGCCCCGCGCGGGCCGCTCGCCGCGATGGTCGGCAACCTGCTCGGCTACGAGGTGTTCCGCCTCACCACCGGGGCGCTGACCCCCGAGACCGACGGCCGGCTCGTCGTCCAGGACCTCGACTCGCTCGACACGGTCGCCGAGCCGCTGCTCGCGCACCCCCGCTGTCCGCACTGCGGTGGCCGGGACGACGCCCCGGCCACCGCGGTGGTCCCGCTCGCCCGGCTCGGCTCGGGTACGGAAGGCTTCGGCTCCGGTACGGAAGGCTCCGGGTCCGGCGCCGACGGCCCTGGCTCCGGTACGGGCGCCCGCAAGTCCGCTGCAGAAGGCCCCCGGCCCGGTACCGACGCCCCCGGCTCCTCTCCGGCCGACCCCGAGGCGGCGTCCGCCGACCCCGAGGCCGCGTCGGCCGGACCCGCCGAGGAGGACCTCGCCCGGGCCGCCCTCGCGGAGATCACCGACCGGTCCGTCCTCGTCCAGCCCGCCTCGGGGGTCTTCCGGCGGTTCGCCGACGAGACGTGGGCGCAGACACCGCTCAAGGTGAGCACCGTCGAGCTCAGCACGGGCCACGGGGGCACCCGGCGGATCACCGCCTTCGACGTCCATCACGTGGCGGGGGCCCGGCTGCGCGCCCTCCACCGGGCCGCGGAGGTCTACGCCGAGCACGTGGTGCCGCTGCCCGTACCGCTCACCGCCGCCGACTCCGGGACGGCCGGGCGCAAGAAGGCCGGGGTGGAGGTGCTGAGCGTCGCCGGCGGCGTGAGCGACGCCCCCGTGACCGCCTGGCACCTCGCCACCTCGCTGCTGGACGGCGGGAGCGTCCTCGTACCGGCGGCCGCCCTGCGCCCCTTCGGCCCGGCCAACCGCGACCGCCTGGTGGAGCCCACCGCCGCGGGAACCGGCGCGGGCGGCACGCCGGCCGAGGCCACCGCGCGCGCGGTGCTGACCGCGCTCGCCCACGACACCCTGCGCCACGCCCTGCACGGGCGGGTACGGGTGGCGGCCGTCGACCCCGCGGGGCTGGAAGCCGCGGGCGACCCCGAACTCACCTTCCTCGTCCGCTGCGCCGCCAACCTCGGCGTCGCCCTGGAGATCCTCGACATCGGCGCCCCGGAGCAGCGGCCCGCCCCCGTCGTCCTGGCGCGCGCGGCCGATCCCGCCACGGGCGACTGGCACTGGTCGGCCGCCGCCGGGCACCGCTGGCGCGATGCCGCCCTCGAAGCCGTCCGCGACCTCCTCGGGGCCCACCAAGTCGCCCAGGACCCCCAGGCACCCGGCGGCTTCGATCCCGGCGACCCCTTCCTGAAGGACCTCGCCCCGGCCGCGCTGACGCCCACCGCCGAGGTCCCGGTGACGGCGCTGCTGCCGGACGCGGGGGTGAAGCGGGCCCCGCTCCCCGCGACGGGTTCCGCGCGGCCCGCTCCCGCCGGATTCTGGCCCGGCCTCGCCGAGCGGCTGCGGGCCGCAGGACGGGACGTACTCGCCGCGCCCGTGGCCGCGCCCGACCTGGCCGCCGGGCGGCTGTACGTGACGCGGGTCCTGCTCACCGAGGGCGGCGCGGCCGATGTCCACTGAGCTGCGCGACCGGCCCCCGGCCGCCGCCGCGGTCGCGGACCCGCCGGCGCCCGGACTCGCCGCCGCCGTCGAGTCGGCCCTCGCCTCGGCCCTCGCCGGTCTCACCGCCCGGCCGCCGCGGGCCGCGGGCGGACCCGGGACCGTACCCCCGGGCACGGATCCGGTGGTCGGGTCGCCGGGCACGGACCTGGTGGTCGGGTCGCCCGGCACGGACTTGGTGGTCGCGTCGCTCGGCCTGCGGGACGAGCTGGCGGCCGGACCCGACGCGCGGCCCGCCGGGGTCCACGTCTACGGCCACCACGTCCTCGTCGGCCCCTTCGGGTCCGGCGGGCGGCCCGCCTGCGCCCGCTGCCTGGTGCGGCGCTGGCAGGCGGTGCGCACCCGGGCCCTGCGCGAGGCGCTCGAACGCGGCGCGGCGACGGCCCCGGCGGGCGTCCCGCCCTGGGCGGTCCCTTTCGTCACCGACGCGCTGGCCGCCGTCATCGCCGCTCAGCGCGCCGCCGAGCGCGCGCCGGCCGAGGAGGGGCCCGCCACCGGCAGCCGCTTCCCGTACGCCTTTCTCGTCGACGCGGAGACCCTGGCCGTCACCAGGTTCGCCGTCGTGCCCGACGCGGAATGCCCGGCGTGCGGCGACCTGCCGGCCGACAGCGCGACGAACGCCCGAGTGCTCCTGGAGAGTTCACCCAAGCGCGAGCCCGGTGGCTTCCGGTCGCGGCCCGCCGACGACTACGACGTGCCTCTGGAGGCCTTCGTCAACCCGGCGGCCGGGATGCTGGGGCCGTCCGTGGTGCCGGACCTGGTGTCGGGCTCCACGTCGTCCGCGGTGGGCTCGTTCTTCCTGCGCTCGGGCGACTACCTGCGGGAGTGCTTCTGGGGTGGCCACACCCCGCGCTACCGGTCGAGCGTGCGGGTCGGGCTGCTGGAGGGGCTGGAGCGGTTCGCCGGGATGCGGCCGCGGGGGCGGCGCACCACGGTCACGGCGGCGTACGACGACATCCGGGACCAGGCGCTCGACCCGCGCGAATGCGGGCTGTACCCGCGGGAGTTCCACCTGGCCGAGCCCGGCGTACGCCCCTTCGACCCCGCCCGCCCGATCCCGTGGGTCCGGGGCTGGTCCCTGCGCGACGAGCGGCCCCTGCTCGTACCGGAGATCATCGCCTACTACCATGCCCCCGGCGGCCTGGCGAACCGCTTCGTCCAGGAGAGCTCCAACGGCTGCGCCTCCGGCGGCACCCTCGCCGAAGCCGTCTACTTCGGCCTGATGGAGGTCATCGAGCGCGACGCCTTCCTGCTCGCCTGGTACGGGCGGGCGCCCCTGGTCGAGATCGACGCGACGGCGAGCCGGCGCCCCGGCACGCGCGCGATGATCGACCGGCTGGCGATGTACGGCTACCGGGCCCGCTTCTTCGACACGCGCGTCACCTTCCCCGTCCCCGTGGTCACCGCCGTCGCCGAGCGCGAGGACGGCGGCCTCGGCCGCCTCTGCTTCGGCGCGGGCGCGAGCCTCGACCCGGAGGCCGCCCTGGAAGCCGGGCTGTGCGAGATCGCCACCGACGCGGTCAACCTGCGCCGCAGGACGGTACGGGACCTGCCCCGGCTGCGCGCGATGGCCGCGGACTTCTCCCGGGTGAGCGTCCTGCACGACCACCCGCTGCTGTACGGGCTGCCCGAGATGGCCGGGTACGCCGACTTCCTGCTGCGCCAGGACCGGCCGCCGCTGCTGACCCCGGCCGCCCTGGCGCGCGACACGGTCCGGCCCGGTGGCGACACGCGCGACGACGTCGTGGCCTGCGTGCGGGCGGTCACCCGGGCCGGCTTCGACGTGATCGTCGTCGACCAGACCACGCCCGAGCAGCGGCGGCTCGGGTTCCACACCGCCGGGGTGATCGTGCCCGGCCTGCTGCCCATCGACTTCGGCTGGTCCCGGCAGCGGGCCCCGCACATGCCCCGCACCCGCCGCGCCCTGGCCGAGGCGGGGCTGCGGCCCGGCGAACTGGGCCCGGCCGACCTCAACCCGGCCCCGCACCCGTTCCCGTAGCTCCCGCGCACGACCGGCACGACCGGCACGACCACGCCCCGCGGCCGGCCGGCAACCACCCGCCCCGCCCGGGCCACCCGCGCACCCGGCCCGACACGACCCAGCCCGACCCAACACGACACGACCCGACACGACGAACCGAGCACCGCGGCAGACACGAGCGGAAGAAAGGACCACCGTGGGATTCGCCCATGACTACGCGACCGCCATCGTCCGGCGGGGCCGGTATCCCATGGAGCCCGCCGACTGGGTGCCCGACTGGGCCGACCGGCCGCGCAAGGGCAAGCACTTCCCGGCGGCCGACGCCTTCCCGCTGCCTGCCGACCCGGCGCCCGACCCGGCGGCCACCGTGCAGCGCGGGCTGCACGGACCGGAGGGGACGGGATCCTTCACGCTGCCGCTGCTGGCCGCGATGCTGCGCGACTCGTACGGGCTGGTCGGCCGCAGGCTCGCGGTGCAGGCCAACTCCGACCTCGGCACGCTCCCGATGTACACCCAGGCCAACTGGTCGCGCGGCACCGCCTCCGGCGGCGGTCTGTACCCGGTCGGCGTCCACTGGGTCACCGGCCCCGGCGGCCCGCTCACCCCGGGCGTCCACTACTACGACACCCGCCACCACGAACTGCGCCGCCTGCTCGTCGGCGACGTCACCCCCGAGGTCCGCGCGGCCGTCGGCGAACCCGCCCGCGGCCACCGGCAGTTCCTCGTCCTCGGCGTCCGCTTCTGGCAGAACGCTTTCAAGTACAACAGCTTCGCCTACCACGTCGTGACCATGGACACCGGAGCCCTGCTGCAGACCTGGCGCCTGTGGGCCCGCGCGCACGGCCTGCCGCTGGGCCCCGTGCTGTGGTTCGACGAGCCGCGCCTGGGCCGGCTGCTCGGCCTCACGCCCGAGGAGGAGGGCGTGTTCGCCGTGGTGCCGCTGCGGTGGGAGGCGGACCGGCCGGAGGAGCCCGGGACCGGGGAAGCGCCCGCGGCGGGCCGCGAGGCGGTCCGGGTGCGGCACCGCGACCAGGAGCGGTCCTCTCGGGTCGTGGCCTTCGGGACGGTGACGGCGATGCACGCGGCCACGCTGGAAGGAGCCGCCGAGCGGCCCGCGCCCCAGGCACTGGCGAAGGTCCTGGCCGAGCCCGCGGACCCCGGGGGCGAGCGGACGCCGCTGCCCCCGGCGGAACCGCTGCACGCCGCCGTACGGGACGCGCTGCGGGCGCGGCGCAGCAGCTTCGGCCGGTTCCAGGCGGCACTGCCGCTGCCGGCGGCGGGGCTGTCCACCGTCCTCGCCGCCGCCGACGCCGCCGGCTCGCTCGGCAGCGACACCGAGACGCCCGGCGCCGCGCCGCTGACCCGGCTGTACGTGTTCGTCAACCATGTCGCCGCCGTGGACCAGGGCGTGTACCTCTACGACCGCGCCGACCGCTCGCTGCGGCTGCTGCGCGCGGGCGCGCCGGGAGCGTTCCTGCAGCGCAACTACTTCCTGGCGAACTACAACCTGGAGCAGGCCGCCGCGGTGATCGTGCCCGCCGCCCGTACCCACGCCGTGCTCGACGCGGTCGGAGACCGCGGCTACCGCCTGGTGAACGCCGTCGTCGGCGGCATCTCGCAGGCCGTCTACACCGCCTGCGCCGCGGCCGGCCTGGCCTGCGGTGTCGCGCTCGGCTTCGACGCCGTCTCGTACACCGAGGAGCTGGGGCTGGCCGAGACGGGCGAGATCCCGCTGCTGACCATGATGATCGGCCACGAAGGGCCGCGCCCGGCCGACTTCCGCCACGAGATCGTGTGAGGGGGCCGCGATGGCAGAGCTGAGCACACGCCCGGCCGCGACCGCGCGGACGCCCGGCGTTTCCGGCACCGCGACCGCCCGGCCGCCCGCCGGGGACCTGCACCGCCGGTTCATGCTGCGGGTGGGCGGGCTGCCGGTCGAGGCCGTGCACCGGCTGCGGGCGCCGGAGGCGCGGGAGTGGGCCGACCGGGTCCTGGCCGCGCGCGAGCGGGTCGAGGCCCTGGGCGCGGAGCTGAGCGACCCGCTGGCCGTCCTGGTCAAGGCGACGGCGGACGACCGCGAGCGCAGAGCCGTCCTCGCCCTGCGGCGCGAGGTGTTCAACGGCCGCCTGCCCCGCGACCCGGGCGCGGTCCGGGAGGTGGCCGCCCGGGCCGGCGGGGCGACCGGCGACCTGCTCACCGGCTGGCTGGACGCGCGGCTGCGGCTCGCCGGACTGCTGGACGAGGGCGGCCCGCTGATGGACCGGGCACTGGCCCGCACCCGGGGCGAGCTGCGGCGGCTGGCCCGGGAGGAGCGGCTGCGGCTCGGACTGGTCCTGGCCTCGCCGACCCTGGACGCCCGGATCGACGCGTTCGCGGCCGGCGGCGCGGACGGCGCCGGGCCCGTCCGCGTACCCGACAAGCGGACCCGCAGGAAGGAACGGTCACTGCTGGCGTACCTGTACCGCACGGCCTGCAAGACCAGCCCCTTCAGCACTTTCACCGCGGTCTCGGCGGGCCGGTTCGTGACCGTCCCCGCCGCCCGTGACGCGCCCGCATCCCTTGGCGAGCCCGCCGCCTGTGACGCGCCCGCATCCCTTGGCGAGCCCGCCGCCTGTGACGCGCCCGCATCCCTTGGCGAGCCCGCCGCCCGTGACGCGCCCGCATCCCTCGGCGAGCCCGCCGCCCGTGACGCGCCCGCTGCCCGTGACGCGCCCGCATCACTTGACGCGGCTGCCGGGCCGCCGCCGGGTTCCCCGGCCGGTACGACCGTCCGCCTGGGCGGCCGGTGGGCCGGCCACCCCCGCCTCAACGTCGTCGTCCTGGCCCGGATCGCCGAACTCGTCGCGGCCGACCCCGCACGCCGGGCCGACCTGCCCGTGGCGCTCTCGGCCGGATGGGACCTGGACGAGGACCGGGTGCGCTACGTGCGCCGGTCGGTCACCGCCGGCGACGACAGCGCGGCCGTGAGCTTCGACGCGGCCCACGACCGGCTGTTCTTCCTGCGCCGCAGCGGCACGCTCGAAGGGATGCTGAGCCGGTTCAAGGACGGCGGCCCGATGCGGTACGGGGAGCTGGAGGCGTGGCTGGCGGAGCGCACCGGGGCGAGCGCCGAGGAAGCGGCGCGCTACCCCGCGACCCTGCTCGACCTGGGCATCCTGCAGATGACCGGCCTGGACACCGACGTGCACACCCCCGATCCGCTGCGGGCGTTCCAGGCCTCGCTGCGCGCGCTGGAGCGCCCCTGGGCCGACGCGGCGGCCGACCGGATGGAGGACGCCGCGCGCCGGGTCGCCGCGTACGCCCGCGCGGACGCCGCCGGCCGCCGCACCCTCCTGGCCGGGCTGCGCCAGGACCTCCTGGCTCTCCAGCGAGAGTTGGGCGCCTCGGCGCCGTCGCTTCCGCAGACGCTGCTGTACGAGGACGTGACCGAGGACGGTGTCACCGCCGCCCTGGAACCGTGGACACGGCTGGCGGCGGAGCCCCTGCGCGCGCTCACCGGCATCCTGCCGGCGTTCGACGTCGCGCTGCCGCAGCGGCTCACCCTCAAGGGCTTCTTCCTCGCCCGCTACGGCCGCGGCGGCCGGTGCGACGACCTGCTCCGGCTCGTGCACGACTTCCACGAGGACATCTTCACCCAGTACCTGACCTTCACCTCCGGCAAGCCGCGGTGGGCGGCGGACGGCAGCCACGCGCCGGAGGAGAACTGGCTGGGCATGCCCGAGGTCACCGCGCTCGACCGGGCCCGCGCGGAGTTCACCCGCCGGATGCGCGAGCTGTGGGCCCGGCACCCGGAGGGCGGCGCGGAACTGCGGATCGACGAGGACACCGTGGCCGCCGTCACCGCCGAACTCGCCCCGGTGCGAGCCCACTTCGCCCCGCATAGCCACTTCGTCCAGCTCGCCGCCCGCGAGGACGACCCGCTGGTCGTGCTCAACAACTCCTACGGCGGCCTGAGTTTCCCCTTCACCCGCTTCACCCACTGCTTCGACCCCGCCCTGGGCCGCGGCGACGGCGACGACCTCACCGGCGACCTGCGCGCCGCCCTGCGTTCCTGGCAGCCGCCGGGCGCGGTCTTCGCCGAGATCACCGCCGGGTCCGCGACCACCAACCTCAACCTGCACGGCCGCCTGACCGACTACGAGATCGTCTGCCCGGGCGAGACCAGCACCGCGCCCGCGCCGGCCCGTATCGACCTGGACGACCTGTACGCCGAGCACGACCCGGGTGCCGACCGCCTGGTGCTGCGTTCCCGCCGCCTGGAACGCGAGGTGATCCCCCTCTACCTCGGGTACCTCGTCCCCATGGTGCTGCCCGAGGTCCCGCGCACCTTGCTGCTGTTCTCGCCGACCTCCCGCGCCAAGCCGCAGATGTGGCGCGGTGTGCCCGAGGGGCCCGCCACCGACGGCGTGACCGTGCGGCCCCGCGTCCGCTACCGCAGCCTGGTCGTGCACCGGCGCCGCTGGACCGCCGCCCCCGGCGCCACGCCCGTGCGCGAACCCGGCATGGACGACGCCGCCTTCTACCTGGCCTGGCAGCAATGGCGGCGGCGCCACGGGCTGCCGGACCGGGTCTTCGCGACCGTCCACGGCGGCGACGGCGACGGCGGCGAGACGGAGTTCGCCGGCGCCAAGCCGAGTTACGTCGACTTCGACAGCCCCCTGTCGCTGCTCGCCCTCGACGCGCTCACCGCCGCGGGTCCCGCCCGCACCGTCTTCGAGGAGATGCTGCCCGCCGAGAGCGAACTGCACGTCCACTCCGCCCGCGGCCGGCACGTCGCCGAACTGGCCGTCGAGATCGTGCCCGCGCCCGCACCCGCGCCCGAGGCCGCCCCCGCACCCGCGCCCCAGGCCGCGCCGGCGGCCGGCCACGCCGCCCCCGGTTCCGAGCGCGCCCCCGGCCCGCACGGCGCCCCCGGCCCCGTACCCGGAAGGCAGGACACACCCGCATGACCGACCCGACCTCCCGCCCGGACGCCAGGCCCGGGCCGGGCACGCCGGACGAGCCCGGCCACTGGCAGGCGTACCACGTCTTCTACGCCGCCAGCACCCGCCCGTTCCTGCTCGAATGCGTCCGCCCGCTGGTCGCGGAGCTCAGCCGGGACGGCCTCCTCAGCGGCTGGTTCTTCATCAACTACTGGCTGGAGGGCCCGCACATCCGCCTCCGGCTGCGCCCGGCCGCACCCGCGGCCGCCGCACAGGTGCGCGAGCGGGCCACGGCCGCCGTCGAGGCGTTCCTGCGCCGCAGACCCGCCCTGTACGAGGTCAAGGGCGGCTTCCTGGCAGACCTGTACAACACGCTGTTCGAGCTGGAGTACCCCGGCGGCGAGCGGGAACCGTACGTGGACGAGAACGGCCACATGCGGCTGCGCCCCAACAACTCCTTCAGCCAGGAGCCGTACGAGCCGGAGTACGGCAAGTACGGCGGGCCCGCCGGGGTCGAGCTGGCCGAATGGCATTTCCAGCGGTCCAGCGAACTGGTCATGGACGCGGCGGCGACGATGAACCTGCACCTGCGCACGGTGCTGCTCGGCGTCGCCGCCCAGCTGATGATGACCATGGCCGGCTGCCTGGTGCCCGAACAAGAGGCGCTGCTGCGCTTCCTCGACCGGTACCACGAGTACTGGAACGCGGCCTTCGCGGGCACCAACTTCACCGCCCGCGACGGCTACGACCGGGCGTACCGCAGCATGGACGCGGCCCTGACCCGCCGCTTCTCCGACATCCGTGAGGCGGTCGCCGCCCCCGCGCCGGACCGCCTGCCCGGCTTCCTGCGCGGCTGGGCCGAGCACTGCCTCGACCTGCGCGACCGGGTGAGCGAGGCGGCCCGGCGCGGCGACCTGGTCTTCCGTTCGTGGGACGGGACGCGTGACCTGACCGTCCGCGAGCCGGGCGAGGCGCTGCCCATGCTGCTGTCGCCCTATATGCACATGACCAACAACCGCCTGTCGGTGAGCGTCCGCGACGAGGCCTACCTGTCCTACGTCCTCGCCCGCGCGCTGCGCGAGCCGCAGCCCTCGGCGGCGCCATGAGCACCCCTGGCGGCGCCATGAGCACCCCCGGCGCGTTCCTCGCCCTGCGCCCCAGAGTGCGGCCCGACCTCGTGGTCACCCCGCGCCTGATGCGAGGTCCCACCCCCGTCCACCTCATCAGGCACCCCGCCACCGGCGCCCGCATGGAAGTCGGCGCCAAGGAGCACTTCCTGATCACCCGGCTGGACGGGACCCGCTCCCTGGCCGACCTCGGCACCCAGTACGCGGCCGCCTTCGGCTCCCGTCTGGGCGAAGCCCAATGGCAGCAATTGCTGCGGCTGCTGTCGGTACGGGGGCTGCTGGCGGGCGGACCCGAACCCGCCGCCATGGAGCCGGCCGGCGATCGGCGACCCGGTGCCAAAGGCGGCGGATGGCTGTCCGGGCGCACCCGCATGGTGGCGGACGCCCCCGCCCTCATGGACCGGCTGCACGCGGCCACCGCGTTCGCCCGCCACAAGGCGGTGGCCGCCGCCCTTGCGGCGCTGTGCGCGGCGCTGCTGGCGGCGGAGGGTGTGCGGTTCGGGGAACTTGCCGACGACACCCGGAGGTTGTGGCACGAGCCCGTCACGCTGTGCGCCGCGGGCGTCGTGCTGTGGGTCAGTCTCGGGCTGCACGAACTGGCCCATGGCCTGGTGGCGCGGACGTACGGGTTGCGGGTCGGCGAGATCGGCCTGCGGCGGTGGGCCGGCGTCATGACGTATCTCTACTGCGAGGTGGAGGACGTGCCGTTCCTTGGGCGGCGACGGCGGCAGGTCGCGATCGCGCTGGCGGGCGCGGCGGCGAACCTGGTCTTCCTGCTGCCGTTCTGGGGCGTGCGGGCGCTGCTGCCGGACTCCGCCCAGGCCGCCCCCTTCTTCGGCGGCCTGATCCTGCCGGGCACGGCCATGGCCCTGTTCAACCTGGTGCCGCTGCCCCCGCTCGACGGCTACAAGGCGCTCGGCTACGCCCTGGGTACCCTCCGCCTGGCGTCGGAGAGCCGCACGTACACCAAGGTCGTGCTTGCCGCCGCCGTCCTGCGCCGCCCAGGCGCCGGACGGCGGGCCGCCGCGTACCCCGTCCGCGTCCGCTGGGTGTACGGCGGCTACGCCGTCCTGTGCGCCCTGCTGGCCGCCGCTGCCCTCGCCGGGGCGGGCCTCGCCGCACGGGCGGCCCTCCCCGGCGGCTGGCGGGCGTTCAGCGCGTTCCTCCCCGTGGCACTTGTGGCGGTCGCTGCCGTCCTGCGCCTGCTGGGCCTGCGTTTCGCCGCCAAGCGGCCGCAGCCGCCGCCCCGGCCGGTCGCGGACGGCCCGGCCCGCGACGGCGCCCCGCCCCCGGAGGACGGCCCGGCCCGCACTCCCGAACCCCCCTCGGAGGAGACCCGCTCCATGACCACACCCCACCGGCCGTCGCGGCCGGCCGTCGTGCTCGACGGCGTGAGCAAGAGATACGGCGAGGTGCGCGCCCTGGAAGGGGTGTCGTTCAGCGTCGGCGAGGGGGAGTTCTTCGGGATCCTCGGGCCGAACGGGGCCGGGAAGACGACGCTGGTCGAGATCGTGGAGGGCATGCGGCGGGCGGACGCGGGCACGGTCGCCGTGCTGGGCCGGTCGCCCTGGCCGCGCGACCTCGCGCTGCTGCGCCGTGTCGGCGTCCAGACCCAGGCGTCGGCCTTCTTCACCCGGCTCACCGCGGGGGAGCACCTGGAGACCGTCGCCGCCCTGCACGGCCTGGGCCGGGCCGCGGCCGGGCGGGCCCTGGAGGAGGTCGGCCTCGGCGACAAGGCGTCCAGCAGGGTGGACGATCTGTCCGGCGGACAGCGGCAGCGGCTCGCGCTGGCCACCGCCCTGGTGCACGAACCCGAGCTGATCTTCCTGGACGAACCCACGGCCGCCCTCGACCCGGAGGCGCGCCGCTCGCTGTGGGCCGTCCTCAAAAGGCTGCGCACCCAGGGCCGGACGATCGTCTGCACCACGCACTACCTGGACGAGGCCGAGGCGCTCTGCGACCGGGTGGCGATCATCGCCGGCGGCAGGCTGGCCGCACTGGACACCCCGGCGGCGCTGGTACGGTCCCTGGCCGCGCCCGCCCGGCTGCTCCTCCCGGCCGGCCGCATGACACCCGAGCAGGCGCGGGCCGTAGAGGACGTGGACCGGGTGCTGACCGAAGACGGCGACATGGTCATCGAGACCAGGGCCGCCAACCGGGTGCTGGTCGCGCTCGCCGCCTATGTCGACGTGGCCGAGATCAGGACCCGAACCGCCACCTTGGAGGACGCCTACCTGCGGCTGATCGCACGCGCGGAGGCGGGAACGGACGAGGGAACGGAGCCGGGAACGGAGCCGGAGGCCGCCGCCAAAGCGCCGGGAGCCGGACCCGCCGCCTCCGCCGCCGCCCCAACCGGACCCGCCGCCGCGGAAGCCACGGGACCCGCGGCCGGGATGACCTCCGCCACCGCGACCGGGACGGAGCACAGCAGCCGATGACCACCGCCTACGGAGCGCTCACCAGGGCCGCGTACCTGGCCTCGGTGCGCGACCGGACGACCGTCTTCTTCACCTTCGCCTTCCCACTGGTCTTCCTGCTGGTGTTCGGCCTGCTCTTCCGCGGCCAGTCCGTCGACGGCGGCCTGCCCTACATCAACTACGTGGCGCCCGGCGTACTGTCGTGGGGCGTCGGCAACGCGGCGCTGTTCGGGCCGGCGTTCGCCATGATGCACTGGCGGCGCGACGACATCCTGCGGCTGGTGTGGCGCACCCCGACGCCGCTGCCCACCGTCCTGGCCTCGCGGTTCGCCGTCGCCGTGGGGGTGGGGCTGGCCCAGGCGGTGCTGTTCACGGCGGTCGCGCTGCTGCCGGTGTTCGGGCTGCACCTGCCGGGGACGTGGCCGCTGGCACTGCCGCTGCTCGTCCTGGGCGTCGCGGCCTTCCTCGCGATGGGGCTGGTCGTGGGCAGCCTCGCCGACACCCCGGAGGCGGTCGCGGCGATCGCCAACTGCGTCATGGTGCCGATGGCGTTCCTGTCCGGCTCCTTCTACCCGTCCGACCTGCTGCCCGGCTGGATCCGCACCCTGTCGTGGGTGCTGCCGCTGCGCTACCTCGACCACGGCCTCACCGACGTCCTGGCCGGGCGCCACGACCTCGGCCGGCTCGGCCTGGACTGCCTGGGCCTGGCCGCCTTCACCGCGCTCTTCGGGCTCCTCGCGACCCGGACCTTCCGCTGGAGCAACCGGACATGACGACTCCCGCCCTCACGCAGACGCCGCACCCGCGCCAGGAACGGCCGGCGGCCGGGCCGCTGGACGCCGCCGGGCGCGACCTGGAGGCCCGGCTCGCCGCCCGGACGGCGGGCAGCGGACTGCCCGCGCCCGCGGTCGCCGTGCTCGGCGGACGCGACCTCCTGCGGCCCGAGGAGGAACCCCTCGCCGCCCGCCGGGCCGCGGCGGCCGTCCACCTCACCCCTGACGCGGTGCTGATCGGCCCCTGGGGCGGACGGGACCGCGAGGCGGACACGGCCTGCGGCTGCTGCCTGGCCGTCCGCTGGCAGCGGCTGCGCACCCGCACCGAACGCGAGGCACTGGAGACCGGGCTCGCCGTCACCGCGGCCGGCGCCTGGCCGCTGCTGCCCGACTGGACGGTGGACGCGGTCGGGGGGCTCTACGCATGGGCGTTCGGCGGCGGGCCGCGGACTCCCGAGCGCGGCGGCGATCCGGCGGGACCGGCCCTCGTCACCCGCTACGACCTGGAGACCGGCCACGTCCGCACGGTGCCGCTGCTCGCCGAGCCGCTGTGCGACCGCCACCCCCGCGACCCCGGCGGGACGCCCCCGCCGCGGCTCGTGCCGCGGCCCAAGCCCGCCGCCGACCGCCACCGGCTGCGCGCCCCGGCCGGATACGCCCTGCCCACCGACGCGCTGGCGAACCCGGTGTGCGGCGTGCTCGGCGCCGGTACCTGGAACGACGTGACCTCGCCGACCACCGCCCCCGTCGCGGGCAGCGTCTTCATGCGCGGCTACGCCGGGCTCACCGACGTCACCTGGAGCGGCCAGGCCAACTCCTTCGCCGCCAGTCGCGACCTGGCCTTCCTGGAGGGGCTGGAACGCTACGCCGGCACCCACAGGCGCGACCGCGAGCCGCTGATCGTGGAGTCGTACGACACCCTCGGCGACGCGGCGCTCGACCCGCGGACCTGCGGGATGTACGCGGAGGAGACCTACCGCCGGGACCCGGTGCTCGCGCCCTTCGACCCGTCGCGCCCGATCCCCTGGGTGCGCGGCCACTCGCTGCGCGACGACCGCCCGGTGCTGGTGCCGGCCCGGCTGGCGTACTACAGCGCCGGCACCCACGCCGACAACTTCGTCTTCGAGTGCTCCAACGGCTGCGCGATCGGGAGCTGCCTGGAGGAGGCGGTGCTGTTCGGCCTGCTCGAACTGGTCGAGCGCGACGCCTTCCTGCTCGGCTGGTACGGCGACGCGCGGCTCACCGAGATCGACCTGGCCTCCTGCGGCAGCCCGGTGGCGCGCGCGATGACCGACCGGGCCGCCCTGTGCGGCTACGACGTCCACGTCTACGACAACCGGATCGACCTGCCCGTCCCGGTCGTCACCGGGCTCGCGGTGCGCCGCGACGGCGGCCCGGGCACGCTGGCCTTCGCCGCCGGAGCCGCCTTCGACCCGGAGACGGCCGTGGAGTCCGCGGTCTCGGAGATCCTCACCTACCTGCCGCACCTGCCCCGGCAGGTCGCCGAGCGGCCGGCCGAACTGGCCGCGATGGCCGAGGACTTCACGCTGGTGCGGCGGCTGCCCGACCACGCGGCGCTGTTCGGGCTGCCCCGCATGAAGGCCCATGTGCGCGGCTACCTGGAGCCGGCCGCCGTCCGTCCCCTCGCCGAGGTGTACGCGAGCTGGCAGCGGCAGCGGCCGCGCGGCCTGGACCTGCGGGAGGACGTGCTGTGGCTGCGGGACGTCCTGACCGGGGCCGGTTTCGACGTGATCGTGGTGGACCAGACGACGCCCGAGCAGCGGCGGCTGGGGCTGCGTACGGTGTGCACCCTCGTCCCCGGGCTGCTGCCGATCGACTTCGGGTGGACCCGGCAGCGGGCGCTGACCATGCCGCGGCTGCGCACGGCCTTCCGGCGGGCCGGACTGCGGCCCGACGACCTGCGGGAGGAGGAGGTCCGGCGGGTGCCGCACCCCTTCCCGTGAGGGCGCGGATCCCCGCGACGGCCGCGGGCTTGCGTGCGGGCCGCGGGGTCGCGGCCCGCACGGCCCGGCTCCTCGCCGGCCGTGCGGACCACGGCACGCGCCGCGAATCAGGCGGTGCAGCTCGTGGTGCTGGTGGTGCTGGAGCAGGTGCTGGTGGACGAGCAGCTGGTCGAGGAGCCGAGCATGACCTCGCTGGCGTCGGAGTAGTCGGTGATCTCGAAGGTCTCCGACTCCAGCTCCAGGATCTCCTGGGCGAGCGAGGCGAGCGGCGCGTCCATCTTGATGTCAGCCATGGTGACACTCCTTTGCGACGGCGGGAGCGGTCCCGGCCCGGGGCCGCCGGACTCTTTCTACGCGCGTCCGCTGTCACTTCCGCCTGCCGATCGCTGGCATGTCGCTGTCACGCGGCCGGAACCTTCGGCCACAACCGTTCGGGACGGAGCGCTCCTTGACCGGCACCACACCGCAGACATCCGCCACGCCCGCGGCCCCCGGGAGCCCGGGCGCCGCGGCCGTCCCCGCCACCCCTGCGGCCCCCGCGATTCCCGCGGCTCCCGCGACCCCAGCGGCTCCCGCGACCCCGGCCACGCCCGCGGCCCCCGCGATTCCTGCGGAGGCGGAGGCCCTGCTGCCGTCCGTCGCCGCGTTCTACCTGGACCTGCACCGGCACCCGGAGCTGTCGGGGCGGGAGGCGCGCACCGCCGCCCGGTTCGCGGGATGGCTCACCGCCGCCGGTTACGACGTCGAGTCCCGCATCGGCGGCCACGGGGTCGCCGGTGTGCTGCGCAACGGCCCCGGGCCCGTGGTCCTGCTGCGCGCAGAGCTCGACGCGCTACCGGTCGAGGAGGACACGGGAGCGCCGTACGCGAGCACCGTGCCGGGCGTGATGCACGCCTGCGGGCACGACGCCCACCTGGCGTGCGCGGCCGGGGCGGCGTCGCTGCTGGCCGGTGCGCGGGAGCGGTGGCGGGGGACGGTGGTGGTCGTCGGGCAGCCCGCCGAGGAGACGCTGAGCGGGGCGGAGGCCATGCTGGCCGGCGGGCTGTACGAGCGGGTGCCCGTGCCGGACGTCGTACTGGCCCAGCACACCGTGCCGCTGCCCGCCGGAATGGTCGCGCACGCGGACGGGCCACTGCTCGCCGCCAGTGCCACGGCGGAGGTCGTCCTGCACGGGCGCGGCGGCCACGCCTCGGCCCCGCACCTCACCGTGGACCCGGTGGTGACCGCCGCGGCGACCGTCCTGCGCCTGCAGACGGTCGCGTCCCGGGAGACCGCCCCGGGCGAGCCGCTGGTCCTCACCGTGAGCGCGCTCAGGGCGGGCGGCGCCGGCAACACCATCCCCGACGCGGCGACCCTGGAGGTCACCGTCCGGGCGTTCTCCGCCAGGGCCGTGGACCGCGCGCTGGCCGCCGTACGCCGGATCGCGCGCGCCGAGTCCGCCGCCTCGGGCGCGGAACGCGAGCCGGAGGTCCGCGTCCTGTCGCGGTCGGGGGTCACCGTCAACGACCCGGAGGTGACGCAAGCGGTGCGCCGGGCCCACCAGGAGGCGTTCGGCGCGCCACGGGTGGGCCCCTGGCAGCCGTCGATGGCCACGGAGGACTTCCCGCTGTTCGGCGACGCCGGCGCGGGCGTGCACGGCGTCACCGGCATACGTACCGGCTACTGGATGCTCGGCTCGGTCGGCCCGCGGCAATGGGCGCGGGCGGGCCGGGGGGAGGGCGACGGAAGGGGCGCGGGCCGGGAGGAGGGCGACGGGGCGGACCGCCTCCTCGCCGCGCCGCCCGGCAACCACTCCCCGCGTTTCCTGCCCCATGTGCGGCTGACCCTCGGCACCGGCGTGACCGCGCTCGCGGTGGCCGCCCGGGCGCACCTCGCGGGCCCGGCGGGGGCCGGTTAGGGTCGCCTCGCGGTCGCCCTCCGCGGTGGAGGGCCGAAGCACGCAGCCACCGTGGGGGCCCGATGAGACTGAAGCTGGAGTTCACGACCGAGCCGTTCGACCTGGACGAGCCGCCGCCGCACGCCCGGGTGGCGCGGGAACTGGTGGAGGGCACGCTGGAGGCGGTCGACGTCGGGCCCTTCGGCAACACCGCGGAGGGGTCGGCGGACGCCGTGATCGCGGCGGTCGGCGAGCTGCTGCGGCGCACCCTCGCGGCCGGGGCCACCAGGGTGACCCTTCAGGTCAACGCGCTCGGCGGGGACGCCGAATGACCGCCGCCCACCCCTTCGCCGAGGCCGTCAAGCCGCTGGTGGACGCCATGGGCGCGGAGATGGTGCCGCCCGCCGAGGCCCGGGCCGACGACGTGGTCCTCCAGTGGGAGGGGCGGCCCGTGGTCGCCGTGCGCCTTCCCCACCTGGCCGACTCCCTGGACCACCTGCTGGCCGACCTCGAACGCCGCCACGGCCCGCTCGCGCGACTCGGCCGCAAGGAGAAGCAGAACGTGGTGCGCGTCCTGGAGGAGCGCGGCGCCTTCACCGTCCGCCATGGCGTCGAGACCGCCGCGGCCGCCCTCGGCGTCAGCCGCTTCACCGTCTACAACTACCTCAACCGGGAGAACGCCCAGCGCGCTCAGGACCCGCCGCGCGAGGGCTCCTGACCGCTCCCGCGCGCCTTTCCGCCTCGCGCGCAGGGCGGCCCCGCCGCTCACGGCAGCCGGCCGCCGCCCGCCTCCACAAGCGCGGCGAGCCTGCCGAGCGCCATGAGCGTCCCCGTCTCGTTGTCCGCCGGCGGCACGCCGTCGGGGACGCCCTCGTGGACGACGAGGACCCGCGTGCCGC
Source organism: Streptomyces sp. HPF1205 (assembly GCF_020400825.1). GTDB lineage: Bacteria > Actinomycetota > Actinomycetes > Streptomycetales > Streptomycetaceae > Actinacidiphila. The sequence continues at coordinate 157,845 of NZ_JAINVH010000005.1, forward strand.
CGCCGTCCGCGGCCAGTGCGGTGGTCATCGTCATCGTCCCCCGGAGCCCGGGGTCCTCCGTCTCGAACTCCAGCTCCTCGACGACCTTCTCGCCGGGCACGAGCTCGGTGAAGCGGCCGTGGTACGTGTCGCTGTGCGCGCCCGTCTTCCCCGCCGCGTCCGGCGCCTCGTACGTCAAGGTGACGCGGAACGCGCCGCCCACCCGGGCGTCGAACTCGTGCACATGGGCGCTCATGCCGTCCGGCACCCGCCAGCGCGCGACGGACTCGGGGTCCAGCAGGGCGCGGTAGACGGCGGCGGGCGGCGCGCCGACGTGCCGCGAGGTCCGGGTCGTGTACATGCGCCCACACTAATCCGGGGTCACCGCCCCCACGGCAGCTTTTCAACAAACTGTTGACGCCCGTCGCGGCGCCTTCTACGTTGCGAGGGTGACCTCCAGCTTTCCGCCGGGTCTGTTCCGGCTCAACCGGGCCGGCGGCGCCGCGGCCACCGGTCTGCTGCGCGAGGTGTGCGCCAGCACGCGGTGGGCCGCCGCGGTGGCGCGGGGCCGGCCGTACGCCCGTCTCGGTGACCTGCTCGCGGCCGGCGACACCGCCCTGGCGGCGCTCACCCCCGCGGACCTGGCCGAGGCGCTGGCCGGCCATCCGCCGATCGGCCGCCCCCAGGACGGCGACGCGGTCTCGGCGCGGGAGCAGAGCGGGGTGCGCGACACCGAGCGCGAGGAGTTGCTGCGGCTGAACCTGGCGTACCAGGAGGTCCACGGGCACGTGTTCCTGATCTGCGCCACCGGGCGCACCGGCGAGCAGATGCTGGCCGCGCTGAAGGAGCGGATCGGCAACGACGCGGACACCGAGCGGGAGATCGTCCGCACCGAACTGGGAAGGATCAACCGCATCCGGCTGACCCGGCTCGCGCGGACCCCGCAGGAGGACCCGTCATGACCGCCGCCCCGACCGGCTCGGCCCCGACCGGCTCCGCCCGGGCCGCGGGCGCGGGTTCGGTCTCCACCCACGTCCTGGACACCAGCGCCGGCCGCCCCGCCGAGGGTGTCGCCGTGGAACTGTCCGTACGGCCGGGCCCCGACGCCGCCTGGACGCCGCACGCCGTGTCCAGGACGGACGGGGACGGGCGCTGCGCGGACTTCCCGGCGCTGCCGGCCGGCACGGCCCACGCGCGGCTGGACTTCGCCGTCGAGCCGTACCTCGCCGCGGGCCGCACCGGCCATGGCGCGGAGGGCGGCGGGGCCTTCTTCCCGCAGGTGGCGGTGGTCTTCGCCGTCCGGCCCGGCGAGCACCACCACGTACCGCTGCTGCTCAGCCCGTTCGGCTACTCGGTGTACAGAGGGAGCTAGCACGATGACAGCCTCTTCCGATTCCGATCCCGATTCCGCTCCCGGCCCTGGCCCCGGCCCCTCGGACGCCCCCGCCGGCCGCCCGGCGTACCTCGGGCAGAACCAGTACGGCAAGGCCGAGACCCGTGTCGTACGGGTCGTCCGCGACGGCGCCACCCACCACGTCCGGGACCTGAACGTCTCGGTCGCCCTGTCCGGCGACATGGACGAGGTGCACTACAGCGGGGACAACGCCAAGGTCCTGCCGACCGACACGGCCAAGAACACCGTCTTCGCCTTCGCCAGGGAGTACGGCACGGCGTCCCCCGAGGCGTTCGCCGTCCACCTCGCCCGCCACTTCGTCACCAGCCAGGAGGCCATCCACCGGGCCCGGATAAGGATCGAGGAGTACGCCTGGGAGCGCGTCCTGCCCGACGGCGACGGCGACGGTGACGACGAGGCCCCCGACCGGCCCCGGCACTCGTTCGTCCGGGCCGGACGCGAGACCCGCACCACCGAGGTCGCCTTCGACGGACGGGCGTGGCGGGTGATCTCCGGCCTGAAGGACCTGGTCGTGATGAACACCACCGACTCGCAGTTCCGCGGCTTCACCAAGGACCGCTACACCACCTTGCGGGAGACCGGCGACCGCGTGCTGGCCACCGAGGTCACCGCCCGCTGGCGCTACGGCTGGACCGCCGGCGAGCGGCCCGCCCCCGACTGGGACGCCTCGTACGAGCGGATACGCGGCCACCTGCTGGCGGCGTTCGCCGGGACGTACTCGCTGTCGCTCCAGCAGACGCTGTACGCGATGGGCGCCCGGGTGGTCGAGCACCGCCCCGAGGTGGAGGAGGTGCGGCTCTCGCTGCCCAACAAGCACCACTTCCTGGTGGACCTCGAACCGTTCGGACTGAACAACGACAACGAGGTGTACTTCGCCGCGGACCGCCCGTACGGCCTCATCGAGGGCACCGTGCTGCGCGCGGGGGCCGAGGCCGGCATCCCGGTGACGGACTGAGGAGGCGCCCGGCATGACCGAGCACACCGCGCACGTCCCTCCCCGGCGTCTCGTCATCGAGAACGCCGCCGTGGCCACCGTGGACGCCGCGGGCACCGAGCACGCCCGCGGCCACGTGGTCGTCGCCGGCGGCCTGATCGAGTCGGTGGGCGCGGGGCCCGCCCCCGCCGGCCTGACCGGCGTGGCCCGCCGGATCGACGGCACCGGCCACCTGGTCACCCCCGGCCTGGTCAACACCCACCACCACTTCTACCAGTGGCTCACCCGGGGCCTGGCGCAGAACAGCAACCTGTTCGACTGGCTGGTGGAGCTGTACCCGACGTGGGCCAGGATCGACGAGCCGATGGTGTACGCGGCCGCCTCCGCCTCGCTGGCCATGATGGTCCGCGGCGGCGTCACCACCGCGATGGACCACCACTACGTGTTCCCGCGCGGCTCCGGCGACCTGCTGGGCGCCGAGATCCGGGCCGCCGCCGAGCTGGGAGTGCGCTTCACCGCCGCCCGCGGCTCGATGGACCGCGGCACGTCCGACGGCGGGCTCCCGCCGGACTTCGCGGTGGAGACCACGCAGGAGGCGCTGCTCGCCACCGAGCGGGCCATCGACACCCACCACGACCCGTCCTTCGCCTCGATGCTGCGGATCGCCGCCGCGCCCTGCTCGCCCTTCTCGGTGTCCACCGAACTCCTGCGGGAGTCCGCCGTGCTGGCCCGCCGCAAGGGAGTGCGGCTGCACACCCACGGCAGCGAGACGGTGCAGGAGGAGGAGTTCTGCCACGAGCTGTTCGGCATGGGACCGACCGACTACTTCGAGTCCACCGGCTGGCTCGGCGACGACGTGTGGATGGCGCACTGCGTCCACATGAACGACTCCGACATCGCCGCCTTCGCCCGCACCGGAACGGGCGTCGCGCACTGCCCGTCGTCCAACGCCCGGCTCGCCGCCGGGATCGCCCGGGTCCCCGACATGCTCGCCGCGGGCGTCCCGGTCGGGCTCGGCGTGGACGGCACCGCCTCCAACGAGTCCGGCGAACTGCACACCGAGCTGCGCAACGCCCTGCTGGTGGGCCGCCTCGGCGGCGGCGAGAAGGCGCTCACCGCCCGCCAGGCGCTGCGCCTGGGGACGTACGGCGGCGCGCGGGTGCTGGGCCGCGCGCACGAGACCGGCTCCCTCGAACCCGGCAAGCTCGCCGACCTCGTGCTGTGGCGGCTGGACGGCCTCGGCCACTCGTCGATCGCCGATCCGGTGGCCGCGCTGGTCCTCGGCGCCCCCGCCCCCGTCACCTTGTCCCTGGTGGGCGGGGAACCGGTGGTCGAGAACGGCCGGCTCACCCGGGGCGACGAGGACGCGATCGCCCGGCTGGCCCGCGCGCAGAGCCGGCGGCTGGCCCGGCTCGCGGGCCTGGACTGACGGGCGGCCGGCCCGGACCCGGTGGGCGGGTGCGCGGGCCGGAACGGGGCGTCAGTCGGTCAACTGCTCGTAGGCGGGCAGCGTCAGGAACTCCACGTAGTCCGCGTCGAGGGCGGTGCGCAGCAGCAGTTCGTACGCCTCGGTCCACTTGCCGGCGGCGAAGACGTCCTCGCCGACCTCGTCGCGGATGGCGACCAGTTCGTCGGCGGCCACCTGGCGGACCAGTTCCGGAGTGGCCTTCTCGCCGCCTTCGAAGACCACGCCGGCGTCGGTCCACTGCCAGATCTGGGAGCGGGAGATCTCCGCGGTCGCCGCGTCCTCCATCAGGTTGAAGATGGCCACGGCGCCGTGGCCGCGCAGCCAGGCCTCGATGTAGCGGATACCGACCCGGACGGCGCCGCGCAGGCCCTCGAAGGTCGGGCGGGCGTCCAGCGAGGCGATGTCGATGAGCTGCTCCGCCGTGACGTGGACGTCCTCGCGCAGCCGGTCCTTCTGGTGCGGGCGCTCGCCGAGCACCGCGTCGAAGGAGGCGCGGGCGATCGGCACCAGGTCGGGGTGCGCCACCCACGACCCGTCGAAGCCGTCGGCGGCCTCCCGGTCCTTGTCCGCCTTGACCTTCTGGAACGCCAGCTCGTTGACCTGCGGGTCGCGCCGGGAGGGGATGAAGGCCGCCATGCCGCCGATCGCGTGCGCCCCGCGCTTGTGGCAGGTGCGCACGAGCAGTTCGGTGTACGCGCGCATGAACGGCGCCGTCATGGTCACCGCGTTGCGGTCCGGCAGCACGAACCGCGCGCCCGCGTCACGGAAGTTCTTGACGATCGAGAACAGGTAGTCCCAGCGGCCGGCGTTGAGCCCGGAGGCGTGCTCGCGCAGCTCGTAGAGGATCTCCTCCATCTCGTACGCGGCGGTGATCGTCTCGATCAGTACGGTGGCCCGGACGCTGCCCCGCGGCACGCCCAGCCGGTCCTGGGCGAAGACGAACACGTCGTTCCACAGCCGCGCCTCCAGGTGCGACTCGGTCTTGGGCAGGTAGAAGTACGGGCCCTTGCCGAGGTCGAGCAGCCTGCGGGCGTTGTGGAAGAAGTACAGGCCGAAGTCGACCAGGCCGCCGGGGATCCGCTCGCCGTCCACGGTCAGGTGGCGCTCGTCCAGGTGCCAGCCGCGCGGCCGCATCACGACCGTGGCCAGCTCGGCCGCGTCCTTCAGGGCGTACGTCCTGCCCTCGGGGGAGGTGAAGTCGATGCGCCGCTCGTAGGCGTCGATCAGGTTGATCTGGCCGCCGATGACGTTCTCCCAGGTGGGTGAGGAGGCGTCCTCGAAATCGGCGAGCCAGACCCTGGCGCCGGAGTTGAGCGCGTTGACCGTCATCTTGCGGTCGGTGGGCCCGGTGATCTCCACCCGGCGGTCCTCCAGCGCGGCCGGGGCCGGCGCCACGCGCCAGTCGCCCTCGCGGATGTGCGCGGTGTGCGGCAGGAAGTCCAGCGTCGCGGTGCGGGCGATTTCGGCCCGCCGCTCGTGGCGGCGCGCCAGCAGCTCGTCGCGGCGGGGGGTGAAGCGGCGGTGCAGTTCGGCCAGGAAGGCCAGCGCCTGCGGGGTGAGCACCTCCTCGGAGCGGGGGACGGGCCCGGCGGCCCGGCTGACGACGGCCGGGGACGGCGCGCTTGCGGACATGGCTGTCACTCCTCGACGGGGATGCTGCCGGGCGCCCGCCGCGGCCACTGGGCGGCACGGATGCCGCCGCGCGGGCGCGAAACGGCCGCATCTGCATGGTGGAGCATAGTTTTCGCAGTGCGGAACTTCAACGTTTTGTGGCACGCTGCGCCGCCGCCGCGAGGAGCCGCAGATCGGCGGGAGTGTCGATGTCGGCGGGGTCGCCCACGTCCCCGCACTCCACCAGGACCGTCTGCTCGGCGTGCTCGCGCAGATAGGTGCGCGCCCCCCGGTCCTCGCCCGCGCTGCCCGCGACCCCCGCCCAGCGGCTCGCCCCGACCAGCACCGGATGGCCGCGCCGCCCGTCGTACATCGCCGACACCAGCGCGGACACCAGGTCGTCGCCCGCGCGGGCCGCGGCAAGGACCCGCGCGACGGTCCGCGCGCCCACGCCGGGCTGGTCGACCAGGCTGATCACCGTCGCCTCCGGCCGCCGCGCGGCGCCCGCGAGCGACGCCAGCCCGGCCCGCAGCGAGGAGCCCATGCCGCTCTCCCAGCTCGGGTTGTCCACCAGCACGCAGCCCGTCAGGTCCGCCCGCGCGCGCACCTCGTCGGCCGCCGCGCCCAGCACCACGTGCACCGGACCGCAGCCCCCCGCGCGCAGCATGCGCACCGCGTGCTCGACCAGCGGGCGCCCGCCGAACGGCAGCAACGCCTTCGGCCTGCCCCCCAATCGCCGCCCCCCGCCGGCCGCCAGCAGCAGCCCGGCCACCTCGCCCTGGGTCTCCATCCCTCCTGCATACCGCGAGTGCGGCGCGGGGGGAACGACCCGGTGCGCGGCGCGCGGCCCGACCGCCGCCGGGCACTGCCGGGAGGGCGGATTCCGGTATCGTCGGGCCGTGTCGCGGCAGGCGCGGTACGGGTGGGTGCGGGCGGGGTTCCGCGGTACGGGCGTACGGCGGTTCCAGGTGACGAACGGGGACTGATGGGCGTGTCGCACACCGGTCCGGTCTCGCGGGGACCGGCTTTCGAGCCGCTCTCCGAGGGCGATCCGGCCGTGGTGTCCGGCCACCGGATCGGCGCGCGGCTCGGCGACGGCGCGCTGGGCCGCGTCTACTACGCCCACGCGCCCGGCGGTCAGCCGGTCGCGCTCACCGTCATCGGCTCCCGCTCGGCCGCGGAACCCGGCTTCGCCGCCCGCTTCCACCGGGACGCACAGGCCGCCGGGCGGGTGCGCAGCCCCTGGGCGGTGACCGTCACCGGAAGCGGCAAGGAGGGGGACCGGTTCTGGATCGCGAGCACTTACGTGCCCTCGGTCTCCCTGCGCGCCGCCGTCGCCGCCGCGGGCCCGCTGCCGACCGGCGCCGTCCTGCGGCTGGTCGCCGGGATCGCCCGCGCCCTGCGCGACATCCACCACGCCGGCGTCGTCCACGGCGACCTGCGCCCCTCCCAGGTGCTGCTCGCCGCCGACGGTCCCCGCCTGAAGGACTACGGCATCGCCCGCCCGCCGGGGACGGCCGGCGGGCTGACCACGACGGCCCCCGAGGCGCCGACGCCCGAGCCGGAGCCGCGCCCGGTGCCGGCCGACGGGACCGGGCTGGACGGCGCCGGAGCCGACGTCAGGCCCGACGCCGACGCCGGCCCCGAAGCGGACGGCAGGACCGGGGCAGGCGGCCGCGTCGTGCCCGGTGGCCGCGTCGTGCCCGGTGGCGACGCCGAACAGCCGCCCGGCTCGCCCGTCTTCCTGGCGCCGGAGCAGGCCGCGGGCCGGCCCGCCGTTCCCGCCACCGACGTCTTCGCGCTCGGGCAACTCGCCGCCTACGCCTCCATCGGCGCCGCGCCCTTCGGGGACGGCCCGGCGCACACCGTGGCGGCCCGGGTCCGGCAGGGCGAGCCGGACCTGTCGGAACTGCCCGGCGAACTGCGGGAGATCGTCACGCGCTGCCTGATCAAGGATCCCGCGCTGCGGCCCTCGCCCGCGCAGATCGTGGCCATGTGCGGCCAGGCGGCTCCCGAGTCCACGCGCCCGCGCACCGACCCGTGGCTGCCGCCGGCCCTGATGGCCGCGATCCTCGCGGCGACGCCGACCGCCACGCCTCCGCCGCCCGCCGTGCCCGCCCCGTCCGTCGCCCTCCCGCCGCCGGCCGTGCCCGCGCCGGGAGCGGCCCCCGTATCGCCGCCCGCGCCGCCCCCGCACCCGCCCGCGCCCGTATGGCACCCTCAGCACTGGCCGCGCCTGCAGCAGATGCACATGCACATCCCGCTGCCGCCGCGCCGCACCCGCAGGGCGACCGGCGCGTTCGCCGCCGTGACGGGGCTCGCGGTCGCGGTGACGGCCGGCGTGGCGCTCGCGGGCGGTTTCGACGGCGGCGGGCGGGACGCGAGCGGCGTGCGGCCGGCCACGGCGGCCGGGAGCGCCACGGTCACCGGCCCCGCGTCACCGGGCGGTTCGGCCGGCGGCACGGCGACAGGACCGGCCGCCGGGGCCGGCGGGCCGGACGGAGCCGTGACCGACATCCCGCCGACGGCCGGTGCGGTGCCTCCGGTCGGCCCCGGGAGCCCGGCCGGCGTCTCGTACCTGGGAGTCACGGTGCCCGCCGGCTACAGCGTGAGCGTCGAGCCGGACCGGCTGCACTTGCTGCTCGGCGCCCTTGACGGCACCTTCGGGTACACCGACCAGGCCGACGCCTTCGTCTCGGACGGCCACCGCGGCACGCTGTCGCTGCTGGCCCCCGGCCTGCCGGGCACACTTGCCGCGTGCCGGGACGGGGGCGGCGCGCAGGTCACCGGCGTGCCCAGGCGAGCGGTGACCGGCGGAACGCGGATGTGCGTGCGCTCGGCGGACGGTACGACCTCCTTGGTGGCGTTCCGTCAGCTCAGTCAGCCGGGGGCGCCGCACCCGTACGCGACCGTGGACGTGACGGTCTGGCGGGGCGTGGGGCGCGGGGCCGAGAGCGATCAGTGAGGGTCCTTGATCCCCCTGAGGAATCCCCCTGAAGAATCCCCAGGAAGTCGCCCCCGGCGTCGTCCCGGCACCGGATTGAGCGCAATTTTCTACGAGCCTGTGGCGCCCGCGCACGGAAGCGCGTTTACTGATCGCCCCCGGGGTCACTCGAACGATGTAGCTCCAGGGTGCGCGAATGCAGGGCGAGGCGGGAGTACGTGGTGGGGGAGACACAGGTGCTCGACGACGACCGCAGCGGTGCCGCCGCTCGGACGGCGGGGGACGCGGTGCCGAGGACGCCGGCGGCGGGAGCGCGGCTCGCGTCGGCGGTGGCCCGGCTGGAGGCCGAACTGGCGGCCTACCGGTCCCGGTTACCCGACCGCGCGGTGGCCGAGGACGAACTGGGCGCGCTTCGCCGCCTGGCGCTGGCCGCCGAGGCGTCGCACTCGCTCATCGACACCGAACGGGTGCGGCGCTCCCTGCTGCTGGTCGTCGCCGCCCTCGGCTCGGTCAGCGCGCTGGCCGAGCCGCTCGCCGCGGTGCGCGACGCGGTGGAGGTGCTGGTGCCGCTGGAGTGAGCGCGGGGGCGGACCGTCGGGCGCGGGGCCGGCGCGGCCCGCTCACGGCTCCGCCGGCCCGCTCACGGCTCCGCCGGCCCACTCACGGCTCCGCCGGCCCGCTCACGGTCCCGTCCGCGGCGCGGTCAGGGCCCTGGACAGGGCGAGGGCCACCTCCTGCAGCACCGGGACGATCGTGCCGGTGGCCGCCTCGGTGACCCGCCCCGCCGGGCCCGAGATCGAGATGGCCGCCGCCGTGGGGGAGTCCGGCACGGACACCGCCAGGCAGCGCACACCCACCTCCTGCTCGCCGTCGTCGGCCGCGTAGCCGCGGGCCCGGATCCGCGCCAGCTCCTCCAGGAGCGCGTCGGGGTCGGTGATGGTGCGCCCGGTGGCGGCCGGCATCCCGGTACGCTCCAGCAGCGCCCGTACCTCGCCCGGCGGCAGCCCGGCCAGCAGCGCCTTGCCCACACCCGTGGAGTGCGGCAGCACCCGGCGGCCGACCTCGGTGAACATCCGCATGGAGTGCCGGGAGGGCACCTGCGCCACGTACACCACGTCGTCCCCGTCGAGGAGCGCCATGTTCGCGGTCTCGCCGGTCGCGTCGACGAGCCGCGCGAGGTGCGGGCGGGCCCAGGTGCCCAGCAGCCGGGAGGCGCTCTCGCCGAGCCGGATCAGCCGGGGGCCCAGCGCGTACCGCCGGTTGGGCTGCTGTCGGACGTAGCCGCAGGACAGGAGCGTGCGCATCAGCCGGTGGATGGTCGGCACCGGCAGCCCGCTGCCGGCCGACAGCTCGCTCAGCCCCACCTCGCCGCCGGCGTCCGCCATCCGTTCCAGCAGGTCGAAGGCGCGCTCCAGTGACTGGACGCCCCCGGCTCGGTCACCGGACACCCGCGTTTCCCCCTGTCACGACCCGTCGTGCGGCCCCGCGGAACGCCACAGCCGCGGAACACGCTTTTCGCTTCGTGGAATCCTACCGCTCTTGACGCCCCGCCGGGCCCTGTCCACCATGGCCTTCAACAAGGCGTTGAACCGCGGGGACGGGCCAGGGAAGCCGGAGGGCGCGACGGTGACGGACCAGGTGCTGCGCTCGACCCGTGTCGTCACCCCCGACGGCGAGCGGCCCGCCGCGGTCGCCGTCGCCGGGGGCACGATCGAGGCGGTGCTGCCGTACGACGCGCCCGTCCCGGCCTGCGCGCGGCTGACCGACCTCGGCGAGGACGTCCTGCTGCCCGGCCTGGTCGACACCCACGTCCACGTCAACGACCCCGGGCGCGCCGAGTGGGAGGGCTTCGCCACGGCCACCGCGGCGGCGGCCGCCGGCGGCGTCACCACCCTCGTCGACATGCCGCTCAACAGCGTCCCGCCGACCACCACCACCGCCCACCTGGAGACCAAGCGGGCGGCGGCGCGCGGCCGGGTGCACACCGACGTCGGCTTCTGGGGCGGTGCGGTGCCGGGCAACCTGGAGGACCTGCGGCCGCTGCACGACGCGGGTGTCTTCGGCTTCAAGTGCTTCCTGCTGCACTCCGGGGTGGACGAGTTCCCGCACCTGACCCCAGCCGAGGTCGAGGCGGCCATGGCCGAACTCGCCGCGTTCGGCGGCCTGCTGATCGTCCACGCCGAGGACCCGGTGCTGATCGACGGCGCCCCGCGGCGCGGCGGCCCGAAGTACGCCGACTTCCTCGCCTCGCGCCCGGCCGCCGCTGAGGACACCGCCATCGCCGCCCTGATCGCCTCGGCCGCCCGGCTCGGCGCCCGGGTGCACATCCTGCACCTGTCGTCGGCGGGCGCCCTCCCGCTGATCAGGCGGGCCCGGCGGGAGGGGGTCCGCGTCACCGCCGAGACCTGCCCGCACTTCCTCACCCTCACCGCCGAGGAGATCCCGGACGGGGCCACGGAGTTCAAGTGCTGCCCGCCGATCCGGGAGGCCGCCAACCGGGAACCGCTGTGGCGGGCGCTGGCCGACGGCACCCTGCAGAGCGTGGTCTCCGACCACTCGCCGTCCACCGCCGACCTCAAGCGCAAGGACACCGGGGACTTCGCCGACGCCTGGGGCGGCATCTCGTCGCTGCAACTGGGCCTGCCCGCGGTGTGGACCGAGGCGCGCCGGCGCGGCCACACCCTGGCCGACGTGGCCCGCTGGATGTCGGCGGGACCGGCCCGGCTGGCCGGCCTGGACCGCAAGGGCGCCATCGCCGAGGGCCGGGACGCCGACTTCGCGGTGCTCGCGCCCGAGGAGACCTTCACCGTCGATCCGGCGCGGCTGCACCACCGCAATCCGCTGACGGCCTACGCGGGCCGCACCCTTCGCGGGGTGGTGCGCGCCACCTACCTGCGCGGCCGCCTGGTGGCCGAGAACGGCGTCCTGGCGCCGGAACCCGCCGGCCGGCTCCTGGAACGGCCGGCCGGCGGGAGCGGGCCGCACGGCCGGTGAGCGCTCGCGCGCCACCGCGCCGGGCGGGACTCCGGGCGTGCCCGCGGGCCCCCGAGCCGCGGGCCCGGGGCCGGATCAGGCCGCGGGCCGCACCCGGCGGCGGTGGGCGGCGGCGAGCTCCGCGTACCGGCGACCGCTGCTCTTGACGGTGCGCCTCTGGGTCCGGTAGTCCACGTGCACCAGGCCGAACCGCTTGTCGTAGCCGTACGCCCACTCGAAGTTGTCCAGCAGCGACCAGGCGAAATAGCCGGCCAGCGGCACACCCCGCGCGGCCGCCCGGGCGCACGCGGCCAGGTGCTCCTCCAGGTACCCGACCCGCTCGGGGTCGTCCACCCGGCCGTCCTCGCCCACCACGTCGTCGAACGCGGAGCCGTTCTCGGTGACCATGATGCGCCGGGCGCCGTACTCCTCGGTGAGCCGGACCAGCAGCTTCTCCAGGCCGGCCGCGTGGATCTCCCAGTCCATGGCGGTGCGCCGCACACCGGGCAGGCGGACCGCCCTGGCGTACGGGGCCGGTCCCGCCGGGTCGTCGGCGACGACCTGCCGGAAGTAGTAGTTCAGGCCCAGCCAGTCCAGCGGCGCCGCGATGGCCTCCAGGTCGCCGTCCCTGACCGGCAGGTCCACCCCGTACAGTTCCACCATGTCCTGCGGGTAGCCGCGCCCGTGGATCGGGTCCAGCCACCAGCGGTTGGTGTGCCCGTCGGCGCGCCGGGCCGCCGCGACGTCCGCCTCGCCGCCGGTGGCCGGCTCGCACGGGCTGAGGTTGTTGACGATGCCGATCCGCAGGTCGCCGTGGGCCGCGCGCAGCGCCCGCACGGCCAGCCCGTGCCCGACGTGCAGGTGGTACGAGGCCCGGACGGCGGCCGTCAGGTCGGTCCAGCCCGGCGCCATGGTGCCCTCCAGGTGGCCGATCCACGCCGAGCACAGCGGCTCGTTGAGCGTGGCCCAGTCCTTGACCCGGTCGCCCAGCGCGCCCGCCACCACGGCCGCGTACTCGCCGAACCGCTCGGCCGTCTCCCGCTCCGGCCAGCCGCCCCGGTCCTGCTGGGCCTGCGGCAGGTCCCAGTGGTAGAGCGTCGCGTTGGGGGTGATGCCCGCCTCCAGCAGGGCGTCGACCAGGCGGTCGTAGAAGGCCAGCCCGGCCGCGTTCACCGCGCCTGAGCCTTCGGGGAGGATCCGCGGCCAGGCGACGGAGAAGCGGTAGGCGTCCAGGCCCAGGGCCTTCATCAGCTCCAGGTCCTCGGGCCAGCGGTGGTAGTGGTCGCAGGCGACGTCACCGGTGTCGCCGCCCGCGACCTTGCCGGGGGTGTGGGAGAAGGTGTCCCAGATGGACGGGGCCCGGCCGTCCTCGTCCACCGCGCCCTCGATCTGGTAGGCGGCGGTGGCCGCGCCCCAGACGAAATCGGCGGGCAGCGCGCTCAGGTCGTTCACAAGTCGCCTTTCGGTGGGGTCACTTGACGGCGCCGGCGGTCAGCCCGGCGACGAGGTAACGCTGGAGGAGCAGGAATCCGGCGACCACCGGCACGCTCACCACGAGCGAGGCGGCCATGACCTGGTTCCAGTACACGTCGTTCTGGGTGGCGTACTCCCGCAGGCCCACCGCCAGGGTGCGGCTGCCGGAGTTCGTCATGACGGAGGCGAAGAGCACCTCGCCCCAGGCGGTCATGAAGGCGTACACGCACACGGCGACGATGCCCGGGACGGCCGCCGGCACCACGACCCGCAGCAGCGCGCCCAACGGACCGCAGCCGTCCACCTTCGCGGCCTCGTCGAGGTCGCGCGGGATCGAGTCGAAGTAGCCGGCCAGCATCCAGATGGAGAAGGGCAGCGAGAAGGTGAGGTAGGTGATGATCAGGCCCAGCCGGCTGCCGTTGAGGGTGATCCCGGTGCTGTTGCCGATGTTGACGAAGATCAGGTACAGCGGCAGCAGGAACAGGATGCCGGGGAACATCTGGGTCGACAGCACCGTCACCGTGAAGACCTTGCGGCCCGGGAAGCGGTACCTGCTGACCGCGTAGGCGGCGAAGACCGCCACCGCCACCGAGAACACCGTGGCGGTCACCGACACGATCAGCGAGTTCATGAAGTAGTGCGCCAGCGGGACGGTCCGCCAGATGTCGACGTACGGCCGGACGGTGAGGCGGTGCGGTACCCACTGGAAGGACCCCTGCACGTCGGACAGGCTCTTCAGGGAGGAGCTGAGCATCACGTAGACCGGCGTGAGCGCGAAGACCAGAAGCAGCGTCAGCACGATCCGCCGGGTCCACAGGAAGGACGCCGGCTTCGCCATGGGCGAGCGCCGCTCGGTGGACCTAGGCATCGGCATCTCCCCGCCTCATCGAGGTCAGCAGCAGGTAGACCGCCGTCACCACCAGCAGGAACAGCAGCAGGAGCACGGACATCGCCGACCCCGAGCCGAAGTTCCAGGTGACGAACGACGACTGGTAGATGTGAATGGAGATCAGGTCAGCCTGGCGCGGCGGCGACTGGCCGAACATCACGTACGGCGTGTTGAAGTCGTTGAACGTCCACAGGAACAGCACCAGCACGAGCACCTGGTTCACCGGCCGCAGCGCCGGCAGGGTGATCCTCCTGAGCTGCTGCCAGACGCCGGCGCCGTCCATGGCGGCGGCCTCGTACAGCTCGCGCGGGATGTTCTGCAGTCCGGCCATCAGCGACAGGAAGGCGAACGGCCAGGACTTCCAGACCGATACGATCACCATGGCCCAGAAGCTGTTGTCGCCGATCAGCCAGAACGACTTGCCCGAGGTGACGTGCAACTGGTCGTGCAGGACGTGGTTCACCAGGCCGGTGTCCTGCTGGAACATGAACACCCAGGTGATCAGCGCCGCGTAGGCGGGCAGCGCGTACGGCACCAGGAAGACCGCCCGCAGGACGCCGCGGCCGCGGAAGTCGTCCTGCAGCAGGACCGCCGCGGCGATCCCCAGCAGCCAGGAGAGGGCGACCGACAGCAGGGAGTAGGCCAGGGTCACCCAGAACGAGTGCAGCAGCGCCTGGCCGATCGGCTGGTGGAACCGCACCGCGGCGCGGTAGTTGCCCAGGCCGGCCCAGGGGGCGCCGCTCCAGCGGCGGATCCAGAACAGCGTGAGGTTCTTGAAGCTGATGACGACGCCGAAGACCATCGGCACGATGTGGATCAGCGACTCCGCCAGCAGGGCGGGCAGCAGGAGAAGATACGGCAGGCCGCCTTTGCGGACGCGTTCGACGAGACGCGGCCGGAGCCGGCGCCCGGCGGCGGCGGTGCCGCGGCCGGGGCCGGCTTCGGGTGTGCGCCTGGGAGGGGCGGTGGCAGTCATGGGAAGGGGCCGTTCCTCAGGACGGGGGCATTTGCTGCTGCGCCTTGTCCAGCGCGGCCTTGACGGTGTCGTCCGTGACGTCCTTGCCCGCCGCCGCGTCGGCGAACAGACCCTTGACGGCAGGGCCGACGAGGTTCTCGAACTGGCTCTCGTCGGCCACCTGCGGCAGCGGCGCGGCCGAGGTGGTCAGCACCTTCGCCAGCACCTTCAGGTCCGGCGTCTGGAACGCGGGGTCGGACTGCGCCTCCCGGACCGGCGGGATGGAGCCGTACTTCCCGTTGAGGATCTTCTGCTCGGGCGTGCTGGTGAGGAACTTCACGAGCTGGACGGCGGCGTCCTTGTGCTTGGTGCCGTTGAAGACACCGACATTGATACCGGCCACCATCGACGTCACGGCGGCGTCCCCGGTCGGGTTCGCGACCAGCGTCGGCACCGGCACCACGCCGTACTGGTCCTGCGTCATCCCGTGCGCCTTGATGGAGCTCGCGGCGGACTGCCACATCATCATCGCGGCCTTGCCGGTCGCGAAGTCGGTGATGGTCTGGTTCTGCTGGTACTCCGCGTCGCCCTTGGCGGCGATCCCGTCCTTGGCGATGAAGTCGACGTAACTCTTGACCGCGGCCACGTTCGCCGGTGTGTCGAAGGTCGGCCTGCCCGAGGCGTCGAACCAGCCGGAGCCGCGCTGCTTGGCCAGCACGAAGGCGTGGTGGATGTTCTCCGCGCCGTTGCTGCCCTCGACCGCGAGGCCGTAGTGGCCGTCCTTGGTCAGCTTCTTGCCGTCGGCGACCAGCTCGTCCCATGTCTTCGGCGGGTTCGCGATCCCGGCGTCCGCGAACATCTTCTTGTTGTAGTAGAGGCCGTAGGCCATCGAGTACAGCGGGACAGCGGCGGGGTCCTTGCCGGCCGCGCCCGCGGCGGCGATCGCGGCCGGGGCGAACCTGTCCTTGCCGCCGATCCGGCCGAAAGCGGCGTCGTCCCACGGCATGAGCGCCCCGGTGGCCTGGAGGGAGGCCGACCAGGTGTTGCCGATGTTGAGCACGTCGGGGCCCTGGCCGGAGGTGGCGGCCGCCAGGATCCGGTTGAGCAGGTCGGCCCAGCCGATCACCTCCAGCTTGACCTTGATCCCGGTCGCCCGGGTGAACTTGTCCAGTTCCGGGGTGAGCACCTGCTTGTCGTTGTCCAGGCTGGTGCCCTGGTTCGACGCCCAGTACGTGATGGTGGTGCCCTTGGCACCGCTGCCGCCGCCGCTGTTGTCGCTGCCACTGCCGCCGCCGCAGCCGGCGACCGTCAGACCGAGCGCGGCCACGAGGGCGGTGGCCGCGAGAAGTCTGCTGGATGTGGAATTGCGCATGCCGGTTCCCTCTCAGGGGTGGGATCAACTGGGACCGCTGTGGTGTGCCGCCTCGCCTGGGGACGCTTCAGGAAGTGAACAGGCGACCGCGCTTAATTCAGGCCGTGATTTAACTTGTGAGAAAAGGTGGCGTCAAGACCTTGCGCAGCGCTAGATTCGCCGCGGGCGGACCAAGAGGGAGCAACGATGGCTGAGCGGGTCAAGCGGACCGTGCGTGACCTGCGGCGCGGCAACCGCGCCTCGCTTCTGCGGCACTTGTATTTCGAGGGCCCGCTCAGCCGTCAGGAGCTGGGCCGGGACACCGGGTTGAGCGCCGGGTCGATCAGCAACGTGGTCGGCGAGCTCATCGCCGACGGCATGGTCGAGGAGGCCGGCGCGGTCGAGTCCGACGGCGGCCGCCCGCGCATCCTGCTCCGGGTCGCGGCCCGTCACGGGTACGTGATCGGGGTCGACGTCGGCGAGACCCGGGTGCGGGTCGAGCTGTTCGACCTGGCCCTGGCCGAGCGCGCCTCGGCCGACCTGCCGCTGTCCGACAGCGGCCACGACGTCGACCACGTGGTCCGCCTCGCCCTCGACGGCATCGGCTCGGTGGTCCGCGAGGCCGGCGTCGACGAGAGCGAGGTGCTGGGCGTCGGCATCGGCGTGCCCGGCATCGTGGAGCAGGGCGACCCGGAGGAGTCCGCCCCCGGCCGGGGCGACGGCGTGGTCGTGCACGGCCAGACCATCGGCTGGGACGCGGTGCCGCTCGGCCGCCTGCTGCGGGCCGGCACCTGCCTGCCGCTGTACATCGACAACGGCGCCAAGACCCTCGGCCAGGCCGAGATGTGGTTCGGCGGCGGCCGCGGCGCCCGCAACGTCGTCATCGCCCTCCTCGGCTCCGGTGTCGGCGCGGCCGTGGTCGCCGACGGGCAGCCGTACCGCGGCTCCACCAGCAGCGCCGGCGAGTGGGGGCACACCACCTTGGCGGTCGGCGGCCGGCTGTGCCGCTGCGGGTCGCGCGGCTGCCTGGAGGCGTACGTCGGCGCCGAGGCGCTGCTGGACCGCTGGGACGGCGCGCCCGAGGGGGCCAGCGAGGAGTCCGCGCTGGCCGCGCTGCTCGCCGCGGCCGACGACGACCCCGCCGCCCGTGACCTGCTCGCCGAGGCCGCGCGGTTCCTGGGTGCGGGCATCGCCGACCTGATCAACCTGTTCAACCCGCAGCGCATCGTGATCGGCGGCTGGGCGGGACTGCTGCTGGGCCCCCGCCTGCTGCCGGAGGTCCGCCGGGTCGCCGCCGAGTACGCGCTGCGCCACCCCTGCGCCCAGACCTCCATCGAACTGGGCCGGCTCGGCGCCGACGCGGTCACCGTGGGCGCCGCCACCCTCCCGCTGGCCCACTTCCTGGACACGGGCGGCGAGCGCGCGCCACGGGTGCCGGCCCCCGCGCCCGATGGTGACGTTCCCGACAATCCGGACGGCCTGCGGAACCGGATCGCCCGAACGGTACGTTGACGGGGCGGTGCGTGGCCCGGCCCGGGCCGCGTACCGTCTTTCGTACCCGAGCGCTCGACGCTCCGAGAGCACGACCTTCCGAGGAGTCCCGCGGTGACCCTGCAGCAGCAGATCGTCGGCAACGCCATGCAGATGGCCGTCTGTACCCTCCAGCCGGGCCAGACGGTGTACTGCGAGGCCGGCAAGTTCCTGTTCAAGACCTCGAACGTGACCATGGAGACCCGGCTCGGCGGCGCCCCCCGCTCCGGCGGTGTCGGCCAGCAGGGCGGCGGCGCGGGCGGGGGCATGGGCGGCTTCCTGCGCCAGGCGATGGGCACCGCGATGCAGGTCGGCCAGCGCGCCCTGGCCGGCGAGTCGCTGGCCTTCCAGTACTTCACCTGCACCGGCGGCGAGGGCACGGTCGGCTTCGCCGGGGTGCTGCCCGGCGAGATGCGTGCCCTGGAACTGACCGGATCGCGTGCCTGGTTCGCCGAGAAGGACGCCTTCGTCGCGGCGGAGGACACCGTGCAGTTCGGCATCGCCTTCGCCGGCGGCCGGCAGGGCATGAGCGGCGGCGAGGGCTTCATCCTGGAGAAGTTCACCGGCCACGGCACCGTGATCATCGCCGGCGCGGGCAACTTCATCGACCTCAACCCGGCGGAGTTCGGCGGCCGGATCGAGGTCGACACCGGCTGCATCGTGGCTTTCGAGGAGGGCATCCAGTACGGCGTGCAGCGCATCGGCGGTCTCAACCGCCAGGGCATCATGAACGCCGTCTTCGGCGGCGAGGGCCTGTCGCTGGCCACCCTGGAGGGCAACGGACAGGTGATCCTGCAGTCGATGACCATCGAGGGTCTGTCCAACGCGCTCCAGAAGCACCAGGGCGGCGACAAACAAGGCCCGACCGGTGGCCTGTTCTCCTCCGGCATGGGGTAAGGATGCTCCAGCCCGGGGCGGACCCGGGCCGGCGGTTCCCCCGCGCCTCCCACGCCACGGGACTCATGCTCCTCTCATGTCACGGTGCGGTGACAGCTCCGGCGTACCGGACCGTTACCGCCTGGCACCGCGGGTAGCGTGCTGATCCCGTGCACCGTTGATCGCATCGGCGGGCGGCGCACGACCCGCGCGCAGGACCGACCGGAAGGTGGGCGCACCGCCGTGTACCGCTGGGAGATCACCCGGGCCGCACTGGCCCAGCGGGTATTCGCCACCATCCGCACGCAGAGCTACGACCAGGCGGCGGCCACCGCCGACACCCTGCTGTCGGCCGGGCTGACCACCCTGGAGATCTCGCTCACCACGCCGTTCGCCCTGGAGGCGGTCACCACCCTGGTCCGCGAGGTGGGCGACGACGCGGTGATCGGCGCCGGAACCGTACTCGACGGCGTCTCCGCGCGGCTGGCCATCGAGGCCGGGGCGCGGTTCCTGCTCTCGCCCAATCTCGACGAGCAGGTGCTGCGCACCGGCCACCGCTACGGCGTCCCCGTCTTCCCCGGCGTCGCCACCCCGACCGAGGCCGTGCGCGCCATGGAGCTGGGGGCGGACGCGCTGACCCTCTACCCGGCCACCGCGTACACCCCCGGCTGGGTCGCCGACGTCAAGGCGATAATCCCGCAGGCCGCGATGCTGCCCATGGGCGGCATCACGCTGTCCGCCGCAGCCGACTGGGTCGCCGCGGGCGCCGTCGCGGTGGGCATGGGCTCCGCGCTCACCGACGGCGACCGGGAAACCGTCACCAAGCGGCTCACCGAACTCCTGGACCGGCTTGCGGACAGCGACTGAACGCGCAGCGGCCGGACGGCCGGACGGGCCCGGGGCGTCGGCCCGCCGTGAAGCCCCGGCATCCACCGGCCGCCGGTGGCCGTCCGGCCGGTCCGGCGCGTGGTCGGCGCGTGTCGGCGCGGGTCCGGGCGCCCAATAGACTGCGGGCCGGGGGATCGCACCCTCGCAGCCCCCCGAAGTCCCCCCAAGTCCCCTCGAAGTCCCCTCGAAGACCCCGCGGAGGAACCGTGATCGTGGCCGTCCCCGGCTCGAAGTCCGTGACAGCCCGAGCGCTCTTCCTCGCGGCGGCCGCCAAGGGCACCACCGTTCTGCGCGACCCCCTGCTCTCGGACGACACCGACGGCTTCGCGCAGGCCCTGCACACCCTCGGCTACACCGTCGAGCGGACCGCGGACACCTGGACGATCGAGGGCCGCCCCGAAGGGCCCGCGCACCGCCACGCCGAGGTCTACTGCCGCGACGCCGCCACCGCCGCCCGCTTCCTGCCCGCCCTGGCCGCCGCCGGCACCGGCACCTTCCGCTTCGACGCCTCGGAGCAGATGCGCGCCCGCCCGGTCGGCCCGCTCGGCGAGGCGCTGCGCGCGCTGGGCGTCGACCTGACCTACGAGGGTGCGCCGGGCCACCTGCCCCTGACGGTCCGGGCGAACCGCATCCAAGGCGGCGCGATCGACCTCGACGCGGGCCTGTCCTCGCAGTTCCTCACCGCGCTGCTGCTGGCCGGCCCGCTGACCGCCGAGGGCCTGCGGATCCGCGTCACGGGCATCGTCTCCGTGCCCTACGTCGAGATCACCCTCGCGATGATGCGCCGCTTCGGGGCGCAGGTGTTCCGCGACGGCGACACCTTCACCGTGCCGCCGGGCGGCTACACCGCCACCGACTACCCGATCGAACCCGACGCCTCCACCGCGAGCTACTTCTTCGCCGCGGCCGCCCTCACCGGGCGCACCGCCACCGTCCCGGGCCTGGGCGCGGGGGCGTTGCAGGGCGACCTCGCGTTCGTCGACGTGCTGCGCCGCATGGGCGCCGAGGTGACGACGACCGGGGAGTCCACCACGGTGACCGGCACCGGCCGCCTGTCGGGCGTCACCGTGAACATGCGCGACATCTCCGACACGATGCCGACGCTGGCGGCCATCGCCCCCTTCGCCGACGGCCCCGTCCGCATCGAGGACGTCTACAACACCCGCGTCAAGGAGTGCGACCGCCTGGAGGCATGCGCGGCGAACCTCCGCCGCCAGGGCATCCGTGTCGAGACCGGCCGCGACTGGATCGAGGTCCACCCCGGCACCCCGGCCCCCGTGGAGATCGCCTGCCACCGCGACCACCGCATCGCGATGAGCTTCTCCGTCGCCGCCCTGCGCACTCCGGGGACGACCCTGGACGACCCGTCGTGCGTCAAGAAGACCTTCCCCGGCTTCCACGAGTTCTTCGCCGGCGTACGGGCGCGCTGGGGGGTCTGACCGGGTGAGCCGCGGCGCGCGACGGAGTGACATCGGGCGCGCCGCATCGTTTCGCCCGGTTCGTCCGGTCCTAGGGTGACGCCCGTTCACCTTCCCGGACGTGAGAGGGACCCCGTGCGCTTCCGTCACACCGCCGTCGCCGCCGCGTGCGCGCTCGCCGCCGTACTCGTCCTGCCCGGATCCGCGCGCGCCGCGGACGGCACGTTCTCCTACTCCTGGACCGGTCTCGACGGCACCCCGCACACCTCGGCGCTCACCGACCCGCCGAGCCATGTGTGCCTCACCCTCCCCGAGGTCGCCGACCCCAGTGCGAGCGGACCGGCCGACACGCCCCGCAACGACACCGGGGCCACGGCGACCGTCTTCACCGACCCCGACTGCCAGGGCGCGTACTTCACCCTGCGGCCGGACGGCGGCCACGCCTCGGCCCGGCTGAAGCTCCGCTCGGTGGTCTTCTCCGAGTCCTGACGGGGCATACGGGGCGGCTACGGGGCGCCGAGCGGCGCGACGACCGGTTCGCGCTCCAGCGTGATCCCGAAGTGCTCGCGGTAGGCGGCCAGCACCTCGCCGCCGTCGCGCAGGTCGTACTCCTCGCGCCGCTCGTCCTCGGTCAGCACCAGCTTCCGCCCGCTGAGCGTCACCCGGCCCCGCCCGGTGAGGAGGGAGCACACGAGCGACTGCCTGAAGTGCGACTTCGGCGAGGTCCGCTGCCACCAGCAGGTCGCCTCGAAGTCGGACAGCCGCCGCGGCCTGGTATCCAGGAGGTACTGCGGCCGGCCGTCCCTGAGCACCCGCAGGTCGCCCTCGGCGGTCTCATCCAGCCGGAACACCCCACCCGGATCGCGCTGGTCGGCACGCGAATCCAGGCGCAGCGGGTAGTGCGCGTGGCGGCCGAACCCCACGTCCGCCAGCCACGGCCCACTGCCGTCCGCCGCCTCCACCCGCAGGGCCAGGTGGTCGTACGGCGGCCCCGGCCGCCCGCCGTCGCCGTACACCCGCGCCGCCAGCAGCGTCACCCGGTACCCCAGGGCGCCGAGCAGTTCGGCGAAGGCGCCGTTGAGCTCGTAGCAGAAGCCGCCGCGGCCGCCGATGATCTTCTCGGCGAGCGCGGAGGCGTCCAGGGCGATGTCCTGACCGAGGTGGATCGACAGGTTCTCGAACGGTACGGCGAGCTGGTGGCGCAGGTGCAGGTCGCGCAGCGCGGCCGCGTCGGCGGCGGCGGGCCGTGCGGCCCCTGTGCGGTCGAGGTAGGCGTCGACGAGGTGAGAGTCCATGCCTCTCTTTATCGCCGACCGGCGGGCCCGCTGTCATCGGTCCCCGGTCCGGTACCGGTCCTGGTCCGCAAGTCCCCCTCCCGGCCGGCCGCGAGCGGGGGGCGAATCCGTCCCGGGTCCCTTTCGCCGGAGGCGATTCGATGCCGCGGAAGGCGCCCGGTGAACGGCGTTCCCGTCGCCTGCCCGGTGCGTCCCCGGCGCCGTGGGAAAAAGCCCCGCCCGCGCGCCCGGACAAGCCCCCGGCACGGCCCGCGGGGCCGCCTGTGCCCGCCCCGCGCCGCGCCGCCCTCCGTCCCCGTGGACGCGGTCCCGCCGGCCCCGCACGCGCCCGCACCGGCCCGCCACGCGAACGCCTTGACCTGGGCTTTCGAGTACCGCGCGGCTACTCTCGCCCGCATCGGGAAGGGGGCCGGATGGACCGGAGCATCCGCACGGTGGACGACGTGCTCAAGCTGCTGGACGGGTTGTTCGTGCCCGGGGCCGACCGCTGGACGGCGGCCGCGGGCGCGTGGTGGGACGGGTTCTACGCCGACCGGGACCGGCCCGTGCCCTTCTTCGTCCGCAAGCCCGACGAGAGCCTGGTGTCGTACCTGGACCGGGGCCTGGTCCCGCGCGGCGGCCGGGCGCTCGACCTCGGCTGCGGGCCCGGCCGCAACGCCCTCCACCTGGCTTCGCTCGGCTTCCGGGTCGACGGCGTGGACCTGTCCCCGGCGGCCGTCGCGTGGGCCCGCGAACAGGCCCGCGACGGCGCTCCCGGTATCGCCGACCGGATCCGCTTCGACTGCGGGGACGCCTTCGGCCCGCAGGGCGCGGAGCTGACGGGGCCCTACGACCTGGTCGTGGACTCCGGCTGCTTCCACCACCTGCCGCCGCACCGCCGGATCAGCTATCTGGCGCTCCTGGAACGGGTCCTCGCCCCCGGTGGCCGTTACGCGCTCACCTGCTTCGCGGCCGGCGCCATGGGATCCGAGCGGTCCGACGCCGACTTCTACCGCGACACCGCGGGCAGCTCCGGTGGCCGCCGCCTCGACGGCGGTCTCGCCTACACCCCGGAGTCCCTGCGCCGGATCTTCGCCGGCCTCACCGAGGTCGAACTGCGCCGGATGCGCGACGAGCCGCCGCACTCCCCGTACTTCGGCGAACCCTTCCTGTGGACGGCCCTGTTCCGTCGGCCGCTCACCCCTTCGTGACCGGCGCCGTGAGGCGGAGCGTCCCGCCCGGGCCCGGTCGGGGCCGCAACCCGTGGGTCGGGGCGCAACCCGTGCGCGGCCCGGTCACGCGAGCACTTCCCGTACCCCCGCGGTGAGCGCCACCTCGTCCACCCGCACCGGCCGCCGCTCCCGCAGGGAGATCTCGCACGCCTCGGCCACGAGCATGGCCCGCAGCCCCTCCCGGCCCTCGCAGGGGTTGGGCTGCGCGCCTTGGACGACGCGCAGGAACGCGGCGAGCTCGGCCCGGTAGGCGGCGGCGAAACGGTCGAGGGAGCCCGGCCAGGGCGCCCGCCGCGGTTGCGCTTCGGCCTCCAGCGGCGTCAGCGGAGTGCGCGACCCCAGCCCGACGGCGAACTGGTCCTGGGTGCCGGCCAGCTCCATGCGCACGTCGTAACCCGCCGCGTGGTACCGGGTGGCCGTCGCCGTGGCCAGTACCCCGCTGTCCAGGGTGAGCACGGCCGCCGCGGTGTCGGCGTCGCCCGCGTCGAGCAGGACCGCCGAGCCGACGTTCGCGCCGAGCGCGTGGACCTCGGCGATCTCCTCGCCGGTCACCCAGCGCAGCGCGTCGAAGTCGTGGATGAGGCAGTCGCGGTACAGCCCGCCGGAGAGCGGTACGGAGGCCGGCGGCGGGGGAGCGGGATCGGAGCCGACCATGCGGACGGTGTGCAGGCGGCCCGCCCCGCCCTCGCGCAGCACCCGGCGGGCGGCCCCGTACCCCTCGTCGAAGCGGCGCTGGAAACCGACCTGCAGCAGGCCGCCCGCGCCGGCGACGGCGGCGAGCGCGGCGACCGCGGCCGCCAGGTCCAGCGCGGGCGGCGTCTCGCAGAACGCCGGGATCCCCAGCCGGGCCGCCTTGGCGACCAGGCCCGGGTGCGCGGCGGTGGCCGAGGCGATCACCACCGCGTCGGGGCGGCTGCGGAACAAGGCGTCCACGGATGTGGCGGCGGCCCCGTGCGCGACCGCCACCTTCCGCGCCCGTACCGGATCGGCGTCCGCCACGACCAGCGAGGCGACGTCGTCGTGCACGGCCAGCGTCGCGGCGTGGAAGGCCCCGATCCGGCCGGCGCCGATGATTCCGATCCGCATGCCTGCTCCTGCCCCTTCGCCGGGAGGTGACGCGACGGGCGCGCTCTCCCAACCTCCCGCGCGGCCCGCCACCGTGTCAAAGAATGTCCGGACATACGGACGTCCCGTCATTCTGCCCTGCCGAGGCGTGGTGCGGGCGCCTTCCCGGGGCGCGATGCCGGCGCCTTCCCGAGGCGTCCGCCGGGCACCCTCACCGCTCCCGCGGCCGGCGGGACCGGTGAGGGGGTGCTCGACCCCTTGACGGATACTTGGGGCCGCCGGGAAGGTCACTCGCAGCATCAGGCAGCACACCGTTCCCGGACGCAACACGAACAGCACGGAAAGGCGGGGCCACGTGGCGAGGGCAGCAGCGAGCAGATCCGGTGGTGGCGGACCATGGGGCACGCGCGGGTTCGGCCGCGTACTCGGCGCACTGCTCGCGGCCGTGCTCGGCGCGGCCTTCCTGGCCGGCTGCAGCAGCACAGGCGGCAAGCGGGCCGAGGACCGGGCCAAGCGGCTCGCGGCCAACGGCTCCGCGGTGAACACCCCGCACTGGACCTTCGCGATGGTCACCCACTCCGGCGCCGGCGACACCTTCTGGGACATCGTGCAGAGCGGCGCCAAGCAGGCCGCGGCCAAGGACAACATCAAGTTCGTGTACTCCAACAGCGACCAGGGCGACCGGCAGGCGCAACTGGTGCAGGCCGCCATCGACCAGCACGTGGACGGCCTGATCGTCACGCTCGCCAAACCCGACGCCATGAAGGCCGCGGTCGCCCGCGCCGAGAAGGCCGGCATCCCGGTCATCACCATCAACTCCGGCTCCGAGCAGTCCAAGGAGTTCGGCGCGCTGAGTCACATCGGCCAGGACGAGTCGATCGCCGGCAAGGCCGTCGGCGACGAGCTGAACAAGCGCGGCAGGAAGCACGTGCTGTGCGTGCTCCACGAGCAGGGCAACGTCGGCCACGAGCAGCGCTGCGCCGGAGTGAAGTCCACCTTCACCGGCACCACGGACAAGCTCTACGTCAACGGCACCAACATGCCGTCCGTCGAGTCCGACATCCAGGCCAAGCTCCAGGCCGACAAGTCCATCGACGCCGTCGTCACCCTCGGCGCGCCCTTCGCCGACACCGCCGTCAAGGCCAAGCGGCAGGCGGGCTCGGGCGCCGAGATCGACACCTTCGACCTCAACGGCCAGGTCGCGACCTCCCTGAAGGACGGCCGCCTGGGCTTCGCCGTCGACCAGCAGCCCTACCTGCAGGGGTACGAGGCGGTCGACCTGCTGTGGCTCTACCGCTACAACGGCGACGCCCTGGGTGGCGGCCAGCCGGTCCTCACCGGGCCGCAGATCGTCACCAAGGACGACGCCGACGCCCTGCTGTCGTACACCGACCGGGGGACCCGATGAGCGCCCTCACCGCCCCGGGCGCCCCCGACGAGCGGCTGGCCCCGCGGTCCCTGGCCGCGCGGCTGCTGGGCCGGCCGGAACTCGGCGCGGTCGTCGGCGCCGCGGCCGTCTTCGTCTTCTTCTCCTTCTTCGCCGACTCCTTCCTCCAGGCGTCCAGCTTCGGCACGGTGCTGTACACCTCCTCGACCATCGGAATCATGGCCGTCCCGGTGGCACTGCTGATGATCGGCGGCGAGTTCGACCTGTCGGCCGGCGTGATGGTGACCACTTCGGCGCTGATCTCCTCGATGTTCAGCTACCAGATGACGGCGAACACCTGGGTGGGCGTCGGCGTCTCGCTGCTGGTCACCCTCGCGCTCGGCGCCTTCAACGGCGTCCTGCTGGTGCGCACCGGACTGCCCAGCTTCATCATCACGCTGGGCACCTTCCTGATGCTCTCCGGACTCAACCTGGGCCTGACCAAACTGATCAGCGGCACGGTGTCCACCAAGCACATCGGCGACATGCAGGGCTTCCCGGCGTGCCGCGACCTGTTCGCCTCGCACTGGACGGTCGGCTCGGCCGACCTCCAGGTCACCATCCTGTGGTGGATCGGCCTGGTCGTGGTCGCCACCTGGGTGCTGCTGCGCACCAGGGCCGGCAACTGGATCTTCGCGGCCGGCGGCAACGCGGAGGCGGCCCGCGCCGTCGGCGTCCCGGTGGCCCGCACCAAGGTCGGCCTCTACATGGCGGTCGCCTTCTGCGCCTGGATATCCGGACAGCACCTGCTGTTCTCGTTCGACACCGTCCAGTCCGGCGAGGGCGTCGGCAACGAGTTCCTCTACATCATCGCCGCGGTGATCGGCGGCTGCCTGATGACCGGCGGCTACGGCAGCGCCATCGGCGCCGCGGTCGGCGCGTTCATCTTCGGCATGACCAGCAACGGCATCGTGTACGCGCAGTGGAACCCCGACTGGTTCAAGTTCTTCCTGGGCGCGATGCTGCTGCTCGCCACCCTGCTCAACGCATTCGTACGGCACCGGGCGGAGGCCGGCCGATGACCAGCACCGACCGCGTCCCGCTCGTCGCCCTCACCGACGTGTCGAAGTCCTACGGGAACGTCCGCGCGCTGCGGGGCGTCTCACTGGAAGTGCACGCCGGAGAGATCACCTGCGTCCTGGGCGACAACGGAGCGGGCAAGTCCACCCTCATCAAGATCATCGCGGGGGTGCACCCGCACGACTCCGGCACGTACACCGTCGACGGCACGCAGGTACGGCACGCCTCGCCGCGCGAGGCCCTCGACCGCGGCATCGCCACGGTCTACCAGGACCTGGCCGTGGTGCCGCTGATGCCGGTGTGGCGCAACTTCTTCCTCGGCTCCGAACCGACCAGGGGCCGCGGCCCGCTGCGCCGCCTCGACGTGGCCACGATGCGCGCCACCACCCGCGAGGCGCTGCTGCGGATGGGCATCGACCTGCGTGACGTCGACCAGCCGATCGGCACCCTGTCCGGCGGCGAGCGGCAGTGCGTGGCCATCGCCCGCGCCGTGCACTTCGGCGCCAAGGTGCTGGTGCTCGACGAGCCGACGGCCGCGCTCGGCGTCAAGCAGTCCGGGATGGTGCTGCGCTACGTGGCAGCCGCCCGCGACGCCGGCCTCGGCGTCGTGCTGATCACGCACAACCCGCACCACGCCCATCTGGTCGGCGACCGTTTCGTGATGCTCAAACGCGGCACCATGGCGGGCAGCCACCTGAAGAAGGACATTACGCTGGACGCGCTGACCCGGGAAATGGCCGGGGGCAGCGAGCTGGACGAACTGACCCATGAGCTGAGCCGCACACCGGCCGCCACCGGACCCGTGGCCGCCACCGACCCGGAGAACTCCGCTTGAGTGCCAATCGTGAACGTGTGTACCGCGGCAGCGGCGCCGCCCGGGCCACGGTGTGGCGAAACTTCAACGTCGCCGCGGCCACCGACAGGCGCGAGCGCCGCTCGCACCTGAGCGCGCCGCGCGTGCCCACCGTCGGCATCGACATCGGCGGCACCAAGGTGATGGCCGGGGTCGTCGACGCCGACGGCAACATCCTGGAGCAGCTGCGCACCGAGACGCCCGACAAGTCCAAGAGCCCCAAGGTCGTCGAGGACACCATCGTCGAACTCGTGCTTGACCTGTCCGAGCGGCACGACGTGCACGCGGTCGGCATCGGCGCCGCCGGCTGGGTGGACGCCGACCGCTCCAGGGTGCTGTTCGCGCCGCACCTGGCCTGGCGGGACGAGCCGCTGCGCGACCGGCTGGCCGAGCGGCTGCTGGTCCCGGTCATGGTCGACAACGACGCGAACACCGCCGCCTGGGCCGAGTGGCGCTTCGGCGCGGCCCGCGGCGAGCCCGACCTGGTGATGATCACCCTCGGCACCGGCATCGGCGGCGCCATCCTGGAGGACGGCCGGGTCAAGCGGGGCCGCTACGGGGTGGCGGGCGAGTTCGGCCACATGCAGGTGGTGCCCGGCGGCCACCGCTGCCCCTGCGGCAACCGCGGCTGCTGGGAGCAGTACAGCTCGGGCAACGCCCTGGTGCGCGAGGCACGCGAACTGGCCGCCGCCGACTCCCCGGTCGCGTACGGGATCATCGAACGGGTCGGCGGCAACGTCCGCGAGATCACCGGCCCGATGATCACCGAGCTGGCCCGGCAGGGCGACGCGATGTGCGTCGAGCTGTTCCAGGACATCGGCCAGTGGCTCGGCGTCGGCATCGCCAACCTGGCAGCCGCCCTCGACCCGAGCTGCTTCGTCATCGGGGGCGGCGTCAGCGCCGCGGACGACCTGCTGATCACCCCGGCCAGGGACGCCTTCCGGCGCACCCTCACCGGCCGCGGCTACCGGCCCGAGGCGCGGATCGTCAAGGCCGAACTGGGCCCCGAGGCCGGCATGGTGGGCGCCGCGGACCTGGCCCGGCTGGTCGCCCGCCGGTTCCGCCGCGCCAACCGCCGCCGCGTCGAGCGGTACGAGCGCTACGGCTGGGCCTACGGCCGGCAGGCGGCCGGCCAGTGACGACCACACCGGAGCGCACGCGGCGCGAACCGGTCCCGTCCGGCCGCCCGGCCGACCCCGTCACCGGGGACCGCGGCGCCCGGGACGGCGATCCGGGCGCCGGATCGCCGCCCTCCGGCCCCGGGGGCGGCGGGGGCGAGCGCGGCGGCGGGGGCGACGGCTCCGGCGACGGCGGCACCGTACGGGACGAGCCCCTCCCGCCCCGCAACCCGCCGCGCTGGGTGCGCTGGGTCGTGGTACCGCTGCTGATCCTGGTCCCGCTGGTCTACGTGGTGATCTCCGCCGACCAGAGCAGGGACGGCGGCGCCGAGGCCGAACAGGAAGCGGCCCAGAAGGAGTTGGCCCACGACGTCCCCAACAGCCTGCTGCGCCGCATCTACCAGGTGCCCATCCCCAACGGCACGGTCGGCGACGCCTACATGGAGCGCAACGCCTGGGACCACAGCGAGTTCTACTGCCAGTTCACCACCAACGCGGGCGGCCTGGACACCTGGCTCGCCCAGGTCGGCACGAGCCGCAGCGCGCTGGCCGACGGCAAGGGCGCCGTCACCCCGGGCGAGGCGAGGACGGCCGGCTGGACCTTCGCCCCCGGACGCCACTGGGCGGGCATCAGCCTGCACCAGGTCGGCGACAAACCCGACCACGACATCACCGTCGACCTGACCAACCCCGACGCGCCGACCGTGTACGTGGTGTCGACCGTCAACTTCCAGCACGGCTTCCACGGCTTCGGGGGCGGCTAGGGCCCCCGCCGGTTCACTCGATAGCGTGAGGCGATGAGCGAGGCGACCGAAGAGACCGGGTACGAGGACACCTACGACGACCTGCTGCTGCCGCCGCTGCAGTACCGGTTCGACGGCCCGGACGACGCCCCCGTGATCGTGCTGGGCCCGGCGCTGGGCGCCACCTGGCACATGTGGGACCGCCAGTTGCCGGTGCTCGGCGGCAACTGGCGGCTGCTGCGCTACGAGCTGCCCGGCCACGGCGGCGCCCCGGCCGAGCCCGCCTCCTCGGTCGACGACCTGGCCCGGCGGCTGCTGGCGGTGCTCGACGACGAGGGCATCGACACCTTCGGGTACGCCGGCTGCGAACTGGGGGCCGCCATCGGCGCCCGGCTGGCCCTGCTGCGGCCCGACCGGGTCGCCGCCCTCGCCCTGGTGTCGGCCGCCGCCCGCTACTCCACCGCCGACAGCTGGCGGCAGCGGGCGGTGGTGATCCGGGCGGGCGGCCTGGAGCGCACCGCGACCGCCACGCCCGGGCGCTGGTTCACCGAGGCGTTCCTGGCCACCCAGCCGGCGATCACCGAGTGGGCGGTGCAGATGGTCCGCACCACCGACGCGGCCTGCTACGTCGCCGCCTGCGAGGCACTGGCCGCCTTCGACATCCGCGACGCGCTGGGCGGCATCACCGTGCCCACCCTGGTCGTCGCGGGCGCCGACGACACCGAGACGCCTCCTGCCGACGCAAGGCTGCTGCTGGCCGGCATCCCCGACGCCCGGCTCGCGGTGGTGCCCGCCACCGGCCACCTGGCGCCGGTCGAGGAGCCGGCCGCCATAGGCGAGCTGCTCGTGCGGCACTTCGACAGCGCGTGGGCCGAACGCGCCCCGCAGAGCACCCCGTTCGCCCCCGCCCCGCCGCCCGTACCCCCGCGGATGCCGGCCGCCGCGGCCCCGCCCGCCGCGCCGGCCCCGCCGGACACCCACGGGGAAGGGCTGCGCATCCGGCGCGAACTGCTCGGCGACGCGGACGCCGACGCGGCCGCCGCCCTCGCGGGGGAGTTCGGCGGCGCCTTCGAGGAGTTCGCCACCCGCTGGGCATGGGGCGGGACGTGGGCCAGGCCGGGCCTGGACCGCAAGGCCCGCAGCCTCGTCGCCCTGACGGCCCTGACCGCCCTGGGCCACCTCGGTGACCTCGCCGGCCACACCAGGGCCGCGCTGCGCAGCGGACTGACCCCCGGCGAGATCGAGGAGACCCTGGTCCACGCCGCGGTCTACTGCGGTCTGCCCGCCGCCCGCGCCGCCCTGGACACCGCCCGCGCGGTGATCCGCGAGGAGACCGACCGGGCCTAGCCGTACCGTCCGGCCGTACCGTCCGGGAAGGCCCGTGAAGATCACCGCCCGTGTCCCGGCCCCGCGCCGCCCTGTAGCAAGATGGGCACCATGAAGCTGACCAAGAAGCGCCACGCCTGCGTGCGCCTGGAGAAGGACGGCCGCACCCTGGTCATCGACCCGGGTACCTTCA
The DNA here is from genome assembly GCF_020400825.1 of Streptomyces sp. HPF1205. Lineage (GTDB taxonomy): Bacteria > Actinomycetota > Actinomycetes > Streptomycetales > Streptomycetaceae > Actinacidiphila. Next base: position 188,798 of record NZ_JAINVH010000005.1, read on the forward strand.
GCGAGGAGGACGCGGCGGTCGGCGCCGACGTCATCCTCGTCACCCACGAGCACCTGGACCACTTCAACGAGGACCGCCTGCGGACCGGCCTGGAGTCCAACCCGGGCGCCCAGCTGTGGACGCTGGCGAGCGTCGCCGAGAAGGTCTCCGCGGCCTTCCCCGGCCGCGTGCACACCGTCGGCGAGGGCGACGCCTTCACCGCGGCGGGCTTCGACGTCCAGGTGCACGGCCAGTTGCACGCCGTCATCCACCCCGACATCCCCCGCATCACGAACGTCGGCTACCTCGTCGACGGCAGCGTCTTTCACCCGGGCGACGCCTTCACCCTGCCCGGCCAGGAGATCGACACCCTGCTGCTGCCCGTCCAGGCACCCTGGAACAAGATCTCCGAGGTGATCGACTACGTCCGCGAGGTCAAGCCGCGCCGGTCCATCGACGTCCACGACGCGCTGCTCACCGACCTCGCCCGGCCGATCTACGACATGCAGATCGGCAACCTCGGCGGCGCCGACCACCTCCGCCTCAGCCCCGGTGACCAGGCGTAACGTCAGCCCGGAGCCCATTGTCGGACCCAGCCGCTAGGTTGTCAGGCATGCGCATCGCCACCTGGAACATCAACTCGATCACCGCCCGCCTCCCGCGGCTGCTCGCCTGGCTGGAGACCAGCGGCACGGACGTCCTGTGCGTCCAGGAGACCAAGTGCACCGCCGAGCAGTTCCCGTACACCGAACTGCGGGCGATGGGGTACGAGGCGGCGGTCAACGCCGACGGGAGGTGGAACGGGGTGGCGGTGATATCCCGTGTCGGCCTCGCGGACGTGGTCACCGGCCTGCCCGGCGACCCCGGCTTCGAGGGCGTCCAGGAGCCCCGCGCGGTGTCCGCCACCTGCGGCCCGGTCCGCGTCTGGTCGGTCTACGTGCCCAACGGCCGGGAGGTCGGCCACGCGCACTACACGTACAAGCTGGCCTGGTTCGAGGCGCTGAAGGCGGCGGTGGCCGGTGACGCGGCCGGCCCGCGCCCCTTCGCGGTCCTCGGCGACTACAACGTGGCGCCGGCGGACGAGGACGTCTTCGACGTCGCCTTCTTCGAGGGCCAGACCCACGTCACCCCCGCCGAGCGGGCCGCCCTGGCCGCCCTGCGGGAGACCGGCCTGACCGACGTGGTCCCGCGCCCGCTGAAGTACGACCGCCCGTACACCTACTGGGACTACCGGCAGTTGAGCTTCCCCAAGAACCGGGGCATGCGCATCGACCTGGTGTACGGCAACGAGGCGTTCGCCAAGGCGGTCGGCGACGCCTACGTGGACCGCGAGGAGCGCAAGGGCAAGGGCGCCTCGGACCACGCCCCGGTGGTGGTCGACCTGGAGGTGCCGCGGTGATCCCGCGGGGACCGCAGTCCGGGCCGCGCCCCGGCCGGACGCCCGGCCCGGTGGGCGAGGCGGTGCCGGGCTCGGCGGCCGGCGGGACGGCCGGCCGGGGCGTGGTCTGGGCGGCGGCCGCGGTCACCACCGCGGGGGACCGCCACGGGCGTGTCAGGCCCGATCGGGCTGCGGGGCCGCGCGGCGCGTGCATGATGGCGCCACGGGGAACCGCAGGACCCCCGAGGCACCCTCACCCACCAGCTTCGTACCGGAGGCACGACGTGGACTCCCTTCAGCAGCTTCCGAACATCGGGGCGGTGCTCGCCGACCGACTGCGCCGAGCGGGCGTAGGGGACGCGGGCGAGCTGCGCCGCCTGGGCTCGGGCCGGGCCTTCGAGAAGATCCGCCCCGAACTGCCCGAGGACGCCCGCACCCACACACTGCTGGCGCTCGAAGGCGCCCTGCGCGGGATGCGGTGGACCGCGATCCCGCAGACCGAACGGGAGACCCTGGTCAACCGCGTACTGGGCTGAGCGCCCGAGTCCCGGCCGCGGGCCGGGAAGGCGGCGGCCGACCGGCCACGGCGGGACGGAGGAGGGGAGAGATGGAACCCCTGATCGTCCTCAGCGGCGTCAACAAGCACTTCGGGCCGCTGCACGTCCTCAACGACATCGACCTGACCGTGCGCCGCGGCGAGGTCGTCACCGTCATCGGCCCGTCCGGCTCGGGCAAGTCCACCCTGTGCCGGGCCGTCAACCGGCTGGAGCGGGTGGACTCCGGCACGATCACGATAGACGGCCGCCCCCTGCCTGACGGCGGCCGGGAGCTGGCCCGGCTGCGCGCGGACGTCGGCATGGTCTTCCAGTCCTTCAACCTCTTCTCCCACCGCACCGTGCTGGACAACGTCGCCCTCGCGCCGGTCAAGGTGCGCGGCCGCTCCCGGGAGGAGGCCGAGGCCCGCGCCCACGAACTGCTGGAGCGGGTCGGCGTCACCGGTCAGGCCGGCAAGTACCCGGCGCAGCTCTCCGGCGGGCAGCAGCAGCGCGTGGCCATCGCCCGCGCACTGGCCATGGACCCCAAGGCGATGCTCTTCGACGAGCCCACCTCGGCGCTCGACCCCGAGATGATCAACGAGGTGCTGGACGTGATGCGGGGCCTGGCCGCCGACGGCATGACGATGGTGGTCGTCACCCACGAGATGGGGTTCGCCCGGTCGGCGGCCGATCGCGTGGTGTTCATGGCGGACGGGCGCATCGTGGAGGAGCAGCCCCCGGCCGACTTCTTCACCGCGCCGCACAGCGCCCGCGCCCGTGACTTCCTGGCGAAGATCCTGCGGCACTGAGGCGGGGGGCGGCCCGGCCCGGGCGGCGCGGAAGCCGGGTACGCGGACCGCCCGGGCGGTTCCGAGGCCGCGGGCGGACCCGAGGCCGCCGGCGGTTCCGCGGCCGTGCGGGGCCCGGAGTCCGCGCGGGGCCCCGAAGGGCGGCTCCAAGGCCGCGGACGGGCCGCTCTCGTTTGCCGGGCCCGTGCCCGGGCAGCCGCACCGGGAGAAGGGAGCTCCCCATGTCCCGATCCCGCATCGTGATCGTGGGCGCCGGTTTCGCCGGGTTCCAGGCCGCCCGCGGACTGACCCGGCATCGCGCCATGCGCGAGGAGGCCGAGGTCGTCCTGATCAACCCCACCGATTACTTCCTGTACCTGCCGCTGCTGCCCCAGGTCGCGGCCGGCATCCTCGAACCGCGCCGGGTGGCGGTGTCCCTGCAGGGCGCCCTCCCCGGAGTGCGCCTGGTGCTGGGCGAGGTCGACCACATCGACCCGCAGCGGCGCACGGTGTCCTTCGCCGGACCCGAGGGCGACCGCGGCAGCATGTCGTACGACCGGCTGCTGCTCACCGTGGGCAGCGTCAACAAGCTGCTGCCGATCCCGGGCGTCGCCGAGCACGCCCACGGTTTCCGCGGCCTGCCCGAGGCGCTGTACCTGCGCGACCACATGACCCGCCAGATGGAGCTGGCCGGCGGCACCGACGACCCTCGCGAATGCCAGGCGCGCTGCACCTTCGTGGTCGTCGGCGCCGGTTACACCGGCACCGAGGTCGCCGCCCAGGGCAAGCTCTACACCGACGCCATGGCCGGGAAGCACCCCGTCCTGCGGCACCGCGACCGTCCGCGCTGGCTTCTGCTGGACATCGCCGACCGGGTGCTGCCCGAACTCGACCCGCGCCTGTCGCGCACCGCCGACCGGGTGCTGCGCGCACGCGGCGTCGAGGTGCGCACCGGGCACTCCATCAAGGAGGCCACCCAGGAAGGGGTCGTGCTGGACACCGGCGAGTCCGTACCGAGCCGCAGCCTCATCTGGTGCGTCGGCGTGCGCCCCGACCCGCTGGTCGCCGCCGTCGGCATGCCGCTGGAGCGGGGCCGCCTGGTGGTCGGGCCCGATCTGGTGGTCCCCGGCCACCCCGGCGTGTACGCGGCCGGGGACGCGGCGGCCGTACCCGACCTGACCAGGCCCGGCTCGTACACCCCGATGACCGCGCAGCACGCCGCCCGGCAGGGCAAGGTCGCCGCACGCAACATCGCCGCCTCGTACGGATACGGCGAGGCCCGGCCCTACCGGCACCACGACCTGGGATTCCTCGTGGACCTCGGCGGGGTCAAGGCCGCGGCCAACCCGCTGGGCGTACCGCTGTCCGGGCCGACGGCCGGCGCCGTCACCCGCGGATACCACCTGTGGGCGCTGCCCGGCGCCCACAACCGGACCAAGGTCGCCGCCGACTGGCTGCTGGACGCGGTGCTGCCGCGACAGGCCGTCCAGCTCGGCCTGGTCCGCTCCTGGGCGGTGCCGCTGGACACCGCGGCGCCCGAACTTCCCGTGCGGCCCTCCGCGGCGGCCGGCGCGCGCCCGGTCGGCGCCGGCGGGGGACGACACCGCGAGGCGGGCGGCCGGCAGCGCCGGGACGACGGCACGGACCCGCACCATCGGAAAGGAGACCAGTCCTCATGACCCGTCCCGCCGGCACCAAGGAACCGGCCCTCGACGACGCGCAGCTCGCCGAACTCGCCCAGCAGATCAGGGTGGACGCGGTGCGCGCGGCGGCGGCGGCCGGCTCCGGGCACCCCACCTCCTCGATGTCGGCCGCCGAGCTGATGTCCGTCCTGCTGGCCCGCCACCTTCGCTACGACTTCGACGACCCCGGCCACCCGGGCAACGACCACCTGATCTTCTCGAAGGGCCACGCCTCGCCGCTGCTCTACGCGGTCTACAAGGCGGCCGGCGCCATCAGCGACGACGAACTGCTCACCTTCCGCAAGTTCGGCAGCCGCCTGGAGGGCCACCCCACGCCCCGGCTGCCGTGGGTGGACGTCGCCACCGGCTCGCTGGGCCAGGGCCTGCCGGTCGGCGTCGGCGTGGCGCTCGCCGGCAAGCGCCTCGACGGGCTGCCGTACCGCACGTGGGTACTGTGCGGGGACAGCGAGCTCGCCGAGGGCTCGGTGTGGGAGGCGTTCGAGGCGGCGGGCACGGAGGGCCTGGACAACCTCACCGCGATCCTCGACGTCAACCGGCTCGGCCAGCGCGGCCCCACCCGGCACGGCTGGGACCTGGACGCGTACGCCAACCGGATCCAGTCCTTCGGCTGGAACACCGTGCAGATCGACGGGCACGACATCGACGCCGTGGACGAGGCCATGGCCACCGCCCGCACCACCCGTGGCGCGCCGACCGCGATCATCGCGCGCACCCGCAAGGGCAAGGGCGTCGCGGAGGTCGAGGACAAGAACGGCTTCCACGGCAAGCCGCTGCCCCACCCGGACGAGGCGATCCGTGAACTCGGCGGCGTCCGCGACATCCGGGTGCACGTGCGCCGCCCGCCGGAAGCCGACAAGCCGGCCTTCGGCGGCGAGCCGCGCACCCCGCTGCCGCACTACGACATCGGCGACGGCATCGCCACCCGTACCGCCTTCGGCGAGGCCCTGACCGTGCTCGGCAGCCGCCGCGGCGACGTGGTGGTCCTCGACGGCGAGGTCGGGGACTCCACCAAGGCGCAGATGTTCGCGAAGGAGCACCCCGAGCGGTACCTGGAGTTCTACATCGCCGAGCAGCAGCTGATCGCCGCGGCCGTCGGCGTGGGCGTGCGCGGCTGGAAGCCCTACGCCGCCACCTTCGCGGCCTTCCTCACCCGTGCCCACGACTTCCTGCGGATGGCCGCGGTCAGCCGCAGCGACCTCAACGTCGTCGGCTCCCACGCCGGAGTGTCGATCGGCGAGGACGGCCCCTCCCAGATGGGCCTGGAGGACCTGGCGATGATGCGGACGCTGCACAGCAGCACCGTCCTGTACCCGTGCGACGCCAACCAGACCGCCAAGCTCGTCGTGGCCATGGCCGACCGGCCCGGCATCTGCTACCTGCGTACCACCCGCGGCGACACACCGGTCCTCTACGCCTCTGGCGAGGACTTCCCCATCGGCGGCAGCAAGGTGCTGCGCAGCCACCCGGACGACCAGGTCACCCTGATCGGCGCGGGCGTCACCGTGCACCAGGCGCTGGCCGCCCACGACCGGCTCGTCGCCGACGGCATCCGCGCCCGGGTGATCGACCTGTACTCGCTCAAGCCGGTGGACACCCGGACGCTGCGCGAGGCCGCAGCGGCCACCGGCCGCTTCGTCACGGCAGAGGACCACCACCCCGAGGGGGGCCTCGCCGACGCCGTGCTGGAGTCCTTCGGCAACGGCATGCCCATGCCCCGGCTGACCCGCCTCGGCGTCCACAGCATGCCCGGCTCGGCCACCCCCGAGGAGCAGGTGCACGCCGCGGGCATCGACGCCGACGCCATCGCGGCCGCCGCCCGCAAGCTGGTGGCCTCCTGATGGGCTCGGTGACGCTGACGGCCGGCCGCCGCAAGGTCGAGTGGCCCCCGCCGAGAAGGAGCTCTTCCCGGCGCGGGCGGGCCGGCCGCCCGTCACCGAGGAGGACCTGGCCACGTACGCGCGGGACATCGCCGAGTACGCCCTGCCGCACCTGAAGGACCGACCCCTGGTCGTTCCTGCCCGCCCGGGGCCGTTCCCTGGGCCCGCGGCCCGGCGGCTGAGGGCGCTGCGGGACTGAGAGCGGCCGGCACGCGGGGACGTCCGCCGCGAGGGCGAGGCCGGAGGACGCCGAAGGGGGCGCGGCCCCGAAAAGCCGCGCCCCCTTCGGCGTCCTCCGCCCCCGCCCGGTCCGCGCCGGGTCCGCCTCGGTCCTCAGTCCACGTTGGGCCCGCTGTGCCGCCGCGGCCTCGTCCGGACCCGGCCCTCGTGGACTCCGGAGTCCGAGATCTCGTACGGGAAGCGGCGGCGGCCGTCACGCGGCATCTCGGCCGGGCGGGGCTGCCGGGACTCGTGACTGCGCGGCCCGCTGTCCTGGTGGCCGGGGCCGTGGTCCTCGCCGACCACCCCTGTGTCGTGTTCCTGCCGGGTCTGCCACGCGCCCTGCCGGGGACGAGCCTCCTTGGGCGGTACGGGCTTGCGCTGGCGCATGCCCCACCAGACCGCGCCGATGAGCAGGAGCACGATGCAGATCCCGATGATGATCGGCCCGATCCCCACCAGGTAGTCGTTCAGCGCGAGCCGCACGGTGTCTTCGTGGTAAGCGGACATACTCGGCACCTCCTCAGGTGCGGATGCCCTGGATTCCGCAGGGAACACGACGGATGTACGGCCCGGGCGGAAACCGGACGCTCACATGATGCACCCGAATTGCGGGTTTTACTCACTTTTGAGGAGATTTTGTCTTGATGGCGGGGCTGGACCATATCGACGGGCGGGGCGCGGAAGGCCGGGGCGACGGCGGGGACGAAGGGGATGCCCGGCCCGGGAAGGACCAGGGCGCCCGGGGCGGGAGGGACGAGGGCGCCCGGGGCGGGAGGGACGAGGGCACCCGGGGCGCGGTGCTGGTCGCCCTCGGCGCGAACCTGCTGATCGCGGCGGCCAAGTGCGCGGCGGGCCTGTTCGCCCACTCCCCGGCGCTGCTGTCCGAGGCGGCCCACTCCGTCGCCGACAGCCTGAACGAGGTCTTCCTGCTCACCTCGCTGCGCCGCAGTCACCGCGCCGCCGACGCCCAGCACCCCTTCGGCTACGGCAAGGAGCGCTACTTCTGGTCGCTGCTCGCCGCCGTGGGGATCTTCGTCCTCGGCGGCTGCTTCTCCTTCTACCAGGGGCTGCGGGCACTGCACGGCGGCGGCCACGAGAGCACGGCCGGATACGTGGCGGGCCTGGTCGTTCTGCTCGTCGCCCTGCTCTCCGAGGGCGCGTCGCTGCTGAAGGCGCTCCACCAGACCCGCGAGGTCGGCACCGGCGACCCGGCGCTGCGCACCGTGCTCGCCGAGGACGGCACCGCGGTGATCGGCGTGCTCCTCGCGGCCGGCGGCATGCTGGTGCACATGACGACCGGCAGCCCGCTGGGCGAGGCGGCCGCGTCCATGGCGATCGGCGTGCTGCTGATGGCCGTCGCGTTCGGGCTCGGCCGCAGCGCGCACCGCCGGCTCATCGGCGTCGCCGGCGACCCGGGGCTGCGCGACGGCATCGAGCGCCTGCTGGCCGAGCAGCCCGAGATCGACACTGTCGAAGAGCTGCTGACCATGCGGCTGGGCATGGACTCCACGCTGGTCGCCGCCCGCATCGACCTGGTCGGCGGCCTGGACAGCGAGCGGGTGGAGGAGGTCAGCCTGCGCATCCGCCGGGCGGTCCGCGACCGCTGGCCCACCGCCGACCACGTCTTCCTCGACATCACCGACGCACCCACCGAGCGCCGCGCCCGCGCCGCCGCCCGCGGCGCGGCCGTCGCAGGCAGTGACCAGCCGCAGCCGTCACCGTGAGTTAGGCAACCCTGAGTCGCGGCCCGGAAGCGGGTCATGGATCATGACTCCCATGCCGGTCCTCATAGCCGTGGGCGCTTTCCTCACGACCCTCGCCGGCGGCCTCGTCGCACAGCGCATCGGTGACCGCCGGCACCTGGTCCTCGGCCTGGCCGCGGGGCTCATGCTCGGGGTCGTGGGCTTCGATCTGCTGCCCGAGGCGCTCGACAACCAGCCCCGGCACGTCTTCGGGGTGCCGGCGGCGCTGCTGATGTTCGTGGCCGGCTTCCTCGCGCTGCACGTCCTGGAGCGGTCGGTGGCCATCCACCGCGCCCACGAGGCGGAGTACGCCGAGCACACCCACGGGCTCGGCGAGCCCCACGGCCACGCGCACGGCCACGGTCACGGGCCCGTCCAGGGCATCGGCCTCGCGGCCGCCTCGGCCCTCGTCGGGCACAGCGTGATGGACGGCTTCGCGATCGGCGCCGCCTTCCAGGCCGGCGACACCGTCGGCATCGTCGTCGCTATCGCCGTCATCTCGCACGACTTCGCCGACGGCTTCAACACGTACACCATCACCCGGCTCTACGGGAACGGCAGGCGGCGGGCCCTGGCACTGCTGGCCGCCGACGCGGTCGCGCCGGTCGTGGGCGCGGCGATCACCCTGGCCTTCACCATCCCGAGCGGGGCGCTCGGGCTCTACCTCGGGTTCTTCGCCGGCTTCCTGCTGTACCTGGCGACCTCGGACATCCTGCCGGAGGCCCACACCCCGCACCCGTCGAGCTCCACCCTCCTGTGCACCGTGGCCGGCGCCGCCCTCATGTGGTTGGTGATCGGTCTGGCCGACTGACCTTGCCCGGGTGCGTGGCCGCCTTGGTCACGTCGGCCACCAGTTCCACCACGTCCGCGCCGTACGCCTGCGAGTTCACCACCCGCAGCAGCAGGCAGAAGGTGCCGTCCACGCCGTACTTGCGGGCCAGCCGGGCATGGTTGCGGGCCAGGTAGCGGGTCGCGGCCTGGTTGGCTATGCCGCGCTGCCCGGCGGACAGGAACACCGGCCGGTCGTTGCCGGAGTCGCCGGCCGAGGCGAGCCGGGCCAGCAGGACGTGCTCCACCGTCCCCTTCTCCAGCCGGTAGACGTCCTTGCCGACGGTGATCGCGCCCTGGTCGGGGCCCGGCGCCGGATCCACGTTCACCTCGATGCCCGGCAGCATCGAACGCAGGTGCGCCGCCAGCCGCAGGTTCGACGCGGGCCCGCCGATGCAGAACTCCGTCCGCGCGCCGAAGCCCTGCCAGGCGGTGTCGTGCGCCAGCACCTCCGCGTGCGCCCCGCACTCCTGGACGACCGCGGCCAGCTCCAGCAGCGCGAACGCGTCGTGCCGGGCCAGGCTCCAGCCGCGTGCGCCCGGGTCGCGGGAGACCACGAGCAGGCACTCCGACTCCTTCGGCAACCCGAAGAACCGCTGCTTGCGCTGCAGCCGCCGGCGCCACAACAGGCCGCGGACCAGCCATCCCGCAAGCAGGCCGAGCACCAGGGCCGCCGCGGCCAGGACCAGGGTGCGCACGTCGTCGCTCATGGCGCGGCATCGTAGCGGTGTTCGAGGCGCGCCGCCCCCATGCGCTCCTGACGAGACGGTTGAGGCGAAGTTACGCTGCCGGGACGGTCGTTGAACGGAGGATCGGCAGATGGCTCCACACCTCGGACATCACCCCCATCGCGTCAAGGAACCGACCGAAAGCCCGCGGACCCGCGCAAGGGTCCGCAAACGCGTGGTGCGCGCGGTCGCCGCCCTCGCCGTCACCGCGGCGGTCGGCGCGCTCACGGCGGCCGCCCCCGCACCCAGCGCCCCCGCAACCCGCGCCCCCGTACCGCGCCCTTCCGCACCGGCCAAGAGCCCGCTCGCCCTCGGGTACGGAGGGGCGGTCGCCAGCGTGGACGCGGACGCCTCGGCCGCCGGCATCGAGGTGCTGCGGCACGGCGGGAACGCGGTCGACGCCGCCGTGGCCACCGCCGCCGCCCTCGGCGTCACCGAGCCGTACTCCTCGGGCATCGGCGGGGGCGGCTACTTCCTGTACTACGACGCCCGGCGGCACGAGGTGTTCACCGTCGACGGCCGCGAGACGGCCCCGCACAGCGCCACCGACCGGCTCTTCGTGGAGAACGGCAAGCCGCTGGCCTTCGCCGACGCCGTCACCAGCGGGCGCAGCGTGGGCGTGCCCGGTACCGCCGCCACCTGGCAGGCCGCCCTGGACTCCTGGGGCACCCGCCCGCTCGCCGACGTCCTGCGGCCCGCCGAGCGGATCGCCCGCCACGGCTTCACGGTGGACGCCACCTTCGCCTCCCAGACCGCGGCCAACCAGGACCGGTTCAAGGACTTCCCGGCCACCGCCGCCCTGTTCCTGCCCGGCGGCCGGCCGCCGGCCGTCGGCTCCACCTTGCGCAACCCCGACCTCGCCCGCACCTATCAGGAACTCGGCGCCAAGGGCATCGCGGCGATCTACCACGGCGACATCGGCGCCGACATCGTGCGCACCGTTCGCAGGCCCCCGGTCGACCCGGCCGCCACCCGCGTGGTGCGCACCGGCGACATGACGACCGCAGACCTGGCCGCGTACACGGCCAAGGAGCAGCCGCCCACCCACACCACCTACCGCGGCCTGGACGTGTACGGGCCCGCGCCCTCCTCGTCGGGCGGCACCACCGTCGCCGAGGCGCTCAACATTCTGGAGCACACCGACCTGCGGCACGCCTCGCAGACCCAGTACCTGCACCACTTCATCGAGGCGAGCCGCATCGCCTTCGCAGACCGGGGCCGCTGGGTCGGCGACCCCGCCTTCGAACAGGTGCCGACCGCGGGGCTGACCTCCAAGGCGTTCGCCGCCTCCCGGGCCTGCCTGGTCAAGGACGACGCGGTGCTGACCAGCCCGCTCGCCCCCGGCGACCCCGCCCACCCGGCGCCGTGCGGCCACTCCGGCGCCGCCGCCCCCACCACCTACGAGGGCGACAACACCACTCACCTGACGGTCGCCGACAAGTGGGGCGACGTCGTCGCCTACACCCTCACCATCGAGCAGACCGGCGGCAGCGCCATCACCGTCCCGGGCCGCGGCTTCCTGCTGAACAACGAGCTGACCGACTTCTCCTTCGTCCCGGCCGACCCCGCCGTGCCCGACCCGAACCTCCCCGGCCCCGGCAAGCGGCCGCGCTCCTCGATCTCGCCGACCATCGTGCTCAGGCACGGCCGAGTGGACTTCGCCACGGGTTCGCCCGGCGGCGCGAGCATCATCACCACGGTGCTGCAGGTCCTCACCGAGCACATCGACCGCGGACTGCCCCTGCTCGACGCGATCGCCGCGCCCCGGGCCAGCCAGCGCAACGCCGCCGCGACCGAGCTCGAACCGGCCCTGTGGAACAGCCCGTGGAGGACCCCGCTGGAGGCGATCGGCCACCACTTCACGCAGAACCCGGAGATCGGCGCGGCCACCGGCGTCCAGCGGCTGCCGGACGGCAGGTGGCTCGCGGCAGCCGAGCCGGTACGCCGCGGCGGTGGCTCGGCGATGGTGGTCCGCCCCGCCGGTTGACCGTCCCACCCACCGGCAGCCGCCCCGCCGCGACCGCCCCCGAAGGCGCCGGCCCGCCCCGGGCCGGCGCCTGGGCGTCGCCCGCGCCCCGCCACCCGCCCCCGCGCGCCCCAAACGGTGCGCGGCCGAAAACTCCCCGTAGCAGCTCCGTAACACGACGGGTGTGCAATCGCGGGCGGACGGCGAGGCGAGGGGCGAGAACGGTGAGGGTGACGGAACCGACCGGCGCGGCGGGGCACTTCACGTACTGGTTCGCAGCGATGGTGACGGCCCTCGGCGAACGGCCCGGCTGGTACGGGGTGTTCGCCGCCCGCGAGCCGGACGCCGCGCGAGCCTACCGGGACGGTGCGGACCTCCCGCCGTGGGACGTCGTCCACGCTCTCCTGCACGATCTGGCCGCCGCCCGCGGAGTGCCGCCCGACGGGCACGAACTGGCCAGGGCCCGCACCCTCCACCAGGCCGCGATCGCGGCCTGGGACGCGGCCCCCGGGGCCGCCGCCGCGCTGCGCGCCCGTCTCGACGCCGCCGTGCGGGCCCGCGACTCCGCCACCTCGCGCGAGCGCGAGTTACTGCGGGCCGCCGGGGACGCGGCCGGGCCCCCCGCCGCCCGGCCGTCCGACGCCCTGGCCTGGGCCCGCGACGACCGGCAGCGGGCCGTCGCCCGCTGCGAGGAACTGGTCGCCCGGCTCGCCGCCCTGACCTCGGGACCGGCGGCCCGCCCGCTGTGGCGCGACGAGGCCGCCCCGGAACCCGCGCCCGGCGAGGAGTCCGCCCCCGCCGCCTCCCCGGCGGGCGAGCCGGTCCGCGGCAAGGCCGTGCGGGCGGCAAGGCCGCGCGGCGCCCGCTTCGCGGGGGCGTACGCGGCGACCGGGGAGCCGGACCGGCAAGCGGCGGCGGGATCCGCCGCGGCCCCGGGGTCCGCCGCGCCCACGGCCGCCGCCCCGAAGACCGCTCCCCGGGGCGCACGGTTCGCGGGCGCGCCCGCGGCGCCTCCCGCCGCTCCCGGGTCCGCGGCGCCCGCCGCGCCGCCTCCGCGGACCGCCGACCCCGCCTCCACGACCGCGGCCCGGACGGCGGAGTCCCTCACCGCGGCGCCGCGGGGCGCGCGGTTCGCGGGCGCGCCCCAGGCTCCCGCACCGGCCCCGCCGCGCACGGCCGACCCCCGGTGGACCGAGCAGGCCCGGCGGACGGTGGCCCTGCTGGGCGAGCTGCGGCGCGCCGGGCGGACGGGGGCCGCGTACGTCGCCCTGTGCGAGGCCGCGGACGGACCGCCGGACCGGCTGCCGTACCTGGTCGGGGAACTGGAGCGGGCGGGCTTGGGCGCGGACGTGGCCACGCTGCTGTGGGAGACCGCCGCCCTGCCCCCGGCGGCGCTGGCCGCGGCGGCCGCCGCCTTGGCCGGTGAGGGCCGCCCGGGGGAGTGCCGGACCCTCCTCCACCAGGCCGCCGCGCGCACGCCCGCCGACGTGGCCGCGGTCGCCGCCGACCTCGCCTCCGGCGGGCACGACGAGGCCGCCGCGGAACTGCTGGAGACGCTGGCCCGCACCCGGTCCACCGAGGACACCGCCGAGGTCGTCCGCGCCCGCCCGTCGCTGGCCCGTGCCCTGCTGGCCGCCTCCGGGCGGATCTCCGCCTCGCGGCGGCGCGACATCATCGCCGCGTTGCGCCGCACGGGCCTGCCCGACTCGTGACGGCCCCGGCCGCGCGGCCGCCGTCCCCCGGGAACCGCGGCCGCCGTCCGGCCGAACGGGTCGCCGCGACGGGAAACGGAAACGTCCTGCGGCGGTAACGACCGCGCTCTTGCCACAGTGGGCCTTGGCTTCCACGTCCGCCCCACGGCGGGGTCCCTTTGCGTGGAACCGGCGTGACGTCACGTCAGAGGAGCGTGCCATGAGCAATGTCGTGCGTGCCGCGCTGGTCCAGGCCACCTGGACCGGCGACACCGAGTCGATGATCGCCAAGCACGAGGGGCACGCCAGGGCCGCCGCCGCTCAGGGCGCACGGGTGATCGGCTTCCAGGAAATGTTCAACAGCCCCTACTTCTGCCAGGTGCAGGACACCGAGCACCACAAGTGGGCCGAACCGGTCCCCGACGGCCCGACGGTGCGGCGGATGCGCGACCTCGCCCGCGAGACCGGCATGGTCGTGGTGGTCCCGGTCTTCGAGATCGAGCGGCCCGGCCTCTACTACAACTCCGCCGCCGTGATCGACGCCGACGGCTCCTACCTCGGCAAATACCGCAAGCACCACATCCCGCAGGTGGAGGGGTTCTGGGAGAAGTACTACTTCAGGCCCGGGAACCTCGGCTGGCCGGTCTTCGACACCGCCGTGGGGCGGATCGGCGTCTACATCTGCTACGACCGCCACTTCCCCGAGGGCTGGCGCGCGCTCGGCCTGGCCGGCGCGCAGCTCGTCTACAACCCCAGCGCCACCAGCCGCGGCCTGTCCGCGTACCTGTGGCGGCTGGAACAGCCCGCCGCCGCCGTCGCCAACGAGTACTTCGTCGCCGCGATCAACCGCGTCGGCCGCGAACCCTACGGCGACGACGACTTCTACGGCACCAGCTACTTCGTCGACCCGCGCGGGCAGCTCGTCGGCGAGGCCGCCTCGGACACCGAGGAGGAGCTGCTGGTCCGCGACCTCGACTTCGGCGTGATCGAGGACGTGCGGCGGACCTGGGCGTTCTACCGCGACCGCAGGCCGGACGCCTACGGCGAGCTGACGGGGGCGTGAGCGGCATGGACCCCGCGACCGGGAACAGCCACGCCGCCCTCCTCGCGCGGCACCGCGCGGTGCTGCCGGACTGGCTCGCCACGTACTACGCCCGTCCGATCGAGCTGACCCGCGGGGCGGGCCGGCACGTGTGGGACGCCGAGGGCAACCGCTACCTGGACTTCTTCGGCGGCATCCTCACCACCATGACCGCCCACGCGCTGCCCGAGGTGACCGCCGCGGTCGCGGAGCAGGCCGGGCGGATCCTCCACTCCTCGACGCTCTACCTCAGCAGCCAGGCCGTCGAGCTCGCCGAGCGCGTCGCCCACCTGTCCGGCATCCCCGACGCCCGGGTCTTCTTCACCACCTCCGGCACCGAGGCCAACGACACCGCCCTGCTGCTCGCCACCACCTACCGGCGCTCGAACCAGATCCTCGCGCTGCGCAACAGCTACCACGGCCGCTCCTTCACCGCGATCGGCGTCACCGGCAACACCTCGTGGTCGCCGACCAGTCTGTCCCCGCTGCAGACGCTGTACGTGCACGGCGGCGTGCGCACCCGCGGACCCTACGCCCACCTGTCCGACCAGGACTTCACCGCCGCGTGCACGGCGGATCTGGAGGAGATGCTCGGCCAGGCGAACGGGCAGGTCGCCGCGCTGATCGCCGAGCCCGTGCAGGGGGTCGGCGGCTTCACCTCGGGGCCTGACGGGCTGCTCGCCGCGTTCAAGGAGGTCCTCGACCGGCACGGCATCCTGTGGATCAGCGACGAGGTGCAGACCGGCTGGGGCCGCACCGGCGAGCACTTCTGGGGCTGGCAGGCACACGCGCAGGCCGGGCCGCCGGACATCCTCACCTTCGCCAAGGGCCTCGGCAACGGCATGTCCCTGGGCGGCGTTGTGGCCCGAGCGCAGGTCATGAACTGCCTGACCGCCAACTCGATCTCCACCTTCGGCGGCAGCCCGGTCACCACCGCCGCCGCGCTCGCCAACCTCGGCCACCTGCTCGACCACGACCTGCAGGGCAACGCCCGCCGGGTCGGCGGCCTGCTGAGGTCCCGCCTGGAGTCCGTCGCCGCGGGGCCCGGCATCGTCCGCGAGGTGCGCGGTCGGGGACTGATGCTCGGCGTCGAACTCGTCGAGCCCGGCACCGACGCCCCCAGCGCGGCCGCCGCGAACCTGGTCCTGGAGTCCGCGCGCGAGTACGGCGTGCTCGTCGGCAAGGGCGGCAGGGACGGCAACGTCCTGCGCGTGGCCCCGCCGCTGTCCCTGACCGTCGCCGAGGCCGAGGAGGGCGCGGACGCGATCGGGGCGGCCCTGCGGCGGGCCCGGTCCGCGCTGGAGGCAGGTGCCGGCGCATGAGCACCCGTACCGTGATCCGCGGCGGCCTGGTCGTCACCGCCACCGACGAGACCTACGCCGACGTCCTCGTCGAGGACGGCCGGATCGCTGCCCTGGCCGCCTCCGACTCCTCCGCCGCCAGGAGCTGGCACGACATCGGCGCCGATCACGTCATCGACGCCACCGGCAGATACGTCCTGCCGGGCGGTGTGGACTGCCACACCCACATGGAGATGCCCTTCGGCGGCACCTTCGCCTCGGACACCTTCGAGACCGGCACCCGCGCGGCAGCCTGGGGCGGCACCACCACCGTCGTGGACTTCGCCGTGCAGAGCGCCGGCCGGAGCCTGCGCGCGGGGCTCGACGCCTGGCACGCGAAGGCGGACGGCAAGTGCGCGATCGACTACGCCTTCCACATGATCGTCTCCGACGTCGACGAGCACTCGCTCAAGGAGATGGACGTCCTGGTCGAGGAAGGAGTCACCAGCTTCAAACTGTTCATGGCCTACCCGGGCGTCTTCTACAGCGACGACGGCAGAATCCTGCGGGCCATGCAGCGCGCCGCCGGCAACGGCGGGCTGATCATGACGCACGCCGAGAACGGCATCGCGATCGACGTCCTGGTCCAGCAGGCCCTCGCCGCCGGCCGGACCGACCCGCGCCACCACGGCGAGGCCCGGCACGCCCTGCTGGAGGCGGAGGCCACCCACCGCGCCATCCAGCTCGCCCGGGTGGCCGGGGCGCCGCTTTACGTCGTCCACGTCTCCGCCCAGGAGGCCGTCGCCGAACTCGCCGCCGCCCGCGACCGGGGCCTGCCGGTCTTCGGCGAGACGTGTCCGCAGTACCTGTTCCTGTCCGCGGACAACCTCGCCGAGCCGGACTTCGAGGGCGCCAAGTACGTGTGCTCCACGCCGCTGCGGCCCCGCGAGCACCAGGCCGCGCTCTGGCGGGCGCTGCGCACGAACGACCTGCAGGTGGTCTCCACCGACCACTGCCCGTTCTGCTTCACCGGCCAGAAGGACCTCGGCCGCGGCGACTTCTCCAGGATTCCCAACGGCCTGCCCGGCGTGGAGAACCGGATGGACCTGCTCCACCAGGCCGTGGTGGAGGGCCGCCTCGGCCGCCGCCGCTGGATCGAGATCGCCTGCGCCGCCCCCGCCCGGATGTTCGGCCTCTATCCGCGCAAGGGCACCCTCGCCCCCGGCTCCGACGCGGACGTGGTGATCTACGACCCGCACGCCGAGCAGGTCCTGTCCGCCCGGACACACCACATGAACGTCGACTACAACGCCTACGAAGGCCGGCGCGTCACCGGCCGCGTCCAGACCGTGCTGTCCCGCGGCGTACCCGTGGTCCTGGACCGCGCCTACGTCGGGCGCGCCGGGCACGGCCAGTACACCCCGCGCGGCCTGTCCGGTCACCTCGCCTGACAGCAGCCGGCCCACAGCACAAGGAGTGGCGTCATGGACTTCGGCCTCGTCCTGCAGACCGACCCGCCGGCCTCGGAGGTCGTCGCCCTGATGCGCCGCGCCGAGCGGGCCGGCTTCACCCACGGCTGGACCTTCGACTCGGCGGTGCTGTGGCAGGAGCCGTTCGTCGTCCACAGCCGGATCCTGGACCACACCGACCACCTGACCGTCGGCACCATGGTCACCAACCCCGGCACGCGCACGTGGGAGGTCACCGCCTCCACCTTCGCCACCCTCAACTCGATGTACGGCAACCGGACGATTTGCGGCATCGGCCGCGGCGACTCCGCGATGCGGGTGGCGGGCCGCGAACCGAACACCCTGGCCAGGCTCGGCGAGGCCATCACCGTGATCCGCGACCTCGCCGAGGGCCGGCAGGCCGTGGTGGACGGCACGCCGCTGCGACTGCCCTGGGTCGAGAACGGCAGGCTGCCGGTGTGGATGGCCGCCTACGGCCCCAAAGCGCTGGCCATGGCAGGGGAGAAGGCCGACGGCTTCATCCTGCAGCTCGCCGACCTCTACCTCACCGAGTGGATGGTCAAGGCGGTGCGCGGGGCCGCCGAGAAGGCGGGCCGCGACCCGTCGTCGGTCGCCGTGTGCGTGGCCGCGCCCGCCTACGTCACCGCCGACGACTCGCCCGGCGCCCTCGCCCACGCCCGCGAGCAGTGCCGCTGGTTCGGCGGCATGGTCGGCAACCACGTCGCCGATCTCGTGGGCCGGTACGGCGCCCACTCCTCCCTCGTCCCGCGGGAGCTGACCGCGTACATCGAGCGCCGGCAGGGGTACGACTACACCCGCCACGGCCGGGCCGGGAACCCCGACACCGCGTTCGTCCCCGACGAGATCGTGGACCGCTTCTGCCTGATCGGCCCGCCGCAGGCCCACCGGGCCAAGCTGGCGGCGCTGCGCGACCTGGGCGTCGACCAGTTCGCGGTCTACGACATGCACGACGCCAAGGAGCCGACCATCGACGCCTACGGCGCCCACGTCATCCCCGCGCTGCGATGACCGCCCGTCGCCGGTTCCCCCGTGACGGGACGGGCCCGCCTTTTTGCGGGCCCGCGCCGGGCGCCGGTCTGATTGGATGGCGGTATGGGCAACGAGGTCGGTGCGGACGGCGCCTGGGCGGCGGGCGGGGGCGGCGCCGGCGCGCGCGCCACGACGGGCGAGGACGTCGACGACGCGCTGCTCGCGGCCGTGGAGGCCACCGTCCGGGCCGCCGTCGACGCGGAGGTCCTGCCGCGCTGGCGGGCCCTGACCGACTCCGACATCGCCCGCAAGACCGGTCCGTACGACCTGGTGACCACGGCCGACCGCCGGGCCGAGGAGGTCCTCACCCGGCGGCTGACCGCGCTGCTGCCCGGTTCCGTGGTCGTGGGCGAGGAAGCGGTCGGCGAGGACCCCGCCGTGCTGGACCTGCTGCGGGGCGACGCCCCGGTGTGGGTGATCGACCCGGTCGACGGCACCGCCGCGTTCGTGCGCGGCGAGGAGGGCTTCTCCACCCTGGTCGCCCTCGTCCGGGGCGGCCGGCCGCTCGCCTCCTGGACGTACGCCCCCCGGCTCGGCCTGTTCGCGACCGCCCGCCGGGGACGGGGCGCCCACCTCGACGGACGGCGGCTGCGCACCGCGGGCTACGACGGCCCGCTGCGGGTCTGGACGTCCAACCCCGTCTACCGCAACGAGGAGGAGCGGGCGGTCCTGGCCCGGCTGGAGGCGGCCGGGGCGTCGTGCAGCCCGTGCCGCACCAGCGCCGGCCTGGTCCACCTGGACGTGGCCCGCGGGCGCGCCGACGCGGTCGCCTTCTTCTGGGAGGCGCCCTGGGACCACGCGGCCGGCCTGCTCCTGGTCTCCGAGGCGGGCGGCGCGAGCCTGACCGCCGCGGGCGAGCCGTTCCGCGTCACCGGGGGCAACGCGCTGCCGTTCACGGTGGCCAGGGACGAGGAGACGGCACGGCGGGTGATCGGCATCCTGAGAGGCGAGGGTTCGCAGAAGGAGGAGGCGGCTGTGCGCGCGGGTGGCGGAGGTACGGGCGGCAGGGGCACGGACGGGCGGACGGCCGCCGGGCGCGGGGGTTCCGGCGCCGGCGGACGGGCGAAGGCGGGGGAGCGGTGAGCCGGGCGGTCAAGGCCGACGCGGTGGTCGTCGGCGCCGGTCCCAACGGGCTGACGGCCGCCGTCGAACTCGCCAGGGCCGGCCTGTCCGTCCAGGTCTACGAGGCCGCGGACACCGTCGGCGGCGGCGCGCGCACCGAGGAGCTGACCCTCCCCGGCTTCCGGCACGACCCCTGCTCGGCCGTGCACCCCTTCGGCATCGGCTCGCCCGTCTTCGCCACGCTGCCGCTGGCCGAGCACGGCCTGGAGTGGCTGCAGCCCGAGGTGCCCATGGCGCACCCCTTCCCGGACGGCACCGCCGCCGTGCTCGGCCGCACGGTGGGCGAGACCGCTGCCTCGCTCGGCCCGCGCGACGCCGTCACGTACCGCAGGCTGATGGCCCCGTACACCGGTCACTGGGACTCCATCGCCGCCGACTTCTTCCGCCCGCCGTGGGCCGGGCTGCCCCGCGACCCCTACCGCTTCGCGCGCTTCGGCCTGACCGGCACGCCCCCCGTGGCCCTGCTGCGCTACCGCTTCCGCGAGGCGAAGGCCCGCGCGCTGCTGGCGGGGCTCGCCGGGCACGCCATCTCCCGGCTGACCGAGCCGTTCACCGGGGCGATGGCGCTGATGTTCGCGCTGGCCGCCCACGAGCGGGGCTGGCCGGTGGCGCGCGGTGGCTCGCAGGCCGTCTCCGACGCTCTGGCCGGCCACCTCGCGGAGCTCGGCGGCGAGGTGTTCACCGGGGTCACCGTGCGCAAGCTGGACGAACTGCCGCCGGCCCGGGCGTACGTCTTCGACACCTCGCCGACCGCCCTCGCCCGCATCGCGGCCCTCGGCGACGTCTACCGCGGCTACCGCTACGGGCCCTCCGTCTTCAAGATCGACTACGCGCTCGACGGCCCCGTCCCGTGGACCGCCGAGGCCGCGCGGCGGGCCGGCACGGTGCACATCGGCCCCACGTACACCGAGATCGGCGACGCCCTCGGCCGCGCGGTGACCGGCCGCCCGCCGCAGACGCCCTTCCTGATCACCTCGCAGCCCACCGTGGTCGACCCCTCCCGCGCCCCCGAGGGCAAGCACGTCTTCTGGGCGTACGCCCACGTGCCGCAGGGCTGGCACGGCGACGCGACCGACGCCATGGAGCGGCAGATCGAGCGGTTCGCGCCGGGCTTCCGCGACCTGGTGCTCGCCCGCGCGGTCAGCGGCCCCGCCGACCTCGCCGCCCGCAACGCGAACTACGTCGGCGGCGACATCGCCTGCGGGGCCTTCGCCGGCCTGCAGACCGTGCTGCGCCCGCGCCTGGCGGCGATCCCGTACGCGACCCCCCGGCCCGGCGTCTTCCTGTGCTCCTCGGCCACACCGCCCGGCCCCGGCGTCCACGGCATGAGCGGCCACAACGCGGCGAAAGCGGTGCTCAGGCACCTGCGGCGCGCCGCCGCTCGCCGCTGATCCCCGGCGAGCGGTACCGGCGGGGCGGGAACGGCCCTGCCGGTACCGGCTCGTCCTCGCCAGTGGTCACCCCGTCCGGCGCGTCACCCGCCGGCTCGTACGTGCCGACGGGTGCGGCCCGCCGCCTCAAGCGTCCGCGACGGCGTCCGCGGGACGGCCGTTGACGAGTTCCGCCGGGCCGGTGCCGGCCGGCAGCGCGGCCAGGGCGGCCCGTACGCGGCGGGCGGCTCCCGGGGTCAGGTAGGCGCCGAGTTCCTCCTGCGGCACCAGGCGCCAGGAGTCCAGCTCCTCCGCCTGGAGCCTGATCGCGGCGAACTGCTCCTCGGTGAGCACGCCGCCGTCGTACAGGTAGCTCGCCAGCGGCGGCCGGCCGGGGCCGGTCACCCAGTCCACCGCGATCAGCGCGCCCGGCGGGATGTCCAGGCCGATCTCCTCGGCCGTCTCCCGGCGTGCCGCCTGCCGCGGCGTCTCGCCCTCGTCGGACTCGATCGTCCCGCCGGGCAGTGTCCACGTCCCGTCCTGCCGGTAGTTCGGCTCCACGAGCAGAATCCGGCCGTCCTGCGAACGGAAGAGGGTGTTCGCTCCGGCGAGGATCCTGGGCAAACCCGCGATATAGGTGGCGAAGTCGGTGGTCATGGCGCCCAACCTACGGTGCCGCGCACGCTCGCGGGCTCCCGCGGCGGCACGGCGCGGCACGCGCGACCGCGCCGCGGCCCGGCCCCCCGGGTAGTGGGCAGGCGGGCGGCGCCGGGATAAGGTCCGAGGCGGCGCGACGTTCGTTTTCGGATGGGGAGTACACAGGTGTCCGGTACAGGACGGGGATCGACGCCCCGCGTGCTGATCGCGGCGGACAAGTTCAAGGGTTCGCTCACCGCTGTGGAGGTGGCCGCGCACGTGACGGCCGGCCTGCGCGCGGTGGTGCCCGGCCTCCCGGTGGAGTCGCTGCCGGTCGCCGACGGCGGCGACGGCACGGTGGACGCGGCGGTCGCCGCCGGCTTCCGGCGCCGTACGGTGCGCGTCACCGGGCCGCTCGGCGAGCCCGTCGAGGCGGCGTACGCGCTGCGCGGCGGCACCGCGGTGGTCGAGATGGCCGAGGCGTCCGGGCTGCGGCACCTGCCGCGGGGCGTGTTCGCGCCGCTGACCGCCACCACGTACGGCACCGGCGAACTGCTGCGGGCCGCGCTCGACGCCGGGGCCCGCACGATCGTCCTCGGGGTCGGGGGCAGTGCCACCAACGACGGCGGCGCGGGCATGCTCAGCGCCCTCGGCGCGCGGCTGCTGGACGCCGACGGCGTGCCCGTCGCACCGGGCGGCGGACCGCTGGCGGGTCTGGCCGCCGCCGACTTCGAAGACCTGGACCCGCGGCTGGCCGGCACCGAGATCGTCCTGGCGGGCGACGTGGACAACCCGCTGCGCGGCCCGAAGGGTGCGGCGGCGGTGTACGGGCCGCAGAAGGGCGCCACCCCCCAGGACGTGGCCGCCCTCGACGCGGCCTTCGGGCGCTACGTGGAGGTCCTGGGCGCGGCCCTGGGCGGCGGCGCCGTCCTGGCCGCGGACGCGCCGGGCGCCGGGGCCGCGGGCGGGATCGGCTACGGCGCGCTCGTCGGGCTCGGCGCCTCGTTCCGGCCGGGCATCGAGGTCATGCTGGAGGCGCTGGGCTTCGCGCAGGCGCTCACCCGGGCCGACCTGGTGATCACCGGCGAGGGCTCGCTGGACGAGCAGACCCTGCACGGCAAGGCCCCCGTCGGGGTGGCCCAGGCCGCCCGCGCCCGCGGCCTGGACGTCGTCGCGGTCTGCGGCCGCCTCGCGCTCCAGCCGGCCACCCTCGGCTCCGCCGGCATCCGCCGCGCCTACGCCCTGTCCGAGATCGAACCGGACATCGAACGCTGCATCGCCGAGGCCGGCCCGCTCCTGGAGAAGCTCGCCCAGACGCTCGCGCGGGACTTCCTGCTGCCGGCCATCTGAGCCGCGACGCGCCCGTGGGGGTGCGGGAAGGTGTCCCGCACCCCCACGGGCGCATGGCGTTCAGCGGGCCCCGCGGGCCTTCCGGAGTCAGCGGGCGGCGGCCCGGGCCTCGCGGCGGCTGGCGCGGAAGTCGTGCACGCGGCGGGTCGTCGCGAAGCCGGGGATGCACGCGGCGGCCGAGCACTGGAGGGCGCAGCCGGCCTGCAGGAGCTGGTGGCCACCGGGGATGTCGAAGGTCCAGGCGGCGATGCAGCCCATGCTGACCAGGGTCCAGCAGAAGGTGACCAGGGCCAGCCGGCCGCGCGGCTTGGGGTACTCGACCCGGCTCACCATGAGCCAGGCGATGCCCACGATCGCCAGGATCGTCGGGACGAAGGGCAGCTCCAGCAGGACCACGGAGACCACGGTCATCGCCCCGAAGGGGCTGGGCATGCCCTGGAAGACGCCGTCCCGCAAGGTGGTGCAGGAGAACCTGGCCAGCCGCAGGACGACCGCGAGGACCACCAGGACGGCGGCGGCCGCCGCGACCTTGCCGTGCCCGTCGCCCGAGACGATGCCCCAGACGATCACGAAGTAGGCCGGTGCCAGTCCGAAGCTGATCAGGTCGGACAGGTTGTCCAGTTCCGCGCCCATGGCGGAGCTGCGCAGCTTGCGCGCCACGAGCCCGTCGAAGAGGTCGAAGACCGAGGCCATCAGCATCAGCGTGACCGCGTTGGCCGCGCTGTGCTTGGACATCGCGCCGGTGTCGGTGCCCATCAGGTAGGGGACCAGCACGCCGGTGGTGGTGAAGTACACGGCCATGAAACCGCAGATCGCGTTGCCGAGGGTCAGCGCGTCGGCGATGGACAGCCGGGTGGACAGCGGGAGGTCGGCGACTTCGTCCTCCAGTTCGGTCACCCAGGAGGACGGGTCCGAGGACGACCGCGCCGACTGCCTTTCCGGGTCAGTCACGGTCAAGGCGTGTCACCCCAGCCATGGTGGTCTGGCCGACCTCGACCGCGGGCTCGACGCCCTCGGGCAGGTAGACGTCGACACGCGAGCCGAACCGGATCAGGCCGATCCGCTCGCCCTGCTCGACCTTGCAGCCGCGCGGCACGTAGGGAACGATCCGGCGGGCGACGGCGCCGGCGATCTGGACCACCTCGACGTCACCGAGGTCGGTGTCGAAGTGCCAGATCACCCGCTCGTTGTTCTCGCTCTCCTTGTTGAACGCCGGTACGTACCCGCCGCGGACGTGCTCGACGGAGGTGACCGTGCCCGCCAGCGGAGCGCGGTTGACGTGGACGTTCAGCGGGCTCATGAAGATCGCCACCCGCGTGCGCCCGTCCTTCCAGGGCATGATGCTCTGCACGACTCCGTCGGCCGGGCTCACCACCCGGCCCTTGGCGATCTCCCGCTCGGGGTCGCGGAAGAACCACAGCATCCCCGCCGCGAGTACGGAGGCGGGGACGGCCACGGCCGTCCAGCGACCGGATCGCCTGGCACGGGTGAGGCTGACCGCCGCTGTGGCCAGGGTGGGGACGAGCCACGGCGACGCGCCGCGCGCCAGACGGACCCGGCCGCGTGGCGCAGAGGAATGGCTGTGGGGCATGGGAGACCTTCGTAGCGGAGGGTGCCGCGAAACGTTTCAGGGGACGGCGGCTTTGGTCGATGGTATCGGCTGACACCGGCAACTGGGCAAGCTCGCAGGCGAGTCCATGGCCGGTTCCCGTGGCCTCCGCGCTCACCCAATGTGACCTTCGCCTCCTTTTCGGGCGGTGCAATAGGTGCGAATACCGACATTCAGCTCTGGATTTTGTACTCCTCCAGCAAGCGGCGGCCGATGATCATTTTCTGGATCTCCGCGGTTCCCTCGCCGATCAGGAGCATCGGTGCCTCCCGGTACAGGCGCTCGATCTCGTACTCCTTGGAGAAGCCGTAGCCGCCGTGGATGCGGAAGGCGTCCTCGACGACCTCCTTGCAGTACTCGGCGGCGAGGTACTTGGCCATGCCCGCCTCCAGGTCGTTGCGCTGCCCGGAGTCCTTCTTGCGGGCGGCGCTGACCATCATCTGGTGCGCTGCCTCGACTTTCGTACCCATTTCGGCAAGTTTGAACTGGATCGCCTGGTGCTGGGCGATCGGCTTGCCGAAGGTCTGCCGCTGCTGGGCGTAGGCGACGCCGAGCTCGAAGGCGCGCCGGGCGACCCCGCAGCCGCGGGCGGCCACGTTGACCCGGCCGACCTCGACGCCGTCCATCATCTGGTAGAAGCCGCGCCCGCCGCTGCCGCCCAGTACCCGGTCGGCCGGTACGCGCACGTCCTCCAGGATCAGCTCGGTGGTGTCGACGCCCTTGTAGCCCATCTTCTCGATCTTCCCGGGCACGGTGAGCCCGGTCACCTTCGGGTTCGGCCCGAAACCGGGCTCCTTCTCGATCAGGAAGGTCGTCATCGACCTGTGGGCCGGCGCGTCCTGCGGCTGCCCCTCGTCGCTGCGGCACAGCACCGCGACGAGATTGGCCGAGCCGCCGTTGGTCAGCCACATCTTCTGGCCGTTGAGCACATAGGCGTCGCCCTCGCGCACCGCCTTGGTGCGGATCGCCGACACGTCCGAGCCCAGGCCCGGCTCCGACATCGAGAAGGCGCCGCGCACGTCGCCGGCCGCCATCCTGGGCAGGAAGTAGTCCTTCTGCTCCTGGGTGCCGTGCTGCTTGATCATGTAGGCGACGATGAAGTGCGTGTTGATGATGCCCGAGACGCTCATCCAGCCGCGGGCGATCTCCTCGACGGTCAGGGCGTACGTCAGCAGCGACTCGCCCAGCCCCCCGTACTCCTCCGGGATCATCAGCCCGAAGATGCCCAGGTCCTTCAGTCCGTCGACGATCTGCGAGGGGTACTCGTCGCGGTGCTCCAGCTCGGTTGCGACCGGCAGGATCTCCTTGTCGACAAAGGCGCGAACGGTGGCCAGGATCTCCTGCTGGACGTCGGTCAGCCCCTCGGTCTGCGCAAGACGGCTCATGTTCACTCTCCCGCTTCCGGGCGCCCGGGCTGCTCGCCCCCGCGCTCCTTGATGTACGTGGCCGTGGGGACCATCACCTTGCGGCGGAAGACGCACACCACGGTGCCGTCCTGCTTGTAGCCGCGCGTCTCGACGTGGACGATGCCGCGGTCGTCCTTGGACTTCGACGGCCATTTGTCCAGCACGGTGGTCTCGCCGTAGATCGTGTCGCCGTGGAAGGTGGGTGCCACGTGGCGCAGCGACTCGATCTCCAGGTTGGCGATCGCCTTGCCCGACACGTCGGGCACCGACATGCCGAGCAGCAGCGAGTAGACGTAGTTGCCCACCACCACGTTCCGGCCGAAGTCGGTGGTCCGCCCGGCGTAGTTGGCGTCCAGGTGGAGCGGGTGGTGGTTCATGGTGAGGAGGCAGAAGAGATGGTCGTCGTACTCCGTGACCGTCTTGCCGGGCCAGTGCTTGTAGATCGCACCGACCTCGAACTCCTCATAGGTGCGGCCGAACTGCACAGTCATACCTCCAGCTTGTTGGCGCGGCGGATCTCATCCACGATCCGGCCGATGATCTCGGTGATACCGAAGTCCCTGGGGGTGAACACCGCCGCCACGCCAGCGGCGCGCAACTCCTTGGCGTCCGCGGCCGGGATGATCCCGCCGACCACCACCGGCACGTCGTCCACCCCGGCCCGGCGCATCCGCTCCAGCACATCGGGCACCAGGGCGGCGTGCGAGCCGGACAGGATGGACAGGCCCACGCAGTGCACGTCCTCGGCGACCGCCGCGGACACGATCTGCTCGGGGGTCAGCCGGATGCCCTGGTAGACGACCTCGAACCCGGCGTCCCTGGCCCGTACGGCTATCTGCTCGGCGCCGTTGGAGTGCCCGTCCAGGCCCGGTTTGCCGACCAGCAGCCGCAGTCTGGCGTCGCCCAGCTCGGCCGCGGTGGCCGCGACCTTGCGGCGGACCTCGGCGAGCGGGCCGCCCTCCTCGGCGGTCACCGCGACCGGCGCGCCGCTCACCCCTGTCGGAGCCCGGTACTCGCCGAAGACCTCGCGCAGCGCGCCGGCCCACTCGCCGGTGGTCACGCCCGCGCGGGCGCACTCCAAGGTGGCCGCCATCAGGTTGTCGCCGCCCGAGGCGGCCGCGCGCAGCGCCACCAGCGACTCCTTCGCCCGCCGCTCCTCGCGGCGGGCCCGCCACTCGTCGAGCGCCGCCACCACCCCGGCTTCGTTCGCCGGGTCCACCGTCATGATCGCGGTGTCCAGGTCGGCGGTGAGCGGGTTGGGCTCGGTCGCCTCGTGGACGTTGACCCCGACGATCTTCTCCTCGCCGGACTCGATCCTGGCCCGCCGCTCGGCGTGCGAGGACACCAGCTGCGCCTTCAGGTAGCCCGACTCCACGGCCGCCATGGCGCCGCCCATCCGCTGGATGTTGTCGATCTCCGCGGTGGCCAGCTCGACCAGTTCGGCCGTCTTGGCCTCCACGACGCGGCTGCCGGTGAACAGGTCGTCGTACTCCAGCAGGTCGCTCTCGTCCGCGAGCACCTGCTGGATGCGCAGGCTCCACTGCTGGTCCCACGGCCTGGGCAGGCCCAGCGCCTCGTTCCAGGCGGGCAGTTGCACCGCCCGGGCCCGGGCGTCCCTGGAGAGGGTGACGGCCAGCATCTCCAGCACGATCCGCTGGACGTTGTTCTCCGGCTGCGCCTCGGTCAGGCCGAGCGAGTTGACCTGCACCCCGTACCGGAACCGCCGGTGCCTGGGGTCCTCGATGCCGTAGCGCTCCCGGGTGAGCGTGTCCCAGATCCGGCCGAAGGCGCGCATCTTGCACATCTCCTCGACGAACCGCACCCCGGCGTTGACGAAGAAGGAGATCCGCCCGACGACCTCGCCCCGGCGCTCCGGCGCCACCTGCCCCGACGCGAACACCGCGTCCAGCACGGCGATCGCGGTGGACATCGCGTACGCGATCTCCTGCACCGGCGTGGCCCCGGCCTCCTGCAGGTGGTAGCTGCAGATGTTGATCGGGTTCCACTTCGGCAGGTGGTGGACGGCGTACGTGATCAGGTCCGTGGTCAGCCGCAGCGAAGGGCCGGGCGGGAAGACGTGCGTGCCGCGGGAGAGGTACTCCTTGACGATGTCGTTCTGCGTCGTCCCCTGCAGGCGCGTGAGGTCGGCGCCCTGCTCCTCGGCGACCACCTGGTAGAGCGCCAGCAGCCACA
Source organism: Streptomyces sp. HPF1205 (assembly GCF_020400825.1). GTDB lineage: Bacteria > Actinomycetota > Actinomycetes > Streptomycetales > Streptomycetaceae > Actinacidiphila. The sequence goes on from NZ_JAINVH010000005.1 coordinate 216,802, forward strand.
TGGCGGTGGCGTTGATGGTCATCGAGGTGTTCATCCGCTCCAGCGGGATGCCCTCCAGCAGCCGCCGCATGTCGCCGAGGTGGGCGACCGGCACCCCGACCCGGCCGACCTCGCCGCGGGCCAAGACGTGGTCGGGGTCGTAGCCGGTCTGCGTCGGCAGGTCGAACGCCACCGACAGGCCCGTCTGGCCCTTGGCGAGATTGCGCCGGTACAGCTCGTTGGACGCCTGCGCCGTGGAGTGCCCCGCGTACGTCCGCATCAGCCACGGCCGGTCCTTGGCGACGCGCGAGGCGTGGCCCGCGGTCATCACGCGCCCCTGAAGCGGTTGATGGCCGGCAGGTGCCTGGCCCGCGTCTCGGGGTCGGTCACGCCCATGCCCTCCTCGGGCGCCAGCGCGAGCACGCCGACCTTGCCCTGGTGGAGGTTGCGGTGCACGTCGTACGCGGCCTGGCCGGTCTCCTCCAGCGGGTACGTGCGCGAGAGGGTGGGGTGGATCTTCCCCTTGGCGATCAGCCGGTTGGCCTCCCACGCCTCGCGGTAGTTGGCGAAGTGCGAGCCGATGATCCGCTTCAGGCTCATCCACAGGTACCGGTTGTCGTACTCGTGCCGGTAGCCCGACGTGGAGGCGCAGGTGACGACGGTGCCGCCCTTGCGGGTGACGTAGACCGAGGCGCCGAAGGTCTCGCGGCCGGGGTGCTCGAAGACGATGTCGACGTCCTCGCCGCCGGTCAGCTCGCGGATGCGCGCGCCGAACCGCTTCCATTCGCGCGGGTCCTGGGTGTTCTCGTCCTTCCAGAACCGGTAGTCCTCGGCGGTGCGGTCGATCACCGCCTCCGCGCCCATCGCGCGGCAGATCTCGGCCTTGCGCGGGCTGGAGACCACGCAGACCGGGTTGGCGCCGCCGGCCAGCGCGAACTGCGTGGCGTAGCTGCCAAGACCGCCGCTCGCGCCCCAGATCAGCACGTTGTCGCCCTGCTTCATGCCGGCGCCGTTGCGGGAGACGAGCTGGCGGTAGGCGGTGGAGTTGACCAGACCGGGGGCCGCGGCCTCCTCCCAGGACAGGTGCGCCGGCTTGGGCATGAGCTGGTTGGACTTGACCAGCGCCATCTCGGCCAGCCCGCCGAAGTTGGTCTCGAAGCCCCAGATCCGCTGCTCCGGGTCGAGCATGGTGTCGTTGTGGCCGTCCGCGGACTCCAGCTCCACGCTCAGGCAGTGGGCGACCACCCGGTCGCCCGGACGCCACTTGTTGACGCCGGGCCCGGTGCGCAGCACCACGCCCGCCAGGTCGGAGCCGATGACGTGGTACGGCAGGTCGTGCCGCCGGGCCAGCGGCGACAGCCGCCCGTAGCGCTCCAGGAAGGCGAAGGTGGACACCGGCTCGAAGATGGAGGTCCACACCGAGTTGTAGTTGACCGAGCTGGCCATCACGGCCACCAGGGCCTCACCGGGGCCGAGTTCGGGCAGCGGCACCTCCTCCACGTGCAGCGACTTGCGCGGGTCCTTGTCGCGGGTGGGCTGCCCGGCGAACATCTCGGCCTCGTCCTTGTGCACGGTCACCGCGCGGTACGACTCGGGCAGCTTCAGGCCCGCGAAGTCGGCGGCCGAGGTGTCCGGCTCCAGGATCGCGTCCAGGATTTCCTTCGTGTGACTCGTCATGTGACTCGCCTCCGGCGAAGCGTTCGTACTGCGCTGGCGCGGCGGGAACGCGAGGGTCGGGTGGGTGGGCCGTCGTCGGTCCGGCGAAGGGTGACGGTGGTACGGGGGGGGCCCTTGCGGGGCCCCGAAGGAGCCGCGGGGTGCTGCGGCCGAGCCTGGTGACGCAGGCGGGGTCCGGGCCTTGGGGACAGACGGCGTACGTGGGATCACCGCACGCCGCCCGCCCGGACTACGGATACGTTATGGCACCGCGTGCCAGTCGTAAAGACACTGCGTGCCAACAATTTCTCTCAAGTGTCACCCCGAGGCCACAGATGAGCAACAGGGGGACGCGCGTCACACGAACGGCGGCCACCCGGACCGGTCCGGGTGGCCGCCGTTCGGTTCAGCGGGTAGTCAGCGGGTGAAGGGATCCTGGGGCCGGCTCCTTGCGCGGAGCCTCCTCAGCTCTTGCGCAGGGCCTCCTCGATGGTGGCCAGGATCTGCGCGGGGGAGGCGTCGGTGCGCGCCACGGCGACGACCACCTCGCCCTGGCGCGAGACCGCCGCCGCGGTCCCCGCCCGGGACGGTATGCGGCCGGCTCCTATGCCGGTGCCGAAGGTGGCCTTGATGACCTCGAAGGCATGGTCGAGCTGCGCCTCCACGTCGCCTTTGCCGCCGGCCCGCAGCCATCGGCGCAGTACGTGGTTGTGGGCGGCCACCACCGCGGAGGCGGCGACCTCGGCCAGCAGCGGGTCGTCGTCGCCGTCGCGATGCGCGCCCTCGTCGAAGTGGCCCAGCAGGTAGCGGGTGAAAAGCCGCTCGTAACGGGCCACCGAGGCGATCTCGCGCTCCCGCAGGGTGGGCACCTCGCGGGTCAGCCGGTACCGCTCCACCGACACCTCGGGCATGTACGCGTACATCCGCAGCACCTCGGTGATGCCGCGGCACACCGTGTCCAGCGGGTGCTCGTGCGGATCGGCGGAGTCCAGGACGGCCTGCACCCGTACCAGCGTGTCGTCGTGGTCCGGGAAGATCGCCTCTTCCTTGGAACGGAAGTGACGGAAGAACGTCCTGCGGGCGACCCCCGCGGTCGCCGCGATCTCGTCGACGGTCGTCGCCTCGTAACCCTGGGTGGCGAACAGGTGCATGGCGGCCGAGGCGAGGTCCTGCCGTACCCTCTGGCGCTGGGCGGCGGCGCGCCTGCCGTTCGCGGTTTCGGGGACATCGGACTTCACGGACTGGGACATGTGGGGAACGTAACACGCCCGGCGCCCGCGCCCGGCGGCCGGCGGAAAACCGCCCCAGCTCGCCGGGCGGGCGGCGCGCGCGCGACCCTCCCGGTCAGCGCCGGGCATACTCGCGGAAGCCGCGGCCGGTCTTGCGCCCCAGGCACCCCGCCGACACCAGGTGCTCGAGCAGCGGCGCGGGCGCCAGGCCCGGGTCGCGGAACTCCTCGTGCAGCACCCGCTCGATGGCCAGCGACACGTCCAGGCCCACCACGTCCAGCAGCTCGAACGGCCCCATCGGGTAGCCGCCGCCGAGCTTCATGGCGGCGTCGATCGCCTCCACGTCGGCGTAGTGGTCCTGGACCATCTTCACCGCGTTGTTCAGGTACGGGAACAGCAGCGCGTTGACGATGAAGCCCGCCCGGTCGCCGCAGTCCACCGCGTGCTTGCGGATCGCGCCGCACACCTCGTGCGCGGTGGCGTGCACGTCGTCGGCGGTCAGCACCGTACGCACCACCTCCACCAGCTTCATCGCGGGCGCCGGGTTGAAGAAGTGCATGCCGATCACGTCCTGCGGGCGCCCGGTCGCCCGCGCTGTCGCCACCACGGGCAGCGAGGACGTGGTGGTGGCCAGCACCGCGCCCGGCTTGCACACCTTGTCCAGCACCCGGAAGAGCTGCTGCTTGACGAACAGGTCCTCGGCGACGGCCTCCACCACCAGGTCCGCCTCGCCGAGCGCGTCATAGGCGGCGGCCGGCCGCACCCGGGCCACCGCCTCGTCCCGCCGCTCCCGCGGCAGCCGGCCCTTGGCCACCGACCTGTCCAGCGACTTCGCCAGCCGGGCCACCGCCACCTCGGCCTTGTCCTGCGTGCGGGCGGCCAGTACCACCTCGAAACCGGACGTGGCGAACACCTCCGCGATGCCCGTCGCCATGGTGCCGGATCCGACCACCCCGACGGTACGGACGGTGCGCCCGGCAGCCCGCTCCGGCCCGTCCGCCGGCGTCTCGGCGTCGGGCACCACGACCGCGCTGCCCGGCGCCTGGTAGGTGTAGAAGCCGCGGCCGGACTTGCGGCCCAGCAGCCCCGCGGCGGTCAACTGCTTGAGCACCGGCGCCGGGGCGTGCAGCCGGTCCCTGGTGGCCTCGTACATCGCCTCCAGGACGGTGGCGGCGGTGTCGACGCCGATCAGGTCCAGCAGCGCGAGGGGGCCCATCGGCAGGCCGCAGCCCAGCCGCATGGCCGCGTCGATGTCCTCGCGGGTGGCGTACCTGGCCTCGTACATCGCCGCCGCCTGGTTGAGGTAGCCGAACAGCAGCCCGTCGGCGATGAAGCCGGGCCGGTCGCCGACCGCGACCGGTTCCTTGCCGAGGCTGCGCACCAGCGCGGTGACGGCCTCGGTGGCCCGCGGGGACGTCAGCACGGTCGAGACCACCTCGACCAGCCTCATCGCCTGGGCGGGGGCGAAGAAGTGCAGGCCCAGCACCCGGTCCGGGCGGGCGGTTTCGGCGGCCAGCCGGGTCACCGACAGGGCGTTGGTGCCGGTGGCCAGGACCGCCTCCGGCTTGACGATCCGGTCGAGCGCGGTGAACACCTCGCGCTTGGCCTCCCAGCGCTCGTCCACCACCTCGATGACGAGGTCGGCCTCGGCGGCCGCCTGCAGTTCGGGAAAGGTGCGGAAGCGGGCGAGCGCGTCGGAGCGCTCGGCCGGCGAGATCCGGCCGCGCTCGACGGCCCGGGCGGTGGAGGACTCCAGCGCAGCGGCCGCGCGGCGGGCGGCGGCGTCGCTGAGGTCGATGCCGATCACCTCGTGCCCGGCCCGGGCCAGGACCTCGGCGATGCCCGCGCCCATGGTGCCCAGTCCCACGACGGCGACGACGGGCAGGTGGGTGGCGGCAGGGGCGGCGTGCGCGGGAGCGGGGGCTGCCGCCGTGGACTCGGCGGTCGTGGAGGCGGCGGTCGCGGAACCGGCGCGCGCGTTGGCTGCGGTCGCGTTCGCTGCCGTTGCCTGGGTGGCGGCCGCTTGGGCGGTGGCCGCATCGGCCGCGGTACGGGCGTCGTGCGCGGCAGTGGTGGGGGAGGGTGACGAGGACGTGGTCGGACGGTTCATCGCGTGACTCCAGTGGCTGACCAGTGGCTGAGGAGATCCGCGGGCGCGACGGTGGACGCGCGCGAGCGGGGAGAGGCGAAGCCGCGGGCCGTTGGCGACGGCGCGTACGGGGGTGTGCGCCGCGCGCCCGCGCGGAATGCCTGGCGGGCCCTGTCCCGGGGCCGCGCCGCGATGTGCCGAACCGACGTGGTGGTGCGGTGCGCACGAGTCTTCGACCGCGCGCACGGGTCGCTGGACGGCCGCGTCACCGACACGTCCTGCGCCTTCTCCGACATTAACCGGCGGGTAACTTCCGCGCCAGTCCTGCGCGCATGTGATTTCCTGCCTTTTCAGATGAGCGGCGCCAGCGGCACTGGCGGCGCTTGCGGCCATGAAGGTGGCGGTGGCGCCACGGATGGCGCCCCGGGTGTCCGATCGGGATGTCCGCACCCTCGCCGCGGGTCACGGGAAGGTGAGCTGGGTGGGCTGCGGGCTCCGGTCGCCTGGCCGGCCGTCCGGCTGCTCGGGCTCACCCGGGCCCGCGGGCTCCCCTCGCCGACCTCGTACCCCGGGCTCCTCGCCGCCAAGGGTGCGGCCCCGGTGCGGCGCTGCGGGACGGGCGGTGGGGCCGCAGCCGAACTCGGCGGCGAATTCGTGCACCTGGCGGGTGACCCGGCGCTGGTACCACTTGGGCGCATAGGCGCCGCCCGCGTACAGGGCCTCGTAGCGCCGCACCAGGTGCGGGTGGGTGCGGGCGAGCCAGGACATGTACCACTCGCGGGCGCCGGGGCGCAGATGCAGGACCAGCGGGGTGATCGAGGTCGCGCCGGCCGCCGCGATGGCGCGCACGGTGGCCCGCAACTGCTCAGGGGTGTCGCTGAGGAAGGGCAGGACGGGGGCCATGAGGACGGTGGGGGATATCCCGTTGTCGCGCAGGGTGCGGCAGACCGCCAGCCGCGTCTCGGGGGAAGGCGTGCCCGGCTCCACGCTGCGCCACAGCTCGCCGTCGAGGAAGCCGACGGACAGCGCGATGGACACATCGGTGACGCGTGCGGCCTGCCGCACCAGTTCAAGGTCGCGCAGGATCAGCGAGCCCTTGGTGAGGATGGAGAAGGGGTTCGCCCGGTCGCGCAGCGCGCCGATGATGCCGGGCATCAACTGGTAGCGGCCCTCGGCGCGCTGGTAGCAGTCCACGTTGGTGCCCATGGCCACGTGCTCGCCGCGCCATCGCGGCGAGGCCAGTTCGCGGCGCAGCAGCTCGGGGGCGTTGACCTTGACCACGACCTGGGTGTCGAAGTCGTGCCCGGTGTCCAGGTCGAGGTAGCTGTGGGTGCGGCGGGCGAAGCAGTACACGCAGGCGTGGGTGCAGCCGCGGTACGGGTTGACGGTCCACTCGAACGGCATCCTGGACGCGCCCGGCACCCGGTTGAGGATGGAGCGCGCCCGCACCTCGTGGAAGGTGATGCCGCGGAACCCCGGGGTGTCGAAGGTCCTGGTCGTGACGGCGTCCGTCCCGAAGAGAGCCCCCGCGGCGTCGTCGCGGCTCAGCCGGTCCCAGCGCACAGTGCCCTCCTTCGGTCGTCCTCCCTCCACAATAGAACACAGATTCGAAAAGCGGTTGTGGTTGGCTTGGGCGTCACGTGAGGAACACGTACGGACACGGAACCGAGGAGAAGACATGGCGCTGGTCGAGGCCACGACCGAGCGGACCGTCGCGGCGGCACCGGAGCGGGTCTACGACGCCCTCGCCGACTACGAGGGCACGCGCGGCCGCGTACTGCCCGAGCAGTTCAGCGAGTACGAGGTCAGGGAGGGCGGCAAGGGGGCCGGCACGGTCGTGCACTGGCGGCTGCAGGCCACCAGCAAGCGCGTGCGCGACTGCCTCTTCGACGTCACCGCGCCCACCCCTGGCCAGCTGGTGGAGACCGACCGCAACTCCTCGCTCGTCACCACCTGGACCGTCACCCCGGCCGGCGAGGGCCGCAGCAAGGTCGTGGCCACGACCACCTGGCAGGGCGCGAGCGGCGTGGGCGGCTTCTTCGAGCGCACCTTCGCGCCCAAGGGGCTGAACCGGATCTTCGACGCGGTGCTGGCCCGGCTGGCGGCGGAGGTGGAGACGCCCGGCGCCTGACCGGCGCGGCCGCCAACGCCTTTGTCGCCCGGGTGGTTTCCCGCCTGTTCACCGATAAGGGTGGATTTCCGGCTTTCCTGGGAATCGGCACGCCTGCCCCTCGTTGTCGCGTCAGCGGGAACGTGGTGAGGCAGGCGTGACGAGGGGAGCGGCAGTGAGTGGCGGGACGCTGATCGAGCGTACGACCGCGGTGACCGGCGAGACGGCGGCGGCCGGCGGATCCACGGGGGACGCGGGCCCCGCGGATCCGCCGGCCGGCCTTCCGGGCGGTCCCGGGCCGGATCCCGCGGGCGCCCCCGCTCCCGGGTCCTCCGGCGCCCCCGGTACGGCGTACGACCCCTCGTACGACCCCGCCCACGCCCCCGCCGACGGCGTCCCGGGCGGGCCGGTGCCGCACGAGGGGGACGAGGGCGGTCCCGGTCCCGCGGTCGTGCTCAGCCCGCGCCGGACCCGGCTGGTCTTCACGGGCCTGATGCTGGCCCTGCTGCTCGCCGCCCTGGACCAGATGATCGTGGCCACCGCCCTGCCCAGGATCGTCGGTGACCTCCACGGCCTGGACCGGATGTCGTGGGTCGTCACCGCCTACCTGCTGGCCTCCACCATCGGCCTGCCCCTGTACGGCAAGCTCGGCGACCTGCTGGGCCGCAAAAGCGTCTTCCAGTTCGCGATCCTGACCTTCGTCGCCGGATCCGCGCTCGCCGCCTGGTCGCGCACCATGAACGAGCTGATCGCCTTCCGCGCCCTCCAGGGCATCGGCGGCGGCGGTCTGATGATCGGCGTGCAGGCGATCATCGCCGACATCGTCCCGGCCCGCCGCCGCGGCCGCTACATGGGCCTGATCGGCGCCTCCTTCGGCCTGGCCTCGGTGGCCGGGCCGCTCCTCGGCGGCTTCTTCACCGACCACGCCTCCTGGCGCTGGTGCTTCCTGGTCAACGTGCCCATCGGCATGCTGACCCTGACCGTGACCGCCCTCGTCCTGAAGCTGCCCATACCGCCCGCCCGCCCCCGCCTCGACGTGCTCGGCGCCTTGCTGCTGGCCGCCGGCTCCACCTGTATCGTCCTGCTCACCACCTGGGGCGGCTCCACGTATGCCTGGCGGTCCCGGGAGATCCTGGGCCTGGGCGGCGGCGCCGTGCTGTGCGCGCTGCTCTTCGTCCTCGTGGAGCGCTTCGCCGCCGAACCGATCATCCCGCTGCGGCTGTTCCGCGACGGCGTCTTCGCCGTCACCGCCGTGGTCGGCGCCGTCGTCGGCGTCGCCCTCTTCGGCGCGGCCAGTTACCTGCCGACGTTCCTGCAGATGGTCGACGGCGCCAGCGCCACCGGCTCCGGCCTGCTGATGCTGCCCATGATGCTCGGTGTCGTCGTCGCCTCCACCGTCTGCGGGCAGCTCATCAGCCGCACCGGCCGGTACAAGGCCTTCCCCGTCCTGGGCGCCGCCCTGTCCGCCCTGGGCATGTGGCTGCTGTCACACCTGAGCACGGACACCCCGCGCGCGCAGTACAGCGTCTGGATGGGCGTCCTCGGACTCGGTCTCGGCCTCGCGCTGCCGGTCCTGGTGCTCGCCGTGCAGAATTCCGTGCGGCCCGGCGACATGGGTGCGGCCACCAGCGCCAACAACTACTTCCGGCAGATCGGGGGTTCCGTCGGCGCGGCCGTCTTCGGCACGCTCTTCGCCGACCGGCTGGCCAAGCGCCTGGCCGTCGAACTCCCGCACGGGGCGCGGCTGCCCGACGCCCAGTCCGTCACCCCGCAGCTCGTGCGCACACTTCCCGCGCCCGTCCGCGACGGCTACATCCGCGCGTACGCCGAGGCCATGCCCCGGATCTTCCTCTACCTGGTGCCGGTGCTCGTGCTCGGCTTCCTGTTCGCCTTCCTGCTCAAGGAGAAACCCCTGGTGACCCAGCACGCAGCCGCCGCCCCGGCGTCGAGTCCGACGGCGTACGACGCCTCCGGCGCCGGCCCGCACCCCGACCCGTACTCCACCCCTCTCGCCGCACCCCACTCCGCTTCCCCCGCCGCGCCCGTGCCCACGTCCGATTCCGACGGGTACCACGCCGGATTCGCCGGGGCGCCGGACAGCCCCGTGCCGGGGGCGCGCAGAGCGCATGGCGGCGGGGTTCCGGTGTGCGGCACCGTCCGGCACTCCGACGGCAGCTCGGTGGGCCGCGCCGCGCTCACCCTCATCGACGGCGGCGGACAGCAGATCGGCCGCGGTGCCACCGCCGAGGACGGCCGCTACGCGCTCAGCACCCCGGGCAGCGGCTCGTACGTCCTGATCGCCGCCGCCTGCGGCCACCAGCCGCAGGCCGTGAGCGTCACGGTCGCCGACCGCCCCGTGGAGCTCGACGTGGTGCTCGGCGGCGCGGGACGGCTGGCCGGGACCGTGCACACCGCCGACGGCACGCCGGTACGGGACGCGGTGGTCACCCTCACCGACGTGCGCGGCGACGTGGTGGCCGCCTCGCGCAGCGGCAGGGAGGGCGGCTACGCGCTGACCGACCTCGTGGCGGGGGAGTACACCCTGGCGGCCAGCGCTCCCGCCTTCCGGCCGACCGCGCTGCCGGTGTCGGTGCAGGCGTCCCGCGAGACCCGGCAGGACGTGGAGCTGGCCGGCGGCGCGGTGCTGCGCGGCACGGTGCGGGCGCCCGGCGGCCGCCTGGTCGAGGACGCGCGCGTCACGCTCCTGGACGCGGCCGGCAACGTGGTGGACTCCGTCACCACCGGCTCCGACGGCCACTTCCGCTTCGTGGACCTGGCCGCGGGCGAGTACACCGTGATCGCCGCCGGCTATCCGCCGGTGGCCACGGTCCTCCAGGTCGCGGGCGGCGGCAGGACCGAGCGCGACCTGCAACTGGGCCACCAGGACTGACGCGGGCCCGGACGGGCGGTCGGCGCCGCCCGTCCGGGCCCGCGGCCCGTACGGCGAAAGGGCCGGTTCCGGCGGTCGGTTCTCCGGCAGGTGGTTCCGGCGGTCGGTTCTCCGGCGGGTACTTGCGGCGGGTCGGTTCCCGCCGGCCGGCTCCCGCCGGGGTCAGTTCCCGCCGGCGGGCACGTCCTTCTTGCTGCATTGCGTGCCGCGGATCTGGCCGAAGGTCCCGCCTATCCGGTACTTGCCCGGCGTGGGCGCGTACAGCCGGGTCCAGTCGCCGTCCTGGGTGAGGCAGCCGTGCTTGTTGTCCGAGGCGCCCTCGATGCCGAGCACGGGCGACCAGGGGATGCGCACCAGCGTGGAGCCGGCCACCGGCATCGTCACCGTCAGCTCCGCCGGCCCGGCCTCGTTCACCACGGCCGGCGGGTCGGCCATCGGGTCGGCGCCCGTCACCCGGAAGAGCTGCCAGTTGGCGTCCCGCCACACCGGCTGGAGCCACGGCTGCCCGGCCGCCACGATCTTCGCCTCGCGCACCGCGGCGCCGTCCGGCTGGTCGGAGGGCAGCACGACGTAGTTCACGCTCCAGCGGCGCAGCCAGTCACGGTAGGCGCCGGGGGTGAGCGTGCCGTCGTAGAAGAGGGGATTGCGCTCCACGTCGGCCTGACGGTTCCAGCCGCGCGCCAGGTTGACGTAGGGCGACAGGCCCGACGCCTCCCAGTGCGAGCGCAGCGGGACGACCTCCACCCGGCCGCGGTCCGCCCTCACGTGGCGCAGTTCGCTGATCAGCGGGCCCGAGTGCTTGATCGTCGCCGACACCGCCGTGGTGTTGACCTGGTCCACGATCGGTTTGGTGATCTGCCATACGGCCACTCCGGTGAACGCCAGCCACAGCGCCATTCCGCGTCGGCCCGCCCAGGTGCTGTCCCGCGCGACGATCAGCAGCACGGTCCCGCCGAACAGCAGCGCCAGCCGCTCGACGTTGCTCCCGATGGGTGACGGGATGATCCAGGTCAGCGCGACACCGACGCCGTACACCCAGGCGCCGGCCCGCAGGGAGCGCCACCGCTTGGGCATCACGAGGCCGCCCACGACGGCGATCGCGAACGGGATGATGGCGAAGTACCAGGCGAAGGGCTGCACCCCGTAGAAGGGGAAGAGCAGCGAGGTCGCGCCCACCACGAGCGGCGGCGTCGCGAACAGCGGGTAGGACTCCTTGCGCCGCCCGGTCAGGAACATCGCGGCGGCCACCACCAGCATGAACAGACCCGCCACCGGGCTGCACATCGTGGCCAGGGCGGTCAGCGCGGTCGCCGAGGCCAGCCGGTGCGTCCGGGCCCGTACCGCCTTTTCGGGCGGGAACAGCAGCACCGCGGCCATCAGGGCGAAGAGCATGCCCAGCGCGAACGTGACCCGCCCGGAGACAACATCACACCAAAGAGCGAACGTGGTCCACATGACCGGGATCAGCGGCCGCTGCACCCTGGCCCGCATCAAGAGCGTCGCGGCCACGGTGGCGGACAGCGTCCCCGCTATCACCGCCGTGGTGCGCACCCCCAGCACGGCCATGATGTAGGGCGACAGGATGCTGTACGAGGCCGGGTGCAGCCCGCCGTACCACGACAGGTTGTAGGTGGCCGAGGGGTGGGCCCTTATGAAGTCGGTCCACGCGTACTGGGCGGCCATGTCGCCGGAGTCCTTGGCCAGGAACAGCGCCCACAGCAGGTGCAGGACCGCCGCCGCGACCGTGGCCACGATGATCGGACGGCGGGGGTCGAAGCGCCGCAGAAGCGCGCTCGGCCGTCCGCCGGGAGCGGCGATCCGTGCGGGCTGCACCGTGGTCACATGGCCTCTTCCGTCGCGGGTGGCATACGTCCCGCCGGGTCCCGTCCGGCGGGAGCGAACCCTTCCCCAAGGGTGCCTTGGCGCAGGGCTCGAACAGAGGGTTTGGACGCTAGCACGGCTGGATTGGTTGCCTCTGCGCGGGCGTGCGCCCTGTTTTGCGTATTGCCTCCCCTGGTGCCCTCACACAGCCGTACCGTGGTTGCGGCGCCGCAGATCTTGGTCCGCGGGGCCGCGCGCCGTCCCGGTCCGCTCCCGAAAGAGCCAGGGGAAGGAGCCCAACGAACCATGGATCGCCGTCTCGCGCCAGGGATTTCCGGCCGGCTCCCGCTCGCGGTGGTCGTCGTCGACGACGCCGGACAGGTCCGGCACACCAACGCCGTCCGGCACGCGCGCGCCCGCCGGGTGGGTCTGCGTCCGGTGCGAACAGAAGCTCCCCCGCCGCGGCCGGTGACCGGTGCGCGCGGGGGCGTCCACCCGCCGGGGCCATCCGTCGGGCGTCCACCCGTCAGGCACCACCTGCCGGGTACCTACCTGGGGAGTGAGTACGCGTGACCGACACGGGCACGTACGAACGGGCGTGGGAGACCTTCTGGCGGCAGGCGCCGGACGAGGCGGAGGGGGTGTTCTGGGACGCCGACGCGTCCCGGTCGGCGGGTCTGCACCTGCGGTACTTCGGGCCGCATTTCGACCCGGCGCTGCCGGTCGTCGACCTGGGGTGCGGCAACGGCACGCAGACCCGCTTCCTGGCCCGGCACTACAAGCGGGCGATAGGCGTGGACCTGACCCGGGCGGCGGTCGAGCGGGCCGCCCGCGACGACGTGGCGGGCGCGGCCACGTACCGGCAGCTCGATGCGACGGATCCGGCCGCCGTGGCCGCGCTCCACGAGGAGACCGGCGACGTCAACGTCTACATGCGCGGGGTCCTGCACCAGTGCCGGCCGCAGGACCGGGTCCGCATGGCCGAGGGCATCGCCACACTGGTCGGCGCCCGCGGGCGGGCGTTCGTCTTCGAACTGGCCGAAGCCGCCAAGGGGGTGCTGAGCGGCCTGGCCCAGGCACCCGCGGGACCTCCGGTGAAGCTCAGGCCGGTTTTCGCCCTGGGCATAACCCCGGCCGACGTGGCGGACGACGCGCTGCCCCGCTATTTCGCCGACGCCGGGCTGAGCGTGCTGGCCCGGGGGGAACTTCCGCTCGCCACGACCGAGTTCGCGCCTGACGGCAAGCCGATAGAGCTGCCGTCGAAATGGCTGGTCGCGGGCCGTCCGAATCGCGCCCAAGAGGTCTAGACCACAGAAGTTTTCCACAGGGCGGGAGCCGACCCTGGCAGGAGGCTCCCGCCCCCGCGTAACGTGCTCGGCATGAAGATCCTCATCTCCGCGGACATGGAGGGCGCGACAGGTGTGACCTGGCCGGCCGACGTGCTGCCGGGCAGCGAGCAGTGGCAGCGCTGCCGCCACATGTTCACCTCGGACGTCAACGCCGCCGTCGCCGGCTTCTTCGACGGCGGCGTCGACGAGGTGCTCATCAACGAGGCGCACTGGTCCATGCGCAACCTGCTGCTGGAGAAACTGGACGAACGCGCCCAGATGCTCACCGGCCGCCACAAGGCGCTGTCCATGGTCGAGGGCGTCCAGCACGGCGACGTCGACGGCATCGCCTTCGTCGGCTACCACACCGGCGCCGGCACCGAGGGCGTGCTCGCCCACACCTACCTCGCCAACTCCGTCACCGGAGTATGGGTCAACGGCGAACGGGCCAGTGAAGGCAGGCTGAACGCGCTGGTGGTCGCCGAGTACGGCGTCCCCGTCGTCCTGGTCACCGGTGACGACCGCACCGCCGCCGACGCCGGTGGCTACGCGCCACGTGCCCGTACCGTCGCCGTCAAGGACTACGTCTCGCGGTACGCCGCGGTGTGCCGCCCGCCCGCGCGCACCGCCGCCGACATCAGGGCCGTCGCCAAGGAGGCCGCCGCGCTGGCGGTACGCCACGAGCCGGTGCAGGCGGGCCCGTTCACCGTGGAGCTGGAGTTCGACGCCGTGCACCTGGTGGGCGCGGCCACAGTGGTGCCCGGCGTGGAGCGCACCGGGGAGCGGCGGGTGGCCTACACCCTGCCGACGATGTACGAGGCGATCAGGGCCTTCAAGGCCGTCACCACGCTCGTGTCGCAAGCGGTGGAGGAACAGTATGGCTGAGCGAACCGTCTCCCCGGCCGCGCGAGTGCCGGCCGGGCCCGGGCGGACAGGCGGCGCGGCGGGCCTCCCCGGGCCGTCGCCCGTCGTGGACGACCTGGCCCTGGACGAAGTGGTCCGCTTCACCTCCGACCTGATCCGGTTCGACACCACCAACCGCGGCGGCGGCGACGGCAACGAGCGGCCCGCCGCCGAGTACGTCGCCGAGCGGCTCTCCGACGCCGGGATCGAACCGGTCGTCCTGGAGTCCGCCCCGCACCGGGCCAACGTCGTGGCCCGCATCCCGGGCGCCGACCCCGGCGCCGGCGCGCTGCTCGTCCACGGTCACCTGGACGTGGTGCCTGCCGAGGCCGCCGACTGGACCGTGGCGCCTTTCTCCGGCGAGGTCAGGGACGGCGTGGTCTGGGGACGCGGCGCCATCGACATGAAGAACATGGACGCGATGGTCCTCGCCACCGTCCGTGCCTGGGCCCGCTCCGGGCAGCGCCCCGCCCGCGACATCGTGCTCGCCTTCACCGCCGACGAGGAGGACTCCGCCGCCTACGGCGCCGGGTTCCTCGCCGCCCAGCACGCCGGCCTCTTCGAGGGCTGCACCGAGGGCATCAGCGAGTCCGGCGCCTACACCCTGCACGCCGACGGGATGCGGCTGTACCCGGTGGCGGCGGGCGAGCGCGGCACGGCCTGGATCAAGCTCACCGCGCGCGGCAGGGCGGGCCACGGCTCGAAGGTCAACCACGACAACGCGGTCAGCCACCTCGCCGCCGCCGTCGCCCGCATCGGCGAGCACCGCTGGCCGGTCCGCCTGACCGGCACCGTGCGGGCCGCCCTGACGGAACTGGCCGCGCTCTATGGCGTCGAGGCCGACCTCGACGACCCGGACGCGGTCGACGGCCTCCTGGACCGGCTCGGCGCCGCCGCCCCCCTGGTGCGCCCCACCGTGCGCAACAGCGCCAACCCCACCATGCTCCAGGCCGGCTACAAGGTGAACGTGATCCCGGGCTCGGCCACCGCCCATGTCGACGGGCGGGTCGTGCCCGGCGGCCAGGAGGAGTTCACCGCCACCATGGACCGGCTCACCGGCCCCCACGTCACCTGGGAGTACCACCACCGCGAGGTGCCGCTCCAGGCCCCCGTGGACTCGCCGACGTTCGCCGCCATGCGCGAGGCCCTGCTGCACTTCGACCCGCAGGGGCACGTGCTGCCGTTCTGCATGTCGGGCGGCACCGACGCCAAGCAGTTCTCCCGGCTGGGCATCACCGGCTACGGTTTCTCGCCGCTGCGGCTGCCCCCTGGCTTCGACTACCAGGCGCTCTTCCACGGCGTGGACGAGCGGGTGCCGGTGGACGCGCTGCACTTCGGGGTGCGGGTGCTGGACAGGTTCCTGCGCGGCGGGGCCGCGAGCGACCGGTCCGCGCCCTTGGGGACCGCCGGGGACGCACTCGCGCACGGCGAGGAGGCGACCGCGTGACCGCCCCCGAAGCCCCCGCGGTCCTCCCGTACGGTGAATGGCCGTCGCCGATCGACGCGGCGACCGCGGCCGCGCACGACGGCAACCCGGAGTACGTGGGCGTGGTCGGCGAGGAGGTGTGGTGGACCGCCCCCCGCCCCGCCGAGGCCGGCCGCCGCGCCCTGATCCGCCGCAGGCCCGACGGCGCCGAGGAGTGCCCGCTGCCCGCGCCGTGGAACGTCCGCAGCCGCGTCATCGAGTACGGGGGCACGCCCTGGGCCGGCGCGGTGGTCGACGGGACGCCGCTGATCGTCTTCGTCCACTTCCCCGACCAGCGCCTCTACGCCTTCCGGCCGGACGAGCCCGCGGTCGCCCCGCGCCCGCTGACACCGGTCTCCCCGGTGGGCGGCGGCCTGCGCTGGGCCGACCTGACCCTGCGTCCCGAGCGCGGCGAAGTGTGGGGGGTGCTGGAGGAGTTCACCGGCGACCGGCCGACCGACGTCCGCCGGGTGCCCGCCGCCGTGCCGCTCGACGGTTCCGCGGCCGACGACCGCACCGCGGTGCGCGAACTGACCGCCGCCACCCACCGGTTCGTCACCGGTCCGCGGCTCTCCCCGGACGGCCGGCAGGCCGCCTGGCTGGCCTGGGACCACCCGAGGATGCCGTGGGACGGCACCGAGCTGCGGATCGCCGACGTGGACACCGCCGGCGTCTTCACCTCGGCCCGCACCCTGATCGGCGGGCCCTCGGAGTCCGTCGCCCAGGCCGACTGGGCCGCCGACGGCACCCTGCTGGCCGCCACCGACCGCACCGGCTGGTGGAACGTTCACCGGGTGGACACGGCGACCGGTGAGGCCGTCAACCTCTGCCCGCGCGAGGAGGAGTTCGGCAGCGCGCTGTGGAAGCTGGGCCACCGCTGGTTCGCGCCCCTCGACCACGGTCCGGTCGCGGTGCTGCACGGCGTCGGCGCCCACCGGCTCGGCCTGCTCGACCCGGCCACCGGCGAGGTCACCGACGCGGCCGGCCCCTGGACCGAATGGGCACCCGCGCTGGCGGTCACCGGCAGCCGCGTCGTCGGCATCGCGGCGAGCGCCCGCACGGCGTACGAGATCGTGGAGCTGGACGCGGCCACCGGCCGCACCCGGGTCGTCGGCGGCGCCCACCACGACACGGTGGACCCCGCCTACCTCCCCGAGGCCGTCCACCGGACCTTCACCGGGCCGGGTGGGCGCGAGGTCCACGCGAACGTCTACCCGCCGCGCAGCCCGCACGCCACCGGCGACGGCCCCGCGCCCTACGCGGTGTGGGCCCACGGCGGCCCCACCGGCCACGCCGCCATGGTGCTCGACCTGGAGATCGCGTACTTCACCTCGCGCGGCATCGGGGTCGTCGAGGTCAACTACGGCGGCTCCACGGGATACGGCCGCGCCTACCGCGACCGGCTGCGCGAGCAGTGGGGCGTCGTCGACGTCGAGGACTGCGCGGCCGTCGCCGCCGGCCTGGTCGCCGAAGGCGCCGCCGACCCGCGGCGGCTGGCCGTGCGCGGCGGCAGCGCGGGCGGCTGGACCAGCGCGGCCGCCCTCGCCACCAGCGGGACGTACGCCTGCGGCACCGTGATGTACCCGATCCTCGACCTCACCGGCTGGTCACCGCAGGGAGGCGAGACCCACGACTTCGAATCGCGGTACCTGGAGTCGCTGATCGGCCCGCTGGCGCGGGTGCCGGAGCGGTACCGCGACCGCTCGCCGGTCACCCACGCGGACCGGATCCGCGTGCCCTTCCTGCTCCTGCAGGGCCTGGACGACGTCATCTGCCCGCCCGTGCAGTGCGAGCGGTTCCTGGCGGCCGTCGCCGGGCGCGGCATCCCGCACGCCTACCTCACTTTCGAGGGCGAGGGCCACGGCTTCCGCCGCCTCGACACCATGGTGACGTCCATCGAGGCCGAATTCGCCCTCTACGCGCGGGTCTTCGGATTCGAGGCGCCCGGCGTCCCTGAACTGGAGCTGACCACATGAGCGCGCCCTTGAAGGCCGCGGCCGGGGGCGCGGCTCCGGTACCCGCGCTCAGGCGGCCGCGCCGGCTCGTCCCCGGTGACCGGGTGGGCGTCGTCGCGCCCAGCGGACCCGTACCCCGCGAGCGGCTGGAACTCGGGCTGGACATCCTGCGCGGCTGGGACCTCGAACCGGTGGTGGCGCCGCACGTCCTGGACGCCCACCCGTCCGGATACCTGGCCGGCGCCGACCGGGACCGGGCGGCCGACCTCCAGGCCGCCTGGTGCGACCCGTCGCTCGCCGCCGTGATCTGCGCCCGCGGCGGTTACGGGACGCAGCGCATGGTGGACCTGCTCGACTGGGCGGCGATGGCCGAGGCCGCGCCCAAGGTGTTCGTCGGATACAGCGACATCACCGTGCTGCACGAGGCCTTCGCCACCCGGCTCGGTGTCGCCACCCTGCACGGGCCGATGGCCGCCGCCGAGACGTTCCTCAAGGACCAGCCGACCCAGGACCACCTGCGCCGTACCCTGTTCGCCCCCGGCGAGACCCGGGTTCTCACCTCACCCACAGCCCGCACCCTTGTGCCCGGGCGCGCCGGCGGCGTGACCCTCGGCGGGTGCCTCAGCCTGCTGGCCACCGACCTGGGGACCGCGCATGCCCGGCCGTCCGCCGACGGCGGCGTCCTGATCCTGGAGGACGTGGGCGAGGATCCCTACCGCCTCGACCGCTACCTCACCCAGCTCCTGCGCTCCTCCTGGCTCGGCGCCGTGAGCGCTGTCGTCCTCGGCTCCTGGGAGCGGTGCGGTCCGGCGGAGGAGGTCCGCTCCCTGATGCTCGACCGGCTCGGTCCGCTCGGTGTCCCCGTCGTGGAGGAGTTCGGCTTCGGCCACTGCCCCTCCACCTTGACGGTTCCCCTGGGAGTGCCGGCGGTGCTGGACGCGGAGGCGTGCACCCTCACCCTGGAGGTGCCCGCGCTGAGCTGAACGGATGCCGCGGGGTGGGGCTTCTCGCGGGGGTCTCCCGGGGTGGGGCTTCTCGCGAGTGGAGGGCTGCCGCAGCGGCGGGCGGCAGCCCGCGGCCACGGCGCCCCAACCGCCCCACCGCGGCGCCCGGCCCTGCCGCCTGACCGCCGCGGTCACCGCGGGAGCTGCCCTCGCCGCAGGCGCAGACGCAGACGCGGTTGGGGTCGTGGTCGGGGTCGCGGTCGGGGTCGCGGTCGGGGAAGCGTCCTTACGGAAGGCTGACGTCGGCCGCGCGCAAGCCCGCGCCCGCCGGGCGGGCCGTAGCGTCTCCCGCATGCTCACCTTGCTCACCGGGGGAGCCGGCTTCATCGGCTCGCACATCGTCAGCGCACTCCAGTCAGCCGGGCACACCGTACGTGTGCTGGATGCCTTGCTGCCCGCCGCGCACGGGCCGGACGCCGTGCCCCCGCCGCTTGCCGAGGGCGTCGAGTGGGTGCGGGCGGACGTACGCGACCGGGAGGCCGTCGCGCGGGCGCTGCGCGGTTGCGACGCGGTGTGCCACCAGGCGGCCATGGTCGGCCTCGGCAAGGACTTCGCCGACGCGCCCGCGTACGTGGGCTGCAACGACCTCGGGACCGCGGTCCTGCTCGCCGCCATGGCCGACGCCGGGACGCCCTCACTGGTGCTCGCCGGGTCGATGGTCGTCTACGGCGAGGGCCGCTACGAATGCGGCCGGCACGGCACCGTACGGCCCGGGCCGCGCCGGGTCGCGGACCTGGACGCGGGACAGTTCGAGCCGCCCTGCCCGGTGTGCGGCGAACCCCTGGTGCCCGGGCTGGTCGGCGAGGACGCTCCCGTCGACCCCCGCAACGTCTACGCCGCCACCAAGCTCGCCCAGGAGCACCTCGCCGCCTCCTGGGCGCGCGCCACCGGGGGCCGCGCCACAGCGCTGCGGTACCACAACGTCTACGGCCCCGGCATGCCGCGCGACACCCCCTACGCCGGAGTCGCCGCGCTCTTCCGCTCCGCCCTCGCCCGCGGCGAGGCCCCCGAGGTCTTCGAGGACGGCCGTCAGCGGCGGGACTTCATCCACGTCACGGACGTCGCCGAGGCCAACGCGGTCGCCCTGGCCGCTCTCGCGCACCGCGCCCGCCCCGCGGGCACGCTGCGCGCCTACAACGTCGCCACCGGCCACCCCCGCACGGTCGGGGACATGGCGGCCGCCCTCGCCGCCGCCGCGGGTGGCCCGGAACCCCGCGTCACCGGGCAGTACCGCCTCGGGGACGTGCGGCACATCACGGCCCGCGCCGACCGCGTCCAACGCGAACTCGGCTGGACCGCCCGCACCTCCTTCGCCCGGGGCGTGGCGGACTTCGCCCACGCCCCCTTGCGCGGCAGCGCCACGTCAGTGGCCTGACGGGGAGGGAGCGGGTGCGGTGCCGGCCGGAGCCGGGCGGCGGTCGCCGTCGGCCGGCTCCTCCGACGGCGCCTCACGACCGGGCCACGAGCCCTGGGCGGTGCCGGGGACGGGTCAGTTGGGTGCCGCGGGCAGGACCACGTCGAAACGGCAGCCGCCCGGGACGTTGCGGACGGCGGCGCTGCCGTGGTGGGCCTCGACGATGCCGCGGACGATGGCGAGGCCGAGGCCCGCGCCGGCCGGGGGAGTACGCGCGCCCGTGCCGCGCCAGCCGGTGTCGAAGACGCGCGGCAGGTCGTCGGCGGGTATGCCGCCGCAGCCGTCGGTCACCGACAGGACGACCGAGCCGGAAGCGGTGTCGCGGCGCGCCGAGACGGCGACCGTCCCGTCGGCGGGTGTGCGGTGGATGGCGTTGGCCAGGAGGTTGGCGAGCACGCGGGTCATCTCGCGGCCGTCGACCTCCACCGGCACCGGTTCGACGCCGTCGCCGACCAGGCGCACGCCGTGCTCCGCGGCCAGCGCGTCGGCGCCCGCGATGGCGTCGCCCACCAAGTCGTAGACCGACATCCGGGTGGGGGACAGCGCGAGGACGCCGGCCTGGATGCGGGAGAGCTCGAAGAGGTCCCCGACCATGCCGCTGAGCCGTTCCACCTCGGCCCGGATCTGCTTGTGGTACCGAGCCGGGTCCTCGGCTATGCCGTCCTCCAGCGCCTCCGTCATGGCCCGCAGACCGGCGAGCGGGGTGCGCAGGTCGTGCGAGATCCAGGCGACCAGCTCCCGGCGCGACGCCTCCAGCGCACGCTCGCGCTCCCGCGAGGCGGTCAGCTTGGCGCTCGTCGCGGCCAGTTCCCGGCCGAGCTCGGCGAGTTCGGCGGTCGGCGCGCCGGCGGGAGCGGCGAAGGCGTCGCCGTCGCCGAAGGCGCGGGTCGCCTCCGTCAGCGCGCGGCTGCCCGCGACGACCTGGCGGCCCAGCAGCAGGGCGACGGCGAGCGAGACGACCGCCGCGATCCCGCACACGGTCGTGACGACCCCGAGGTCGTGGTCGGACAGGAACATCGCCCACGCCACCGAGAGCGTCCCGGCCAGCATCGCCGCGACCGTCACCACGGCGACCACCGCGAGTGACAACGCCAGCGAGCGATGTCGCAGCAGGCGCAGCACCGCGGCTCCCAGTAGTCCCGCCGCCGCCGCGCCGACCGCCGCGTACGCGGCGATGAGCGTGAGGTCCCTCATGAGCCGTCCTCCGCTCCGCGCGGGTCGGGCGAGGTCGGCGGGGCAGGCGCGGCCGCTGGGGACTCGGCCGCCAGGGGCGTGGTGGCCGGGGGCGACGGGTGCGACGCCGTCAGCAGGGGTGAGGCAGGCGGAGGCGAGTCGGACGGCGGCGTGGCAGGCGGCGGCGAGGCCGCCGGGGCCGCTCCCTCGGCCGGCTCGTCCCGCGCCGATTCGGCCGCCTGCTCGGGATCGAAGCGGTAGCCCACGCCCCAGACCGTGCTGATCAGACGGGGCCGCGCCGGGTCCTCCTCGATCTTCTCCCGCAGCCGTCGCACATGAACGGTCACCGTGGACAGGTCGCCGAACTCCCAGCCCCACACCCGCCGCATCAGCTCCTCCCGGCCCAGCACCCTGCCCGGATGCCGCAGGAAGAAGGAGAGGAGGTCGAACTCCCTTGCCGTCAGGGCAAGTTCGGTGCCGTGCCGCAGCGCGCGGCGGGCCGCCGGATCCAGCGCGAGCGACCCCGAGCGCAGCCAGGGCCCCGGCGGGGGCGGGCTGCCGGCCCGGCGCAGCACGGACTCCACCCGCAGCACCAGCTCGCGCGGGCTGAACGGCTTGGTCACGTAGTCGTCCGCACCCACCTCCAGGCCGAGGATCCGGTCGTCCTCGTCGCCCCGCGCGGTCAGCATCACCACGGGCAGCGGGCCGGCCTCCCGTATCCGGCGGCAGACCTCCAGCCCGTCCATGCCCGGCAGCATCAGGTCGAGGACCACCAGGTCGGGGCGCACGGCGGCCGCCCGGGACACGGCGGAGGGCCCGTCCGCCACCCGGTCCACGTCGAATCCCGCCCGGTCGAGATAGCCGGCGACGACCTCCGCGACCGTCGGGTCGTCGTCCACCACGAGGACCCGCCGGCGCCGCGGCCGGTCCTGGCTCTGCGGTACGGGCACGGTTGCGCTGCTCATGCTGCCGAGTCTGACACCCGCCACTGACAGTGACCACGGGCCGGCGCGCGCGCTCCCTTCCCGTCTGTGTTTCGTAAGGATCGCGCGTCCGATTTGTCCGATCCGGCTCCGTAGGGTGACAGGGGTGACCACATCACCGCCCCCCACCTCGGAACCCCCCGCCGCGGGGCGGCCGTCCGCCCGTCCCGCGGCGGCGGCCCCCACCCCTTCCCTGCCCGTGGCCGACATCGTCCTGCCCTGCCTCGACGAAGCCGCCGCCCTGCCCTGGGTGCTGGAACGCGTGCCGTCCGGCTGGCGGGCGATCGTGGTCGACAACGGCTCGACCGACGGCTCGGCGCGGATCGCCGCGGACCTGGGCGCGTACGTCGTCGGCGAACCGGCGCGCGGCTTCGGCGCCGCCTGCCACGCCGGGCTGCTGGCGGCCACCGCGGAGGTGGTCTGCTTCTGCGACTGCGACGGCTCGCTCGACCCGGGCCTGCTCCCCTCCTTGGCCGCGCCGGTGCTCGACGGGGCCGCCGACCTGGTGCTCGGCCGTCGTCGGCCCACCACCGCGCGCGCCTGGCCGGCGCACGCGCGGCTCGCCAACCGCGAACTCGCCCGCCGCGTCCGCAGGCGCACGGGCCTGCCCTTGCACGACCTCGGCCCCATGCGCGCCGCCCGCCGTACCGCGCTGCTCTCGCTGGGCCTGACCGACCGCCGCTCGGGCTATCCGCTGGAAATGGTGGTACGTGCCGCGGACGCGGGCTGGAGGGTGCGGGAGGCCGACGTCCCGTACACCCCCAGGACCGGCCGCTCCAAGGTCACCGGCACCTGGCGCGGCACCTGGCACGCCGTCCGCGACATGTCCGGCGTCCTGCGCGGCCCGCGTCCCACCCGCTCGGCCGGAGCCGCCCGATGAGCGCGGCACCCGTCCCGGAAGAGACATCGGACAGGGCAGCGGGCACGACGACCTTGCTGGTCGTCGCCAAGGAGCCGGTGCCCGGCCGGGTCAAGACGCGGCTGAGCCCGTTCTACACCCCCCGCCAGGCCGCCGCGCTCGCCGAGGCGGCGCTTGCCGACACCCTGCAGGCGGGGCTCGCCCTGCCCGCCCGCCGCCGCGTCCTCGTCCTGGACGGCAGGCCGGGACCGTGGCTGCCCGCCGGATACGAGGTGGTCGCGCAGGCGCCGGGAGGACTCGACGCACGACTCGCGGCCGCGTTCGGGCAGTGCGACGGGCCCGCGCTCCTGGTCGGCATGGACACCCCTCAGCTCACGCCCGAACTCCTGGCCCCGGCCTTCGCCGCGACGGCCTGGGACGCGTACGACGCCTGGTTCGGCCCCGCGGCCGACGGCGGCTTCTGGGCGCTCGGCCTGGCCGCCCCGCACGACCCCGCCCTCCTTCTCGGCGTGCCCATGTCCACGTCCCGCACCGGAGCCGTCCAGCGCCGCCGCCTCACCGCCGCGGGCCTGCGTGTCCGCGACCTGCCCGTGCTGCGCGACGTGGACACCCCGTCCGACGCCGCGCGGGTGGCGGCCGAAGCTCCGCACACCCGGTTCGCGCGACTGGTAGTGCAGTCGGCGGCGCGTCCCGAGCGGCGCTGGGACTCGGTCGCCCCTGGTGCCGCCCTGTGACCCCCGCACCGACCGGGACCCGCACGCAGCCGTGGGGCGGCGACCCGTACGCCGTGGCGCTGGCGGACGGGCGCGGACCGCTGTTCCTGCGGCGGGCCGACGGCTGGCTGCTGCCACTGGAGGTGGAGCGGTGGTGCGCACCCCCTGACGCGGCCGACGCGACGATGCTGCGCCGCTGCCAAGGGCCGGTGCTCGACATAGGGTGCGGTCCCGGCCGCCTTGTGGCCGCCGTGGCGGCGAGCGGCACGCCCGTGCTGGGTGTCGACGTCAGCCCGGCCGCCGTCGAGCGGACGAGGGACGCCGGGGGAGCGGTGCTGTGCCGCTCGGTGTTCGACCCGCTGCCGGGGGAGGGGCGCTGGCGCACAGCGCTGCTCGCCGACGGCAACATCGGGATCGGCGGGGATCCCCGCGCCCTCCTGCGCCGCGTCCTCCGGTTGGTGGCCCCGGGCGGCCGGCTCCTTGCCGAGGCGGCGCCCTACGAGGTCGACGAGCGGCTCACCGTACGTGTCGAGGACGGGTACGGTCGCCAGGGCCTGGACTTCCCGTGGGCCAGACTCGGCCCGGCCGCCCTGCGGGCCGCCGCCACGGCGACCGGCTGGACCGTGACCGAGGAGTGGTCGTCGCACGGCCGCCGCTTCGCCACCCTCCTCAGCGCCCCGCCGGCGGCGCGGCGCCTTCCGGCACCGCGCTGAAGCACGCCTTGGTGCGGTGGGTGCCGCCCGGCGCCCTGAAGCAGCCGCGCACCTCTACGAGTGACCGCTCCGGTCCACTCCGCCCCGCACCCGGTCCCGCGTCCCGGCCCGCGCCCGCCCCCTCAGCGCCTTGGCCGCGACGCCCAGGCACACCGTCACCGCCACCACCGCGCTGACCGACAGCGCCCAGCCCCGCACGTAGTCCAGCGGCAGGACGGAAGGGTTCGCGGTCCGGCCGGGGCGCAGCAGGACGGGCAGGGCGACGGCCGTGAGGGAGCCGATCACCAGGAAGGGCAGGCGCAGCCGGGCCCGCCACCTGGCGCCCGCGGCCAGACCCAGCAGCAAGGTGGCGGGCACCAGGAGGCCGTCGTGCAGCAAGAGGGCCAGCAGCAGCCACCTCGCCACACCCCGCCAGTCGCGTACGGCCGGGTCGGTCACCAGCGTGCCCGCGCCGAACGCCATCGCCGCCAGGCCGGCGGCGCCCAGCCCGTACCGGAGGATCCGCCCGGTCACGTCAGGACCTCCAGCGTCGCCACCCACTTGGTCTGCAGCACACCGGGCCGGTTGGGCGCGATGATCCGGGCCGGGAAGCCGTGGTCGAGGGAGAGCGGCGCGCCGTTCAGGCGGAGCGCGAGGAGCGTGAGGGGGTCGCGGGCGTAGTGCGCGCCCATCTCCATCACCGAGTACGCGCCCCCCTTCTGCAACGAGACCACGCGCAGCGTCGCGCCGCGCGGGGCGCCCGCGTGGTCCAGCAGGTCCCGTATCCGCACTCCCGACCAGTGCGCGTTCTCGCTCCAGCCCTCCACACACGCGACGGGCAGCACCACCGAGTGTTGGGGAAGCGCCCGCAGTTGCTCCAGCGACAGCTCGTACGGCCGCGGGCCGCGGACACTCAGCCGGTACCCGGCCAACCGGGCGGGCGAGATGCCGGCCGCGGCGGCGGTGCGGTTCACCGGCAAGTGCTGCGGACCGTGGTCGGGATGTCGCGGGGCGAGCACGTCGAGGTCCTTCAACGGGGTGAACGACTGGCCGGCCGTGGTGAGGGTCACCGCGCCCACCGCGGCACCCACGGTG
The DNA here is from genome assembly GCF_020400825.1 of Streptomyces sp. HPF1205. GTDB lineage: Bacteria > Actinomycetota > Actinomycetes > Streptomycetales > Streptomycetaceae > Actinacidiphila. The sequence continues at coordinate 242,160 of NZ_JAINVH010000005.1, forward strand.
GCCAGGAACGCCCGCCGGTCGGGACCGTCGGCCGCGGGCAGCCGCAGTGTCCCGGGTGAGCGCCGCCCCCAGTGCGCAGCGATCACCGGCGCCTTGACCGCGATGTGCAGGGCCAGCGCGCCCACCATGACCCACGCCAGCGCCCAGTGCGCGGGCCGGAAGTTCCACGGCCACGGATACCACTGCGCGGTGTTCAGCAGCCCGGTCGCGAGTTGCAGCAGGGTGACGGCGACCAGGACGGCGATCGACAGCCGCTCCAAGGCGTGGGCCACCGACCTCAGCGGCGGCCACGCGAACAGCCGGGGGTACACCGTCCACAGCTTCGCCAGCACCAGGGGTATCGCGGCGATCCCGCAGGCCACGTGCAGCCCCTGCGTCACCCGGTACCCCCACACCGGCCGGCTCGGCAGCGCGTCCACCGCCCAACCCGGCGGCTGCTGCAGGTAATGGCTGACCAGGCCGGTCACGAAGCACGTCACCAAGGCGCAGCCGGCCAGCCGGCCGACCGACACCGCCGTGCGCGCGTCGTGCAGCCGCCCCCGGAACGCTCCGTCCCGCAGCGGTCCCACCCGCAGGCCGGTGGGGAAGCGGGCGCCCGGCGCGAGCGCGGTGAGCCGCGTCCTGGCGCCGGCGCGCGCCTTTCCGGGCGCCTTGCGGCCGCTCACGCCCGCATCGCTCGGTGCCCGGTGTTCGTCATCAGCGCTGTCGCGCGTCGCTTGGCGGCCTTCCGTTCCGCCACCAGGCGGCGGGTTCGTCTCGCCGTCAGGCGGCGGATCGGTCTCGCTGCCCGGCCGCGGATCCGCCCGCCCGCCTTGTGGTCGTTCCGGGAGGTCGCCCGGCATGCGGTCGACCGGGTTTCGCGGCGCGTCGGAGGAAGGGCGGGGTTCGGCCATGCCCCCATCACACCTCCGCCGAGGGCCCCGCGGGGGCCGGGGACTCCTTACGGAACGCGGACGGCGGTCCCGGGCCCGTCGCCGCCGGACCGGCCGGATGCGAGCGTGTGGCCTGTGGGAACGACGACCGGGACAGCATCGGGGAATACCGCCGCCATGGACGCGGGGACGAGGCCAAAGGGCCGCCGCTGGGCGCCGGCCGTGCTCTGCGTACTGCTGGCCGGGCTCGTCGCCGAAGTGGCCGCGACCGTCGCCATAGGCGGCGGATACGGCGATCCGGACCGGTTGCCGTACTGGTACGGCGCCGGATGGCTGCTGTTCGCGGCTGCCGTGGCGGTCGTGCGCAAGGTCCCGCGGAAAGCGGCGGTTTGGTGCGTGATGGCCGGAAGCGCCGCACTGGCGCTGGCAGCCCTCGCGGGCCCGCCGCGGAACAGCGACGACATGTACCGGTACGCCTGGGACGGCACCGTGCAGGCCGCCGGGACATCGCCCTACGCCTATCCGCCGGACGCCGCGGAGCTGGCGCGGCTGCGTGATCCCTGGCTGTTCCCGCCCCGTACCGCCGGCCCCGATCCCTGCCCCGGATGGGACCTGAGGCCGGCCTCCGGCGGGGTGTGCACCCGTATCAACCGCCCTTCCGTGCACACCATCTACCCGCCGGTCGCCGAAGGCTGGTTCCTCGCCGTGCACGCCTTGTCGCCGTCCGGCGCCCGCCACAAGCCCATGCAGGTGGGCGGCGCCGTCCTCGTGGTCGCCGTCACCGGGGCGCTGCTGCGGTCCTTGCGCCGGCGCGGCGCCGACCCGCGTGGAGCGGCGCTGTGGGCGTGGTGCCCCCTGGTGCCGCTCGCCGCCGTCAACGACGCTCACGTCGACACCCTCGGGGTGCTGCTGACGGTCCTCGCCCTCGGGGCGGTCGCGGAACCGGTCCGGCGCGGCGGACTGCTGGGCGCAGCGATCGCGGTGAAGCTGCTGCCGGTCCTGGCCGCGCCCGGCGCGCTCGCCCGGCGCACGCCCAGGGAATGGCTGCGTATCGTGCCTGCGGCGCTCGCCGTCATCGCCCTCGCGTATCTTCCGTACGTCCTGTTGTCGGGCACCGGCGTGATCGGATACCTCCCGGGCTACCTGCACGAGGAGGGCTACGAGCCGGGCGCCGTACGGCGCTTCGCGCTGCTGCGGCTGGTCCTGCCGGACGCCGCCGCCGGACCGGCCGCCGTCGCCGCGGTGGTGGCCACGGCGCTGTACGTCGTACTGCGCGGCGACCCGCGCCGGCCCTGGAGCGGGGCCCTGCTCGTCACAGGGGTGACGCTGCTGCTCACCTCGCCTTCGTACTACTGGTACGGGCTCCTGGTCGTCGCCCTTGCCGCGCTCGACGGGCGCTGGGAATGGCTCGGTGTACCCCTGGCCGGGCTCGCCCTCTACACGGGCAACGAGATGGGGACGCGCGGCGACACCCTTCAAACCGCCGCCTATGCGACGGCCGCCGGGGCGGTCGTCGCGGGCGTCGCCTGGCGCCGATGGCACCGCAACCGGCGCCAGGCCCGCGGGGCAGCCGCGCCATCCCCCGTCAAAAGCCGTGGTAGCACCGTTGACACCCGCGTGGGGCCGTGACCTACTAACGGGATCCACTCGATGTCGTAATGGGGCCGACCGCCTGCGGGTGGCCGCGCTACTGGGGGCTTGCGGTGACGAGAGATAGGTATCCGACGACAGCGGAAATCACTGAGAGTGCTCGGATGCTCACGCTGAGATATCCGGGTATCTGCCGTCTGGGGGCGGTCGGAAGGTCCAGGGCGGGACGGCCGCTGCTCATGCTGACGGTGGGGCGGGGGTCGAGGAACGTCCTGGTGGTGGCCGGCCCGCACGCCAACGAGGCCGCGGTCGGCGGCGCGACCGTGCTGCGGCTGGCCGGGCAGCTCGCCGCCGAGCGGGAGCGGGGCGACGACGACGGAAGCGCCTGGCACTTCCTGCTGTGCATCGACCCCGACGGCGCCGCGCTCAACGAACCCTGGCTGCCCGGCCCCTACACGCTGCGCGGCCACTACGAGCACTTCTTCCGGCCGTGCGCCGCCGAGCAGCCCGAGTGGCTGCCCAGCAAGGGCTACGCACAGGACGCGGCGCTCCCCGAGACCCGCGCGCTGCTGGAGGTGCTCGACGGGCTGCGGCCGGTGCTGCAGTGCTCGCTGCACGGCATCGACGTCGGCGGCAGTTTCGTGCAGTTGACCAGTGACGTTCCGGGGGTGCCGGAGCGGATCGGCAAGTCGGCGGCGGAACTGGACATCCCGCTGGAGAGCGGCTCGTCCGACGCCTTCCAGTGGCCGAGCCCGGGGCCCGGGGTGTACGTGATGCCCGCCGCGGCCGCCGCCGGCGACGGAGCCCACTCGACGTGGGAGCGGGCCCGCCGGTACGACGGGGTCACGGCGATCGTCGAGGTCCCCATGTGGGCGTGCGACCGTACCGCCGACATCACGCCCCATCCCGATCCCGACCACGCCCTGCGCAAGGCGGGGGCGATCCTGCGCAGGGACCTGCCGACCGTCGCCCGTGTCCTGGACGCGATGCCTCCCGAGGTCGTGGGCGCCGACCGCCCGCTGCTCCGCACCGTCCGTGAGCTGGTCTCGCTCGGCCCCCGGCTGACCGCCGAGTGGGACCCGGCGGTCCGGCCGCCCGACGCGCCGCCCCTGCCGCCGATGACCACCGCCCGCGTCACCAGCATCGAGGTCTACGCCCAGCGCCTCCCCCTGCGCGCCGCCGCCATGCTCCGCCGTATCGCCGCGGTCCCGTCCATCACCCGCCTCGTCGACACGTGGTGCGAAGCGTACGAACGCGCCTACCGCCCGCGCTGGGTCCCGGTCGCCGACCAGGTGGAGCAGCAGGCGCGCAGCGTGCTGGCGGTCTACGAGGAGCTACGCGCGTCATAGCGGAGGGTGAGGGCTCACCCGGCCGAAGGACCGGCGGCAGCCGACAGCGCCTTGCCCAGGCAGACGCTGAGCTCGTCGTCGCGGTAGTAGCCGAACTTCCGGATCGGCGTGTAGCCCGAGGACTCGTACAAGGCGATGGCCTCGGGCTGCTTCAGCCCGGTCTCCAGGATCATGCGGGTGCGGCCCGCGGCGGACGCGCTCGCCTCCAGTTCGGCCAGCAGACGGCGGGCCAGACCCCGGCCGCGCGCCTCAGGCACGACGAACATCCTCTTGATCTCGGCGTCCCCGTCCTCGAAGCCCTCCGGGGAGGCGTCCTGGGCCCGCCAGCCGCCGCTGGCCACCGGCGTGCCGTCGGTGTCGTAGACGAGCAGGTACAGGCCCTGCGGCGGCTCGAAGTGCGCCGCGGCCATGTGCGTGAGGTCGCCGCCCCCGTACCGCTGGACGTACTCGAGCTGCACCAGTTCGTTCAGCCTCACCGCGTCGGGGTGGTCGTACCTGGTCTTCCGGATCTCCACGGCGACAATCGTACGATGATCATTCGTACGTCTGTACGCTTGCGCGTCTCCTGGTGGCGGGGCGGCCGGCCGGGCCGGATAGGGTCCGGGAATGCTCACCGTCACCACGGCCAACGTCAACGGACTGCGCGCCGCCGCCAAGAAGGGCTTCCTGCGCTGGCTGGACGAGACCGCCGCCGACGTGATCTGCCTCCAGGAGGTCCGCGCCGAACCCGACCAGCTCCCCGGGGAACTGCGCGACCCCGACGGCTGGCACGCCTACCACGCCCCGGCCGCCGCCAAGGGCCGCGCGGGCGTCTCCGTCTACACACGTCGCAAGCCCGCCGCCGTACGCGTCGGCTTCGGCTGCGCGGAGTTCGACAACTCCGGTCGCTACCTGGAGGTCGATCTGCCCTTCCCGGGTCCCGGCCTCACCGTCGGCAGCCTCTACCTCCCCTCGGGAGAGGTGGGCACCGCCCGGCAGGAGGAGAAATACCGATTCCTGGACGCCTTCCGCGCCCACCTGGACGCCCTGCGCGCCAAGGCGGCGGCCGACGGGACCCACGCCCTGGTGACGGGTGACTGGAACATCGCCCACACCGAGGCCGACCTGAAGAACTGGCGGGCCAACCAGAAGGCCGCGGGCTTCCTGCCCGAGGAACGCGCCTGGCTGACCGGTGTGTTCACCGACTGGACCGACGTCGTCCGCGCCCTGCACCCGGACACGGCCGGCCCGTACTCGTGGTGGTCCTACCGCGGCCGCGCCTTCGACGCGGACACCGGCTGGCGCATCGACTACCACGTCGCCACCCGCGACCTGGGCAAGGCCGCCGTCGCAGCGGTCGTCGAACGCGCGCCCTCCCACGACCTGCGCTGGTCCGACCACGCCCCGGTCACGGTCACCTACGACGTATGAGCGCCCTCGCCCGGGCGCCGCCAGGTGCCCGGTGGCCCCCGGACAATCCCGTGGCCGCCCGCCCGGGCCGGTGGCATGCTGGGCGCGTGAGCCGACCGCGTATCACCGTACGGATGCCCGCCGACCTGCACGTCTTCCTGGCCGCGAACCGGCGTGGCGAGGCCACCGAGGTGGTCACCGACGGCTCCTCGTCGCTCGGGCACGTGGTGGAGTCGATGGGGGTGCCGCTCACCGAGGTGGGGCGGCTCGTCGTGGACGGCCGCGAGGTACCGGCGGCCCACGTCCCGGCGGACGGCGAGGACGTACGCGTCCATGCCGTCGAACGGCCGCAAGCGGTGCCCGGCGCACCGCTGCGCTTCCTGCTCGACGTCCATCTCGGCACCCTGGCGAGGCGGCTGCGCCTGCTCGGCGTCGACGCGGCCTACGAGAACGAGGACATCGGCGACCCCGCGCTGGCCGCCCGCTCCGCGGCCGAGCGCCGGGTGATCCTCTCCCGCGACCGCGGCCTGCTGCGGCGCCGCGAGATCTGGGCCGGCGGATACGTCTACAGCGACCGTCCCGAGGACCAACTGCGCGACGTCCTGAACCGCTTCGCCCCGCCACTCGCGCCCTGGACCCGGTGCGTGGCCTGCAACGGCCCGCTCACCGCGGCGGACAAGCAAGCCGTTCGCGACCGCCTCCGGCACGGCACCCGCGCGACGTACGACGTCTTCGCCCAATGCGCCCAGTGCGGCCGCGTCTACTGGAAGGGCGCCCACCACGCCCGTCTGGAGGCGGTGGTGGCCGAGGCGCTGCGCGGCGTCAAGGGTTCCGTGGGCCGACCCCCTTCGGTGTGACCGTGACGGCGTGGGCCCCGCACCACCGCCGGGAGCCCGTCGCCGTACCCAAGGTGGCCGTGTGACGGTCCGTGTGACGGGCGCCGCGTCGCCGCGCGACCCGAATGGCCGTATATGAATGTGACGTGTGGGACGAAACGGGCGCTAGTGGGGGCTGGTTGACGCACTCGCGGCACAGGTTTGCAAGTATCGACGTGATGACTGCCGCTCCCCCTGAGACGCTCACCGAGCGCCAAGACGCAGCAAGCCGTGGCCGGCGCCGGCACCGGCGGTCCCGTCGCACCGGAAGGCGCAAGGCGGTCATGGCGGCCGCGGGCGTCATCGGGCTGGCCGCCCTGGGCGCCGGGTACCTGGTCGTGGGCGGCCACGGCGGGTCGTCCGCCGTCGCGGACGCCAAGCACGACCACGCGTCCCGGCCCGGTGCGGCCGCGCCCACCACCCGGCCGGTGACCGTCAACGCCGCCGTTCAACCACCCACCGTGATACGGGGCCTGGGGCCCAGGACGCGCGCCGCCATCCCCGCCGCCAGCCGGCAGGTGCTGGTCGCCTCCGGCCGGGGCGGGAACTCCTCAGTGTCCGTCGTCACCTTGTGGTCACGCACCGCCGACGGCCACTGGAAGCCCGGCAGGTCCTGGCCCGCGCACAACGCCCTGCACGGCTGGACCCGCAGCCACCACGCGGGCGACCTGCACAGCCCCATCGGCGTGTTCACCCTCACCGACGCCGGCGGCTTCGAGCCGAACCCGGGCTCCAAGCTGCCGTACCACCACTCGTCCAAGTTCCACGCGGGAGGCGTCGGCTTCGACGGCGAACCCCTGGACGACGCGTTCGACTACGTCATCGCGATCAACTACAACCGCGTGCCCGGCACGTCCCCCCTCGACGGCACCCAGCCGCTCGGCTCGGGCCGCGGCGGCGGTATCTGGGTCCACGTCGACCACGGCGGCCCCACCCACGGGTGCGTCAGCGTCTCCGCGGCTCACATGGTCGAGTTGCTGCGCACCCTCGACCCCGCCGACCACCCGGTCATCGTCATGGGCGATGCCGCCTCGCTGGCCACCTGACCGCCTCCCGGCGGCGCCCGCGTCCGGCCGTTACTCCCACGGGAGTACGGCGGCCGGGCGGGCGGGTTGACCCCGGGAGTACCGCAAGGGCATACCGCCGGGCGATGTCCGGACCGGCCGCGTCCGGGAGTCTGGAGGCACAGACGGACGCGGGCGAGGAGGCAGGCGGTGGAACAGCGCGAGCGGCGCGGGGAGCCGGCGGAGCCGGCCGGGTTCGGCCCGCGGTGGGCCGAAGCGGAGCTGCGCGGTGACATCGAGGCACTGGACGCCCTGCTGACCGACGACTTCAGCGCGGTCGGCCCGTTCGGCTTCGTACTGGACAAGAAGCGGTGGCTGGACCGGTACGTCTCGGGCGGCCTCGTTCACGACGCCTTCGAGTGGGGCGGCGTGACGGTGCGCCGCTACGGGCGCGCCGCCGTCGCGGTCGGCGTGCAAGGGCAGCGGAGCGTCTACGAGGGGCGTGATCTGAACGGCCGGTTCCGCGTCACCCAGACCCTCGTCGAGCAGGGCGGCACCTGGAGGCTCGCCGCCCTCCACCTCACCCCGACCGGAGAACAGGGCGACCTCGTCTGAACCCACGCACCCGGTACGGCAGTCCGGCCGGTGAACAGTGAGAGCGGAGGCATCACCATGCGTATCAGCATCAATGTCGCCCACCACAGCGGATCCGGTGGCTCCGGTGGATCCGGTGGCTCCCGTGGCTCTGGCGGCGAGGTCGCCCGCCTGGAGGAGGTCGTCGCCGCCGCCGACGACCTCGGCCTCGACACGGTGTGGGTGGCGGAACGGCTGCTCGCCGGGGACGGGACCGGGGAGGGGGGCAACGACGGGGGCTGGGGTGCAGACCGGGCCGGGGACCGGAGCGGGCTCGCCGACGACGAGCCGGTCCTGGAGGCGTACACGGCGTTGGGTTTCCTCGCCGCACGCAGCACCCGCGTCCGGCTCGGGGCCATGGTGAGCCCGTTCGCGTACCGCCTGCCCGAGCTGACGGTCCGGGCCGCGGCCACCCTCGACACGCTGTCCGGCGGGCGCGCCCGGCTCGGAGTCAGCGCCGGGTACGCGCAATACGACGGGCACAGCGGGGGCGCCGGCCACGGTAGGCACAACGGTCACCGGGTGCGGGACGGTTACTCGGTGCGGGACGAATACGGGGCGCACGGCGGCCGGTGGGACGCCGGTCCCGGGCTCGCGCCGCCTCCGCTGGCCGAACGGTTCGACCATGTCGAGGACCTGCTGCGGCTGGCCCACCGCACGGTCCGCCCGCCCGTGACGGTGGCGGGCCTCGGCGAGGCGCGGATGCTGCCCCTGGTCGCCCGGTACGCCGACGCCTGCAACCTGCTGGACGTCCCGCACGAGGGCGCCGTCCTGCGGCGGAAGCTGGACATCCTGGCGGTCCACTGCCGGAAGGCCGGCCGTCCCCTCGCGGACATCGACCTGTCGGCCACCGCCCGGCCCGAAGCCGGCGAGACCTCGGCGGAACTCATCGCCCGCTGCCGCCGCTTGGCCGCCCTCGGCTTCGACCACGTGGTGCTGTCCCCCGAAGGCCCCTGGACACCCCGGGCACTCGACACGCTGGCCGTGGCCGCTCCCGCGATCGGAGAGGTCAGTGAGCGGCAGGACACGGTCCCGACGGTCGCCTACATCGACGCCTACCGGGTACCGGCGGCGGGTATTCCGGTCTGACGGCTGTGCGGTTGGCGTGACGGTTCGCGCCACGCGGCGGGCGTGAGCGGCCGACGTACGGGGGGCGGGGAGTCGGCCGGACGCTGATGGCCCCACGGCCGGGCCGGCCGTGGGGCGGAGGTACGACGGGGTCGGCGGTCAGCCGCGCGGTACGACCATCGACTGGACCGCGGGCAGGCCGCGCCAGTCGTTGGAGGCGACCGTGGCGTGGGCCTTGGCCAGTTGTGCGACGCGGGACTGGGCGTCGGCGACGGAGGGGTTGGTGTCGTCCAGGGCCGGCGGCACGTTCTGGGCGTCGGTCATGAACAGCAGGTAGTGGTTGGTGTCGTACCAGCTCGTGTCGATCGACCCGTTGAGGTAGGTGGCCGCGTCACCGTCGAAGGCCACGAACCACGGCCGCAGGGAGGCGTCGGAGTATCGGGCACGCGGGTCGCCGGCCTGGGCGTTGTGGACCGAGGGGAAGATGTTCGCCTGCGAGGTCCTGCCCTGGCTGTGCAGGTCGCGCAGGTAACCGGCGTACTCCTGGTCGGTCCACAGCGAGTCGGTGGGGTTGTTCTCCTCGACGGTGCCCGGGATGACCTCGATGAGTACCTTGCCGGCGAGCTGCTGCCGGGTGGGCCAGTTGCCGGCCCTGGCCGCGTCGTCGAGTGTGGCGTACTGGCCGCCGTCGGGCTTGGTGAGCAGGTCGGCGGGCTTGAAGACCAGGTTGCCCAGGTGGGCGCTGATCGACTGGTCCAGCTTGGCCGGGCTCATGCCGAGGTCGGCCTGGAAACCGGCCTTCATCTCCAGCTTGATGACGATCGGGGCGTGCCCCGGGTGGGCGCCGAGCCAGACCCGCACGTCGTCCAGGCAGCTCTCCAGATCCTTGTTGGCCCCTCCGGTGTAGAGGTCGGCGGGCGCGGAGGCGTTGACGCAGTTGTTCTTGTTGCTGGTCAGGCTGTCGTGGCTGACCTTCCACTCCTGGGTGAAGAAGTCGTCCCAGACGTCGAGTTCGATCATCGAGGTGCCCGTGTCGAGCCCCTGCGCGAGATAGGTGAACGCGGCGGGGTCGTACGTGTTGTGCAGACCCGACGTGGTCGCACCCGAGAACGGAAGCGTTTCCGTTCCGGCGGCGGTCGCGGCGCGCGTGGCCGTCGCGGAGTTCGTGGCGCTCGCGGTGCTCGCGGCGGTCGCGGTGGTTCCGGCGCCCGCGACCGTGAAGGCCAGGCACGCGGTGAACGTGCCCACGAGCGCGGTGCGCAGCCCGAGCGGAACCCGGCTGTTCGACTGACCGGTCACATGTCCTCCAGAGGGGGGTGGCTCTCCGTCCAGGACGGTGACGGCCACTCATGAATCGACGGAGACATGACACGTAACACGATCTGGAATCCACCTGTCAGCTCCGCAGCCGCGGCAATCGGTGAGCTGCCGCGGCAAACGGTGAGTTCCGGCCAGGCGGCGGGTGGCGGGTGGTTCGGTGCGCCCCCCGTGCCGGGCGGGCGAGGTGGCGGTCGAGCGGCGCGCGGTACGGGTCAGCTCACGCCGGCCAGCCGGAGGAGCGCCGTGGTCGCGGCCGCCGCCAGGACGACGAGCGCGAACGGGGCCTTGCGCCAGGCGAGCAGCGCTCCCACGGCGACGCCGACGGGCCGGGCGGGGCCGGTGAAGGAGTGGGACGCGGTGAGGGACGAGGTGGCGACCAGGGCGGCGAGCATGACCACGACCGCGGTGGCCATGAGCCGTTCCACCCGCGGCGAGAGGGTGACGCGAGCGCGCAGGGCGGGACCGGCCAGGCGGAAGGCGAACGTGCCCGCGCCCAGGACCACGGTGGCCGACGCGAGTGCCGCGGGACTGCTCATCAGGTCAACCGTCCTTTCGCGCGGCACGGCCGTCTGCCGCGATGGTCCCGCGTGCGCCGGGTGGATTACGGGAGCTGCTTACGTTGCGGGCGATGGGTGTGCCGCCGGACCGACAGGTGCCGGGCGTGTCAGGCGTGCCGGGCGTCTTGGGTGCGTGGCCTGTCCCTTGTGTGCCGTCGGCGTCGGCGCCTTTGTCGTCGCGGGGCAGGGCCGCGGCGATTCCCGCGAGTGCCAGGAGGACCGGCAGGCCCGCGGGCAGGAACGGGGTGGTCGCGAGGGCGATCGCTGCCCCGGCGAGGGCAGCCCGGCGCGTTGCCGCGCGGTCCAGCGACGGCAGGACAAGGGCGAGGAGTACGGCGGGGAAGGCGGCATCCAGCCCGAAGGCGTCCGTGTCGCCGATCGCCCGGCCGCCGAACACGCCGGCGAGCACCCCCAGGTTCCAGCACAGGAACAACCCGATTCCGCAGGTCCAGTACGCGACCCGACGCCGCCGGGGCTCCTCCTGGGCGAGGGTGAAGGCCACCGCCTCGTCCACCATGAGATGGCTGCCCACCAGCCGGACCGGCCACTTGGCGCCGAGGACGTCACCGACCGAGAACCCGAACGGCACGTGCCGCGCGTTGACCAGCAACCCCGCCACCACTGCGGCGACAGGGTTCCCGCCGGCGCCGACGATCCCGATGAAAAGGAACTGCGCCGCCCCCGCGAACACCACCACCGACGACAGCACGGGCAGCCACAGAGGCAGCCCGAGTCCGACCGCGATGGCACCGAAGGACGCGCCGACCAACGAGTCGGCCACGCACACCAGCGCGACATCCCGCGCGATGTCCCGCGCAAGGTCCCGCTCCAGGGTTCGCCACATCGAACGCTTCACCGTCTACAATGAACACACGGACACGCTGTTCGTCAAATCGAACGACAGGATCTTCTGGTGAACGCCAAGCGCTCCCTGTCGAACCTGCGTGAGAACCGTGCAAGCGCGGATCCGCGCGATTACCGAACCCCCGAACCCCGAACGCACCGAATCACCCAACCGACCGCACCAGAACCCGGGAAGCACACCATGGCCCCCATCGAGAGCAGCGGCGCTCCGCTCGCCACCATCGCCGCCTCCCTGCAGCGCGAGCGGCGCCGCAAGGGCTTGTCTCTCGCCGAGGTCGCCCGCCGCGCCGGTATCGCCAAGTCCACGCTGTCCCAGCTCGAGTCCGGCACCGGCAACCCGAGTGTGGAGACGCTGTGGGCGCTGTGCGTCACCCTGGACGTGCCGTTCGCCCAGCTCGTGGACCCGCCGCGCCCCAGGGTCAAGGTGATCAGGGCGGGCGAGGGACCCACCTTCACCGCCGAGCGCTCGGACTACGTCGCCACTTTGCTGGCATCCTGCCCGCCTCACGCTCGCCGCGACGTCTACCTCGTCTCGTCCGAGCCCGGTACCGTCCGCGAGTCCGATCCGCACGCTCCGGGTCTGGTCGAGCACGTCGTTCTCAGCACCGGCCGCGCTCTGGTCGGCGTCGCCGAGGAACCGGTCGAACTGGCCCCGGGCGACTACATCTCCTATCCCGGCGACGTCCCGCACATTTTCCGTGCCCTGGAACCGGGCACGGTCGCGGTCCTGCTGTCGGAACACAATTGACTCCGGGCCGTCGGGCCGACGTGGATGGTGCGATGACCGACACCGGCCGACGCCCCCGACGAGCCGGCGAATCGCCGAGAAAGGCCGGTGCCCCTCATGGCCTCGAAGGATCCCGAACGCGAACCCGTGGCGAACGATCCGGGATCAGATCCCGGAGCAACCGATCCAGGATCAACCGATACCGGATCAACCGATCCCGCACAGCCCGGCGTCGGTGCGGCCGGGCCGGAGCAGGGGGGCTCGGCGGGCCCTGGACCGGACGGCTCCGTTCGGACGGAGCGGTCCGGCGCCGTCACCACCGTGGTCCTGTCGCGCCCGGGGGTGCGCAACGCCGTGGACGGCCCGACAGCGGCCCGGCTGGCCGCGGCGTTCCGCGCCTTCGACGCGGACGACACAGCCTCGGTGGGAGTGCTGTGGGGGGAGGGCGGCACGTTCTGTGCCGGCGCCGATCTCAAGGCGGTGGGAACCGATCGGGGCAATCGCGTGGCCGAGGGCGGCGACGGCCCCATGGGCCCCACCCGCATGCGGCTGGGCAAGCCGGTGGTCGCCGCGATCGCCGGTCACGCGGTGGCCGGCGGCCTGGAACTGGCACTGTGGTGCGACCTGCGGGTCGCCGAGGAGGACGCGGTACTCGGCGTTTTCTGCCGCCGCTGGGGCGTGCCGCTGATCGACGGCGGCACCGTACGCCTGCCCCGGCTGATCGGCGCGGGCCGGGCCATGGACCTGATTCTCACCGGCCGCCCGGTCAGCGCCGCGGAGGCGCTCGCCATCGGACTGGTCGACCGGGTCGTTCCGTGCGGCACCGCCCGCGCCGCAGCCGAGCGGCTCGCCGCCGAGATCGCCGCCTTTCCCCAGACCTGCCTTCGCCACGACCGCCTGTCCCTCCTGGACCAGGAGGGCCTCGACGAAGGCGCGGCCCTGGCCGCGGAGTTGGCCCATGGGCGGGTCTGCCTTCCCGAAGCCGCGGCCGGCGCCGCCCGTTTCGCCTCCGGGCAGGGCCGCCATGGTTCCTTCGGTACCTGACACGGATCCGGCCTGGTGCGGCGACCCGGGCGAGGCCCCCGGGTCCTGCGCCGGTCACGCCCTGCCCGCGCTGCCGGCGACACGTATCGCCCAGGCGAGACAGGCCAGCGAAGCCGTGGTCGCCAGGGTGCGGGCCACGTTCCAGTGCACCCAGGTCGACTCGAACCGGGCACGGACGGCGGCGAGGCCGTGGATCCTGCCGGGCGCACCGGCTCCCGCCAACCGGTTGTTGAGCGGAACGTTGAGGCCCATGGTGATGAGGAGCGAGACCGCGTAGAGGACGACTCCGGCGATGATCCACGCGAGGGCGGGGCGACCCTCGCCGTGCCGGTGCAGGAACGCGGCGACCAGGCCGAGTACCAGCGCGCCGCCGAAGGCCAGGCCGAACCAGCCGTTCTGTATCGCCACGTTGATGCGCTGCATGGCCTCGACGAACGTACGGTCGTCCGATTGCCCGAGTCCTGGCATCACCGCGACGGAGAAGGCGAAGTAGATCCCCGCCATCAAGCCGGTGAGGACTGTCGCGGCGAGCAGGGCGACGCCGCCGATGGTGCCGTTCATGGATCCTCCCCGGGCGCTTCGCGGCCGAACTGTCCGAATACGGGCGGCGGGCGTGCCCCACCGCGGTGGATGCCCCTGCGTGGGCAGACCGGGCGCTCGGTGGTGGTGCGGGCCGTTGCCGGTGTGCGAAACGGCGTCGGTGTGCGACGCGGCGGTCCTGTCCGGGACCGTTTCCGTGTTCCTCATGTGTCCGCCTTCCTGGTGGCGTGTGTACGGGTGGGCAGGGGCGGTGGCTCGCGGGTCCGGTGTCATGCCTGTCAGTACAGCCGCGCGGTCCGCGGCCGGGCCATCGGCGAAAAGCTCATCGCCATACGCGGTCGTCCAGTCCTAGGCTGAGCGCATGGATCCACTGGCGACCCTGCTGGACGGGCCGCGGGCGCGCGGCGCCTTCCTGCTGCGCTCGATCCTCAGCCCGCCCTGGTCGCTGAGGATCGCCGACCGTGCGCCGTTGACCCTGATGTACCTGGTCAGCGGCGAGGCCTGGGTGATTCCCGACGCCGGAGCGCCGGTGCGCCTGCGGCCCGGCGACATCGCGGTGGTGCGCGGCCCGCAGCCCTATACCGTCGCCGACGACCCTGCCACAGAGCCCCGGATCGTCATCCGGCCCGGCCAGGTCTCCACCGGCCCGGACGGCGAAGAACTCTGCGACGAGATGGACCTCGGCGTTCGCACCTGGGGCGACGACCCCCAGGGCTCCGCCGTGCTCATCAGCGGCACCTACCAGATGGGTGGCGAGGTCAGCCGCCGCCTTCTGGCCGCTCTGCCGCACGTCCTGCACCTGCCGGGAGACACCTGGCACAGCCCACTGCCCGACCTGCTGTCCGAGGAAGTCGTCCGCGACCAGCCCGGACAGGAGATCGTGCTGGACCGCCTCCTGGACCTGCTGCTCATCGCGGTGCTCCGGACATGGTTCTCCCGGCCGGGGGCCGGCGCACCCGGCTGGTACGCCGCCCGGAGCGACCCGGTCGTCGGGCCGGCCCTCAACCTCCTTCACGAAAATCCCGCGCACCCGTGGACGGTGGCGTCGCTCGCCGCGCGGACCGGGGTCTCCCGCGCGGCGCTCGGCCGCCGCTTCACCGAACTGGTCGGCGAACCGCCCATGTCCTACCTGACCGGTTGGCGGCTGACCCTGGCCGCCGACCTCTTGCGGGAACCGGACGCCACCGTCGCGGCGGTGGCCCGCAAGGTCGGGTACAGCACCCCGTTCGCTCTCAGCGCGGCGTTCAAGCGCGTACGGGGAGTCAGCCCGCAGCAGCACCGGGAGGGTGTGGTGCCTGGGGTCGGCGGCGATGCGGTCGCGAGCTGAACCACTCGAACCGTAGCGCGATCGGAACCGACGGCGCGGCAGCCGTTCGTCCGGCCTGTGGAAAACTCCCGGGCCGGTGCGGCGAACCGTCGGTCCGCCGCGAAGGCCTGTGGAAAAGCCGGCGCACTCTCCGGTCTGCTTTTAGTCTGACTGAATGAAAGAGTGGGACCTGAGGAAACTGCAAATCCTCCGGGCGCTGTACGACACGGGGACGGTCACGGCCGCCGCCGCGGCGCTGCGCATGACGCCTTCGGCCGTGTCACAGCAGCTTGCGGCGCTCTCCAAGCAGGTGGGCACGCCTGTGACGGAGGCACGGGGACGCGGTGTCCGGCTGACCGGAGCCGGTCATGTCCTGCTCCGCCACGCAGAGATCGTCTTCGCCCAGTTGGAACGCGCGGGCGCGGAACTCGACGGTCACGCGCGGGGCGAGGCGGGTGAGATACGGGTGGGGACGATCGCCACCGGCGTCGCGCGGCTGGTCGTCCCGGCCGCGGTGCTGCTGCGCAGAACCGCGCCCGGCATCACGCTCTCCGTCCACGAGTGCGAGGCGGCCGAGGCTTACGACCGGCTCGCTGCGGGCGAGGTCGATCTGGCGGTGTCGCTGGCGATCGACGCGCCGGCCGCCGGTGACCCGCGCTTCGTCGTGTTCCCCCTGCTCACCGATCCGCTGGACATCGCGCTACCGGTCGACCACCCCCTCGCCGGCGCGCCCGGTCTTCGGCTGGCCCAGCTTGCCGGTGAACCCTGGATTTTCGGCAGTCGGGGGCCGTGGCGGGACATCACGCTCGCCGCGTGCGCAGACGCGGGTTTCGTGCCGCAGCAGGCTCATGCCGCAGCCGACTGGCCCGTCATCTTTTCTCTGGTCACCGCGGGCATGGGCGTCGCGCTGGTGCCGCGGATGGCGACCGGCTTCGGCATGCGGCACGAGGTGGCGGTGCGTGCGCTGGAGGCGGACCGGCCGCGGCGCCGGGTAGTGGCAGCGGTCCGGGGCGGAGCAGAGGACGGCCTGCTGCTCCGCCGGGTCATGGAGGCTCTGCGGCAAGCCGCGCAGCTCGACCCACTTGTGCAGTTCGACTGAACAATAAATTCAGAAACTTTCGATGGACGTGAAGAGTAGAAGGGGTGAAAGTGGAGGCATAGCAAAGGAGAGAAACCGGACCGGAGCGGACCGACCGGACAGATACACGCGGACAGATACACGCGGACAGGTAGACGGGGGATGAGTGATGATGACCGAGGGGCCGACGACCGACGGGCCGGCAAGCAGTGGGCAGGGGATTCACGGACGCGTGGCCGGGACAGGAACGACCGGGCCGGCGAGGTTCACCGCGCTGACGTCCTTCACGGGGGACGCGCGGCCGTACGCCGGCGGGAATCCGTACGCGGACTACCGCAGCGCCGGACTGTCCTTCACGGGGCTGGCGGACCTGGCCGACCGGCGGTTGGGAGCGGCAGTGATCGCTGCCAACGACGAGTTCTTCGCCGAGCGGGAAAACCTGCTCCTGCCTGGGGCGGCGGTCTTCGAACCCGAGCGGTTCGGCCACAAGGGCAAGATCATGGACGGCTGGGAGACGCGACGTCGCCGCGGCGTCTCGGCTTCGGCTCCGCACCCGGGGCCCGAGGATCACGACTGGGCCCTGGTCCGGCTGGGGGCGCCGGGGATCGTCCGGGCAATAGTGGTGGACACCGCGCACTTCCGCGGCAACCACCCGAAGGCGGTGTCGATAGAGGCCGCCGATCATCCGCTGCCGGCCGGCCCGGAGGAACTGCTCGGCCCGGACGTGGCGTGGACCCGGCTGGTGCCGCCCACGCCCGTGGGCGGCCACGCGGAGAACGCCTTCGCGGTCCACCTGGAGCGCCGCTTCACCCATCTGCGGATCGGCCAGCACCCCGACGGGGGCATCGCCCGGCTGAGGGCCTACGGCGAGGTCGCCCCCGACCCGGAATGGCTCGCCGAACTCGGCACCTTCGACCTGGTCGCGCTGGAGAACGGTGGCATGGTCGAGGACGCCTCCGACCGCTTCTACTCACCGCCCGAGCACACCATCCTGCCGGGCCGCTCCCGGAGAATGGACGACGGCTGGGAGACCCGTCGCCGACGCGACAGCGGACACGACTGGATCCGCTACCGACTGGTGGAGCAAGGCGTCATCCGTGCAGTCGAGATCGACACCGCCTGTTTGAAGGGGAACTCGGCCGGCTGGGCGGCCCTTTGGGCGCGGGACGGGGAAGAGGGGGAGTGGACCGAGGTCGTGCCCAGGACACGGCTCCAGCCGGACTCGCTCCACCGGTTCCGGGTCGACGCCGCTTCGGCAACGCACGTCCGTATCGACGTCTTCCCGGACGGTGGCATCTCCCGCCTTCGTCTCTACGGCTCGCTCACCGAAACCGGCAGGCGGCGACTGGCCGAGCGGATATCCGTGCTGAGCGGGTGAGGGAACAGGCTGCCGGGGCCGCGGGGGACCGTCCGGGGCGCGGTGCCTGCAGCGACAGGTCCGGGGGCGTGCCCGGGTGACCGGTCAGCCCGCTCCGAACTGCCTGAGCAGGTCCTCCTTGCCGAACATGCGGGCGGTGTCGATGGCGTTGGGGGAGCCCGCGGACGGGTCCGCGCCGCCTTCGAGGAGTGCGTCGATGACGTCCTGCGCGCCCTTGAAGACCGCGCCGGACAAAGGGGTCTGGCCGCCGCGGACATTGCCACGATCGGGGTGGGCACCGTGCTGGAGGAGGAGGCGGACGGTGTCGGCGTGACCGTGGTAGGCGGCGAGCATGAGGAGGGTGTCGCCGCGCTCGTTGCTGAGGTCCAGCGGCAGCCTGCCGCCGTCGAGGTGGGCCGCGAGTCGGGCGCTGTCCCCCTCCCGGGCGAGATCGAAGAGCTGCTCGGTCTGTTCGAGGACCTCCGGGTCGACGGACACGGCTGCGGTCGAGGGATCGGGCGTGGGCTCGGTCATGGCCCCAGCCTATGCAGAGCAACGACCATGGAAGAAGGAGATCACGACATGCTTGGGCGGAGCGTTTCCGATGCGAACGTCGAGAGGGACGCAAGCACGGCCGTCCCCGGCGATGAAGAAGCCGCCCGCGAAGACGGTGGTGACGCCGGGACAGCTGTGGAAGGTCACGGCGGGCGCGGGCGTGGTGCCGTAGCCGCCGCCGTATTCCAGGCCGGCGCGGGCGCGTTGTTGGGCTCCGATGGTGACGGTGACGGTCGCGTGGGGGCGTACCGCGGAGCCGATGCGATAGTGCCAGCCGTCGGAGTCGTGGGTGCCGTGGGTGTGCTGGTCGGCAGTAGCCAGGTCTCGCAGGCCCTGCCAAGTGAGGGGGCCGATGGTCATGTCGGTGGCCGGGTCGGAGGAACGGCCGTGAGAGGGGCCGCCGTTCGGGGTGCTGGTGCTGGTGCTGGTGCTGGTGCTGGTGCTGGTGCTGGTGCTGGTGCCGGCGGCGGGTCCGGGGCCGGGAGCACCAGCGGGGCCGACGGTGTTCGGGGGCACCCTTCCCGGGACGGTCACCGGGGTCCGGGGCGACCCGTACGGGCCGGGCAGGGCGGTGGAGCCTGCGACGGAGGTCAGGCCGTCCACGCACTCGACCGGACGGGGATGTTCGATGCTGCCGACGGGGGGTGGTGCGGGCGCAGAGGTCGCGGGTGTCGTGGCGGAGGCACCCGGATGGGGGCCGAAGGCGCATCCGGCGACCAACATCATCGTCCCACCCGCCACACCGGCCGCGCGCCACCCAGTACCTGACATGGGCATCACCCCTCAGTCAGGACGGTACGTCCTCAGTTCAACGTCGACCAGACCACCAACTGGCGCACAAGATCGGCGTCTCCGGTGACACGCAAGGCACCGCCGTCCCAGGGCGCACGGCGGTAGAGGGCGAGGAGGAGATCACCTGCCGGTCCGGAAAGGGAGGCTCCCGGGCGAGGTCCAACACTGGTTCGGCCACGCGCCCCGTCGGGCACGCCCGTGCCGGGGGCGGCGCGGACCGCCGAGGCGCCCGTGGGGTCCAGGACGAGGGTCCAGGCCGGGCCCTCGTCGGTGATCAGGGCAACCCGTGCCGGGGAGTTGGGCCAGCCGTCCATCGAGCCGAACTCCACGTGCAGAAACTCGTCGAGGGCGTCCACGGCGAGGGCTGCGGGAATGGGTTCCGGCACACCCGCCGCCTCCTGGGCATCCCGCGCGTGCACCGCCGCTTCCTGCACCTGGTGCCGGGCCACGGCGCCGGCGGTCGAGGGGTTGTCGGAATCCGCCCACCAGGTCCAGCAGCCGCGGTCGGGGCCTGCTGTACGCAAGGCGCCCACAAGGGTCTTGGTGCAGCGCGCCGACCAGGTGAGCAGGTCGTCGGACGGCGCGGTCTCGCCCACGGCCTCGTCCGAGGGCGGCCGCGTCGCCGGGCCGGCGGCCACGGACGCCGCCCAGTAGAGCTGCACCTCGCCGAGGTGAGCGACCAGGTCCCGCACCGTCCAGTCGGGGCAACCGGGAACGCGGGCACGGGGATCGGCGGCCGCGGCGGCGGTGCGGAACGCGGCGGATCGCTCGGTGAGCATCTCCAGCAGGTCGGCGAACCGCGGTACAGGGAAAGGAGAGGAAGGCCATGCGGGGAGGGGAGTCGTCATGAGGAAGGTTCTAGCAGCGCCCGCCGACAGCGGTCCGGCGCCCGCCGGCCGCCGGGAAGTCCATGGTTGGGGCCCCTGGTCACGGCGGCGGGAAAGCTGTTCCATGGTCGACACAGTGCCGCCGTGGCAGTGGCGGCCCCGATGGTCAGACGAGGTGGCCTTGGCTACGACCGTGCGACGTAGCGTTGTGAGCATCCCGGCCGCGCCGCTCGGTCCGGAGAACCCGTTGCCCTCCTTGCGCCCGCTGGAGGAGGCGCACCGGCTCGACCTGGAGGGGCGGGCGGGCCTGCCCGCCGACATGGCACGGCAGATCGGGTATGCGCCACTGCGTTCCGTGCTGCCCGTCCGCGTACTCGACGGTTACGGCCGCCGCCGTGCGCCCGCCGACCTCGACGCTCTGGTGATCGAGAACGAGCGGGTGCGGGCCACCGTGCTGCCCGCGTTCGGCGGGCGGCTGTACTCGCTGGTGCACAAGCCGACCGGCAGGGAACTGCTCTACCGCAACCCGGTGATGCAGCCTGCGGCGTTCGGGCTGGCGGGTGCGTGGTTCTCCGGCGGTGTCGAGTGGAACCTCGGTGCCACGGGCCATGCCGCCCACACCTGCGCGCCGCTGCACGCCGCCCGTGTTCCCGCGCCCGACGGCGGCGAGATGCTGCGGCTGTGGGAGTGGGAGCGGCTGCGCGACCTCCCCTTCCAGGTCGACCTGTGGCTGCCCGCGGACTCGGATTTCCTCTACGTCGGCGTTCGCGTCCGCAACCCGCACGGCCGCACCGTGCCGGCCTACTGGTGGTCCAACATCGCCGTCCCGGAGACCGAGCACACCCGCGTCCTCGTCCCCGCCGGTGCCGCCTGGCACTTCGGTTACACCCGTACGCTGAAGCGCGTGCCGGTGCCGCGGCCGGACGCTCCGGCAGGCACCGGCGGCGACGGTGGCGGCACCGACATCAGTTACCCGGCACGGTCGGAGTACCCCGCGGACTACTTCTTCGACATCGGGGACGACGACCGCCGTTGGATCGCCGCGCTCGACGGGGAGGGTCGCGGTCTCGTCCAGACCTCCACCGACGCGCTGCGCGGCCGCAAGCTGTTCCTGTGGGGGCACGGACCTGGCGGCCGGCGCTGGCAGCAGTGGCTCACCGAGCCCGGGACCGGCGGTTACCTGGAGATCCAGGCCGGTTTGGCGCGCACTCAGCTCGAACACGTCCCGATGGCGGCCGAGTCGGAGTTCTCCTGGCTGGAGGCGTACGGTCCGCTCGACGCCGACCCCGTCGCCGTGCACGGCGAGGACTGGGGCGAGGCCCGCGCGGAAGCCGCCGCCCGCCTGGAAGCGGCCCTGCCCCGGGCCACGGTCGACCAGGCATACGAGAGCTGGCTCGCGCAGGCCGACGCCGATCCGAAGGACATCCTCGCCGTGGGTTCCGGCTGGGGAGCGCTGGAGATCGTGCGGGGGCGCTTCGATCTGCCGGGCACGCCGTTCCCCGCCGACACCCTCGGCGACCGCCAGAAGCCCTGGCTCGAACTGCTGCTGGCCGGTGTCTTCCCCCGGCCCGGCGCGGACACCACGCCGGGCCCGTGCCTGGTCTCGCCGGAGTGGCGCGAGCTGCTGGAGGCGGCCGACACCTATCCGGGCAACGAGTGGTACCGCGACTACTACCTCGGCATAGCCCAGTGGGCGGCCGGCGATCGGGCGCAGGCGGTGCGCAGTTGGGAGCGTTCGCTGGCCGCCCGCCGCTCACCGTGGGTGCTGCGCGCCCTCGCAGTCGCCGAGACAGCCGAGGGTGCCCCCGGCGGTCCCGGCGGTCCCGGCGGTCCCGGCGGTCCCGGTGGTCCCGGCGGATCCGTGGAGAGGGCGGCACAGTGGTACATGGAGGCTCATGAGAGCCTGCGTGCCGAGGTTCTCGAACCTGCCTCGGGCGGCCCGGAACGGACCGGGGAGGCCGCCGCTGCCGCCAGGGCCGCGCAGCGCGCACTCGCCGTCGAGGCCGTGCCGGTGCTGCTCGCCGCCGGCCGGGTCGAGGACGCCCGGACAGTCCTGGACCAGGCCGCCGTCGGCGGGGAGGGCGGTCCCCTCGACGACGGACACCTGCGCCTGCTGCGCGCGCGTACCGCCCTCGCCCAGGGCGATCCGGCCCGCGCCCGCGCGTTCTTCGACGAGGGATTCGACGTGGAGGACCTGCACGAGGGCGCGGAGGAGTTGAGCGACACCTGGTACGCCGTCGCCGAGGCCCTCCTCGCGGGCGACGGCCCCATAACCGCCGGCGTCCGGGCCCGGGCCCGCGTCCAGTACCCACTACCGGCCGCCTACGACTTCCGGATGCGCCCGGACGGAGCCGACCCGTCCGTCCGGCCCGGACGGGATCCGGCGGGCGGGGCCCTGTAGAGAGCGCGCCGGTGCCGGGCCCTGGGCGCCCGGCACCGGTGCTGAGCGCGGATCGCGCGGCGCCCCGTACGCACGAGCGCGGTCGGTTCGGCAGGTGACCGTTCGCCCGGTGCGGCGGCCCTCCCGGGCGAACCGGCCGGCTGTGCGCCGCAACATGCGCCCGTCCGCCGATCGTCCCGCCGGCGACTCCGGCTGCTACGACGATGCGGCGCGTCGTTCGAGCCTCGCGCAGCCGTGCCCGGCGGCTTCCGACGGGCCCGGCCCCCGCCCCGGCCTCGGCCGCGAACGGGCCCGGGCCCCGCCGCGGACGGGCCCGGCCCCCGCCCCGGCCCGCGAATCCGGCGGAGGGGGCATGGACCAGGAAAGGTTGGGTACGCGCGGGGTTCAGCCAGTGCACAGGCATGACTCGCGAGAGGAATCAGAAGCGATGACCGACATCAACCCCGACGGCGCCCTGCCCCCCGCGCAGCGCGCCCTGCACGAGATCGCCCACGGCAGCGAGAACGTCATCGCGCTGAGCACCCTCGCGGTCAGCGAGGTGCTGCTGCCGGTCCCGGGCGCCGACGAGTACCCGGAGGGCGTCGGCGACGCGCCCGAGCTGCCCCGGGAGATACAGCTTCCGGTGTACGAGCAGGAGGACGGCAGGCAACTGGTCCCCGTCTTCACCTCGGAGACCCGGATGGCCGAAGCGCTTCCGACCACCCGCCGCTACCGGCTGGTCCAGCTCGCCGCACTGAGCGGCGCCTGGCCGTCGGACGAGCTGATCCTCTCCATCGACACCGGCAGCCCGGACGCGCTGAGCATCTCCGGTGAGGGCGTGCGTGCGCTGGCCGGCCTTGTCGGCGGCAACTGAGCGCGCGACCGCGCGGCGCGGAACCACCGCGTGGTGTACGACGCAGGCCCGGCGCGGGACGTCGGCGCTCCCGCCGGCCGTACAGCCCTCGGGCAAGCGGTCCAGGGGTGTACGGCCGAGGGGCGAGCCGCCCGGCCGACCGTCCGGTCGTACGGCCGAGGCCAGGCCGTACGACCGGACGACGGGCGCGCCTCGACCCGCCCCGGCCCGCCCCGACCCGTTCGGCCTCTCAGCCGCGGGGGACCGTCAGCCCCGGTAGACCGTCAGCCCGCCGGGGACCTTGTCGAGCAGCAGTTCGTGGGGCGCCGGTGCGACCTCTCCGTCGAACGCCAGGTGGACGCCGCCGTCCGGTACACGAATCCGCAGCCGGCGCACGGTCGTGGTGGTGTAGACGGGGGAGCCGGTGACCACACCGGTCAAGGCCGCGCCCAGCAGGCGGAGCCGCGCGAAGGGGCCGCCGTCCACCAGCCGCACGTCCAGGACGCCGTCGGCGAGGTCGCGGCGCCGGACGGGAGCCGGGCCCCAGCTCGAATAGCGGCAGTTCCCGGCGAACAGCAGCCACACCGACCGCTGCCGGCCGTTGATCTCGACGGTCACCGGCCGGCTGGTGCGCAGGACGTGCACCGCCGCCAGCACGCTGGCCGGCCAGCTCCCGATCCGCCGCGACCAGCGCTCCCTGACGCGGACCAGGTCCGGGTAGGAGCCGATGCTGAAGGTGTTGAGGTAGGGCTCCCACGAACCGTCGGCGGGGTTCGTGCGGCGGGCCACGTCGACGGAGGCGGCCCGCCCCGCGAGTACGGCCGCCGCGGTGTCCTCCACCGAGGTGAGTCCGAGGTCGAGGGCGAAGTGGTTGCGGGTCCCGCCGGGGAAGACCGCCAGCGGCAGCCCGTGCCGCAGGGCGATTCCGGCCGCCAGGCACACGGTGCCGTCGCCGCCGCACACCCCCAGCGCCCCGCCCGTCTCCGCCGCCGAGCGGGCGGCCTTCTCCAGCAGCTCCGCCAGGTCGTCGTCCTCGGTGCGTTCCACGACCTCGGCCTGCGGCAGCGCCGCGCGGATCCGGTCCAGCGGCGGGGACAGCAGCGGCGGCGGGCCGGAGGCGGCGTTGACCACCACGTGCAGGCCGTCGCCGTCGCGCAGCGCCGGCGCCTCGGCGGCGGGTCCCGGTTCCGGCCGGCGCTGCCGTGGCGGCACCAGCGCGCGAACGGCCAGCGCCGCGCCCACGCCCAGCGCGCAGCCCACGACCACGTCGCTCGGGTAGTGCACGCCCGTGTAGACGCGGGAGAACGCCACGCTCGCCGCCAGCGGGGCCAGCACCGCGCCCCATCCCCCCGACTCCATGGCCGCGCCCGCGGCGAAGGCGGCGGCGGACGCCGAGTGCCCCGACGGGAAGGACGACGTCACCGGCTGCCGGTGCAGTCGCCGGATCACCGGCACCGTGTCCAGCACCGGCCGCGCACGGCGGACGGCGCCCTTGGCGACGGTGTTCACCGTCAGCGAGGCCAGCGCCAGCGAGCCCGCGCCGCGCACTGCCGCCCACCGCCCCTCCCGGCCGCCCACCAGCGCCATGCCCGCGCCCACCGCGATCCACAGCCGTCCGTGGTTCGCGGCCCGGCTCAGCCGCGGCAGCACCGGCTCGGCCGCCGGCCAGTGCCGTTCGGCCACCTGCGTCAACAGGGCGCGGTCCCACTCCCTCCAGCGATACGTCATGTCCGACCGGTTACCCCCGCGGCGGCGCCGCACGCCACCAACCTGCACGGCCGTCCCCCGGACGCCCCGGCGGACCACCCGTGGCGCAACCGCCGTTCAGCGGGTGCGCGCGCGGCCCCGCGGGGGGATCGTGAGGGACGGGGCGAGCCCCTCGACGAACCGGGGGCGAGCCCCCCGAGTCAGAGGGCCGGCCCTTCGACGACGAGGGACGCGACGAGGGACGCGACGAGGGACGCGACGAGGAATGCGACGAGGGAAGCGAGGTGCGCGATGCGGCCCGACCCGCCGTACGACGTGAGGCCGGACCCCGGGCTGCCGGTGCCGGACTACTGGGCGACCCGTATGACCGGCGGCAGCGGCAGCGGCGCGGAGCCGCCCGGGGGCGGCCCGCGGTTGCTGGCCGCGGCGGCGGGTTACTGGGAGCGGCGCGGCCTGCCCGCCGACCCGCCGCATCTGGCGGCCGCCCCGGGGGCCGAGGCGCTGGTGGTCGCGCTGCTGGCGGCGGTGGACGGCGACCTCGTGACCGGCCGCCCCGCGGCGGCCTGGCAGGCGGGCCTGGCCGGGCTGCTGGGCAGGCGCGCCTACACCGCGCCGACCCCGGCCGAGGGCGGCGGCGTGCCCGACCCCTTCGCGCTGCTGGAGACGGTACGGCGGGCCCGCGCGGGCGGCGGTGCGCCCCGGCTGCTGCTGCTGTCCGCCGCGGACGACCCCAGCGGCACCGTCACCGCGCCCGAACTGCTGCACGAGACCTGCGAGGCCGCCGCCGAGGCGGGGCTGCTGATCGTCTCCGACGAGACCTACAGCGACACCCTGCACCACCACGACACGGTGCTGCTCAGCCCCGCCGAGATGCTGCCCGACCACACCGTGGTGATCACCGACCTCGGGGCCACGCTGGTGCCGGTCACCGTGCCCGCCGCGCTCGCCCGCTTCCCCGCGACCGACCACGGGACCGCCTGGCGCCGGCGCGCGGTCGCCGTACTCGCCGCGCAGCGCACTGTGCTGTCCGCGTCCGTCGCGCCGGCCGTCGCGTACGTCCTGGGCGAGCCGCCCGAGGTCACCGACCGCACCGCCGCCGCGAACCGGCTGCACGCCCGCATGGGCGCCGCCGCGTACCGGGCGGTCACGGAGGCCGGGGCCTCGTGCCGCCCCCCGAAGGCCGGTTTCCAGCTCTATCCGACGCTGAGCAGCCACGACCTGGACGCGGCCGGGGCCGAGGAGCGCCTGTCCGCGCTGCTGGGCAGGCCGGTCCTGGGCGGGCACCGGTTCGGCGACGACCCCCTGGAGCCGCGGGTCCGCGTCGACACGGGGACTCTGCACGGGGCGACGGAAGCCGAACGGCGTACCGTCCTGGCCGCCGCCGATCCCGCCGCCGTGCCGCACGTCGCCGCTGCCCTGGCGGCCCTGACCTCGGCTTTCGCCGAGCTGTCGGCGTCCGGACCGGTCGGCGACCCGGCCGACTCGCGATCGCGGGGCGGCGGGGCCTGACGTACGGTCGCAGCATCGCGCACCGGTGGCCGCCGGCGCCCAACGGCGGTGGTACGCGGGCGGTGCGCGCCTGCCGTCCGCGCCCGCGCCCGTATCCCTGGGCTCGCGGGCCCCGAGGCCCGCGCCACGAGGCCCCGGCTCCGGCCCGGCTCCGTCCCGGCCGGCCGGTCCCGGCGCTCAGGTCGCGCGGCAGGTCGCGCGGCGCCGCCGCCGGGCGAAGGAGTGCCCAAGGGAGTGCGAAGGGAGTGCGGAGGGAGAGCCGATGACCGACCAGAAGGAGCGGGTCGTCGCCGTCGTGCGTCCGCTGGGCGAGTCGCGCGCCTGGCCCAAGTCGTTCGCGCACCGGCTCGGCGGACCCGGCCCCGGGACGCGGGATCTGGTACGGGTGGTGCGGGAGTGCGTGGTGCGGCCGCCCGCCCGTTCGCTCAAGGACGTCGCGGCGCTGCCGTTCGCGCCGGGGCCCGTGCCGGCGGCCGGGCCGGCCACCGTCAGCGTCACCTGGGCCGGTCACGCCAGTTGGGTGGTCAGGATCGGCGGCCTGACCGTGCTCACCGACCCCGTCTGGTCCCGGCGGATCCCCGCGACCCCGCCCAGAGTCACCCCTGTCGGCGTGCCCTGGGCGGACCTGCCGCCCGTCGACGCCGTGGTCATCAGCCACAACCACTACGACCACCTGGACGCCCCCACCCTGAAACGGCTGCCGCGCGCCACCGAACTGCTGGTGCCCGCCGGGCTGGGCGCGTGGTGCCGGCGCCGCGGCTTCTCCAAAGTGACCGAACTCGACTGGTGGGAGGCCGCGGAGCTGTCCGGCGTGCGGTTCGACTTCGTGCCGGCCCACCACTGGAGCCGGCGCAGCCTCGCCGACGCCTGCCGCTCGCTGTGGGGCGGCTGGGTGCTGTCGGACGCCGCCGGGCGCCGCGTCTACTTCGCCGGCGACACCGGTTACGGCTCCTGCTTCCGGGAGATCGGCCGCGCCCACCCCGGCATCGACCTGGCCCTGCTGCCGATCGGGGCGTACGCGCCGCGCAGGCTGCTCGGCGCGGTGCACACCGACCCGGAAGAGGCGGTGCGGGCCTTCGCCGACCTGGGCGCGCGGGCGATGGCGCCGATGCACTGGGCGACGTTCCTGCTCTCACGCGAGGCGCCGCTGGAGCCGATGACCAGGCTGCTCGCCGCGTGGAAGGCGGCGGGTCTGCCGCGCGAGGCGCTGTGGGACCTGCCGATCGGCGGGTCGAGGGTGCTCGCCCCCTGACCCCCGAAGCGGCGGGGGCCGTGACCCCCGCCGTGCGAGTGGCTACGCCCCCTCGGAGCCGCGCTCGGACATCCGCGGCGCCCGGCCGACGCGGCGGCGCACGGTGGGATACGCCGCGATGGCGAACGTCAGGCCCACGGCCAGCGCCACGCCCTGCCACGGCTCGGGGAACAGCGAGCCGCCGAGGATCCCGATGACCTGGTACGCCGCGGCCCAGGCGAGGCAGGCCACGATGTCACCGCGGACGAACCGGCGCAGCGGCATCTCCCCGAGCAGGCAGGCCACCATCACGGGCAGCCGTCCCGCCGGGATGAGGCGGGAGAGCACGAGCACCGCGGCCCCGTGCTCGTCGAGTTGCCGCTCCGCCTTGGCCAGCGTCTCCCCGTCCACCCGGTTCTGCAGCCGGTGCAGCCAGCGCGAGCCGTTCCGGGAGCGCACTCCGCGCAGCCCCAGCCAGTACAGCGCCGCGTCGCCGAGGAAGGCCGCGACCGACGCCACCGCGAACACCACCGCGAGGGCCACCGGCTCGGTCTGGTGGAAGGCGACCACGGCGGCGCCGGACACCAGCGCCCCGGTCGGCACCACGGGGAGCAGCGAACCGAGCACCACCAGCAGGAACAGCGACGGATAGCCGATCGCCTGCTGGGCTCCGGCGCCGTGCGACGGCGGCGGGTGGGCGGCGGCCGACGCGAGCAGACTCATCACCCGCCGCTCTCCCGTCCCAGGCCCGGCCCGGTCCCGCCGCCCGTTCCCGCCCCCGCGGCCGTTCCCGTACCGGAACCCGGGGCCGTGGCCGCCCCGCCGCCCGTGCCCGCACCGGAGCCCGTGCCCGTTCCCCTGCCGGATCCGGAGCCCGGCGCCGAGCCCGATTCCGTGCCGCCGCCCCGCGCCGCGTCCTCGTGGGCGTACCTACCCGCGCCGGTGTCCTCGACCAGCACGCTCTGCCCGTGCTCCAGCCGGTGCACCCGTACCTGAGGGGCCGTGCGGGCGGCCAGGCGGACGAAGTCGTGGCCGGGGGAGTGGAATTCGTGCGGCCGGACCGCGTCCATGCCGATCGGCCAGTACGTGCCGTAGTGCACCGGTACGGCGGCGCGTGGCGCGAGCTCGGCCAGCGCGCGGGCCGCGCGGCCCGCGTCCAGGTGCCCGTGGCCGAGGAACGGCCCCCATCCGCCGACCGGCAGCAGAGCGACGTCGCACGGCCCGACCGCCTCGGCCATGCCGTCGAACAGCCCGGTGTCGCCGGCGAAGTAGGTGCGCGCCTGCCCGGCGATCACGTAGCCCAGCGCGGCCACCCGCTGCTTCCCGTACGGCATCCGGCGCCCGTCGTGGGCCGCCGGCACCGCCCTGACCGTCACCGCGCCGAAGTCGACCGACTCGCCGGCACCGGTCTCCACCAGGCGCAGCCGGTACCGCAGCCGCCGCAGACCGGGAACCGCGGCGAGCGCGCCGCGCGGCAGCAGCACCGTGGTGCCGGCCGCGAGCCGCGCCAGCGAACCGACGTGCAGGTGGTCGGCGTGCAGGTGCGACACCAGGACGACGTCGGCCTCGGCGGCCGGCGGTGGCGGAACCGCTCCCCGGCGCCTGCGCAGGTGCGCCAGGCGGCGCGCGAACAGCGGGTCGGTCAGCACCCGCACGCCCGAGTCCCGCACGGTCACGGTGGCGTGCCCCCACCACGTGATCTCCACGGTCACCGCGTTCGTCACCCTCCTCCGCCGCCTACCGGCCGACAACAAGCCGGCCGCCTGCCGGCCGACAACCAAGCCGACAACCAAGCCGACAACCGAACCGACAGCCGAGCCGGCCGCCTGCCGGCCGACAACCAAGCCGGCCACCGGCCCGCTGCCGCCCAACCACCGGCCCGCTCGGCCGCCTTGAGGTCCTTCCGCCCGGCGTGTGCCCCGCGCGGACTTCCGTACGCCCCCGAGACTATGCCCTCCGCCGCTGAAGGCCAGGTCGCGGGTATGGCAGGGTATGGGGGTGCCTCAGCCGGGAGTGAGTCGGAGACGGGCCGCGGGCATGGCGATGCTGCGGGCCGTCGGCCGGGTGCTGGCCGTGTGGGCGGTGGGGTCGGCGACGCTCGCCGTCCTGGCGTGGCTGCTGCCGGACTTCCGCATCGAGTCGCCCGACGGCGACAGCCCCACCCAGATCGCGGTCACCGCCGCGGCGGGCGCGGGCGCCTTCGGCGTCCTCAGCGCCCTGGTGTGGCCGCTGCTGGTACGGGCCGTGCTGCTCGTGCCGGCGCTGGTGCTCGGCGCCTCGGTGTTCTTCCTCAACGGCTCGCTGCTGCTGGTCGCCCTGCAGTTCACGCCGGACGGGCGCGGCGACGTGACGCCGAGCAGCGCGGTGGTGATCGCCGCCGTGATGTCGTTCACGTCCTCGGCCACCAGTACCGCGCTCGCGGTACGCGACGACGACGCCTACGGCCGCCGGCTCGCCCGGCTGGCCGGCCGGCGCCGCCGGCACGCCGGCGACCCGCCACCGCCGACGACGCCGGGCACCGTCTTCCTCCAACTCGACGGCCTCGGCCACGACGTGCTGCGCGACGCCCTGACCGGCTCGCCGCCCGCCATGCCGACCGTCGCCGAACGGCTCGCGCCCACCCACCGGCTCGTCCCGTGGCGTACCGACTGGAGCAGCCAGACCGGCGCCAGCCAGCTCGGCATCCTGCACGGCAGCAACCACGACGTGCCCGCCTTCCGCTGGTTCGAGAAGGAGACCGGCCAGGTCATGGTGTGCAACCGCCCCTCCAGCGCGGCCGAGTTGGAACGGCGGGCGGTGGCGCGTACCGGATCGCGCGGTCTGCTGGCCGGTGACGGGGCCAGCCGCGGCAACCTGTTCAGCGGCGGCGCCGAGCAGTCGGCGCTGGTGATGTCGGTCGCCGGGCGCGCGGGGACCTTCAGCCGGCCGCGCTCGGGCTACTTCGCGTACTTCTCCGATCCGGCCCACGCGGTGCGCACCGCCGGGTCGTTCGCCGCCGAGGTGTGCCGGGAACTGCGGGAGTCCACCGCGGCCCGGCTGCGCGGGGACCGGCCGCGGATCAAGCGCCTGGGGCTGTACCCGCTGGTACGGGCCTTCGCGACCGTGGTCGAGCGGGACGTGGCGGTCGCCGCGGTCGTCGGCGACGTGCTCGCCGGGCGCACCGCGGTGTACGCGGACCTGGTCGGTTACGACGAGGTCGCCCACCACTCGGGACCCCGCAGCAAGGACGCCCGCAAGGTGCTGTCCCGGCTGGACCGCTCGGTGCGGCTGATCGCCGACGCGACGCGGTACGCGCCCCGGCCCTACCGGATCGTGCTGCTGTCCGACCACGGGCAGAGCCCGGGCGATACCTTCGAAGGCGCGTTCGGCCTCCACCTGCGGGATCTGGTGCGGGCCGGGTGCGGACTGGAGCAGGGCGAGGTGCCGACCGTGCGCCGGCGGGGCGGCGCCGAGGCGCGGGGCGCGGCGCGCACGGCGCTGCGGCGTCCCGAGGCCGGCCGCGACGCGGAGGAGCACGCGTGCGCGGGGCCGCCGTCGGAGCCCGTCGTGCTGGCCTCGGGCAACCTCGGCCTGGTCACCTTCCCCGATATCGAGGGCCGGGCCACGCTGGAGGACATCGAGCGCCGCAGCCCCGGACTGCTGACCGCTCTGACCGGCCATCCCGGCATCGGCTTCGTCCTGGTCCGCAGCGCCGAGCGCGGCCCCCTGGTCCTGGGCGCCGGTGGAGAGCACGAGCTGGCCACCGGCCGGGTCAGGGGAACGGACCCGCTGGCGGTCTTCGGCCAGGGGGCCGCGGAGGCCGTGCTGCGGGCCGACGGCTTCCCGCACATCGCGGACGTGATGGTCAACTCCGCCGTGGACCCGGCGACGGGCGCGGTCTTCGCCTTCGAGGAGCAGGCGGGTTCGCACGGCGGACTCGGTGGCCCGCAGTCGTTCCCCTTCCTGCTGGCGCCGACCGGACTCCCGCTGCCGGAGGGGCCGTTGACGGGCGCGGAGACGCTGCACGGGGTGTTCCGCGAATGGCTCGCGCTCGACTCGGTGCCCGTGGTCCGGGCCCGGGAGGCGGAGCCCTCCCCATCGTCAACGCGGGGTTGACGATGGGGATGCGTCAACTTATGGTTGACGCATGACTGAGCACCCCGTACGACTCGACGACCTCATCGACTTCGTCAAGGGCCGGCACCCCGGCGGCGACCCGCTCGCCGACCTGGAGCACGCCGTGGAGGTGGCCGCCCACCTCGGCGACGTCGCCGACCACCTCATCGGGCACTTCGTGGACCAGGCCCGGCGGGCCGGCGCCTCCTGGACCGACATCGGGCAGCACATGGGCGTGTCCAAACAGGCCGCCCAGAAGCGGTTCGTGCCCCGCGTACCGGAGGACATCGACCTCTCCGGCGCCGCCACCTTCGAACGCTTCACCCAGCGGGCGCGCGTGGCGGTGGAGGCCGCGCAGGACGAGGCACGCGCCGCGCTGCACGGCGCGATCGAGCCCCAGCACCTCGTCCTCGGACTGCTCCGCCCCGGCGGCATCGCGGCGGACATCCTCACGCAGGCCGGCATCACCCCGGAGGCGCTGCGTGCCGCCGTCTCGACCCCCGGCGCCGAGGAGCGGCCTCTCGAAGGCCAGATGCCGGTGAGCCCCGCGGCCAAGAAGAGCCTGCAACTCGTCCTGCGCGAGGCCCTGCGCCTGGGCCACAACTACATCGGCACCGAACACATCCTGCTCGGTGTCCTCAGCGACGACCAGGAACCCGCGGCCCGGGCCCTGGCCGGCCTCGGCCTCACCCACCAGGGAGTCGAGGAGTCCGTCACGTCCATGCTGGCCGCGTTCGGCGCCTGATCCGGCAGGCGGGCCCGCATCGGCCCGCCCGTCGGTCCGGCCCGCACGAGTCCGCCCGTCAGCCCTCCTTGCGCAGCGCCAGCAGCCGGTACACCGGGTCGGCGCGCGGGACGTCGGGGTCCGGCAGCCGCTCCAGGCGCCGTACGAGCGCGCCGGACTCCGCCTCGTCCAGCGCCAGCGCGGAGGCGAAGTAGCCGCGGGAGACGGCGGCGGCCGTGCCGGCCGGCGAGCGTCCCTGGCCGTGCCCGGTGAACCGCGCCTCACCGGCCCGCCGCAGCCCGTGCTCCGAGGCCACCGCCGTGATCCGCGGCTCGGCGTCGTGCGCCCGCGTCACGCGGTAGGGGGCGAGCAGCGCGTCCACGTCACTGTCCACGTCGTGGCCCGCGTCCTTGTCCACCGTCGCCACGAACACGCCGCCGGGCCGCAGCACCCGGGCGCACTCGGCCACGACGGCGGGCGCGTACGGCAGCAGGTGCAGCAGCCACACCGCGCTCACCGCGTCCAGCGACTCGTCGGCGAAGGGCAGCCCCCGGCAGTCGCCGAGCGCGACCACCGGCCCCATGCGCCGCGCGGCCGCCGACAGCATGCCGGCCGACGCGTCCACCCCGAACACCCGCAGCCCCGGCCGTACCAGCCGCTCGGTGACCAGGCCGGTCCCGCATCCCACGTCGAGCAGGGTGCGCGCCCGCTCGGGCACCAGCGCGAGTATCGCGCGCGCCGCGGCCCGCGCGCGCGGCACGCCCCCGCGTGTGGCGTCGTAACGCGCCGCCTCGACATCGTAGTCCAGCATGTGGGACATGCTAGGCCCCGCAGATGAACGGCGGTCCGTCCCCCGTCTTGCGCACCGGTTACGCCGGGAAGTGCGCGCCGCGGCGCCCCCGGCGACTCCTCGCACCTCCGCCCCGTACCACCCCGCCACGCCGCCCGCCGTGCGTATACGCGGTCCGCCACCGCGGGGCGGCCTTCGCGTGTACGCGCGGCGACCGCACCCGATACCCTCTCGGGTCGGAGTTCCGTACGGATCCGGCGCCCGCGGGCGCCGTTCCGGCCGAAGGGGGAGCAGCACGATGACGGTCGCGGACGAGAGCGTGGGCGCGGGCGGCGGTACGGGCGAGGGCTCCGCGGCGGACACCGCCGTGACCGCGACGGCCCCCTCGGGCGTCCGCCGGGAGCGCCCGGCCCGGATCACTCCGCGCCGAGTCCAGGGCAGGGACCTGGAGTTGCGGTCCTTCCCCGAGGTCGGCTCCCAGGACCCGGACGAGCAGCGGGAGGCGCTCGCCGCCCTGCGGGCCTGGGCCGAGCAGAGCGCCGAGGACGCCATCGCCTGGTACCTGCGGGACAAGAAGCGCAAGCGCACCGGCTCCCGCCTCCTGCAGGGCCTGGCCATCGCCTTCGCGGTGGCCGGCACCGCCGTTCCGCTCGGCACGGCCGCGGCCGGCGGCTCCGGCCAGGGCTGGGGGTACGTCCTGCTCGCCCTGGCCGCCGGCTGCAAGGGCTTCGACCATTTCTTCGGCCTGTCCTCCAGCTGGATGCGGGACATCGGTGTCGCCCACGCGCTGCGTGCCGAACTGAACAAGGTCCGCCTGGAATGGGCCACCGACGTCCTGCGGGCGGGCCGCGCCTCCGCTCGTCCCGGCGAATGGCTGCAGCCTTCCGAGGTCGAACGCCAACTCGCCCTGATCGCCCGCCTGGTCGACGCCGTCCGTACCCACATCGACAGCGAGACCGCCGACTGGCAGGCGGAGTTCCGCTCCCGTACCCGCCAGCTCAACGAGCAGGGCCCGCTGCCCGGTCCGGGCGCTCCCGACCGCCTGCCGGGAACCTCCGCCGGGGTCGCGGGGCTGTGACCCGCCGGCTGCTCACCGTCGTCCTGCACGACGGCACGGAGCACGACATCGAACTGCGGGCGCCCGACTCGACGCCCCTCGCGGAGGTCTACCGGCGGTTCGCGCAGGAGTGGGGGGAGCCTCCGCCCTTGCAGGTGCCCCTTCCCGGCACCGCGGTTTCCCTCAGGCGCGATCCCCGGTTGTTCGTGGACGGGCGGGCGCTGCGTTCGAACCGGTCCCTCGGCGGCTCCGCGTTGCGGGACGGGGCGCGGGTGAACCTGGGCCCGAGCGCGAACCCGCCGCCAGACGGGGGTACGGGGGAACTCGAGGTCCGTGTGGTCGCGGGTGACAGGGCCGGGTGGGGGTTCCGGTTCGCGCGCGGACGGCGCCGGCGGCGGGAGGTCCACGTGCTGTGTGGACCAGCGATTCATGTCGGCGTGGACGGCATCGCCGCCAGGATCGGGCCCGAGCTGACCGGGAGCATCGACGGTCTGATGCTGCGCCTGAACGGCGGCGGCGGAGTGGACGTCGCCCGAGTCGGGGACGAGCCGATGGCGGTGGACGGGCGGCTCCTGCGCCCCGGCCGGAGCAGGGCGCGCGAGCCGATTCACGGCTGGGCCGCGTATCCCTGGCCCATGGGCAGTCTCCTGACGGTCGGCGAGAGCTGCCTGGAGTTCGGTCCGGTCGCGGATCTGGTGCCCGGGCCGGAACGGCCGGAGCCCGACGGCACCGAACTGGTGGCCGCGCCACTGCGCCGCCCCGGGCTTCCCGGCCCCCAGGAACGGTCGGTCGGCAGCCGGCGCCTGATCCGGCTGCCGGGCCGGCGCCGACCCGTCTCGGTCCCCGACGCCGCCGTACGCGCCCGCCGGGAACTCCCCGACGCGGCGGAGATCCGTTCCGCCGCGGTGAACCGCACGTCCCGGCTGTGGCAACGCAGCCCGAACGACGCGGACTTCCTGCTGCTGCGCTGGGGCCTGCGTCTTCCCGCGGCGGAGTTGAGCCCGGGCGGCCGGTCCGCCGACCGGCCGCCCGCGCCGGACCGCACCGGCACGTCGGCCGGTCCCGCCCCCGTCGACCGGCCGGAATCCGGAACCGGAACCGCCGGCTCACCTACGCCGACCCGTTCGTCCGCGGGGCGGGAGAGCGCCGTCCGGGCCGCCTCTGCGCCGGACGAGGCGCCCGGGCCGGCGCGGGAGCCCCGCGCAGGGACGGCCGGCGTACCGGCGGAACCACCCGCCGGCCTCCCGGACACGCCCCGCCGCTTCCCCCCGCCCGGGCCCTTCGACGCCCCGTCGTCGTCCCCTCCCCGCCCCGTACGGGTGGGCCCTGCGCCCGAGGCAGGCGGGCTGCACCTCCCCAGCCTCGGAGTGGTCGGGATCGCCGGGCCGTGGGACCGGGCCCTGCGCACGGCGGCCTGGTACGTGGCGCAGGCCGCCGTACTGCACAGCCCCGAGGACGTCGCGTTACGCGTACTGGCCGCCGACGAGGGTGCGCCCGGCTGGCGGTGGCTGCGCTGGCTGCCGCGGTCGTCCGCCGCGATCGACAGCCGGGACCGGCCCCGGATCTACTGCGGCACGGCCCGCGCCGCGGCCCAGGTGCGGGAGTTGCTGTACCTGATCGACGTCCGCCTGCGGACGAGAAGGACGAGAAGGACCCAGCACCCCGCCCTCGTCGTGATCCTGGACCGTGCCCAGGCCCTGCGGGAGCTGCCGGGGGCGGACCGGTTGCTGCGGGACGGGCCGCGCGCCGGGATCTACTCGCTCTGTGTCGAGTCCGAGGCCCAGCACCTGCCTCCGGAGTGCGCCGCGCGGGTGACCGTCGGCGCGGAGGCGGCCTGGACGGGCCCGGACGGCGCGCGCGTACCGGTCCTCCCGGACCTCGTGCCGTGGCCGTGGCTGGAGGAAGTGGCGCGGGCGCTGGCGCCGCTGCGGGTCGAGGCGCTCGCCGAGCGGCCGACGCAACTGCCGGCCAGGCGGCTGCGGGAGCTGCTGGGCCTGGAGCCGCCGGACGCGGAGGCCGTCGCCGCGCGCTGGGCGGTCGCACCGCGGTCCACCGCCGCCGTTGTGGGGGTGGCGCAGGACGGGCCGTTCACGCTGGACCTGCGGCGGGACGGGCCGCACGCGCTGGTCGGCGGGGCGACCGGAGCGGGCAAGACGGAGTTCCTGCGGGCCTGGGTGGCCTCGCTCGCGGAGGCCAACCGGCCG
Organism: Streptomyces sp. HPF1205; assembly: GCF_020400825.1. Taxonomy (GTDB): domain Bacteria; phylum Actinomycetota; class Actinomycetes; order Streptomycetales; family Streptomycetaceae; genus Actinacidiphila. The sequence continues at coordinate 278,457 of NZ_JAINVH010000005.1, forward strand.
GACGAGCTGCAGTTCGTGCTCATCGACTACAAAGGCGGCGCGGCCTTCGGCGCGCTGGACGGACTGCCGCACGTCACCGCCGTGCTGGCCGACCTCGACAGCCGCCAGGTCGACCGCGTGCTGACCCGGCTCGGTGCCGCGCTGCGCGCCCGGGAGAGCACGCTCAACGCCCACCGGGCCAAGAACCTGGAGGACTACCAGGCGCTGCGCGACCACGACCCCGCCCTGCCGCCGCTGCCCCGCCTGGTGTTCGTCGTGGACGAATTCGCCGCCCTGGTGAGGGAGTTCCCCGAACTGGTGGACGGCCTGGTGACCACCGCGCTGCGCGGCAGGTCGCTGGGCATCCACCTGGTGCTGGCCACTCAGCGGCCCAGCGGGCTGATCTCGCCGAACCTGCGGGCGGCGACCAATCTGCGGATCGCGCTGCGCACCACCGGCACCGAGGACAGCCAGGACATCATCGACGCTCCCGACGCCGCGTACATCAGCCCGACCGCCCCCGGCCGGGCCTTCGTCCGCACCGGGGCCGAGGACCTGGTGGAGGTGCAGGCGGCCCGGGTGACCTGCACCGCGGACCCCGTACCCCGAGTGGAGATCAGCGCCATGGACGACACGGGGGCGCTGCGGCCCTCTCGCAGCGTCCCCCTGCCGCCGGACCCGGACCCGGACCCGGATCCGGACCTCGACACCGACCTCGCCGCGCTGACCGAGGCGGTACGGGAGGCGGCCCGGCTGCTGCGGGTGCCCGAGGTGCCCGGGCCGCTGCCGCCGCCGCTGCCCCTGGTGGTGACACTGTCGGAGCTGCCCGAGCCGGCCGCTGGCGGGCACGACCTCGCCCCGGTGGCCTTCGGGCTGGAGGAGGTCGCGGACGAACTCGTGCACAGGGCCGCCGCGTACGACCTCTCGCTCGACACCCCGCTGATCCTGGCCGGCGGGCACCGCAGCGGGCGCTCGCAGTTCCTGCGCACCCTGGCCGCGGCCCTCGCCCGCCGGCACAGCACCGCCGACGTCCACCTGTTCGGCGTCGACTGCGACGGGGGAGCCCTGCAGGCGCTGGCCGAACTGCCGCACTGCGGCGCCGTGGTGACGCCCGCGCAGCCGCAGCGGCTCGGGCGGCTGCTGGGCCGGCTGGTCGCCGCTGTGCACACCCGGCGGGAACTGCTGGCCACCGGGGGATTCCGGGACATCGCCGCCCAGCGGCAGGCGGTGCCCGCGCCGCGCCGGCTGCCGTACCTGGTGCTGCTGCTGGACGGCTGGGAGTCGTTCCACGCGTGCTCGGCCGCCCTGAGCGACGGCCGGTTCGCCGAGGACCTGGCGCTGCTGATGCGCGACGGCGGCAGGGTCGGCGTGCGGTGCGTGATCACCGCAGGGCAGCACGACCTGCTCGGCGGCGCATTGGCGAACAATCCCCAGCTCCTCATCGAGTTCCCGGTCCGCCTCGCTTTCGAGCTGTTCGACATCCCGCCCGCCCAGGGCGGCGAGGCCCTCAACCCCGGCCGCGCGCTGCGTGGGTCCACGGCCACCGAGGTCCAGATCGCGCTGCTCGACGGCGTGCCCACCACCCGCGGCCAGACCGACGCGCTGGACCGGCTGGCCGCCGAGGTGCGCGAGCGGGACGCCGACGTGCCCGAGACCCGGCGGCCGTTCCGTATCGAGGACACCCCGAGGTCCGCCGACCATTTCCTGGTCGGCGCGGGCAAGGGGCGGCCGGTGGGCCGGGAGGACGTGCTGGCGTGGCTGCGCGACCGGCACGCCACGGGCGCCTCCGCCGCGCTGCTCGGGCCGCGGCGGGCGGGCAAGACGTGGGTGCTGGAGGAACTGTCCCGGCGGATGGTCGCCGACGGCTTCCGCGCGGTGCACCAGCTGACCGTGCCGCAGCCCAGCGCCGCGGTCGACAGCCCGGACGCGCTGGCGGCGATCCTGGACCGCGAGGTGCGCGACGCCGCCTCCCCGGCGGAGGCGCTGCTGGACAAGGCGGAGTCCGGCACCGGCTCGGGACGGCTGATGTTCCTGCTGGACGAGGTGGGGCGGCTGGCCGGCTACGACGCGGCGGCCGTCTCCTGGCTGCGCGACCTCGGGCAGGCCGGCGCCTGGCTCGTCTACACGGGCACGGAGAAGGACTGGCGCTCCGTCGTGCGGCACGCCCTGACCTCGCCCGGGTCGAGCTTCGGCAACGACGTCAACGCGCGCGTCCTCGGGCCGCTCGACCCCGGCGCCGCCCTGGACTTCCTGTCCGGCACCGCCGCCAACCTCGGGGTCAGCCTCGGCCGCGACACCACCGCCGCGCGGATCGTGGAGTACGTCGGCACCTGGCCGTTCTACCTGCAGGTCGCGGGCGACGCGGTGGTACGGGCCGTGCAGGGCGACGACCTGTCCCCGCTGACCGACACCTCAGCGCTGAACGCCCTGCTGGACCAGCGGCTGCTGGACGAGTGGGCGCACCACTTCGAGACCCGCTGGGCGGAGATCGGCCCGGCCGGACGCGCCGCGCTGCTGGCCGCGCCCGGCACCATGCCGACCGGTGCCTCGCCCGCCCAGCGCCAGGACCTGCGCGATGTCGGGCTGCTGCGGCCGGGGGAGCAGTGGCTCGACGACAGGCCGCTCCTGGCCTGGATCGCCAGAAACGCCATCTCTTTGCACGACGGGGAGTCACCGGCATGAGCGTCTTCCGTCCCAACCGCACCTACCGGCCGGAACTCGACATCAGGCTCGGCCACGGCGGCCCCTCCTGGCCCGTGCCCTCCTGGATCCGCCCGCCGGCCGAGGCGAGCGCCCCCAACGGGGAGACCTGGCTGGTCGTCATGGGGCGGCGAGCCGGCAAGACCTGGCTGGCCCGCGGCCTGGCCCACACGCGGCCCGAGGGCGGCACGCTCGTCGTCGACCTGCGCAGCCGAGCCGACGTCAAACGGCACCGGCTCGGCACGCTCACCGGCAGCAAGACCGCCCCTCCGCCCCTGCCGCCGGGCACCCTGGTGGTGGTGGACGAGCCCGCTCTCGGCCCGGGCGGCCCGGCCCCCGCCGACCTCGCGGCGGGCCTGCGCAGGGTACGGGAGTCCGGTGCGGTGCCGCTGGTCCTGCTCACCCCGGCCGAACACGCCCTGCTGCTGCCGCACCTGAGCGCCGACGCCTGGAAGGACGTCATCGTTCCGCCGGTCCTCGACGAGGAGGAGTGCGCCCGGATGGCCGCCCGCGCCCCCGACTGGGCGCCGCACCTGGTGGCCCGGCTGCGGGAGGCCGAGCCGGCCTGGCTGCACACCCCCTTCCTCCTCGAACTCGTCCTGGGGACCGGCGAGGAGCACCCCGGGCTGCGCGGCGACCTTGAGGCGCTGACCGCGGCGGCCGTGGAGGAGGCCGAGGACCGGCACGAGTACGTGCGGCAGTGGTTCCACGACGGACTCGGCCCCGGCCACCGCGCCGCGCTGCGGGCCGCGCGATGGCGGGCGGCGGGCCTGCCCGTCGCGGACGTCACGCACGCGGAGGGCGGCGCCGGCGAGAGGGCGGCGGCCGGGCGCCGGGCCGAGGACCGGATGCCGGCCGGGCACCTGGCCGAGGACCCGGTGCTGGCCCGGCACCTGCCCGAGGTGCTGCGCGTGCACCACATCTCCGACCTGCACCACGGCGGCAGCCTGCGCGACACCGTGGACGCGAAGGACGGCTCGCAGGCCGGCCGCAGACTCGCCGCCTTGGCGGGCGCCGGCACCCCCATGGACAGCTACCTCGACCACCTGCGCCGGCTCGCGGCGCAGGGCCGCGCCCCGCACCTGGTGGTGGTCACCGGCGACGTGGTCAACCGGCCGCAGGACGACTGCGGACGGGCCGCCCGGGCCTGGCTCGCCGAAGTGGCCGGGCTACTCGCCCCGCACCGCGACCTGCGGGACGAGCCCCGCGTCCTGCTGGTCGGCGGCAACCACGACGTGTCCTGGGACCTCGCGCTCGACCCCTCGCCGCAGGCCAGGCACCGCTGGTTCGCCGAGGCCTTCGCCGACTACCCGCACCCCGACCTCCAGGAGGCCGACCCCGCCCGGCGCACCCTGTACGTCGCCTATCCACGGGCCGGGCTGCGGTTCGCGCTGCTGGGCACCGCCGAGTCCGGCGGTGAGGTGGCCAAGGACACGGACCGCGAGCGGCTCGGCGCGGTACGGGAGGCGTACCTGGCCGCGGGCCGTGACGCCGATGAGGAAGCGGTCGCGCGGATCGTCCACGACTTCGAGCGGCTCGACCCGGGCGTCGTCGACAGCGGCGTCCTGGACCGGCTCGCCGCGCAGGAGGGCTACGTGACGGTGGCCGCTCTGCACCACCCGCTGTCCCCCGTGCCGGCCGTGGAGGTCGCCCCGTACTCCGGCGTGGTCAACGCCGGGGTGGCCAAGCGGGCGCTGGCCGGGGCGGACACCTCGCTGGTCCTGCACGGCCACACCCACCTGGCCTTCGCCGCCGCCGAGCGCTTCCTCGGGCCCGGCCGGCCCTGGACGATGCGGATCGCCGGGGCCCCGGCGCTCGCCAGCCGCGAGACCGACGAGCGCAACGGCTACAACGAGCTGTTCGTGGCCCGGGAAGGCACCCGGCACGCCCTCGCGGTGCGCACGGTGCGGCTCGACGGCGGCCGGTGGACCGGCGAGCCGGTCTTCGCCTTCCGGCCGGGCGCCGCGCGGGAGCACGACCTGGCCGACCTGTGCCGCGACGCGGCGGACTGAGCGGGCCCGGACGGCCGGCCGGGGACCGGCCCCGAAGAGACGGCCGACCGCGACCGGGACCGCCTGCCAGGACCGCGACAGCGACCGGGAGCGCCTGGCAGGACGGCGACCGCGACCGGGAGCGCCGGCCGTCACGTCCTGTACAGCGCCTCTATCTCCCGCGCGTAGGCGTTCTCGATCGCCCGCCGCTTCAGCTTCATCGAGGGGGTCAGGGTGCCGCGCTCCTCGGAGAACTGGGTGGCCAGGATGCGGAAGGTGCGGATCGACTCGGCCTGCGAGACCAGGGTGTTGGCCGCCACCACCGCCCGCCGGATCTCCTGCTCCAGGTCGGGGTCGTGCACCAACTCGGCCGGTGCCATCGGGGGCTTCTCGCGCATCGTCAGCCAGTGCGAGACGGCCTCCAGGTCCAGCGTGACCAGGGCCGCCACGTAGGGGCGGTTGTTGCCCACGCACACGCACTGCCCGACCAGCGGGTGCAGGCGCACCCGGTCCTCCAACGGCACCGGCGAGACGCTCTTGCCGCCGCTGGTCACCAGGATCTCCTTCTTGCGTCCGGTGATCGTCAGGTAGCCGTCCTCGTCGAGCGAGCCCAGGTCGCCGGTGGCCAGCCAGCCCTCGCGGAGCACCTCGGCGGTCGCCTTCTCGTTGTTGAGGTAGCCCTGGAAGACCTGGCCGCCCTTCAGCCAGATCTCGCCGTCCTCGGCCACCGCCACGGTGGTGCCGGGCACCGGCAGCCCCACCGTGCCGAACCTGGTCTGTTCCGGCGGGTTGGCGGTGGCCGCCGCGGTCGTCTCGGTCAGCCCGTAACCCTCGTAGATGGTGACGCCGGCGCCGCAGAAGAACAGCCCGAGGCGGCGCTCCATCGCCGAGCCGCCGGAGATGCCGTGCCGGACCCGGCCGCCCAGGGCCGCCCGGACCTTGCTGTAGACCAGCTTGTCGTACATCTGGTGCTGCATCCGCAGGGTCGCGCTCGGCCCGGGGCCGGTGCCGAACGCCTTGTCCTCCATGGCCTCCGCGTAGCGCACCGCGACCTCGACCGCCTTGTCGAAGGGGCCCAGCCGCCCGCTCAGTTCGGCCTTGCGGCGGGCGGCCTGGAAGACCTTCTCGAAGACGTACGGGACGGCCAGCACGAAGGTGGGCCGGAAGGCCGCGAAGTCCGGGATGAGGTCGGCGGCGGCCATGCTGGGCTGGTGGCCGAGCCGGATCCCGCTGCGGACGGCGGCCACCTCGACCATGCGGCCGAAGACGTGGGCCAGCGGCAGGAAGAGGAGGGTGGAGGGCTCCTCGTTCGGCTTGCTGGCGAACACCGGCTCCCAGCGGGCCACCACGTTGTCGCACTCGGCCATGAAGTTGGCGTGGGTGAGCACGCAGCCCTTGGGCCGGCCGGTGGTGCCCGAGGTGTAGATGATGGTGGCGATCGCGTCCGGGGTGACCGCGAGACGGTGGCGCTCGACCACCTCGTCGGCGACGTGCTCGCCGGCCCCGGCCAGCTCGGCGACGCAGTCGGCGTCCAGTTGCCACAGCCGGGTCAGCAGCGGCAGCTCGTCGACGGCCGCGCCGATCGTCATGGCGTGGTCCTCGTGCTCCACGATCGCCGCGACCGCGCCCGAGTCGTGCAGCATCCAGCGCACCTGCTCGGAGGAGGACGTCGGGTAGACCGGCACCGACTGGGCGCCGATCGCCCACAGCGCGAAGTCGAACAGCGTCCACTCGTAACGGGTGCGGGACATGATCGCGACCCGGTCGCCGAAGCGTATGCCCTCGGCGAGCAGTCCCTTGGCCACCGCGAGCACCTCGTCGCGGAACCGGGCGGCCGTCACGTCGTGCCAGCCGCCCTGCCCGTCCGAGCGGCCGAGCACCACGGCGTCCGGGCTCTGCCGGGCGTTGCCGAACACGGCATCCGCCAAGCCGCCCGCCTGGGGTGCAGTGGCCAGTGGAGGGACGGTGAACTGACGCAACAGGTGCTCTCCTAGGACCGCTTTGTGCGGGCCCGTAAGCTACCCGATCCCCTCGGGGAGCGGGAGGGGCCCGCAACGGCGCGGGTTTTCGGACATCTGTGCTGGTCGGTCCCGCCTTCCCTGGTGTGCCAAGGGGAACGCGCGCCGCAGCGCCGGTACGGGCCCGCCGGGAGCGGTGGTGGATCTCCACCAAATCTGCCCCGGCCGGTCACGGTCGCTCCACCCTCTGGCATCTCACACGTCCCACCGGCATCACCCGCTCGGCGGCTCGCCCGGCCGCCGGCCGCGCCCGCCGGGGCGGGGCGGGCCGCCCGGCTCAGTGCGCCGGCGTCGGCGTCAGCGCGAGGCGGTCCTCGCCCGCGTAGACGTTCATGGAGCTGCCCCGCAGGAATCCCACCAGCGTCAGCCCGGACTCGGCCGCGAGGTCCACCGCGAGCGAGGACGGCGCCGAGACCGCGGCCAGCACCGGGATGCCCGCCATCACCGCCTTCTGGGCCAGCTCGAACGACGCCCGGCCCGACACCATCAGGATGCGGCCGGCCAGCGGCAGGCCCCCCTCCCGCAGCGCCCGCCCGACCAGCTTGTCGACGGCGTTGTGCCGCCCCACGTCCTCGCGCAGGTCGAGCAGCTCGCCCTCGGCGTCGAACAGCGCCGCCGCGTGCAGCCCGCCGGTCCGCTCGAAGACCTCCTGCGCCGCCCGCAGCCGCTCGGGAAGCGCCGCCAGCAGCTGCGGGGTCAGCCGCGGCTCGTCCGCCGCCGGCATCGGCAGGCGGGCGGCGGTGCGCACCGCGTCGAGACTGGCCTTGCCGCACAGCCCGCACGAGGACGAGGTGTAGACGTTGCGCTCCAGCGCGATGTCGGGCAGCGGCACACCGGGCGCCAGTGTCACGTCCACGACGTTGTACGTGTTCACGCCCTCCGCGGTCGCGCCCGCGCAGTAGACGACCGAGGCCACCTCGTCGGCCTTCGCCAGCACGCCCTCGCTGACCAGGAAACCGGTGGCGAGGTCGAAGTCGTGGCCGGGGGTGCGCATGGTGACCGCCAGGGGGCGGCCGTTCAGCCGGATCTCCAGCGGTTCCTCGGCGACCAGCGTGTCCGCCCGGTGACCGGCCGCACCTTCCCTGATCCGCAGTACCCGGCGCCGCTCGGTGACCCGTCCCATGCCTCACCAGTCCCCTGTCGTCCCTGTGGCCCGGCTTCCCGGCGGAGGGCCACCCCACACGGTTCAGCGTGTCATAGGGTGAACGCGAGCTCGCGGTGCAGCACCCTCCACGGACCTATCGATCAGGGGATGGCCTTCCGAGATGAACGACCAGCCGACCGCCGAACACACCCTGGTGGGCGACGAGCAGGCGCTGGAGCGACTGCGGGCCCTGCGCGGCAGCATCGACAACCTGGACGCGGCCCTCGTGCACCTGCTCGCCGAGCGCTTCAAGTGCACGCAGCAGGTCGGGGAGCTGAAGGCCGCCCACAACCTGCCGCCCGCCGATCCCGCCCGCGAGGCCGACCAGATCGCCCGTCTGCGGCGGCTGGCCGCCGAGGCCAAGCTGGACCCGGCCTTCGCCGAGAAGTTCCTGAACTTCATCATCGACGAGGTGGTCCGCCACCACCGCGCCATCGCCGCCCGCCCGCGCGCCTGATCCGGGCGGCCGTCCCCACCGGCACCCCCCTGACCTGCGCGGTCGCCAGCGGCAATCGCGGGTGAGGAGCACCGCCAATCCTTGGTATCGTTGGTCCCGTCACCACGGCCGCGCAGGTCGCGGTGGCATGACCCGGTCCGGGTGGCGGAATGGCAGACGCGCTAGCTTGAGGTGCTAGTGCCCTTCGGGGCGTGGGGGTTCAAGTCCCCCCTCGGACACTCAGACGGACACTTTTCCGAACGGTGTCGGCCCATTCGCGGCCGGCACCGTTTCGTGTGTCACCGCCGGTCCGCCGGACATCACGTGTGTGACCGTCGTCACAGCGGCTTCCTGTCCGGCGGTGTCGATCGGCTCCGGGGCCGGGGCGTACACGGGGTGCGGCGATGAGCACCGGGAGTAGCCGCTGTTCCCGTGGTCTACCCCCTTCACCGGGCTCCGTCCGGCCCCCGCCCCCGGCCTCATCCGCTCTCGGCGGTCCGCTCCGAGGCCGCCGCCAGCACGCCGAGCACCTCGGCGATCCGCTGCCGCGCCGCCGGATCGGTGATCAGGCCGTCCGCGCCGGTCGCCTCGCGCCCCACGGGCACGCGGACGCACGCCTCCTCCACGACGCGGGCGCCGGTGTAGCCCAGCACCATGCGCAAGGTGGCCTCCGCGCCACCGCCGCGGCCGGGAGCCGCCGCGTTGATCCAGCCCGTCGGCTTGTCGGAGATCTCGCTGCCGCCGACCGTCCAGTCCAGCAGGTTCTTGAACGAGCCGGGCAGTGTGCCCGCGTACTCCGGCGTGCACACCAGCAGCGCGTCCGCCGCGGCGATCGCGGCGCGCAACTCGGCGACGGAGGGCGGCAGCGGATCGGTGTCGTCGTCGGGGTTGAAGTGCGGCAGGGCGGCCAGGCCGCCGTACTTGACGGTGCGCAGGCGCGGCGGCGCCACGGCCTGGGCGGTGCGCAGGACGGACTCGTTGGAGGAGCCGGCCCGCAGGCTGCCGGAGAGCAGGAGGATCACGGGAGTGGACACCCGCTCAACCTACCGGCGCCGGCATGCCGGGCTCGGCGTGGCCCGCCCGTGGCCGATCGCCCCGCGTACGGCCTCCCCCGCTGCCCGCGAGCCCGCCCCCGCACCTCATCCGCCGCTGCCCAAGTGGCCCACGGGACAGGTGACTTAAGGTGGGGCGTATGACGGACTCACCGCTGATCGAGATCGACGGCGCCCCGGCGACCGTCGAGAGCCTGTCGCCCGCCCTCGCCGGGTACGGCCACTTCACGGCGATGCAGGTGCGCGGCGGCAAGGTGCGCGGCCTCGGCTTCCACTTGGAACGGCTGGACGGCGCAGGACGGGAGCTGTTCGGCTCGGGACTGGACGGCGACCTCGTCCGCGACCGGATCCGGCACGCGCTCGCCACCGCGGGCCGCACCGACGCGAGCGTCCGCGTCAACGCCTTCCAGCCGGTCGACGGCCCCGGAGAACACGTCGCCGTCATGGTTTCCGTCCGCCCGCCCGCGCACATGCCGGCCGGCCCGCAGCGGGTGAAGTCCGTGCCCTACCAGCGCCCGGTCGCCCACCTCAAGCACGTCGGCGGCTTCGGACAGGCGTACTGGGGCCGCCGGGTCGCGGCCCAGGGCTACGGCGAGGCGCTGCTGGTCGGCCCCGGCGGCCAGATCGCGGAAGGCGCCACCACCAACATCGGCTTCCTGACCGGCGACGGCGTCGTCTGGCCCGACGCGCCCCAACTGCACGGCACCACCATGCGCGTCCTCGAACGCGAACTGGAGGCCGCCGGCATCCCCCAGAGCTGCCGCCCGGTCCGCCTCACCGACGTCCCCTCCTACGAGGGGGCCTTCCTGGCCAACTCCCGCGGAATCGCGCCGGTCGCCACGATCGACGGCATGACCGTACCCACGGGCGCGAAACTCCTCGCCAGGATCGGCGAACTGTACGAGTCCGCCCCCTGGGACGAGATCTGACGGGCGCCGGCCGTCCGCCTCACCGCCCGTCTGCGTCCCACCGCCCTCCCGCGGCCGGGCGGCCACCCACCACGGTCACCGCCTCCGCGCCCGCCGCGCACCCCGCCGCCACAGCGGCGGGCAGGTCGGCGCCCGTCAGCCGGGCCGCCAGCAGGGCGCCGGTGAAGGCGTCGCCGGCGCCCGTGCTGTCCACCGCGCGTCGCGGCAGCCCCGGTACGCGGGCGGTCACCCGGCCCCCGGCCGCGACCAGGGCTCCGTCCGCGCCCAGGGTGACCACCACCGTCGCCCCGCAGTGCACGCTCAACTCCTCGGCCGCGTCCGCCGGTTCCGCCCGCCCGGCCAGCAGGCACGCCTCCGCCGCGTTGGGCAGCAGCAGATCGGTCCCCGACACGGCGTCCAGGAAGCGGGCGGTGCCCAGCTCCCGCAGGAACCCGGCGGAGGCGGGATCGACGCTCAGCGCGAGGCCCCGCGCCCGGGCCGCCTTCGCGACCACAGCGGCGAGTTCCCGGCCGGGCGCGGAGAAGAACAGGTAACCGGACAGGTGGACGTGGCCCGTACCGTCCAGCAGCGCCTCGTCCCAGTCGTCCGGACCGAGCCGGACGGCGGCGCCGCTGTCGGTCACCAGGGTGCGTTCGGCCGCCGCGTCCACCAGGGCGATGACGACCGCCGTGGCGGCCTCGGCGTCCACGCGCAGCGCCGGCTCGACCCGCGCCGCCCGCAGCGCCTCCTCGTGCCAGGCGGCCCAGTCGGCGCCGACCCGGGCCAGCAGCCGCACCCGCGCCCCCCGGCGGGCCGCCCAGCAGGCGACGTTCCCGCCGGCGCCGCCGGGGCGCAGCGCGATCCGTGCCGCCGTGTCGGTGTGCGCGGCGAGCGGCGACCGGTGGAGCGCGACCACGTCCGTGACGACGTCCCCGATCACCAGGAGGGCGGCGGCCGGTGTGCCGTGCCGCGGCCGGTACGGGGACGGCCCGGTCATCGTCCCGGCCGCTGAGACCGCTCCGGCCGTTCCGGCTGCTGAGACCGCTCCCGCCGTTCCGGCCGTTCCGACCACGAGACCGCGATCTCGGCCGCGAGGCGGACGTTGCCGCGGACGGCGGCGAGGTTGGCCTCCAGGGAGGCACCGGCCGTGTGGGTGGTGAGGTAGGCCAGGAGGAAGGGGGTGACCGCCTGTCCGGTGACGCCCTGCCTGTCCGCGGCGGCCAGGGCCTCGGCCAGAACTTGGTCGTGGAGGGCGGGGTCGAGCTGGTCCGCGGGCGGGACCGGATTGGCGACGATCAGTGCGGAGTCGTGGCCGCCGAGCTCGTCCTGGGCGGCCATCACCTCGGCCACCTCGCCGGGGGAGCCGACCGTCCAGTCCACGGGTTCGCCGGAGTCGGTGAGGTAGAACCCGGGGAAGCGGTCGGTGCCGTAGCCGAGGACGCCCACGCCGAGTGTCTCCAGGCGCTGCAAGGTCGCGGGCACGTCCAGGATCGACTTGACCCCGGCGCACACCACCGTGATCCGGGTACGGGCCAGCAGCGCCAGGTCCGCCGACTCGTCCTGCACGTCCACCCAGCCGCGGTGCACCCCGCCCAGGCCGCCCGTACCGAACACCCGCAGGCCCGCCCGGGCCGCGAGGAAGGCCGTGCCCGACACGGTGGTGGCGCCGCTCGCCTTGGCGGCGAGGGCCGGGGCCAGATCGCGGAAGCCCAGCTTGCGCAAGTCCGTGTCCTGTGCCACCCGCTCGACCTGGTCCTTCGTCAGCCCCACCCGGGCCACCCCGTCGAGCACGGCGACCGTGGCGGGCACGGCCCCGGCCGCCCGTACGATCTCCTCCAGTTCGCGGGCCACCTGGAGGTTGCGGGGGCGGGGCAGGCCGTGCGCGATGATCGTCGACTCCAGGGCCACCACGGGGGCGCGCCGGGCCAGCGCCCCCGCGACCTCGTCGGACAGCGCGATCCGTACCGATCCGTCAGTGCTCATGGCCCTTACCTGTCGCGCCCGGCCCGCCGCCAAACCTCACACGCCGTCCGCGGGCACGTCCACCACCTGCCCTTCCCCGATCCGCAGCCACCGGGTCACACCGAGCGACCGCAGGAACGGCAGGTCGTGGCCGGCCACGATCAGCGCCCCCTGGTACGAGGCCAGGGCGGTCGTCAACTGCCGCACCGACGCCATGTCCAGGCTGTTCGTCGGCTCGTCCAGCATGAGCAGCTGCGGGGCGGGCTCGGCGAGCAGCAGCGCGGCCAGCGCCGCCCGCAGGCGTTCGCCGCCGGACAGCGACCCGGCCGGGCGGTCCGCCGCCGCGCCGCGGAACAGGAACCGCGCCAACCGCGCCCGCACCGCGTTGCCGGTCGCCGAGGGGGCGTACGCCGCCGCGTTGGCCGCCACCGACAGCTCGTCGTCCAGCACGTCCAGCCGCTGCGGCAGGTACCGGACCGGTACGTGCGCCAGCACCCGGCCCGAGGCCGGCGGGATCTCACCGGCCAGCGTGCGCAGCAGCGTGGACTTGCCCGCGCCGTTGGCGCCGACGAGCGCGATCCGCTCGGGCCCGCGTACGTCCAGGTTCGCCCGCGCGCCGCAGCGCAGCACCACCGCGTCCAGGGTGAGGACGGTCCGGCCCTGCGGCACCGCTGTGTGCGGGAGGTCGACGCGGATCTCGTCGTCGTCGCGCACCGCCAGCTCCGCCTCGGCCAGCCGTTCCTTGGCGTCGGCCAGCCGCTCGGCGTGCAGCAGGCGGTGCTTGCCCGCCGAGACCTGGGCCTGCCGCTTGCGCAGCTTCATCACCGCTCGCGGCTCGCGCTTGGTGTCGTACATCTTCTGCCCGTACCGCACCCGGTGGGCCAGCACGACCTGCGCCTGGGCCAGTTCGCGCTTCTGCCGCTTCACGTCGGCCCCGGCGGACCTGACCATGCGCTCGGCCGCCTCCTGCTCGGTCGCCAGCGCCTCCTCGTACGCCGACAGGTTCCCGCCGTAGGTCGTGACGGTGCCGTCGCGCAGGTCCGCGATCCGGTCCACGCGCTCCAGCAGCTCGCGGTCGTGGCTGACCACCACGAGCGTCCCCGGCCAGGACTCGACCGCCGCGTACAGGCGGCGCCGGGCCCGCAGGTCGAGGTTGTTGGTCGGCTCGTCGAGCAGCAGTACGCCGGGGCGGCGCAGCAGCAGCGCGGCCAGCCGCAGCAGCACCGACTCGCCGCCGGACACCTCGCCGACCGTGCGGTTCAGGCCGATCCGGTCCAGGCCGAGCGCGTCGAGCGTGGCGCGGGCCCGCTCCTCCACGTCCCAGTCGTCGCCGACCGCCGCGAAGTGCTCCTCGGCGCAGTCGCCGGCCTCGATGGCGTGCAGGGCGGCGCGGGCCCCGGCGATCCCCAGCACCTCGTCGACCCGCAGCGACGTGTCCACGGTGGCGTCCTGCGGCAGCAGCCCGATGTCGCCTGACGCCTTGACCGCGCCGGAGGTGGGCGCCAGGTCGCCCGCGATCAGCCGGAGCAGGGTGGACTTCCCCGCGCCGTTGAGGCCGACCAGCCCGGTACGGCCGGGGCCCGGCGCCCACTGCAGGCCCTCGAAGACGCGGGTGCCGTCGGGCCAGGCGAAGCCGAGCCGGGAACAGACGAGATGGGTGGTGGGGGTCGATGACATGGCGGTCTCCCGGTCGCTGGTGGGTGAGGTGGCGGCGATGCGCCGCGGTCGCGGCGCGACGGGGCACCGGTTCGGCGGACGCGGCGGGAGGCACGGGCGGCGAGGGCGGAGAGGGCGGCGAACAGGCATGCGCGTCAGCGCGCTCGTGCACCGCTGGGCGGCGGCCGGGGGCTCGTGACGGGCCATGGCTGTTACAAGGCTTCTTGGGCCCCGCGCCGGGGTTCTCGGTCTCGCTCGTCGGCCGGGCAGCGTCCACCGGCCGCGAAGGGGCGTCCCGATCCTCTCGGACGCGCCGCGCGGGCGACGGTGACCCGGAACCTCACACGAGCAACGGCCTACTCCTTGCCGACGGCAATCACGACGCCACCGACCGTAGGACCGCCCGCGCGCGGCCCGCAACGGATTTTCCCCGCGCCGGTGTACGCCGCCCCAGGTCACGTGGGAAGGTGCCGCCGTGACGACCCCGGCGGCGAAGGCCGCTCCTCGCGACGGCCTGCCGTCCGTACTGCGCTTCGCGACGGAACTCGTGGCCTGGGTGGCCACTCCCTGGTGGCTGGCGGGCATCTCCTGGTGGGCGGCGGCCGGGTCGCTCGTCGTGCTCGTCGCAGTGCCCGGGGTGCTGGCAACGCCCGGGGACAAGGGCGGCGACGGTGCGGGGGGCAGGGGCGCGCCCCCGGTCGCGGTGCCGGGATGGGTGACCATCGTGATGGTGCTGCTGGAACTCGGCGCGGCCGTCGTGTCGTCCTGGGCGCTGTGGCCGGTGTGGGCCGCCGTGTGCGTCTGCGTCCTGGCCACGGCCGCTCTCGTCGCCGAGCAGCCGCGCTGGAGATGGCTGGCGCGGCAGCGCTGACGGATAAGGATTTGGCATGGACGAGGGGAACCCGTAGTCTTTCTTTCACCGACGCGGGGTGGAGCAGCTCGGTAGCTCGCTGGGCTCATAACCCAGAGGTCGCAGGTTCAAATCCTGTCCCCGCTACTCAGGAAGGGGCCCGGCGCATGTGCGCCGGGCCCCTTCGCGTGCCGGTTCGCGTGCGCGGGGCCGTCCGCCGGGGTTCCCGCAGCCCCGCCGTCGGCCCCCGCCGTCAGCCCCGGTCGTCGTACGGTCCCCGGCGGCCGTGAGCCGCGGACCGGTCGGCGTCCCGGCCGCGGCCCCGGCCGGAACCGGGGTCCACCGGACGGTACGGCGGGACCGAACGGCCCGGCTGGAAGTGCGGGCCCTGCCGGATGTGGCGGATCACCAGCACCGTGTCCAGGCAGGCCACCGCCGCGATCGCGGCGCACAGCGCGGCCCAGCCCGGCTGGTGGTAGACCGCGAAGCCGACCGCGGCCGCCGCCCCCCACACCACTCCGCACACGGCCAGCGCCAGCCGCATCCGCAGCGGACTGCGGGCCTGTACCGGTTCGTACCCTGTTCTGCGCAAACGCCGCATCCGACCCATCTCCCTCCTGCCAGGGTCCACCCGTCGCCGCCCGTCCGGTAGTCCCGGCCCGCCGCGCGTGGCCGCCGCGGGACCCGCGGCCGTCCGCCCTCGCCCTGAGCGCCTTCCCGCGCGGCCCCGCCCCATGAGCCGCCCCGTGAGCCGCGCTGCCGCATCCGCGGGCCGCCCCTCCCCCCGGGCCCGGAACCCGGAACGGGGGGACGGGGAGGCCGGGCGGCGCGTAGGGCGCGGCTGCGTGGGCGTGATCATTCGGGACTACGGGGCCGCCGGCGACGCACAGCGCGTGGGCGGCGTACTGCGCGAGGTGATGCCGTACGTCGTGACCAGCGCGCGCCTGGTGCACGCCCGGGCCACCGGCTCGCCCGGGCGTGCAGCGCTACCGCCTGCTGCTCGCCGAGGAGGCCGGCCGGCTGCTGGGATGCGTGCGGACCGGGCTGTTCGCCGACGCCGGCGGGCCCGGGCTGGGCTTCGCGAACCTCACCGTACGGCCGGGGGCCGCGGCCCGGAACCGTCCGGCCCGCGGCGCGGCCCCCGCCTCACCCGTCCTCGCGCAGCACCGCGTCGAGCAGCCGGGCCCACTGGCGGACGATCCGCTTGCGGCGGGCCGAGTCGTCGGTCAGCAGGTTGGCCAGGCCCAGGCCGCGGGCCATGTCCAAGGTGCCCTGGACGGTTTCGCGCACGCCCGGGCGGGACTCGTCGGCGCCCAGGAACTCCACCGCCAGATGGTGGGCCTCGCGGCCGATGCGGGCCTCCAGCGCGGCGACCCGGGGGCGCAGCGACTCCTCCTCGCCGGCCGCCACCCACAGGTGCAGGGCGGCGCGGAACAGCGGACCGGTGTGGACGGCCACCAGCATGTCGACCACGGCGAGGGTGCGGTCGGCGCCCTCGCGGGGCAGCGCGCGGGCCCGTTCGCGTACGGCCGCCAGCCAGCGCTCGGCCATGTGCGCGATCGCCGCGGTGAACAGTTCCTCGCGGGTGCGGAAGTGGTGCTGCGCCGCGCCGCGCGAGACCCCGGCCCGGGCGCACACCACGGCCACGGTGGTGCCGGACCAGCCGTGCTCCGCCAGGCAGGCGACGGCGGCCTCCAGTATCCGCTGCCGGGTCGCGCGGCTGCGGTCCTGCTTGGGGGCGCGGTCGGCGGCGGCGTCCTCGGTCCGGCCGGTCACAACGCCCATGGCGGCTCCCGCCGTTCGAGCAGTGCCCGTACGCCCTCGGCGGCCTCCGGTGACGCGAACAGCCGGGCGCTGCGCGAGGCCAGTTCCGGGCCGTCGGCGGCCAGCCGTTCGCGCAGCGCCGCGGTCGTCAGCTCCTTGGAGGCGGCCAGACCCTGCGGGGACGCGGCCCGCAGCCCCGCGAGGATGCCGTCCAGGTCCTCCTCCCGGGCCGTGACGAGGCCGGTCCGCAGCGCCTGCGCCGGTCCGAAGGTCTCCCCGGTCAGGAACCACCGCGCCGCCGCCCGCTGGTCGGCCCTGGCCAGGACGGGAATCGAGGCGACGGCGGGGGCGAGCCCCAGCCGCGACTCCCCGAAGGCGAAGGTCGCCGAGTCGCCCGCCACCGATATGTCGCAGGCCGCCAGCAGCCCGAGTCCGCCCGCCCTCACGTGGCCGGTCACCCGCGCCACGACCGGCTTGGGCAGCTCCGCGATCCGCCGCATGAGCTCGACCAGCAGGACCGGCCCGCGCTCGACGCCGTCCGCCTTCAGGTCGGCGCCCGCGCAGAAGGTGGAACCGGTGTGGGTGAGCAGCACCGCGCGCACCGCCTCGTCGCCCGCGGCCGCGTCGAGCGCGCCGGTCAGCTCGGCGATCAGCGCGGCGGACAGGGCGTTGCGGTTGTGCGGGGAATCGAGGGTGAGGACGGCGATGCCCCGGTCGGTGTCCCTGCGCACAAGGGGCGTTGGCGTGGTCACTGTGGCAGCTCTCCGCTCCGTACGTGGATCGGGTCGGGGGTCGGGTTCGGGGTCGGGGTCGGGGCCGGGGTCAGTACGACTTGGGCAGCCCAAGGCTGTGGTGCGAGACGAAGTTGAGGATCATCTCACGGCTCACCGGGGCGATGCGGCCCACCCTGGAGGCGGTGAGCAGGGACGCCAGGCCGTACTCGGCGGTGAGCCCGTTGCCGCCCAGGGTGTGCACCGCCTGGTCGACGGCCCTGGCGCCTGCCTCGGCCGCCGCGTACTTGGCCATGTTCGCCGCCTCGCCCGCCGCCATGTCGTCGCCCGCGTCGTACAGGTAGGCGGCCTTGCGCATCATCAGCCGGGCCAGTTCCAGCTCGATGTGCGCCTGTGCCAGGGGGTGGGCGATGGCCTGGTGGGCGCCGATCGGGGTCCGCCACACCTGCCGGGTCCGGGCGTACTCGACGGCGCGGGCCAGCGCGTAGCGGCCCATGCCGACGGAGAACGCGGCGGTCATCACCCGCTCGGGGTTGAGCCCGGCGAACAGCTGCAGCAGCCCCGCGTCCTCGTCGCCGACGAGCGCGTCGGCGGGCAGCGCCACGTCGTCGAGGAAGAGCTGGAACTGCTTCTCGGGCGCGGCCACCTCCATCTCGATCCGGCGGTACTCGAATCCGGGCGTGCCGCGCTCGACGATGAACAGGCAGGGCTTGAGCCGGCCGGTACGCGCGTCCTCGGTGCGGCCCACGACCAAGGTGGCGTCGGCGATGTCCACGCCCGACACGAACACCTTGCGGCCGCTGAGCAGCCATCCGCCGGTGTCCGGGTCGCGGCGGGCGGTGGTGGTGATCCGGTGGGAGTTGGAGCCGGCGTCCGGTTCGGTGATGCCGAACGCCATCCGCAGGGCGCCGCCGGCCAGGCCCGGCAGCCAGCGCCGCTTCTGCTCCTCGGTGCCGAAGCGGGCGATCACCGTGCCGCAGATGGCGGGGGAGACGATGAGCAGCAGCAGGGGGCAGCCCGCGGCGCCCAGTTCCTCCAGCACGATGGACAGGTCGGTCAGACCGCCGCCTCCGCCGCCGTACTCCTCGGGCAGGTTCACCCCGAGGTAGCCGAGCCGGCCGGCCTCCTGCCACAGCTCGTCGGTCTGCCCGCCGGCCGCTACCGCCGCCGCGAAGTAGCCGCGGCCATAGCGGCGGCCGAGTGCGCCGACCGCCTCGCGCAGGGCACGCCGCTCGTCGTCCTCCAGCAGGGCGCTGTCGAAGGTGCCGCGGACGGTGCTCATGGGCCTGCCTCCTCCTTGACGACGGCGAGTACGGCGCCGAGTTCGACCTGGCGGCCGATCTCGGCGGTCAGGGCGGTGAGCGTGCCGGTGACGGGCGCGGCGATCACGTGTTCCATCTTCATCGCCTCCAGCCACAGCAGGGGGTGGCCGCGTTCGACCCGGTCGCCGGGGGCGAACGCGCCTATCCGGACGATCGTGCCCGGCATCGGCGCACGCAGGGATCCCGCGGGCGTGCGCGTCCCGGGCTCGGGCCAGCGCGGCAGGGCGGTCAGGGAAACGGGCGCGGAGGGCGAATCGACGAACACCCTTCCGGAGTACATGGCGACCTCGAACTCCTGCCGCACGCCGTCGAGTTCGAGGACCACCCGGTCCGCGGCGGCACTCACCACGGCCGTCCCGGGATGCCCCTCGGGCACCAGCCCGGCCCGCTCCCACCGGTACCGCGCCTCGTACTCGCGGCCACCGGGCTGGGCCCGGAAACGTTTCGCCTGAGCCTGCGACGGAACGTTGCGCCACCCGCCGAGCCGCGCCACCACGGAGGCTCCGGCCGCCGCCCCTGCTCCCGCCGTCGCTCCCGACGCCGTCGCAGTGCCGGACGCCTCCCGCGCCTCTCGCGCCCCCGGCACCGGGCCGGCCCGGCGCGCCGCGTCCGCCAGCGCCGCGACCAGCGCGGCCCGCCGCTCGGCCGCCTCCGTGCCCTCGCCCTCCCCGTGCCGCAGCAGCTCCCCGTGCCGGTCCAGGAACCCCGTGTCCAGCCGGGCCGCCGCGAAATCCGGGTGCCGCAGCGTACGGACCAGCAGGTCGCGGTTGGTGACCGGGCCGTGGATCCGGGCGCGCGCCAGGGCGTGCGCCAGCCGCCGCACCGCTTCCGCGCGGCTCGGCGCCCAGGCGATCACCTTGGCCAGCAGCGGGTCGTAGTGGACGCCGACGACGTCACCGCCCGTCACACCCGCGTCCACCCGCAAGCCCCCGTCCCGCCCGGCCGGCACGGCGAACTCCGCGTCCACGTCCGGGACGTCCAGCCGGTACAGCGGCCCCGGCTGCGGCCGCCAGTCGTGCGCGGGATCCTCCGCGTACAGCCGGGCCTCCACGGCGTGTCCGTTCGGCTCCGGCGGCATGGGGGAGGGGAGGGCGGCACCCTCCGCGATCCGGATCTGCCAGGCCACCAGGTCGAGGCCGAAGACGCACTCCGTCACCGGGTGCTCCACCTGCAGGCGGGTGTTCATCTCCAGGAAGTACGGGCGGCCGTCGCGGGCGACCAGGAACTCCACCGTGCCCGCGCCCGTGTAGCCGATCGCCCGGGCCGCCCGCTCGGCGGCGTCGCGCAGGACCGCCCGCATTTGCTCGCCGAGCCCCGGCGCCGGAGTCTCCTCCAGGACCTTCTGGTGGCGGCGCTGCACCGAGCAGTCGCGTTCGCCGAGCACCCACACGGTGCCGTGCGCGTCGGCGAGGACCTGGACCTCGACGTGCCGGGCGCCTTCAGCGTACGGCTCCACGAACACCTCGCCGTCGCCGAAGGCCGCGGCCGCCTCCGCCCGGGCCGCCGCCAACGCGTCTTCCAGCGTGTCCGGTTCGCGTACCACCCGCATGCCGCGCCCGCCGCCTCCCGCGGCGGCCTTCACCAGCACCGGCAGATCGGCCGCCGTCACCGATGCGGGGTCGAGGGCGGCGAACAGCGGCACTCCGGCGGCCGCCATCAGCTCCTTCGCCCGGGTCTTGGAACCCATGGCCTCGACCGCCGCCGGCGGCGGCCCGATCCACACCAGTCCGGCGTCGCGCACCGCCCGCGCGAAGCCGGCGCTCTCGGAGAGGAATCCGTACCCCGGGTGCACCGCGTCGGCCCCCGCCGCCCGCGCGGCGGCCACCAGCAGGTCCGCGCGCAGGTAGGTGTCGGCGGGCGCGGCGCCCGGCAGCCGCACCGCCGCGTCCGCCTCCCGCACGTGCGCCGCTCCCGCGTCGGCGTCGGAGTGGACGGCCACCGTCGCGATCCCCGCGCGCCGGCAGGTACGGAACACCCGCCGGGCGATCTCGCCCCTGTTGGCCACGAGTACGCGGGTGATCGGTACGGGGCCGCCGCCCGTCCCGTCGGCGTCCTTCGTCACCACCGCCTGCCCTCTCACATCTCCCCTCTCCCCTCTCATCTCTCACATCCGGAAGACGCCGAAGCCGCCGCGCGCACCCTCGACCGGGGCGCTGTGCACCGCCGAGAGGCACAGGCCCAGCACCGTCCGGGTGTCGCGCGGGTCGATCACGCCGTCGTCGTAGAGCCGGCCCGACAGGAACATCGGCAGGGACTCGGCCTCGATCTGCCGCTCGACGGCGGCCCGCATCGCCGCGTCCGCGTTCTCGTCGAACGGCAGGCCCCGCGCCGCCGCCGACTCGCGCGCCACGATCGACAGCACGCCGGCCAGCTGCGCCGGCCCCATCACCGCGGACTTCGCGCTCGGCCAGGAGAACAGGAAACGCGGCTCGAAGGCACGACCGCACATGCCGTAGTGGCCCGCGCCGTAACTCGCGCCCATCAGCACCGAGATGTGCGGCACGCGCGAGTTGGCGACCGCGTTGATCATCATCGCGCCGTGCTTGATGATGCCGCCCTGCTCGTACTCCCGGCCGACCATGTAACCGGTGGTGTTGTGCAGGAAGACCAGGGGAGTGTCGCGCTGGTTGGCGAGCTGGATGAACTGCGCGGCCTTCTGCGACTCGGGGCTGAACAGGACGCCCCGCGCGTTGGCCAGGATGCCCACCGGGTAGCCGTGCACCTCGGCCCAGCCGGTGGCGAGACTCGGCCCGTACAGCGGCTTGAACTCGTCGAAGACGGAACCGTCGGCGATCCGCGCGATCACCTCGCGCGGGTCGAACGGGGTGCGCAGGTCGCCCGGCACGATGCCCAGCAGGTCCTCGGGGTCGGACAGCGGCGGCGCCGGGTCCGGGCGCGGGGCCGGCCCCGCCTTGCGCCGGTTCAGGCGGGCCACCACCCGCCGGGCGGTACGCAGCGCGTCCGGCTCGTCGAGCGCGAAGTAGTCGGCGAGCCCGGACACCCGCGCGTGCATGTCCGCGCCGCCCAGCGACTCGTCGTCGCTCTCCTCCCCGGTCGCCATCCGCACCAGCGGCGGGCCGCCGAGGAACACCTTGGAGCGCTCCTTGATCATGATCACATGGTCCGACATGCCGGGTATGTACGCGCCGCCCGCCGTCGAGTTCCCGAACACCACGGCGACGGTGGGGATCCCGGCGGCCGACAGCCTCGTTAGGTCGCGGAACAGCGCCCCGCCGGGGATGAAGATCTCCTTCTGGCTCGGCAGGTCCGCCCCGCCGGACTCCACCAGGCTCACCAGCGGCAGCCGGTTGGCGAGGGCGATCTCGTCGGCCCGCAGCGCCTTCCTGAGCGTCCACGGATTGCTGGCACCGCCGCGCACGGTCGGGTCGTTCGCCGTCACCACGCACTCCACGCCCTCGACCACGCCGATCCCGGTGACGATCGAGGCGCCCGTGGTGAACTCGCTGCCCCAGCCGGCCAGCGGCGACAGCTCCAGGAACGGCGTGTCCGGGTCGAGCAGCAGCTCGATCCGCTCCCGCGCGAGCAGCTTGCCCCGCCGCCGGTGCCGCTCCTGGTATTTCGCGCCGCCGCCTGCCAGCGCGGGGGCGTGCGCGGCGGCCACCTCCGCCAGCCGCTCCAGCATCGTCGCGCGCCGCTCGGCGAAGTCCGCGCCGCGGGTGTCGAGCCCCGTGCTCCGGGTGTCGAGCGCCGCGTCCTGGGTGTCGAGCCTCGCGTCCTGGACGTCGGACCCCGCGTCCTGGGCGTCGATCCCCGCGGTCACCGCTCCCCGCCGCCGTCCGCCGCCGACGGTGCGCCGTCCGATGCCGAGGGCGCGCGTCCCGTGCCGGGTGGTCCCGCGAACGCCTGGGCGATCGACAGCCAGGTGTCGGCGTCCGGGCCCTGCGCTTGTACGGCCACGTCGGCGCGGTTGCGGCGCCGCACGGCCAGCAGGCAGAAGTCCAGCGCGGGCCCGTACACCCGCTGCCGGGCGCCGGCCGGGCCGAACGTCCA
Source organism: Streptomyces sp. HPF1205 (assembly GCF_020400825.1). Taxonomy (GTDB): domain Bacteria; phylum Actinomycetota; class Actinomycetes; order Streptomycetales; family Streptomycetaceae; genus Actinacidiphila. The sequence continues at coordinate 300,981 of NZ_JAINVH010000005.1, forward strand.
CAACGAGCCGTCGGGAGCGGCCAGTTCGACCCGGAATTCCTCGGCCGGGGCGGGCAGGCCGTTGACGCCGAAGGCGAAGTCACGGGCGCGTACCGCGATCCTGGCCACGTGCCGGAGCCGGGCCGTGGGAGCCCGCCGCACCCCCAGGGCGTCGGCGACGTCCTCGCCGTGCGCCCAGGTCTCCATCAGCCGCCCGGTCGCCATCGAGGCGGTGCTCATCGGCGGCCCGAACCATGGGAAGCGGACACCGGGCGGCTGCCCGGTCAGCACCGCCCACAGCCTGGCGCGGCCGGTCCGCCACCGGTCCAGAAGGTCGGCCGGCGGCAGGGCGGCACCGCTGCGGGCGGCGTCGTCCACATAGGTGTCCAGGTGGGTCGCCGCGTCCCCCAGCTCGTCCGCGAACGCCTCGGGGTCGGTCACCGCGAGCAGCGCCTGGCGGTCGGTCCAGGCCAGGTGGGCGATCTGATGGGCGATCGTCCAGCCCTCGGCCGGTGTGGGAGTCGCCCAGCCGGCCGGATCGAGCCCGGCGACCAGGGCGTCGAGCCCGTCGCTCTCGGCGCGCAGGTCGTCCAGGACGGCGCGTACGGCTTGCGGATCGGCCATGGCCACTCCCTTTGACTCGTTCTCCGGCTTCCTGGGCGTCCGGTGTGTCAGTGCGGTGAGCGGGTGAGCGGGCGAGTTCTTGCGGGACGAGGGTGACAGCGGCCCGGGAAACAATCAAGCGCGCATGCATGATTTCCTGTCGCCCGAACGGAGGCGCGCCTCGGGGCGCGCCGCCGGGGCGCGCGACGAGGCGCGTGGCGGGGCGCGCGACGAGGCGCGTGGCGAGGCGCGCGACGCCAGGGACCCCGCGCGCAGCCCGGGGTGCTCCGCGCACCGCGCCATCCCCGCCGTTCGCGCCGCCCGCGGCCTCGACGCCGTTCCGGCGATAAGCGTTCGCCGCGCCCCGCCCCGGCCCGATAGGATCCCCTGCCTGATGAGTGCCACCCTCGTTGCCAAGAACCTCGCCGCGGGACACGGCGACCGCGCCCTGTTCTCCGGGCTCGACCTGGTCGTCGCGCCCGGCGACGTCATCGGCCTGGTCGGGGTGAACGGCGCCGGCAAGTCCACGCTGCTGCGGCTGCTGGCCGGGCTCGAACGGCCCGAAGAGGGCTCGGTGCGGCTGTCCCCGGCCACCGCCACCGTCGGGCACCTGCCGCAGGAGCCCGAGCGGCGGCCGGGCGGGGAGACCGTACGGGAGTTCCTGGCCCGCCGTACCGGGGTGGCCGCGGCCCAGGCCGCGCTCGACGCCGCCACCCAGGCGCTGGTCGACGCGGCCCCTGGTGCGGACGACGCCTATGCGACGAGCCTGGAGCGGTGGCTCTCGCTCGGCGGCGCCGACCTGGAGGACCGCGCCGAGGAGGCGGTCGCCTCCCTGGGCTTCGCGGTCGGCCTCGACCAGGAGATGTACACCCTGTCCGGCGGCCAGGCCGCCCGGGTCGGCCTCGTCTCCCTCCTGCTCAGCCGCTACGACGTCTTTCTCCTGGACGAACCCACCAACGACCTGGACCTGGACGGCCTGGAACGGCTGGAGAAGTTCGTCACCGGGCTGCGGGCCGGCGCCGTCCTCGTCAGCCACGACCGGGAGTTCCTGGCGCGTACCGTCACCAAGGTGGTCGAACTCGACCTCGCCCAGCAGCAGGTGGCCACCTATGGCGGCGGCTACAACGCCTACCTGGAGGAGCGCGCCACCGCCCGCAGGCACGCGCGCGAGGAGTACGAGGAGTACGCCGACACCAAGGCCGCGCTTGAGGCGCGGGCCAGGATGCAGCGCGGCTGGATGGACAAGGGCCTGCGCAACGCGATGCGCAAGGCCCCCGACAACGACAAGATCGCCCGAAAGGCCCGCAGCGAGGGCAGCGAGAAGCAGGCCGCCAAGGCGCGGCAGACCGAGCGGCTGATCGAGCGCCTGGACGTCGTGGAGGAGCCCCGCAAGGAGTGGGAGCTGCGGATGGAGATCGCCGCCGCCCCGCGCTCCGGCGAGGTGGTGTCCACCCTGCGCGGCGCGGCCGTGCGGCGCGGTGACTTCGCCTTCGGCCCGGTCGACCTGCGTATCGACTGGGCCGACCGGGTCGCGATCACCGGACCCAACGGCTCGGGCAAGTCCACCCTGCTCGCGGCCCTGCTCGGCCGCCTGCCGCTGGACAGCGGCGAGGCGTCGCTGGGGTCCGGCGTACTGATCGGCGAGGTCGACCAGGCCCGCGCGCTCTTCCGCGGCCCCGAGTCGCTGCTGGAGGCCTTCCGGGCGCCCGCGCCCGACCTGGACCCTGCCGAGATCCGCACCCTGCTCGCCAAGTTCGGCCTCAAGGCGCACCATGTGCTGCGGCCCGCCGCCACGCTCTCCCCGGGCGAGCGCACCCGCGCCGCCCTGGCCCTGCTCCAGGCCCGCGGCGTCAACCTGCTCGTCCTCGACGAGCCGACCAACCACCTCGACCTGCCGGCCATCGAGCAGCTCGAATCGGCCCTGGCCTCCTACCGCGGCACCTTGCTGCTGGTCACCCACGACCGGCGCATGCTGGACGCGGTGCACGTCACCCGCCGCATCCAGGTGGCGGACGGGCGCGTCACCGAGAGCTGAGCACCCCGCGCTCCTCCCGCGGCGAGGGGGAGGGAACCCCTCCGGGCCGGGCTGCGTCCCATTGTCGTACCAACGGATGTACGGGTGTGACGTACCGGCGGGCGGTGAGGAGGACGGGGATGCGCGCTCGGGTGCTGGTCGCCGCCGCGGCCGTCCTGCTGACGGCGGGCTGCGGTTCCGCGAGCGGCGTCCGGGTGGGGCCGCCGGAACCCAGCGGGCCCACCGCCCCCGTGTGCGGCGACGTGGTCGTCACGCCGGACGGCGGGCAGGCCCGCGAGGAGTGCCTGAGCGTGGGCAGCACCCTGCGCGTCCGGCTGGAGCCCGGCGATCCCGCGCCCGTCGAGAAGGGCGCGGCACTGCACGAGGTCGCCAAGGGCGTCTATCGCGGCGCGAAGGCAGGCACCGCCGAGGTGAGCGGCTTCCGGCGGGCCTGCCCGAGCGCGAGACCCGGCGGACTGAGCTGTCATGCCGTCGTCGGGTGGAAGGTCACCGTGGACGTGCGGTGACCGGCGGGCCGGTGGGCCCGGGCCGGCAGTGGGGGCCGGCCCGGGCCCATCGGCATGCGGCCGGGCGGGATCACCCGGCGCTGATGGGGTCTGTGCTCAGCTCACGTTGACGGCGGTGTCGTCGATGACGAAGGAGGTCTGGAGGCTGGAGTCCTCGGTGCCCGTGAAC
>NZ_JAINVH010000050.1 GCF_020400825.1 Streptomyces sp. HPF1205
AGACAGCACTCTTCTACGAGCGCTTCGGCTGGCACACCCGCACCGAGTACGAGTCGTTCGTCTTCCGCTACGGCTTCGACCTGATGAACTGGCCCGGCTACCGGGTGCTCGCCGATGTCCGCGAACTGATGATGGTGCTCTGGATGGGGCACAAGGCAGCCATGGAGGAGAAGGCTGCCGCGGAGTTCGCCCGCCGGGTCGAGACCCTCCGGAGTGGCGGTGAGCGGCGGGACTGGAAGCCGTTCTGAGCGCCACGCGGTCGGGTTCGGGAGCCACCTCAAGCCGTACAAGGCTGCGGCCTTCGCGGCGATCAATCGGTGGCTGTGGAAGCCATGCGTACCTACAGTTCGAAATCTCCGGCCAGGTCCTCCCAGGGGATATCGCGCAGTGCGGGATCAGCATCCTCCCCCGAGTGGACGCCTGGAGTGGGGTGGAACCAGACGACGGTGAGGGCGGAGCGGTACAGCACTGGGTCGTGGTCGGGATCGAGTGCCGTGGATTGGAAGACGCCGAGACAGGCCACGGCCGGCAGCACCTCGGCAGGCCCGAACGGGCCTGCTTCCTGGTCCGGGTATTGGCGGACGGGCGGAACGAGATGGACCGGCGTGGTGGAGAAGGCCCGCTCGGCGGACCGCAGAAGACCGTTGACCTTCAAGTCGTTGACGCGCTTGCACGGATAGCCCTCCAGCATTCCGCCATAGGTCGAGGACAGCCGCAGATCAGAGAGCTCGATCGAGCGACCGGACGTGAGGATTACGTAGGTGAGCGACATCCTCGCACCCTACGTTTGAGATCAGCGGTGTGCCCTAGCTCGCTGGGCGGCTGCCTGCGGCGGTCCACAGCCGGTGCTCCGCGGCCTGCTCGCTCAGGTCTCGTACGGGTGCGGTCTTCGCGTGCGGCGCGAGGGCGGTGCGGAACTCGCGGAGGTAGCTGACGCAGCGGGCTGAGCGTAGTTGCTCGCCCAGGTCGAGGGCGTCCAGGGCTGTGCGGCATGCCTCGTCCACGTCGCCGGCCTGGAGGTGGGCGTCCGCCAGGACCATCGTGGCGAAGAAGTCGCTGCGGACGTGGCTGCCGCTCATGGCGTTGCTGGCATGCTCGACCGCCTGCCGGGCCCGCTTCACGTCCCGGAAGCTGTGGGCGGCCTCGGCGGCCAGTTCGGCGTCGTCGAAGTACGTGATCCACTCGGGCTCGTCGGCGGAGTTGCGGCCGTCCAGGAAACGAGCGGCTTCCGAGAGGGCGTGTTCGCAGGCTCGCTTGTCGCCGGTGCGGGCCAGCGCGCGGGCTTCCATGGCGTGAAACTGCGCCATGAGGGTCGGCGTCGCCACTCCGGAGATGCCCATGCGGGCGGCTCGGGCGAGGGTGGCGGCCTGGGCGTAGTGGCCCAGGAAGGTTGCCTGGTGGCTCATCGCGGACAGGATGCTGCCAGCGAGCCGGCGGTCTCCTCCGTCCTGGGCGAAGCGGAGGGCTTGCAGGAAGTACCGCTGAGCGAGACCGTGGTGGCAGGCGTCGTAGGACATCCATCCGGCCAGAAGGGTGGCCTCGGCGACGGCGGAGAACAGCGCGCGGCCCACGCTCTCGGTGTACCGGCCGTTGAGCAGCGGGGCCACGTCGCGACTCAGGTACTGGATGACGGAGTGACGGGCGTGCCCGCCGCCGAAGCGGTCGTCCAGCATCGCAAAGGTCTCGCTCGTCGACTGGATGATGGCGACATCCGCCAGACCGACCTTGATGCCCGTGCTGTCATCCGTGGTGCGTGCGGTGGGTTCTGGCGCCACGAGCCAGCGTAAGGACGCGTCGCTCCACGCGGGCTCGGACGGCTCCGACTTCAGCAGTGGCTCGTATCCGTGCAGGTCGGCGCGCCATAGCTGGTCGACGGTCGTGATCGCCTCGTCGGGGGTGGGCGGGTAGCGCACTTCCAGCAGGGAGGGGTCACGTCCGCCGGCGGGGTTCAGACCGAGCTCGGCGGCGCTGAGGCCGAGGGCCGCGGGCAGCAAGGTGGCGTAGAAGTCCTCCGGGGTGCTGTGCCCGTTCTCCCAGCTCGCGATGCGGCGCTTCACGCTGGAGTCGGCGGGCAGGGCTTCTCCGCTGCGGCGTGCCGCTCGGCGCAGCTCGCTGACAAGGCGTGTTTGGCTCCAACCGCGCTGCGTGCGAGCGGTTTTGATCAGGGCGCCGGTCTGCTGGGGGTTGGTGGCCATCTTCCTGGCTCCGGATGGTTCCGCCGTGACAACTGTGTCGTACTGACCACTCTACGTGGTCGGCGAGCGCGATTGCACCGATTTGCGGTGCCGTTGGGCCGGCCGGGGTGACGGGGGATGACGCACCCGGCCGTTCCTCGTCATCCCCCGTCACCTCTCGTCATCTGCACAGCTCAGGGGGCTGACGCCGAGTCTGGGGAGGCGGCAGGGAACGTTGCACTGCCGCCCGAACGGATGGAGGCCCATGACATGCAGCGGGTGGCAAGACGCGGCGTCCAGTGGCTGACGCTCGCGGCGGAGGATCCGGAGGACTGTCGTCTCGCCTGGCACAACGACCCCCGGTCGCCCTACCTGTTGCCCGTCGGTCGTGACTTCGACCTGGTGGCGACAGACCAGAAGGTCGGGATGGAGGCGTTCGACCAGATGCGGCGGCGGGGGATGCCTCTCGGGCCGGTCATGGTGGATTGGGCGGCGCGGAAGATGGGGTTCTTTCTTCCGCCGCGCTCGCGTGACCAATTCGCCGGAACTCTCATGCGCGAGACACAGTCACCGCCTGAGCACCGGTACCTGACGACGGGGTCTTTCGTGGTCGTCCCCGGGCCCCTGACGCTTTCCCATGACCGTTACGAGTGGCTGAACCCGCCGGCCCATGAGCTGAACAGCTCGCCGCACCAGAGCATGGCGTTGGCGGTGATGCTCGCCGCCTCGGCGACGTTCATCGAATGCGCTGAGCGTTACGGGGAGGTGGCGGCCGATGTCCGGTAGTGGCGGTGTTCCGGACGACGAAGCGAGATGGTCCCCGTTGGACAGTGGTGAATGGTACGCGGCTCGCAACGCCGTTGCCGCGCTTCGCGATGTGCTTATCGCGGCCGGAATGGAGCGGGACTTTCCTTACCTACGGGCTGACCTGAACGCCTTCGGCCAGGGCCTCATCGAACTCGGCCGCATCTCGCCCGAGACGGCTGAACGGCTCGCCGAACTCATCGCGCTCGGACTCGCCGCCCAGCGCGAGGCACCGACGGATCACGTACGAGAGGAGGGCTGATCAGGATGACAGACCCGAGCGGTGTCTGCGCAAAGCCGGCAGACATGCTGGCTCCAGGAATCGCCTACGTACGAGGTTGGACGGAAGGCAAGAGGGGTGCCGACGCTTTGGCGGAAAAGCTGCGGTCGGCCGGCCTCGCACCGGAATTCCACAGCCTGAAAGCCGACGTGAACGTCCACGGTGAGGGTGTGGTCCGGCTGGGCGCTGTGCGGCCCGAGGCGGCGGAATTGCTTGCCCGCCTGATCACAGCGGGCATCGCTGCGGAAATGGCTGACCGCAACTGACTCTGGGGGTGTGGGCCGGAAATCCTGGAGATACCGGCTCATGCGTCAACGAATCGACCGGCTGAGCTGACGAGTGACGGCGGCCGCATCTGAGGTGCCGGATTCGTCGGCAGAGTGAGGAAGTGCGCAAGGTATGGAAATCAGCAACAAGGAAAGGGCTGCGACTGCTGTAGTGGTCTACCCCATCTGCGGCGAGCGGACCTATCTGCCCGCCGAACTCATGGGCAGGGCACTGGAGCTCGCCGCCGGTGGGACCGTGGGATCGGTCGACGTGGAGCGACAACTGCGCTGCACCCTTCAGGCCCACACCATTGGCGATCACTTCGCCTTCGTGGTGGAACTGGACGGCGGGCACGCGGGCTCGGTGTGGGCCCGGTGGACGCGGGGGCACTCCCCGGCGGGCGTCGTCGTACTTCCCGACTGCGAAGCCACCAGCGGCAGCACCGCTGAGCCCTGCTGTGAGTTCGCCGGCCACCCCGGTGGGCACACCTTCGAACTCGCCGACCCCTGGGCGTCCTCCGTGGTGGCGTCGCTATGAGGACGCGGGCGGCGGCGCGTTCGTGGGCAGGACGAATATCGGGAGCTCCGCGGTACGTGGGCGAGCCGTGCGGCGCGTGCGGCAGGCGCCTCGTTCTCTGCCTCCAGTGCGGCGCGGAACCGCGGTGCCTGCTCTGCGCGCCGTACCAGCGGCCCTCGGCCGAGGAGGAAGAGGAGTATGAACTCCGCCGGATCGTCCGTTCCCGTCCCGAGGTCGGGCTGTTGGGCGGGGTGCTGGCGGCGCTGCTGCCCGCCATGTTCGTCTGGGCGGGGATGACGTATGTCGTAGCCGGTGCTGCGAGGACGTTGAGCGTCCTGGCCGGAACCGTGGCGACCGGGGCCTACCTGGCCATGGGCGTCGCGATGGGCAAGGCACCCCTTCGAGGCGAGATACCGGCCTGTCGGATGGGTGACCCGACGCCGTACCACCGGTGGGAACGCACGGGCACGCTCGCACTGCTGGTGCAGGTCGCCGTGATCTGCCTCGGCGCCGCCTCGAACTGACCGAGCACTGAGCACAGCACTACCCGATGGCTGCCGTTTCCGGGTAAGGGCAGCACTCAAGACTCCGTACCGGCTCTGCCCTGGTCAGACGTGGCCGGTACGGGTTTCAGCGCCCCCAACGGCAAGTCTGTCAGGGTTGTTGGGGGCGCCGACCCTCCTCGGCGACGCGTTGAAGTGAAGGTCTCCTGCGTGGGCTTCGCGCCGCACGGATCGCACGCCGGCGGCCGGAGAGTGTTGGGCCGGTGTCCTGCTCGGTCTGGGGTCGGGCATGGCCAGGGGGCCGTACGCTGGTTGGCAACTCGGGCAGGCTCTGGACCTGCCCGCAATGTGTCCGAGTGGCCCCCTGGACTTGCCCGACGCGGGTCCCGGTCCGGGGAGGTGGCTCAAGACTCGTAGGTCGTCGGCCCCAGCCACGACGGCTCAACGGGGGTGCTGCGCGAGGGGCGGCCCGGCCGCCCGTCCGGGACTGGCGCCCCAGCGCCGCAGCCCGGGCGGGACGGCAGCGGCCGACCGGCGGCGCGAAGCGCCGCCCTTGATAGACGTAGAGAAGGTATGAGCCACTGTCCGCGGCCGTCTCGGGCGGCTGACATCACTTACCCCTGATGGCCTGTGCGACTTGGGCCCATGCCTGCAGGATGGCGCGCCGTTGAGCGGGGGTAGCACCGTGCAGAGATTGGGACACCAGCAAGGCAGGGGGAACGACGATCACGGCGGCCAGGGCGACGACGGGCCAGGTGATCCTGTCCAGCCAGTGAGCGCGCGGCGTCTCGGGATGGGGATCCTCGGTCTTGCGCTTCTTGTCCCCCTCACCAAGCCGGACATTTTCTCCGGCCTCGGCGGAGTGGTTGTCCCTTCCGGCTGAGGTTGGTCGTCGCTTGCGGCGGGGCTTGCTGGCGGTGTTGGCGTCCATCACCTGCCCATCGTGCCGCGTGACTCCGCGTCTCAAGCACGGTGTTGACAGATAGGAGTTGCTCGGGCAAGCCGGGGCGCTAGAGCGGGTACTGCAATTCCAAGTCATCACCGGGTAGTTGGAACTCCTCCAGAATCAGGGGCTTCCCCGCCTTCCCGGTCGTCAGCCGCAGCACGTGAAGCAGCGGCACCCCGTCCGGCAGTCGTAGGGCCTGGGCTTGGTCCGGGAGGGGCATGCGGGGGCGGACGTACTCCGTGAAGTGGAGCTCGTGGCCCATGTCGGCGAACGCTGCGTACAGCTCGGGGGCCGCGGGCGGGGCCTCGGTCTCGTACTTCGTGCCGATCAGGACGGAGAACGGTACGTAGGTGCGGTGGAGCTGGCGCAGGCGGCCTTGGTCGGCGGTCTGCAGCGCGTCGTAGGTGAACATCGGCTCGCCTGGGGGGATGCGGAGCAAGTCGGCGAGGTCCAGCGGGGCGTCAGTACGGGTGATCGTGGCGTCTTCGGAGTCGGTCCACCGGATGCCGTCCGCCTCGACGTAGCGGCCCTCCGGGGTGCGGCGCACGCCGCGGGGGCGGGTGAGGCTGGGGCGCTTGTGGGGGGAGCGGGCGAAGGTTCCACGGCCCATGATGGCCTCGACCAACCCGGCCGCCCGTAGCTCCGTCAGGCCCTGGCGGACCGTGGGACGGGTGACGCCGAACTGCTTGGCCAGGGCTTCCTCTGAGGGGAGCGGCTGGCCGGCCGGATAGGTGCCGTCCAGGATGCCTCGGCGCAGGTAGTCGGCGATCTGCCGGTACTTGGGCTGCGTGTTCTCCGCTGGCATCGGGCCTCCGCTGGCCTGGGCGGTTCTCCGTACGTTCGGCGCGACGGACGTCTGTCGGTCGCAAAGAACAGACTCCCCCATCTCGTGTCGCTTGACAACCCGTACTACGGGTTGCGCTCTGGAATCGCCACCCGTACTACGGGTGGTAAAGCAATCCGTAGGTTGTCCTTCGGGTCGACACCAGAGGAGTTCTGAACAGTGGCAACCCTTCCGATCGACACGGCGAAGTTCACGGGGATCATCTGCGCTGTTGCGCCTGCCCCGCGTGTCGCCAACCGCGAGACCGGTCAGCTCCGCGTGGACCGCGAGACCGGCAAGACGATGTACCAGGTGGGTCTCTGCCTGATGAGCGGGACCGCGGCTGAGGTCGTCAACGTGAGCGTGGCCGGCGAGCCGTCCGGCGTCCAGGTCGGCATCCCGGTGCAGGTGCGGAACCTCGTCGCCATGCCCTGGGAGAACGAGGGGCGGCACGGCATCGCCTTCCGGGCCGACGAGATCAAGCCCCTCTCCGCTCCCACAGCAGGAAAGGCGGCGGGCCAGTGATCCTCGCCGCTACCGCCCACCACGCCTGGTCGTCCTGGCTGAGCTGGTTACTCGTGGCGGTCGCCGTCCTGGCGGCGGGCCTGCCTCTGGCCGGTCCGGCCCTGCGGCGCCGCTACCCGGTGGCCTGGTGGCTGGCACTCGGGTACCCGGCCGCGTGCCTCCGGGTCGTGCGGACCTGGCGGCCTCTGATGGCCGGTTGCGGGCTGGCCGTCAGCCGCAAAGCCGCGCTGACGGTGGTCTCCGGGATCGTTGGCAACGGGGCTCCGCCGCCTGAGCCGCGGGTCCCTCGGTTCGGTTTCATCCGGCCGACGGCGGCGGGCTTCTGGATGCTGGCCCGGCTGCTGCCCGGTCAGACCCCGGAGGACTTCGTCAAGGCCGCGCCCGCCATGGCGCACGCCTGGGAAGTGCACGCCGTACGGGTGACCACCTGGAAGCCGGGCGTCGTACGCATCGCGGCATCGCCTACCGATCCGCTCCAGTCCCCTCGAATAGCCGCACGGCGCGGCGGCGGCCGTCTCCTGCACGTGGTCGTCGGCGTCCTGGAAACCGGCGCCGAGTGGGTGCTCGACCTGCGGCGCGTGCCGCACTGGCTCATCGTCGGCGCCACCCGATTCGGGAAGTCCACCCTCGTCAACGCCCTGGTGGCGGGACTGGCGCCACAGCCCGTGGCGCTGGTCGGGATCGACTGCAAGGGCGGCATGGAACTGTCGCTCTACGGACCCCGGCTGTCGGCGCTGGCGACGAACCGCGCGCAGGCAGTCAACCTGCTCGCCGCGCTCGTGGACCTGACGACCGACCGTATGGCGGTCTGCCGTGCGGCCCGCGTACGGAACATCTGGGGTCTGCCGGACAAGGAACGGCCGGTTCCGGTGGTGGTCATCGTGGACGAGATCGCGGAACTGTTCCTGATCGCCAGCCGCAGCGAGAAGGACGAAGCGCAGGCTGCGGGGACCGCGCTCATCAGGCTGGCTCAACTCGGCGCGACACTCGGGGTGTTCCTCGTCGTTGCCGGGCAGCGTGTCGGCTCGGACATGGGCCCGGGCGTCACGGCCCTCCGCGCACAGCTCGCCGGCCGCGTCTGCCATCGGGTCTCCGACCCCGGAACGGCCGAGATGGCGTTGGGAGACCTGAACCCGGACGCGCTCAAGGCGGCGCAGGCCATCACACCCGAACAGGCCGGTACGGCGGTCCTGGCCTCCGGTGACGGGTGGGAGCGGGCTCGTTCCCACCTGATCTCGGAGGAGGAAGCGCAGGCCGTCGCCGAGAAGTACGCGCACCTGACCCCGTACCTGGCCGAGTTGTCCGACGCGATGCGAGACGACACCTCCGCCATGACCGTCCGCCTCGAACGCCTCGACGACGACAAGTGAGGGGGAGACACCGTGATCGTGTCCATGTCGGCCGTGCTCCTGCTCGGCCTGCTCATCTGGTTCCTGCTGCGCATCCGCTACCTGCGGTGGGCCGACTTCCTGATCTGCGGAATCTTCGGCTTCCTCCTCGCAAGCACCGGCGTCGCACCGACCGTCCGCACCGCCCTGGCCGGCGTCAGCGGCTTCCTGGGCGGGCTCCACTTCTGATCACTCGAACCGAGAGGACAGCGTCTCCATGCCCGAATACGTGATCAAAACCGGTGACCGAGAAGCCTTTATCACGGGCTTGCGGGAACTGGCCGACTTCCTGACCGCCAACCCCGCCGTGCTCGTACCCGACCACCCGGCCTTCACCTTGATCTTCGATGCCGCTGATGCAGCGGCCCGCGAGGAAGGGGCGAGGCACGCCGCCACCGCGCTCGGAGTACCGGCGGAGGACATCGGCGGGGGCTACCTCGACGCGCGCCGGATGTTCGGCCCCATCGCATACGACGTCATCGCGATCCCGCCCAAGGAGCGGCAGTGATCGCGCGCAAGACGGGCTCCTGGCGGGGCGCGAAGTCGCCAAACCCGACCCCGCCAGGAACCCACTCCATCCGCCACGTGAGCAGTGAAAGGAGCAGTCACACTGTGTCCACCGCCAACCGTCCGCGCAAATCGCGCCCGCCCGAGTGCGAGGAACGCGAGCCGGACCGCCCCTCGTGCGACGGCCGCGAACAGGCCGTCCTCGTCGGCCTGGACGGCTTCGAGCGCTGGCTGTGCCCCGCGCACGCCGCCGCGCTTTGGTTGACCGACCCGACGCTGAGGTTCAGCGCCAAGACTCGGCCCGAGGCCATCACGGCCGTGATGTGGCAGGCGTTCGGGGGGTCACGATGACCGACGCCATGACCGTCCACCCCAAGGGAGTTGCCGCGCTCCTCGACCGGGCGGCGACGCCGGGATTCGAGGCGTGGCGGCGCAACATCGTCCGACTCGGCGGGTGCACGAACCCCGTGCACCTGGTCGGCGAGGCAACCGTCGTCGACACCTCGACCGGTGAGGCGCTGCTCTCCCACACCTCCGACGCCTTCGGAGGACGGCTGCTGATCGCCTGCGGCAACAGGCGCTCGACGGTCTGCCCGTCCTGCGCCCGCGTCTACCGGGCCGACACCTACCAACTGATCAGGGCCGGGCTTGCCGGCGGCAAGGACGTACCGGAGAAGGTCGGCGGACACCCCCGGGTGTTCGCCACCCTCACCGCTCCGGGCTTCGGCCCGGTCCACACCCGCCGCACGGACAACGACCGGATCCGGGCCTGCCGGCCGCACAGGGCGGGGCAGCGCTGCCCGCACGGCGTGGGGTTCGGCTGTCACCTGCGGCACGCGGAAGACGACCCGCGCCTGGGCGAGCCGCTGTGCCCGCGCTGCTACGACTACGCCGGGGCCGTGCTGTGGCAGGCGTACGCCGGGCGGCTCTGGCACCGCTTCACCCTCGAACTGCGGCGTGAGCTGGGGCGCCGAGTCGGCCTGACGCGGACGGAGTTCGCCGACGTGACGCGCTTGTCCTACGCCAAGGTCGCCGAGTACCAGCGGCGCGGCCTGGTCCACTTCCATGCGGTCATCCGACTCGACGGCCCGGACGGTCCCGAGTCGGCTCCGCCCGGGTGGGCCTCGGTCGGTCTCCTCGACCTGGTGGTGCGGACGGCGGCCCGCTCTGTCCGGCTTACCGCGCCCGGTGCGGAGATTGTCGGGCGGCGACTGCTGCGGTTCGGGCCCCGTCGACGTACGGCCCATCGCGGCCTTTGGCGTGGGGGAGCGGCTGACCTCGGCGGCGGTGGCGGGCTACATCGCCAAGTACGCGACCAAGGGCGCCGAAGCGGCCGGGGCCGTGGACGGACGCATCCGCGGCGCCCGGGACCTGGTGGTGCTGCCGGTTCGGCCTCATGTCCTGCGGATGATGGGCACGTGCTGGTGGCTCGGTGGGCTCGCCCCGTTCGAGCCGCTGAGGCTGCGCGAGTGGGCCCACATGCTCGGCTACGGCGGCCACTTCTCCACCAAATCCCGCCGCTACTCGACCACCCTCACGGCACTACGGGAGGCGCGCACCGAACACCGCGCCGAGGAACAGCGAACGGCGCTCGGCCTCGATGACCGACCCACGGCCACGGTCGGCCACTGGCGCTACGCCGGGCGAGGCTACTCCCCGGACGCCGCACTGATCGCGGCCTCGCTGCGGGACGGGGGTGAGCGCCATGACGGCTGACCGCACATCCGACGGCCGACAGGGGCACAGTCGAACCGCTCCCGAGTCGCTTCTCAGCGTCGCCCAGGTCGCCGAACGCCTCGGCACCACACCGCGCTTCCCGCGGCGGCTCATCGCCGAGCGCCGCATCACCTTCGTCAAGGTCGGCCGCCATGTGCGCATCCCCGAGAGCGCACTCTCGGCCTTCATCGACGCCAACACGGTGCAGCCTTCACACCGCCGCCGGTCCGCAATGAGGAGGGCCGGCTGATGGCCAACACCAAGGGCAAGCGGCGGACCTTCGGCGCCGTGCGGAAGCTGCCGTCCGGGCGGTATCAGGCGCGTTATCCCGGGCCGGACGGGGTGATGCGTCCGGCCCCGCACACCTTCGCCACGTCGCGGGACGCGGATGACTGGCTGGCGGAGAAGCAGACGGAGATCAAGAAAGGAGAGTGGATCGACCCGGACGCGAGCGCCGTGAACTTCGAGGCGTACGCGCTGCGATGGGTCACGGAACGGAAGCTCGCCCCTACCTCGGAGGAGCTGTACCGGCGTCTGCTGCGGCTGCACGTCCTCCCGACCTTCGGCGAGTCGGACCTCGACCAGATCACCGCTCCCCGCGTTCGCTCCTGGCGCTCGGAACGGCTCGACGCGACCGGCGCGCCGACCACCGTCGCCAAGGCGTACCGCCTCCTCAAAGCGATCATGGAGACTGCCGTTGACGATGAGCTGATCCGGCGGAACCCGTGCCGGATCAGGGGCGCGGGCAAGGAGTCGGCGCCGGAACGCCCCGTGGCGACCGTGGCCCAGGTCGACGCGCTCGCCGACGCGATGGGGCCGCGGTGGCGGCTGATGGTGTACCTCGCCGCGTACGGTCCGGCTCGGCCCGAGGAGCAGGCGGCCTTGCGGCGGCGGGATGTGGACCTGGAGAACGTCGGCGTGTGGATCAGGACGGCTGAGCCGGAGCTGACCACCGGCCGGCGGGCGCCCGGCGACACGAAATCCGCCGCAGGTCGTCGGTATCTGGCCCTGCCGGAATTCATGCGGAAGGACCTCACCCGGCACCTCAAGTGGTTTGCGGAAAAGGAGCCGGACGGTCTGGTCTTCGTCGGAGAGAAAGGTGCGCCGTTCCGCCGCTCGACCTTCGGCCGTAAATGGCGGAGGGCTCGCGCGAAAGTGGGGCTTCCCGATGACTTCCGCTTCTACGACCTGCGGCACACCGGCCACACGCTGACGACCCGCTCCGGCGCGACGCTCAAGGACACGATGGTTCGCGCCGGCCAGTCCACCGAGCGTGCGGCCCTGATCTACCAACACTCGGACCACGAGCGCCAGAAGGAGGTGGCGGCCGGACTCGACCGGATGGTGAAGGCGGCGCGGGCCGAACCGGCGCCCGTGTCAGAAGAAAACCAATCTGGCACGGATCTGGCACGCGGTCTCTGAATTGGTCCAGACAACGAATAAGGCCCAGGTCTTCGACCTGGGCCTTTTCTTCCGAGCGGATGACGGGAATCGAACCCGCGCTCTGAGCTTGGGAATCAAGTGGCATGAGAAGCCGGGAGTGGGGGCTGACCTGCACGGACGGTGGCGCTGCGGGGTGGTGGCGGCCCCCGCGGATGACCACGTCTGACCGGGGTTCACCGCCCGATCGGGCACGCATCGGGCACGGCAGCGACATGGCAGCCCCCTCACTCGTGGCTGACGCCTCCGCTACGTCCTCTCGCACACGGCTCCGGAGGCCGTTGTGCGGTTCAGGATTTCCGCAGGTCACGGGTCTCACTGGCCCCGTGCAACTGCGCCCAGTCCACGGATGGTCCAGGGTTGTCCCGCCCGCACAGGCGCGCCAAACCATTCGATGTCGCGGCAGCGCGCAGGCAGACAGCTGCCTTGCATGTCCACGGCAGGCCTCGGCAAGGGGTACACGCCGTCTTGCCGAGGCATGAGGACAGTTCGCGAAGTCCTTACCAGGACGGTCGGCTCAGACGGTGACGAGAGCGTAGCCGGGAAGCGAAGAGTCCTTGGTCGTCCAGGTGATGAGCTTCCCGTCTGTCGCCCCCGAAGCCTGTGGGAGGAAGAGGGTAAAGGCCATGATCACATCGCCCTTAGCGAGCTCGGCCTGCGCAGGCGCATCCTTCGGCACCATGGGGTAGACCAACATACCCCCTCGTGTGGACCCAGGACCGTTCGCGATTGGTTGGACGAGAGATCGGTCGCCCGGCTGCGACTTTGCTTGGAGCTTTCCGTTTATAACTCGACGACGGTGAACGCTGAGAGGACCGACGCCATCGATGGTCACTTGGGCATCCTGCCCCTTGAGTTGGGGTAGAACGACATGCCAGTCCGCGATCATATCGGGCGTGGCCTGGCGAAGGTAGTTGAGGTCCGGGCGGAACGCGTCGTCCTTCGACCAGCGAAGTTGGTCGAGGATCGAGATCAAGTCCTCGTGGGATATCTGAGTACTGAGAACGCTGACCGGGCGGCCGTCAACTTCGCACATCTCAGGGTTCGCAATCGCGGACTCGAGGATCGGCAAGAACGCATTGGTGTTGCCCCTGAGTACTGCCTTCTCAGAGGTGAGGGGATAGTTGCCAGGTTCCTTCATCGGCGTTCGCCTCTGCTCAACCCTCGCGTTGTACATCTTGTTCGCAGCCGTTGGTCTGATCTTCGGGTGATGCTGGGCTACAAGAGGAGGAATCTGGCTCGGCGTAATCTGTGGCCGACCGTCGGCTCCGAACGGAGCATACTGACGGAGTTCGTCGCGGAAGAACTCCTCGTCCTGAGAAATATCCTCAAATTCGTCGTACAACGCCTGCGTCGTGTACAAGCGCACTAGGTCGCGGTAGCCGGCGCGGTAGCCAAACCAACGACCCATTTGCATCATGGTGTCCGCTTGCTTGGATTGACGGAGGTAGAAGGAGATGGTCAGGCCCTCGACGGTGAAACCACGAGCCAGCTTGTTGCCTCCAACGAGGACTCGCCAGACGTTAGGTGTAGTCGCGAAGTCCAGCTCCTCTCCCTCGATCTTGTCGCTGTTGACCACGAGAACTGGATGGCCAGTTTGTTCGATTCGGTTCACTGTATCGCCAATGAAAGGCACAAGCTCTTCGAATGACGACGGGGCCTGGCCACCGTCCGGCCGTCTCGTAACGGGCAGCACGTCCTCCATGTAGATCTTACGCAGTCGTTCGAAGCAGGAAGCCGAGCGATATCCGGAGCGGTCCCACATCTCTTTGACTTTTGCGCGCTGTTCCCGATGGGCATCCTTCTGCATCGCGACGTGATAGAGCATGGTGTGATGGCGGAATGTGCCAAGGTCGAGACTCTGTCGATAGAGCTTCATTGCGCCGGTGAGTACGAAAGCGTCGAGTGCGTGCTGTAGATCTCTGTCCTGTTCATTTTCGAGTGCGTTGACGATGTGCACGTGCGCTTTCTCGGCCGAGTTTTCCTTGGTGCGCTCGTCAAGGGGGATGTCGAGGTTTAGGTCGTGGAAGTCACGTGCACCCATGTAGCCTGGGCCTGCAGGCAAGGCGATCAGAAAATTCTTGGGGAAGATGTCCTCGGTGTCATTCGGATCGATGAACACATTTGCAAAAGGAGTGGCCGTGTATCCGACGTACTGCGCCCGAGGAAGCATCCTCAACAGTTCCGCTATATGACGGTTGATCGCTGAGCGCTTCTTCTTCGCCTCGGCCGAGAGGGGCTTTGGTCTACTTGTGTTGACGGAGGCCTGATCAGACTCATCATCGATGATCAGAGTGGGTACTTCTTCGAGGCGTGTCGTAATTTTGTTGAGGTCCGCTACTAGCCTCTGGAGGACTCTGTCGTTCTTCTTCACTACCAATAGGCGTGTGCCTCCCGCGAAGAGGTTGGCCGGGTGGTAGAAGGGCAGATGCCGCTCCCGCTTTATGAAGTCCAGCGCGGAGATGCCGAGCTCCAAGCTTTTGTAGTCGAACGACTTTTTGGTCAGCCGGTAGAGATCCGAACCACCACCGTCAGAAGGTTGAACGCCGTGGCGGACAAAGCGGTCCCAGTCCGGATCATCCCTGACGTAGTCAGTGGCGTCCATAGCGGCCTCGTCGTCCGGTTTGACGCCTCGAAGGAGGTTTTCCTGACCCACGAGCTCCATGTCAAGGCGGCGCTGTGTCTGCGTCCGTAGAAGATCCGTGGTACCGCTGAGGACGATGATCAGTCTGTAGCCGGCATCGATGGCTTTAGCTATGACCCCCGTAAAGTTGGCAGTCTTGCCGCTTTGGACGTAGCCCACTACGAGACCCTTGGCTTGGTAGGCCTCGGCTGCGGTCGGATCCGCCAGTCTTTCCACGACCCGATCCGTGGCTTTGTCTAGCGCTGTGATTGCCGTCGGGTCCAGATGCGGAGCGGCCTGAAGGGACTCGGAGTAGTGCTGCCAGTAGAAGTCCCGACTGCGTTTGACGTCGTCGGTGTACCACGGTGTCCACTCGTCGGCGATGATGATGGGCTCATCGAGGTTGGCTATGGGAATGAGTTCACCGAGTAGCGCTGCAGTCGGCTCCTCGACATCGAGCATGCGTAGGACTGCTTCGCGGCGCTCTCGCGTGTTGGGTGAGGTGTCCTCGGTCCAGGATGCGTCTGCGGCGTGATGGTCAAAGGTGGCCAGCCGCAGACTCAGCGCGCGACGCAGCTCGTCGTTCGGGTCGGCCGCCGCCAAATGAGTGCGCAGTGCGGTCTCTTCCACCAGTACGGGGTTTGAAGCGATGAAGGCGGCGGTCTCGCGCAATGGGCGAGGGCCGGTGCTTTCCATCATCTTCAATGCACCGAGATAGGCATCGACGAGAGTCATACGGTTCCTCCGGAAGCCAAAGCCGATCGTACGTACGACGGAGAGTTGGGGCTGGGGGGCACTGTTGAAAGGTCGAGGCGGTAACGAACCTCGGTGATGGCGGAGGTGCCGGGACCAGCGCCTGCCAAATTAGCTGGCGTGAGGCAAGGGAAGCCTTCGTCGACCAGGTAGAGGACCGGTGCGGATCGGGACCGGAAGCGCCGCCATTTCTCATGCACCGAAGACTCGCGCCAACCAGCGACCGTCAAGCGACGATTGAAGTCCGCCAAGACCGCACCGTTTAGGGCGGCTCTCACTTCCGAGATGAGCTCGGCCAGCGTCCTTCCCTGGTCGGGTCCGGCAGCAGTGAGTTGATGCGAGACCAGCCACAGCGGCTTGCCCATTGAGGGAACGAGCTGGGTGAGGCTGGAGATCCAGTGCGCGCGACCCTCCGAGAGGGTGGTTTTTACCTCAAGATCGATCTCTCTCAGGCTGAAGTCGTGCTCCTCGGCGGAAGGGCCGAGCCACCCGCCCACCGCGCCTTCCGCGTCTGGGTAATTGATCAGAGATCTGAGGGTCACCAGTTCCCCGAACAAGCCGACCTCGCGCTCAGGTGAAATGGACCCGTGACCGCGAAGGAGTTTCCCAAGCATGTGGATGGTCTCCGTGACCGCCACGGAGACGCTGCGACCTGCCAGCTGGATTCGGTCCGCCACAAGGCACAGGATCGCGTAGCCTTCAGCAAACATGTCGGGATCATCCACGATGATCTCTACGCGTTGTTTGCCGGCCAGTAGTACCGACCTACATTGAAGGTGTTTCAGGCCCGTCTCAATCTTCCCATCTTGGGAGGCCCGTGGCGCCCGTAGACCGATTTCGCGACGGTGCGGGTTGATGAAGACACTCAGTCTCGGACTTCCCGCAATCGGGTGCTCGAAAGGAATGTTGTGAGAAACGACTTCCATGAAGTGGTCGGAGTCTAGGTAGCGGTTGTCACTCACCGGCGTCTACCTTCGCGGCCGTACTCAAGATCTCCTGCCAAAGTTCGATGTTGTCTCGGTCGCGAACGCCGAGATACTCGCCGGTGAAGGCCTGCTCCATCAGCAGATATAGGAGGGACTTCAAGAGTGCGGCGTCGTTCGATCCGCGACGTCCACTTTTCGAGAGCGGTCGAAAACGTTCATTGAGCCACAACACCCGGTCTGTCCGGTCAACACGGAAGAAGTCGTCCCGGTGTGCGCGATCGAACCGGATCCAGCGCATTGTGATGGGAATCTGTTGCCCCTGCATAGGTATCTCATCCCGAATCACGCGCTTCAGCAATGGCGCGAATCCTCTACCGGGCGGGATCATCGCCTTGCGTGCCCTCAGCCTCTTGCGTGATGCCCTGAACCGCTCCTCGGCATCCGACAGATAGTCGGCGAAAGTGGAACCGTCATCCGCAACCGCTGATGCTGCCAACGAGGCAAAGTCTGGACCAACCTGAACACGGGACTTCTCTGGATTCATCGCGACGAGGGCCGTGGGCAATCCATCTATGTCTACCTCGACCCGCGCCAACTGTCGCTCACGAGCTGGGACGCTGACCCCGTCCCAGTTCCCCCCTGCCTGAAGCAGCCGACTGCGGCGGTAGAAATAGAGCCCTTGATGCTTCTCTGCGCCGGTGATGAGGCTGAACTCCGGCATTCGTGACCGGGCTGGCCAGATGTGACACCGAAAAACCACTGGAAGGTCACCCTGTTGAGCGCGCAGTTCCTTCGGGTACCCTGCTTTTCCGGGTTTGACGTAGCCAAACGGATCGATCGAATTCACGCGCGAGCGGGGGCCTACGAGATTTTGATCGACATCTTCGACGTCGAGGCTAATTTCTATTCGACCCTGTTCGATGATGCGATGGAGGATCAATCCCAGATGATTAATGATCTCTGCCATCGATCTGGCAATGAACTCCTCTACCCGATCAGTGTCATCGGTGGCAGGAAAACCAAAGACTTCATCCCAGCGTACGACTGTTCCCGTTCCAGACCAGGGGATGTCCCAGTCCCGAGACAGTTCTGATTTGGCGAACGCCTCGGTGACGAGGTCGCAATGAAAACCACGCTTGTTGGAATCGGCCTCCAAGCGTCGGCCCACTGGGGCGTGTCCTGCAGCGACCGACAGGACCGTGACAAGCTTCGCCTTGCTGAACGACGCCGCCTTGAGTCCGATCCCGAAGCTTCCGAGGTCCTTTTCGGCGTAGTCTCGACGGCCGCCGAGGGTCATGGCTACGTCGATGCGCGCGGCGCTCATGCCCCTGCCGTTGTCAACGACGTAGAGGCCACGGAGCCGGCCCGCTTTGCGGATGAACCGGATCAGTACATGACTCGCTCCGGCGTCGATGGAATTGTCCACCAGGTCTGCAAGAGCCGTGCGCAACGAGTGGTTCCGTCCGAGGCCATCGAGAGCGCGGCGGTCGGGGAGCAGTTCGACGGTGCCATCCACCGGCACGGCCTCCTGCCACCCTTGACTTAGGCTCATGCCACCGCCCGTTCCTAGGTAGATGCGCCCCCGAGGGCATGTCATCACCATATCGGCAGAGGTGTACGCCTTGTGAAGGATCCCAACACCTGTCGTCCAAGCCTCAGTTGCACATCGGACATGAGGTCGAGCAGG
This sequence comes from Streptomyces sp. HPF1205, assembly GCF_020400825.1. Taxonomy (GTDB): domain Bacteria; phylum Actinomycetota; class Actinomycetes; order Streptomycetales; family Streptomycetaceae; genus Actinacidiphila. The sequence continues at coordinate 17,879 of NZ_JAINVH010000050.1, forward strand.
ATCATGTGCGGCAGCCGTCGGGCCGTCTGAAGAGGGCTTCCATGATGGCGTCTGCTGGCCACAGCCTCAGGCGCCGGGAGTCTGGGGACCGGGACATTGGGCACTCGAGGCGCGTCAGGCCTTGATTGAGACAGCCGCGGGATCTACTGCGAATGCCGCCTCGCTCGTCTGGATGGATGAACTGATCTCACAGTCGGCCGCGGCCCCCTGGTGGTGCGGAGTTTGCGTGATCTGGAGGTTCCCATCGCCGTTCCGGTCAACGATGCGACCGTGAGGCAGTTTGCCGCAGTTACAGACAGCTCGTGTCTTCGCTACACTGAGCAACGACAGGCGGGCGCACTACCCGAAGGTCTGTCGGCGTGAGGCGACGCCCTGTGCAGGCGCGCTCACCTGTGTTCATGCCGGTTCACGGTCACAGGCCCCGGTCTCGACCGGATGCCGCCGGACCCGGCTGTGAGCCCTTGACCACGACCGCCGCGGTGAGTCGCCGCATGAGTCGTCAGCGCAGCCGCAACACAGAGGTCGAGGTCCTCCTGCGCAAGGAGCTTCATCGGGCCGGGCTCCGCTACCGCGTCCATCGGCGCCCCCTGCCGGGCCTGCGCCGAGAGGCCGACGTCGTGTTCGGTCCGGCCAGGGTGGCCGTCTTCGTGGATGGCTGTTATTGGCACGGCTGCCCCGAGCACGCGACGTGGCCCAAGACAAATGCCGACTTCTGGCGCACCAAGATCACCCGCAACCAGGAGCGGGATCGTGACACCGACACGAAGCTTGCTGAGGCTGGCTGGGCCTCCGTGCGCGTGTGGGAGCACGAAGACCCCATCACCGCGGCCCACGCCATCGCCATGCTCGTACGTGAGCGACGGCGGTCATTCCATGCCTGACATCGTGGTGCCGGGGTCGTCTGTCAGGGCCGAGACGTAAGCTTGCCGGCGTGACAGAGCCACTGACCATGATCGACCTGTTCGCCGGGTGCGGCGGCATGACTGCTGGTTTCGTGCGGACGGGTCGTTACAAGCCGACTATGGCAGTCGAATGGAACCTGCATGCCGCAGCGACCTACGCCGCCAACTTCGGTGAGGACCACATGCGGTGGGGCGACATTGCGGAGATCAAAGACTCCGAGATCCCACGCGCAGACGTCGTCATCGGTGGGCCTCCGTGTCAGGGCTTCTCCAACCTCGGCAGCCGTGACGTGAATGATCCGCGCAACAAGCTGTGGAAGGAGTACATCCGGTTCGTGCTCCGCGCGCAGCCCAAGGTCTTCGTGATCGAGAACGTAGACCGCTTCCGCTCGTCCAGCGAGTTCGCGCTGCTGCTGAAGGAGGTCGAGCCAGGCGGTCTCCTGGAGGGCTACAAGCTTCAGCACGCCCACATGCTGGCCGCGGACTACGGGGTGCCCCAACGTCGCGTTCGGACCATCGTCATCGGTTCCCGAGTCGGCACCATCCCGATTCCCGCCCAGACGCATGCCCGGGACCTGACGCTCGACGACGTGGATCAGGAGCTCCAGCCCTGGCGTACGGTTCGCGATGCGATCGACGGGCTGCCAAAGGTGCCAGCCACCACGGACCTTCCGGACTCCTCGGAGACGTTCTTCGGCCAAGTGGTGCCCGGTATCTTCAAGGGCTTGGACATCCACTTGGGACGCCGTCCGACTTCGATGTCCTTGGAGCGGTACAACCACATTCCGCCCGGTGGAGGTCGCTTCAACCTGCCGGATCACCTGCTGCCCAATTGCTGGCGTAACAAGAAGTCCGGAACCACGGATGTCATGGGACGAATGGTCTGGGACCGTCCTTCGCTGACGATCCGGACCGAATTCTTCAAGCCGGAGAAGGGTCAGTACCTGCATCCTCAGTGGGACGCTGACGATGCAGGGAAGCGTGTCAACCGTCCGATCACCCATTATGAAGCGGCCCGGCTGCAGGACTTCCCTGAGGACTACCGGTGGTGCGGGTCCAAGATCCAGATCGCTCGGCAGATTGGGAATGCGGTGCCGGTCGGCTTGGCCGCGGCCATAGCGCGTCACCTGCTGAAGTACCTGTGAGGGCAGGGGCCCCGCGGCTCGAATTCCGCGGCGCCCCTGTTGGTCCTCAGTCTTCGTGAATGTCCGGCTCGTGGTCGGGATTGAGTAGTTCATCACTCACGCTCGTGCCCATCAGAGCATGACGACCGCCGTGACACTCCGAGCAGAGCGTGACCAGGTTGTCAGAGTCGTTCGTGCCGCCTTGGTGGACTGGCAGCACATGATGAACCTGCAGTAATACGCCTTGACCGGCGGCACGGCCGCAGTCCTGACAGGTCTTTTTGTCACGCTCCAGGATTTCGTACCGGAGCTTGATGGCCTGTCGTACCCGAGGCGGTCGCTTGTCCAGTGTTGGCAGCCGGTACGACCCGGGCGGAAGAGTTGGGTCGTCGACGTTGGAGACGACCTGCCACCCCTCCTCTTCGAGCTCACGCATACGGCGGGGCCACTCTTGGATCTTGGCCACATAGGCCAACTGTTCCTTGTCCGCCTCGCGAGGCGAGATCTGCTGGAGATAGTGGAGGACTCTGTCCTTACCCGACGTGGCGCCACCGTCAGGTTTCTTCAGGTTACGAGCGGCTTTGGCGACTTTCCACCGCTCGGCAAGGTCGGTATCCGGCTCTTCCGAGATGAGTCGGTAGTGGTCGTACGGCATGTCGTCGCGGTTCAGGCCCGACTCGATCGGCCAGCCGTACTCGACCCGGAGCTCGCGGACTCGCCGGGCCCATTCGGCGATGCCGGACACGCCAGCGAGTGCATCCGCAGGCACGGGCTCACCCACGTGTCTGCGCAGGTAGAGCAGTATGGCCTCGCGTCCAGATTTGATGCCGAAAGCCCGATTCACCTGTGCGAGGGCGTCACGCATCTCCGCCGACAGGAGCCCGATGTGTGCTGCCGACTCCAGCCATGAGCCCTGATCGAGTTCGACCTGCTGAGCCTCCTCGACGATGCCGAGGTATTTCCGTGCGGTCACCTTCACGGCTGACAGAGCCGCTTGGGGATCCTTCCCCGCCTTTGCTGCCACAGTTCCCTCCCCGCGTGACGGCAAGATCGTGCGGGGCAGCCTAGCGGCTGTGCACCCTGGCCGTAGGGGACGCCTGTCTCCGCCTGCGAGACGCGGTTAGCCCTTCCTAGCCACCGACAGGCCCTGTTCCCATCCCGTCTGCCGTCGGCCCGCAGTCCTGTGGAGCGGGCGTGGTTCAGGGCGTCAAGGTGGAGCGCGCTACTGTACGAACGACCTTGACGCCCTGGGCCGCGACTGCTTGGCTTGCCCGGGTCGATGGCAGTCGGGATGGGAGCTCTCGCACCCCTCCCACGACGAACGCGCGGTCGCCGGCCGGGCCTGGTCCATCTCGGAGCCGGAGCGCCCCCGCCGGAGGCACCTCTTTGACCCCGCTGTACGTTCTCGTCTCATGCCATCGGCCTCCCCCTCGCGGGCGCGCGCGGCGCGGGCCGTGCCGAGCGGGGCGGAGACAGGAGCGACGGCGCGGCCAAGCGCCGGAAGCGCGCCCGGCGGAGCGTCAGCGACGCCGGGCGCCTTGAACCCGTAGAGAAGGTTGTTACTCACTGCCAGGTGGGCGGGACGATGTCCGGGATTTGGGGGGTAAGCCCGTCCCGTTGTCCGGCTGTTGGCGGTGTGGCGGCGTTGTTGGCTTCGATGGTGGCTGCGACTCGTTGCCATGCGGCGAAGACGTTCATGACTTCGTGGGCCGGGGCGTGGGTGAGGTCCAGGAGGAAGTGGCGGATGAGGACTGGGCTGGTCAGGGTGTCGTGGATGCGGGCGATGGTCCACGGGTTCGGCTCGGTGGTGCGGGTGGCTGGCGGTTGCGGGGTCATGCGGGGTCCTTGGTGTGGTTCAGGTGGGCGGTGACGACATGGCCGTCGGGGTTGCCGAGGATCTCGACGGTTGTGGCGAGTGCAGTGACCAGTTGGAGTCCGCGGCCGTGGGTGTCTTCGTCGGCGGGCTGGTCGATGTGCGGGGTGCGGGTGGTGTGGCCCGAGTCGGTGACGGAGATGGTCACGCGCTGGTCACTGACGCTGAGCTGGACGGAGAGCGTTCCGCCCGCGTGGCCGCTGGCGGTGTGGACGATGGCATTCGCGCCGAGCTCGGTGACGATCAGGGCGGCGTCGTCCTGGCAGGGGTAGTCGTGCAGGACGTCGCGGACCCATCGGCGGATGCGGCCCACTTCGTCGGGTGATCCTGGGCAAACAAGGCCCCAGAAACGCTGACTACTCGTATACTCGTCCATACAAGTTCCTTTGTGCTGGTGGGCCGCTATGGGTAGAGGGTTGGGGCTAGACGAGTTTCACGCCGTCGTGGGCGCGGACGGCCGGCGGGGATGCCGCGTCGAGTGCGTCCAGGACGCGGATCGCGTATGCCTCGTCGGCCAGGTCGGTGACTTCGTCGCGGGTGGCCCAGCGCAGGGCGCTGGTCTCGCTGCCGGTGGTGGGGTTGCCGTCGATCGCCTGACAGCGGAAGACCAGGGAGACGATCAGTCCGGTCATGTTCTTGTAGACGCCTGTGAGGGTGGCCGGGAGAGCGATCTTGATGCCGGTCTCTTCGAGGACTTCGCGCTGAAGCGCGTCGGGGATGGTCTCCCCCGCTTCCAGGACTCCGCCCGGTGGTTCCCAGTGGCCGTTGTCGCGGCGCCGGATCAGCAGGGCGCGTCCGGCGTCGTCGACGATGACTCCGGCGACGCTCACCGAGTGGGGGCGCTCGATCGGCACGCGCTTGATCCTTCCGAACCGGTCCTTGCGGGTGGCTAGGCTTCCCACCGTAGCAACAAGGGTCGGCCACTCGTCTAGATATCCAAAGGAGTACCTATGCCCGGTATCCCCTCCGGCACGCTCGGAGCGCTGGACCCCACGAGTGATCGCGCGGTGTTCCGCCAGATCGCCGACCAACTGCGCGACGCCATCGACCGCGGCAAGTTCGCCGAGGGCGACAAACTGCCCTCCGAGACAGAACTGGTCGACCACTACGGCGTCTCGCGCATGACCGTACGCAACTCCCTGTCCGTCCTCCAGGGCGAGGGCCTGGTGGTGTCCGAACACGGCAAGGGCGTGTACGTACGGCCCCGGCCGCCCGTGCGACGCCTGGCCTCGGACCGGTTCGCCCGCCGGCACCGCGAGCAGGGCAAGTCCGCGTTCATCGTGGAAGCCGACGCCGCGGGCAGTCACCCGACCGTGGACAGCCTGGAGATCAAGGAGGAGCGACCGACGCACGATGTCGCCGCCCGCCTCGGCGGTCCCCGCAAGGTGCTCGCCCGCAAGCGCCGGTACCTGCTCGACGGGCGGCCGGTGGAGTTCGCGACCTCGTATCTGCCGCTGGACCTGGCCCGGGGGACTCCCATCGCCGAGCCGAACCCGGGCCCCGGCGGTATCTATGCCCGGCTGGAGGAGCTGGGGCATCGCCTCGACCACTTCGAGGAGGAGATCCGGGCCCGGATGCCCGCACCGAGCGAGGTCAAGACGCTCCACCTGGCCGCCGGCGTGCCCGTGATCCACCTGATCCGGACCGCCTTCGACACCGAGGGGCGCGCGGTGGAGGTCTGCGACACGGTGATGGCGGCGGATGCGTATGTCCTGTCGTATCAGCTTCCGGCGACGTGACCGGGCCCGTGACCAGGGCGGATGGGGTGCGTGACGTGCGGCGGGGAGGCCGTGTCCGCCGACTCGTACACCTCCACACCCGTACTCGTATAGACGAGTAGCTGTCTCCTGTGGCACAGTGGATGCCGTACCCGCTCTTGCGGGTGCATCGGATGACACTTGTCTAGATGACTAGCTGTCATGAGTGGGGAGATACAGCGTTGCGTTCCATCCGTGTGGAGACCTCGGCGGCCACGATCCTGCTGACCGAGGCTCCGGAAACCAAGATCAAGGACCGGCAGACCGGCGAGATCGCCACCGACGCCACCAGCGGTGAGCCGCTGATGACGATCGGCGTGGTCTACATCGAGGACGGGGAATCCTCGCTGGTCAAGGTCACCGTTCCGCAGAGCGGGGTGAGTGAGGGTCTGGCGCTCGGGGCGCCGGTCGCGCTGCCGGGGCTGGTGGCACGGCCGTGGGAGAGCATGTTCAACGGGCAGCAGCGGCACGGGATCGCGTTTCGCGCCGCCGCCGTCACCCCGGCCGCCTTCCCCGCCCAGGTGGGGGCCTGACCCCGATGTCGGACCTGATGACGATGGTGGAGGTGGGTGGCGCCGTTACCGCTGTGGGTGGTGGCGGCGCCTACCTCCGGGCCGAGCAACCGGCCGCGTACTGGTCCCTGGTCGGGCTTCCCGTCTCGACCGCCCGCCTGCTCGGTACGTACGCCTCGGTCATGGACGCCTGCGGGCTGACGGTTGCCCCGTCGCGGCTGCGGGCCCTGGCCGTACAGGTGACAACCCGGCGGGAAGTACGGCCGGTGCCCCCGCGGCGCGGACTCATCCGGCCCACATCGACCGGGCTGCGGCTTCGGCTGCGGCTGGCTCCTGGGCAGGAACCCGCCGACGTCGCCGCCTCCGCGGAACGGCTGCGGCACGCCTGGGGCGTACACGCCGTGTACGTGAGCGAGGTCAAGCCGGGCGTGGTCGAACTGCGGCTCGTCGGCTTCGACGTCCTGCGCAAGGTGCGCATGCCCCGAAAGGCGGCAGGCGGGCTCCTGAGGGTGCCGGTGGCGCTGCGGGAGGACGCTACCGCGTTCGTACGGGACTACCGCGCCATACCCCACCAACTCACCCTCGGCGCCACCCTGTCGGGCAAGTCCATGTACCTGCGGCACCTGGTCGCAGGGCTCGCCCCGCAGAAGGTCGCGCTTGTGGGGATCGACTGCAAGCGGGGCGTGGAGCTGGCACCGTTCGCCGCCCGGCTCTCCGCCCTGGCCACCGACCCCGAACAGGCGGCCGAACTGCTGCCCGTACTCGTGACAGAGATGGAGGACCGCTACGACCTGATCAAGGCCCGGCAAGGCATCGCGCCCTCGACCCCGAACGAGGAGATCACCTCCGACGTGTGGGGACTGCCGGAAGCACAACGACCCGTGCCCATCGTGCTGTTCGTCGACGAGGTGGCCGAGCTCTTCCTCGTCGCCACCAAGAAGGACGAGGAACGGCGCGACGAGATGGTCACCCAGCTCATCCGCCTCGCCCAGCTCGGCCGCGCCGCCGGCATCTACCTGGAAGTCTGCGGGCAGCGCTTCGGCGCTGAACTGGGCAAGGGCGCCACCATGTTGCGGGCCCAGCTCACCGGGCGCGTCTGCCACCGGGTGAACGATGAAGCCTCCGCCAAGATGGCGCTCGGCGACATCGCGCCCGAAGCCGTGGGCGCCGTCTGCGCCATCGCACCCGAACGGCCCGGCCTGGCCGTCGCCGGAGACACCTCCGGCGGCTGGTCCCGCATCCGCACCCCGTACCTGTCCCTGGCCGACGCTGCCGCCGTCTGCAACGCCAACGCGCACCTCGTACCCGACCTGCCCGCACTGGAACGGTTCCGGCCCGCCTCCCCTCGGCCCGCTGGGTCGGCGGTCTCGCTGGCCAAACCTCGGCCCGTCACGAACTGACCTCTACTTCTCGCCTCGCGCCACGTCCCTACCCCCGCCATGCCCGAAACCGAAAGGCCGGACCATGCCCCGCCCTACGACTGTCCGACTTCCTTGCCGACCTCGCCGCCTACCGCACCGCCGGTGACGGCGACTACGCCGCGCTGATGGCCCGCAAGGCGGAGCTCCTGGAGCGCATCGCCGCCGACATGCCCGACGACCAGGAGGCCGCGGAGGTCGCCGCCCTCGCGCGCACCCGCGCCAACGAACTCAACGCCGCCGGCTGAACCCCGGCAGAAAGGACCGGACCGCCATGCGCGCTCGCCTGGCCCGCGTTGACGCGGTGTTCGTCCAAGCGGTCATCGCCGCCTCGCTGTCCTTCGCCCACCTGCACGACATCGCGGGCGTGGCCGGACAGTACGGCTGGAAAGCCTGGGCCTACCCGGTCTCCGTCGACCTGCTGCTCGTCGCGGCCTGGCGTCGGCTCCGTACTGGTACGGGCAAAGGCGCGGCCTGGTGCTGGTTCGTGGTCTCGCTGGCCGCCTCCCTCGGCGCCAACATCGCCACCGCCGGGATGCTCAACCTCCACGCCGTACCCGCATGGCTGCGCATCCTCGTCGCAGGCTGGCCGGCCGTGGCCTTCCTCGGCGGAACGCTCCTCGCCCACACCCCCGCCCCACAGGCCGAACCGGCTCCGGTCACTCCGCCTCCGGCCGAACCAACCGCCGACCCCGTGCCCGTGAAACCCGGCCCCGCCGTCCCGGCCGCCCTGGTCGCACACGCCCGCAAGGTCGCCGCCGACCACCAAACCCGCACCGGCAACGCCATCGACACCCCGACCCTCCGCGCCCGCCTCGGCGTACCCGCACCACTCGCCGAAGCCATCGGCGCCCAGCTCTGAAAGGAGAACACCGCCCGTGCCCGCCAACCGCCGCTTCCGCCACCTCGTCCGCATCGGCCCCGTCCAGGTCGGCACCGCCTACGACCAGCGGGGCCGCGAGAAGCACACCGCCGCCTGCACCGCCCCGCGCTGCGGCTTCTCGACCGAGTACGACTCCCGCGCCGCCGCCGAACTGGCCGCCCGTACCCACCGCTGCCCCGCCCGCTGAAAGGACCGTCCCACCCGTGACCGTCAGCCTGCCCCTGGTCGCCGTCCTCGGCATCATCGCCTGGGCCGCGATCAAGTTCCTCGGCATCCGCCTGTGGGTCGCCGTCGTCATCGCACTGTTCGGCTTCTACCTCGCCCACACCGTCCTCGCCCCCGCCATCGACACCAGCACGCGCAACGGCGTCCAGATCGTCAACGGCAAACACACCTAGACGAGTAGTTGAGAGGAGCCCCCGTCGTGTTCCTGAGCCCCAAATTCGCCCCGCCTCCGGCCGTCCCGACGTCCCAGCCGGCCCCGCCGGTCGTTCCCGTCCAGCACACGCACGCACCCGCCTGCCACTGCCAAACCGGCGCTCCGGCCCGTCGTACCGCACCCACCCTCGGCGTGATCGCGGGAGGTGCGGCCGTCGTCGTCACGGTCGGCGTCGTCCTGACCGCGCTCCTGGTCGCCGTGACCGTCGCGGCCGTCTCGGTCGCCGTCGTCGCCGTGGTCCTGCGCTCGCTGCTCACGCCCCCGCGTCAGCGCTGACCTGTCCGAACTGCCGGGGCGGCACCGATACCGCCAAGCATCCGCCGCCCCGGCAGCCGTACTCCACGAACCGCAGTCCGTGAAGGAGAACCATCATCACCCGCGCAACCCCGCCCCCGCTGCCCGAACTCGGCGCCCTGGCCGCCCTCGGCACCATGCCGGAACTCCTCCGGCAGCTCTCCGGCCTGGGCGGCTGCACCCACCCCATCCGCCTCGACGGCCACCGCACCGAACACGCCCTCGACACCACCACCGGCGAAATCGGCGCCGTCCTGCACCGCATGACCTCCGACCGGCTGCCCGCCGGCCACCTCCTCGTGCGCTGCAACAACCGCCGTACGACTCGTTGCCCGGCGTGTGCGGAGACCTACCGCCGCGACACGTTCCACCTGATCACCGCCGGACTCCGCGGCGGCAAGGGAACCCCAGAAGACGTCGCCCACCACCCGCGCGTCTTCGCGACCTTCACCGCCCCCGGCTTCGGCCCCGTCCACAACCGCCCCGACTCCGGCCGCTGCCGCTGCGGAACTGAGCACCCCGCCGACGCACCCGAACTCGGCACACCGCTGGACCCCGACACGTACGACTACGAAGTTGCCGTGCTCTGGAACGCCCACGCCGGGGCTCTGTGGCGCCGATTCTCCATCTACCTGCGCCGCGAGATCGCCAAGCGCGCCGGACTCTCCCAACGCGCCTTCCGCCAGCACGCCCGCGTCTCCTTCGCCAAGGTCGCCGAGTACCAACGGCGCGGCGCCGTCCACTTCCACGCCGTCATCCGCCTCGACGGCCCCGACGGCGGCACCACCCCACCGCCCGCCTGGGCCACCGCCGACATGCTGGCCGACGCCATCCGCGCCGCCGCCGCAACCGCCCGCGTGACCGGTCCCACCCTCGACGGCCGCAAGCACACCTTCGCCTTTGGCCGCCAGCTCGACGTACGCACCATCCGCGGCGCCGACTTCACCGGCTCGGCTGAACTGACCGACCGGGCGGTCGCCGCCTACATCGCTAAGTACGCCACCAAGGGCGCTGAGACAGCGACCGGCACCCTCGACCGTCCCATCCGCTTCCTGGCCGAACTCGCCCACCTCCACCTCACCGATCACGCCCGCCGCCTGATCCGCACCGCATGGACCCTCGGCGCCCGCAAAGACCTCGAACACCTCCGCCTGCGCGCCTGGGCTCACATGCTCGGCTTCCGCGGCCACTTCTCCACCAAAACCCGCCACTACTCCACCACCCTCGGCGCCCTCCGCACCGCCCGCGCCGACTACCGCCGCGCCCAAAACGGCCAGCAGCAACCCGAGGAAACGACGTACGTCCTCTCCCACTGGACCTTCGCCGGCACCGGCCTCACCCCCGCCGAAACCTGGCTCGCCACCTCCCTCGAACCCGCCCCCGGAACGGAAGGAGAACCCACCCATGGCTGAGCGCTTTCTGTCCGTCGCCCAGGTCGCCGAACTTCTGGGCACCACCGAGCGGTTCCCCCGCCGCCTGGTCGCCGAGCGGCGCATCACCTTCGTCAAGGTCGGCCGTCACGTCCGCATCCCGGAGAGCGCGCTTGCGGCCTTCATCGAGGCGAACACAGTGCAGCCTGCTCGGCGCCGTCGGTCCGGGCTGAGGAGGGCTGTCTGATGGCTGCCAAGAAGAGGGCGTTCGGGCGCATCCGCAAGCTGCCGTCCGGGCGGTTCCAGGCCCGTTACCTCGGGCCTGATGGCGTCGACCGACCGGCGCCGCACACCTTTGCGACCAAGAAGGACGCTGACGACTGGCTCGCCGATCGGCAGAGTGAGGTGAGGTCCGGGCGCTGGCAGGACCCGGCTGCCGGGGCCGTCAACTTCGGTGAGTACGCGGTGCGGTGGATCGAGGAACGGGGCCTGGCCGCCACGACGGATGAGCTGTACCGGCGACTGCTGCGGCTTCACCTCCTGCCAACCTTCGGCGGGCTGGACCTCGACGAGATCACTCCGCCGGCCGTGCGGACGTGGCGGGCCGAGCGGCTGGCCGCGACCGGGTCAACGACCGTAGCCAAGTCGTACCGGCTTCTCAAGGCGATCCTGCAGACGGCGGCCGACGATGAACTCATCCGCCGGAACCCCTGCCGGATCCGCGGGGCCGGGAAGGAATCGGCACCCGAGCGGCCCATCGCCACCGTCGCCCAGGTCGACGCGCTCGCGGACGCCATGGGGCCGCGCTGGCGGCTGATGGTGTACCTCGCCGCGTACGGGCCGGCGCGCCCGGAGGAGCAAGCGGCTCTGCGGCGCCTGGACGTCGACACGGAAGATGTGGGCGTGTGGATCCGGTCGGCGGAACCCGAGCTGGCCACCGGGCGGCGCGTGCCTGGCGATACCAAGTCCGCGGCCGGTCGTCGTTTCCTCGCTCTCCCGGAATTCATGCGCAAAGACCTGGTGCGGCATCTCGCCTGGTACGCCGAGAAGGAACCGAATGGCCTGCTGTTCGTGGGGGAGAAGGGTGCTCCTTTCCGCCGGTCGACCTTCGGGCGGAAATGGCGGAAGGCGCGGGCGAAAGTCGGCCTGCCCGACGACTTCCGTTTCTACGACCTGCGGCACACCGGGCACACCCTCTCGACCCGCTCGGGTGCGACCCTCAAGGACACCATGGTCCGCGCCGGCCAGTCCTCCGAGCGGGCGGCCCTGATCTACCAACACTCCGACCACGACCGCCAGAAGGAGGTGGCCGCAGGCATCGACGCCCGGGTGCGGAACGAGCGGCGCAAGGCTACGGAAGGCGCCGACGCGAATCCAGAATCCGTGCCCGACGCCAACCAATCGGGCACGGAACGGGCACGGAATGCATAATCCGGTCTAGACAACGAATAAGGCCCAGGTCTTCGACCTGGGCCTTTTCTTCCGAGCGGATGACGGGAATCGAACCCGCGCTCTGAGCTTGGGAAGCTCATGTTCTACCATTAAACTACATCCGCAAAAGCGCGCCCTGGGAGGGTGGCTCGTAGAGCGAGTGTAGCGCATCGGGTGGGGGCCGGGGGTGTGGTCAGGGGGTGTCGGGGGAGGGCGGGGAAGGGGTGTGGGGGAAGGGGTTCGGGGGTGGGGGGGTAGGTTGAGGGTGGGCCGGGCGTGGTGGTGCTGGGGAGGATGGGGGATCCCCTAATGTGGGGGTTTGTCGGCCGTGCCGGGAGTTGGGGAAGGGACTTCATGGAGCGCAGCACGCTGGTTCGTTGTGCCGAGGGGCATGTGTTCAGTACGGCTTCGTTTCCCTTGCAGCGGTTGGGGGCCCAGCGGTTGGGGCCCGCGCGGCTGGTGAGGTGTCCGAAGTGCGCGCGGCTGCGGCACGCCGTGCCCGTCGGGGCAGGGGACGGGCGGGGGTAGGTGCGGGGGCTGGGGGCGGCGTCGATGGCGTTAACCTCGTGGCGTGCTTCTCTCTGACAAGGACATCCGGACCGAAATCGACAACGGGCGCGTGCGCGTCGACCCGTTCGAACCGTCGATGGTGCAGCCGTCGAGCATCGACGTGCGCCTGGACCGGTTCTTCCGGGTGTTCGAGAACCACCGGTATCCGCACATCGACCCCGCCGTCGAGCAGCCGGACCTGACACGGCTGGTGGAGCCGGAGGGGGACGACGCCTTCATCCTGCATCCGGGGGAGTTCGTGCTGGCCTCCACGTACGAGGTCATCACGCTTCCGGATGACATCGCCTCGCGGCTGGAGGGCAAGTCGAGCCTCGGGCGGCTCGGCCTGCTCACGCATTCCACGGCCGGCTTCATCGACCCCGGCTTCACCGGGCACGTCACGCTGGAGCTGTCCAACGTCGCCACCCTGCCGATCAAGCTGTGGCCCGGGATGAAGATCGGCCAGCTGTGCCTGTTCCGGCTGACCTCGCCGGCCCAGTTCCCGTACGGCTCCTCGCGGTACGGCTCGCGCTACCAGGGGCAGCGCGGGCCCACCCCCTCCCGCTCCTACATCGGCTTCCACCGCACCCAGGTGTGAGCCGGGCGGCGCTCACGGGTGCATCCGCGCGCCCTTCATCACCTTGTCCACCCCGTTGCGCGGCCCGTACACGGCCAGTCCGGCCACGTCCAGCCCGGCCGTCGGCACCGCCCGTACCGCCGCGCGGTTGTCCCGGTCGTTGCCCGTCGCGAACAAGTCGTACGTGAAGACGGTCCGGGGCAGCGACCGCGACAGGGCCCGGGCCAGGGCCGTCGCCAGCATCTGCCTCGTGCCCTCGAAGACCAGGACCGGCTGCCGGAACATCGGCAGGTACGGTACGCCGTCCGCGTCCTCATAGGGCTCTCCGACCACCTCGGGCAGCACCGTGCCCAGGCCGCTGACCAGGAACGCCGTCGCGTTCAGCCGCTGCCACGGCTCCAAGTCGTCCCGCAGCAGCACCGCGATCTTGGTGTCGAAGCGTACGGGGGCGTGGGGGGCGTCGGGGGTGGGCTGCGGCGTGGTGTCGGTGCGCGGTTCCGTGTGCATGCCGCCACCCTCGCGCCGGGCCCGGCCGCCGGTCTTGTACGTTCCTGGCGGACCGCCGCACCGCCCTTCCGCACCGCCCCCGGGCCGGCCGCCCGGGCCGTCCGCCCGGCCCGCCCGCGCGAGCCGTCAGATCAGCGCCAGCTTGAAAAGGATCAGCAGGGCCACGAGCTGGATCGACGAGGCGGCCAGGGCCTTGCCCCACGGCAGGTCGTGCGACTTGCCGACCATCGACGTCAGCAGCGCCGCGCACGCCAGCCAGGTGAGCCAGCCGACCAGTTGGACGAAGCCGTTGCCGCCGCCCAGGAAGAGGGCGAAGAAGAGGCGCGGGGCGTCCGTGAGGGACGTGATCAGCATGGCCAGGCCGATGGTGGGCGCCCATGCGCCGTCGCCGCCCAGCTGGCGGGCCAGCGCGTTGGTGACCGCGCCCAGCATCAGTGTGCCCAGGACCACCGCGACGCCCGTGGTGAGGACCCACGGGATGCTGGTGGACAGGGTCGACGAGAGGACGTCGTGCCGGGCCTGGTCGAAGCCGAAGACGGCGAGCAGGCCGTAGACGAAGGTGACGGTCAGGGCCGGGCCCCACAGGGTGTGGTCCCGCATCTGCCAGAAGGTACGGCCAGGGTGCCGCACGATGCCCTTCAGCAGCGGTTTCCAGGGCAGCCTGGGCCCCGCGGGCGGCGCGCTGGACTGGCCGGCCCGGTAGGTGGCCACGTTGTCGTACGCGTCGGGGTCGGGGTACCCGCCGTACTGCCCGTCGTCCCCCGGGGCGTACGTGCCGTGCGGGCCCGCCGCGCCCGCGACGGCCCCGTCCGGCATCGTGAACGCCCTTGTGTGGCCGGGGGCGTCGTCGTGGCCGCCCGGCTGCCCGTACCCCGCGGCAGGCTGCCCGTGCCCAGCGCCCGGCTGCCCGTACCGCGGCGGGTGGCCGGTCCGTTCGCCACCCGCACCCCGTTGTTCCCTGAAACCAGCCACGCCTTCGAACGTACCCGTTCGGCCGCATCCGGGCGCCGCGGTCCGTACGGAACCGTCCCTTTGCCACCAACCTGTGACACGTACGCGGGCGCGGCCCGCGCCGGCGCGCCCCGGCCCGCGCGCCCGCGCGCAACCCGGGACCGCACCGCGCGCGCCGGCGGGCGCCCCGTCACGCCCCCGCGGGCTCCTCCTCCGTCACCGCCGTGCCCGCGGCGGCGACCGGCGTCCGCACGGAGTCCAGCAGGAGCTGGGCGACGTCGACGACCTGGAGGCTCTCCTTGGCGGCGCCGTCGTTCTTCTTGCCGTTGACCGAGTCGGTCAGCATGACCAGGCAGAAGGGGCAGGCGGTGGAGACGATGTCGGGGTTGAGGGAGAGAGCCTCGTCGACGCGCTCGTTGTTGATGCGCTTGCCGATCCGCTCCTCCATCCACATGCGCGCGCCGCCCGCGCCGCAGCAGAAGCCGCGCTCCTTGTGGCGGTGCATCTCCTCGTTGCGCAGGCCCGGCACCTTGGCGATGATCTCGCGCGGCGGTGTGTAGACCTTGTTGTGGCGGCCCAGGTAGCAGGGGTCGTGGTAGGTGATCAGGCCCTCGACGGGGGTGACGGGGACGAGCCTGCCCTCGTCGACCAGGGTCTGCAGGAGCTGGGTGTGGTGGATGACCTCGTACTCGCCGCCGAGCTGCGGGTACTCGTTGGCCAGGGTGTTGAAGCAGTGCGGGCAGGTCGCGACGATCTTCTTGGACGCCTTGGGCTTCTTGGTCGCGGGGTCCTCGTCGTCCTCGCCGAACGCCATGTTGAGCATGGCGACGTTCTCGGCGCCAAGTTGCTGGAACAGGAACTCGTTGCCCAGGCGGCGGGCGGAGTCGCCGGTGCAGTTCTCCTCGCCGCCCATGATGGCGAACTTCACGCCCGCGATGTGCAGCAGCTCGGCGAACGCCTTGGTGGTCTTCTTGGCGCGGTCCTCCAGGGAACCGGCGCAGCCGACCCAGTACAGGTACTCGACCTCGGTGAGGTCCTCGATGTCCTCGCCGACGACCGGGACCTCGAAGCCGACCTCCTTGACCCAGGCCAGGCGCTGCTTCTTGGGCAGGCCCCAGGGGTTGCCCTTCTTCTCCAGGTTCTTGAGCATCGTGCCCGCCTCGGAGGGGAAGGACGACTCGATCATCACCTGGTAGCGGCGCATGTCGACGATGTGGTCGACGTGCTCGATGTCCACCGGGCACTGCTCGACGCAGGCGCCGCAGGTCGTGCACGACCACAGGACGTCGGGGTCGATGACGCCGTTGGCCTCGGCGGTACCGATCAGGGGGCGCTCGGCCTCGGCGAGCGCGGCGGCGGGGACGTCCTTCAGGGCCTCGGCGGAGGCCTTCTCCTCGCCCTCCGCGGTCTTGCCGCCGCCGGCCAGCAGGTAGGGCGCCTTGGCGTGCGCGTGGTCGCGCAGGGACATGATCAGCAGCTTCGGCGACAGCGGCTTGCCGGTGTTCCAGGCCGGGCACTGCGACTGGCAGCGGCCGCACTCGGTGCAGGTGGAGAAGTCGAGGATGCCCTTCCAGGAGAACTGCTCGACCTGGGAGACGCCGAAGACGTCGTCCTCGCCCGGGTCCTCGAAGTCGATCGGCACCCCGCCGCTGGTCATCGGCTGCAGCGCGCCCAGGGCGACCGGACCGGTGGCGTTGCGCTTGAACCAGATGTTGAAGAAGGCCAGGAAGCGGTGCCAGGCGACGCCCATGTTCGTGTTCAGGCCCAGCACGATCGCCCACACCATGGTGACGCCGAGCTTGATCATCGCGGTCGCGTACACGATGTTCTGCACGGAGGCGGTGCTCAGGTGCCGGAAGGCGGCGACGAGGGGGTACGAGGCGAAGTACGCGGCCTCGTAGTGGTCGACGCCGTGCAGCGCGCCCTCCAGGCCGCGCAGGGTCAGGATGGCCAGCCCGATCACGACGATCACGTACTCCACGAAGTACGCCTGCCAGGCGGTCGAGCCGGCGAAGCGGGACTTGCGGCCGGCCCGGGAGGGCAGGTTCAGCAGCCGGATCGTGATCAGGGTGAGGATGCCCAGCGTGGTGAACAGCGCGATGAACTCGGTGTAGAACTCGTACGGGAGCCAGTCGCCGATCACCGGCAGGAGCCAGTCGGCCTTGAACAGTTGGCCGTAGGCGTTGACGATCGTCAGGCCCAGGGTGAGGAAGCCGAACGCGACGAACCAGTGGGCGACGCCGATGACGCCCCACTTGTTCATCCGGGTGTGGCCGACGAACTCGCGCAGCAGGGTTTTCGTGCGCGCGGCCGGATCGTTGGTGCGGGTGCCCTCGGGCACCGGCTGGCCCAGTCGGACGAACCGGTAGATCTGCACGACGGCGAGGCTGATGAGCGCGACGCCTACCGCGGTGAGGACCAGCGACACGATGATCGCGGCGAGTTGCATGAGGGCTCCTCGGGCCTGCGCAGCCGATGCGTAGTGCGGCTTCGTACTAAGCGGTAACTTATTGGGGTCTCCGCTGAGGTTACCCGGGTTTCAGGGGGCCATAAAGCCGCGCCGCTCGTGATCTGTGTCGCGCGCGTCAAGGCCGCGATTGAAAAGCCTTTGATCGTGACAATCATGGATCAGACGGACAGCGTCAAGGTGACGGCCGACGTCCGAGGCCGACGGTACGGGCCCGGGGTCCGGGGCACGGGTTACGGGTTACGGGTTCCAGGTTCGGGGCTGCGGGTCACGGGTTCCGGGTTCGGGCCGGCGGTCGGGAGGAGGTCTGCGGGATGCGCGCCGTGCTGCGGTGGGTGGCGATCGGAGCCGGGCTCGTCCTGGTGGTCGCGGTGGCGCTGGGCTGGGCCGCGTACCGGAAGTTCAGCGGCAACATCCGCACCGACCGCGCCTCGGCGCGGCTGCTCGCCCAGGACGCCCGGCAGCGGCCCCGCGCCCTGGTGCCCGGGGCCAGGAACATCCTGGTGATCGGCGGGGACGGCCCGCGCGGCGCGGAGGGGGCCGTCCTGCTGCACCTGTCCGCCGGGCGGCGCCGGGCCACCGCCGTCGCGGTGCCGGGCGACCTGATGGTCCGCGCGCCCCGCTGCCCGCTGCCGGGCGGCGGCACGAGTCCGGTCGCGTACGAGCGCTTCGCCGCGGCCTACCGCGTTGGCGGCGCGGCCTGCTCCATCCGGGCGTTCGAGCAGCTCAGCGGCATTCGGGTGGACCACCACCTGGTGGTGAACGCGCGCGGCTTCCGCAAGATCGCCGCGACGGTCGTCGGGGGCGGGGGCGGGGGCGGGGGTGGGAGCCGGAGCGGTGTCGGTATCGGGAGCGGGGGAAGCAGGGCCGGGACCGGGAGCCGGGGCAGCGGGGGCGACCTGCTGCGCGACCTCGCCCGGGGGGCGGGCGGCGGCCTTACCCATCCGGGCCGCCTCTACGGCATCCTGGACAGCGCGACCTCGTCCATCACGGCCGACCCCGGGCTCAGCTCGCTGCCCGCGCTCTACGAACTGGCCGGCTCGCTGCGTGCGCTCCCGCCCGGGGCGCTGGCCTTCCGTACGGTGCCGGCGGCCACCGACGGCGAGGGCCGCGACGTACCGCGCGAACCGGAGGCGCACCGGCTCTTCGCGGCCGTACGGGGCGACCGGCCCCTGGACGTGCCGTAGGCGCCCGCCCGGGCGCCGGGTCGCCGGAAGCCTTGCGCCGCCCGCCCGATCGCCTCCTATGCGGCGGCTCGGACGGGGGCCCGCCGCGGGCCCGCGGCTCGGCGACCTCGCAGCCTTTGGCGCGGATTCGGCATGTCCCGCTCATGTTTGCGCGATACGAACGCCGCTAAGTTGAGTCGAGGCGACTCATGTCTGTTGACACGGGGGCCGGGCTGATGCACTCTTGAGCCAGTTCCACTCAAGTAGGCAGTTGGAGGAATCAACCATGGCACGTGCGGTCGGCATCGACCTGGGCACGACTAACTCCGTCGTCAGCGTTCTGGAAGGCGGCGAGCCCACCGTCATCACCAACGCAGAGGGCGCCAGGACCACGCCGTCCGTCGTCGCCTTCGCCAAGAACGGCGAGGTGCTTGTCGGTGAGGTGGCCAAGCGCCAGGCCGTCACCAACGTCGACCGGACGATCCGGTCGGTCAAGCGCCACATGGGCACCGACTGGAAGATCAACCTCGACGGCAAGGACTTCAACCCGCAGCAGATCTCCGCGTTCATCCTGCAGAAGCTGAAGCGGGACGCCGAGGCCTACCTGGGCGAGAAGGTCACCGACGCGGTGATCACCGTCCCGGCGTACTTCAACGACTCCGAGCGGCAGGCCACCAAGGAGGCGGGCGAGATCGCCGGCCTCAACGTGCTGCGGATCGTCAACGAGCCGACCGCGGCCGCCCTGGCCTACGGGCTCGACAAGGACGACCAGACGATCCTCGTCTTCGACCTCGGCGGCGGCACCTTCGACGTCTCGCTGTTGGAGATCGGCGACGGCGTGGTCGAGGTCAAGGCCACCAACGGCGACAACCACCTCGGTGGTGACGACTGGGACCAGCGGGTGGTGGACTACCTGGTCAAGCAGTTCCAGTCCGGCCACGGCGTGGACCTGTCCAAGGACAAGATGGCGCTGCAGCGCCTGCGCGAGGCCGCGGAGAAGGCCAAGATCGAGCTGTCCAGCTCCACCGAGACCTCGATCAACCTGCCGTACATCACGGCGTCGGCCGAGGGCCCGCTGCACCTGGACGAGAAGCTGACCCGCGCCCAGTTCCAGCAGCTCACCGCCGACCTGCTGGAGCGCTGCAAGACCCCGTTCCACAACGTCATCAAGGACGCCGGCATCCAGCTGGCCGAGATCGACCACGTGGTCCTGGTCGGCGGCTCCACCCGTATGCCCGCCGTCGCGGAGCTGGTGCGCGAGCTGACCGGCGGCAAGGAGGCCA
>NZ_JAINVH010000051.1 GCF_020400825.1 Streptomyces sp. HPF1205
CGGCCCCGCGCACCACGGCGGCATGGCGCTTCACGGCATTCACAGCATTCACATCGTTCACGGCATTCATGTCACGCCAGTCACGGCTTTCATGCCAATCACGGCATTCACGCCAGGCACGGCATTCGCCGCATTTACGGCAGGTCGTCCGGCCGGGACAGCAGCGGCCGCAGGGCCTCCTGGAGGCGCGCGGTGGTCGCCGTCGTCAGGCCGAAGCGCGCCCGGCGCAGCGTCTGGGCCTCGGTGGCGATCAGGTCGAGGTCGCGCAACTGCCGGCGCAACTCCTCCGCTCGGGCCTCCTCGGGATCGTCGGCGAAGTCGTCGTCCAGCGGGAGGAGGTCGGTCGCCGCCTCGACCGCGTGCCCGCTGACGAACAGCGCGAAGTCGCCGCAGCCGTGCATGTACGCCTCGGCGGCGTGCAGGACCGCGGCGGCCGCGTGCTCGTCGGCGTCGTCGGGGCCGTCCGGGCCCTCGTTGTGGCAGTAGGGGCCGAGGTAGTACGTGCCCAGGCCGCGCTTGATCGCGTCGAAGGCCGACGCGTCGCCGAGCGCTCCGGCCCACACCGCTTCCAGCAGCGGGCGCAGGCCCAGCGTGAACTGCCGCCGCTCCTCGGCGGGCAGCGCCTCGTGGGCCAGCATCAGCCGCTGCGCCACGGCGGCGCAGAACACCGCGCGCTCGCCGTCCGAGGCCGACGCCAGCCTGCCGGCCACCGTCGTGTCGAGGTCTTTCCACACGTGCATCACGGGCATCCTCCCATTCCCCCCGGCCGGGCGGGACGCGGCTCGCCGCCGGGAGCGCCCGGGGTCGACGGGTCCTCCGGGCCGGGCCGCGCCCCGGGGTGGGCCGGTCGCGCTCCTGGGACCGGCCGCGCCCCCGGGACCGGTCGCGCTCCTCGGGGCGGCGCCCGCGCCGCTCGGCCGCCGGTCAGAAGTTGATCATATGGCCGGCCAGGCCGTGCACCGCCTCCTTCACCGCCTCGCCGAGCGTCGGGTGGGCGTGCACGTTGCGCGCGACCTCGTGGACGGTGAGGTCCCACTGCTGGGCGAGCGTGAGTTCGGGCAGCAGCTCCGTCACGTCGGGGCCGACCAGATGCGCCCCGATGATCTCGCCGTGCGTGTTGTCGCTGATCAGCTTGACGAAGCCGGTGGGGTCGCCGAGGCCGTGCGCCTTGCCGTTGGCGGTGAACGGGAACTTGACCACCTTGACGTCGAAGCCGCGCTCGCGGGCCTGCGCCTCGGTCCAGCCGAAGCTGGCGACCTGCGGCTGGCAGTACGTGGCGCGGGGGATCATCACGTAGTCCAGCTCCATGGTCTCGGCGTCCGCGATCGTCTCGGCCGCGACGATCCCCATGGCCTCGGCCGCGTGCGCCAGCATCAGCTTGGCGGTGACGTCGCCGATCGCGTAGATGTGCGGCACCGAGGTGCGGCAGCGCGCGTCCACGTCGATGGCGCCGCGCTCGGTCAGCCGCACGCCGGCCGCCTCCAGGCCGTACCCCGACACGTTGGGCGTGAAGCCGATCGCCTGGAGCACCTTGTCGGTCTCCAGCACCCGCTGGGCGCCGTCCTTGCCGGTGACGGTGACCTCGACCCGCTCCCCCGAGTCGTCGATCGCGTCGACCCGGGTGGAGGTCAGTGCGTCGATGCCGAGCTTGCGGTACTGCCGGGCCAGCTCGGCGGACACCTCGGCGTCCTCCAGCGGGGCGAGCCGGTCGAGGAATTCCACGATGGTGACCTTCACCCCGTAGTTGTGCAGCACGTACGCGAACTCCACGCCGATCGCGCCCGCACCCGCGATGACGATCGACTCCGGGAGCCGCTCGCTGAGGATCAGCTCCTCGTACGTGACGACCCGCTCGCTCAGCGACGTGCCGGGCAGCAGCCGGGTGCTCGCGCCGGTGGCGATGATGCAGTGGTCGAACGCGACGGTACGGGTGGTGCCGTCGGACTGCGCCACGCTCAGGGTGTGCGCGTCGACGAACGTGCCGCGGCCGTCGATCTCGGTGATCGCGTTCTTCTTCATCAGGAAGTGGACGCCCTTGACCCGGCCGTCCGCGACACGGCGGCTGCGCCGGAACGCCTCCCCGTAGTCGAAGGTGATCGGGCTCTGCGAGCTGATGCCGAAGGTCTTGGCCTCACGGGTGACGATGTGGGCCAGCTCCGCGTTGCGCAGCAGGGCCTTGGTCGGAATGCAGCCGACGTTCAGGCAGACGCCGCCCCAGTACTTCTGCTCGACCACCGCCACCCGCTTGCCGAGCTGGGCGGCGCGGACGGCGGCGGTGTATCCGCCGGGGCCCGCTCCGAGTACCACCACGTCGAAGCGCTCGTCCATGAGGGTTTCCTTTCCGATGAAGCGCTGATGCACCGATCATGCGCCTCCGCGGGCCGCGGGCGTCGGGCACCCTGTGGACAACTCGCCCGGGGGCCGCCCACGCCGGGCGGGCGGCGGCCCCGCGCGCCGCTAGTAGCCCACCGTGAAGCGCCGGTTGAGGTGCCGAGGGGTCTCGATCTCGTCGACCAGCGCCACCGCGAAGTCCTCGTACGACAGGCGCGCCTGACCGTCCTCGCCGGCCACCGGGTGGTCCAGGGCGGTGCGGTACGTGCCCCGCCGCTCGCCGGGCGCGAAGTGGACCGGCGGCGGCGAGACGTAGGTCCACGTCACGCCCTCGCAGGCGCGGTAGGCGTCCAGGGCCGCGATCTGCCCGGCGGCCGAGTCGCGGAAGGCGGGCGGGAAGCCGGGCGCGTCGAAGATCCGCACCCCCTGCTCGTCCAGCAGGCTCGCGCCGCCGCCCATGTGCACGATCCGCGGGCCGCCGGGGCCCAGGGCGCGGACCGCGTCGACCACCACGCCGACCGCCTCCGCGTACAGCCCCGGGTCGGAGCCGCCGACGGTCAGCACGAGCGCGTCGGCCTCCTTGGCGAGCGCGGTGACGACGACGGGGTCGAGGACGTCGCCGCCGACCGCCCGCACCCCGGCGGGCAGCGCCGTCAGCCGCCCGGGATCGCGGGCCACGGCCGTCACCTGGTGGCCGCGCGCGGCGGCCTCGGCCACCACACGGACACCGGCGCGCCCGGCCGCCCCGAAGACCACGATCCTGCTCATGCCCGGCTCCCGTCAGACGCTGCCACGTGTCCCGGCCATCCTCCCCCGGCCCCGCGGCGGCCGGGTCGGGGGCTGCCCCGCACGGGTGACGGGCGCGGCGCCGAACCTCGCCACCCGTTGACGTGCTTCCCCCAGCCAGGCGCTTCCCGCACTTCACCCGCGCCTATAGACGCGGGTGGAGCAGAGTTGACGGCGGGACGTGGCCCGTCGGCCGCGGGACGGGGGCGGTGGTCCGCACCGGCGGGAGGGGGGTGCCGGTACGGGCGGCGAGTACGAACGTCCAGGCGGTGGCGGGCTGCTGCTGCCGGGGGGCGGCGCAGCTGGGGTCACCGGCCCGGTAGGCGTCGGAGTGCAGGCCCACCGCGGCCAGGGTCGCGCGCAGCGTCCACAGGGTGTGGACGGAGCCGCCGGCCGGGAGCGCGATCCGCCCGCCGGGGGCCAGGGCCCGCGCGGCCAGCCCGTAGAACTCCTCCGAGTACAGCTTCGCGGCGGCCGAGATGCCGGAACCGGGCAGGTCGGCGACGATCAGGTCGTAAGGGCGCCGTGCGCTGTCCCGCCCGCGCAGCCAGTCGAACAGGTCGGCGCGGACGGCACGGACCCTGGGGTCCGCGAAGGCGTGCCCGTTGAGGGCGGACAGCGCCGGGTCGGTCCGGGCCAGCCGTATCAGCGCCGCGTCCGGGTCGACCACCGTGACCGACCGCACACCGGCGTACCGCAGCACCCGGTGCGCGGTCAGCCCGTCACCGCCGCCGAGAACCAGGACACGGGCGGGACCCGAGGCAGGGGCAGAGGCAGGACCCGAGGCAGGGGCAGGGGCGGAGGCGCGAGCGGAGGTGACGGCAGGGCCGGCGGGAGGGACAGCGGCGCTCGCGGTGGCGCTGGCAGCGGACGGGACGGGGGCGGCCGGGGGCTTCGCGGGGGTGCCGGTTGAAGCATTGGCGGGCGTGCGGGGTCGCGTACCGGCGTACGGGAGGGCTCGCGCGCCGCCCCCGGGGGTCATCGCCGGGTCGACCAGGGCGCGTTGGTAGCGCGCGGCGTCGCCGCCGCAGGCGCGCAGCCGGCCGTCGAGGAAGAGCCGCAAATCGTTGGCGGCGGCGGCGCTGCCGCGGCCGGTGAGCACGATCTGGTGCACCCGGCTCTGCTCGGCCACTCGCACCTGGCCCCCGTACACGGCCCGCCGGGAGGCCCGTTCGAAGGGGCCGGCGGCCGCCGCGGCGGCGCCCAGGACGGCCAGGACCAGCACGTTCGCCAGCAGCAGCCGGCCCCGGGCGGGTATGGACAGGTCGCCGCGGAACAGCCACAGCACGGTGGCGCCGCCGGCCACCGCGTTGACGACTCCGGTGGCCAGCGCGCCCGTCAACTGCCCGAAGCACGGCAGCAGCAGGAAGGGGAAGGCCAGCCCGCCGGCCAGCGCGCCCACGTAGTCCGCGGCGAACAGGTCCGCGACCGCGCCCCCCGCGTCCTGCCGGCGGATCCGCTGCACCAGGGTCATCAGCAGCGGCACCTCGGCCCCGATGAGCAGCCCGATCGCGAACGCGCAGCCGACCATGGCCGGCCTGGCCTGCCCGTACCAGGCGAAGCAGGCGTAGAGCGCCATCACCGACAGCCCGCCGACCAGCGCGAGGGCGGCCTCGACGGCCGCGAAGGCGACCGCCGCCCTGGCCCGCAGCCGCTTGGCCAGCAGCGACCCGCACCCCATGGCGAACACCATCACGGACAGGACCACCGACGCCTGGGTGACCGAGTCCCCGACCAGGTAGGAGGCCAGGGCCACCAGTTCCAGCTCGTACACCAGGCCGCAGGCGGCGCAGACGAAGACGGCGGCCAGCACGAGGGCGCGCGCGGCGGCGGCCGGCACGGGCAGGGCGGGGCGGTCCCGGATTCCGGTACGGGGACGGGGACGGTTGCCGGGCCCGCCGTCCGCCTCGCCCTCTGTCCCGGCTGCCCGGGCCGTACGGCCACGCTGGTCGATCATGAGGGCACGCTATGTCAGGTCCGGACACCAGCCAGTCACCCACAGGGGTGTAATCGGTGTGCCAAACCCGCGCGTTGGGGCGCGTACGAGCGGCGCGCCGCCCCCACGAGCCCCCGTACAAGCGGCCAACGCGCCGTCGGGTCACGGTGGTCGGACCACGCTCCGGGCCGCGGGCCCCATCAGGCTCCGGGCCGCGGGCCCCCGCCGTGCTCGGGCCGCGGGCCCCATCAGGCTCCGGGCCGCGGGCCCCCGCCGTGCTCGGGCCGCGGGCCCCGCCGGGGCCCCCGTCGCGGGCTCACGCGGTCGCTGCCGCCGCGCTCACCCTCGTCCGGGTCGTCACCAGCCGGCCCTCCTGCGGGTAGGCGTGCCAGGTGCGCCAGCGCACGCTTCCCTCCTCGCACTGCACGAGCATCGCGGTGAAGGCGTTCGGATCGCCCGGGAACGTCCCGGCCAGCCCCCGCGGATGATCGGTCACCAGCGCGAGCAGCTCCTGCGCGCGGGCCGCGAACGAGCGGCGCGACAAGCTCTCGATCCTCGCCCCGAACTCGTAGTCCCAGGCGCCGATCCGCCGGGCGACCCCGTAGGGCAGCGGCGCCTGGCTGCCCGGCAGGCACGCCACCGTTTCCGAGCAGTGGCCCGGCCCGGCGTCGACCAGCACCTGGTGCGAAGCGCCCAGCAGCCGTAATTCGACCTGGGCACGCAGTCCGCGCCCGTCGCCCACCTCCAGGTCGAGCACGGCCAGCGCGGGCAGCGCTGCCCTCCCGAGCGCCCAGGCGAGGTCGCCCGCGCGGGTATCGGTGTAAGCGGTGTTGAGGGTGGTGAGCATGGATGGGCTCCGCAAGCGCGCAGTGGGGCAGTGAGGACACGGGGTCTGAGCACGCGGGGGGAAGGTGTCCGACTCGCATCCGCCTCGGGCCCGCCCCAGGAGAGCGCGCCTGCTCGCGCCCTTGCGTGGGGTCCACGGATCCGTGGCGGGATCCGACAGCTACCGAATCACGAACCGCGAGGGTTCATCGGCCTTTTTACCCATCCGTGTCCACTTTCCATCCTTTGGAGCGCTTACGAGCGCGGGCGCTCGTTTTTGACCGTCGGACGATCACTACCGCCCGCCGAATGGGCGGGCCCGACCGTCCACGGTGTCCATGTCTCACCGGACGCTCGTCCGCGCCCGCCCCGCTTGTCCCGGTGGCGGCCGGGCCGGAGGATGGCACGAGCATCGAACCGCGTGAGGAGCCGCCGTCATGAGCGCGAGGCCACTGCTGAACCGCAGGCTGGAAGGCCTGGGCACGACGATCTTCGCCGAGATGTCGGCACTGGCCGTCGCGACCGGGGCGATCAACCTCGGCCAGGGCTTCCCCGACACCGACGGCCCGCGGTCGGTGCGCGAGGCCGCCGTCCGCGCCCTGCGCGACGGCCGCGGCAACCAGTACCCGCCCGGTCCCGGCGTCCCCGAACTGCGCACCGCCGTCGCCGAGCACCAAAAGCGCTTCCACGGCCTGTCCTTCGACCCCGACACCGAGGTGCTGGTCACCGCGGGGGCCACGGAGGCCATCGCGGCAGCGATGCTGGCCCTGCTGGAGCCGGGGGACGAGGTGATCGCCTTCGAGCCGTTCTACGACTCCTACGCGGCGAGCATCGCGATGGCCGGCGGGGTACGGGTCCCCCTCACCCTCCACGCCCCCGATTTCCGCCCCGACCTGGACGCCCTGCGCGCCGCGATCACCCCCCGCACCCGCCTGCTCCTGCTCAACTCCCCCCACAACCCCACCGGCATGGTCCTGACGCCAGCCGAACTCGCCGCCCTCGCCGAACTCGCCGTCGCCCACGATCTCCTCGTCGTCACCGACGAGGTCTACGAGCACGTGACGTTCGACGGCGCGACCCACACCCCGCTGATCTCCCTGCCGGGCATGCGCGAGCGCACGGTCTCCATCTCCTCGGCGGGAAAGACGTTCTCCTTCACCGGCTGGAAGGTCGGCTGGGTCACCGGCTGCCCGGAACTGGTCGCGGCGGTCCGCACCGCCAAGCAGTTCCTCACGTACGTCGCCTCGGGCCCCTTCCAGTACGCGGTCGCCGAGGCCCTGGCCCTGCCCGACACGTACTACGACTCCCTGCGCACCGACCTCCAGGCCAAACGCGACCTCCTCGCCGCCGGCCTGACCGACGCCGGCTTCACCGTGTACCGGCCCCGGGGCACCTACTTCCTCACCACCGACATCGCCGAACTCGCCCCCGGCACCGACGCGTTGACCTTCTGCCGCCAGTTGCCCGAGCGCTGCGGAGTCGTCGCCATCCCCAACTCCGTCTTCCACGACCACCCCACCGCCGGCCGCACCCAGGTCCGCTTCGCCTTCTGCAAGCAACCCCACGTCCTGGCCGAAGCCGCCGACCGCCTGCGAAAGGCGTTCGCGCGCTGATTTCCCGAACGGCGCCCGGCCCACAACCGCGCGCAGGACGCCGACCAATGCCTTCACCAGCCGCGGAATGCGCTGCCCCGTCCCGTATGCCGGTCACCTCCAAGCGCCGATGAGGTCCTCGGGCGTCAGGCTGAGGATGCCTTGAGCGGTGCATCTGCTGCGGGCGACGGCAAGAAGCGGAGTGGAGTCGTCGGCCCCGGGCAACTGGCCGCGATGCTTGATGAGACGGGCGAGGTCACGGTGGTCGAAACTCGCGTTTTCCAGCCACTTGACGGAGCCGACGAAGGTGATCGTCTTGGCGATGGGGGAGCGGTCCGCACCCACGAGGTCGATTTCCGGATCGTTCGTGCGGGTCCAGTAGCCACCGATCACATGTGTGTCCTCGGGCAACCGCTCATCGGTCAGGCGCCACAACGCTTCGCGGATTACGGGTTCGACGGCCCGGCCACGCCACGACGTCCACCTGGTGCGGATGGACTCGAGGACACGGTCGCCGCGGCCTCGTTCGATCACGGGGATGCCAGGACCGACGAACGACAGCCAGAAGCGCAGGTAGGGGTCGTCGATGCGGTAGCGCGTCTCACGACTGGGCCTGGTGGACAGGGGAAGATCCGCCGCGACCATGCGGCGCGTGGTGAGAAGTTCCAGGGAACGTTTCACAGAGCCCGGGTTGAGGTCGCCGGCCGCCCTGCCGATGAGGGTGAAAGTGCGCTCCCCGTGGCCGATGGCGCTCAGGACGGTACGGGCTTGGGCCTCGGTGGGAAACTCCGCGGCCAGGGTGCGCTCACCGCTGACAAGCAAGGCCGATGTGGGACTGAGCAGAGCGTGTTCGAGGTACTCCCACAACGTGCTGCCGTGCGGCCACTCCTCAAGGATGAGCGGCAGTCCGCCGGAAACCAGGTAGGCATCGAAAGCGTCCGCGGGCTCCAGGCCCAGCATCGTGGCAACCTCGGCCGGATTGAGCGGAGGAACGAAGGCGCAGCTCGGTGCGCCGTCCCACGAATCCATCTATCCCCGGGACACCTCGAAGATCCGATCACCAGTTACTCGAAGAAACTTTCTCACATGAAAGTCTCTTCCATGCAAGTATGCCATCCACTGGTCGGGAACCACATAACCAACGCTCCCGAAACTCTGGAGAAATAGGCAGATGAACGAGAGGTGGCCTGGGTCACCGGGCGCCCGGAACTGGTCGCGGCGGTCCGCACCGCCAAGCAGTGCACCCGCCTGACCGTCCAACCGGCGGCAGGAGCCGCACCAGGGAGGCCGCCGACCAGTAGAACCGCGGGGAGCCGACGCTCGATGGAGGCCAGGCGCGGAGCGACGGCCACCACATACATCACCCTGGTACATGACCTACTCTTGGTACATGTCGATGAAGCGGACGAACGTCTACGCGGACCCCGAAGACCTCGCCATCATCAAGGAAGCCGCCGCTCGCCGGGGCATCAGCGAGGCCGAGATCATCCGCCAGGGCATCCATCTCGCGGCCATGGCGAACCGCGTATGGGATGAGCCTTTGTTCTCCCGCACCTTCAGCGGTCCCGGCCGTACGCCGTCCAAGGAGGCCGTACGGGACACCGTGGCCGACGCCGCCCAAAGGGAATGCGAGTCCGAGACCCCCTCATGATCATCGTTGTCGCCGACACGTCGGGGCTGCTGGCCGCACTCGACTCCGCGCACCCGGAACACGAGGGAGCCGGCGAGACGCTCATGGCCGCCGGCCTCCTCGTGATGTCCCCCCTGCTGCTTGCCGAGATCGATCACGTCGCCACCCGCGAATTGGGCCGCGAGGCCGCGGTCAGCGCCGTCGACGACATCCGGCGATGGATGCGTGTGAGCCGGATCGTCGTGCCGGAGATCACCGAGACCCACCTCGCGACCGCGCAGTCGGTGCGAGCCAGGTACGGCGCGCTCGACCTCGATCTCACCGACGCGGTGAACATCGCCCTCGCCGCCGACTACGACACCGACGCGGTCCTCACCCTTGACCGCCGCGGCTTCCGCGCCGTACGCCCGTTGGGCCGGCACAAGTGCTTCCGACTTCTCCCCGGCGACCTCCTCTTGCCATGAGCGCGTGAGGGGCGGTCCGCGCCTGCCCCGGCCCCTGGGGACGAAGAGAGTCAGCGGGCGTCCGCCTCGGACTCCGGACGCGGAAGTTCGTCCAGGTCGAGCGTGAAGGTGCGACCGTCGGCCAGGGGAATGGGCAGCTTGCCCGTGCCGTACTTATGGGTGTGGGTCGCGATGTAGCCGGTGCCGGTCGGTTGGGTGTGGAGGACCACTTCGCGAGCGTAGGGGTCCACCACCAAGTAGACCGGGATGCCGTAGCGGCCGTACTTGGCGGTGCAGTCGTCGTAATCCTTGCGGGCGGACGAAGTCGAGACCACCTCGGAGATCAGCAGGACGTCTTCGAAGCTGTAGCGCTTGCCCTCCCGGCGGGCGTCCTCACGGAGGATGGCCAGATCGGGGGCGGAGTTCTCGTCGGCGGGAAAGTCGATGTATACGTCGGAGACGACCTTCGCGTGGCGCCCCAGAGCGAGGGAGTCGATATGCATTGACCTGATGGTGCTGGAGTGCTCTTCGCTCTGCGGAGTCATGATCACCTTTCCGTCAGCACCGAACAGCACCACGTACCCCTTGGGGAACTCGGTCTTCGTGATCGCGTCGACGCTCATGGACGGCTCCTTCCCTTTCCGGTCAGGATACGGTGACCGGCGCCCTGACACCGGCGCTCCCGGCGCCGTCACCGTACCCGCCCCGCACCGGAACGCCCCGGCGGCTCTTGCGGGCCCAGCCGCCCGCACGAGGCCGGGGCTTCGCTTACGAGCGGGGCGCCGGGGCCGGGGAGGCCGCGGGGGCCGGCTCGGCGGGCTCCTCGTCGAGGTCGTCGAGTTCGTCGAGGTCGTCGAGGTCGGGCAGCACGCCGGGGGCGGCCGTCGCGCTCGCGTGCAGGTCCTTCCCGCGGATGAGGAGCGCCGCGAGCAGCGCGCCGAGCAGGGCCAGGCTCCCGCTGACGAGGAAGACGTCGTTCATGCCGTTCACGAAGGCCGTCCGGCCCGCCGCGGCGACCTGGCCGGAAAGGCCGTGGGGAGCCGAAGCGGCGGTCTCCTTGATGGAGCCCGCGGCCACGCCGCCGGCCGCGCGTCCGGCCGCGGAACCCAGCCGGTGGCCGGTCGCCGAGTCGGTGAACAGCGAGGAGACGCGGGACTGGAACATCGCCCCGAAGGCGGCGATGCCCAGGCCCATGCCCACCTGCTGGAACGTCTCGTTCATGCCGGAGGCCATGCCGGCTTTGCGGGGCGGGACCACCCCGACGGACAGGAAGGCCCGCGACGGGTTGAAGATGCCCATGCCGACTCCGAGCAGGACCATGACGGTCAGGCTCGCCGTCCACCCGCTTCCCGCGTCGACCAGCGACTTCATCAGCAGCAGGCCCACGCCCACGAGCGCCAGGGACAGACTGACCATGACCCGCTGGGGGATCCTCGCCGTGAGACCGCCGGTGACCGCCGCGGTGACGAACAGCACCATCGTCATCGGCAGGAAGCGAACGCCGGTGGCGAACGGCGAGTAGCCCAGGACGTTCTGGATGTACGACACGAGCAGGAAGACCGCGGACATGGCGGTGGCCGCCATGAACACGGCGCCGGCCGCGATGCCGACGAAGGTCGGGATGCGGAACAGCGTCAGGTCGAGCATGGCGTCGGCCCCGCGGGCCCGCTCCACCCCGAGGAAGACGGCCAGCGCGACCGCCGCCCCCGCGAACATGGACAGCACCTCGGCGCTGCCCCAGCCGTCCGGGTCGCCGCGCAGCAGGGCCAGCACCAGCAGGGTGATCGCGGCCGAGAACGTGATCAGGCCGGGCCAGTCCACACCGGACAGACCGCCGGCCCGCGGGTCGCGCGACTCGCGGACCCGCAGGACGGACAAGGCGATGGCCACGACGCCGATGGGAACGTTGACCAGGAAGATCCAGCGCCAGCTGATGCCGTCGGTGAGGGAACCGCCGATGAGCGGGCCGAAGGCGATGGCGAGGCCGGCCCCGCCGCCGAAGATGCCGAAGGCTCCCCCGCGCTCCTTGCCGTGGAACTCCTGCCCGATCAGCGCCGGGCCGACCGCGAAGAGCACGGCCGCGCCGATGCCCTGCACCCCCCGGGAGATGTTGAGGGCCGTGATGTCCTGTGCCAGCCCGCAGGCCAGCGAGGCCGCGGTGAACAGGGCGAATCCGCCGACGAAGAGCCGCTTGCGGCCGAGCCGGTCGGCCAGCGAACCGCCGGTCAGCAGGAACACGGCGAGGGTCAGCACATAGGCGTCGATGACCCACTGCAGGTCCGAGAAGCTGGCGCCGAGTGTGGTGCGCAGGTCGGGCAGAGCCACGTTCACGACGGTCAGATCGAGCATGAGCATGAAGGTCGCGAGCGTCACGACCCCGAGCGTCCACCAGCGGGCGCCCGAGGGGGGCGCGGCCGGTGCGGAGGCCTGCTGGGTGGACATGGCCACTCCCATCATAATGGATCATGGAGATTATCGTCGACCTATATCATCGGTGATCCCGATGATTTCAGGGTAGGAACGCGGCGAAGACGCTGTCAACCGCGGCTCCGCCGCCGCGGTTACCCTGGGAACAGGGCGACGAGGGAGGACGGATGGCCGCGCAGCGGACCAAGCTCACCGAACGCACGGGATATCTGGCCCACCAGTTGCAGTGCACGCTGCTGCCCGCGATCGGGGCCGGGCTCGCCGAGGCCGAACTCAACACCCGCAGTTACTTCGTCCTGGGCTGGATCGAGGAGCACCAGCCGTCCTCGCAGCAGGATCTGTCCCGGGCCCTGCGGATCGACGCGACCACGATCGTGGCCGTCGTCGACGAGCTGGAGCGGCTCGGGTACGTGACGCGGGCCCGCAGCTCCGCCGACCGCCGGCGCTACGACCTGCACCTCACCGCGGGCGGCCAGGCCGCCCTGGAGCGGGCGGACAAGGCGATGGACGCGGTGGAGGACGAGTTCTTCGCCCCGCTGACCCGGACCGACCGCGCGTCACTGCACTCCCTGCTGCAGCGGCTGCTGGGCGGGCGCTGATCCGTCAGCCCCCGCCGTACAGCCGCCGCCCGCGGGCCGCCGCCGTACAGCCGCCGCCCGCAAGCCCCCGCCGTACAGCCGCCGCCGTACAGCCGGCGGGCGCAGGTCAGGAGCCCATGCCGAGCCCGCCGCCCACCGGCAGGAACGCCCCGGTGACGTAGCCGGCGCCGGCCGAGGCGAGGTAGGTGACGGCGCCGACGACGTCGTCGACCGAACCGCTGCGCCGCATCGGGATGAGCACCCGGATCTCCGACTTGCGCTTGTCGGTGAGGTTCTGGGTCATGTCGGTCTCGATGTAGCCGGGCGCGACCACGTTGACGGTGATGTTGCGCGGTCCGAGTTCCCAGGCCAGCGACCGGGCCAGGCCCAGCAGCCCGGCTTTGGACGCGGCGTAGTTGGCCTGGCCCGCCGCGCCCATCAGGCCGATGGCGGACGACAGCAGGATGATCCGCCCGGCACGGGCACGCAGCATGTCCGGCAGCACGGCCCGCACGCAACGTGCCGCGCCCAGCAGGTTGGTGTCCAGCACCTCCGCGAAGTCGGCCTCGGCCGAGGCGAGCAGCAGCCCGTCACGGGTGATGCCCGCGTTGGCCACCAGTACCTGCACCGGGCCCTGCCGGTCGGCCACTTCGGCAACGGCGGCCTCGACGGACGCGGTGTCGCGTACGTCGCACCGGACGCCCAGCAGACCTTCCGGGGGCTCGCCGGTCCGGTACGTGACCGCGGTCCGGTCACCGCGCCCGGCGAAGGCGCGGGCGATCCCCAGCCCGATCCCCCGGCTGCCACCGGTCACCAGAACGGACCGGCTCACCGTATTCCG
This sequence comes from Streptomyces sp. HPF1205, assembly GCF_020400825.1. Classification (GTDB taxonomy): domain Bacteria; phylum Actinomycetota; class Actinomycetes; order Streptomycetales; family Streptomycetaceae; genus Actinacidiphila. The sequence continues at coordinate 13,390 of NZ_JAINVH010000051.1, forward strand.
CCCTTCCCGCCCTCATGGGCCGCCGGCGCGTCCGATAGCCGCGTGACGGCGTCGGTCGTCCCATAGCCGGCACCGACCTCTTGGACCGCCCTTTCCACGACCTTTCGCGGAACGCCTGTACGACGGCAGAAGACATCCATCGTGTAATGCGGCGGCGGAGTGAGAACACCCGCGAAATCCGACCACACGACAGGTCGCGCACGCCTCTTCCTCGAAGTCATGCGGCGATGGTCCAGGCGCCCGGTCACTCAGCAGTCAAGCCCCGGTCAAAGCACGATCGACCGTGTTTCTTTGGGGGAAGGAACGTCCCCTACCGGGAAATCGGTTCATTAGCCTCCGACCGACAGACGTCCGGCCGGTCATCACCGGCACATCAATTCGGGGGGCACTCATGACCGTTCAGGAACTGGAGACGTTGATCCAGGAGATCGTGGTCGAGGAACTCGACCTGGAACCCGGGGAACTGGAGCCGACGGGCAGCTTCGTGGACGAGTACGACGCCGACTCGCTGACCCTGATCACCGTGGTCGCGCGGATCGAGAAACAGCTCGGCATCCGGCTGCCGCAGGAGCGGCACGCCGAACTCACCGACCTGGCGGCCCTGGTGACCGCGGTCCGTGACGTGCGTGACAGCGGGTCCGGCGATGCCTGACCGGATGCCCGACCGGATGCCTGACCGCAGGGTGGTGGTGACCGGGCTCGGTGCGGTGAGCAGCATCGGCATCGGCGCCGACGCGTTCACCGCGGCGCTGCGGGCCGGCGCCACGGGCACCGGACCCGTCACCGGGTTCGACAGCACCGGGTTCCCCGCCGTCATGGCCGGCGAGGTGCGGGACTTCGACCCGTACCGGATACTGCGGACGATCGACCCGGCCCGGTGGGGCCGCAGCGCCCAGTTCGCCGCCGCCGCCGGGCGGCTGGCCGCGCAGGACGCCGGCCTCGACCCGCGGGAGCTGGCCGCGGTGCGCGCCGGCGCGATCATCGGCACCACGACGGGAGAGGCGGTCGCCGCGCAGGACCTGGTGGGGCAGTGGGTCAAGGACGGCCCGCGCTACCTCGATCCGGCACTGGTCGCCCAGGCGTCCGCGGACCGGATCGCCGCCGCGGTGTCGAGCGAACTCGGTCTCACCGGGGACACGCAGACCGTCCCCACCGCCTGCTCGGCCAGCAACTTCGCCCTCGGCTACGCCTACGACCTGGTGCGCACCGGCGAGTGCGACGTCATGATCGCGGGCGGCGCCGACTCGGTGAACCGGCTGACCCACGCCGGCTTCTACCGGCTGGGCGCCCTGTCCGAGGACGTGTGCCGGCCGTTCGACGCCGACCGCGGCGGCATCATCACCGGCGAGGGCGGCGCGGCCCTGCTGCTCGAACCGCTGGACCGTGCGGCGGCCCGCGGCGCCCGGATCTACGCGGAGGTGCTGGGCTACGGCATGAACTGCGACGCCGCCCACATGGTCCACCCCGACGTCGACGGCATCGCCGAATGCATCCGGCTGGCCCACCGCTCCGCCGGGGTGAGCCCCGAGGACATCGACTACATCTGCGCACACGGCACCGGCACGCCCACCAACGACGCCACCGAAGTGGCGGCGATACGGGCCGTGTTCGGCGACCGGCTGCCGCCCGTCAGTTCGGTCAAATCGATGATCGGCCACACGATGGGCGCCGCCAGCGGTTTCGGCGCCATCGCCTGCTGCCGCGGGCTGTACGACGGCTTCCTGCCGCCGACCGCCAACCTGCGCGTGCCGGACCCGGCGCTCGGGCCGGGCCTGGACTGCGTGCCGGGCCGGGCGCGGCCGGCCCGCCCCAAGGTGGTGCAGAACCACGGCTTCGCCTTCGGGGGCAACAACGTGATCACGGTCTTGGGAAGGGTGGCATGACACAGACCTGGGATGTCACGGACCCGGCCGGCGCCGACGCGGGCGCCCGGGTCCTGCCGCTGGCCGTCATCGGCGCGGGCGTGGTGTCGCCGGCCGGGATCGGTCTCGACCGGCTCGGCCTGCCGCCGACCGGTGCCGACGGCCCCGCGGACGGGCCGGCCCTGCCGGACGGGCCCGACCGGGCGGAGTATCCGCCGCGCCCCGCGTACGCCGTGCCGGAACTGCGGCTCGCCGACCACGTGGGACGCAAGGGCATCCGCTACATCGACCGCATGACGGCGCTGTGCCTGGTGGCGGGCAGGCTCGCGCTCACCGACGCCCCCGCCGAAGCCCCCGCCGGCGTACCCGAGGACGCTCCCGCCGAGGGGGCCGCCGCCGACACCGGCGTCGTACTGGGCACCAGTACGGGCAGCGTGGTCTCCATGGCCGACCTCGCCGAGGAGGCTCTCACCTCCGAGCTGCCGTACCTGGTCAACCCGTCCCGCTTCCCGAACACCGTGATGAACTCCAGCGCCGGACAACTGGCGATCCGGAACGCGCTGCGCGGCGTCAACGCCACCATCGCCGGCGGGCAGCTGTCCTCCTTGCTGGCCCTGCGGTACGCCCGGCTGGCGATCGGGCAGGGCAGGGCCCGGCGGCTGGTGGTGGGCGGCGTGGAGGAGCTGTCCGCCCGTACCGCCTGGGCCTGGGAGCACTCGGGGCTGCTGGCGGGCGGGACCGCGCTCGGCGAAGGCTGCGCGATGTTCGTGGTCGACGGCCGCGCGGAGCCCGCGGGGCCCGACTGCCTGGCCGTTCTGCTCGCCTGCGACGTGCGCTACTGCGGTGCGCCGCAGGCGGGTCCGCGTGCTCCGGCCGCCGGACTGGTGTCGGCCGTACGGCGCGCCCTGGCGCGCAGCGCGGTGGACCCGGCGGAGGTGGAGTGCGTGGCCCTCGGCTCGGCCGGCCTGCGCGGACTGCGGCACAGCGAGGAACGGGCGGTGGCCGAGGCGCTCGGCAGGAGCCTGGACACCCTGGCCGTCATACGCCCCGCCCGCACCGTCGGCATGACCTACAGCGCCACCGGGGCCATGCAACTGGCCGCCCTGCTTGCGGGCTGGCGGCGGGGCGACCTCCCGGCCGGTCCGGCCCTCGTCACGACCATCGGACCGGACGGAAACGTGGGGTGTCAGGTCGTACGGCCCGGACCGCGGGTGCGGCGGCACGCGGACCGATGACCGTGGGATGAATGAGTCCGGCCGCCAGGGCCTTGTTCACCGCGTCGATCCGCGAGATGGCGCCGAGCTTGCCGAAGATGTTGCGCAGGTGCCGCTTGACGGTGCCCTCGGTGATGCGCAACTGGGCGCCGATCTGCCGGTTGCTCCTGGCCCTGGCGACCAACTCCAGCACCTGCCGCTCCCGTTCGGTCAGCTGGGTGGAGGCGTCCGGCGAAGGCGCCGGCCGGGCGGCCGGATCCGGGCCAGCCGCCCGGCCCCCGCCCCGGTGAACGGCCCGCACGGTGCGGATCAGCTGGTCCCCGCGGGTGTGCTGGGGCAGGTAGCAGACCGCCCCGGCGACCAGGACCTCGTGTACCACCCGGACGCTGTCCTGCCGTGCCATCGCGATCACCGGGGCGCGCCCGGGTACCGTCAGCAACTTGCGCACCGCCCGCCCCGGGCTTTCCAGCGCCGTCACATCGAGCAGGATGACGTCCGGCCGCGCGCCGGCCAGCAGTCGGAGCGCGCCCTCGCATGTCCCGGCCTGTCCGACCACCGAAATCGCGTCCTCGGCCACGAGCAGGGCCCGTAAGGCGTCGCAGAGCAGAGAATGGTCACCCATCAGGAGAACCTTGATCTCTCCTCCGCCTGTTACGCGGTTTACCCCCATGGCCAGAGTGTCGCACGGCAATCCGCCCGCCGATGTTACGGGCAGCCAAAATCCGCCACCGGCGTTCGCCGATCACGATATCGGGATTCCGATCTTCCGCTTGTCGCGCGGACATCACTGCGAACATCACTGCGGACGGCACTGCGGACGGCACTGCGGACGGCGCTGTGGACATCACTGCGGGCACCGCCGCAGACGCCACCGGGACACCACGGCGAACACCACCGGGACACCACTTAGGAGGCAAGCGAACGCCGAATACGAATCCGTGGGCCGTACCATCGAAACAATCACGGGGGTGATCATGAGGCAATTGTTCAATGTCCTCGGTCCGCTTCAACTGTGCATCGACGGACACGACCGCGTTCCGCGCGGCCCCAAGATACAAAAGGCGTGTGCGCTGCTGCTGCTCCGCGCCAATCAGGTGGTGGAAACCGGTGTGCTCACCGAGGAGTTGTGGGCCGGTGAGCCGCTGGCCCTCGCGGTGAGCACCCTGCGTACGCACATCTACCACCTGCGCCGGGCCCTGGGACCGGCGGCCGAACGGCTGGAGACCAGACCGGGGGGCTACCTGCTGCGGGTCGAATCCGGCGAGGTGGACGCGCAGGTCTTTGCCCGGCTGGTGGCGTGCGGCGCCCGCGAACTGCGCGGCGGTGACCCGGCCGAGGCCGCCCGGCTGCTCGGCGAGGCGCTCGCCCTGTGGCGCGGGCCGGCCCTGGCCGGACTGGCGTGCGGGCCCGCGCTGGCCGGCGAGCTGATCCACCTTGCCGAAATGCGCCGCCGCGCGCAGGAGTTGCGCATCGAGGCGGACCTGCGGCTGGGCCACCACCGGATGCTCGTCGCCGAACTGCGGACCCTGGTGTGCGCCGACCCGCTCAACGAATGGGCGCAGGCACGCCTGATCGAGGCCCTGCACGGTTCCGGGCACCGGGCCGCGGCGCTGGCGGCCTTCCGGGAAGCGGCGCAGCAACTCGACGAGGAGCTGGGCGTGGCGCCGTCCTGGGAGTTGCAGCGGCTGCACCGGGTGATCCTGGCGGAGGGCCTGGGGGCACCCGGCGACGACCGCCCGGACCCGAGCGCCGGACCGCGATAACACCGGACCGCGACAACACCGGCCGCGACAAGACCGGCCGCGACAAGACCGGCCGCGACAGCACAGGAACCACACCGGCACAGGAACCACGCCGGCGCCGGACCACGACAGCGCCGGCCGCACCGCACACACCCCGTGTGCGGCGCGGCCGGTGCCGTCAGCGGCGGCCCGCACCGTCAGTAACGCAGCGCGTACTTGATACGGCGCCACGTCGACTTGCGGCGCTGCGCGTCGTGGTAGCGCTGGTCGGCCTCGATGACCGCGATGGTCTCGCGTACCCGGGCCTCGGCGATCTCGATGGCCTCGTCGATCGGGCGGACCACCGGCATGTCGAAGGCCGCGACGATCTTCTCCAGCCGCTCGCGCAGCGAACCGCCGATGACGTGGTAGGGGATCTCCAGCTCGTCCAGGGTCTCCAGCAGCAGTCGGTCCGAGGTGTTGCGGAACCGCTCGGAGACCGGCCGGTGCCCGTCGCGGTGCATGGCGAACTCCACCGGCAGGTGCACGTAGGCGTCGTACACGCGCTTGGCCCGCGCCTTGACCACCTTGCCGTACGAGTCGGCGAAGCCCTGGTAGAACGGCTTGAGCGGGGCTCCGACGACCGCCTTCGTCGCACGGTGCAACGGGCCGGCGCCCGGGTTGGTGCCGACCCGCAGCCGTGCCTCGCTGTACACCCACTCGTGCAGCACGGAGCCGTCGGAGATGAACGAGCCGGGCTGCGCGGCCTCGTTGTGCACGCGTTCCTCGAAGCGGCGCAGCCCCATCGCCTGCAACTCGCTCGCGTTCAGCTCCGACAACTGCTTGCCGGGCACCAATTCCATGAGTATCTGCCGCGCCGTCATGGCGTGGGTCCTCGGCACTCCGGTGAGCAGCGAAAGCGCCTCGGTGGTCGTGCTCTTCCCGGTCGAGTACGTCCCCGAGACGGCGAGGCGCAGCACTTCCTGCATGTCTGGCTCCTGTGGCGGTGGGAGAAACGGGATCTACGGGGTCGGCAGCCGGTGGGCCACCATCGAGTGGCCGGTGAACCCGGGCATCGAGCCGGTCATGGTGAAGGTGCGCCAGCGGCCGGCGGCGTGGTCGACCAGTTCGCTGCCGGCGGTCTCGGCCGAGAGCGCCATGGGCGCGGAGATCGGCCGGTCGGGGCGGTCGGCGGTGAGCACGAGCTTGCGCAGCCACAACGTGTGCGTCTGCCCGCGCCGCACACCGTCCTGGTGGTACATGAGGACCTGGTTGAGCTGGGCGAAGGCGATCATGATGTCGAGTACGGAGAGCGCGGGCTGGTAGTGCCCGCCGATTCCGGCGGTCCACCGGTTCTCGTCCGTTCCCGGGCGCACGGTGAGCACCGCGGACGCCTTCCGGCCGGATCCGTCGAGCGCGACCTGCTCCAGGTAGTGGCTGCGGTCCTGGTAGCCCATGCCGTAGTACCGCTCGGAGGCCGGGCCGAGCACCTGATCGGCCTCGGCGTACCACGTGCGCCCCGGTGACCCGGTCCCGGACGTCCCGGACGTCCCGGGTGCGTCGTGCTCCACCTCGCAGCGCACTTTCGCGTTGCCGATCGCGCAGTCCACCCGGGAGACAGCCGTCAGCGGCCGGCCCGGGACCGGGCGCACCTGCGTCAGCCGGGCCCCGACCGGGAAACCGTCGAGTACCTCCTGCGGGGCGGCCCCCGCCCGCACGGTCAGCGCACGCGGCCACATCCGGGCGTGCCCGGCCGCGTCCAGGCCGAACCGGCGCAGCACCAGCAACTCGCTGAGCTGCACGCCGAACAGGGCCGCGTCGATGCTGCTGACGTGCGGCCGCGGGGAGACGCCCGCCGCCTTGCGCGACCAGCCCGGCGGATAGCTCACCGCCGCCGTCGCCCGAACGGACCCCAGGTCCGCGGGCTGCCGTCCGGCACCGGCACCGGCACCGGCACCGGCCGGCTCCGGGATCACGGCCTCCACGTCCGTGAGCCGGTGGCCGACCCGCTTGAAGCCCTCGCCGAAGAACCGGCCGTCCCGCGAGCCCAGCATCTCGTCCACCGATGCGTACATCACACCTCCCCCGACGCGCCGGCTCCCCCTGCGGTACCGGCACCTGCCCCATGCTGGCGCCACCGCATGGAACCGGTATCCAACGCCCGTCAAAGCACCGCCGCCCCGGCGGGCGCGCGGCCTTTCCGGGTCCTCGGGGCGCCGATGAGTTCGCGGCCGGATCGCGGTCTCCATGGGTGCACGACCATCACAGGAGGCGATCATGTTCGGTTCGACGAAGGCGTTCAGCGGTTTCGCGGTGGACGACATCGAGGCGGCCAGGAAGTTCTACGAGGGCACGCTCGGGCTCAGGGTGTCCGAGCGGAACGGCCTGTTGACGCTGCACATCGCGGGCGACAGGGACGTCCTGGTCTACCCCAAGCCGGACCACACCCCGGCGACGTACACGATCCTCAACTTCCCCGTCGAGGACATCACGACCGCGGTCGACGAGCTGAGCCGAAGGGGCGTGGTCTTCCAGCGCTACGACAGCCTCGACACGGACGAGAGGGGGATCTTCCACGGCGGCGGACCGCTCATCGCATGGTTCACCGATCCTGCCGGGAACGTGCTGTCCGTTCTCCAGCAGTCCGCGTAAGCGGTCACCGGCCCGGCGAGGCGCGCCGGAGCCCGGGGGGCGGCCGCGCGCCCGCCTTCCCCGGGCCCGCGCCCGGACCGGGCCTTCCGCCGCTCGAACACCGTCACTCTATGAGGTCTATTGACTTCATGGCGTAGCCACCCATAACGTGTTAATCGTCACGTTTATCGGTTGTTGCCCGAAAGCAACCTACTTGCGTAGCGCCCACCGGAGCCCCGCGACCTCCTGACACCGAGGTGTCCGCCGGGTCATGCCCTGAGTCGGGCCACATCCAGCGCGCGGCCCCGCGAGAGGGGCGAAGGGAACACCGCGATGGTCTCTGACAGCATTCTCACCTGGACCCCCGCAGCCGTCGTGTTCGACTGCGACGGCACCCTGATCGACACCGAGCGTCATTGGCAGACCGCCCGGGACCGCACCATGAAGGAGTTCGGGGTCCGGGCCGGCCCCGGCTTCGAGGCGCGGAGCAAAGGCGTGCACTACACCGAGTGCGGGCACCTCATCGCCCAGGAGGCCGGCCGTCCGTCACTCGGCGACCAATTGGCGGCACGGCTGCTCAGGCACTTCCGCGCCCTTGCCCTCGAAGCACCCCGTACGATGCCGGGCGCCGCGGAACTCGTGGGGGCCGTCGCCAAGTTCGCCCCTCTGGCCGTTGCGAGCAACTGCCCGCTGGAGGTGGTCGAGGAGTGCCTGGGCTCGGCGGACCTGCGCCGGTACTTCCAGCACATCGTCGTACCGGACGAGGACATCCGGCCCAAGCCCCACCCCGACGTCTACCTCGTGGCTGCCCGCCGGCTCGGAGCCGCGCCCGCCGAGACCCTGGCCGTGGAGGACTCCCGCTGCGGCGTCGAGGCCGCCGTCCGAGCCGGCTTGCGTGTCCTGGGGGTGGGCCCCTGGCCCGGCGAGGAGACCGGGGCGATGGTCGACCTGTGGGTCGCCTCGCTCGGCGAACCGCGGATCATCGAGTGGGTGGGCAAGCACCTCGCGCCGCCGCGGACGCCTCCGAGTACGCCGCCGCGGACGCGACCGAGTACGCCGCCGCGGACGCGACCGCGCGACGAGGCGTGAGGCCACCCGCCGGCTGAGGCAACCCCCTTGGGGGCTGCGACCGCCCACCGCCGCGGCAAACCGCCGGGCTGCGGCAACCCCTCGGCTGAGGCGGCCCCTGGCTGAGGCGGCCGCCCGGCTGGTGAAGCCGGCCGGCCGCCCGGGTTCGGCTCGTGGTCGGCCCGGGGGCCGGGTCAGTCCGTGCCCGCCTCCATCGCGGCGAGGTCGAGCAGTTCGGCGTCGTCGGAGGCGGCGACCTCGCCGCGGGCGGCGATGGCCTCGGCGCCGCCTTCCGGCATCTGCGGCATCGTGCCGATCAGCCCGGTGGCGGCCGCCTGGGCGGCGCCGATGGCCGGGCCGGCCGGGCCGATCAGGCCGAGTTCGGCGTACCGCTCCAGCTTGGCGCGGGAGTCGGCGATGTCGAGGTTGCGCATGGTGAGCTGGCCGATCCGGTCCACCGGGCCGAACGCCGCGTCCTCGGTGCGCTCCATGGACAGCTTGTCCGGGTGGTAGCTGAACGCCGGGCCCGTGGTGTCGAGGATCGAGTAGTCCTCGCCGCGCCGCAGCCGCAGCGTCACCTCGCCGGTGACCGCCGCGCCGACCCAGCGCTGCAGCGACTCGCGGATCATGAGCGCCTGCGGGTCAAGCCATCGGCCCTCGTACATCAGCCGGCCGAGGCGCCGCCCCTCGTTGTGGTACTGCGCGAGGGTGTCCTCGTTGTGGATCGCGTTGACCAGGCGCTCGTACGCCGCGTGCAGCAGGGCCATGCCCGGTGCCTCGTAGATGCCGCGGCTCTTGGCCTCGATGATCCGGTTCTCGATCTGGTCCGACATGCCCAGGCCGTGGCGGCCGCCGATGGCGTTCGCCTCCATCACCAGGTCGACGGCCGAAGCGAACTCCTTGCCGTTGACCGTGACCGGGCGGCCCTGGTCGAAGCCGATCGTCACGTCCTCGGCCTCGATCTCGACCGAGGGGTCCCAGAACCGCACGCCCATGATCGGCTCGACGGTCTCGATGCCGTTGTCCAGGTGCTCCAGGGTCTTGGCCTCATGGGTGGCGCCCCAGATGTTGGCGTCCGTGGAGTACGCCTTCTCCGTGCTGGCGCGGTACGGCAGCCCGTGGGCCAGCAGCCACTCCGACATCTCCTTGCGGCCGCCGAGTTCGGTCACGAAGTCCGCGTCCAGCCAGGGCTTGTAGATCCGCAGGTGCGGGTTGGCGAGCAGGCCGTAGCGGTAGAACCGCTCGATGTCGTTGCCCTTGAAGGTCGAGCCGTCGCCCCAGATCTGGACGTCGTCCTCCAGCATCGCCCGGACCAGGAGCGTGCCCGTCACGGCGCGGCCGAGCGGCGTGGTGTTGAAGTACGCCCGCCCGCCCGAGCGGATGTGGAACGCCCCGCAGGTGAGCGCGGCCAGCCCCTCTTCGACCAGCGCCGCGCGGCAGTCCACCAGGCGCGCCACCTCGGCACCGTAGGTCTTCGCGCGGCCGGGCACCGAGGCGATGTCCGGCTCGTCGTACTGGCCGATATCGGCGGTGTAGGTGCACGGGACGGCGCCCTTGTCGCGCATCCACGCGACCGCGACGGAGGTGTCGAGCCCGCCGGAGAAGGCGATGCCGACGCGCTCGCCGGCGGGAAGGGAGGTGAGGACCTTGGACATAGGAAGAGTATGCATTACTCCGCATGATCATGCAAGCCGCCCTGGTTCCGTGTCCCCTCCCGGGCCGAACAACCTCCGAACACGATTACGGGGTTGGGCTAGACTCGCTTGGCCTCCGCGCTCGAGCGACCGCTCCGCGGAGCGAACCCTGCCTCATGCGCTCCTCGCGCATCCTCAATCCCTTGGGGGGGATTGTGTTCTCCACTTCATCCTCGGCGCGCACCGGTGCGCGCCGCCGCAGCCGCCTGCTCGCGGCCTGCACGACCGGTGTGCTGGCCGCGGGCGTCGTCGCGCTCGGCCCGGCCGGCGCGGCGCACGCGGACACGGCCGCCCGGCCGCACGTCGCGACCAGCATCGCGCCGCGCGTCACGCAGCAGCCGACCTTCGTCCTGCCCAAGCGCACGCGGTCGGCGTACTCGACGAACAGCGCGGCCCTGACGGCACCGCTGTACGACTACGACAACGACGGGTACAGCGACCTGCTCGTCCAGGAGCAGGACGCCACCATCGCCGTCCTGAGCAGCGCCAAGATCGACAGCGGCCAGAAGGGCTACACGCAGCTCGGCAAGGCCGGCACCCTGTACCGCGACATCATCACGACCGGCAACCTCACCAACACCTACACGGGCACCGAGGTGCTCGGGCTCACCGCGTCCGGCCGGCTGAGCATGTTCACCACCGACGGCCTGGTGCAGGGGACCCCGCTGTGGACCGGCACCGGCTGGCAGGTCTACAACCAGATCGTGGGCGTCGGCGACATCAACGGCGACGGCTTCGGCGACCTGCTGGCCCGTACCCCGTCCGGTGACCTGTACCTGTACAAGGGGACCGGGTCCGACACCGCGCCGTTCGCGGCCCGGGTGCAGGTCGGGTCCGGCTTCGGCAGCTACGACCAGCTCATCGGCGCCGGCGACCTCACCGGCACCGGCCACGAGACGCTGGTGGCCCGCGACCTGTCCGGCACCCTGTGGATGTACAAGCTGGACGGCACAGCCGCGAACCCGGTCGCACCCCGCGTCCAGATCGGCACCGGCTGGAGCGTCTACAACCAGATCATCGGATGGGGCGACGACAAGTCGGACGCCGGCCAGATCCTGGGCCGGACGGTCGGCGGCACCCTGTACGGATACTCGGGCGACGGCAGCGGCAACGGCACGCTCACCAAGCGCGTGCTCATGGGCAGCGGCTGGTACTCCGCCATCATCTCCGGCCAGGGCCACACCGCGCTGTGGGGCAAGGACGACCTGTTCGCCCAGACCTCCGGCGGCAGCCTCTACTACTACTCCGGCTACAACAGCGGCAACGTCAGCTCCCGCTACCTCATCGACGGCAACTGGAAGGGCGCGCGGCTGCTGACCTCGGTGTCGCTCACCGACGCCGGCGAGCAGCCGCTGCTGGAGATCTACAACGGCACGCTCTACAAGGACTACGGCGACGGCGCCGCGATCAGCGGCGGCTGGGGCGGCTACAACCTGGTCTTCGGCCCCGGCGACCTGAACGCCGACGGCCACTCCGACCTGCTCGCCCGGGACGGGAGCGGCGTGCTGTGGCTGCTGACCGGCAAGGGCAACGACCAGTTCTACGGCCGGGTCGAGGTCGGCCCCGGCTGGGGCGCCTACAACCAGATCACCGGCGCCGGCGACATCAACGGTGACGGCCGCGCCGACATCGTCGCCCGCGCGAGCACCGGCCACCTCTACCTCTACCTGGGCACCGGCAACAGCAAGGCACCGTTCGCGTCGCGCGTCGACATCGGCGGCGGCTGGAACACCTACACCAAGCTCGCCGCCCCCGGCGACCTCGACGGTGACGGCCGCGCCGACATCGTCGCCGTCACCTCCGGCGGCCAGCTCTACCGCTACAGCGCCACCGGCCACACCGGCAGCACCACCTTCAAGAGCCGCGTGGAGATCGGCACCGCCGGCTGGAACGCCTACAGCAGCCTCTTCTGATCCACCCGTAATCCGCCCCCCGGCGCCGGCGTACCCGCGTGTACGCCGGCGCCGGGGAGGGGGCGAGTGAGCCGAAGGGGGGCTCACTCGCCCGGAGGCGAACCGAGCCTCACAGGGCGAGTGAGCCGAAGGGGGCGCCGGTGTCGAAAGGGAGGCACGCACAGGGAGCGACGAAGGAGCGACCGAGCATGCCGACCGTCGACACCGGACCCAAGCCCCCGGAGGCGAACCGAGCCTCACAGGGCGAGTGAGCCAAAGGGGGCGCCGGTGTCGAAAGAGAGGCACGCACAGGAAGCGACGAAGGAGCGACCGAGCATGCCGACCGTCGACACCGGACCCAAGCCCCCGGAGGCGAACCGAGCCCCACAGGGCGAGTGAGCCGAAGGGGGCGCCGGTGTCGAAAGGGAGGCACGCACAGGGAGCGACGAAGGAGCGACCGAGCATGCCGACCGTCGACACCGGATCGAAGCCCCCGGAGGCGAACCGAGCCTGAAATCAAAAGGGCGCCGGGTCCGAGGCCAGGCGGGCGTGGAGGTGCGAGTCGTGGCGTCTGCCGTCGGGGGCCAGGAAGGACTCGCGCATCGTGCCCTCCGGGCGGAACCCGGCCTTTTCGGCGGTGCGGCAGGAAGCCGGGTTCTCCACGGCGTGGTCGAGGCCGATCCGGTGGATGCGCAGGGTGGTGAACGCCCAGGTGGCGGCGGCGTCCAGGGCACGGGCCGCGACGCCTCGCCCGCGGGCTGCCGGGGTCACCCAGTAGGCGGCGACGGCCTGGTCGGGGGCGCGGTGGATGTCCCGCAGCCCGACGTAGCCGAGCAGGGGGCCGCCCTCCCCGTCGGTCACCGCGAAGGGAGCGGTGCCCGAGGACCAGGCCCCTACGCGGGCGTTCAGCCATATCCGGGCGCGCTCCCGCTCGGCGGCCGCGGCGACGGTCCGCCCCGCCGCCCACCGCAGGACCTCCGGGTCCCGCATGGCCTCGCCGATCTCCGCCTCGTCCCGCGTCTCGACCGGCCGCAGCACCAGCTCCCCGGCGGTGAGCGTGGTGGGTTTGAGCACGCCGAAGAACTGCGCGAGCGGCACGTCCCGCCCACCGGCCCCGGCACCGCCCCCGCCGGTCCCTCGTGTACGTCCCTTGCCCGGCGGCACGGCGCCGGACGGTGTTCCCCGTGTGTGCGACATGCGCCCCACCCTATTGACCGATAACCGGCCGACTGCCGCGGGGCCCACGCGCCGGCCACTCGGCCCGCACCGGCTGCCGGCTTTCCGCCACCGGGTGGATCACGCGGCCACGGGCGGCGGTACGTGCGCGTACGCGGCCGTACGCGCCCTTACGCAGCCGTACCTATGCGCACGGGCCCACGGGACCGTGCCGGGCGCGGCCCCGTACCGCTCGGTCCCGCCCGGCCCGGTCCCGCCCGGTTCCGCGCGGCTCAGTCCTGCGGGGTCTCGCCGTCGCCGTCGCCGTCGTCGCTGGGGGACTCGACGTCCTTCTCCAGGCCCAGGGTCTCGACGACCCAGCGGTCGAACTCGATGGAGGCGCGCACCCAGCTCACCGTGCTGGACACGAAGTGCTCCAGGCCCACGCCCAGGCCGATCAGGATCTGCGCCTCGCCGATCAGGCGGACCGAGCCGTCGTCGTGGGTGTGCGTATAGACCTTGGGCCACAGGGTGCGGCGGTTCCAGTCGTCGAGGACCTCGTGCAGCTGCGGCTTGTCGTCCACGCTGTACGCACGGTCGTAGAACGTCCGGACGGCGAAGACGGCCTGCTCGCCCTCGCCCCGGAACATGAAGTAGGTACGGAACTCCTCCCACGGCGCGGCGAGGTCGCCCTCGTCGTCCACCAGGTACTTCAGCTCCATCTGGTCGAGGAGCTGTTTGACCAGGTCCTGGTCCGGAATGACCACGCTGCCGGCGGGTCCGCTCGGCTCGGGGTCCGGCTGGCCCCCGAAATTCGGAATCGAGGACGGGTCGATGCTCACCGTAAAGGTCCCTTCGTCATGTCTCCCCGCCATCCTCCCCCATCCGGCCCCCGCACCGGCAACCCCGACCACCCGCCCAGCGGGTACGGGCCGAAGCCGCCTGGTCCCCCGGCCGCCGGGGCCGCGGCGGGCCCGCGCCGGCGGCCGGGGTCGCCGGTGGGCCCGCGCCGGCCGCCGCGGGCCCGGGACCGCCGGACCGTCACTTGGTGAGGTCGAGTCCCTCCTCGGCGTCGTCGGGGGCAGCCGTGGCCGGGCCCACGATCAGGCCGCCGGGGGCGCGGTCGACGCGGACGGTCTGGCCGTCGAGGACCTCGCCGGCCAGGATCTCGCGGGCGAGCCGGTCGCCGATGGCCGTCTGGACGAGGCGGCGCAGCGGGCGGGCGCCGTACGCCGGGTCGTTGCCCTCCACCGCCAGCCAGTCGAGGGCCTCGTCGGTGACGTCGAGGGTCAGCCTGCGGTCCTTCAGGCGGGCGGCGAGCCGGTCGGTCTGCAGCCGGGCGATGCTGCGCAGTTCGTCCTTGCCGAGAGCGGAGAAGACCACGATGTCGTCCAGCCGGTTGAGGAACTCCGGCTTGAAGGACGACCTGACGGTCTCCAGCACGCTCTCCCGCTTCTGCTCCTCGCTGAGCGTGATGTCGATCAGGAACCCGCTGCCCAGGTTCGAGGTCAGGATGAGGATGGTGTTGCGGAAGTCGACCGTGCGGCCCTGGCCGTCGGTCAGCCGCCCGTCGTCGAGCACCTGGAGCAGGATGTCGAAGACCTCGGGGTGCGCCTTCTCCACCTCGTCGAGCAGCACGACGGTGTACGGCCGGCGGCGCACCGCCTCGGTGAGCTGGCCGCCCTCCTCGTAGCCGACGTAGCCGGGGGGCGCGCCGACCAGGCGGGCCACGGAGTGCTTCTCGCCGTACTCGCTCATGTCGATGCGGACCATCGCCCGCTCGTCGTCGAACAGGAAGTCGGCGAGCGCCTTGGCCAGCTCGGTCTTGCCGACGCCGGTGGGGCCGAGGAAGAGGAACGAGCCGGTGGGACGGTCGGGGTCGGCGACGCCGGAGCGGGAGCGGCGCACCGCGTCGGACACCGAGCGCACCGCCTCGGTCTGGCCGATCAGCCGCTTGCCGAGCTCCTCCTCCATCCGCAGCAGCTTCTGCGTCTCGCCCTCCAGCAGCCGGCCGGCGGGGATGCCGGTCCAGGCGGCGACCACGTCCGCCACGTCGTCGGGCCCGACCTCCTCCTTGACCATGGTCTCGGTGGCGGCCTCCTGCTCCTCGCGGGTGGCCTCCTCCAGCTCGGCCTCCAGCTTGGGCTTCTCCCCGTACAGCAGCTTGGAGGCGGTCTCGAAGTCGCCGTCGCGCTGCGCCCGCTCGATGCGGGTGCCGATGTCGTCCAGCCGCTCCTTGAGCTCACCGACCCGGTTCAGGCCCTGCTTCTCCTTCTCCCACCGGGCGGTCAGGCCGCGCAGCTCCTCCTCGCGGTCGGCGAGGTCCTTGCGGAGCTTGTCCAGGCGCTGCACGGAGGCGGGGTCCGTCTCGTTGCGCAGCGCCATCTCCTCCATGCGCAGCCGGTCCACCGCGCGCTGCAGCTCGTCGATCTCGACGGGCGAGGAGTCGATCTCCATCCGCAGCCGGGAGGCGGCCTCGTCCACCAGGTCGATGGCCTTGTCGGGCAGGAAGCGGGAGGTGATGTACCGGTCGGACAAGGTGGCGGCGGCGACCAGGGCGGAGTCGGCGATCTGCACCTTGTGGTGCGCCTCGTAGCGCCCCTTGAGGCCGCGCAGGATCGCCACGGTGTCCTCGACCGTCGGCTCGGCGACCAGCACCTGCTGGAAGCGGCGCTCCAGGGCGGGGTCCTTCTCGATCCGCTCGCGGTACTCGTCCAGCGTGGTGGCGCCGACCATCCGCAGCTCGCCGCGGGCCAGCATCGGCTTGAGCATGTTCCCCGCGTCCATGGCGGAGTCGCCGCCGGCGCCCGCGCCGACGACGGTGTGCAGCTCGTCGATGAAGGTGATGATCTGACCGTCGCTGTCCTTGATCTCGGCGAGCACGGCCTTGAGCCGCTCCTCGAACTCGCCGCGGTACTTGGCGCCGGCCACCATGGCGCCCAGGTCCAGTGCGACCAGGCGCTTGTCGCGCAGCGACTCGGGCACGTCGCCCTTGACGATGCGCTGGGCCAGGCCCTCCACGACGGCGGTCTTGCCGACGCCGGGCTCGCCGATCAGCACCGGGTTGTTCTTGGTGCGCCGGGAGAGCACCTGCACCACCCGGCGGATCTCCTGGTCCCGGCCGATGACCGGGTCGAGCTTGCCCTCGCGGGCGGCGGCGGTGAAGTCCGTGCCGTACTTCTCCAGCGCCTTGTACGTGCCTTCCGGGTCCTGGCTGGTCACGCGCTGTCCTCCCCTGGCGTCCTCGAAGGCCGCCAGCAACGTCTTGGCCTTCGCTCCCTGCCCGGCGAGCAGGTCGGCCGCGGGGCCGCCCTTGACGGCGATCCCGATCAGCAGGTGTTCGGTGGAAAGGTACGCGTCCCCCAGCTCCTTCGCCCGCTGCGAGGCGTCGGCGACGACGGCGAGCAGGTCGCGGTTGGCCTGCGGGGGCGCCACCGTGGAGCCCTGGACCTTGGGCAGGGCGGCGACCAGCCGCTCGGCGCCGCTCCTCAGCGCGGCCGGGTCGGCGCCGACCGAGGTCAGCAGGTCGAGGATGTTCTCGTTGTCCGTGCCGCTCAACAGGGCGAGCAGCAGATGCGCGGGCGTCAGGTCCGGGTTGCCCTCGGCGACGGCCCGGGTGTTGGCGGCGTTCAGCGCTTCCCGGCTCTTGTTGGTCAGCTCGGCGTCCACGGGGGTCGGGTCCTCCTCTGCGTCTTTCCGGGTCTTTCCGGCGTTCTTCCAGGTCGAGCCGGCCCGTGGCCGGGCCTTCAAACCTGCCTACCTCAACATGAAGCAAGTTGAGTCTATTCCACTCAAGGCCATTGTGGGGGCCGTTGTGGACAGCGGGGCGGCTTCTCGTACTCCGCGGGCCGCTTTCGTATGACCCTTCGTATGACCATTGGAGAACTCCGTACGGCGATGCGATAATGCGGGCCTCAAACATCGCGGGGGGTGAGGGGTTTGCCGGACCAGGAGCGGCCGGGCGAGCCCGCGGCGCACCGCATGGACCCGACCGGAGCCGCCGTCCAGGCCGACGCCGCCGCTTTACGCGAGGCCGCGGCCGCCTGCCCGGTCCTGCTCCCCGGCGGCGTCCCCGGAATGATCGTCTCCCGGCACCGTGAGCTCCGCGACTTCCTGTCCGACCCCGGGGTCGCCAAGAACGCGCGGCACTTCGCCGCCTATCAGGAGGGCCGCATTCCGCCGCAATGGCAGCTGAACGCGTTCGCCCTGGTCAACGGGATGACGACGGCGGACGGCGACGACCACCGGCGGCTGCGCGGCCTGGCGGCCAAGGCGTTCACCCCTCGCCGGGTGGCGGCCCTGCGACCGTGGATCGAGCGGCTGGCCGACGACCTGCTCGCCGCGCTGCCGGACCGTACAGGCGAGGACGGCACGGTCGACCTGCGCCGGCACTTCGCCTATCCCCTGCCCATGGGCGTCATCTGCGAACTCCTCGGCGTCGACCCCGCCCACCGCGACCGGCTGCACGGGCTCAGCCACACCCTGGTCAGCACCTCCAGCTCCGCGGCCGACGCCATGGCGGCGCAGGCGGGCATGCACGAACTCCTCGGCCAGGTGGTGGCCGACCGCCGCGCCGCGCCCGGCGACGACCTGACCAGCGCCCTCATCGCCGCCCGTGGTGAGGGCGGCGTCCAAGACGGCGGCGCGGACAGCGACCAGGGCGGCGGCCAGGACAGCGGCCAAGGCGGCGGCGACGGCACGGACGACGGCGCGGAACGGCTCAGCGACGAGGAGCTCATCGGTACCTTGCTGCTGATGATCGTCGCCGGACACGAGACCACCCTCAACCTGATCACCAACGCGGTACGTGCCCTGTGCGCCCACCCCGACCAGCTCGCCCTCGTACTGGCCGGTGAGGCCGGATGGGACGCGGTGGTCGAGGAGACGCTGCGCTGGGACAGCCCGGTGGCCAACTTCCCCTTCCGCTACCCGGTGGCCGACGTGACCGTCGGCGGGGTCACGATCCCGCGCGGCACCCCGGTGCTGGCCGGGTACGCCGCGGCGGGCCGCGATCCACGCGAGTACGGCCCCACCGCCGACCGCTTCGACATCACCCGCCCGGCCACCCGCCACCTGGCCTTCGGCCACGGCGCCCACTACTGCCTGGGCGCCCCCCTGGCCCGTCTGGAGGCGGTCACCGCGCTGCGCCGCCTGTACGCCGCGTATCCGCGCCTCGCCCTGGCCGCGCCCCCCGACCGGCTCGCCCCGCTGCCCGGCTTCGTCGGCAACAGCGTCACCACCCTGCCGGTCCGCCTGGATGGCTGACCCGCTCGGCGGCGGACCGGCGGCGCGGGAGCCGGTTCGCCCAGTGTTCGCCACGGCGTCGCCCAGGGGGCGGCGCCGGGTTCTCCCGGAGCCGCTGCAATGCTCCCGGACGACCACGACCCGGAAAGGGACACCGTCATCGTGAAGTTCAGGGGCGGCCGCGCGCTGCTCGGCGCGGCCGCCGTCGTGGCCGCCTTCGTACCCCTCGTCCTGGCCGGCGGGCCACCCGCCCAGGCGGACACCGCCGTCCAGGGGCAGTGGACGGTACGGACCGTCGCTCCCGGCGTGGAGGTACGCGCCGGCACCCTCAGGGACGCCACCGCCGCGCCCTCCTGGACGGTGACCGTCAGGCGCCCGTCCACCGCGCGGCTGACGGGCGCGCCCGTCGACGCCGAGATCGGCCCGTCCCCGTGGGCGCTGGACACCCAGGCGAAGCTGCGGGCGGCCGGCTACGAACCGCGCCTGGAGGCCGTGGCCTGGCCCGACTACGCCGACACCCCGCGCGGCACCATGGGCTGGCGGGTGCGGATCGGCTCCTATGCGGCGAAGGACACCGCCCAATCGACGGCGACCGCCCTGACCGGGGCCGGATTCCACGCCGCGGTGGAGTGGACCGGCTACGACGCCGACCAGCCGGCCGACATCGAGAGCATCCATGTCGCGGTGATCGACCCCAGCCGCTTCACCGGCACCGTCGAGGGCACCCACGACGGCGACGTGACCCGGCGCGAGACCACCTCCGCCGTGGCCGCGAAGCTGGGATCCCTCGTCGGGGTGAACGGGGGCTTCTTCGTCCTGTCCGACGACGACGGCGTCCAGGGCACGCAGGCGGGCCTCGGGGTGTACGACGGGCAACTCGCGTCCATGGCCGCGGGTTCGCGCGCCGCGCTCCTCCTCAAGGACGGCGGGCACCACGTAAGCGTCGCGAACCTGTCCAGCGAGGCCACCGCGCGGGCCGGCGGCTCCACGTACGCCGTCCAGGGCGTCAACCGGCTGCCGGGGACGGTGCGAAGCTGCGGGCGGCCCGGCGCGGTGCCCTCCTCGCTGCCCTGGCAGGACGTCACCTGCCACGAGACGAACGACCTGGTGCTGTTCACCACCGCCTTCAAGGCGGCGCTGCCGACCGGCGCCGGAACGCAGGCCGTGCTCGACGCACAGGGCCGTGTGGTGTCCCTGGGCGGCAGGGGCGGCACCGTCCCGGCCGGCGGCTCGGTGCTGCAGGGCATCGGCACGGCCGCGACCTGGCTGACCGCGCACGCCACGCCCGGGCAGTCCGTGGCGGTCGGCGAGACCGTACGGGACGGCAGCGGGCAGCAGCTCGCCCTGGGGCCCCACGACAGTGTGGTCAGCGCGGCACCCGTCCTGGTCAGGGCCCGCCGGGTGGTCATCGACGCGAGGGCCGAGGGCACGCTCGACGTATCCGACCCGAGCTTCGGCTACACCTGGTCGAACGTCCGCGAGCCCCGCACCATGGCCGGCGTCGACGCCTACGGCCGGCTGCTCCTGGTCACCGTCGACGGCCACCGCAACGGCGGCAGCGAGGGATTCACCCTCTCGGAGGCGGCGCATTTCATGCAGTCGCTGGGCGCGGTCCAGGCGATGAACCTGGACGGCGGCGGCTCGTCCACGTTCACGGTGAACGGCGTACTGACCAACCGCCCCTCGGACGCGGCCGGTGAGCGGGCGGTCGGCGACACCCTCCAGGTCCTCCCGGGCGCGGCCGGCTGACCTCGGGTCAGCCGTCCCGCTTGGGCCGCCACACCACGAGGGCGCTGGTCTGCTGGACGTCCTGGTACGGGACCAGGTCGCGGCGGTAGGAGGCGTGGACCGCGGCCTCGCGGGCCTGGATGACGGCGGCGGCGCCCTCGACGGCCGCGGTGAGCTCCGCGACGCGGGCCTGGAGGGCGGCCACCTGGTTCTCCAGCTCGATGATCCGCTTGATGCCCGCCAGGTTGATGCCCTCGTCCTGGGAGAGCCGCTGCACCTCGCGCAGCTGCTCGATGTCGCGGGCCGAGTAGCGGCGGCCGCGACCGGCCGTACGGTCGGGGGAGACCAGCCCGAGGCGGTCGTACTGCCGCAGCGTCTGCGGGTGCAGACCGGACAGCTCGGCCGCCACCGAAATGACGTAGACCGGCGTCTCCTCGGTCAACTGGTAGGGGTTGCGACCCGAACGGGGCCCGCGGGGCCCCATCCCGCCGCCGTCGACACTCATCGCTCACGCTCCCTTTGCGGCCTTGAAAAGCTCCGCCCGCGGATCGTGGTCCGCGGTCGCTTCCCGGTACGACTCCAGCGCGTCCAGCGCCTTCCCCTCGGTCTTGTCCGGCACCGCCACCTCCACGGTGACGAGCAGGTCGCCCCGCGAGCCGTCCTTGCGCACCGCTCCCTTGCCGCGGGCGCGCAGCGTGCGCCCGTTGGGGGTGCCCGCGGGCAGCTTCAGGGTGACCGGGGGCCCGCCGAGGGTGGGCACCTTGATCTCGCCGCCCAGGGCGGCCTCCACGAAGGTGACCGGGACGGTCACCGTGAGATTGGCGTCCTTGCGGCCGAAGACGGGGTGCCGCCCCACGTGCACCACCACGTACAGGTCGCCGGCCGGGCCGCCGCGCTCGCCGGGGGCGCCCTTGCCGCGCAGCCGGATCCGCTGCCCGTCGGTGACGCCGGCGGGAATGCGGACCTGCATGGTGCGCGAGCTCTTGGCGCGCCCGCTGCCGTGGCAGACCTCGCACGGGTTCTCGGCGATCAGGCCGCGGCCCTTGCAGTCCGGGCACGGGTCGGTCAGCGAGAAGCCGCCGCCCGAGCCGCGGGCGACCTGGCCGGTGCCGACACAGGTCGGGCAGACCCGCGGGGTGCCGTTCTTGTCGCCGGTGCCGGAGCACGCCTTGCAGGGCGCCTGGGACGACATCCGCAGCGGGACCGTGGCGCCGTCCACCGCCTCGGTGAAGCTCAGCGTCACCTCGGACTCGATGTCCTGGCCGCGGCGCGGCTGCACCCTGGTGGCGCCGCCGCGGTTGAACAGGCCGCCGAACACGTCGCCCAGACCGCCGCCGAAGCCGCCGCCCGCGCCCGTCCCCGTACCCGTCCCCGGGCCGCCGGGAGCCCCGCCGAAGAGGTCTCCGAGGTCGAAGTTGAAGCCGCCGGTGCCGCCCGGGCCGGGACCCGGCCGGAAACCGCCGTTGCCGAACAGGGCGCGGCCCTCGTCGTACTCCTTGCGCCGCTTGGCGTCGGACAGTACGTCGTTGGCCTCGGAGATCTCCTTGAACCGCTCCTCGGCCTTGCTGTCGCCCTTGTTGGCGTCCGGGTGGAACTCGCGCGCGAGCTTCCGGTACGCCTTCTTGATCTCCGCCTCGGTCGCGTCCTTCGGGACGCCGAGGACCTTGTAGAGGTCCTTCTCCAACAGATCCCTGCTGATGCTCATCCCCGACGTCCCTCCTCTCCGTCACATATACGCGATGCGGGGCCGGGTGTGCGCGCACACCCGGCCACCTGTTCGTCAGCCCTTGTCCGGGCCACCGTTCTCCCCGTCGTCCGCCTTGCTGCCGGCGGGCTCCTCGGTGCCGGGAGCCGCCGCCTCGTCGGCGCCGCCGCCCTGAGCACCCTGGGCGCCCTTGCCGCTGCCCTGACCGCCCTGGCCGGGCTGGCTGCCCGGCTGCGGCTCGGCGACCGCGACCCTGGCGGGCCGCAGGTTGCGCTCCCCGATGCGGTACCCGGGCTGGAGGATCTGCACGCATGTGGTCTGCGTGACATCCGGCGAGTAACTGTGCATCAGGGCCTCGTGCACCAGCGGGTCGAAGGGCTCGCCCTCCTTGCCGAACTGCTGCAGGCCCAGCTTGGCCGCCACCGTCTCCAGCGACTCGGCGACCGACTTGAACCCGCCGACCAGCTCGCCGTGGTCCCGCGCCCGGCCGATGTCGTCGAGCACCGGGAGCAGCTCGGTGAGCAGGTTGGCGACCGCGATCTCCTTGACGGCGATCCGGTCCCGCTCCACCCGGCGGCGGTAGTTCTGGTACTCCGCCTGGAGGCGCTGCAGGTCGCCGGTGCGCTCGCTGAGCGCGCTGCGCACCTGGTCCAGCTGCGCCCGCAGGGCGGTCAGCTCGTTCGTGTCCCCGCCGGGGGCCGCCGGGCCCGCCTCCTCGGCGGGACGGGCGGCTCCGCCGGTTCCGGCGGCCTTGGCGTCCTTGGCGTCCTTACCGGACTCCGGCTTGTCGGTGGCCTCGGAAGGGACGTCGGGCTCCTCGAAGCCCTTCGGCTCCTCCGTCACGCGGCACCGTCCTTCTTCTCGTCGTCCACGATCTCGGCGTCCACCACGTCGTCGTCGGCGCTGTCACCGGCGGCCGCGCCGGCCCCGGCCGAGGCACCGGCGGCGGCACCCTCGGACTGGGCGTTGGCGTACAGCGCCTGGCCCAGCTTCTGGCTGGTGGCGGCGACCTTCTCGGTGGCCTCGCGGATCGCGGCGGTGGCGTCGCCGTCCGTGGACTCGTTCTTCAGCTTCTCCTTGAGGTCCGCGACGGCGGCCTCGACCTCGGACTTGACGTCCTCGGGGAGCTTGTCCTTGTTGTCGGCGATGAACTTCTCGGTCTGGTAGACGAGCTGCTCGCCCTGGTTGCGGGTCTCGGCGGCCTCGCGGCGGCGGTGGTCCTCCTCCGCGTACTGCTCCGCCTCGGCGCGCATCCGGTCGACC
>NZ_JAINVH010000052.1 GCF_020400825.1 Streptomyces sp. HPF1205
CAGGGGCGGTAGTACGGGTCGTAGCCGCTGGTCAGCTCGTGGCCCCTGCGGCGCCACTTCGGTTCGCGGTTGACGGCGATGTTGGTGATGCCGCGCAGCCGGCGGATCACGGCCCCGTACGGCTTGACGAGCATGGAGGACAGGGCGCCGCCGGCCGGCTCGTCCATGAACGGCATGAAGGCGTCGGGGAAGCCGGGCATGGTGCAGCCGATGCAGATGCCGCCCACGTTCGGGCAGCCGCCGATGCCGGCCATCCAGCCGCGCTTGGGCACGTTGCAGTTGACGACCGGGCCCCAGCAGCCGATCTTGACCTGGCACTTGGGCGAGTTGTAGTCCTTCGCGAAGTCGCCCTGCTCGTAGTACGCGGCGCGGTCGCAGCCCTCGTGGACGGTCTTACCGAACAGCCACGTCGGCCGCAGCATGTGGTCGAGCGGGGGCGGCGGGGCGGCGCCCGCTGCGTGGTAGAGCACCCAGGTCAGGGTCTCCATGAAGTTCTCCGGCTGGATCGGGCAGCCGGGCACGTTGACCACGGGCAGCTCGCCGCGGGACCTGAAGTCCCAGCCCAGGTAGTCGGCCAGCCCCATGGCGCCGGTCGGGTTGCCGGCCATCGCGTGGATCCCGCCGTACGTGGCGCAGGTGCCCACCGCGACCACCGCCCACGCCTGGGGGGCGAGCCGGTCGAGCCACCAGTTGAGGGGCAGCGGTTCGCCGGTCTGCTCGTCGTTGCCGAACGAGGTCCAGTAGCCGTCGCCCTCGATGATGTCCTGGTTGGGGATCGAGCCCTCGACGACGAGGATGAACGGGCCCAGCTCGCCGCGTGCCGCGGCCCGGAACGGCGCCAGGAACTCCTCGCCGCCCAGGGTCGGCGAGAGCACCTTGTTGTGCAGGTTCACCTTCGGCAGTCCCGGGATCAGCCCGGCCACGACGTCCTCGATGGCCGGCTGGTCCGACGCGGTCATCGACACCGTGTCGCCGTCGCAGCTCAGGCCCTCGGAGATCCACAGGATGTCGATCTCCTCGAAGCCCTCGCGCGCCGCCGCCGCGGCCGGGTGCTCCGCCACGCTCGTGGTGCCGCTCTCGATACTCATGTCCTGGTCCTCCTTCGCGGGCGGTCGCGCAGGGGCTGCCCGACCATGCGGTGGTCACGCGTCAACGGCTGGGGGGCGTCCATCGGGCCTGTCCTCCCCGGGGGCGGCGGGCGGCCGCAGGCCGTCGCGGCCTCGCGGCAGCACCTCGTCCGGGCGGAAGTAGTGGAACCGGCCGTACCAGCCGTGGAGTTCGGCGGCCGGGTCGTCCAGGAGGGTGACGGCCAGGTGCACGCTGCCGTCGACGTCGTGGAACACGCCCTCCACCCGGGCGGCGCGTCCGTCGAGGAACATGTCCTGCGCGTCGGCGCCGCGCCGCCGCGGGCGCAGCCGTACGGTGCTGCCCCTGGCGACCGGCACGCCGTCGACCACCACCTCGTCGGTGGCCGGGGACAGGCCCTCGTCGCCGCCTTCCCGCCACCACGGCGCCGCGGCCGCGGCCTCCGGCGACGGCCCGCCGGCCAACGGCGTTTCGGGCGACGGCGGTTCGGGGAGCGGCGGCCGGGGCGACGGCGACACGGACCGTTGCCGCTGCGACGGCCGCAGGGAGCGGATCGCGCCGTGCAGGCGGCCGAAGACCTCCGGGGGCATGGTCTCGACGCGGTCGAGGATCGCGGCGGCGCGCGGGTCGGTGGCGCGGGCCTCCCGTTTCTCCTCGTCGGTGAGCAGGAGCGTGCGCAGGCTGAGGATCTCGTCGATCTCGGCAGCGTCGTGCAGGTCGCCGGGGCTCTCCGGGGCGACCTGCGGGTGGTCCGGCAGGATGATCGGCGAGGACAGCATCAGGTCGCGCGTGCCCGGCGCGCCCGCGAGGACCGGGAAGGTGTGCAGGTTGCGGCACCCGGCGGCGGCCCGCGCGGCCCATGCGGGCGGGTCGACCGGCGACACGAACTCCACCGCGGCGCCGCCGAGGAACGTGTGGGCGGCGATCAGCGACCGGCGCAGCGCCTCCTCCCGCGGGATGCCCGGCGCCGCCTGCCCGGTGTTCTCCGTACGCACCCGCAGCCGGAAGGCCGTCCGCGACCCGGCGCCGGGTCCGGGCTCGACCCGCCACGCGCGTACGGTCGTCCGGGCCTGGACCGGTTCACGGGTGCGTACCACCCGGACGCCGTCGGCCGGCGTCACGGTCTCCTCACCGCCCGGCGCGCCGATGTCGAACTCCCGCTCGCCGCACAGCAGTTCCGCCACCGGGACGACGAGGTCGGCCTCCCGCGGCACCGCCTCGTCGACGCTCAGGTGGACCCGGCCCCCGCTCTCCAGGGACTCCACCGGGACGTAGCGGCCGTCGTCGGCCAGGCGTTCGACCTGCTTGCGCTGCACCTGCAGATAGCGCACCCGCACATGGACCACGGCCCCGGCGTCGGCGTCGGCACCGGGGCCGGCACCGGCACCGGCACCGGCCGTGAACAGGCACTCGGTCTGCTGCCGCCAGGACTCGGCGGACCCGGCGAGCTGGGGTACGACAGGACCGTCCGCCTCCACCCACTCGCGGGGCGCGAGGACGCCGAACTGCCAGCGGACCCGGTTCTTGGGCGAGGAGCGCCGGTACGGGTACAGCAGGTACCCCTCGTACAGGACCGCGTCGGCGACCGCGCGCAGCCGGGCGAACCCGGGGTCCGCCGGCCGCTCCCGGCGCGACCCGGCCCGCGCCGGGGCACTCGTCATCATGGGCCTCCGCTCGGTCGTTCGTCCCCGCCCCTCGGCCACGCTCTCACTGTTTGCCACGTATCGCCTGCTGTGTCCCATTCGCTGGGGCAATCGGGCTACCGGAGGGGGGGTGACGGCCCGTCGGATACGGCCGGATGGCGCACATGTGGCATGTCCCCGCCCCCGGGCCGATTGACGCGCCCGCATGACCGTCCGTACGCTCCACAGCAGTGACGGCACGAGGAAGCTGGTGGGAATCCAGCACGGTCGCGCCACTGTGAAGGCTCCGCCGACAGGAGGGGCCGCAGTCAGATACTCCGCCGTCACGACGCTCCACTGGCCGAGGGACGCACGATCCCCGAGAAGGAGGCACTTCCCGTGAGCAGTCTGTCCGCCCCCGCATCCGTCACCGGTACCGCGACCGCGTCGACGACGGCGCCCGCCGCCGCGACCACCGACTCCGCGACCCCGCTCGTCCTGCCCGCCGCCAAGGCCGCGCTGTGGCTGCTGGGCACCGCCCTGATCGCCCTGGCGGTCTACTACTTCGTCGGCGTCGACCAGGGCGCCTACTCCGTGTTCGGCAAGGACACGCACGTCCACGAGTTCGTCCACGACGCGCGCCACTTCCTCGGCTTCCCCTGCCACTGACCTCCGCGGGAAACCCCGGGAAGCACGAGGAAGCACGGACAACTCGACATGGAGAAGAAACTCGTCCTGCGCGGCGTGCTCGCCGGCGCCCTCGCGGGCCTGCTCGCGTACCTGTTCGCCCGGATCTTCGCCGAGCCGCAGATCAGCGCCGCGATCAGGTACGAACACGGCAGGGACGCCGCGCAGGCCGCGCTGGACAGGGCCGCCGGGCTGCCCGCCGAGGCACCCGGCCCCGACCTGTTCAGCCGTACGATCCAGGCCGATGTCGGCATCGGCGTGGGCATGATCGCCTTCGGCATGGCCATGGGCGCGCTGTTCGCCGTCGTCTACGCGGTGTGCCTGGGCCGCGTCGGCGGGCTGCGGCCGCGTGCCCTGGCGATGCTGGTGGCGGGGGGCGGCTTCCTCGGGATCTACTTCGTCCCGTTCCTGAAGTACCCGGCCGCCCCGCCGGCCGTCGGCCACCCGGAGACCATTCGCGACCGCGGCGACCTCTATCTGGCGATGGTCGCCTGCTCGCTGGCCCTCCTGGTCGCCGCGGTCGTGCTGGGCAGGCGCCTGGCCCCCCGCTTCGGCAACTGGAACGCCACCCTGCTGGCGCTGGCCGGCTTCGCGGTCGTGACCGGCGTGGTGATGGCGCTGCTGCCGTCGCCGGGCGAACTGGCCGTCAACGTCAGCGAGTACGGACACCACGCCACCGAGACACCGCTGCCGCTCAGGGACGCCCGGGGAGCGATCGTCTACCCCGGCTTCCCCGCCGACACCCTGTTCTCGTTCCGCCTGTACTCGGTCGCCGCGCAGGGCCTGCTGTGGGCCGTGATCGGGCTGGCCTTCGGCCCCCTGGCCGAGCGCCTGCTGACACCCCGTCCGGGACCGGGGGCCGCGACGCCGCCCCGGCCGGCCCCGCTGACGCCCGCGTGAACGGCGGCGGTACGGCCGGCGGCATGCATGGCGGCACGACCGGCGGCGCGAACGGCAGTACGGACGACGGCGGTACGACCGGCGCCGCGCCCGGCGGCGCGAACGGCCCGGATCCGGGTGGGCCGGGTGAGCCGCGCGTCGCGGCGCCTCACCACATCGCGGCGCCTCACCACATCGCGGCGCCCCGCGACATCGCGGGCCTCGGCCCCTTCTTCGCCTTCGACGTGCACATCCGGCCCGTGCCCGGCCCGCCGTGGCGCCCGGTACGGGAGGTGACGCGGGACCCGGCCGTCCTGCTGGAGCGGGCGGCCCTGGTCCGGGAACGTCTCGCCGCGGGCGGCGGCCGCCCGCCCGAGGCGGTCGAGCCGCGCGTGGCCGCCTCGGTGACGCACCTGGGCCTTGCCGCGCGGCTGCTGTCACCGCTGCTGGCCCTCGCCGCCGTCCACCGGGCCGCGCCGGACCTCGACCTGGACGCGGCGCACTGGCAGCCGGTGCTCGGCGGCCCGTTCCCGCTGTCCCTGCCGTACGCGGACCTCGCGGACCTGGGGCGCGCGCCGTTCACCGCCTCCGGCGCCGCCCGCTGGGCGGCCGGCCTGCTCGACGGCCCGATGGCGGAGCTGGCCGAGGCCACCGCGGCGCTGTCGGTCTCCCGGCGGGTGCTGTGGGGGAACGTGGCCTCCGCCGTCAACGGGGCCGCCGCCGGGATCGCCGCCGCGGCGCCCGGCCACGCCGCCGCGGCCGGGCGGGTCGCGGCGCTGCTCCTGGACCATCCCCGGCTCGCGCACAGCGCGACCGGCGGCCGCGGCGGCCCGCGCGGCCCCGGTGGCGCCCCCTTCCGGCGCACGAACTGCTGCCTGATCTACCGTGCCGCGCCCGGGCCCGCCCGCGCGGTGTGCGGCGACTGCGTCCTGACCACCCGCCGCTGAGCGGAGCCCGCCGAGCGGGCCCCGCCGGGGGACGCCCGCCGGGGAGCAGCCTGCGCGGACCCCCGCGCGGCCGGTCCGCCGACCGCCGTACGGACGGCAGCGCAGGTCAGCACGGCGCGGCAGCGCCCGTCCGCTTCCCCGCGGGAGGCATACTCGCGAAAACGACCGGCGCCCGCCCGGGCCGCCGGCCCCGCGACACCGGCGCGCCCCGTTCACGGCTCTCGGGAGAAGGAATTGCGCGACGCCAGAACCCGGTCCCGTCCCCCCGAGGATCCCGGTCCCGCCGCGGGCTCCCGGATCGCCCACTGGTTCGACACCAGAACCGCGCTGGTCCCGTGGCTCAAGGCCAACATGCGCACGACCTTCCCCGACCACTGGTCCTTCGTGCTCGGGGAGATCTGCCTCTACAGCTTCCTCCTGCTCCTGCTGACCGGGCTGTACCTCACCTTCTTCTTCCGCCCGTCGATGAACGCGGTGGTCTACCAGGGCGGCTACGCGCCGCTGCGGGGCGTGCGGATGTCGCAGGCGTACGCGTCCGTGCTGCACATCAGCCTGGACGTGCGCGGCGGACTGCTGATCCGGCAGATGCACCACTGGGCGGCGGCGATCCTGGTGGGCGGCATCATCGTGCACATGATGCGGGTCTTCTTCACCGGGGCGTTCCGGGGGCCGCGCGAGTTCAACTGGCTCGTCGGGTTCACCCTGTTCCCGCTGGCGATGTTCGCGGGTCTGACGGGGTACGACCTCCCGGACGACCTGCTGTCGGGGACGGGGCTGCGCGTCGTCCAGGGCGGGATCCTGTCCGCGCCGATCGTGGGGACCTACCTCTCGCAGTTCCTCTTCGGCGGCGAGTTCCCCGGGGCGGACTACGTGGAGCGCTTCTTCTCCCTCCACCTCCTGGTGATCCCGGGGGCCATGCTGGCCATGGTGGCGGCGCACATGATCCTGCTGTTCCGTCACAGGCACACCCAGCACGCCGGGCCCGGGCGTACGAACGCCAACATCGTGGGCGTGCCGCTCCTGTGGCGGCGCGCCGCCAAGACGGGCGGCTTCTTCTTCCTCGTGTCCGGCGTGATCGCGGTCGTCGCGGCGGTGGCCCAGATCAACCCGGTCTGGCTGTACGGGCCCTACCGCCCGGACCAGGTCTCGGCCGGCTCCCAGCCCGACTGGTACATGGGGTTCGCGGACGGGCTGGAACGCATCATGCCGGGCTGGGAGATCCGCCTGTGGGGCCACACCCTGGTCATGGACGTCCTGGTCCCGCTGCTGGTCTTCGGCGCCGTCCTGCTCGTCATCGGCGTCTATCCGTTCGCCGAGGCGTGGCTCACCGGGGACGACCGCGACCACCACCTCCTGGACAGGCCGCGCAACCGCCCGGTGCGCACCGCGCTGGGGGCGGCGTGGATCAGCCTGTACGCCCTCCTGCTGGGGGCGGCCGGCAACGACATCGTCGCCACCCGCTTCCACCTGTCCGTCAACGCGGTCACCTGGACCTGCCGTGTCGCGTTCTTCCTGCTCCCGCCCTTCGTCTACTTCTGCGCGAAGAGGATCGCGCTCGGCCTGCAGCGCCGTGACCGCGACCGGGTCCTGCACGGCAGGGAGACCGGGGTCGTCAAGCGCCTGACGCACGGCGAGTACGTCGAGGTGCACTCCCTGCTGTCCCAGGAGAAGCTGCACGTCCTCACCGCCCACGACCAGCCGCAGCCGCTCACCGCCCGGCCCGCGCCCCCGGGCGGGACCCGCCCGGCGCCCGCCCCCGCCGCCGTCCCGCGCCTGGCGCGGTTGCGCGCGCGGCTGTCGCGGGCGATGTACGGGGACGGGGGCCGGATCGCGAAGCCGACGGCGGAGGAGTACTGGGCCCACCACCCCGAGCAGCGGCCGGAGCGGGAACGGCGCCGGTAGGGGTGCCCGGCCCGTACCCCTTCCCGGCCGCTGCGGGTCAGGAGAGCCAGTCGGTGTAGCGCGTGGGCGCGAGGTGGGCGTTCCTGTCGGTGAGGACGTCGCCCTTGACGGCGGCGAACATGCCGGCGGAGGGGTCGGTGACGACGGTCCGGCTGTCGCCCTTGCGGGACAGGGTGATCCGGCCCAGCTCGTCCAGGGTGAAGACGTCGGGGCCGCCGACGTTGCGGATGCCGTTCAGCGGGGCGCCCGCGGCGACGTCCGCGACCGCGGCGGCCACGTCCTTGGCGGCGATCGGCTGGATCGGGGTGGCGGGCAGCCGCACGGTGTCGGCGTCCGACGTCCAGGACATGGCCGCGTCCATGAACTCCATGAACTGCGTGGCGCGGACGATCGAGTACGGCACGGGTCCGGCGGCGAGGATCTGCTCCTGGAGCACCTTGGCGCGGTAGTAGTCCAGCTCGGGCACCTGGTCCACACCGACGATCGACAGGACCACGAAGTGGCGGACGCCCGCCTTGTGGGCCGCGGCCAGCAGCTTGTCCATGGAGGTCCGGAAGAAGTCCAGGGACGCCTCGTCGAAGGTCGGGGAGTTGGTGAGGTTGACGACGACGTCGGCTCCCGCGACCGCCTCGTCCACCCCCTGGCCGCTGACGACGTCGACCCCGGTGGACTGCGAGTGCGGCACCGCCTCGTGCCCGGCGGCGTTCAGGTCCTTGACGACCTGCGATCCGATCAGCCCGGTACCGCCGATGACTGCGAACTTCACGATATGCCCTTCCTGAGAAGTGGATTGTCCGTAATGCGGGATATACCCGATCCTTGGTCCTGTCGCCGGTCGTGGTGCGGACCGCGGCGCCGGTCCTGAGCCGATCGCGGTGCCGGCCGTGATCCGGGCCCTCGCGCGGGCCGCGGTCCCGGCCGTCGCGCCGGTGGTGGCCGTCGCCCCTTGCGGCGATTCCCGCCCGCCGCGCTCTCACGGCGCCGGCCGCGCCGCCTTCTCCGCGTTCTCCGCCTGTGCGGCCGGCGCGGGCACGGGCTCGACGGCGTGGAGCCTGGCGGGGCCGTGCGGCCGGCGCACCCCGACCGTGAACACCACGAGCCCGCCCGCGGCCAGCAGCGCCGAGCCGCACAGGGTCAGGCACACGTGCAGACCGTCGGTGAAGGCCAGGCCGAAGGCGTGCAGGGCGCGGGCGGTCGGCGCCGGGGGCAGGCCGAGGTGGGCCGCGGCGCGGTTGCCGTGCAGGGCGACCTGCTGCCGGACGTGGGCCCGGTCCTGGGCGGACAGCCCGGATCCGGCCAGCCGGCCCGGCAGCGCGCCCGTCTCGCGGCTGGTGAGGACCGCGCCGAGGACGGCCGGCCCCAGCGCGCCGCCGGCCTGGCGCAGGGTGTTGTTGCCCGTACCGGCCATGCCCGCCAGGTGGTGCGGCACGCTGCCCACGGCTATGGCGGTGACCGGGGTCATCACGAAGGCGAAGCCGAGGCCGACCGCAGCCAGCGGCGCCGCGGCGGCCACGAAGCCGCTGCCGGGGGTGAGCGTGAGCAGAGCGAAGGTGCCACCCGCGGTCACCGCGAGCCCCAGCACCAGCAGCAGCCCCGGCGCCACCCGTCCCATCAGCCGGCCGACGAAGGGGCCGGCGGCCACCATCAGGCCGAAGGGCACCAGGAAGCGCCAGCCGATCTGCAGCGCCGTCAGCCCCTGCACCTGCCCGAAGAAGAGGCTGAGCAGGAAGACCAGGCCGACCAGCGCGAACATCGACAGCGCGATGGCCACGCCCGCGCCGGTGTAGGCCCGGGAGGAGAACAGGCTCATCGACAGCATCGGCGACTGCGAACGGCGCTCCACCATCACGAAGGCGGTCAAGGAGAGCGCCGCCACCACGAAGGCGCCGATCGCCTCGCCCGTCCCCCAGCCGGAGGACCCGCCCTCGATCACCCCGTAGACCAGGGCGGCGATCCCCAGCACCGCCGTGGTCTGGCCGGGGACGTCCAGCCGCCGGGGGTGCGGCGCCCTGGAGTCCTCCAGCAGGAAGACCGCGGTGAGCAGTCCCGCGGCCGCGACGCACAGCGGCGGCAGGAAGATCCACCGCCAGCCGGCGTGGTCCAGGATGACGCCGCTGACCAGCGGACCGAGCGCGATGCCGAGCCCGAGGCAGGTGGCCCAGGCCGCGATGGCCCTGGCCCGGCCGCGGAAGTCCGGGTACGCGTGGCTGACCAGGGCGAGCGTCGAGGTCAGCAGGGCTGCGGCGCCCGCCCCCGACAGCGCCTGCCCCAGCCAGAGCTGCGGGGCGCCGTGCGCGGTCAGACTCACCGAGGACCCGGCCGTGAACAGCGCCATGCCGCCCACGTACGCCTTCTTGCGGCCGTACTTGTCGCCGATCAGCCCGAAGGTGAGGATCAGCGCCGCCATCGCCAGGACGAACGCGTCGCTGATCCACTGCAGGTCGGAGGTGGAGGCGTGCAACTCGCGCTGGACGGTGGGCAGCGCGACGGACACACCCCCGACCGGCACGTAGGACGCGAAGACACCCAGGCACGCGAGCGCTGTCGTCAGTGCCGGGCCGCGTCCTGCCGCAGCTTCCGGGGTGTGCCCGGCCGCGGTCGCCTCGCTCATGGCTTCCCTTCCTGACCGACGGGGACAAAAAGCAGTCATCGAACAAGTTAACAAGCTCCTGTGACTATAACAAACGACTGTCATCATGCCCGGCTGCCGTAGACTGGCCCCGCCGCCGTGGGCGCGCCGGCGTGGACCGGCGGGCGACGGGACAGGCGGGGAACGCAGCAGGCGGGAGCAGCGTCGCGGCCGGCCGGAGCGGGCCGCGGCAGAAAGGTGCGGACATGCCGACCGAATCGCGGGCCGAGCCCAGACCGTGGCGCGAGGGGCTGACGCACGTGCTGTGGCGTGCGCACCAGGCGGCACAGCGGCGGGTGCAGGAGTCGCTGACGGGACTGGGCGTGACCCTCACCCAGCTCGCCCTGGCGGCCAACGTGCAGGAGCACGGACCGCTGTCCGCGGCGGACCTGGCCCGCGCGCTGCGGGTGACCCCGCAGACCGTGACCGTCGCGATGAACCAGCTCGTCGAGCTGGGCTGGCTCACCCGCCGCCCGCACCCGGTCCACAAGCGCGTCCAGCTCTTCGAGCTCACCCCCGGCGGGACGCGGGGCGTCGACGAGGGGCGCGCGCTCGTCGCCAAGGCGGACGCCCGGATGACCGGCGCCCTTGAGGGCGGCGACGCCGAGGAGTTCATCGGCCAGTTGCGGCGCATCGTGGCCGAGTTGGAGGGCGACGACCCGCCCGTCGCGCCGCTGTGGCCGGAGCGGGTCACCGGCTGAGCCCCGGGCGCCGCCCGCCCCCGTACACCCGCCGGATCCGGCGCCGCCCGCCCGGTGGCGTTCGCCCTGCCCGCCTGTTTGGCTGGAAGGGGACGGTTCCCGGCGCACAGGGCGAGGCACCATCATGAGCGGCACACAGGACCCACACGAGGACATCCGGCGCATGCGGGAAGAGGCGCGCAGGCTCGACGCCGAGGCCCGGCGCACCGACGATCCGGCCGAGCGCGACCGCCTGCGGGAGCGGATCCGGCGGCTGGAGTTCGAGATCGCCCAGGAGAGCATGATGGCCGCCGGGGACATCTACCCCGTCGAATGACCGGACGTCCGGCACGCGCCCCGGGCGCCGCGCCAGGGGTGCCCCTGGTGGCCTGATATCACCGCACCGATGTCACACCGGGCCCGGCCGCGTCGTCTGCGGTCATGGAGAGACCTGGAGATACGCGGACATGGACCCGGGGCGCGCACGCGTCCCCGGGCCGGGGAAGGCGGGAACCGTGCGGGTGTGCGTGGCGGGTGGAACGGGAGGTCCGGCGGCGCGCGGGGCCGGTACGCGGCCGGCGCGGTGCCGCACCTGGTTCCCCGGGATGCCGCCCGGCGGCAGCGGCACGCCGGCGGCCGGGGGGACCGGAAGGGCCCGAGGGAGGGCCGGGCTCGGGGCAGGGGGTCCGGTGTGACCCGCGCCCGTGTCGAGGAGTTCGAGGAGCTGCGGCCGCTGCTGTTCTCGATCGCGTACCGGATCCTCGGCAGCGTCGGCGAGGCGGAGGACGCGGTCCAGGAGACGTGGCTGCGCTACCAGGGCGCCGCGGTCCGGCCCGCGTCGGCCAAGGCGTACCTGTCGGCCGTGGTCACCCGCGTCTGCATCGACGTGCTGCGCTCGGCGCGGGTGCGGCGGGAGGAGTACGTGGGGCCGTGGCTGCCCGAGCCGCTGCTCACCGACCCGTACCAGGACCCGGAGCGGGCGGCGGAGCTCGCCGACTCGCTGTCGATGGCCGCCTTGCTGCTGCTGGAGCGGCTGAGCCCGCTGGAACGCGCGGTGTTCGTGCTGCGGGAGGTCTTCGCCTTCGGGTTCCCCGAGGTCGCCGCCGCGGTGGGGCGCTCGGAGGCGGCGTGCCGCCAGCTCGCGGTGCGTGCCCGGCGCCACATGGACGAGGGACGGCCCCGCTTCGAGGCCGGCCGGACGGAGCGCGAGGAACTGGCGGCGCGGTTCTTCGACGCCTTTGCCGAGGGCGACGTCGAGAGCCTGCGTGAGCTGCTCGCCGCCGACGTGGCCATCATCGGCGACGCGGGCGGCAAGGCCCCGCTGTGGAACGAGCGGGGCACCTTCGGCGCCGGCAAGGCGGTCCCGCTGCTCGCCGCGTTCGCCCCGGCGTTCCGCCACATCGGCGGTGTCCTGGAGCGCCGCGAGGTCAACGGGCGGCCGGGCGCGATCCTCCGCGACCGCGACGGCAAGGTCTACAGCGCCTGGGTGCTGGAGATCCTGGACGGACGGATCCGGACGATCAGGACCGTCCTCAACCCGGACAAGCTCAGGCACGTGGGGCCGGTGGCCGACGCCTGGGCGGCGCTGCGCGAGGCGAACCGTTTCCGCCGGTCCGCGCCCAGGCCCCCCGGGCCTCCGGTGTGAGGGCGGGGCCGTGCGGGCCGCCCGTCGTCAGCGGTCCTCGGTGAGGATCGGTTTGACGTCCAGGACGGGCGTGCCGTCGACCGCTTCGAGGTTGCGGACGTGGACGCGGGCGCCCTCGACGGCGATGACGTGGACGGTGTGCAGGCCGATCGGGTTGGGCCGGTGCGGAGCGCGCGTGGCGAACACGCCGCTGAGCGGCCGGGTCCGGTCACCGCGCGGGTGGACGGTGAGAGCGTCGCGGTCGGCGCGGTCCAGCCAGGTGAGCAGCAGGACGTCGGTGCCGGGTGCCAGCCCGTCCAGGGCGGGCGCGTACCGCTCGTCGAAGACCAGCCAGGCGTCGGGAGCGCCCTCGTCGGGCTGCCGGGGGGCCGACGCCGGATCGGCGAGCGCCGACTCGACGCGCCCCACCGGGCGCAGCGTGTAGTCGGTCACGGGGTCCTTGAGTCCCTTCTGGCAGCGGTGGGCCGTGCGGCCGGTCCACAGCAATGTATGCCGGGCGCGGATCATGCCGGGTCCGGGAGCGTGATCCCGGCCTCGTACGGCCCCGCGCGCGGTGGACCGCGGCCGCGGGGACGGGCGTCACGAGGGGGCGCCGGGTGCCGGGGCCGTTCCGGCGGGGGGCTCCTCCAGCAGTTCCGGGCCGTTGTTGCGCACGTCGTTCACGGCCGGGGACACCGGGCGGGCGTCGAGCCGGCCGTCGGCCGGGGGGCTCAGCAGGGAACGCAGGTCCTCGGCGTCCTGGCGGTCGGGGTCGAGCCAGGCGTCCCAGTGGCGCGGCGCGATGGCCAGGGGCATGCGCGGGTGGATCCGCCCGGCGGCGTCGGCGGCGTCGGTGGTGATGACCGTGCAGGTGGTCAGCCAGGCCCCGGGATCGTGGTCGTCGCCGGCCCGCGGATCGCGCCAGAACTCGTACAGCCCGGCCAGTGCCATCAGCTGCCCGTCCTCGGGGCGGATGAAGTACGGCTGCTTGCGCGGCCTGCCCTTGCCGCCGGGGCCCGGCACGGACTGCCACTCGTAGAAGCCGTCGGCCGGCAGCAGGCAGCGGCGCCGCGCGAAGGCCCGCCGGAAGGCCGGTTTGTCCGCGACGGTCTCCACCCGGGCGTTGATCATCCGGGACCCCACCGACGGGTCCTTCGCCCAGGACGGCACCAGGCCCCAGCGCAGCGGCCTGAGCTGCCGCGCCACCTCGCCGGTCGCGCGGTCCTGGCGCTCCAGCACCGACCACACCTCGTCGGTCGGCGCCACGTTCCAGCTCGGCGCGAGGTCCTCACGGGGATCCCACCGGTCGACCCCGAACACGCCGGCCAGCTCCTGCGGGCTGCGGGTGGAGACATAGCGACCGCACATCCCTCCACCCTGCCACCGCGGCGCCCGATCAGCTCTCGCGGCGGCCCCGGGGGACGGCGAAGACGGTCAGCACGGCGCCGTCAGGACCGAGGTCCGCCCAGCGGCCGGGCACCGCCAGCACGGCCAGGGCGCAGGTGGGGAAGATCGACCGGGCCCAGACCAGCGTGCCGCCGCCGCCCGTGCCTTCGCCGCCGCGGGCCCCCTCGGCCCCGCCGGCTGCCCGCCGGGGCTCACCGGGCTCCCCCGGCTCCCCCGGCTCCCCCGCGTCGCCCGCCAGGGACAGGACGAGGTCCTGCACGCCGGCCTTGTGCCCGATGAGCAGCACGGTCCGCCGCTCCTCGGGGATACGCCGTACGAGAGCCAGCAGGCCGGCCGCCGTCGCCCGGTAGACCCCCCGTTCCTGGACGACCTCCGGCACGGCGCCGCCCAGTTCCGGCGCCATCAGGGCCCAGGTGTCGCGGGCCCGGCGGGCGGTGGAGCACACGACCAGGTCGGGCACGCACTCGTTCTCCCGCAGCCAGCGGCCGACCGCGGGCGCGTCGCGCAGGCCCCGCGGGCCGAGTGGCCGCTCGTGGTCGTCGACATCCGGCGGCCACGCCGATTCGGCGTGCCGCAGGACGACCAGACGGGCGGTGTCGGACGCGCTCATGTCGGCGGACCGGGAAGCATCGCTCCCACCTCCGGTGGCGCCGGCCGGCCGGGCCACGGGATGCCTCGGGCGGCCCCTGCCTCGGCGGGCACGGCGTGCGGTTCGCGGCGAGCCCCTCCTCGTACACCTCAGTCTCGCGCGGGGCCTCGCCCCCGGCAACCGCCCGTACGGGCACCCGGCCGGGGGCCCGTACGGGGGCCCGCGGAACGGCCGCGGTGCCGGCCGCTCCGGCCGCTCGCAACCAGGTGAGCGGGCTCAGTTCTCGGTGGTGGTGCGCAGGTACCGCTCGGCGGGCCGGGAGTTGGACAGGTTGCCGCTCAGCGCCTGCCGGGCGGACTGGTAGGTGTCCCACAGGGCCGCGTCGTGCAGCGCCGGGATGGTCACCAACTCGCCGTCGTCCAGTCCGGCCAGCGCGGCGTCGACCATGTCGTCGGCGGTCATCACCCATTCCCGCGGCAGGTTCTCCACCCGGGTGCCGGCGATCTCCCAGAATTCCGTCGCGGTCGCCCCGGGCAGCACGGCCTGCACCCGCAGCCCCTTGTCCCCCAGCTCGTGGTGCAGCGACTGGCTCAGCGCGAGCACGAACGCCTTGGAGGCACCGTAGACGCCGTTGAGCAGCTCGGGGACGACGGCGACGATCGAGCCGATGTTGATCAGGGTGCCACCGCCCCGGGAGGCCGCGGCGGGCGCGAACGCGTAGGTGAGCCGGGTCAGCGCGGTCACGTTGATGCCGATCATGGCTTCCATGGTGTCGACGTCGGAGTCGACCAGGGGTGTCACCCCGCCGAATCCGGCGTTGTTCACCAGCACCGAGACGCTCTCGTCCGTACGCAGCACCTGCTCGACGCGGCGCAGGTCCTCGGCCCGGCCGAGGTCCGCGGTCAGTACCTCTACCGAGCGGCCGGTCTCGCGGGTGATCCGCTCGGCGACGGCCTCCAGCCTGTCGCGGTTGCGCGCCACCAGGATCAGGTCGTGTCCGCGCCGGGCCAGCCGGTCGGCGTACACCGCGCCGATGCCGGAGGAGGCGCCGGTGATCAGGGCGGTTCCCAGAGGTGTGGTCATGAGGGGGTCACTCTTTCGAGGCGTAGCGATGGCGGCGCGGTCGTACCGCCCCGCCCTTGACATAACCGTAAGCCGATTGGCTATGTCGCACAACGTGAAGCGCAACACAACCGTTTACCCTTCGGGTATGTCCTATGCGGCCACTGAACGGTTCGAGGTGGAGCCCGCCCCCGGCGGGCTGGCCCTGGTGCAGGATCTGCTCAACACCATCGGCGTGGGCGGGCCGGTCCACCCGGACCTCCTCGCGGACGTCGACCACGCCCAGCGGTGGCTGGACGCCGCCCTGGAGCAGTGGGCGGAGGCGACCGGAAGCGGCCCGCCGCACGAGATCGTGCTCACGGACCGGGACCTGCCCCGGCTGCGCACGCTCCGGGACCGGCTGCGCGGGATCCTGGAGCACCGGACCCCGCCCGACCCGCCGCCGGGGCCGGCCGGCTCGCTGCGGCTCGACCTGACCGCTGACGGCCGGATCGAGGCGCGCCCGGAAGGAACCGGCATCGGGTGGGTGGTCTCCGCCCTGCTGGGCGAGATGTACGAGGCGCGGCGCGACGACACCTGGCGGCGGCTGAAGACCTGCCGTTACGAGAAGTGCGCCGTGGCCTTCTTCGACCGCTCACGGAACAACAGCGGGGTCTGGCACGACGTGCGCATCTGCGGCAACGCCGTCAACCTGCGCGCCTCCCGGGCCCGCCGCAGGCAGCAGGCCTGACCGCCGGGCGCCGCCTCACCGCCCCACGGGCGCCGGGGCGGCACCCGCCCGCCCCGTCCGCACCGCCTTCCCGGCCGCCCCTCACCCGGCCGCCCCTCACCCGGCGGCTTCGAGCCGGAAGACCAGTTCCCGTGTCACCGCGCCGCGCGCCTCGGCGTACCCCTCGTCCTCGCCGACGGCCACGAACCCGTTGCGCTCCAGCACCTTCACCGAGCCGGCGTTGTCGGCGGCGGCCCTCCCGTACAGCGGGCGGGTCGTCACCTCGGTCAGCAGGGCGGACAGCGCCGCCGTGGCGAGACCGCGGCCCCACCGGTCCTCGCGGATCCAGTACGTGACCTCCGTCTCGCCGTCCATCTCGAAGCAGCCGACGCTTCCCACGATCTCGCCGCCCGCCACGACCGCCCGCGCGACCACCGTGTCGTCGGCGAGCAGGCGGCGCCACTTGAGCAGGTACGCGTCCAGGTCCGACGCCGTCCTCGGGTCGGTGAAGGCGGCCATCCACTGGCCCTCGCGCCCGCTCTGGACCTCGAACAGGAACGGGAGGTCCGCCTCCGTCACCGCTCGCAACTCCACCGTCATCTCCCCGCACTCCCGTCTCGCCACAGGCCCGCACACGCGTGTGTCCGCACGCCCGCATGCCCGCACGCCCGCATGCCCTCACGCCCGTGGACCGGACGCCTCGCCGCACAGTAGGCCCGGCCACCGACAACGCACGGCCGCCGACGAGCCGGAGGGGCCGGGAGCGGCACGGGGGCGGCCCGGGAACGGCCCGGGAACGGCCGGGAGCGGCCGGGCCCGGAACAGGCCGGAGCCCGGCCGACCGCGGTCGACCGGGCTCCAGGCGTCCCGTTCCGTACGTCCGTACCGTCCTCCGGTGACGGAATCCCGTTACCGGATCCCGGCGGGGATCAGACCAGGTCGAACCGGTCCAGGTTCATCACCTTGGTCCAGGCGGCGACGAAGTCCGTCACGAACTTCTCCTTCGCGTCGTCGCTCGCGTAGACCTCGGACAGCGCGCGCAGTTCGGAGTTCGAGCCGAAGACGAGGTCGGCGCGGGTGCCGGTCCACTTGACCTCGCCGGTCGCGCTGTCGCGGCCCTCGAAGTGGGTCGAGTCCTGCGACGTCGCCTTCCACGTCGTGCCCAGGTCCAGCAGGTTGACGAAGAAGTCGTTGGTCAGCACGCCGGGGGTGGCGGTGAGGACGCCCAGGGACGACTGCTGGTGGTTCGCGCCCAGGACGCGCAGGCCGCCGACCAGGACGGTCATCTCGGGGGCGCTGAGCGTCAGCAGGTTGGCCCGGTCCAGCAGCAGGTACTCGGCCGGCAGCCGGTTGCCCTTGCCCATGTAGTTGCGGAAGCCGTCGGCGGCCGGCTCCAGGGCGGCGAAGGACTCCACGTCCGTCTGGTCCTGGGCGGCGTCCGTACGTCCGGGGGTGAAGGGCACCTCGACGTCGAAGCCGGCCTCCTTGGCGGCCTTCTCCACGCCGACGCCGCCCGCGAGCACGATCAGGTCGGCCAGCGAGATCCGCTTGCCGCCGCTCTGGGCGGAGTTGAAGGCTTCCTGGACGCCCTCCAGGGTGCGCAGCACCGAGGCGAGCCGGTCCGGATCGTTGACCTCCCACCCGATCTGCGGCTGGAGGCGGATGCGCGCGCCGTTGGCGCCGCCGCGCTTGTCGCTGCCGCGGAAGGACGAAGCCGAGGCCCACGCGGTGGACACCAGCTCGGACACCGACAGGCCCGAGGCGAGGATCCGCTGCTTGAGGTCGGCGATGTCCGGGGCGCCGACGAGTTCGTGGTCCACCGCGGGCAGCGGGTCCTGCCACAGCAGCGTCTCGGACGGGACCTCGGGGCCGAGGTAGCGCGCGACCGGGCCCATGTCACGGTGGGTCAGCTTGAACCAGGCGCGGGCGAAGGCGTCGGCGAACTCGGCGGGGTTCTCCAGGAAGCGCCGCGAGATCTGCTCGTACGCCGGGTCGAACCGCAGCGACAGGTCGGTGGTCAGCATCGTCGGGGCGTGGCTCTTGGCCGGGTCGTGCGCGTCCGGCACGGTGCCGGCGCCCGCGCCGTCCTTCGGCCGCCACTGGTGGGCGCCCGCCGGGCTCTTGAACAGCTCCCACTCGTAGCCGAAGAGGATCTCGAAGAAGCTGTTGTCCCAGGTCGTCGGGGTGTTCGTCCAGATGCCCTCAAGGCCGCTGGTGATCGTGTCGCCGCCCTTGCCGGTGCCGAACGAGTTGCGCCAGCCCAGGCCCATGTCCTCCAGCGGGGCGGCCTCCGGGTCGGCGCCGACGTGCTCGGCCGGGCCCGCGCCGTGGGTCTTGCCGAAGGTGTGGCCGCCGGCGATCAGCGCCAC
Organism: Streptomyces sp. HPF1205; assembly: GCF_020400825.1. Classification (GTDB taxonomy): domain Bacteria; phylum Actinomycetota; class Actinomycetes; order Streptomycetales; family Streptomycetaceae; genus Actinacidiphila. Next base: position 18,193 of record NZ_JAINVH010000052.1, read on the forward strand.
GGTCTCCTCGTCGTTCATCGCCATCCGGCGGAAGGTCTCGCGGATGTCGCGGGCCGCGGCGATCGGGTCGGGGTTGCCGTTCGGGCCCTCGGGGTTGACGTAGATCAGGCCCATCTGCACCGCGCCGAGCGGGTTCTCCAGCTCGCGGTCGCCGCTGTAGCGCTCGTCGCCGAGCCAGGTGGTCTCCGGGCCCCAGTAGACGTCCTCGTCGGGCTCCCACACGTCCGCGCGGCCGCCGGCGAAGCCGAAGGTCTCGAAGCCCATGGTCTCCAGGGCGACGTTGCCGGCCAGGATCATCAGGTCGGCCCAGGACAGGCTCTTGCCGTACTTCTTCTTCACCGGCCACAGCAGGCGGCGGGCCTTGTCGAGGTTGCCGTTGTCCGGCCAGCTGTTGAGGGGGGCGAAGCGCTGCTGGCCGGCCCCCGCGCCGCCGCGGCCGTCGCTGATGCGGTACGTGCCCGCGCTGTGCCAGGCCATGCGGATGATGAACGGGCCGTAGTGGCCGAAGTCGGCCGGCCACCAGTCCTGCGAGGTGGTGAGCACCTCGGCGATGTCCTGCTTCACCGCCGGCAGGTCCAGGGCCTTGAACGCCTCGGCGTAGTCGAAGTCGTCGCCGAGCGGGTTGGCCACGGCCGGGTTCTTGGCGAGGATCTTGAGGTTCAGCCGCTCGGGCCACCACTGCCGGTTGCCGCCGCCCTGCGTCGGATGCGCGGCCCGGCCGTGCGGGACCGGGCAGCCGCCCGCGCCCTCCGCCTTCGGGTCTACGACGATCGCGTCATTGTTCTCAGACATGGAAATCCTTCCGGACCGGATGACGAGGTCACGGTGCTGGGTAACTGCGGGCGGTGGAACAGCGGTTCGCACGGCGGCGGCCCCGTCTCGCCCGGGTCTCCCGCCGTACCGGACCGTTCCTGTCCCTTGGCTATCACCGGAACCGATCCTACGATGGACGCAGTCCAAGTCAAGAAGCGCCCCAAACACACATCTGATCGGAATCCGGACCGACTGGTAAACTTCGGGAATCCCCGCGGACCTGAAAAGGTGAACCACATGAGCGACCTGCTGGAACGACTGCGAGGGCGTGGCTGGCGGCTGACCTCGCAGCGGCGTGTCGTTGCGGAGGTCCTCGACGGCGACCACGTGCACCTGACGGCCGAGGAGGTGCACGCCCGCGCGGCGCGGCTGCTGCCCGAGATCTCCCGGGCGACCGTCTACAACACCCTGGGCGAGCTGGTCTCGCTCGGCGAGGTCATAGAGGTGGCCACGGACGGCCGCGCCAAGCGGTACGACCCGAACGCCCACCACCCGCACCAGCACCTGGTCTGCTCCGGCTGCGGCGCCGTCCGCGACGTCCACCCGCGCGGCAACCCGCTGACCGACCTCCCCGCGGAGGAACGATTCGGCTTCACCGTCTCCGAGGTCGAGGTCACCTACCGCGGCGTGTGCCCCGACTGCGCGACGGCGTGACGGCTCAACGGCGCGCGGGTGACGGCGTGACGGCCGTTCAGGCGCGCAGGGCCGCGCGGGCCGCGGCGACCGCCTGGCCCGCGTAGGCGCCGCCGAACAGCACGGTGTGGACCAGCAGCGGGAAGAGCTGGTGGAGGGGGACGCGGTCGGTCCAGCCGTCGGCGAGCGGGGCGGTCCCGTGGTACGCGGCCAGGACGCGGTCGAGGTGGGGGCAGCCGAACAGGCGCAGCATCGCCAGGTCCGTCTCCCGGTGGCCGCCGTGCGCCGCCGGGTCGATCAGCCAGGGGTCGCCGTCCGCGCCCCACAGCACGTTGCCGTTCCACAGGTCCCCGTGCAGCCGGGCCGGCGGCTCCGCGGGGCCCGCGAGGCCGGGCAGGCGCGCGCAGACCCGCTCGATCACGTCCGCGTCGGCGGCCGTCAGGGCGCCGCCGTCCACCGCCGCGCGCACGTAGGGCAGGACGCGGTGCTCGGCGTACCAGGAGGGCCAGTCGGTGCCGGTGACGTTGCGCATCGGGGCGAGGCCGATGGTGGCGTCCACGGGGCCGCCCGGCGGCGGAGCGCCGAACGCGGGCGCGCCGGCGGCGTGCAGAGCGGCCAGGCCGCGGCCGAACCGGTCCGCGCCCTCGGCGGTGGGCCGCCCGGCCGGAATCCGGCCGGTCACCAGCCACTCGCCGTCGTGGCCGTGCACGGCCGGTACGCGGACGGTGCCGGGCCCGGCCAGCCAGCGCAGCCCCGCCGCCTCGGCGCGTACCGCGTCGGGACCGCCGCCGCGCTTGGCCACCACCACCGCGCCGCCGTCGAGTCCGACCTCGGTGAGCGCCCCGCCCATCGGCCGCTCCCAGGCCACCCGGCGCCCGGTCAGGCGGGCCGCCGCGGCGCCCGCGCCCTCGCCTCCGGTCACGGGCCGAGGCGCTCGCGCACCCAGACGAGCAGGCCGGGTGTCGCGGCTTCGATCATGGCCAGCACTTCCTCGAACCCCTCGGGCCCGCCGTAGTACGGATCCGGTACGTCCAGGTCGCCCATGGCGGCGGGGTCGAAGGACCGCAGCAGCCGCACCCGTTCGGGGTCGCGGACCATCCGGCGCAGCGCCTCCTCGTGCCCGCGGTCCATCGCCACGAGCAGTTCGGCGCCAAGGTCGCCGGTCGCTATCTGGGCCGCCACGTGCGCCGTCGGATACCCGTGCCGCGCCAGCACCTCACCCGCCCGCCGGTCGATGGGCTCCCCCACGTGCCAGGGCCCCATACCCACGCTCGTGACCCTTACGCGGTCGTCCAGCCCGGCCCGCCGCACGTGCTCGGCGGCCACCAGGGCGGCGGAGGGCGACCGGCAGATGTTCCCGGTGCAGACGAAGCAGATGTGCACGTGCCCAGGGTACGGGCAGCCCCGCGCGCCGGGCTGCCCGCGGAACGCCCGGGACCGGCCGGCACGCCCCGGCCACCGCGGCGGTCCCGAGCCGCGGCAAGGTTGCGGGCGGCGCCAAGGGCGCGGGCTGATGCAAGGGCGCGGGCGGCGCGAAGGACGCGGGCCGCCGTCAGGGTTGCGGGCGGCGCCAAGGCTGCGGGGCGCGTCAAGGGCGCGACCGTCTCAGGGCCTCGGGCGGCGCCATGGTTGCGTGGCGTCAAGGCCGCGGGCAGCTTCCGCCCGGCAGGTCCAGCTCGGCGCGGACCGTCTTGCCGACCGGCACCCGGTCCGTCACCGCCCACCGGTCCGCCAGCGCCTGGACCAGGTACAGGCCCCGGCCCGATTCGGCCAGCGGCCCGGGCGGCTCGATCGCGCCGGGCCCGGGCGGACGCCGTTCGCTGCGGGTGTCGCTGACCTCGATACGGAGGGTGCTCCCGTCGAAGGTCAGGCGCAGCTCGAAGTCCCGTCCGGGCACGCGGCCGTGCGTGACGGCGTTGGCGGCCAGTTCGCCGACGACCACGGCCGCGGCCTGCGCGGTGTCGCCGTCGTACGGGATGCCCCACCGGCTCATCCGGTGGAGCGCCAGGTGGCGGGCGAGCCGGGCGCCACGCCTGGTCGAGCTGAAGCGCTGGACGAACTCGCTTGCGGGCAGGGGTTGCTGGGGCCGGGCGGCGCCGGGCGGTGCGGTCATGCCGCTCAATGTGCCGGGCCCGCAGGCCCCTTCACCAGCACTTTCCCTCGTACGTCCGCGGGCGTACGAAGCGGTCTCCGCGCCGTACGCGGCGCCGCGCCTGCACGGGCCTACGCGGGCTCAGGCGCGCCCGTGCGCCAGGAGGGCGTGGTAGCGCAGCACGAGCCGCCCGTCCGGCCCGGCGTAGTGCGGGACCAGCTCGTCGTACGCCGCCTTGATGCGGACGACCGTCTCCGGGTCCTGCCGGCTGACGGCCTGACCGATGAGTCCCACGCCGGCCGCCGCGCCGCTCCACCACTCCTCGGGCGAGGCGACGTGGTCCCAGGTCACGGGCTCGCAGGACACGTCGGCGAGTCCGGCCGCGACGCACAGGGCCGCGAAGCCCTCCTCGGTACGGGGGAACTCCTCGGCCTCGTCGAGCCGGGGCGAGTCGGCCGGCCGCCGGGCGCCTGCCGCCTCCACCGCGCGGTCCAGCAGTTCGTGCCCCGCTCCCGCCGGGGCGCACCAGATGGTCGCGGCGACGCGGCCGCCGGGCCGGGTCGCAGCCCGCATCGCCGCGACGGCCGCGGCGGGCCGGCCGACGTGGTTGACCACGAAGTTGGCCACCACCGCGTCGAAGCTGCCGGGGGCGAACGGCAGGTCGGGGAGTACGGCCTGGTGGAACTCGGCGCCGGGCACGTTGTGCCGGGCCAGCTCGATCATGCCGGGCTCGGCGTCGACGGCGGTCACTTGGGCGCCGCGGGCACTCGCCGCCGCGGCGACGGTCCCGATCCCCGTCCCGACGTCGAGCAGCCGGGTGCCCGGCCCCGCGCCCGCCGCGTCGAGCAGGGCCGGCGCCGTGTGGGCGCACAACTTGGCGAAGCTGTCCCGGAAGGCCGCCGCCCGTCCGGCCCAGATCCGCCGTTCCGCCTCGTCGAAGTCCGTCACGCCCGTCGGCCCCCTTCGCCGCTTCCTCTGGTGCCCCGGCCCGGTTGACCGTTCCGGCCACCGGACTCTACCCACCCCCGCCTTGCCGGTGTTCCGACGCGGGTCCGTACACAGGAGCGAGAAAGGCCGTAACTCTTGGTGACCGGGCGCGTTGTACGGGGTGGGGGACGGGGCGGTGACGGGAGGGGGCCTAAATGGCGGAAGAACTCGAAGACGGCGAGCGGGACGTGACCACCGGGGGCGCGGCCGGAGCGGCGGGCGGCACGCCCTCGTGGCTGGGCGGCGGTGGCAACGGTGAGCCGGAGACATCGGACAGCCTGCGGACGTTCGGGGCGTTCGTGCGCGCCCTGCGGGAGTTCCACGGTCTCAGCCGCGAGGAGTTCGGGGAGCGGGTGAGCCTGTCCCGGCACACCATCGCCTCGATCGAGATCGGCAGGCGCATGCCGGACGAGGACTTCGCCGTCCGCGCCGACCCAATCCTGGGCGGCACGGGCGCCCTGCGGGAGGCCGCCAAGCACCTCTCCCGCCAGCCGGGATTGGCCGCGTGGTTCCGGCAATGGGCGAGGCTGGAGGCGGCGGCGATCAGCCTCTATACGTACGAGTGCCGGGTGGTGCCGGGCCTGTTGCAGACGGAGGCGTACGCGCGGGCTGTATCGCTGAACGTCCCGCCGACGCCGGATGAAGAGGCGCTCAACGCACGGATCGGGGCACGTCTCGCCCGCCAGGAAGTGCTTTCGACACAGCGGAAGCCGCCTTGTGCGTTCAACTTCATCATCGAGGAGGCCGTGCTGGAACGGCGAACGGGCGGCGAGGAGGTCACACGCGAACTCCTCGATCAGCTGCTGGACGTGGACGAGCGGCACTGGAACGTGGAGTTGCAGGTCATGCCCCTACGAAGGCCGGTTCACGCGGGTCTGGACGGCCCGCTGCAGTTGGCCGAGACCCCGGAAATGCGGTGGTTCGCCTACTCCGAAGGACAGAAGAACGGTCGCCTCATCACCGACCTGAAAGAGATCAGCGTCCTCCACCAGCGGTATGCCAAACTGCGCTCGCAAGCCCTCACCCCCGAGGACTCCAGGAGCCTGCTGGAGCGAATGCGAGGAGCCCTATGAGCACGACCGAACTGGCCTGGTTCAAGAGCAGCTACAGCGGCTCAGAGGGCGACAGCTGCATAGAAGTCGCCGCCTGCCCCGACACCGTGCACGTACGGGACTCCAAGGACAAGCAAGGGCCACAGCTCGCCTTCTCGCCCACCGCGTGGACCGCCTTCGTGGTGTTCGCGGGCACCTTGTGAGCCCCGCGGTCACAACTTACGGAGCGCTATGAGCACGACCGAACTGGCCTGGTTCAAGAGCAGCTACAGCAGCGCCTCCGGCGACAACTGCATAGAAGTCGCCCTCTCCTGGCACAAGTCCACCTACAGCAGTGCCCAAGGCGACAACTGCATAGAGGTCGCCGCCTGCCCCGACACCGTGCACGTACGGGACTCCAAGGACAAGCAAGGGCCGCAGCTCGCCTTCTCCCCCACCGCGTGGGCCGCGTTCGTGGAGTTCGCGGGCGCGTTCTGAGGTCGGGCCGCCCGTCAGGACTCCGGTCCACGCGCCTCGGCAGGGGGCGGACGGTCCTCCGAGGCGGCCAGGGACCCGAGGAGGGCCAGGCGTTCGGCGGAGACGGTGCCGGGTTCCGCGTGGTGGACGACCAGCAGGAGGCCGTCGGCACCGACCACGGCGTACTTCTCCCGTCGCAGGTCGAGGTCGCCGATCCGCGGGTGGTGGATGACACCGGTGTCGCTGCCGCCGCGGCGTACGTCGTGGCGTGCCCAGAGCCGGCGGAACCGCTCGCTCTTGAGGGACAGCTCGCCGACGAGTGCCTGGAAGCGGGGGTCCTCGGGGTCCGTGCCCGCCTCGGCGCGAAGCTGGGCGACGACGCTCGCGGTGTTCTGCTCCCAGTCGGGATGGTAGGTCGCCGCCCGGGGGTCGGTGAACAGCGCGATCAGCCGGTTCGTGCCGGGCGCCATCAGCGGCGACAGGGCCACCGCCAGCCGGTTCGCGGCCAGGACGTCGCGGTACCGGTTGACGACGAAGGCGGGCACGTCGAGCGTGTCGAGCAGGATCAGCGTGCCGGACGGCACCCGCTCGGGGCGCCGCGCGGTACGGCGCCGGGGACGGGGCCGGGCCAGTTCCGTCATGTAGGCGGTGGACTCGGCGTCGAGCCTGAGGACGCCGGCGAGGGCTTCGAGTACCTGGACCGACGGGTTGCGGTCGCGGCCCTGCTCCAGCCGCAGGTAGTACTCGGCGCTGATGCCGGCCAGCATCGCGACCTCCTCGCGCCGCAGACCGGGCACGCGCCGCAGACCGCGCACCGGTATCCCCGCGTCCTCGGGCCGGACCAGCTCACGTCTGGCCCGCAGGAACGCGCCGAGATCGCTGCCGCCACCGCCGGGTCCCGCTGCCATACCGCCACCGTAAGTGCTCCGCGGGCCGGACGGCGTTCGCGTGGGTGTCCCTGCCACTACCGGTGACAGCGGGGATCTGCCACGCGGCACGTGGCCGGCCGACCGTGGAAGGGCTGAGGCAACGACCACGATCGAGCACGGTCGAGCATGATCGAGAAGGCAGGACACCATGCCCCAGGACACCTGGTTCATCACCGGCATCAGCAGCGGCTTCGGCCGCGCGCTCACCGAGCAGCTCCTCGCCGCCGGCCACCGCGTCGCCGGCACCGTCCGCGGGCCCGGCTCGGCCGCCGACCTCGCCGCCGGATACGGCGACCGCCTGTGGGTGGCCGAGCTGGACGTCACCGACACTCCGAGGGTGCGTGAGGTCGTCGACGGCGCGTTCGCGGCCCTGGGCCGGGTCGACGTGGTCGTCAACAACGCGGGGTACGGGCTCTTCGGCGCGGCCGAGGAACTCACGGACGACCAGATCGACCGCGTCCTGGCCACCAACCTCACCGGGTCGATCCAGGTCGCCCGTGCGGCCCTTCCCCACCTGCGGGCGCAGGGCGGGGGACGGATCATCCAGATCTCCAGTTACGGCGGCCAGGCCACCAACCCCGGCGCCTCGCTCTACCACGCCGGGAAGTGGGGCATCGAGGGCTTCATGGACGCCCTCGCCAAGGAGGTCGCCCCGTTCGGGATCGAGGTCACCATCGTCGAGCCCGGCGGAGCCCGTACCGAGTTCCGCTTCGGCAGCCTCCAAACCGCGACCCCGATGCCGGAGTACGACGGCACGCCGGCCGCGATGACCCGCGGCGCCGGCGACCGCGGCCGCCCCTCGCTCGGCGACCCGGCCAAGATGGCCGCCCGCATCATCGAGAGCGCCTCCCGTACTCCCGCGCCGCTCCGGCTCGTCCTGGGCAGCGATTCCCACCGGTTCCTCACCACGGCCCTGCGCGAGCGCCTCGCCGAGATCGAGCCCCAGGCCGGGACCGCCGCCTCCACCGACTGGACCGCCTGAGGACCGGACGCCCCCGCGGCCCGGCGAAACCTCGTGGACATGGCGGTCGCGGCGCCCGGACAATCCCCGCCATGACGACGCCTGCGCAGCTTCCCGTGCTGTGGATCTGCGGTCCTTCGGGGGTCGGCAAGAGCACGGTCGGATGGGAGTTCCACCGGCGGCTCGCGCGGGCCGGGATCGCGAGCGGCTTCGTCGACATCGACCAGCTCGGGATCTGCTACCCCGAGCCCGCCGCCGATCCGGGCAGGCACCGCATGCAGGCGGACAACCTCGGCGCGATGGTGGCGGGGTTCTCGGACGCGGGGGCGCGCTGCCTGGTCGTCACCGGGGTGGTCGACGCCGGCCGCGGCGTGTACGCGGACCGGATGCCGGGGGTCGCGCTCATGGTCTGCCGGCTGCGGGCCGACCCGGAGACGGTCGGCCTGCGCTTCCTCGGCAGGGGAAGCCCGGCCGGGCTGGTCGAGGAGGTGCTGCGGGACGCCGCGGCGCTCGACACGAGCGACTTCGCCGATACCTGCGTCGACACCGAGGGACTGCCGGTCGCCGAAGTGGTGCGCCTGGTGGGGGAACGCACGGGCGGCTGGCCCGGACCGGGCGGACTGCGGCCCGTACGCCTGCCGTCGCCTGCCGCACCCGTACCCGCCCCCGTACCCCCTCCCGCCCACCCGGTCCTGTGGGTGTGCGGCGCGACGGGGGTGGGCAAGTCGGCGGTCGGGTTCGAGGTGTACCAGCGGCTGCTGGGGGACGGGGAGACCGCCGCGTACGTGGACGTCGAGCAGCTCGGCCTCTGCGATCCGGCGCCGGCGGGTGATCCGGGAAGGCACCGGCTCAGGGCGCGCGGGCTGGCGGCGCTGTGGGCGACGTACCACCGGGCGGCCGGGGCGCGGCGGCTGGTCGTCACCGGGCCCCTGGAGGACGAGGGTGACCTGTCCGCGTACGCCGAGGCGCTGCCCGGCGCCCGGTTCACGGTGTGCCGCCTGCACGCCGGGCCGCGGGAGCTGGCCGCGAGGATCGCGCGGCGCGGGCGGGGCGAGGGATGGAACCAGCCGGGCGATCCGCTGCGGGGGCGGCCCGCCGCCCGGCTGCGGGAGATCGCCGGCCGGGCCGCGGCGTCGGCCGCCGCGATGGAGGCGGCGGACCTCGGCGACCTGCGCGTCGACACCGACGGCCGTACCGTCGCCGAGGCCGCGGACGCGGTCCTGGCGGGAGCGGGTGCGCGGATTCCGTGAGCGAGCGAGGCCCCGGCGCCCCGCCCCGGCTTCGTACCGGGGGCTGCGCGCACCCCTGCTGAACCGTCACGGATACGTCAGGCTTCGGCGAGGAGCCGCTTCGACGACGTGTCGATCCAATCGGTGATCTTCGCCCGCAGAAGCGGGTTACCGGCCACGTAGTGCTCGTACGCGGGCCACTCGGCTCGCACTCGCTGAACGGTGTCGGTCGACACGGCGCGAAGATGCGCTCCTGACGGACCGAACCGGCGGTCCAGAGCCGCTTCCAACCGGTCGAAGACCGTCAGCCGCACTCGTTCGAAGACCTTGCTTCCTCCGAGCTTGAGGCCGAGGTCCTCGGGCTCGTCCCTGGGCGCGTACGGAACGGTGGAGACCAGGTCGTACACGGGAGAGAGAGCAGGGGTGCGGTGGTCGCGGTAGATGAGCGACCAGTTCTTGAGGTGGGCGTCTCCGTTGCCCACGGCCACGGAGAAGGCGATGCGGCGCGCCGCCTCACGCAGGGAAGCCAGGTCGTGGCCTCGATAGGCGATGGCGGCCACGGTCTCGAAGGAAGAGTTGTACTTGTCCTGGGGGTACTTGTCCCGGACCTGCGCGAAGTCCTCGATGTGCACGGAAGCGCGAGCCGGATCGGAGGATCGGTCGAAGCGGCGGACGGCGTACGCCCACTCCTCCGCGCCGGGCCACATCCGGTCGGGCAGTCGGTCGTCGAGCTCGTCCCGGTGGACGAGCCGCACGTCCGGCACATCGAGACCGGCCGCCTTGGCCAGGGACATGATCGCGAACTCGTTGCGCGGTACGTCCTGATGACGGTAGTCGGGGAACTTGACCAGCCAGTCCCCGTGCTCGCCCGCGGCGGGAACCGTGAGCCGGTCCCCGCGGGCGAGCATCGAGAACTTCAAGGCGACACCGGCGAGTGAGAATCGCCAAGGCGACTCGGCTGCTCGCAGATGCCCCCCGCCAAGGTGCGAGCCGGTGCCCGTGCCGGCGTCCTCCGGCCATGCCCAGCCGTCGTCGGGCCCGTCCGCCGGCAGCACCTGCACGGCTCCCGGCAGGTCGTGTCCGACCTGTGCGAGCAGTTCCATCTCCCGGTCGAGGGACACGCCCCGGTCGTCGGCGATCCACTCCCGCAGCGGCCCTTCGGGCAGGAGGTTGGAGAACCAGCGAGGAAGCCGGAGGGCGGAGGCGTACGGGGCTCGCAGATTCTCTTCGAAACGCAGGCCGAGCACGGGACGCCGGGGACTGTCGATGTAGGACTCGTTCAGGACGAACCGGGTGTGGTCGCCCTTCTGGCACAACGTACCGATCCGGCGGCCGTACAGCAGCACGGCGTAGTACTTCTCCGGTACTGGGTTCATGCGCCGCGTCCTCTTCCTCGATGGTCGGTGCCCGACTTCGGCGTCGTCGTACTCGGCAGCGGCGCAGACGGCTCAGAACAGCTGGCCGCCCTCCGGCCGCACCGGTTCATCGAGTTCGTCGGGTCCGTCGAGTTCGTCCAGAGCGTCGAAGTCCAGAGAGTCCAACGACGGGGTGTCCTCGAAGTCCCACTCGGCCATGCGATCAAGGAAATCGGACAGCTGCTGCCTGATCCTCTCCTGGCGCAACGTGAGGAAACCCTCCCTGTCGCCCTGCGCCAACGCTCTGGACGCCTCTGCGTCCATGACGTGAGAGCCGAGTACGGCGTCCCACGTACGCTCGTCGAGATGGGCCGGACGATGTGCCAGCAACGTGGCGGCTTCGGAGACCGGCTCCTCGGCGCCCGGCAGCAGCAGGCGGTTCGCCGCGTAGAGGGTCTGCTGAGCGGTCAGCCCGCGGGGGAAGACGACCTGCGCGACCGTGGCGGCCGTCTTCTGGTCGGCGAGCAGGGTGGACAAGTCCTGTGTGTCGAAGGCCTGTCCGGTGATCAGGGAACGGGGGCGCAACGACCACCACGAACTGAGGATGATCTTGGCAGCGGCCTCATTGGTACGGAACCGCTCGATCGTCGGCAAGGAACGAGGCGCGTCCGACATGGCGTCCACCAGTCCCTGGATGGAGCCGTGCTCGTCCCCCTTGCGGATGCGGGCGCACAGGACGCGGGAGACCTGGGTGAAGCTGCCCTTGAACACCGCGGGGCCGGACACGGCCACACGCCAGTAGAGGCGACGGAGCAGCCGCAGCGTGTTGGGCTCGGGGGCGGGGAAGTGCGCGAAGAAGCGGGTCATGACGACCAGCAGTGCCCGGTACACGAGGAACGCGATGTGCGGCACGCCGGCCTGGGACTGCAGGAAGCCGATGGCGCGCACCAGAGCCTCTTCGCCCTCGGTGTAGGCCGTGTACTGATCCTCGGACTCGAACTCGGGAGCGGTGCGGCGGCCTGTGGAGGTGAACTCGTTGCGGATGTCCCGAGAGGGGTCCGGGCCCCGACGAGCCAGGATCGAGGCGAGGACGGTGTCCGTGTCGATGACGCCGAACCCGGTCCGGGCGGCGACCCGGTCGGCGATGCGGGACAGGTTGAGCCGCTCCGCCGCGCCCTCCTCGGGACCCGCGTACAGGGCGGAAAAGATCTCTGCCCTGTTGAGGCGCTTCCCGTAGTTGTTCATACGGTCGAAGATGTCGGTAAGAACGTCGAGGTCGTCCTGACGCACCAGGTAGGCGGGCACTTTGTACTGGCGCAGGGCCGTGGCCACCCGGTCGGCCTCGTCGAACAGCTCCGCCACGACCTCGCCCTCGGTGCGGAACCAGCCGAGCAGTCTTTTCAGGTCGAAGAGAACGGGCAGCGCGATGTGCTCGGGCTCCCGCACCTTCGGCTGCGAGATGAAACGCTTCTCGGCGAGGTCGTAGTACACCGAGAACGGCTCGTGCAGGTGTCCCTGGGGATGCAGGGCGTTGGCCAGGCTGGTGACGCGCTGCTGGCCGTCGACCACCCAGAACGCTTCGGCCGACTCCGGCGCCGCGATCCGCAACTGGCCGAGGCGGAGAGTCCGGGCGGGCGTGCGGCGCACCCACAGCAGGAGGTTGCCGATCGGGTAGCCCTTGACGATGCTGTCGAACAGGCGGAGCACATCCGTCGTGGTCCAGCGGAAATCGCGCTGGAAGTGCGGCACGTGGACCTTGCCGTTCCACGCCTGGGCCACCAGGTCTCCCAGCTCGTACGTGGTGGCGCTCGGCTGAGTCTCCAGCCCTGTCGTGTTCATGCTCGGAGCCTTCCGCTCGGCCTCTGACCAGTGTCCCGTGACGTTCGGTGATCGGCAACGCGTTTCCGTCACCGGTCAAGCGGCCGAGCCACTGTTCGGTCACCAGCGTATGCGGCCGTGTGCTTTCCCCTGCATGGACGAGGTGGACACGGAACCGGGGGCGAGGGCGCCGACGCACCGCTACAGGGTGGGGTCCTGGTCGGGGGGATTGCGGTGGATGCGGGCGGCGAGGACGGCGACGTCGTCCTCGGCGTGCTGGGCGTCGAGGTGGTCCAGGATGAAGTCGAGGGTGTCGCGGGCGGCGGCGCCGGGCGGCAGCGCCAGGCCCGCCAGGCGGGCGAGCGAGACGTCGATGTCCTCGCGGCGGCGCTCGACCAGGCCGTCGGTGAACATCACCAGCGTCTCGCCGGGTGCCAGGGCGCACGTCGTCGCCTCGTAGCCGCCGATGCCGGTGCCCAGCGGCGGGCCGACCGGCAGTTCCAGCAGCCTGCCCCTGCCGTCGGGGCCGAACACCACAGGCGGCAGGTGCCCGGCGCTGACCAGCGACACGGCGCCGCGGGCCGGATCGACCCGGGCGAGCAGGCAGGTCGCGGGCCGCCTCTTGCCGTCGTCGGCGGCGGCCGCGTCGAGCCGGCGCAGCACCCGGTGCGGCGGCAGGTCCGTGGAGGCCACGTAACGCAGCAGGGAGCGGTACGCGCTCATGTCCACGGCCGCGTCCAGGCCGTGGCCCATCACGTCGCCCATGACCAGCAGGGTCCGCCCGAAGTGCAGCCGTACCGTCTCCACCCAGTCGCCGCCCACCAGGTCCCCGCCCGCCTGGGCGCCGCCGGCGGGCAGGTAGTGGGTGGCGATGTCGAGGTTGGCGTGCGGGCGGCCGGGCTCGGCCAGCAGCGCCCGCTGGAGGTTCGCCGCGGCCGCGCGCACGGCCTCGTGCCGCCGGGCGTGCCCGAGGTGGACGGCGGCGAGCTGAGCGGCGTACCGCAGCACGTCCGCCTCCTCCGCGGTGAAGGCGCCGCCGGTCCGGACCGCGATCAGCTCCCCGTACCGCCTGCCGCGGGCGGTCAGGGGAACGGCGGCCGAGCACATGTCCCGCGGGGCGTGGGGCGGCAGCAGCTCGGGCCGCCCGGCCGTGGCGGCGCGCAGGAGGGGGCCGCCACGGCCGGCGGCCGGTGCTCCCGGTCGATCCGGTGATCCCGGTCGATCCGGCGGGTCCGGCGGGTGCGGCGGGTCCGGCGGGTTCGTTACGTCCGGTACGGCGGCCAGGTCCGGCACGTCCGCTACGGCGGCCACGTCCGGCACGTCCTCGGGGAGCAGTTCGACGGCCGCGGCCTCGCACACCCGGTGCCGCACCAGGAAGGCGGCCAGCTCCCGGCAGGTCGTGGCGCCGTCCAGGCAGGTCCCGATGGTCTCAGCCGCGTCGTACCGGACCGCGTCGTACCGGACCGCGGCGGCGGTCCCGGCGGCATCGGCGGCGTCGGCGCGGAGCCCGGCCTCACCCGAGGCCGCGGATCCGGCCCCGGAGACCCCGGAGGCCGGTACCGCCACCTCCGCGGCACCCTCGCCGAACCCCTTCAACCCGTTACCTCCGGCTCGCTTCCCGTCGAGCAGCCCATCCACCTGCCCGCGAATGACGACCGCCACCCCATGAAGAGGCACCGAGGCGAAGTTCAGGTGAACGAATGATGTCGTATCCGGACATCTCACCCGTGTCATCCGCTCCCGGCGCCGGGATGACGCGGGTGGCGGCCGGTTGTCGGAACCGGCACCCGGGCCCGGTCGTCGGCCCGGGTGCCGGTTGCTCGTCGGCCGCTCGTCGGCCCGGTTGCCGGGCGACCCGTTCCGCAGGAGTGTGGAACACATGACGGCATCGCCGCACGACGGGCGTGCGATCGCGGTCAGTGACGCCCTCGCGGTTCTGGACGCGCGCGGCACGCTCACGGGCTGGAGCGAGGGCGCGCGCCGGCTGACGGGGTACCCGGCCGGCGAGGTGCTGGGACAGCCGGCCGCCCGGCTGGTGGCCGGGGAGCCGGGCGCGGTGTGGCGGGAGCTGAGCGCGCACGGCTCGGGCGTGGTGACCGTACGCCGCCGGGACGGGCGGCGTACGCGGTTCGCGCTGCGGCTGGTCGCGCTGCGCGACGCCCACGGACGGCGCGAGTCGGTGATCATCGCCGAGCCGGCCGGACGCGGACGGGGGCCCGACGCGAGCCGCACCGGGATGGATCGCGGCGAACGGGCGGGCGAGCGAACCCGGGAAGGGCCCGGAGCCGACGTGCCCCTCGGCGAGCTGGCCTTCCAGCAGGCGTCCATGGCGATGTCGGTCTTCGACCCCCAGCAGCGCTACGTGCGGCTGAACGACGTGGCCTGCGCGGTCATGGGCCTGCCGGAGGAGGACCTCAAGGGCACCTTCTACCCCGACACCGTCGAGGACGCCGATTTCAGCCGCGGTTTCCTCAGCCACCTGCGCCAGGTGGTCGCGACCGGGCGACCGGTGCACTACGAGAGCTGGACGCACGCCCCCGCCGGGACGCGGGCGCACGCCTGGAACGTCGAGATGTGGCCGGTGCGGGGCCCGGACGGCAAGCTGATCGGCGTCGGCCTCGCCGCGCTGGACAGCAGCGAGCAGCACTGGGCGCGGCGGCGGCTCGGCCTGGTGAACGAGGCCGCCGCTCGCATCGGCACCCGGCTGGACGTGCGGAACACCGCCCGTGAGCTGGCCGACCTGGTAGTGCCGCGGCTGGCGGACTTCGTCAGCGTGGACCTGCTGGATTCGGTGCTGTCGGGCGAGGAGCCCGCCGCCGTCCTCGGGCCGTCGGGCGTGGAGCTGCGCCGCGTGGCGCACCGGTCACGTACCACCGGGGTCCCGGAGGCCGCCGTCGGCCTGGGCGAGGCGGACGTCTACCCGCGCTTCTCACCGCCGGCCCGCGCGCTGGCCGGCTGCCGTACGGTGCTGACCGGGTCGGGCGAGCCCGAGGTCGACGCCTGGATCGCCGGCCACGGCGACCGGGCCGCCAGGCACCGCGAGGCCGGCCGCGGCGACTTCTCGCTGATGGCCGTGCCCCTCGTGGCGCGGGGCGCGGCCCTGGGGGTGGCGGTCTTCGTCCGGCTGCTCACTCCCCGCAGCCCCGACCCCTTCGACCAGGAGGACGTGTCGCTGGCCGACGAGCTGGCCAGCCGCGCGGCCGTCTGCGTCGACAACGCCCGCCGCTATTCCAGGGAGCGCGCGACCGCCGTGGCGCTGCAGCGCAGCCTGCTGCCCCGGGCCTCCGGCGGGCAGGCGGCGGTGGAGTTCGCCTCCCGTTACCTTCCCGCGGTGTCGCAGGCGGGGGTGGGCGGTGACTGGTTCGACGTGATCCCGCTGTCCGGCAACCGGGTGGCGCTGGTCGTCGGCGACGTCGTCGGGCACGGCATCCACGCCTCCGTCACCATGGGCCGGCTGCGGACCGCGGTGTGGACGCTGGCCGACGTCGACCTGCCGCCGGACGAGCTCCTCACCCACCTGGACGACCTCGTCGGGCACCTGGCGTCCGACGGCGGCGGGGACGACGCGGCCGGCGCGGACGGCGGCGAGATCGGGGCCACCTGCGTCTACGCGGTGTACGACCCGGTCTCCCGCGTGTGCTCGGTCGCCTCCGCCGGGCACCCGCCGCCCGTCGTCGTGCTCGCGGACGGCGGCGTGGAGGTGGTCCGCGTGAGCGCGGGCCCGATGCTGGGCGTGGGCGGGCTGCCGTTCGAGGCGACCGAGCTGGAGCTGCCCGAGGGATCCGTGCTCGCCCTCTACACCGACGGCCTCGTCGAGAACCGCGACGTGGACGTGGACACGGGCCTGGACGCCCTGTGCGCCGCCCTGGCGGCTCCGGCGGCGAACCTGGAGGACGCCTGCGACGGCGTGCTCAAGGCGCTGCTTCCCACCCGGCCCGCCGACGACGTGGCGCTGCTGCTGGCCCGCACCCGCGCGCTGCACACCGGGCAGGTCGCCGTCTGGGACCTGCCCGCGGACCCGGCCGTGGTCGCCACGGCCCGCAGGTACGCCACCGAGCAACTGGCCCGCTGGGGGCTGGAGGAGGCCGCGTCCGTCACCGAACTCGTGGTGAGCGAACTCGTCACGAACGCGATCCGCTACGGAGGGGCCCCGATCCGGCTGTCCCTCATCCGCAACCGCTCGCTGATCTGCGAGGTGTCGGACGCCAGCAGCACCTCGCCCCACATGCGCCGGGCCAGGTCGTACGACGAGGGCGGGCGCGGCCTGCTCCTGGTCGCCCAGCTCGCGAGGCGCTGGGGGACCCGGCCCGGCCGCGTGGGCAAGACCATCTGGGCGGAGCAGGCGCTGCCGGGGCGGTGAGCCGGGAACCGGCCCGCCGCCCGCGCCCCTCGGCCGGCTCTCGGCCGGCTCTCGGCCGGCTCTCGGCTGCCGGAGCTCGGCGGTCGGTTCTCGGCGGTCAGTTCTCGCGGTCAGTTCTCGGTCCAGCCGTGGCGCTTGGCCACGTTGGCCATGGCCCGGCGGACCGCGACGATCTGCTCCCCGGTCAGGGACGGGACGCCCTCCAGGAGGACCTCGGTCACCTCGCGCGTGTACTCCTTCGCGCTGAGGACGTCGCACATGTAGTTGTCGTTCTCCATCGGAACGGCGTTGTCGGCCAGGCGGACCGCCGACGCCTTGGGGCCGCGTTCGCCCTCCTCGATCTCGAACTCCACGGCCAGGCCCGTACGGACCTGGGACTCCGGGATGAGCATGTCGTTGACATGCAGGAACACGTCCTCGCCCCCCGTCTGCGGAGCGATGAACCCGTAACCTCGGGAAGCGTCGAAACGTACCACTCGACCGGCGACCACAGCAGAACCCCCAGCAACAACCCCCGGGCCCTGTGCCCGGACATCACACCTGATGGCTGCACCATAGTGGCCGCGCGGCGCGGGTGGCGACCCCTATGACGCGCGGCGGACCCGGACGCGGACCCGGACGCCGACCCGGACGCCGACCCGGACGCGGCCGGCCCCGAGGACGCGGGGCGTCCTCGGGGCCGGCCGGACCGTCGGGTGTGCTGCGGGTGTGCTGCGGGTGTCGCTACGGGTGGGTCAGCCGAGGGTCCACTGCTGGTTGGACTGGCCGTTGCAGGTCCACAGTTCGGCCAGGGCGCCGTTGGCGGTGGAGGCGCCGGTGACGTCCAGGCACAGGCCGGACTGGACGCCGGTGATGGTGCCGTTGGAGTTCAGCGTCCACTGCTGGTTGGCCTGGCCGTTGCAGCTCCAGGTCTCGACCTTCGTCCCCGGACTGGTCTGGTTGTCGTAGGCGTCCAGGCAGAGCTGGGTGCCGCCGAGGGTGACCGAGAGCTGGTTGGAGGAGCTGTGCGTCCACTCCTGGCCGGCCTGGCCGTTGCAGTCCCAGATCTGCAGCTGCGTGCCCAGCGTGGTCGACGAGTTCGGCACGTCGAGGCACTTGCCGGCGCCCACCGCGTGGAGCTCGCCGGTGGCGCTGGTCCCGCCGCCGCCGCCGCTCGTACCGCCCGCGACGCGGTACATGACGGTGCCGTGGGCGGGTACGGAGGCGCTGATGGTGCCGGAGGTGGTGGACGTGGCGCCGGACCACAGGTCGGTGAGGGTGTAGCTGGAGGCGCCGGTCTTGCCGATCGCGCCCGCGGTGGTGGAGATCGTGGCCGTCGAGCCCGTCTCGTTGAACAGCGCCACCGACACGTCACCGCCTGCCAGCGGCTTGGCCAGCACGTCCAGACCA
>NZ_JAINVH010000053.1 GCF_020400825.1 Streptomyces sp. HPF1205
TGACCGACGACGTACGCAGCGGAGCCAGGCCTCCCCGCCACCCCTCCCGGACACGTGCGGCAAGGGCCACCGACCCGGCCGCCCACCACCCGAGGACAACGGCACCGCCGCATCCCCCCACCACGTCACGCGCCCCACACGGCCGTGACGAGAAAAGGAGCACAGCCGGTGAGGCAATCCCCGTTCCGGGCCCTCAGCCCCCGAACACGCAGAACCACCGCCGCCGCCACAGCCGCACTCGCCGTCATATCCGGCGGAACCCTCGCCGTCGCCACCCAAGCCCACGCCGCGGCCGGCTGCCAGGTCACCTACACCGTCACCAGCCAATGGTCCGGCGGCTTCGGCGCCACCATCGACATCAAAAACCTCGGCGACCCCCTGCCCAACTGGACCCTGAAGTTCACCTTCCCCGCAAACCAGACCATCACCCAACTCTGGAACGGCAACGTCACCCAGTCCGGCACCAACGTCACCGTCACCAACACCGACTACAACGCCGGCCTGGCCACCAACACCACCGTATCCCCCGGCTTCAACGCCACCTGGACCACCACCAACCCCGCACCCACCACCTTCACCCTCAACGGCACCACCTGCACCACCACCGGCACCACCACACCCCCCACCACCACACCCCCACCCACCACACCACCCACCACACCACCGACAACACCCCCCACCACACCACCTACCACACCACCGACAACACCCCCCACCACACCACCTCCGGGTGGGGCGGACAACAGGCCGCACATCATCCTGTCCACGGACATGCCGCCGGTGAACGGCATCCCCGGCGGTGAATCCGGCCCGGCCGACCAGAAGTCGGACCTGGACGACGTGCAGACCATGGTGCGCTTCCTCAGCTACGCCGACGACTTCCACGTCGACGGGCTGATCGCCTCCTCGGGCACCTTCGCCAACTACGCCAACAAGCAGAACATCCTGGACGTCATCAACGGCTACGCCCAGGTCTACCCCAACCTCAAACTCCACGACGCCAACTACCCCACCCCCGACGCGCTGCGCGCCGTCACCAAGCAGGGCCGCGACGGCACCTGGGGCCAGTCCGCGACCAACATCCTGGGCGCCGGCAAGGACAGCGAGGCCTCCGACTACATCATCAGCGTCGTCGACAAGGCCACCACGCCGGTGTGGTTCGTCAGCGGCGGCGGCCCCCGCGAACTCGGCCAGGCCCTGTGGAAGGTCCAGAACACCCGCAGCGCCGCCGACCTGGCCACCTTCGTGTCCAAGATCCGCGTCTACCTCATCGACGACCAGGACGGCAGCGCCGCCTGGATGCGCGACACCTTCCCCGGCCTGTTCGTCATCAGCAACGGCTGCTTCACCGGCATGGCCAACACCGGTCCGTACAACGGAACCTGGCTGAAGACCTACATCACCACCGGCCACGGCGCCCTGGGAGCCGACTACCCCCTGTCCCACTGGACCTACAACGACCAGGGCGTCTACGAGGGCGACTCCCCCGACTTCCTGTACCTCCTCAACGGCACCCAGGGCCTGGGCGACCCCGCCAACCCCGCCCTGGGCGGTTGGGGCGGACGCTTCCAGGGCTCCGGCAACCGCTGGACCTGCGCCTCCGAAGGCGCATCCTCCATCTCCCGCTGGGAAGCGGCCCGCAACTGGGACTTCGCCAACCGCATGAACTGGGCCGTCAAGCCCTACAACCAGGCCAACCACAACCCCCTCGTCACCCTCAACGGTGACACCACCCGCAACGTCCTGACCATCAACGCCAAAGCCGGCTCCACCCTCGCACTCAGCGCCACCGGCACCACCGACCCGGACAACAACACCCTGTCCTACAAGTGGTACCAGTACCCCACCACCGCCGGCCTGACCATCAGCAACAGCACCAGCGCCAACGCCGGCCTGGTCGTACCGAACAGCCCCGGCACGCAGGTCGACATCGTCCTCGAAGTCACCGACAACGGCAGCCCCGCACTCACCAGCTACCGACGCCTCATCATCAACGTCCAGTAGCACAAGCAGCACCCCTGCACCGCGGACAGGCCCGAAGTGCCGGGGCACGCCGACTGGCGCGCCCCGGCACTTCGGGCCCGGCCCGGGTGGGAGGTGTGAGGTCCGGCCGGACGGCAACTCCCGCGCGTCAACCGGGCGCGCGCCGTCCGGCCGGACCTGTTCGGCGTCCAGCGCGGTGGTGCGGCCGAGCGGCTCGGCGGTGAAGTCCGGGCGCACGTCGGCGGAGCGGCCGTCGAGCCAGGTGCCGTCGGGGCGGCGTCCGATGATCCGGCCCCGGTCGGTCTGCCCGCCGGTGGTCGTTCCAGCGTTCGATGGCCAGCCGGATCCTCCGCACCCTTCCTGCCTGTTTTACCCGACGAGCCGGACGGTTCACACGGGCTGCTTTTCATTTGTTGGAGACAGCAGGTATTGAGGCGTCGACTACGACCTCGTGGTGGCCCTGCGCCTTCTGGGGAAGCTGGGACCTAGGTCCTATTTTGACCGGGGCGGACCCGTGCCAGGCTGAGGCAGCGCGAACAACACGTCACGGAACGACCCGGGGATCCGCCAGGACCGAGTCCGATCACTGGCCGACTGATTCTCGCGTACCGCGGCCCGGGCAACACATTTTGAGCGATCGGAAGGTGAGGTCTTGGTAGTCAGCGGCTTGTCAAGCCAACCGCAGTCGGACTCGAACGAGCTGAGGGTGCACTGGAACTCGCCGCTCAGCGGGCAGCGGAAGGCGTCGGGGAAATACCAGGTCGGCCGGCTTGACTTTGACGAGATCGTCGACTTCGCGCAGGAAGCGGACAGCCTGGGCGTGGACTCGCTCCTCATGGGAATCGGCTTCCACATGCCGGATCCGCTCCCGATGCTCGGCGCCCTGGTCCGCGAGACCCGACGCGTCAAATTCCTCCTCGCCTACCGGCCCGGACTGCTTTCTCCGACGCTCTTCGCGCAGGTGATCAACACGGTGTCGTGGATGTCGGACGGGCGGATATCGGTCAACCTGGTCGCCGGTAGCTCCCCGGCCGAGCAGGCGTATTACGGGGACTTCCTCGCCCATGACGAGCGCTACGCACGCTCCAACGAGTTCCTGGAGATTCTCCATCGCTTGTGGCGCAATGAGACCCCGCTGTCCTTCGAGGGCGAACACTATCGTATCAAGGACGCGCAGATCGGCCTGGGCTACAAGGGCGGAGGCCGTCCTGAGATATACATCAGCGGGGCCTCGGAGGTTGCACAGCAGACCGCCGTGGATTACGGCGACTGCTGGCTGCGCTATGGCGACACCCCCGAGGGAATGGCCGCTGCGGCGAAGCCCGTCCTGACGCAGGGCGGCCGTGTGGGAACTCGTATGCATGTGCTGGCGAGGGAAACGCGTGAGGAAGCACTGGCGGACCTCGCCGATATGATGGGTGATCCCGACGAAGAACACCGGAAACGGATCGCGGACGCTGTGGCCGCCTCCGATTCCGTGGCGGTGAAGACTTCCTTCCAGCTGGCCGCGGCTGCGGAATCCGACTGGATTTCACCCATGCTGTTCTCAGGTGCCGTGGCGTATCGCGGTGGGCCGGCCCTCTGCGTGGTCGGCAGCTATGAGGAAGTTGCCGCGTACCTCTACGAGTACAAGGCGGCCGGTGTCAGCGAGTTCATCTTCTCCGGCTGGCCGACGCGGGAGGAGATGCGGATCTTCTACACCCGCGTGCTGCCGCTGTTGCGCGAGCACGAACGCGCCGGGCAGAAGGTCTGAGGGTCGGCGTCCCCCTTCTGCGGCTCAGCGTGCGGGGCCACCGTACTCGTCGGCACCAACTCAACAGGTGAGAACGCAGGTCCATGCTGCGGCGGTCCGAGCGGCGCGGTCTTCCATTTCGATCAAGGCTGCCGGGGCTGGACTCGATGTCTTTGGTCGCGGTGGTTCCGAGGACCTCGGCCGGAGAACTCCGGCCGAGGTCCTCGACGCGCGTCTCCGCTCTCCGGCAGGCAGTGCTGCGAGACTCCGTGAACTCGTGCGGCACGCCTCGCGAGAATTCGCCGAACTACGGGTGAGACGGACGTCCCCCCGGCCTCCGGGCGCCTTCGGAACCTTTGCCGATAACGCCGCCCGCTCGCGTGAGCCTTAAGCCCAGTGCAGCGGGAGACGCCTCGCGGCGCCCGCCACTACCCCGGCTCGGTACCGTGCCGGCGCACCGTCTTTCGGTGGCTCACCCGCCGCACCCGAACGCGTGTCCACTTTTGGATTTTAGTATACGCATGCTGGCTGACTGATCGTACCAGCATGTAGCTTCTGAAGCGCACTTGACCAGTTTCAGTTCGCGCCCACAGCGAGCATGAAGGGGGGACGCCTTCGCGCTGCGCGATGACGCTGCCTTCGGCCGGCATCCCCGGCCTGATCCCCTGGCATCTTTGCGCGGTCCTGTGCTCCCGGCCTGCACGGCCGGGGCGGGAGCAACATTGGGCCGTCTGCCGTGATCGCCGCCCGTCAGGTGACCTGCCGGCGCTCATTGCTCGGCGCCGGGGGCCGTCGCGTGAACGAACCCCGGACGTTTTTCTCATGCTCTCCGACAAAAGGACAGAGGAGACAAGACGTGGAAGAAGCACTGGTCGCAGGACTCACCTGCCGGGAGTCGGATGTGCTCCGCCTGCTGGCCCGGGGGTTAAGCAACCGCGTCATCGCCCGGAGACTCGATATATCCGAGAAGACCGTGAAGAACCACCTCAGCAGCATATATTTGAAAATCGGAGCGACCGACCGCACTCAGGCCGCGCTCTACGCCGGACACGTCGGGCTGACCGACCCCGGGGAAGCGGCTCCGTCCATTTCGGTTTCTGTTCTCGTCTCGGAGCGGGACGCGTCGCCCGTCGCCGCCCTCACCGCACGCGAGCGGGGTGTTCTCCTGCTGCTGGCCCGGGGGTTAAGCAACCGGGTCATCGCCCGGAGACTCGACATATCCGAGAAGACCGTGAAGAACCACCTCAGCAGCATATATTTGAAGATCGGCGCCACTCACCGCACTCAGGCCGCGCTCTACGCCCAATACGTCGGCCTCACTTCCTGAGCGGCCCGCGGCCGGACCTCATCGTCCAAATCTTCCAGGACCGCGGCCCGGGCCTCGACGCAGGCGCCGCGCGACTGCGGCATACTGCCGCTCAACAGTCAGCCCTCCTCCACGAGGAACGTCCGTACCAGGTTGCCCGCCTCGTCCCGGCACTCCTCGAAGTAGGCGTGCCGGGCGCCCGGGAAGAGGTGTGTTCGGGCACCGGGGATTCGGGAGGCCAGTAGCCGGAGGTTCTCCGGCGGAGTGAGCCGGTCCTGGTCGCCGTGGAGGATCAGAGTGGGTGCCGCAATGCGCGGCAGTTCGTTCCAGGCGTTGTGCTCGTTGCTGGCGATGAGGTGGCCGCGGCGCGCGTGGGCGGGCATCCCCTGGTCGCCGAGGGTGCGGTAAGGGCCCGGGTGCGCGGCCCGCCAGGCGGGCGAGTACATCAGGTCGGCCAGTACCCGGCGTACGGCATCCGCGTCCGGCTGTGCGAGGGACCGCCGTACCGACGCGTCGCGTTCCACGGCGTGCGGACCGCCCGGGGAGGTGCAGCCCAGGACCAGCCGGCGGACTCGCTCCGGGTGGCGGATCGCGAGCCACTGAGCGACCCTGCCGCCCATTGAGGTGCCGTACACGTCGGCGCGCGCGATACCGGCCGTGTCCAGGACCGCGACGACGTCGTCCGCGAACTGCCGGACGGAGTACGGCCCCTCGGGCTTGTCACTGTCGCCCGTGCCGCGCAGGTCCAAGGTGATGGTGGAGCGCACGGAGTGGAAGTCCTCGCGCACGCCGTCCCACCAGTGGTGGTCGTTCGCCTGCCCGGCGAGCAGCACCAGCGGCGGCCCCTCCCCATGGTGCTGGTATGCCAGGACGGTGCCGTCCTGGGCGCGGGCGAAGGCCGGAGCCGGCCGGCCGTGTTCGGTCATCGACGTCCTTCGAACGGGCACGCGGGGCGCACGGGCGGCCCGCGTGCCATGAGTCCTCCCCACGGTAACCCGGACAGGAACCCGGCATGAGTGCTCCCTGGAAACGCGGGATCCGTGGCGGGCCCTCACGCCCGCCAGTCGCCCGCGATCTTCAGCAGATTGTCGTTCTGCTCCGGGGTACCGATGGTGATCCGCACCCCCTCGTCGCCGAAGGGGCGCACCATGACTCCCGCCGCCTCGCACGCGCCGGCGAACGCCGAGGTGTGCGTACCGAGGCGCAGCCAGACGAAGTTGGCCTGGCTGGCGGGAACGCTCCAGCCCGCGGCCCGCAGAGCACGGGTGACCCGGGCTCGCTCGGCCACCAGGGTCCGTACCCGCTCCAGCAGTTCCGGTCTCGCTCGCAACGAGGCCTGCGCGGCGGCCTGGGCGAGTCCGCTGACGCCGAACGGCACGGTGCAGGCCCGCAGCGCGGCCGTGACCGGCGGATGCGCGACCGCATAGCCGACGCGCAGCCGGGCCAGCCCGTACGCCTTGGAGAAAGTGCGCAGAACGGCGACGTTGGGACGGTCCCGGTAGAGCTCGATGCCGTCGGGTACGTCGGTGTCGTCGACGAACTCGCGGTACGCCTCGTCGAGCACCACCAGCACATGGCCCGGCAGCCGGTCGAGGAAGCGCTCGAGCTCCCCACGGCGCACGGCAGTGCCTGTCGGGTTGTTGGGGTTGCACACGATGATCAGGCGAGTGCGGTCCGTCACCGCCTCGGCCATGGCCTCCAGATCATGCCGCTCGTCACGCAGCGGAACCTGCACCGGGGTCGCCCCGGCGGCCCAGACGAGCATCGGGTACGCCTCGAATGAGCGCCAGGCGAACAGCACTTCGTCGCCCTCGCCGGCCGCGGCGCACACCAGGTCCTTGGTGACCCCGAGGGATCCGGTGCCGGGCGCGAGGTGCTCGGGGGGCACTGCGAGGGCCGCGGACAGCTCCGTGACCAGTTCACTGCTCCTCGAATCGGGATAGCGGTTGACGCGTCCCAGTTCCTCGCGCATCGCGGCGACGACCGACGGCAGCGGGGGGTAGGGGTTCTCGTTCGACGACAGCTTGGCCACCCGGTCGCTGGGCGCGGTCCGGCCCGGGACATAGCGAGGCAGCCCTGAGACGTCGGCACGCAGCCGGGGGGCAGGTGGAGAGGGCATCGGGAGAACTTCCTGAACGGGGAAACGGACAGTCGTGCGGGGGTGTCGTTCATCCGGGGCCCCGGGACTCCGGGAGCCATGCCCCACCTGTCGCGCCCGGCGGCGCGCGCCCTGCGGCACAGCGGACCGCCGGGGCTGCCGTGGGCGGGGTCAGCCGACGGCCCCGGCGGGCGCGTTCTCCTCCTCGACGGCCATGGTCCGTACCCCTGCCTTGGCGAACTCCTCCATGAAGGTGGGAAAGGACAGCCGGACGTCTTCGAAGCCCGAGAGCCGGTTGGCGGACTGCATCCGCAGGCCGGCCACGAACAGCGACATGAAGATGCGGTGGTCGCCCCAGCTGGACAGCGTCACTCCGCCGGGGTAGGTCCGCGCGCCGCGGACCTCGAAGCCGTCGCAGATCCCGTCGTCGTACAGGACCTCGATGTCCACGCCTGCCCGCGTCAGTTCGGCGGCCATGGCCTCGATGCGGGACGCCTTGTGGAAGCGGGTGAGGCGTCCGCCGGTCACCCGCAGGCTGCCCTGCACGTACGCTCCGAGGGCGGCGAGCGTGGGCACGATGTTGGGGCAGTCCCGAACGTCCACTTCGAAGTCGCCGCACAGACTTCCCGGCGGGTTGTCGACGGTCAGCGACGAGGTGGCCCGGTCGAAGGTGATGCCCACCCCGAGCTCCTCCAGGATGGGGACGATCGCGAACTCACCCTGCATGCTGTCGCCGTACACGTTGGTCAGGACAGTGCGCCCCGGGAAGAGCGCGGCGGCGGCCAGCAGGTACGAGGCCGAGGTGTAGTCCTCGTGCGTGGTGACGTCAAGGGCCTGGTAGGACGAGGGCTCCACCTGGTAGCGACGCATGTCCTCCGACGCGGAGACCTTGATACCCGCATCGGTCAGGCTCGCCAGCGTCTGCCGGATGTACGACTGGGAGTAGACCTCGCCCGTCACCTCGATCTCCACCGGGCCCTCGGCCAGCGGCGCGGCGAACAGGATGGCGGTGATGAACTGCGAGCTGATGTCGCCCGGCAGCCGGCAGGTGCCGCCCTTCAGGCCGCGTCCCCAGTTGACGATCGGCGCCTTGTCCTCGCCGACGATCGACTCGATGTCCGCACCGAGTTCGCGCAGCGCCTGCAGCAGCGGCTCCATCACGCGCTTGCGCAGCGTCGCGTCGCCCGTCACCACGACCGGCGAGGGCAGTACGGAAGCCAGCGCCGTCACGACGCGGAACACCAGACCCGAGCCGCGGGACCGGATGACGCGCCGTATGTTCGGGAGCGTCCCTCCGATGCCCTGGATCTCCAGGAATCCGTCGTGCTCGGTTATCTCGGCGCCGAAGGCACGGCAGGCGTTCTTCATCGTCTCCGTCTCGTCGCAACGGAGGTCGTTGTAAACGCGTGACGTGCCCTCGGCCAATGTTCCGGTCAGGATCGCCCGCTGCGTCTCCGGTTTCGAAGAAGGGACGCGGAAAGTTCCGGAAAAGGAATCGACTGGATCGACCTTCAGTAGCATCCTCGTATCTCCCGTTTCCCATCGTTCGCCGTCTAGAATTCTGTGTCCCGTGGGGCGCGCGGGCAATAGGTCCATCTGCCCATGGATTTTCCGGTGAACAAGGTGGTCCAGATACGCTTTTACCGCCGGGGGTGTCGCCCCGTCGGCTCGGCCCCGGCTCAGGCCAGGAACCGGAAGGAGCGCTCGTAATAGACCATGGGGGTCCCCGCACCCTCCCCCAGGCGCGCGCCCGACACCCGGCCGATCAGGATCGTATGGTCACCGGCCGGGTGCCTGGCGTACATCTCGCAGTCCAGCTCGACCAGCGCGCCCGCGACAGCCGGCAGTCCGCCGGGCGTGCGGGACAGCCCGCCCGATGCGAACTTGTCAATGCCTTTGGTCGCGAACTGCTCGGCCAGCCGCCTGTGTTCGGGGCTCAGCACGCTCACCGCGAAGTGCCTGCAGGAGTCGAACGCGGCGAAGGAGTCGGCCGAGTTCGCCAGACAGACCAGGACCAGCGGCGGATCCAGCGACACGGAGCAGAACGAACTCCCCGTGAAGCCGCGCGGCACCCCGCCGTCGTCCACGGTCGTCACCACCACGACCCCGGCCGCGAACCGGGCCATCGCCGCCCGGAATTCCGCGGAGCTCGCCCGCCGCACGGTCTCCGTCCCCTCCGTCACGGCAGCACCACCACCTGTCCCGTGGAATTCAGTCCGGATGTCGGGCCCGGACACAGGGCCGTATCCCCGCCGCGCCCGGCATCGGCGATATCCGCGGAGCTGGAACATGCCATCCCGAAGCTCGGCACTTCGACGTCGGGACGGCAGTGGGGAAAAAGGTTCCTGGTGAGCACGACGGGCCTCCTCCCTGCGGTGGGCGCGACAGGAATTCTGTATCCCGGTGGGACCTGCGGGCAATAGGTCCATCTACCCATGACGCTTCCGGTACAAGGTCGCCCAAACCCTCTTTCACCGAGGGATCACACCGTCGTCGGTACTCGGCGAAATCCCCGGGCAGGCGGCCTGCACCCCCGTCTTCGCGCACCCGCGTCGCGGGAGTGCTGGGACATAGGTCCTATTCTGCTCGGGGCCGTCCCGTGCGAGGCTGTGGCCGCGTGATCAACCCGTTGGGGGCCGTTTCCGGGATTCAGGTTCGGGCGCATTCTTCCTTCGGTTCCGACCCGCCGTTCGCCGCCGCCGTCAACCGGCCCCCGGCCGGGCACGTCCAATGCTTCCTGCGAACCGTGAGGACGCCATCGATGTCCAGCGCAATCCTGTTCTTGACCCGCTGGCCCCTGTACGAGGACGAGCGGCGCTGGGAGAACCGCCTCGCCGCTCCCGAGCTGGTCTTCGACCCGGAGACCGACCGCGTCACGTACATCTGCGACGAGAACGGCCGCCGCGGAGTGGGCGCCGGCACCGAACGGGTATACGTCGTGCCGGACTTCGACGAGGTGGACGGAGTGCTGAAGCTCGTCGACGCCGTCGTGCGCGACGAGGGCCCGTTCGACCACGTCGTCGCCTTCTCCGAATCCCTCCTCGACCTCGCGGCGACACTGCGCGAGCGGTACGGCATCCCGGGCGCCAACTCCGAGGAGACCTCCCGGTTCCGTGACAAGACCGTCATGAAGGAGACGTTGTGGCGGGCCGGCCTGCGGGTGCCGCGCTGGGCGCCTTGCATTGCCGAGGACCAGGTCCTCGCGGCGGCCGAGGAGTTCGGCTACCCCGTGATCGTCAAGCCGGTGCGCGGAGCCGGCAGCCAGGGAGTGCGCAAGGTCGCCTCGGCCGAGGAGCTGCGGGCCCTGTGCGCCGAACAAAGCCTGGACGACCTGGAGATCGAGGAGTTCGTGCAGGGCGAGATCCTGCACGTCGACGGTGTCCTGGACGCCGCGGGCGAGCCGCTGTTCCTGTGTACGTCGCGCTACGTCTCCACCTGCCTGGACTTCGAGGTCCTGGGCGAGCCGCTCGGCTCGGTGTTGCAGACGGATCCCGCGGTGCGCGGGCGCTGCGAGGACTTCGCCGTGCGCTGCCTCACCGCGCTCGGCCTGCGCAGCTCCGCCTTCCACCTCGAACTCTTCGACACCGGCGAGGAGCTGGTGTTCCTGGAGGTCGGCGCACGGGTGCCGGGGGCCGACGTGTCCTATGTCATCAACGATGTCCACGGCGTGAACATGTGGCGGCTGTGGGTCGACGCGCTGCTCGGCCGCCCGGTGGACCCGCCCGTCGTCGTCCCGGACCGGAGCGGCGGCTGGCTGATCGTCCCGGGACCCCGGCTGCGGCCCCTCAAGGTCACCGCCCGCACCCCGCTCGTAGGCCACGTCCCGTATGTCTACCGGGAGTTGGTGCCGCTGGTGGGTGAGGTCCTGGTCCCCCGGCCCGGCGCGTACGCCACGCTCCAAGGCGGCCGCTTCCTGTTCCGGGGCGGCACCCAGGAGCAGATCGAGGCGGCCGTGCGCCAGGCGCGTGCGCAGTACCGCCTGACGACCGAGCCCGCCTCGTAGAGCCCCGGATCATCGCGTGCCGTCCGCAATCGAACCGTCGAGTCCGTGGAGGAAGACATGGCTCAGCTGAACCATGTGGAGCTGATCGACAAGAAATTCGTGCTGTTCGCCGAGGGGTGCTTCGGACTCTTCACGAGCAAGATCGGTGCCTCGCTGCTGCGCTACCGCGGGGACCAGTGCGTCGCCGTGATCGACAGCCGCAAAGCCGGTCAGACCGTCCAGGACGTCCTCGGCTACGGCGGCCCGATCCCGATCGTCGGCCGCGTCGAGCAGGCCATGCACCTGCACCCCGAGGTCATGATCGGCGGGAAGGGGCTGCACTCCGCCGAGCTGCCCTCCGCCTGGAAGCCGCACTTCCTCGCGGCCGTCCAATGCGGTCTGCACATCATCAACTCGATCCACTACCGCCTCATGGACGACCCGGACATCGCCCGCGCCATCCGTGACAAGGGCGTCACCGTCTGGGAGACCAAGGACGCCCCGAAGGCCCCGCTGAACAAGGCCCGCGTCCTGGACCTGGACAGCTGGATCATCCACACGTGCGGCAGCGACTGCAACATCGGCAAGAAGACCGCCGGCCTGGAGATCTGGAAGGAGGCCAACCGCCGAGGCATCCCCACAGGCTTCGCGGCCACCGGCCAGAGCGGCATACTGATCTCCGGCCACGGCGTCGCGGTCGACGGCGTGCCCGGCGACTTCATGGGCGGCGCGATCGAGCAGGTCGTCATGGAGGCCGCCGTCGGCAACGAATGGGTCGTCGTCGAGGGGCAGGCCGGCCTCAACCACATCCAGGGCAGCGGCGTCGCGCTCACCATCCTGCACAGCTCTCTACCGCACGTCCTGGTCTTCTGCCACCGCCTCGGCGCCGAGCGCACCAAGGTGTGGGAGACGCCCATCCCCCCGATCCCCGAGCTCATCCGCATGAACGAGGAGCTCTCCGGCATCCTGCGGCCGGCCAAGGTCGCCGCCATCAGCGTCAACAGCGTCGGCTTCAGCGACGAGGACTACCGCCGCGAGGCCGAGAAGCTGGAGGCCGATACCGGACTGCCCGTCGTGGACCCGATCCGTGAGGGCAGCGCCGCCCGGCTCGTGGACATCCTGCGCGTTCACCAGCGCGAGACCGCGGTCCTGGGCCCGGCCGGCCGGCGCTGAGGGCGGACGTGGAACCCGGAGGAGATGCACCGATGAAGAGAGCGCTCCTGCTCCTGATGCACCAGGGCAAGTCGTACACCGAGGAGATCGCTGCGGCCGCGGCCGGGCTCGGCCTGGCGCTGGTGGCCCTCAGCTCCCGGCCGAAGAAGCCGGAGGTTCTGGAGGCGACCCGTCGCCACCTCGCGGACTGCGTGGTCACCGAGGAACCCGAACTGCACTCCGGCGACGTCGACAAGGCGCTGCGCCAACTCGCCGACCGGGGCTACCGGGTCGAGGCCGCCTTCGCCAGCTTCGAGGCCTACCGGCTCCTGATGGCCGAGCTCAACGAACGGCTCGGCGCGCGCGACTCCAGCGGGCCCGCGCTGCGCCTGTGCCTCGACAAGTACGAACTGCGCCGCCACCTGTTCGCCGAAGGGCTGAGCGAGGTCCGGGTCCACCACCTCGCCGCCGACACGCGCCCCGAGCTCGATCCCGCCGCCCGCTGGTTCGTCAAGCCGGTTCGCGGTGCCGCGTCCTTCGCAGCCTTCATCCTGGAGAGCGCCGACGACCTGGCCGATCTGCCCGCGATCCAGGAGCAGATGCGCGCCGACCGGTCCATGAAGGCGATCTTCATGGACCGGTACGACTTCCTCGTCGAGGAATACGTCGAGGGCCCGGAATTCAGCTTCGAGACGTTCGTCCTCGACGGCCGGGTGCACCACCTGTGCGTCCATGAGAAGGCCCGCGTGGAACGCCTGGAGCGCACCACCCTGGAGGGGATGTCGGTCAGCCCACCCGTGAGCCTCGCCCCCGAGCTCATCCTGGAGGGCGCCGACTTCGTCACCCGCTGCCTCAACGCGCTGGCGCGGCTCGGTCTGAGCGCCGGCGCCTTCCACATCGAGGCCAAGTACTGGGAGTCGAAGAAGCGCTGGGAGATCATCGAGATCAACCCGAGGATGGGCGGCAGTCTCATCGACCCCAGCGTCAAGGCCGTCACCGGGCTCTCCTTCTTCGACCTGTGGGCCGAAGCTCTGTTGCTGCCCGACAGCGAGCGGGACGCCTTCCACGACCGGCTCACCCGCGCCTCCCAGTTGGAGACCCTGCGCACCGGCGCGCCCACCCGGGCGACCGTGTTCCTCAGCAAGTACGGAGAGAAGGGGCGGACCGTCGACGCGATCCGCTTCGAGCCGCCGACCCGCCCGCCCCGGATCCTGCGCGTCCATGTGACGGAGGGAACCGAACTCGAGGCGTCCGACCGGGCGATCTGCCTGATGGACGCGCTGTGGGACGTGGCGGCCGACGACCTCGAAGCCGAGATCGCCTTCCTCGACCGACACGCGACGGAGCACTTTCAGGTCCGCTACCGCTGACCACGGCAAGCACATCCCACGCGAACCCCCCTGTGAAGGAGAACGCGATGAACCGCGTGCAGAATACCGGGATCACCTACCCGAAACCGTTCTACAACGAGGAGCAGAGCCGTCTGAAGAAGGCCGAGCTCGACCGCTACCTGGACAAGAAGATGGCGGAGTGGAAGGCCACCGTTCCCTTCGCCTCCCACCTGAGCGAACCCGAACTCCACCAGGCGTACTACCGCCGCACCCTCATCGAGCACGTGTGGCGGATCCGCCTCTCCCGGGTCAGCCAGTCCAAGGCCATCTACAAGATCGCCCAGGTCTCGCCCAGGGCCGCCCGCGACTACGCGCAGTACCAGGCCGATGAGATGCTGCACGACAGGCTGTACGTCAGCGACGCGGCGGCCGTCGGCATCACCGAGGAGGAGATCCGCGCCACGGAGCCCTACCTCTCCACCCGGCTCTTCGAGGGCTTCTTCTACTTCGCCCTGGAACACGAGTCGGCCCTCGCCCCGGTCGTCTCCAACTACCTGGTGGAGTACACGCAGGTCAAGCTCCAGCCGGCCATCGTCGACAACCTCCAGGAGCAGCTCGGCAAGGAGAACGTCAAGGGGCAGGCCGCCCACCTCCACGTCGACACCACCGAGGACCACTCCCAGGAGATGTGGGACATCCTCCACCAACTGATCTTCAGTGAGGAGGACTTCCAGAAGGTGTTCAAGTACATCGACGACGTCCAGGAGATCCTCGCGATGTTCTTCCGGGAGATCTACGAGGACACCGTCGCCAAGCACGCGCAGGCCGCCGCTGCGTGACGCGCACGTCCCGGACCCACGCCGACGACCGAGCCGGAACGCGGCCGCCCTGACCGGCCCGCGCGGGGCCCAGCCGCGATGCCGGCCTGCGGCGCTTGGAGCCGGCGCGGGTCCGCCGTGCGGTCGGCGCCCGGCGGACCCGTACGGATCCCACCCCATCGCACCCCCGCCACCCAGCAGAGAGGACCCCGCGCATGTCCGCACCCGACACGGCCGCGTTCGCCAAGCATTACCGCGAGAACGGCTTCGCGGTCGTCGAGCGTCTCTTCGACGCAAGCGAAGTCGCCGAACTCAACACCGCCATCACCGAGGTCCTCAGCGTTCCCGACATCAGCTCCGTCGCCGAAGTGGAGCCGGGCGACAACGGCATGGCCCGCCGGATCTGGGCTCCCACCAAACAGCACTCCGCGTTCGAGCGGGCCGCCGCCCACCCGGAACTGCTCGACCACGTCGAGGCACTCATCGGCCCCGACATCCTGTTCCACTACAGCAAGCTGCACCTCAAGGCCCCGAAGGTGGGCAGTCTCGTGGACTGGCACCAGGACTTCGCCTATTACCCCCACACCAACACCGACCTGGTGACGGCCCTCGTCTACCTCGACGACACCACCACCGAGAACTCCGCTCTCCAGGCCGTCCCCGGCTCTCACCACCGCGGCCTCGCCGACCACTACGTCGACGGCCACTTCCGCGGCAAGGTGGTGGGTGCCGACGCCCCCGACCCGGCACTCGCCGTGGCCATCGAGGCACCCGCGGGCAGCGCGGTCTTCATCCACCCCCTGCTCCTGCACTACTCCTCCCCGAACCGCTCCGACCGGTACCGCCGCGCCTTCCTGCCTGCCTACCGGGCGGCCGACGCCTACCCGATCCACTTCGGCCCGCACGCCGGCCACAACGAGCCCGGGGTGAAACTGCTGCGCGGCAATGTGTCGGACACGGCACGTGTGGAAGCCGGGGCGTGGCGTCTCCCGCTCGCGGAGCGCCCCTTCGGCTCGCTCTTCCAGCTCCAGGAGGGCGCCGACAAGACCACGGCCGCGACGTCCACCGGGTACGCCACGCTGGAGGAGGCGAAGTGACAGCCCCGTGAGCACGCCGGACCTGACGGTCGTCCGCGCCTGCCTGCGGGGCGGCGCGGGCGGCAGCCGCACGTCCGCTCCCGGGTCAGGGAATCGGCCGGCGGGCCCGGGCCGCCTCGATGTCCGGGACGTGCTCTTCGGCCCAGCGCCGCAGGGCGCGGAGCGGGATGAGCAGAGAGCGGCCCAGCGGTGTGAGGGCGTACTCGACGCGGGGCGGGTTCTCGTCGTACTCGTGGCGGCTGATCAGACCGTCGGCCTCCAGGGAGCGCAGCGTTTCGGTGAGGACCTTCGGCGTGATGCCCCGGATGTGCCCCTTCAGCTCGCTGAAGCGGCGAGGTCCGTCCTCCAGCGCGTTGACCACGAACACGGTCCATCGGGCGCCGATCCGGTGCAGCACCGTGCGGCTCGGGCAGGTCGCCGCCATCACGTTGTACGCCTTGGCCATCGCTGCTCCCGGTTTCGTTGAAGATACCGGTATCAAATCCATACCGTTGGATCCGATCCTACGAGAGGAGCGAGATCCATGGAGCGGATCCTGGTCATCGGCGGTGCGCGGGCACTCGGCGCGGCCGTCGCGAGGCGCGCGAAGAAGGAGGGGTACGACGTCGTCGTCGGCGCCCGCGATCTGGCCGCGGCCGACGCGCTGGCGACCGAGATCGGTGCCACGGCGGTGCGGGTCGATCTGCAGGACGAGTCGACGATCGCGGCCGCGGCGGAACGC
Organism: Streptomyces sp. HPF1205; assembly: GCF_020400825.1. GTDB lineage: Bacteria > Actinomycetota > Actinomycetes > Streptomycetales > Streptomycetaceae > Actinacidiphila. Next base: position 16,221 of record NZ_JAINVH010000053.1, read on the forward strand.
CTGAAAGACGGCATCGACCACATCGTGACGACCGGTTCGGCGCCGCACGATGTCCGCGCGACCGAGCTGGATCGAGACAAGCTGCTGGCCGCTTTCACGGCCAAGGTGGTCGGCCCGATGCTGGTCGCCAAGCACTTCGCGCCGGTACTGCGGCCGACCGGGTCGATGGTGCTGTTCTCCGGTGTTGTCGGCTGGCGTCCCGGGCCGGGATCGCTCGTCAAGGGGGTCACGAACGGTGCGCTCGAGTACGCCGCGCGCCACCTGGCGGCGGATCTGGCGCCGGTACGGGTCAACGCCGTCTCGCCCGGTGTCGTGGACTCGGGTGCGTGGGATCGCCTCGGTGACAAGAAGACCGCCTTGTTGAGCAGGAGCGCGGCCGGGACCCTCGTCGGACGGCACGGCGAGACCGACGATGTCGTCGACACGGTGATGTGGCTCCTCCGTGCGGGCTTTGTCTCCGGCGAGACGATTCACATCGAGGGCGGCGCCCGCCACAAAACCGCCTGAGCCCCGGCTGCCGAGACACAGCGGACCGTGCTCACCGCCCGGCCCGTCAGGTGTGGAGGCCTTTACGCATGAGGGCACCGGAGCACACGCCACCAGGGAGTCGAAGGGACAGCCAGTTGGACACCACCAGTCAGCGCCGGCCGGACGAACGGACCGGTACGGCGGCCGGGGAGGGCACCGGGCGAGGGTTACCGGCCCGGCTCGTGGCCCGCGGTCTCCTGCCCGACACGGGCCCCAAGCGCGCCTTCGCCGCCGCTACCTTCATCAACCAGATCGGCAAGGGCCTCTTCATCGCCGGGGCGGCGCTGTTCTTCACCCGTTCCGTGGGCCTCCCGGTCGCCCAGGTCGGTTTCGCCATGGGGACCGCCGCGCTGATCGGACTCGCCGCGGGCATCCCGGTGGGCCACCTGGCCGACCGGCACGGCCCGCGCGAGGTCTTCCGGCTCGCGGTCGTCGTGCAGGCCCTCGCCGTGGCGGGACTGGTGTTCGTGCGCTCCATCCCCTGGCTGATCGCGTGCCTGTGTGTGACCGAGCTCGCCGTCTCGGCCGGCACGGCGGCCCGCGGCCCGCTGACCCGCGCCGTGGGAGCCCCGAACCCCACCCGCTACCGCTCCTACCTGCGTGCCCTCAACAACATCGCCGTCGGCGGCGGAGCCCTCGCGGCCGGTGCCGCGGTCCAGGTGGACACCAGGACCGCGTACGTGTGCCTCGTCCTCGGCACCGCCGCCATGTTCCTCGTCTCCGCGGTCATCTCCTCCCGCATTCCGTCCGTGCCGCCGGTGGAGGTCCCGGAGGGGAGCGGGCGCTGGCCGGCCCTGAAGGACAAGCCGTACGTGGCGCTCACCGCCCTGGACGGCATCATGTCCATCCAGAACCAGGTGCTGATCTTCGCCCTGCCGCTGTGGATCATCGGGCACACCGACGCGCCGCGGTGGTTCGTCGGCGCGAGCGTGGCGGTCAACACCGCCCTCGTGGTCTGCCTGCAGGTGCGGGTCAGCCGCGGCGTCGGCGACAACATGTCGGCCGGCCGCACAGCTCGCCGCGCGGGGGCGGCGTTCCTCCTGTCCACCGCCCTCATCGCGGTGGCGGGCGGCGCGCCCGGATGGGCCGCCGTGATCGTCGTCGTGCTCGGCGTCGTCGCCCTCACCGTGGGCGAACTGTGGTACACGGCGGCCTCGTTCGAGCTGTCCTTCGGCCTCGCCCCCGAGCACGCACAGGGCCAGTACTCGGGTCTGTTCGCCATCGGCCAGGGCCTGTCCAACGCGATCGGCCCACCGGTGCTCGGCCTGGTCTGCATCGGCTGGGGCAAGCCGGGCTGGTTCGCGGCAGGAGCCCTCTTCCTCGTCGCCGGCCAGGTCATACCGCTCGTCGTGAAGTGGTCCGAGCGCACGCGCGCCCAGTCCGGGCTCGTCACCGAGACCGTGACCTGACGCTTTCCGTCCGCTGCCCATGAGCTCGGCGCCGCTCACCAGGGCACGGGCGTTCCGTCCCAGGAGAAGAAGCCACCGGTGGGACCGTCGTCCGGCAGCAGGGCCAGGCGGGCGGCTCCCTGGGCCGCCTCGGCCGGGTCGTCGCCGGCAGCGGCGGCCAGCGGGTTGAGGTCGGTGGCCCGCATGCCGGGGGCGAGTGCGTTGACCTTGAAGCCGTCCTCGGCCAGCGTCTGGGCGTACAGGACGGTGAGGGCGTTGAGGGCGGCCTTGGACGACCGGTAGGCGGCGGCGCCACCGCTTCCCGGGGTGAACTGGGGGTTGGGGTTCGTGCTCCAGGTCAGCGATGCCGTGCCACTGGAGATGTTGACGATGCGCGGATGCGGGGACCGGCGCAGGGCGGGCAGGAAGGCATTGGTCACCGCCACCACTGCGAAGACGTTGGTCTCGTACGTGCGCCGGAACACCTCGACGCTCGTGTCGGCCGGCGGGGCGAGTGACGGTGAGATCCCGGCGTTGTTGACCAGCACATCCAGACGGTCCACCTGGGTCGCGGCCCGTGCGATGCCGTCAGGATCTGTCACGTCGAGGACCAGCAGGCGGGCGCCCGCGCCGATCTCCTCGACGGCTCGCTGTCCGAGCCCGCGGTCGCGTGCGCCCACGTACACGGTGAGGCCCTCGGCGGCGAGGAGCCGGGCGATGTGCTTGCCGATGCCCTTGTTGGCACCGGTGACAAGAGCTGTGCGATCGTTCATGGCAACTACCCTTCCCTGGATGTGGGCGCCCTGCCAGGGACAACCTGTACCAGGCAGTGGGAGGAAGCGGCATGGCACGGCAGGAACTGGCCCGCTTCCTGCGGGACCGCCGGGCGGGCCTGCGTCCACACGAGATCGGCCTGACGGCGACGGGCACCGATCGCCGGACACCGGGCCTGCGCCGCGAAGAGGTGGCGGAACTCGCCCACATGTCGGTCGACTACTACACGCGGCTGGAGCAGGCCCGGGGCCCGCGGCCGTCCACTCGGATCCTGGACGCGTTGTCCCAGGCACTGCGGCTCACGCCGGCCGAGCGCAGCCACCTGTTCCGCCTGGCGGGATCGAGCGCGCCGCCCGGCATCAGCGCCGTGCGGTGGGTACGCCCGCATGTGGCCCGGATGCTGGAGCGGTTGCCGGAGACCGGTGCCATCGTCACTGACGCGGCGTACGGCGTCGTCGCCTGGAACCCCCTGGCCCAGGCACTGCTCGGCGGCGATCTCGGAGGCGGGAGGACGAACCTGGCCCGGCGCCGCTTCCTCGGCCAGGGGCGGATGTACGAGAGCTCCGGCGCCGAGGAGTTCGGGCACATTGTGGTGGCGCGGCTGCGACGGGCCGCCGACCGCTACCCGCATGACCCGCAGCTGACCGCTCTGCTGGCCGAACTGCACACCGGCAGCGAGGAGTTCCGACAGATATGGCAAACGCGCCCGGTCCACGCCCCCGGGCACCGCACCAAGATCCTCGATCACCCGGAGACCGGCACGCTGCGGTTGAACTGTGACGTCCTGCTCGTGCCCGAGGACGACCAGGAAGTCGTCCTGATCACGGCCGACCCCGGATCACCTGCCGCGCGGACCCTGCGCAGGCTGGCCGGGCAGGCGACCTGAGACACAGGACTGGCGCAGGTCTGGCACAGGTCTGACACAGGTCTGGCCAGTGGTTACGTCCGCTTGGACGTACCCGCCACCGAGAGGGCAGGGCGCGCGTGCGTGTCGGAGTGCCGAGCCGGTGACGCCGATTCCGGCCAAGTGGGCGGATCTTGCCCGGCCGTCGCGGCAACCGGATGGCGTGCGACCGGGCTTGCCGTCCGATGGCGGCGGCTGCCGCGACGGGCACGGGCGGGGCCGGCGACACTCCCATGCAGGGCGGGCCGTTTTTACATGGTGCATGCAGTAGATAGCAGCGCAAAATGACGGCCGTGAATGACTCAAAGGCAGTGTACGCCGCCGGCGGCTCCTGGCTGCCCTGTCCGGGGCTGTGGCATGGTCGTCGGAGCGAAGTCGAACCAATCCCGGAATATGTGGAGCGGCTTGATGGACTACATCTCCTACGTCCAGGCGCACCCGGATTTCTACCGCCCGCTCTACGAGGGCGAAGAATTGGGCGACATCTACCAGGCCCACGCCGTCCCGCCTGACTGGGAGCGCAAGGAGATGTCCTTCTGGGTCGTCCACAAGCCGCCCAGGACCGTTATCGCCACGCACGGGTGGAAGGTGCACGTCTCCGCGAGGATTTCGCGCGCCCAGGAGGTGCTCGACACGGTGGCGGAGGTCTGCGTACGGCAGAACATCGCCTTCAAACACCTCGGCACTCGGGCGTATTTCCTCATGCTCCACCACAAGCACGCGCCCCGGTCGCAGAACGGGAAGTTCATCGCCGCTTATCCGCCCGACGTGGATGCCGCCCGTCGGCTCATGGAGGAACTGCACGCCACGTTGCCGGACGAGACGGGCCCCTACATCCTCGGCGACCGGCGCTGGCGTGACTCGCACGCGGTCTCCTACCGCTACGGCGCCTTCGAGACCATCCCGGTGATCCAGCCCGACGGTTCGGAGGAGCTCATGGTGCCGGACGGGTCCGGCAAGCTCGTTCCCGACATCCGCGGCCTGTCGTTCACCTTGCCGGAAGGGATCGTGGACCCCTTCCTCGCAGAGACCCGCCCGCTGCGCCACTACACGGCCACCTCCGCTCCGGCGCCGCAGACCGTGTCGTTCGAGGGCCTCACCTTCACCGGACTGCTCCGGCACTCCAACGGCGGCGGCGCCTACGTCGCGAAGCTGAAGGAGACCGGAGAGCAGGTCTTCGTCAAGGAGGCCAGGGCCCACTCCGGGCTCTACCCCGACGGGACGTCCGCCTGCGAACACCTGGAGCACGAGAACCGGATCCTCCAGGACCTGGCGAGCCGGGTTCCCGCGGTGGCGCCCGCGCCCGTCAAGTTCTTCAAGCGCTGGGAGCACAGCTACCTCGTCACCGAACTGGTCCCCGGCGTGTCGCTGATCGACTGGGTCACCAACCACCACCCGGGATTCACCGTCGCGCCCGACAGCGACCACTACCGGGCGTACTGGGACCGCTGCGTGCACATCATGGAACAGCTGGCCCGTTCCCTGGCGCGGCTGCACGAGGCCGGCTACCTGTTCCTCGACGTCAGTCCGCGCAACGTCCTGGTGGACGACGACGACACCGCGCGCTTCATCGACTTCGAGACCGTCGGCCGGGTGGGCGGCCCGCTGAGCCTGTTCGGCACCCCGGGCTACTTCCCCGACCTCCCCGGTGACCGGCTGGGCGCGGAGATGGACAAGGACCCGACGTTCTGCGACCGGTACGGCCTCGCCGCGCTTGCCCAGCTGCTCACTTTCGGCATGAAGACCCACGTCACGCAGCGCGAACCCGCGGCCCTGCACCACCTGGCCGACCTCGTGCGCCGCAGCTCGGGCAGCCCCGTACCGGACGGCCTGTGGCGGCAGTCCACCGCGTTCGCCGCCGTGGACGCACCGACCACCCTCCCCTCGCCCGGCGAGATACGCAGTGACCCGCTGGGCAGCCTGCGGCGGCTGAGGGAGTCGGTAGCCGACGCGATCCTCGCCGCGGCCGCACCGGAGGGCCGGGTCCTGTTCCCCACCGTGCCCCGCGGGTACTACGCCCACCGGCACGCGGTGATCTACGGGACCGCGGGTGTGCTGCACGCCCTGCGCCTGGCCGGCCGCGAGGCCCCGCCCGACGTGGTGGCCCGTATGCGGCGCGAGAGCCTGGACGAGATCGTGCTCAAGGCGCCGGGACTGCACTCCGGCAGCGCGGGGATCGCCTGGGTCCTGGCCGACCTGGGCATGATCGAGGAGGCCAACACGCTGCTGGCAGCGGCGGAGAAGCACCCGATCCTGGACCGCAGCGCCACCCTCGGGGAGGGAGCCGCGGGAGTCGCCCTGACGCACCTGGCGCTCTACGGGCACGACAAGGACGAGAAGCACCTGGACGCGGCGCAGCGCATCCGCGCGTCGATCCCGGCCGGGCCGGCTCTCCTCGAACGGCTGGAGACCGAGGGGGCGACCGGCCTGCTGCACGGCAGGGTCGGCGTCGCGCTGCTCGACCACTACCTGTTCCGCCTGCTCGGCGACGACGGCGCCCTGCGCAGCGGGCTGGCGCTCCTGCGCGACGAGGCGGCCCTCGCGGACCCCTTCCCCGGCGGCGGCATCGGTTTCCGGGTGTCCACGCAGGACCAGCGCCTCTACCCCTACCTCTACCGGGGCTCGGCGGGTTTCGGCACGGTCGCCGCGCGCTTCCTCCCCTTCGCCGACGAGGAGCTCGCCGACGCGGTCAGCGGGGCGATCCGCGCCAGCACGGCCGCGACGACGTACTACGCCGGTCTGTACGAGGGGCAGTCCGGGCTCGTCTTCGCCCTCGCGGAGCACGCGTCCTTGACGGGCCTGGACAGCAGCCGCGCGGCGGCGCTGGACACCGCCCGGGCCCTGTTCTGCCACGCGGTGTCCGACGGCACCGGTGCGCACTTCCACGGTGAGTACCTCATGCGTTTCAGCACCGAGCTGTGGAGCGGATCCGCCGGCGTCCTCCTCGCCCTGACCCGCCTGCTGGACGACACGCAGGACGCGTTCTTCACCCTGGACCACCTCGTCGCACAGGCAGCCCCCGGGCAGGACGCCGCTGCTTCCCCGCGCTCCCTTTTCGCACCGGAAAAGGGTATTTGAGGAAAGTCGAGGAAAGTCGAGGAAAGGAAGGACGACGCCCATGGCCGACATCCAGGTGATGGAAGAAGTGCTGGCCCTCCAGTTGCTGGAGAGCGAGACCCCGACCCACGACCGGCTCGCCGCCTCCGGGCTGTGCACCAGCACGACCGCGAGCACCGGCTGCACGAAATTCTGATCGGCACCTGTTGCTGACGCCTGGGGGCCGGGGCGGCCGTCCTGGCCCCCGGGCGGTGACGGGGCCGGCGCACCGCGAGTCTGGAGGACGACGTGGAATTCTCCCTCTTCTTCGTGGGCCAGCTCTCCGAGCCCACCCCGGCACGGGAACGGCAGATGCTGCTGGACTGCGTCGAGCAGGCCGTGCTGGCCGACCGGATGGGATTCGACCGCGTCTGGGCCGTGGAGCACCACGGCCTGAAGTGGTACTCGCACATGAGCGCGTCCGAGGTCTTCCTGACCTGGGTGGCCGCCCGCACCGAACGCATCCGCATCGGGCACGGGGTCGTGACGATGCCGTTCGCCTACCAGCACCCGGTGCGCGTCGCCGAGCGCACCGCGATGCTCGACGTCCTGTCCGGGGGCCGTCTCGACATCGGTGCCGGGCACGGCGGCAGTGACCAGGAGACAGCCCTCTACGGCGTCGACCGCGAGGCCGCCCGCCCGCAGGTGCGCGAGGCCCTGGACATCCTCACCGGCATCTGGCGCAGCGAGCGCTTCGAGTGGCACGGGTCCGTCGACATCGGCCCGGGATCCGTCTTCCCCCGGCCCCTGCAGGAGCCGCACCCGCCCCTGTTCCTGGCGTGCAGCAAGGAGGAGACGCTGCGGACCGCCGCCACCCTGGGCCTCGGGGCCCTCGTCCTCGGTTTCGGCGGCCCCGGGATCACCCGCCGCAGGCGGGCCGTGTACGACGCCGCGCGCGCCGGACGGACACCGGAGGGTCTGCTGTCCCCCGCGGTGAACGACCACTTCGCGGTCGTCTGCCCGACCGTCGTCCTCGACGACGCCGCACGGGCGCGCGCCGTCGGCCTGCGCGGCCAGCAGTTCTTCGTCGAGTCGTCGCGGCACTGGTACGGCGGGGGCAGGCCGCCCCGGCAGGATCCGGTCATGGACGGCGAGCGGGCCCTGCGGGGCGCCGAACGGGACATCCTCGACGAGCTGGACGCCTGCGGGGTCCCCTTCCGGCCCGAGTACGTCGCGGCCTACAACACCGACCACCCCTACGGCACGGCGGAGGCGGCGGTGGAGCGCGTGCGGGAGCTGGCGGACGCGGGGGCGGACGAGGTGATGTGCCTGGTGCAGATGGGAACCGTGCCCCATGAGGTGTGCCTGGAGACCATCCGGCAGTGGGGGGAGAAGGTCATCCCGCACTTCCGGTCCGGCGCGGTGACGGGGCGACGGGCGTCCGGGCCGCCGCGTCGTACGTGACCGGCATGGGGCGCTGCCACTGCCCGCACACGCACGGCACCACCATCCCCCCACACACATGGAGGAAGACCTCGATGACTCCTTCCCTCGCCCGCTCCTCCCCATCGGGCCGTCTGCTGCGAATCCTCTCGGCACTGGCCTTGATCCTGACCGGCGCCGCAGCGGTGGTCTGGCACACCACCGGTACCGCCTCCGCGGCGACCTCGACCGTCATCGGCACCGCCTCCGGCCGCTGCCTCGACGTCACCGGCAGTTCCACCGCCGCCGGAACAGCGGTGGAACTGTGGGACTGCAACGGCGGGTCGAACCAGCAGTGGGACGTCACGTCAACGGGTGAACTGCGGGTGTTCAACGACTCGATGTGCCTGGACGCCTACCAGAAGGGCACCACGGCGGGCACGAAAGTCGACATCTGGACCTGCAATGGCGGCACGAACCAGCAGTGGCACGTCAACTCCGACGGCACCATCACCAGTGCCTCCTCCGGGCTCTGCCTCGACGCCACCTCCGGCGGCACAGCCAACGGCACCCCCATCGAGCTCTACACCTGCAACGGCGCCGCCAATCAGAAATGGACCACCAGCGGCGGTGCCACCACTACCGGCGGCACCACGGGGGGCTCATCCGGCGGGTACCCCGATCCGGGGGCTGTGACCGGTGACACCGGCGTGCACGATCCGTCCATGGTCAAGCGGCCGAACGGCGGCTACCTGGTGGCGTACACCGGCAACGACATCGGCCTGAAGACGTCGCCGGACCGCACGGCCTTCCACAACACCGGCTCGGCCTTCCCCAGCGGTGCCTCCTGGACCTACGCGTACACCAACAACTCGCGCAGTCTGTGGGCACCGGACCTCTCTTACCACAACGGCCAGTACTACATGTACTACGCGGCTTCGACGTTCGGCTCCAACCACTCGGCGATCTTCCTGGCCACCAGCCCCAGCGGTGACCCCGGCACCTGGACCAACCGCGGTCCGGTCATCGCCTCAAGCGGTTCGGACAACTTCAACGCCATCGACCCCAACCTGGTCGTCGACGCCCAGGGCAAGTGGTGGCTGGACTTCGGCTCCTTCTGGTCCGGCATCAAGATGATCGCACTCGACCCCTCCACCGGCCTGCGTGCCGACACCACCATGCGCTCGATCGCAGGGCGGAACGGTGGCCCGATCGAGGCGCCGTACATCTTCCACCACGGCGGCTACTACTACCTGTACGTGTCGTTCGACTACTGCTGCCGCGGCGCGTCCAGCACCTACCGCATCATGGTCGGCCGCTCCACGACGGTGACAGGCCCGTACACCGACAGCAACGGCACGGCCATGACCGCCGGCGGCGGCACCCAGATCCTCGCCGGCCACGGCAGCATCCACGGCCCCGGCGGCGAAGGCGCCTTCGCCGACACCGATCACGACATCCTCGACTACCACTACTACGCCGACAACGGCGCGTCCTTCCTGGGCATCAACTACCTTCTTTACGACACCAACGGCTGGCCGTACGTGTCCTGACACCCACGGCACGCGGGTGCGGCCCCGACTCGGGCCGCCCCCGCGTGAGGTTTCGTTGGGCATGCAGCTCTGCGCGGCCAGGCTGTTCTGCGGGTCGTCGTCGCTGTTGGGCACGCTCTGTACGGACTTGACGCTGCCGTCCGAGCAGAAGGCCATGTCGACCTGCTGCCAGATGGGCGGAGCGCCGTTGAACAGTGAACCCTCCGTGTCGCCCCAGCCGCGGAAGAACATGTTGTAGAAGTCCGTGGCGGTGGTGGCCATCTGCGGCGGCATCTGCCCGGCGTTGACGGCGCTGCGGATCTGCGCGACCCAGGCGCCGAAGTTCGCGTCGGTCCTGCTGGTCCGGGTGTCCAGCGGCCGGTAGCCGATCGATCCGCCGCTGATCGCCTTGACGGCGACGCATTTGCCGGTCGAGTCCACCTGCGGGGCGCTGACGTGCGGCATGTACGCCTCGCCCGGCGTCGTACCGGTGACCAGCGGGTGCAGCCGCGGTGGAGTTCCAGCTCTCGACGACCCGTACTCCGCTGCCGATCTCGCGCCGGAGAAGCTCATCGACGAGATCGTCGCGGGCGAAGCCCGGTCCGGTCCGGACACGGCCGATGTGCCGCGAACCGGCCCCGTACGCCCACCGCTGTCACTAGACTGCGCGCACCGACACGGGGGGGATCGGCCGCGAGGGGCGAGTGCGGAACCGGCGGCCCCGCCACCAGGCAGCCCGCCTTCGGCCGCGATACCGCGCGGACGCCCTGGCAGCCCGGCGGGCTGACCGTCGGCGCCTCGTACTTCTCCTATCGCGACGGCGGCGTGAGCTTCGTGTCCGGCGGGCTGATGCCTTCCTTCGGGCTGGGCGGGATCACTCCGCGGCTGGGGGTCACCGCCGGATTCGCCTTCTGACCCGGTGGCCCGCCCGGCAGCCCCGACCGCCCAGGCCGGGCGGGCCACGCTCCCGGACGGGAGCGGGGGCGAAGGCGGCGAACATCCAGGAGCGGCGCGCGATGACGGCGCTGAGTATTTCCACGACAACGTGGTGGGGAACTGCAACTCCTGACACGGCCCGCGGTGGTGCCTGCTGCCCGGATCCCTCCGGGCAGCAGGCACCACGGCTTCCCCACGTGTGCCCGGGCCCGTTCAGCGGCCTTCCGCGATCGAGGCCCGCCCAGTCCGGCGCACCCGGCGGTGCCCGCTCCTCCGCCGGCCAGTCGAAAGCGACGACGGCGACTGCTTCGCCGACCGTGTCAGCCGCCAATCGGCGCGTGCTTCACCCTTCCGTGGCAAACCCGGCATGCCAACCCTGTGCACAGGGCGTGCGAGAGCAGACAGGGCGTACGAGACGCGCACGGCACGCCCTGTGCCCTCGGCCTGCCGGCCACTACGTCGGCCGGCAGGCCGCACGCACACCGTCCGCGGGCCGGCGACCGGCGACACCGGCGACCGGCGATGCGGGTGCGGCGTGCCCGGTGGAAACCGGCCGCTACCGCGTCAGCAGCTTCTCCAGGACGTCCGCCCCCTTCGAAGCGCCGCCCGCGCCGCGCACGATCCGGCTCATGCCCGCCGCCCGGGGCCGGTAGGACCGGACGTCCCGGACCGCCTCGCGCAGGCCCTGCACGGTCGGCTCGGCGAGCGTCCGGCCGACCTGCAGCTCCTCCGCCCGCCGGGCGATCGCCCGCTGTTCCGGTATCTGCGGCACCGCCACGAAGGGCACCCCGTGGTACAGCGACTCCATCACCGAGTTCATCCCGGCGTGGCTCAGGAACACCTCGGTGTGCCGCAGCACGGCCACCTGCGGCACGTGCGCGCGCACCTCGACGTTCGCCGGGATCGGGCCCAGCGACCCCCGGTCCAGTCCGCCCACCGCCATGACGACCTGCCAGTCGCTGTCCCCGAACGCCTCGATGCAGGTCCGGTAGAACTCGGGCCGGTCGTTGAAGACGGTTCCCAGCGATATCAGCAGCACCGGAGCCTGCGACCGGGGGCTCCACTCCTCGGCGGTCTGCCGACTGCTCAGCGACGGCCCGAGGAAGTGGAAGCGCTCGTCGAAGGTCTCTGCCGACATCTGGAACTCGCGGGGGATGAACACCAGGCTCGTCGGGGCCACGTGGCCGAACATCAGGTTCGGGTCCTCGAGGAAGGTGTGGCCCTGCGCGAACTTCCCCATGTCCTGGATCGCGGCCACCAGCCGGGGGTTGGTGTGGTCGAAGTCGGCCGGTAAGTAGACCTGCGCCGCCGAGAAGGACTCGTTCTCGGCGAAGGTCGGCACGAGGGAGATCTCCGGCACCCCGAGCAGGTTGGCCAGCATGCGCCCGGTGAAGGTCACCGAGTCGTAGCACACCGCGTCCGGCGGGTCGGCCGAGAAGTGCTCGGACAGGACGGGGAAGGAGACCCGCGCGTCGTCGAGGTAGTACTCCAGCGTCACGGCGAGCTGGTCCGCCGTGAACTCGCCCCGCGCCGCCATGTCGGGCGGTAGCTGCGAGGGCAGGGTCACCGGCGATGCCCCGGCGGCGACGGGGCCGTCCATGGTGGCCGGTCCCGTGGCGTAGCTGACCCGGTGACCGCGCCGGACCAGCTCTTCGACCAGCGGCAGGGTCGGGTTCACATGCCCGGACGCGGGCGCGCTCACGAAGGCGAAGTGGGCCATCAGCTCTCCTCCAGGATGACCGGCAGGGTCTTGTGTCCGTTGGTGAAGAAGGAACCCAGCGGTTCGAGTTCCGACGGCGGGACGGCGAGCCGCAGCCGCGGGAACCGGGAGAACAGCGCGGACAGCGCCGTCGTCGCCTCCAGTTTCGCCAGGGGGCTGCCGAGGCAGTAGTGCACGCCGTGCCCGAAGGTGAGGTGGTCGGCCCGCGACGGCCGGGTGACGGAGAAGTCCTCCGCGTCGGCCCCGTGCCGGGCCGGGTCGCGGCCGGCCGCGCCGTAGGACAGCAGGATCGCCTCGCCCTTGCGGATCCGCACGCCGTCCACGGAGATGTCCGCCACGGCGTACCGCAGCGGCAGGTTCGGCACCGGCGCCTGCCAGCGCAGTGTCTCGTCCACCACGTCCTCCCACGTGCTGGTCCCGGACAGGACCAGGGCGAGCTGGGACGGGTGCGTGGCCAGCGCGTGGACGGCGTGGTCGAGCAGGTTGACCGTCGTCTCGAAGCCGGCGGAGATGGTCAGCAGCAGGGTGTCCAGCAGTTCCCGCTCGGACAGTCTTGTGCCGTCCGCCTCCTGCGCGGCAATCAGGTCGCTGGTCATGTCGTCGCCGGGGTCGCGCCGTTTGGCCGCGGCGAGGTCCTTGAGCAGCATGTACAGCTCGCCGGAGGCGGCCTGTACGCCTGCCGGGTCCGCGTCGAGGCTGAACACCGCGTCCACCAGCCGCCGCAGGTCCGCGCCGGTCTGCGCGGTCACCCCGAACAAGCCGGTGATCACCTGGATCGGCAGCGGGAACGCGAATCGTGCGCGCAGGTCGACCGGCTGCCCCGGTGGCACCGCGGCCAGGTCGGCGATCAGGCCGGCCGTGATCTCCTCCACGCGCGGCCGCATCGCCTCGATGCGGCGCGGGGTGAACGCCTTGGCCACCAGGCTGCGCAGCCTGGTGTGGTCGGCCCCGTAGGCGGTGAACATGTTCTGCATCGCGACCCACATGATCAGCGGCCAGTCCGGCGGGACGTCGCCGTCGCGCCACATGGGCCAGTGCTTGTTCGCGTCCTTGGACACCTTCGGGTCGAGCAGCAGCTTCTTCGCCAGGTCGTGCCCGGTAACGGCCCAGGCCGGCACGCCACCGGGCAGTACGATGGGCGTGGCCGGGCCGCGCTCGCGCAAGGCGGTGGCCTCGCCGAAGATGTCGCCGCCCGAGGGGTCGATGACGTACGCGTCGGCCGTCGGGCCCTGCGCGCGCGCCGGCTCGGTGAAGGTGGTGGTGGTCCGTGGCCTGGGCGGCTCGGTGACCTCCAGCAGGGAAGCGGTGAACCGCGAGCCCATGCCGAGGCCGATCGCCATGATGGTGTCGCCGGGCTTGAGGGTCTCGTCGTGCAGCAGGTGGTCCAGGCCGAGCAGTTGGTCGCACGGCCCGACGTGGCCGAGTTCGCGCAGCATCGGCCAGGTGGTGCGGCTCAGGTCGATGCCGAGCGGCTCCAGCACGACGACCTCGAGCTGGGCCAGGCCCAGACCGGTGACGACGAACCTGGTGATGTCGGCGATGCCGACGCCGGCCTCCTTGGCGGCCTGCTCGACCGCGGTGACCAGTGCGCCGCTCATCAGCGTCAGGTACGGGGCCAGGCCGGTGACTTCTATCGGCGTACGGTTGCGGTGGCCCTCGGGGTCCGGGATCGTCGGGGTGGCGAGGACCTCCATCTGGGTCGCGGCGCTGTTGGCGGTCGCGATCAGCCGCGCCCGGCCGCCCTCGCGGTTGAGCACGGCCGCGACCGCGCCGTCGGCCAGGAAGATCCCGATGGTGGGCTGCCAGCGTTCCCACCGCGGCGGCAGGAACCGGGCGGTGGCCGTGGCCAGGGTCGCGGTCGCGGCCGGGTCGGCCACCAGGTGCGCGGCGGCGGACTGCAGCGCGGCCGAGCCGCCGTTGCTGGTCGCCTCGACCTCGTAGACGAGGGCGTGGCCGAGGCCGAGGACACGCTGCAGGTGGCAGGAGGACGCCATGTGGTCCTGGTGGTCCATCTGGGCGTAGGCGGCCATCGAGATGTCGGCGCCGCTGAGGCCGGATTCGCGCAGGGCCCCGATCGCCGCGTGCACGGCCATCGCGTGCTCGGTGACGTCGTCGGAGCGGGTGAACGACACGAAGTCCGACAGCGCGAGCAGCCGCCGCATGGTCTCGGTGTCCGGCACGGCTTGCGTCGCGGGCGTTCGGGGCGGCAGATATCGCCCCGTCCCGCCGATGTAGACGTTGTCCCAGATCATGCGTCGTCCTTTCCCCTGAGTGCGGACAGCCCGGCCCCGTACCCGCTGAAGTCGAGGAGCCACGTGCTGATGGCCAGCGCCGTGGCCGCGGAGTGCTCCTCCAGTACGGTGAAGTGGTCGCCGGCGACGGTGATCACGTCCTGGGCGGTGGTGGACATCCGGGGCCACGAGCGCTTCCCGGTGGTGACCAGCAGCACCGGCGCGGCAACGGGCTCCGGGGCGCCGGCCAGGTCGAGGTAGCGGCCCATGGCCAGCAGCCGGTCGTCGTCGACCGGCTGGACCTGGTGGCCGGCGTCGAGCATGCCGGTGAGCACGCCCGGCACGTCGTCGGGGTAGCCGTCGATCAGGACCACGGCGCTGGGCCGGGCCCCCCGCCGTTCCATTTCCCCGGCGGTCGCCAGCGCCAGCCACGCGCCCACCGAACGGCCGACCAGCACCGGCGCGGTGACGGCCGGCACGGCCTCGGCCAATGCCTGGACCAGGACGTCGGCGTCCGTGGGCAGGGGATCGCCGGCCCAGCCCGGCAGGGTGACCGCCGTGACGTCGCGGGTGGCCTCCAGCGCGGCGGCGAAGCGCCCGTACTCCTCGATGCCGCTGGACGCCAGCGCGGACGGCAGGCAGACCAGCGACGGCTGGAGGAAGCCGACCGCGAGGGCGACCGCCTCGGCCTTGGGCGTGTCGGTGGCCGGGCTCAGCCGGGACGCCGTGGCCAGCAGGTCGAGGCCGTCCTGCGCGCGGCCGACGTCGACGGCCTTGCGCAGCAGGCGCTCCATCGGCCCGGCGACCCGGTTCTCCGGCGAGCACAGCTGCCCGTAGAGGTGGTTGACGAGCTGTTCCGGCGTCGGGAAGTCGAAGACGAGGGTCGCCGGGAGCTGGAGCCCGGTGGTCGCGTTGAGTCGGTTGCGCAGTTCGATGGCGGTGAGCGAGTCGACGCCGTGGTCGCGGAACGGCTGACGCGGGTCGTCGATCCCGCCGGGGGTCATCCCGAGGATGCTCGCGCTGTGCGTGACGACCAGGTCGAGCAGCAGGGCGCGCTGCTCGGGCTCGGGCAGGGCTTCGAGCCTGGCCCGCAGGTCGTCGGGGCCGGCCGCCGGGGCCGGCGCGCGCCGCGGGCGGGCGAGTGCGCGCAGCAGTGCGGGCGGGGTGTCGATCGCCGCGAGGTCGAGGCGGACCGGCACCAGCGCCGGGCGTCCGCCCGCCAGGGCGGTGTCGAACAGGTCGAGGGCCTGCTCGGTGGCCAGCGGCAGCATCCCGGTCCTCGCCAGTCGGCGGTGGTCGGCCCCGGTCAGGTTCCCGGTGATGCCGCTGGACTCGGCCCACTGACCCCAGGCCAGGGAGGTGGCCGGCAGGCCGCGCGCGTGCCGGTGCTCGGCCAGCGCGTCGAGGAAGGCGTTCGCGGCGGCGTAGTTGGCCTGCCCGGGGGCGCCGAACACCCCGGACGCCGAGGAGAACAGCACGAACGCGCGCAGGTCCAGGTGTTCGGTGGCCTCGTGCAGGTGCCAAGCGGCGTCGGCCTTCGAGCGCAGTACCGTGTCGATCTGCTCCGGTGTCATCGATCCGGCCACGGCGTCGTCGACGACCCCGGCGGCGTGCACGACGGCCCGCAGGTCGGGGATCGTGGCGACGAGATCCCTCAGCGCCCCGCGGTCACCGGCGTCGCAGGCGACCACGGTGAGGGCGGCGCCCAGTTCCTGCCTGAGCCCCTGCGGCTCGGCGCCGCGGCGGCCGGCGAGCACCACGTGCCGGGCGCCGTGCCGCGCGACCAGGTGCCGGGCGACCAGGGTGCCGAGCGTGCCGGTGCCGCCGGTGATCAGCACGGTGCCGTCCAAGGGCCCGGCCGGGGCTGCCGCAGCGGCCGGGGCGGCCCGCACCAGTCTGGGCACGAGGGCGGTTCCGTCACGCAACCGGATCTCGGGCTCGCCGTCGCTCACGGCGGCGCGCACCGCGGCGGGGATCGCCGCGCGCGAGGCTGCCGTGCCGTCGTGCGCGACGGTCAGGATCCGCCCGGGGTTCTCGCTGTGCACGCTGCGCAGGAAGCCGCGGGCGGCGGCCGAGGCCAGGTCGTCGCCGGTGAGGACCACGAGCCGGGCCGACGTGTCGGTGGCCAGGAACTCCCGGACCGTGCCGAGCAGTTCCCGGGTCACGGTGTGGGCGGCCGCGACCGGTTCGCCCTCGCCGGCGACCTCGTGGAAGACCGTCTCGGTGTCCGGGCCGTCCGGTGCCGCGATCGGGGTCCAGTCGACGGCGAACAGCGTGCTCGGCCGCCGGCCGGCGCCGAGGCCCGCCGCTTCGACCGGCCGCAGGACGATCTCGTCGATGCTCGCGACCGGCGTCCCGGCGGCGTCGCTGATCCGCACCGCGTAGGTGTCCGGCCCGGTCGGGTGCAGCACCACGCGGACCGTCCCGGCCGACCCGGTGACCGACACACCGGAGAACGAGAACGGCAGCCGCGCCGGACTGCCGCCGACGTCGCCGTCGTCGGCCGTGGGGCCGGCGGGGCCGGCGGGGCCGGCGGGGCCGGCGAGCAGGGTCAGCGGCTGTATGGCGGCGTCCAGGAGCGCGGGGTGGAGGCGGTAACCGGTCGACTCCGCGGGGTCAGCCGGGAAGCTCACCTCGGCGTGCAGGTCCTCGCCGTGCCGCCGGATGCCGGTGAGCCCCTGGAAGGTGGGCCCGTACTCGTAACCGGCTTCGGCGAGCCGGTCGTAGAGCGCGCCGATGTCGATCGGCACGGACTCGCTGTCGTCCGCGCCGAGCACGGCCGCCCGGGCCGCCCGTGTCACCCCGTCCGCCGCCGGACCGAGCACCCCGGTCGCGTGGCGGGTCCACTCGTCGGGCTCGGCGGAGGTGCGGGAGTGGACGGTGACGGGCCGTTGTCCGGTGTCGTCGGGCGCGCCGACGGTGACCTGCACGTGCACACCGTCGCGCTCGGCGAGCACGAGCGGCGCCTCCAGGACCAGTTCGGACAGAACGGGGCTGGCCGTGTGCTCGCCGGCGTGGACGGCCATGTCCACGAACGCCATCGCGGGCAGCAGCGTCGAACCGAGCACGGTGTGCTCGGCCAGCCACGGGTGGACGGACGCGGAGAGCTTCCCGGTCAGCACCACGCCCTGCCCGTCGGGGAGCTTCACCAAGGATCGCAGCAGCGGGTGGTCGGGGGTGTCGAGGCCCTCCGACGGGGTGGTGGGCTGGAGCCAGTAGTGCTGGTGCTGGAAGGGATACGAGGGCACCCGCACCGGCACCATGGCCGCA
>NZ_JAINVH010000054.1 GCF_020400825.1 Streptomyces sp. HPF1205
GCCAAGGGCTACCTTCTGGTCGCCTGCACCGAGCTGTACACCCATTATCTCCTGGGCGACCGGTCCCTGGAGACATTCAAGGAGTTCGTCTTCCCCGAACTCGCCGACGGCGCGGTCGTCGTCCACGACCGTTACGTCACCTACGACAGCACCGAACTGGGCGCCCTCACCCACCAGCTGTGCCTGAGCCACGTCCTGCGTGACCTGACCGCAGCGGCCGAGCTGTATCCCGAGCAGGTCTGGCCCCTCCAGCTCGCCGCCGAGATACGCGAGCTGATCCACCGCGCCAGCCTCGCCCGCCACCGCGGCGAGACGAAGCTTTCCCCGCGGCTGCTCGAGGACTGCCTTCAGGGCCTGCGCTCGGCCCGGGCGATCGGCCTGAGCCACACCGCCGACCTGGACGACACCCGGCCCGGAGCCCGCAAGTCCCGCCTCCTGCTGGAAGCGTTCAAGGAACGCGAAGCGGACTTCCTGCGCTTCACGACCGACCTGAGCATCCCACCGACCTCGAACCAGGCCGAACGCGATCTACGCCCCGCCAAGATCCAGGAGAAGATCTCCGGCCGCCTGCCCAACGAAGACCGCACCAAGGACCGCTACCTCATCCGCGGCGTCCTCTCCACCGCGAGCAAACACCTCATCGACGCCATGACCGTGCTCCGCGACGCCTTCACCGGCACAATCTGGCTGCCACCCGCAGCCACTGCCCCCAGCTGAACACCCCGCCCCGCCAGCCGACGACCCTCACGGTCACCGGCCGTCACCGCACACCCGAAACCGTCACACCCCGCGATCGCAGTGAATGTTTACATCTTCTCGTCTAATGTGAGTCGGGACAGCATGGAATCGACGATCGAATCAATTTGCTGCAAGTTCCCCCCAACTGGGTGCGCCTCGCGGTATCCCATGATCTCTCACACGCGAAGCACCTCGATTACTTCAACACTAGGTAGCACCGGTGCACCTGTCAACCCGCCCACAATGCTCCGCTGTCGAAATTATTCGACAGGCATGTTCCAGTGCCACACAAGGCTCGATTGTCGAATTTATTCGACAGAGCTTTTCGGCCTTGCTGGCTCATTCTCCGACCTAATTTGTGTAATTTTCACCCACTCGAATGGGGTAATCAGCCAGGTGACTGAAATCTAGTAAGTAACCAGATGAGATCGGATAAATCGGCTGTTCGTCAGAGACTTCACGTTGGTTTACTTATGCCACCACCTGCGACGTTCCGCACCATGTCATCGAGCTCCGCACCTGCCGGCTCGCCGTGCATAGCTGGCTCAGATCGCGCCCCGCCGGATGGCGGAGGCTGGGTTTGAACTCCCCCGCCACCTGCACCACCCCCGCCCCCGCTCCACCGGGACGTCATGCCGCAAGACCCGACCCCGCTGCTGGCCGCCCAGTTGGCGTTCGCCAGCGGCCGGTTTCCGTCGACATAGACTTGCTGGAAGTCGAAGCAGTCCGTGCTGGCCACTTCGGGCTGCCGCAGGTGTCTGCGGCAGCCCGAAGTGGCCAGCGAAATGGTTCAGGTCGGACTCGGCCTTCGGGTAGCGGTAGGCATCCACGATCGCAATTGGCTGGCCCCTGCCGTCACCCGTCAGCCCGAGCCGTGCCTGGATCTGCTGCGGGCCGTACCCGCGGGTCGTCTCGGTCGTGGTGTCCGGGGTGGCCTGCAGCCAAGAGTGGATCTTCAGCGGCGGAGTGGCGGCGCCCATCGGCAGCGGCGGGTCCTTGATCGGAGCTGCCGCCCCTTTGGCCGAACTCGCGGACTACAGAGTCTGCTTGGAAGCGGCCCCGGGCGCCGGCGTTGCGGCCGGTTCGGGAGTGCCGGTAATCCGCTGGACAGTCACGCCGTGCAGAACGACGTCGGGCGCGACCATATTCGCGCTGAACGTGGCGGTGGACTCGTTCAGATCCCCTGCCGCCCAGTCCCGGGGCAGGCCGACGAGCTCGGTGCCGGTGCCGCCTCCGGTCAGCTTCATCGGCGTGACCGAGCCGGCGAGCTGCGAGAACGCCTCGCTGGTCGACGCGAGGGTGTCCGGCGCGGGGGCGAACGGCTGGTCGTACTGCTCCGTCCCGCTGGCACCGGCGATGAACGTTTCCGAGCGACGCGCGTGTGTTCGCCGACTCCCTCGCCCGCGTCCAGCGCTTCACCGACAAGCAATTCGCCGCATACCACCTCACCCCCGCCGAAGCAGACGCCATCCGCCATGTCTTCGCCGCCTGGCAGCACGACCTGACCCAGTCCCCGCCGCCACACCCCGACCCCCCACCCCCCGCCGGCGACCAGCCACCACCACGGCCACCGGACCCCGGACCGTCCCCAGAAGGCAGATGACACCCGAGCAGCGCAGGGGAGATCCGAGCACGCGCGTCGGGCCTACTCTCCGGCCCCCAGCGCACACAGTAAGGCGAGCACCGGCATGGAGCTGCGGACTGACATCGACGGCGGACAACGGACCGTCTCATCCCCCGCACAGACACCGACGGCCCGGATGCGCGAGACCGGTTGTGCAGGCGGACCGGGTACAGCGGCACAAGGATCGGGGAACACTGCTCAGGCGAGCCGTCGGTAACACAGAAAATACCGTCAGGCAAAACGCGTTTCTTGAGCATCATGGAATGCACACCACCACCACAGCCCTCCCCTGCCAAAGGAGCCCGCCTGCATCCATCTCTCTCAGTACACAGCAACGGTGCGGAGCCACAGGCTGGGCATGCGTTCTCGCCAAAGTCCTGACCCCTGTTCAGGAACCTGCGGTCCGCCGGTCACCGTCGCAACGAAGGACGCCATCGCCACCCGTGTTGCCCGCTTGCCCGCGCAGCCGCTGCGGGAATTCCAGCGGGCTGCGCGCGGGGCCGGTAGCCCTTCCCCGGTACCCGCGCGCAGCCCCCGGAACGCGGAGCGATGTCACGGCACCGACCGCGTCAGGCCCAGACGGCGCGCCACCGCTCGCCCTTCAACCGCGCAGGCGAGGACGAGACCATGGCGCACGGAACCCGGCCTTCGTCATGCCTCTCCCCCGGGACTCCCCGATTCCTCGGTGCCGGGCTTCTGGGGCGGCTGGTCGTAGGAGCGCAGCAGGTCTTCGATGCGGTGGTTGTTGAGGGACTGGCGGTCGTACAGGCACTTGGCGTAGCGGGACAGCAGGACCTCGACGCTGTTGCCGGCGCGCTGGGCGACCTCGGCGGGGTCTGCCCCGGCGCACAGCCAGGTGGACAGGGCCGAGTGCCGCAGGTCGTAGGGGCGTTTGGCCAGCGGGGTGGGGGTGAGGGCGGGTGACAGGGCGAGATCTCTCGCCTCGT
The DNA here is from genome assembly GCF_020400825.1 of Streptomyces sp. HPF1205. Taxonomy (GTDB): domain Bacteria; phylum Actinomycetota; class Actinomycetes; order Streptomycetales; family Streptomycetaceae; genus Actinacidiphila. Next base: position 3,310 of record NZ_JAINVH010000054.1, read on the forward strand.
GCCAGACGCGGTGGTAGGTGGTGTAGCTGATGATGCCGCCATGTTCGCTGAAGAACAGCCGCCCGTCATCGGCGGTGCCGAACGTGGTGACGTGGTCGCGCCACAGGGCCACCAGGTGCGGTGGCAGCGGCACCACCCGGGTGTCTCCCGGCGGGCGGTTCTTCAGCCCGCGCTCGTCGTGATAGTCGCCGGTGTCGGTCCAACGCTTGCCCGCCTGCGGCAAAGTACGGTGCGCCACCAACCGCCCCCACCCGGATCTGGGCAGGCGGCAGTCCGGCAAAGCAACGGCGATCGCCTCCTCCGGACGAAGCCCCGCGTAGTACATGCCCGCGAACAGCCCGACCAGCCTCCGTCCACGGGCCCGGTTGTAGCCGCCGACGTAGGAGACGGCCGCCAGCAGATCCCGCGCCTGGTGCGGGTTGGCCACCACCCGCGGATCCACCGCCACCGCGGGCTTGGGGATCCGCCAGCGCACCCGCGTCAGCGGATGGCTGCCCAGCTCGCCGCGCTCCATGGCGTAGTGCAGGGCGTGCACCAGCACTTTGCGTTTGCGGCGCATCGTGGCCACCGACGCCTCACCACCGTCGATCCGGCGCCGCAGCGACTCCAGCACCTCCCGCGCCAGGACGGGATCGTGCAGGTCGACCAGCGGCCGGGACGCCTTGGCCACCCAGCCCAGCACCAGCCGGTCCTCCGCCGGCATTTCCGGCCCGCCCGCCTTCGGCACCACGAACGCCCAGTGCCGCAGCGCGCGACGCAGCACCTGCTCCTTCGGCCGGCCGGGGATGGTCGAGCACATCGCCAGGGTGATCGCGGTCAGCGCGTCGCTGACCTCGTCCCGGGTCTTGGCCGCTCGTCCGGGCCAGAGCGCCCGCGCGTATTCCGTGGCGAAGTCGTACCAGCTCAGCCGCGACGGCCCCCGCACCCCGTAGCCGGGGCTGTCCTGCCGGGCCAGACCCGCCCGAACAGCCCGCACCAGCTCCGCACCGAACTCCCCGGCCAGCTCCGCGACCATGGCGTCCCGCCCCTGCTCCACGGCATTGTGTTGCGGCTGTGTCCGGCTTTCGTCCGCCTCGGGTGCGAGGTCGTCCGCAGCGTGGTCTTCATGTGATCCGTCGGTGTCCATGCCTGCCTCCTCCGTGATCGGCAAAGGCATCACTGCCCGCACAAACGACGCGGACATCCCCCGGTTCGAGCGCACTCGCACCACCCCTGATTGACCGGTGGCGGTCGTCACAGGATCCGCCTCTCGGTTCGGCTTGCCATCACACAGTGTGATCACTCTCGCGCACGCCCCCCCGAGTGCTCCTTCACGCCCCCTGCCATGCGGTGACTACCAGGGCGCCGAGCGGGTACAAATAACAGCAGACGGATCGCCCAGACCGGCCTGACAGGCCATCAGAACCGAGACCGGAGCCAGTGGCGTATTTGTGGCGCAGAACGCCTGACAAACCGTCAGGTAAGCCGCTGACCTGCGGTAACGCGCAAACGGGTGACGGCCTCCGGAGCCGTGTGCGCAGGTTCGAATCCTGCCGGGGGCACCTCGCAGTAGGTGCCGAAAGACCCCGCCACCAGCCAGAACGCTGAGTGCGGGGTCTTTGCACGTGTGCAGGCGGGGGCGGCCGGAGGGAGCGGTTTGCCAGTGATCACGTAATGACGACGTAATGATCTTGGACGACTTTGCGCAGGTCATCGTCCTCATGTACGGCCTCATCGTCCGAGCCCGAGACACTCCACCCAGACAACAGGCGGAGACGCAAGCTCTGGCTCGATTCGACTGACCAAGGGTCCGATCCGGTGCTGTAATCCGACTATGGGGCTTTTTCACAGGGCGCGCCAGGACTCACGACCAGCGCAACTCTTGGATGACTACGAAGCTCGTCTCAGACAGCGCGGCCTGGAAGGTCCGCTGATCCAAGAATCGTTGCGATGGTCGATCTTCTCCGACTGGATACAGCAAGGCGTCATCACGCCCGTTCCCTCTCGACGAGTAGCAGCGGCGGACATCGACCTCACGTTCCCCGATAGTCCTGTCGCCGCCACTCACAGCGCCAAGGGCCACGCCTTCTTGACCGACACGCACTTCATCTACGCCGTGCGAGGCTACGTGAGAGGCAAACCCATCGATGACGAGATGAAGATCATCGGTGTACCGCTAACCACGATCAAGTACGTCGGCCCTTCGCGGTTCTCCGACAAGATCCTTTGCGCAGGATGGGATGGGGCGGACGGCTCGCCGTCCGGCATCTTCTTCACCCTGAGCGGCATGCAGTCCGGTGAGGCGGACTTTGTTCATACCTGGACTCAGTTCTGCCAAGATGCCCGAACCACCAGCGGGGACACGCCGAGCTGAAAGTCCTGTCCCTCTCGGGACGCAAGGGTGAGCCCCGGATCGCTCCGGGGCTCCCATCAGCCGTGTAGCAGCATCTGTACCCGAGTGTCTTGGTCTACGCCTCCCCCAACCCGCGCATGATCCTCTCGTTCATCTCCGTTTCCTGGCCGTCGATGGACTTGGCATAGATCTTGAGCAGCACGTCCACGGAGTGGCCGGCGCGGGCAGCAACCTCGGGGGCGGGCACTCCCGAGTTGAGCCACTGGGAGACGCCCGCGTGCCGCAGGTCGTAGGGCCGGGCCGCCATCAGCGAGGCGACCTGGCCGGGCAGGAGAGCCAGCTCCCGGGCCCGCTTCGACACCCGGGAGTACGACGACGCGACAATGACGTTGCCGTACTCGCTCCGGAACAGCCGTTCGTCGTCGGCCAGGCCGAACTCCTCGACGTGCTCCCGGAGTAGCCGAACGAGCGGCGGAGGGATCGGCACGACGCGCACCTCACCCTTCTCCCGTTGCTTCAGGCCCCGCCGGTCGTGAGCCCCGCCGGCGTCGGTCCACGCCTTGCCGGCCGTGGGCCGAGTCTCCGACCTTCCGTTTCCGGCACACGGTCTCCACCGCCGGACGGGACGCGGCAGCCACCCACGGCACCTCACGGGCCTCGTGAGGCAGGTCACGCTCCGCAGGACCCGGCACGACGAACGCCCACGAGCGCAGCGCGCGGTGCAGAGCCGCGTCCTCCGGCGGACCGGGAGTGTCGAGCAGCATGGCCTTCTCCCTTCTGCGCAGTCGCCGTGAGGCACTGGCTCAAGGGAGAAACAGTCCACGGCTGCTGCACTTCACGGGTGCTTCCAGGCTCGTCCATGGATAAGAGGAGTTATAATAGGTGGAGCTATCCATAATGAGGAGTGTCTGATGCCGGCCGCCAAGCCCGCCGAGATGTTCGACCGCGACTTCGAGTGGGCCGAGCTCACCCGGTTCGCGGAGTACCCCGGCCCCGAGGCGACCCTCGGCGTCGTCTCGGGGCGGCGCCGCCAGGGCAAGACCTTCCTCCTCGACGCGATCACCCGCGCCACCGGCGGCTTCATGTTCACCGCCACGGAAACCACCGAAACGGACGCCCTGCGCCAGTTCGGCGAAGCCCTCGCCGCCCATCTCAACGAGCCGGTACCGTTCCGGTTCGCCTCCTGGGACGAGGCGATCTCCCGCCTCCTGCGGATCGCCACCGACGGCCCCACCGTCGCCGTCATCGACGAGTTCCCCTTCCTCGCCAAAGCCTCGCCCGCCCTGCCATCCGTCATCCAGCGCGCCCTGGACCCCACCGCCCGCCGCCACCACACCCCCGTACGACTCCTGCTCTGCGGATCCGCCCTGTCCTTCATGGGCGGCCTGCTGGCCGGCAACGCCCCCCTACGAGGCCGAGCCGGACTCGAACTCATCGTCCCCACCCTTGACTACCGGCTCGCAGCCCAGTTCTGGGACATCACCGACCCCCGCACCGCCGCCCTCACCCACGCCATCGTCGGCGGCACCCCCGCCTACCGCCGCGAATTCACCCAAGGAGACACCCCCACCGGCCCCGACGATTTCGACGACTGGGTCACCCGCGCCGTCCTCAACCCCGCCCGCCCCCTCTTCCGCGAAGCCCGCTACCTCCTCGCCGAAGAACCCGAACTCCACGACACCGCCCTCTACCACTCCGTACTCGCCGCCATCGCCACCGGCAACAACGCACGCGGCGGCATCGCCGACTACCTCGGCCGCAAATCCACCGACCTCGCCCACCCCCTCCACGTCCTCGAAGACGTCGGCCTCATCCGCCACGAACCCGACGCCTTCCGCCGCAACCGCTCCGCCTACCGCATCGCCGAACCCCTCGTCACCTTCTACCACTCCGTCATGCGCCCCCACTGGGGCGACCTGGAGCGCCCAGGCCGCGCCCCCACCGTCTGGCAGAGGGCCCAACCCACCTTCCGCAGCAAAGTCCTCGGCCCCCACTTCGAAACCCTCTGCCGCCAATGGGCCCGCTGGCACGCCGCCCCCGACACGTACGGAGGCCACCCCACGCGCGTCGCCGCCGGCACCATCAACGACCCCATGGCCAAGACCAGCCACGAAGTCGACGTCGCCGTCCACGGCCTCGACGACGCCTACCCCGACCGCGAAACACTGCTCGCCATCGGCGAAGCCAAATGGAACGACACCATGGGAGTCAGCCACCTCCAACGCCTCCAGCACATCCGCGAACTACTGAGTACCCGCGGCACAGCCACCGGTCACACCCGCCTCATGTGCTTCAGCGGCGCAGGCTTCACCGACGACCTTCGCATGGCCGCCGCCCACGACCCCACCATCCACCTCATCGCCCTCAACCGCCTCTACCACGGCGAATAACCAACGGCACCCGCCACGCCGGACGAGCTGACGCCCCTGCCACGCCTGTTCCCCGGCCGCGGCGGCCCGTGCAAGCACGGCTGCACTCACAGCCCGTTGCCGCACCCTCCCGGATCTCAACCCACCGCTGTGCCTGCGGCTTACCTGTCGTCCCCGCGACCTCACCGGCTGCCGGGCGGCAACGCCGCCTACCAGGAGCTTCGTCTTCATGGTCAGGGACTTCTCATCATCGCGCCGGGTGACTTCGGTCCGGTCGACGCCGGCCCCGGGCCTGGTGGGCAGGGGCCGGGTGCCGCAGGTCATCGGGGTGCCCAGAGGCGTGCTCGCGCGGGCGGGTGGCGGGGCGAGGGCGCGGAACGAGGGGGTACGCCGCTGGGCCGCGCGGGTTCCCGGGCTCGCCCGTACGGCCCGTCCCGGTGTGCCGTGCGCCGGTCCGTCCGCCCCAATGGAGAGGAGATCTTTCCCAGGGCAGGAGCGATCATGAGCAGCCCGGCACCGCCTGCCGCCGCCCCCGGGCCCCCGGGAGGTGCGAGAGGGCGGGGTGCGGCGGCCGGGAGAGTCGCGCGCAGCACGTCCTCGGCCGTACTCATCGTGCTGACCTGCGTCCTGGTGCCCCTGACCCTGCTCGCCGTGTGGGTCCACGACCTTGTGCTCGACACCGACCGCTACGTGTCCACGGTCGCTCCCCTGGCGAGGAACCGCGCCGTGCAGGACGCGGCGGTGGCCCGCGCCACCAAGGCCGTCGACGTACGTGTCAACGGGTCGGAGGCCACCGCCCAGCTCGCGGCCTGGCTGCAGTCCCAGGGCCTGCCGCCCAAGGCCGCTCAGGCGGTGAAGGGGCTCGGCCCGCAGCTCGACTCGGCCGTGGACGACGCGGTCCACAAGGCCGCGACCAAGGTCGTGCGCAGTGAGCGTTTCGCCACCACCTGGGAGAATGCCAACCGCACCGCCCACCAGGCGGTCGTGCACGCCCTGACCGGTGAAGGCCGAGGCGCGGTCAGCGTCAGCGACGGCACGGTCACCCTCGACGTCGGCACGGCGGTCGACGAACTCAAGAAGACCCTGGAGGCCGAGGGCCTGCAGGTGGCCGCCGCCATCCCGTCGAGCGACAAGCGGCTCGTGCTGCTGGACTCCGACCAGTTGGGCAAGATCCGCAAGCTCGCCCACGTACTCGACGTCCTGGGCAACTGGCTGCCCCCGCTCACCGTCGTGGTCGGCGCGGCCGGGGTGCTGCTCGCCCACCGGCGCCGCCGGGCCCTGGCCCGGGCAGCCCTCGGCGCGGCCTTCGCGTCCCTCGTCGTCGTCATCGTCCTCGCCGCCTTCCGCACCTACTACCTCGACCACCTCCCCGCCACCGTGCAGTCGCGGGACGCGGCGGGGGCCGTCTACGACACTTTGATCCGCTTCCTGCGGGTCAGCCTCGTCACCGCGATCGTCCTCGGAATCGTCCTCGCTCTCGGGGCCTACCTGGTCGGCCCGGGGCGCCTGCCCGTAGCCGTCCGCACCGCCTCGGAACGCGCTTCGGACTCCGTCGCCGGGTGGGCCTACCGCCACCAGGTCCGTACCGGCCGCGCCGGCGTCTGGACCGATCGCCACCGACGGTGGATCACCCTCGGCGCCGTCCTCGTCATCGCGGCGGCCTTCGCGTTCTGGAACCATCCCACCGCCCTGACGATCTTCTTCCTGCTCCTGGTCCTGCTGCTGCTCCTCGCCCTGATCGCCCTCCTGGCCGCCTCCGGACGCGTCACCCGGGCCACCGCGCCCCCCGCCCGGGGCGGGGCGGGCGGCGACGGCTGAGCCACCGGGGATCCAGTGGTTTCCGCTGCCGCCGCGGCACTCGCGACGCCGGGCGACCCGACCCGTGAATCGCGCTGAGCGCCGGGCTGGGTGGTCGCTGGTGCGCCGGGGCGCCGGGGCGCCGGGGCGCCGGGGCGCCGGTGCGCTCGTGGCAGGATCTGGGTATGGGGAGCGAGCCGGGACGCCCGGTGGGGGTCGGGCCCATGGGCGGGGCGCTGTGGTTGAGGGCCGGGCGGGAGGACGAGGCGCAGGCGCTGAGCGGGCTGGCGCTGCGGTCGAAGGGGCATTGGGGCTACGACGCGCGGTTCCTGGCCGCCTGTGAGGCGCAGTTGCGGCTGCGGCCGGGCGAGGTGGCGGCCCGCAGGACCGTGGTCGCCGAGGAGCGCGCGCGGGACACCGACGCCGCAGCACGGTCGCGTGACGTACGGCGCCTCGTGGGGTTCGCCACCCTCGAAGGCAACCCGCCCGGCGGCGAGTTGGGGATGCTGTTCGTGGAACCGGCCGCTGTCGGGCGGGGCGTGGGGCGGCTGCTGTACGAGCACGTGCTGGCCGAGGCGGGCCGGCTGGGCTTCACCCGGCTGGCGATCGCCTCCGATCCGCACGCCGAGCCGTTCTACCTGGCCATGGGCGCGGAGCGGACGGACACCGCCGCGTCCGGGCCGATCGCCGGCCTCGGACTGGTGCCGCTCGCCGCCTGGCCCCGCCCGGCACGGCCCCCCGCCTGGGTCCGCGCGTGGACCGCCGGCCGGCGCACCGTACACCTCGGCAACGTCGGCGAGTTCAACGCCCAGTTCCCCGGCGGCGCCGCGCTGCTGCGCGGCGGCGACCACTACGCGTGCCTGGCGGCGTTCGCCGGCCCGCACCCGAAGGCCGTCGTCCTGCCCCGGCACGTCGATCCGGCGTGGATGCGGATGCTGGCGGGGCCGCTCGGCTGGGCGGACGTCGAGGTGTACGGCGGCTTCGCGGGCGACGCGGGGCTGTCCGAGGCGGTTCTCGCCGACCCGGTGCTGCTCGAACGCATCACGGCGGCCGGCCTGCCGGTGATCCCCTGGGGGCGCACGGCGCGGTCCGCCCGGATCGCCGCGGCCGTGGGCCCGCGAGGCGGCCAGGACGCCGAAACGCTGCGCGCCGTCCACCGCTACGAGTCCAAGGCCGCCGCGCACGCCCTCTTCGAGGCGCTCGCCCCCGACCATCCCGGCGTCGCGGTCCCGGCCCAGCACCCGGTCGCCTCCCGCCGCGCCCTCGCACGCGTGCTGGCCACCCGCGCGGCCGCGGGCAGGACGAGCGTGGTGAAGACGGAGTACGGCGTCGGCGGCTCCGGCACCCTCGTGGTCACCCCCGGTCAGGTCGGCTCGGCGCGCGAGGCCCGCGCGCTGGCCGGCCGGCTGCCCCCCGGCGGCGGCGTACTGGTCGAGGACTACGTAGAGGAGTACGTGGCGGAGTACGCGCAGGAGTACGTGGTGGAGTACGCGGACGCGTACGCGGCGGAGTACGGGGACGGCCCCGCGCCGCCGCGCCACCCGACCTTCGACGCCGTCGTGGCCGCCGACGGCCGTGTCCACCCCGTCGGGGCCGGCGTCATGGACATCGAGGGCACCGGCTACCGGGGCGTCACCGTCGGTCCCGCGGTCCTGCCCGACACGCTCGCGGAGACCGCCGCCCGCTTCGGCTCGGCCGTGGGCGGCGCCCTGGCCGCCGACGGCTACCGCGGCTGGTACGACGTCGACTTCGTCACGGACCGGGCCGGACGGCTGTGCCCCACCGAGATCAACCTCCGGCTCACCGGCCCGGCGGTGGCCTTCGTGATCCAGGCCAGGCTCGCCGAGGTCCACGGCGGTTCGTTCTGCGTACGGACCCTGGACTGCCTGCCGCTGGGCGCGCGGCTGCCTTCCGCGGCGCTGTTCGAGCACCTGGACCGGGTGGCGCGGGAGTGCCGTGCGCTCGGCGTGACGCTGCTGCCGACCGTGCCGACGGCGAGCTTCGAGCCGCACCCGTACGTGGGGGTGGCGCTCGCCGCCCGCTCCCCCGGGGCGCTGGACGCGGCGCAGGAGGCGGTGGCCGCCGCCAACCGCTCGCTGGGAGCGATGTTCGCGGACGGGCCGGCGGGCGTGGCCGATGCCACGCCGCCGGCGCCGGCCGGGCCCCGGGGTCTCAGGTACGTTCTCGCGGGCGCGCGGCGAAGAACACCACCAGTACCGCGGCGGCGATCATGAGGGTGACGTTGAAGCCGTAGACCAGGGCGGCCTGGCGCGGCCAGTCCGTCTTGCGCGCGAGCCGGTAGAAGTTGTCCTGCGGCCACCAGGCGGCCAGCAGCCAGACCACCGACAGGTGCGCGGCGGTGGTGAAGCGGGGGGAACGTTCCTGACGGGCGATCATGTGCCGTCCGTGGAAGAGGAACGCGACGCCCAGCCCGAAGGACAGCCACTCGCACACGTAGAGCCCGAAGAACAGCAGTGCCTCCGGCTGGGGCACGCCGGTGAGGTCGGTCGAGTGGGGCCACAGGACGTCGGTGAACACGGCGGACAGGAACGCCGCCACGACGCCCGCCGCCAGTGCCGCGCAGCCCGTCGCGTCACCGGGGCCGGACCCCGATCCGCCCTTGCCGCCGGCGGTCGTTCCGGCTCCCGGCGGCCGTGCCGGCTGCGGCAGGCCGCGCCGGTCGATCCGGCCGGCCCTGGTGCGCGGCAGGGACGCGAGCGGGACGACGGTGCGCGGGGCCCGTCCGGAAGGCAGCCGGGCCGAGGCGTAGGACCGTATACCGGCCGGATCGGACCGCGCGCCGTCGGCCAGGACGACGTAGGCGGCGAGGGACGTGCGGCCCGCGTCGGTCCCGATCTCGGCGACGGCGCACTCCTCGACCGACGGGTGGCCGCGCAGCACCGCCTCGGCGTCGGCGTGCGCGCCCTTGCGGCCGAGGTATTCCAGCCGGCCGTCGTCCCCCACCCGGCCGAGGTCACCGGTGCGCAGCGGCCCGCCGGCACGCGGCCCATCCGTACGCGGCCGCCCGCCGGTGCCCGACCGCCGCTCGGCGCTCCGGTAGCCGCGGGCGGCGCCGGGACCGTCGACGGCGATCTCTCCCGTCCTGCCCCGTGCGGCGGGGCGGCGGGCGTCGAGCACCTGGACGCGCAGGCCCGGGAAGGGCTTCCCGATCAGCGACACCCGTTCGGGACGGTCGAGGGTCGCGGGCCGGTCGGGCAGTTCGAAGTACGCCGCGCAGCCGGCGGCCTCGGCCGGTCCGTAGACGTTGAGCACGCGCACCTGCGGTCCCAGCGTCCTGCGCAGCCCCTGCATCTCGTCCAGGTACCAGATGTCGCCGGTGACGCCGACCAGGCGGACCGCGCCGAGGTCCAGCCCGCGCCGCCGGATGTACCGGTGCAGGTCCCTGGCGGTGGCCGTGTCGCAGTCCAGTACGGTGACGCCCTCGGCGAGGACCAGCGCGTGCAGCGCGGCGACGGCGGACTCCCGCTCGGCGGCGACGGCGCTGCCGGGTCCGCCCGAGGTGGCCAGCCGGGCCGCCTTCGCGGCGGCGGACCTGAAGTCCTTGACGGCGGCCGGCGCGTCCGGCGTTGTGCCGTCCGCCGCGGGCAGCACCAGCGTGCCGCCGGAGCCGAGCGTACGGATCCAGCCCGCCGTGAAGGCCGCGGACTCCGGGGGCGCGACGAGGAGCAGGCGGTCCTCGGGCGTCGGGCGGTGCACGGCCCGCGCGCCCTCGAAGGCGCTCAGCAGGGCGCTGTGCCCGATCAGCGCGCCCTTGGCCGGGCCGGTCGTCCCGGCCGTGTAGAGGACGCACGCGAGACGGGGTGCCTTCCCCTCCAGCGGTTCCACGGGCCCGCCGGCCGTCGAATCCACCGTCGCACCGGCCTCCCGATCGACGGTCACGATCCGGCGGCGCTTGCCGTCGGACACCGTGACGCGCAGCGCTTCGGTGGTCACCACCGCGAACGGGTCGGCGTCGGCGAGGACGTGGCGCAGCTCGGGTAACGGGATGTCCGGCCCGAGCGGCACGCACACCCCGCCAGCCTTGAGGACACCGAGCATCGCCGCCGGCGCTCCGGCGCCCGGCTCCAGGCACACCGCGACCAGGGCGCCGGACGGGAGCCGCGCGTCCCGCAGCCGCCGGGCCAACCGGTTGGCCCGGCCGTCGAGTTCACCGTAGGTGAGACGCTCCGCGCCGCACACCACGGCAGGCGCGAACGGCGTCAGCCGCGCACGCGCCTCGAAAAGCGCGTGAACCGATCCGTAACCCATCGCGTGCTCCCCCCTGCTCCCCCTGACCGTCCCCAGTGCACCGGCACGCAATCCTGCCACCTCGGCCTGTGGCACGGGGAGAGCGCCGAACCGGCCGCGCGACCGCCCGGCCAGGACGGACGCACATGCCAACCTGAACGGGCACGATTCCCGCACATGCGTAGCACTGGAAGACTTTCACCTGGCATCTGCGGCATCTATCCTCGGTGCATGCGTTCCTACCGGATCGGGCACACGGCCGCCTTGCGCGGTGTCGGCGCCGACACGCTCGGACGACGTCTCGTCGACGGCGCGGGACCGACCGCCGAAGGCGACGAGCCGGTCCGACGGATCGTCCCCGGGCCGGCGCCGGCCGCCCGCGCCGGGCGGTCGTACCCCCGCAGGACCCGCAGGACCATCCAGGCCCTCCGGACCCTCCGGACCGCGCGGGTCGCCGGCGCGGGCGCCGCGGCGCTGCTGGCCCTGAGTGCCTGCTCGTCGTCCGGCTCCGATTCCCCGCCCTCCTCCACGTCGAAAAGCTCCTCGGCCTCGGACGATTTGTCGGGGACGGTGACCGTCTTCGCCGCGGCCTCCTTGCAGGAGAGCTTCACCACCCTGGGCAAGGAGTTCGAGACGGCCCATCCGGGCACCAAGGTGACCTTCAGCTTCGGCGGCAGCGACACCCTGGCCGCGAGCATCACCGGCGGCGCCCCCGCCGACGTCTTCGCGGCCGCCAGCCCCAGGACGATGGCGATCGTGACGGGCAAGGGGGACGCGGTCGGTACACCCGCCACCTTCGTGCGCAACCAGCTGGAGATCGCCACCCTGCCCGGCAACCCCGGCAAGGTCTCCTCGCTGAGGGACCTCACCAGGCCCGGCCTGAAAGTGGTGCTGTGCGCCAAGACGGTGCCCTGCGGCGCCGCCGCCCAGAAGGCCCTGGCCGCGAGCGACCTGAAGCTCACCCCGGTCTCCTACGAGCAGGACGTGAAGTCCGCCCTGAACAAGGTGATTCTGAACGAGGCGGACGCGGCAGTCGTCTACCGGACCGACGTGAAGGCCGCGGGCGCCAAGGTCGAGGGCGTGCCGTTCCCCGAGTCGGCCGAAGCCGTCAACGACTATCCGATCGCCCTGCTCAAGGACGCGGGGAACGCCGCGACCGCCAAGGCGTTCATCGCGTTCGTGCGGTCCGCCGAAGGGCAGAAGGTCCTGACCGGCGCCGGGTTCCTGCGGCCGTGACCAGGCAGGACACGCCCGGCGCCGCGACCGGCCCGCTCCCTGGCGAGCCGCTGCGGCGGGGCGCCCGGTCGCAGGTGCGGCGCGCCCGGTCGCAGGTGCGGGGCGTGCCGCTGCCGCTGCTGGTGCCCGCGCTCCTCGGCCTGTCGTTCCTGCTGCTGCCGCTGATCGCGCTGCTCGTACGGACGCCGTGGCACGGCCTGTCCGCGCGGCTGACCGGCGCCGAGGTGTGGCAGGCGCTCAGGCTGTCGCTGGTCTGCGCCACGGCGGCGACCGCGGTGAGCCTCGTGCTCGGCGTCCCGCTGGCCTGGCTGCTGGCCCGCGTCGACTTCCCGGGCCGGGGGCTCGTCCGGGCCCTGGTCACGCTGCCGCTCGTCCTGCCACCGGTCGTCGGCGGCGTCGCGCTGCTGATGGCGCTGGGCCGCAACGGAGTCGTCGGGACATGGCTGGACTCCTGGTTCGGCATCACTTTGCCGTTCACCACGGCGGGAGTGGTCGTGGCGGAGGCGTTCGTCGCGATGCCCTTCCTCGTCATCAGCGTGGAGGGCACGCTCCGCGCCGCCGACCCGCGTTACGAGGAGGCCGCGGCCACCCTGGGGGCGTCCCGCTTCACCGCGTTCCGGCGGGTCACCCTGCCGCTCATCGCCCCCGGGATCGCGGCGGGCGCGGTCCTGGCGTGGGCCCGGGCACTCGGCGAGTTCGGCGCGACCATCACGTTCGCCGGCAACTTCCCCGGCCGGACCCAGACCATGCCGCTGGCCGTCTACCTCGCCCTCCAGAACGACCCGGAGACGGCGATCGCCCTCAGCCTGGTCCTGCTGGCGGTGTCGATCACGGTACTGGCGGGGTTGCGCGGCCGCTGGATGACCACCTCATGACGGCCTCATGACCGGCGCCGAGAAGACCGCGGGGACCCCCGTCGGCGCCCCCCGCCTGGGGCGGGAGGGACTGGACGCGCGGCTGGTGGTCGAGCGCGGTTCCTTCCGCCTGGACGTCGAACTGACCGCGGCGCCCGGTGAGGTGGTGGCCCTGCTCGGGCCCAACGGCGCGGGCAAGACCACCGCCCTGCGGGCTCTGGCCGGCCTCGTCCCGCTGTCCGGCGGCCACCTCCGGCTGGACGGCGCCGAGCTGGACCGTACACCGCCGGAATCCCGCCCGGTCGGGGTCGTCTTCCAGGACTACCTGCTCTTCCCGCACCTCAGCGCACTCGACAACGTGGCCTTCGGGCCCCGCTGCCAGGGCGCCGGCAAGGCGCGGGCCCGCGCCCAGGCCGCCGATTGGCTGGAACGCATGGGCCTGGCCGAACACGCGGGCGCCAAGCCGCGCAGACTGTCCGGTGGCCAGGCCCAGCGCGTCGCCCTAGCCCGCGCCCTGGCCACCCACCCGCGGCTCCTGCTCCTGGACGAGCCGCTCGCCGCCCTCGACGCCCGCACCCGTCTCGACGTGCGCGCCGAACTGCGCCGCCACCTGGCCGACTTCGAGGCCGTCGCCGTACTGGTCACCCACGACCCGCTCGACGCCATGGTGCTGGCCGACCGCCTGGTCGTGGTGGAACACGGTGAAGTCGTCCAGGAGGGCGCCCCCGCCGACATCGCCCGCCGCCCCCGTACCGGCTACATCGCACAACTGGTCGGGCTGAACCTCTACCGCGGCACGGCCGACGGCCACACCGTCCGCCTGGACACCGGCCCCGCCATCACCACCACGGAGGTCCTCTCGGGCCCGGTCTTCGTGGCGTTCCCGCCCAGCGCCGCCACTCTCCACCGCGACCGCCCCGCCGGCTCCAGCGCCCGCAACCTCTGGCACTGCACGGTCGCCGGGATGGAGACCCTCGGCGACCGGATCCGCGCCGACCTCACCGGCGAGCTCCCCCTCGCCGCCGACCTGACCGCGGTCGCCGCCGCCGAGCTCGATCTGCGCCCGGGCGCGGAGGTCTGGGCGACGGTCAAGGCGGCCGCGACCCACACGTACCCCGCCTGAGGACACGCGCCGGAGCGGGCGCCGACGTCACCGTGCGTGCGGGGCGGCACTCCGACGTCACCGTGCGTGCGGGCGGCACACGCCGAACCCGCCCCGGGCGGGGCACGGCGCCCCGGGACGGCGTCACCGGGCCGGGATCGGCTGGGTGAGGTTCACCGGGTTGCCGTCGGGGTCCAGGATGTGGGCGACGCGCTGTCCCCACGGCATGTCCTTGGGGCCGCCGCTGACCGAGCCGCCCAGCTCCTCCACGCGGCCGAGCGTCTCGTCGACGTCGTCGACAGCGATGCTGAGAAGGATCCGCGGTGCCGCCACGGTCCCCGTATCCTCCTTGGCCACCAGCCCGAGGTCGGTGTCGCCGATCCGCAGGCCGAGGTAGAAGACCGGGCCTTTCGCCGGCACCCGGAAGATCTCCTCGGCGCCGAACAACGTGGTGTAGAAGCCGAGCAGAACGTCGTGGTCGGCAGTGATGATCACCGGCTGGATCGTGGACATGGCACTCCTGTCGAGAACGGTCGCGTCGCGTCGCCGGGTAGACCGTTCGGGGACGGTGAACTCATCGGCGGGACCGCCCGCCGCCTCGCGGCGCGACTGCCCTGATCCGGCTCGTCCGGGAGTGCGGCGGACGAGCGGAGGAGCGGAGGAGCGGAGCAGCCGCAGGGGCTGAAGGGGCGGAAGGGGCCGCAGGGCCGGGAACGGGCCTCCGCTCCGGTCCGGAAGATCCGTCCCGTCACGAAGGCCCGATCCGTCGGCGACTCAGCCCGGCGGCATCAGGACGGTGTCGACGAGGTACACGGTGGCGTTCGCGGTCTTGATGTCGCCGCAGACGATGTTCGCGGTGTTGTTGACCTTGAAGGTCGTGCCCGAACCGGAGGTCGTGAGCTTGGAGCCCTCGAGCGTGGTGAACGAGCCGTTGGGCAGTTCCGCCTTCGTCACCGGCTGATTCACCACGTGGTACAGCAGCGCCTTCTTCAGCTGCGTCGGATTGTTCTTCAGATTGGTCCGTTCGGACGACGACAGCTTCTGCCAGGCGGCGTTCGTGGGTGCGAACAACGTGATGTTGTTCGAGCTGTCGAGCGTGTTGGCCAGCTTGGCGCTGTTGACGTAGCTGACCAGGGTGCTCAGCTGGGCGTTCCCCGTCGCCGCGGCCACGACCTTCTGCTTGGCCATCACGGCGGCACTGCCCGCCCCGGTCTTCGGCAGTGAGGAGCAGCCGGGCCCGAACGGGCCCGTCGAGGTCGAGGGACTGGGTGAGGGCGAACTGGTCTGCGCGTGAGCGGCGGGCGCGAGCCCTCCCGCGGTCAGCGGGATGGCGACGGCCGCCGCGGCCAATGCCGTGGTGAAGCCAGTACGTGACATCGTCATGGGATCGAACCTCCAGGAGCAGGCAGAGGCCGCGGCGAATGGCTCGTCGCCTGAGGGCCGTACCCCCCGTACGCCTCCGGCCTGCGGGAAAGCGACGTGGTTCGGTTTCTGTCCCCCGGGATTCCGTCCCCCAGATCAAGGTAGCCGCGGTGGCGGTCACGCGCATTACGACCTGGTCGCTCCCGGGAAGCCGGGAGGACATCCCATGGCTTCTTGACAGGTCGCGGTCACTGAGGCAGCGTCATTGTCTCCGAACTCGTCCGGGCCGGAGCGTGGCAGCGCCGGAAGCGTGATCGCTGAATGTTAGCGCTCACATCCCACCGGTGGGCCACTACGAGCAGGGGGACGTCACAACATGAGGGTTCCGCACCTGCGCCGAGGCACGTCCACGGGCGCGTGCCACGCCTGGACCGCGGCAGTTCGGATCCGCAGCGGCGGGACCAGCCGGACGTTCCGGCGCGTACCCACGTCCCGCGGCTGCGGCGGATTCCGGATCGAGGACTCGGTCCGGCTGCTCGACCAGTGGTCCCGCAAGAACGCTCCTGGTACCCGCCAGGACGCCGAACCCCGGTAATCGACCTGTCTCGCGACCGTCCCATCGAAGCGCATCGCCATCAGTGCACCACGACGTGAACCCGCCGCCGGGTCCGAGGGGATACCAGCTCACCGCCAGCGCCAACGACAGCCCGTGGAGGAAGAGATCCCATGCTGCGATCCTGGTATTTGAAGTTCCGACTGCTCGGCCTGCTCGGCGTACTCCTGGCGGTCGGTGCCGCGTTCGGGCTCGGTCTGCCCGCCGCGCCCCGGGCCGCCGCCGCCTCGCTGACCCAGATCACGAACTTCGGCACGAACCCGACGAACCTGCAGATGTACCTGTACGTGCCGAACAACGTCAAGGCCAACCCGCCGATCCTGCTGGCGCTGCACGGGTGCCAGGGCTCCGGGCCCTACCTGTACTCCAGCACCGACTTCGGAAAGCTGGCCGACCAGTACGGGTTCATCGTCATCTACCCCTCGTCCAACCCGTCCGGCAGTTGCTGGGACGTCTCGTCCGACCAGGCGCTGACGCGGGGCGGCGGCAGTGACCCGGTCGGGCTGATGTCGATGATCACGTACACCGAGCAGCACTACGGCGGGAACCCCAACTCCGTGTACGTCACCGGCGAGTCGTCCGGCGGCATGATGACCAACGTCATGCTCGCGGACTACCCGGACGTGTTCAAGGCGGGCGCCGCGTTCATGGGTGTGCCGTACCACTGCTTCTACACGGGCACCGTGAAGGGCTGGAACGGGGCGTGCGCCGGGGGTCAGGTCTCCATGACGGCGCAAGCATGGGGCGACCTGGTGCGCAATGACGCCGACCCCGGCTACAACGGGCCGCGCCCGCGCGTGCAGTTGTGGCACGGCACCGCCGACACCACCCTGAACTACAACAACCTCGCCGAAGAGACCAAGCAGTGGACGAACGTGCTCGGTGTCAGCCAGACCCCGTCGTCGACTGACACCCCGGTGACCAACTGGAACCGTTCCCGGTACAACAACAGCTCCGGCAGCACGCAGGTCGAGGCGTACAGCATCGTCGGCGCCGGGCACCAACTGCCCATCCAGGGAACGCAGATGGCCTACTACGCCATTCACTTCATGGGGCTGGACGGCAGCGGCTCCACCAGCGGCAACACGGTCACGGTCACCAACCCCGGCAGCCAGACCGCCACGTCCGGCACCGCGATCAACCCGCTGCAGATCAACGCCACCGACTCGGCGGCCGGACAGACCCTGACCTACAGCGCCACCGGCCTGCCCCCCGGTCTGTCGATCTCCGCCGGCGGCCTGATCTCCGGCACTCCCAGCAGCGGCGGCACGTTCACCACCGTCGTGAGCGCCACCGACACCACCGGCGCCGCCGGCAGCACCAGCTTCTCCTGGACCGTCAGCGGCACCGGGACCGGTACCGGCAGCACGGGGCCGCTGCACGCGGTGGGCGCGGGCAAGTGCCTCGACGACCCGAACTCCACCACGACGCCGGGCACCCAGCAGCAGATCCACAGCTGCACCGGCGGGGCCAACCAGACCTGGACGCACAACTCGTCGAACGAGCTGACGGTCACAGTCGCGGGCACCACCCTCTGCCTGGACGCCAACGCCAAGGGCACCACCAACGGCACCAAGGCGATCGTCTGGACCTGCAACGGCCAGACCAACCAGCAGTGGAACGTCAACGCCAACGGCACGATCACCGGCGTCCAGTCCGGCCTGTGCCTGGACGTGACCGGAGCCTCCACCGCCGACGGCGCCCTGGTCGAACTCTGGTCGTGCAACGGCGGCAGCAACCAGCAGTGGACCCTCGGATAGCCACTCGCGCAAAGGCGGCGGGGCGCGCTGCGCGGCCCCGCCGCCCCGAGGGTGAGGCGGCCGACGCGGGGTCCGGCGGTGGGCCAGCCGGGCCGGGCGGCGGGGGTTACCGGGGGAGGTCGGTGTGGAGGCGGACGGTGGTTCCCTTCTCCGGGGTGGAGCGGATCTCGACCAGGTCGCAGAGCTGGTGGACGAGCCACAGGCCGCGTCCGCCGGACTGCGCGGGGTCCGGTCGGGTGCGGCCGGCCAGGGGGTCGGTGATGTGGCCGGTGTCGTGGAACTCGCACACCAGCCGGTTGTCCTCGTGCCAGGTGCGCAGCATGCCCTGGCCGCCGCCGTGCCTGATGCTGTTGGTGGCCACCTCGGTGGCGGCCAGGCGCAGCTCGCGCAGGCGCGCCCCGGCCAGGCCGTGCTGCTCGGCGCGCACGGTGATCTTGTCGCGGAGGGCCGCCAGGTCACCACTGGCGTAGGCGTACTCCTCGTACGGCTCGCAGGGGTCGGTGAGCGCGGTGAAGGCGTACGGCGCCTTCGGGTCGTAGTCCGGGCAGGGGACGGTCCGGCCCTCCTCGCGCATCTCGGGGTGGCAGCGGGCCATCTTCTGCAGCGCGGCCCGGTCGTGGGCGATGTCGTACGGACACAGCAGCCACCAGGCCGGGCCCTGGGCGAATGCCTTGTTGAGCAGCCACTCGTGGTAGTGCAGTTCCTCGGCCTCGGCGCGGCTGCGGACGGTCTCCCAGGGCGATTCCCCGATCCCGCGGACCGGCTGCCCCTTCGCGGCGTGCTCCTTGATCCATTCCTGCCAGGCCCCGATGTGCCGGCCCGGGTGGTGGGCCACCGCGCTGGTGTCGACGTACCGCACGGCCTCGTCGTCGCGGATCCGGGAGCGCAGCAGGGACGCCTTGTCCTGCGGGACGGCGACGACGACGGCCTCGCCCCCGTCGAGGGCGTCCTGGATGAAGCTCATCGCGCCCTGTACGAACTCGTCCCTGCCCCGGTAGGGGTACAGCTCGTGCCGGTACCCCGTGCCCGGCGGGGCCGAGGCGGAAGGCGGGGAGGGCGGGGAAGAGGTCACGGTGTCATCACCACCGGGACGTCGGGCGTCGCGAAGCCGGACAGGTTCCAGGCAAGCCGTACGGTCTCATTGGTGCCTTCCAGGATGATCTTGCGGTCCGGAAGGTACCGGGCGACGTCGGCCAGGGCGGTCATACCGGCGGCGTCGAGGAACTCCAGATCGTGGCAGAGCAGCCGCACCGCCGCTCTCTGGGCGAGCAGGGTGCACATGATGGTGGCGAAGGCCGCCGCGCCGTCGCTGTCGACGATTCCGCTCACCATCCAGCCTTCTTTCTCCGTACGGTACATCCGGAACGCGGGCGACAAAGGCTGGCTGCCCAGATGATGGGGATGCACACACGCGATCCGCCGCAGGTCCGGCGGGTCCCAGTCGGCCCCGTTGTAGGCGCAGACCACCAGGGCCCCGGTGTCGGCGGCGAACTCCTCCAGCTCCAGCTCGCTGCGCAGCAGCTCCGTGCCGTGCGCCCCGCTGCCGCCGGGTGTGGCGTGGTGCAGCACCCGCAGGGAGCGGAACCCCTGCCGGTCGGCGTTGGCCGCCTCGCGGCGCACCGCGGCCAGCAGGGAGCCTTCCAGCCGGGCGGGGTCCAGGACGAGGGTGGCGAACTCGTGCGCCTCCTCGAAGGGGGGCCCGACGATCACGGCCTTGTCGCCGTGCGAGGCCGCGTCCGCGACGAAGGCGCGGCTGCGGTCGACGACGTCCTCGGAACGGTCCAGCACCTGGCAGAGGTGGTCACCGTTGTCGGCCTCGTCCAGGTTCGCCAAAGTGCGCGGCGCTCTCACTGCTCCTCCCCTCGCTTCCCCGTCCCGCATTCTCCCTGAATCGAGGATCTCCCGCGGGACGACCAGGGAGGTGTCGCCTACCCGCTGCCGACGGCCTCATGGCTGCACCGCGGCCGGGAGCGGTCGCCGGCAGTGGTACGGGCGACCCGGAAGCGGTCGCCGGCAGTCGTACGCACGGCCCGGCCCGGGGAAGCTCGCGTGGCGTCCCCGGGCCGGGCGGCGGGAGGTGCGGCGGGCACGGGCCGGGCCCGCCCGCGGGAACCCGGCCCGTGGCTGTGGGCAGGCCCCTGAGCCAAAGGTCGCGCCTCTGTCGAAAGATCGAGCACGGTCGATCGTCGACAGCGGGTGGAAGCGACCGGAGGCGATGGGGCCGACAACCGCCTGTTCGTGCCCGCCGGGGGCGATGCGCCGGGCCCGGCGAGCAGTGGCGGCCGAGGGGCGGCGGTTACCTGGGGTTGTCCAGGAGCCGCTGGAACGCGCGGGCGTGTCCGGCCTCGTCGGCGGCGTTGTGGCGGAACAGGCGGGCGGCCTGGTGGTCGCCGACGGCGTCGGCGCGGCGGGCGAAGGTCGGGTACATGACCGTCGCCTCGTAGGTCTCGCCGGCGATGGTCTTGACCAGGTTCTGGTGCGTGGTGCCGACCAGGCCGTACAGCACGGCCTCGGCGGCGAAGTGCTCGTGCAGCTCGACCTGCCCGGTGCCCTCGAACAGGCGGGCCAGGGCGGGCCGCCCGTCGGCCGCCGCGTGCTCGCCGTACATGGTGTAGCGGGCGTGGGCGAGCGCTTCGCCGTGCATGGCGGTGTCGAGGTTGGCCAGGGTGCGGGCGGAGTGCACCTGCGGGCCGCCGGCCGGGACCTGGACGGCGTCGACGGGCGGCGGGGCGGGGATGCGGCCGCGGCCGGTCTCCACGACCCTCAGCGCCGCCTGGAACCTGGCCAGGTGGGCCGCCTCGTCGTGGCCGATCTCGGTGAACAGCGCGGCGGCGTTGAGGTCGCCGTCCTGCGCGGCCTCCCGGGCGAAGGTCGGGTACATGATGGTGGTCTCGTACGTCTCGCCGGCGATCGCGGCGCGCAGGTTGCTCGCGTCGCTGCCGATCACGCCCGCCAGTTCGGCCTCCTCGCGGAAGTGCTCGTTGAGCTCGACGGAGGCGGTGCGCCGGTAGGTCCGCGCGGTCACCGGGAGGTGCTCGCGGTCGGCCTGGGCGGCGTAGAAGGTGTAGGAGGCGTTGGCGAACGCCTCGCCCCGCATGGACGTGTCGAGGTCGGCCAGCGTCTGGGGGTTCAGCGCGCGGGCCGCGAGCGCGGTGGTGGCCGCGGAGGCGCCGGGCGCGGAGGCCGCGGACGGGGCGGTGGCCGACGCGGGGGCGGCGAGCACCGCGGCCGCCGCGACGGTGGACAGGCAGGCGAGGGCCGCCCGTATGGCGAAGCGAGTCATGTTCTTTCCTCGGGTGAAGGTGGTCGACTGCCCCCCGAGAGCGACCCCATCACCGCCGTACGGGACCCCGCGAGCGGGCATCGGCCATCGGCTCGACGGCCCGCCCGGCAATTCACCCGAGCGGCCACACCGGCGCCGAAGCCGTCTGGCGGGGACGGGTGAGCCGGGGGGGTTGAACCGGGCCCCGCGGCCCCGCCCGGGCGCACCCCGCGATCCCGGCGACGGCGCCGGCCCCGCTCCCGGCGCGGCCCGCGTACGGGCGGCCTCCCCGTCCGGGTGGCCCCTCGGGCCGGTCCGAAGTGCCCTGGCAGGGGGCCGTCGCCAGGGATCTACTGGAGGGGAAGGGCCCGGCGCGGCAGGACGGAGGGCGCTGTGGAAGGTCCGGTGGGCAAGGAAGCGGTGGCGGGTGAGGCGCGGTCGGTGCGCGCCTGGGTCCGGCGGTCGGTGGAGCCGGTCCTGCTCGTGGTCACCGCCGCCGCGCTGGCGGCCGGCGGCGTCGCGTGGCTGGCCGGCGCGCGGTCGGCCGCCGACGCGTGCTGGGCCGCGGGCACGGTCGCGGCGATCGTTCCCGCCGTGGCGTGGGTGCTGCACGCACTGCGGCGCGGGCGGGCCGGGGTCGACCTGATCGCCGTCCTGGCGCTGGCCGGCACGCTGGCGACGGGTGAGTACCTGGCCGGGGCGCTGATCGCGCTCATGCTCGCCACGGGCCGCTGGCTGGACGCGGCGGCCGAGCGCCGCGCCTCGCACGACCTGCGCCACCTGCTGGAGCACGCCCCGCGTTCGGCCCGCCGCCGCGTCGGCGACGAGGTCCGTACGGTGCCGCTGGCCGAGGTCGCCGTCGGTGACCTGCTGGTCGTCGGCCCCGGTGAGGTCGTCCCGGTCGACGGGCGCGTCGAGAACGGGACCGCGGTGCTGGACGAGTCCGTGCTGACCGGCGAGTCCCTCCAGGTCGAGCGGGGGGCGGGCGAGAGCGTGCGCAGCGGCGGTGTCAACGCGGGCGGCGCCTTCGAGCTGCGGGCGGGCGCGACCGAGCAGGACAGCGCGTACGCCGAGATCGTCCGCCTCGCCCGGCAGGCGGGTGCCGAGAGCGCCCCGGTGATCCGGCTGGCCGACCGTTACGCCGCCTGGTTCCTGCCGCTGACGCTGGCCGTGGCCGGCGTGGCGTGGCTGGTCAGCGGCTCGGTCGTGCGGGCGGTGGCCGTCCTGGTGGTCGCCACGCCGTGCCCGTTGCTGCTTGCCGCGCCCGTCGCGATCGTCTCGGGCCTGTCCCGGGCCGCCCGCCAGGGTGTCGTGGTCCGCGACGGCGCCGCCCTGGAGACGCTGGGCCGCGCCCGCACGCTGGTGCTGGACAAGACCGGCACGCTCACCAGCGGGCGTCCCCGCGTTCTGGACATCGCGGCGGCGCCCGGAACCACCCCCGACGAGGTTCTCGCCCTCGCCGCGTCCGTGGACCAGTACTCCCCCCACGTCCTGGCCCGGGCCATCACCGACGAGGCCCACGCCCGCCGGCTGGCGCTGCGCCCGGTGCGCGACGTGGCGGAGGAACCCGGGCACGGCGCCACCGGCCGGATCGGCGCCGCCGCGGTGAGCGTCGGCAAGCGCGACGGCGCGTCCCTGCCCACCTGGGCGCGCACCGCCGAGAACCGCGCCACCCTGGACGGCGCCGCCGTCGCCTGGCTCACCGTGGACGGCCGGCTCACCGGAGCGCTGCTGCTGCGCGACCCGCTGCGCGGCGACGCCCCCCGTACCCTGCGGCGCCTGCGCGAGGCCGGCATCCAGCGGCTGCTGATGCTCACCGGCGACCGCGCGGAACCGGCCCGGGAGATCGCGGCCGTCCTCGGTCTTGACGACGTGCGCGCCCGCCAGTCCCCCGCCGACAAGGTCGCCGCGGTGCGGGCCGAACGCGGGCGGGCGGTCACCGTCATGGTCGGCGACGGCGTCAACGACGCCCCCGCCCTGGCCGCCGCCGACGTCGGCGTGGCGATGGGCGCCCGCGGCTCCAGCGCCTCGTCCGAGGCCGCCGACATCGTGCTGACCACCGACCGCGTCGACCGCCTCGCCGACGCCGCGGGGATCGCCGTGCGCGCCCGGCGCATCGCCGCCCAGAGCGCGCTGGCCGGAATGGCGATGTCGCTGGCCGCCATGACCGCCGCCGCGTTCGGCCTGCTGCCGCCGGCCGCGGGGGCCCTGCTGCAGGAGGGCATCGACGTCGCCGTCATCCTCAACGCCCTGCGCGCCCTGGGCGCGGACCGCGCCGCCCACGTCACCGTGGAGCCGGCCACCGAGCAGCTCATCCAGCGCTTCGCCGCCGAGCACGACGACCTGCGCGAGGTCGTCGAAGCCGTCCGGGAGGCCGCCGACCACCTCACCGATCCCGCCGACCCCGCGGCCCTGGACACCGTCCGCCACGTCGACCGGCTGCTGAGCGAACGCCTCCTGCCGCACGAAGTGGCCGAGGAACACGAGCTCTATCCCGCTCTCGCCCGCGCCCTGGGCGGCCCCGAGGCCACCGCCACCATGAGCCGCGCGCACACCGAGATCCACCGCCTGGCCCACCGGATCGCCACCCACCTGCGGCTGGCCGACGCCGAGGGCGCCCTGCGCCCCGAACAGGTCGACGACCTGCGCGCCTGCCTGTACGGCCTGCACAGCGTCCTGCGCCTGCACTTCACCCAGGAGGAGGAGAACTACTTCTCCCTCGCCCACTGACCGCGGCACACGGCGCCGCGGCACCCCACCGCGGCACCCCACCGGGGCGCCGCGCCGCTGCGGCGGGGCCGCCGCGGGGCGAGAATGTGGGGGAAGGGCCTGGAGACCCGCTACGTCGAGCGGGGAGGTGCAGCCCGTGGCTCAGGCAGCGATCCGCGTCGTCGGTCTCAGCAAGCGGTTCGGGGCGGTGCGCGCCCTGGACGAGGTGGACTTCGAGGTCCCGCCGGGGAGCGTCTTCGGTCTGCTGGGGCCCAACGGCGCGGGCAAGAGCACCGCGATCCGGATCCTGACGACGATCCTGCGTCCCAGCGGCGGGCACGCGGAGGTCCTCGGCCACGACGTGGTGCGCGAGGCGGCCGCGGTCCGGCGGCTGATCGGACTGGCCGGACAGTACGCGGCGGTGGACCCGAACCTGACCGGCCGGGAGAACCTGCGGCTGATCGGCCACCTGACCCACGGGCCGCGCTCCCGGATCCGGCCGCGCGCCGCCGCGCTGCTCGACCGGTTCGGCCTCGCCGACGCGGGCGACCGCCCGGTGCGGACGTACTCGGGCGGCATGCGCAGGCGGCTGGACGTCGCCGCCGCCC
Source organism: Streptomyces sp. HPF1205 (assembly GCF_020400825.1). Classification (GTDB taxonomy): domain Bacteria; phylum Actinomycetota; class Actinomycetes; order Streptomycetales; family Streptomycetaceae; genus Actinacidiphila. Next base: position 27,562 of record NZ_JAINVH010000054.1, read on the forward strand.
TGGTCCCCGAGCCCCCCGTCCTGCGCCTCGACGAGCCCACCACGGGACTGGACCCGCACAGCCGCAACGACCTGTGGGACATGATCCGCGAGCTGGTGAGCGACGGTACGACGGTGCTGCTCACCACCCAGTACCTGGAGGAGGCCGACAAGCTCGCCGAGCGGGTCGTGGTGATCGACGACGGCCGCGTGATCGCGGACGACGCCCCGTCCGTCCTGAAGGCCCGGCTGGGGAACACGGTCGTCGAACTGGACATGGCCGAGCCGTCGCGGGCCGAGCGGGCCGCCGCGCTCATCGGCGCCGGGCTCGCCCAGACGCCCGGCGTCGAGGGATCCCGCGTCGACTTCGCCTCCCACAACGGGTCGGGGCCGCTGATCGACGTGCTGCACCTGCTGGAGGACCACGACCTGGTGCCGCGCACCGTGGCCGTGCGCGAGTCCAGCCTGGACGACGTCTTCCTGGCGCTGACCGGGCACCGGACGGGCAACCCCCCGGCGCAGGACGACCCGGCGCAGGACGGCCCGGCCCCGGACGACACGGCCCCGGAAGGCCCGGCCCCGCCTCGGGGAGGCCCGCCGTGACGGGAACCACCGCCGCCGGCCGCGACCGGTCGTGGACGGCCCCGAAGGACACCGGCCCGCCGATCCTCACCACGGCCAGGGACGGCCTCGCCGTCGCCTGGCGGAACCTGATCGCGCTGCGCCGGGTGCCGCGGCTGCTGGTGTTCTCCACCATCCAGCCGCTGGTGTTCGTGCTGATGTTCCGCTATGTCTTCGGCGGTGTCGTGGCTCCGGCGCTGCACGGCGTCGCTTACGTCGACTTCCTGATCCCGGGGATCTTCGTGCAGACCGCCGTGTTCGGGGCGATGAACACCGCGATCGGGCTGGCCACGGACATGCAGACCGGTCTGATGGAACGGTTCCGCTCCCTGCCGATGGCCAGGTCGGCCGTGCTCGTCGGCCGGACCACGGCCGACCTCGCGCGGAACGTCTTCGTCGTGGCGCTGATGACCGCCGTCGGCTTCGCCATCGGATTCCGCATCCACGCCGGCGTCCCGGCCTTCCTGGGCGGCATCGCGCTGGTCCTGGCGTTCGGCTTCGCGATGTCGTGGATCTTCGCGGTGGTGGGCATGGCCGTCGGCGACCCCGAGACCGCGCAGGCCGCCGCCTTCCCCGTACTCGCGCCCCTCGTCTTCGCCTCCGCGGCGTTCATCCCGGTCAACACGATGCCGGGCTGGCTGCAGGCGTTCGCCCGGCACCAGCCCGTGTCCAAGACCGCCGAGGCGGTCCGGGTCCTCGTACTCGGCGGCCCCGCCTCCACCGCGGTGTGGGAGGCACTCGCCTGGGACGCCGGGATCGTCGCGGTGTTCGCGCCGCTGGGGGTGTGGCTCTACCGCAGGGCGGTGTAGCGCGGGGCGGTGTAGTGCGGGGCGCCCCGGGCCCGGAGGGGGCGCCTCGCCGGGTGCGGCCGCGGCTCCTTCTGTATCCTGAGTGCCTGCGGCGGCCCTGTCGGGGCGGCCCGCGCGGCGGTGGGGCCCGCCGTACCCGAACCGCGGCGGCAACGCCGCCAACGGTCCCTGCTTGCGACGACGCGCGCCCGCCGGTCCACCGCGGGTGCCTACCGGCCGAGTGGGGAGACGTCTTGGAAGAGGCCCGCGGCCGTGTGGTGAACGAACCCACCGATCCCGATGTGCCCTTGCGCGTGCCCGCGCAGCGCCGCGACGTGGCGCGCGGGCAGTGGCCGGTCGTCGCCGCGGTGAGCGCGGGGGGCGGTGCCGGCGCCGCGGCCCGCTACGGGGCCTCGCTGCTGTGGCCGACCGCCTCCGGCACCTTCCCGGCCACCACCTTCGCGATCAACGCGATCGGCTGCGCGGTCATCGGGGTGTTCATGGTCGTCATCACCGACGCCTGGGCGGCCCACCGCCTGGTCCGCCCCTTCTTCGGCACCGGCGTCCTGGGCGGCTTCACCACCTTCTCCACGTACGCGGTCGACATCCGCAGGCTGGTCGACGGCGGCCACGCCGGGCTGGGCCTGGCGTACCTGGCCGCCACACCCCTGGCAGCCGTCGCCTCGGTGTGGGCGGCCGCCACCCTCACCCGCCGCGTCCTCGCCCGGAGACCGCCATGAGACTGACCGGAAGCGCCCTGCGCCTGACCGTCTTCCTCGGGGAGAACGACACCTGGCACCACAAGCCGCTGTTCACGGAGATCGTGCACCGCGCGCACGCCGCGGGCCTCGCCGGCGCCTCGGTGTTCCGCGGCGTCGAGGGCTTCGGCGCCTCCTCGATCGTCCACACCACCCGGCTGCTCTCCCTCAGCGAGGACCTGCCGGTGGCGGTCGTGATCATCGACGCCGAGGACCGGATCCGCGCGTTCCTGCCGCAGCTCGACGAACTGGTGAGCGGGGGCCTGGTGATCCTGGACGAGGTCGAGGTCGTCCGCTATGCAGGCGGGGAGGACGCGGAGGACGCGGAGGACGCGGAGGACGCGGACGGGACAGACGGCGACGGCGGGGGCGGCGCCGACGGTGGCGGCGGCGCGGGAACGGGTGCCTCGTGAACTGGCTCCTCGTCGTCTGCGGCGCCATGGTCGGCGCTCCCCTGCGGTATCTGACCGACCGCGCCGTCCAGTCCCGCCACGACACGGTCTTCCCGTGGGGCACCTTCACCGTCAACGTCGTGGGCTGCCTCGTCCTCGGCATGGTGACCGGCGGCGCGGCCGGCCCGCATGAGCAGCTCCTGCTGGGCACGGGGGGCTGCGGGGCGCTGACCACGTACTCGACGTTCTCGTACGAGACGCTGCGGCTGGCCGAGGAGGGGGCGGGGCTCTTCGCCGCGGCCAATGTCGTCGGCAGCGTCGCCGCCGGGCTCGGCGCCGCCTTCACCGGGTTCGCGTTCGCCCAGGCGCTGTGGGGCTGAGCGCGTCCGCGCCCGCCGGGGGCCCGCGGCGGTAACGTGACGGGCGCCACACCATGCGACGGGAGGTGCGGGATGCCCCTGGACGGTCCGGTTGCCGCCCGCCTGACGATCCACCTCGCCGGTGACGCCGTCTGGCACCGCAGGCCGGCCTTCGCCGAGATCGTCCACCGCGCGCGGAAGGCCGGCCTGGCGGGCGCCAGCGTCTTCCACGGCGTCGAGGGCTACGGCCACCACATGCGCGTCCACGAGGAGCACCCGGTGCACCTCGTCGCCCACGGCCCGTGCGCGGTGGAGATCGTCGACGGCGAGCAGCGGCTGCGCGCCTTCCTCGACACCCTGGAGGACATCCTGACGACGACCGGGGTGGCCGTACTAGAAAGGGTCGAGGTGCGCGGGCGGCCGTCCACGACGTGACCCCTGCAACCCCTGTGATACGTGTGCTCCGCGTGCGTCCCGGGACACGTCCGCCCGGGTGATGCGTACCTGACACCAAACCGACACCTTCACCACCCCGGCGGTTCATCCGGTGGTCCGGTGCCGGGTGCCGGTGGGCGCCACCATGCCCCCGTCCGTCCCGATCACGCGGGGCGGGAAAGGAGCCTGCTGGACATGAGACGTCGCACCCTGGCCGCCCTGACCGCCGCCACCGGCGCCCTCCTGCTCACCGCCACCGCCGCCACCGCCCAGGGCGACCACAACCCCTGGCCGTACCAGGGCGGTCCGGGCCGCACGGCGGTGCTCGCCGCGGTCGGGGACATCGCGTGCGAGCCCGACGGGGACGACGCGGGCGTCGCCGCCAAGTATCTGTGCGACAGCACCCGCAGCGGCGCGCAGGCGATGACGGCCGACCAGATCGAGGCGATGCGGCCGGACCTGGTGGCCCTGCTGGGCGACGAGCAGTACCAGGTGGGCCGCTACAACGACTTCATGGGCTCGTTCGACACCACCTACGGCGCCTTCAAGTACCTGCAGCGCCCGGCGCCCGGCAACCACGAGTTCTACGACTACAAGGACGGCGAGAAGGGCGTCGACGGCTCGGGCTACTACTCGTACTACAACGGCCGCACCCTGGACTCCGCCGGCAGCCCGCTGACCGACGCGCAGGGCCAGCCGGTGCCGCGGCCGCACGGCCAGGCCGGCACCGCGGGCCAGGGCTGGTACTCCTACGACCTGGGCGCCTGGCACATCATCTCCCTCAACGCCGAGTGCAAGGTGCAGAACGGCGGCTGCTCCGCCGACGGCGCATGGGTCAAGCAGCAGACCGACTGGTTGAAGGACGACCTGGCCGGCGACCACGCCCCCTGCACCCTCGCCTACTGGCACCAGCCCGCCTTCAGCGCCTCCGCCAGTTCCTCCGACGAGGGCGAGATGTCGCAGACCCAGTGGTGGCCGCTGCTCTACGGCGCCGGGGTGGACGTCGTGCTCAACGGGCATGAGCACCTGTACGCGCGCTTCGCCCCGCAGGACCCGCAGGGGCAGGCCGACCCGCGCAAGGGCATCCGCGAGTTCGTCATCGGCACCGGCGGCGAGGGACTGGACACCCTGGCCCCCGCCGACCAGGCCCCCAACCGGGTCGCCGGCGACGACGCCTCCTACGGCGTCAGCCGCTTCACCCTGGCGCCCACCGGCTACTCCTGGAGCTACCAGGCCGCCAACGGCACCGGCTACACCGACTCCGGCAGCGCCCGCTGCCACGGCCCCGCACACCGCTGACCGCACCGCCGACCTCGCGCCGGGCGGGCACACCCGCCCGCCCGGCGCGGGGTCACGTAGGGTCGGGCCGGGGGCTCGGGTCCGGGCCCCCGGAACGACAGGGGGTTCCCGTGGGTGCGCCGATCGGCGGAAACGACGGAAGCGACGGAAACGACGGAACGGTTCGGCTGCGGCCGGTCGTCGAGGTGGATCTGCCGGTTCTGGAAACCTTCCTGACCGACCCTCAGGCGGCCGGTCCGTTCCAGTGGTACGGCTGGTCGGACCCCGGCCGCTTGCGGCGCCGCTGGGCCGAGAACGGCCTGCTGACCGACGAGGGCGGCTACCTGGTGGTGGACACCGGCGGCGGCGCGCTCGGGTTCGTCGCCTGGCGACAGACCTCCGCCGGACGCACCCCGTACTGGAACGTCGGCGCGCAACTGCGGCCCGAGGCGCGCGGCCGGGGCATCGGCACCGCAGCCCAGCGCCTCCTGGTCGACTACCTGTTCGCGCACTCCCCCGTCGTACGGCTCGAAGCGGACACCGAGACGGACAACGTCGCCGAGCAACGCTCCCTGGAGAAGGCCGGGTTCACCCGGGAAGGGGTGATGCGCAGCATCGCGTTCCGCGACGGCCGGTGGCGGGACGCGGTGCGGTACGCGGTGATACGGGGGGACGCCGCCCGGCCGGGCACGGCCGGGGGGCCGGGCACCGGCCGCGCGTGACCGTTCCCTGTCCGGGCCGCGCGCTCGCGCCCCGGGCCGGGGGCGCGGGCGCGCGGTGCCTCAGGGCCGGGCGCCGCGCTGCCAGGCGCGCGGGTCGGCGTAGGCCGCCTGGCGTTCCGGGCGGCGCCAGGCGGCAAGGGGGCGGGCGCCGGGGCCGGCCGGGGCCTGAGCCGCGGCGGGCTCGGCGCGGAGCAGGCCGAGAACGGCCATGAGAGCGGCGAGTTCCTCCGCGCCCGCCGTCCCGCGGCGCACGCGCAGGGCCCCGGCGTCGGCGGCGGCGGTCTGTTCGGGTGCGGGCACTGGTCTTCCTCTCCTCGGGTCCTTACCGGCGGGTGGTCTC
>NZ_JAINVH010000055.1 GCF_020400825.1 Streptomyces sp. HPF1205
GGGCTACCGCTTGAAGGCGTAGTCCATCAGCTTGCGCGCGTCCGCCGCGCGGTCGGTGATCGAGGTGGAGGCCAGCACCGTGCCGATGACCGTGCGGTTGCCGCGGGTCGCCGCGAAGACCAGGCAGTAGCCGGCCTGCGGCCCGGAGCCGGTCTTCACGCCGATGGTGCCGCTGTAGGTGCCCAGCAGCGTGTTGGTGTTGGTCCACGACATGTAGCGGTACCCGCCGCTCTTCGTGGTCACCTTCTGCTTGGTGGACTTCGTCCGCACCACCGCGCGGAAGGTGCCGTTCTTCATGGCGGTGCTCGCGAGCTTGGTCAGATCCCGCGGCGTGGAGTAGTTGTTCCCGTTGCCTATGCCGTCGAACGAGTCGAAGTGCGTGTTCTTCAGCCCCAGCGCCTTGGCGGTGCTGTTCATCTGGCCGACGAACTGCTTCACCCGCGCCGCCCGGGTCGAGCCGACGCCGTACTTGTCGGCCAGCGCGTAGGCCGCGTCGCAGCCGGAGGGGAGCATCATGCCGTACAGGAGCTGGCGCACGGTGAGGTGGTCACCCACGATCAGGTGGGCGGAGGAGGCGTTCTTGGCGACGATGTAGTCGCTGTAGGCCTTCTGGACGGTGACCTTGGAGTCCAGGTTGAGGCCGCGCTGCCGCAGCACCACCTCGAAGGTCATGATCTTGGTGGTGGAGCCGGTGGAGCGGCGGGTGTCCGCCGCCTTGGTGTAGTACGTCGTGCCCGTCGTGTTGTTCATCACGAAGCCGCCCTTGGCGTGGATCGAGGGCGGGGCGGGCGTGGCCGCCTGCGCGGGTACGGCGAAGGCGCCGGCGGTCAGTACGGCGCCGGCGGTCAGCGCGACCGCCGAGATGCGACGAATGGCCTTGATGCCATTTTTCACGTTGTTTGCTCCAAATGCCCCTACGATGGCGCCACATGAGAGCTGCGGCTCGAACGTGAGACGCATCAAGGGGGCGGATGGATGCACGGCCGCGCCGGTTCGATGCACGAACGGGTGGTGCATCGCTTCCGGGGGGTCGGAGCGTTGTAGGGAGGGAAGGCAGTCACGCGCGGGCGTCCGCACGTGGCGGCTCGGACGGCTCGGACAGCTCGGACGGCACCTTGTACCGCACCTTGTGTCCGCACCTTGTATCCGCACGTGGCAGGTGGGGTCGGTGGGCCGGTCCGTATCAGCATCGCAACAGCCGCAACCGCGAACGCACAGCTTGTGCTCCTACAATGCGACAGGCGAGATGGGGAGACTCGATTGAGAACGGTAGGAACGGCGGACTCCGTCGCAATGGACAGGGCCCCCGTGGGGGGCAACGGCACCGGGCGCCGCCGCGGGCACGCCACCAAGGGCCTGCTCGCGCTCGCCCTCGGCGCTGTGCTGCTGGGCGCCACCGCGTGCGGCGGCAGCGCGGGCGCCTCGACGAACAAGGACCACCAGGACGGCAAGAACGGGTCCGCGTCCGGCGGCAGCGGCTCGCCCGCCTCGCAGGCGTCGGTGAGCATCTCGCCGAGGAACGGCGCGACCGGGGTGGACACCAGCGGCGCGCTGCGGGTGGCCGCGGCCAAGGGCAAGCTGACCAAGGTCACGGTGACCGGCCCCGGCGGCACGCCCGTCGACGGCGCGATATCCGCCGACGGCTCCTCCTGGACGCCCTCGGGCACCCTGCGCACGCACACCCACTACACCGTGCAGGCGACGGCGGCCGACTCGAACGGCCGGACCACCGCCCAGCAGTCCTCGTTCACCACGCTGACGCCCTCCGCCGTCAACTACGGCGTCTTCAACGTCAACGCCGGCTCCACCTACGGCGTGGGCATGGAGATCTCGATCCACTTCAACAAGCCCGTCGACGGCAAGGACATGGGCGCGGTGCACAAGGGGATCACCGTCACCGCCAGCAACGGGGTGGACGTCGAAGGCCACTGGTTCGGCAACAAGCGGATCGACTTCAGGCCCGAGCAGTACTGGGCCCCCGGCACCAAGGTCACCCTCCACCTGCGGCTCGACGGCGTGCAGACGGCGCCCGGCGTGTACGGCCAGCAGTACAAGGACGTGGCGTTCACCATCGGCCGCTCGCAGACCTCGGTCGCCGACAACAAGGCCAAGACGCTGAAGATCTACCGCGACGGCAAGCTGTACCGGACTTACCCGGCCAGCCTCGGCGACGCTCAGCACACCACCTACAACGGCAAGATGGTGATCGAGGAGAAGTCCCTCACGGTGGACATGGACTCCCGCACCGTGAACCTGGGCAACGCCTACCACATCAAGGACGTGCCGCACGGCATGCGCCTGTCGGACTCCGGCACCTTCGCGCACGGCAACTACTGGCGGCCGGTGTCGGTCTTCGGCCACGAGAACACCAGCCACGGCTGCGTCGGCCTGCACGACGTCAAGGGCGGCGGCGACCCGAACACCCCGGCGGCCTGGTTCTACAACCACTCGCTGATCGGCGACGTGGTCGAGGTGATCAACTCCCCCGACAAGGTCATCCAGCCCGACAACGGCATCAACGGCTGGAACATGTCGTGGACGGCCTGGAAGACCAACTGAACCAACTGAACCAACTGAACCGGCAGGACCAACTGAACCAGTTGAACCAGTTGAACCGGCTGAACCGGCGGGACCGCCGGGCCGGCTGACGCGCTTCGCCGCGTACGTACGAGGGCCCCGGGGCGGGGGAACCGCCCCGGGGCCCTCGTGTCGCCGGACGGCCCGGCGACGCGGCCTACAGACCTATAGACCTACAGACCGCCGGTGTAGAGCAGGCGGTTGGGGGAGCCGTGGTCGACGGACAGGACGTCCTTGGTGCTCGTGCCGAGCATCCAGGCGGCGACCTGGTCGGACGAGGCGGACGGGTGCTCGGCCTTGTAGAGCAGGGCGACGCCGGCCGCGTGCGGGCTGGCCATCGACGTGCCGTCCTCGGCCACGCTGCCGCCGCCGATCAGGGCCGACACGATGTCCTTGCCGGGCGCGAAGAGCGAGACGCAGGCGCCGTAGTTGCTGAAGGCGGTCTGCCGGTCGTCCCGGTCGGTGGCGCCGACGGTCAGGGCGTGGTCGGCGCTGGCCGGGGAGACGCCGCAGGCGTCCTGCGTGGCGTTCCCGGCGGCGACGACCGGCAGGACACCGGTGCGGGCGAGGGCGTCGGTGGCCTCGTTGACGGCCTGCGAATAGGGGCCGCCGAGGGAGGCGTTGAGGACCGCGGGCTGGACGGCGTTCGCGGCGACCCAGTCCATGCCGGCCAGCACCTGCGCCCAGGTGCCGTTGCCGGTGCAGTTCAGGACGCGGACGCTGACCAGGCGCGCGGCGGGCGCGACGCCGTAGTCGCGGCCGGCCACCGTGCCGGCCACGTGGGTGCCGTGGCCGTTGCAGTCGGCGCCCGCGCGGCCGTCACCGACCGTGTCGAGGCCGGGCACCGCCCGGCCGCCGAACTCGTCGTGGCCGTAGTCGATGCCGGTGTCCATGATGTACGCGGTCGCGCCCCGGCCGTCGTCCGAACCGGAGAAGCGGTGGTCGAGCGGCAGGTCGCGCTGGTCGATGCGGTCCAGACCCCAGGACTGGGCCATACGCGGGGCGACGAGGCCTGGTTCCGGCAGGTCCAGCGGGTTTCGCCGGCCGCGCGGCTGCCCGACGCGGGCCGGGCCGTCACCGAAGGCGTCGACCCTTCCGTTCTCCTCGACCGCGGTCACACCGGGCGTGCGGCGCAGCATGCTCACCTGCGACGGGGTGAGCGTGGCGGCGAAGCCCCGCATCACCGTGCCGTAGGAGAACATCGGCCGCACCCCGACCTTCTTCACGAAGGAGGCGGGCTGGACGGACTTGCCGAGGGTGACGATGTACTGGTTCGGCACCGCGCGGCCGGACCGCATCAGCGGCGCGGACGGTGCCGGGTCGGGCTGCGCCGCGGCCGACGGCAGCGCGGCCAGCGGGGCGAGCAGCAGAGCAGCGGCGGAAAGACCGCGCGCGAGCAGGCGCATACGTGCACTCCGTAAGGGACGACGGTCGAGGCCCGCGCCGCCGCACCGCGGCATCGCGGGCCCGGGGCGCACTTACGGTCCGACGATCACCTTGTCCGCCGACCGCGACACTCCGCGCGCACGGCGCCGTATCAGCCCCATGGCGGTACGCGGGGACGCCGAGGGGACGGTATGGGGGGGCGGGGGTTCGGGGCGGAACGGGACGGTCGCGGCGGCTACGGTCCCGGCGGTCCTTGGCGGGCCCGGCGGCTACGGTCCCGGCGGTCCTTGGCGGGCCCGGCGGCTACGGTCCCGGCGGTTGCGGCTGTCCCGGCTTCGGGTGCCGCGGCGTACGGCTGACCGTCCGGCCCGCCGCGGCCGCCGCGTCGGCGAAGGCCTCGGCGTCGGCGACGGCGGCGCCGCCCGGGTCGTTGTTGAAGTAGACGTACACGTCGTCGGTGTCGGGCCAGGCGGCGGCGACGCGGTCGGCCCACGCGTGCAGCGCCCGCTGCCCGTAGCGCGGCCAGGGCAGGGCGCGGCCCTCGTGGAACCGCACGTATCCCCAGGGCGCGGTCCGCCACAGCGGGGTGACCGGCCGGGAGCCGCGGTCCGCCCAGCACAGGGCGCTGCCGCGGCGTTCGAGGACCGCGCGCAGCCTGCGTTCGGCGTCCCACCAGGAGGGGTGGCGCAGTTCGACGGCGACCCGGACCGAGGCGGGGAAGCGGCGCAGGCAGGCGGCCAGGGCGGCGGTGTCCTCGCGGAAGTTCGGCGGCAGTTGGAGCAGCACCGGGCCGAGCCGGCCGCCGAGCCCGGCCGCCCGTTCCATCAGCCGGGCCACCGGCTCGGCGGGATCGCGCAGCCGTTTGAGGTGCGTCAGGTAGCGGCTGGCCTTGACCGCCATCACGAAGTCCTCCGGGGTGCGCGCCCGCCAGTCCTCGAAGGTCTCGCGCGCGGGCAGCCGGTAGAAGGAGTTGTTGTTCTCGACGGTGGCGAAGCCGCGCGCGTACTCCTCCAGCCACAGCCGCTGCGGTACGCCGACGGGGTACACCGTGCCCCGCCAGTCCTTGTACTGCCATCCCGAAGTACCGACGAGCACACCCATGGTGTGATGCCTGCCCCGCGCGGCGTGCTCCTTCCCTCCCGGGGGTGCCTACGGGTGACGACCGCCGGCTGCGGTGCCGGATCGGGGGAACGGGGGAACAGGCGTGCGGGGCGGCTGGGGCGGTACGCGACCGTGGCCCGTGGGCCGACCCCCGGCAAGCGGTGACCCGGGCGGCGGGCCGGCCCCGGGCCGGGGCCGGCGACGGATCGGAGCGTGAGCGGTGACGGCGCGGGAACGGGACGGCGCGGACCTGACCGGGCAGACGCTGGGCGGCCGGCGCCGGTGGTGGATCCGTATCGCCGGGACCAGCGCCTGCGGGTGGATGTCCGACGACAACCTCAAGGGCCGGACGGGTCCGTCGACCCACTGCTGAGGGGGCGCCGCAGGTCCTGCCGCCCGTAGAGGCCGGGGGTGGTGCCGAAGGCCGCGCGGAACGCCTGGATGAAGGGGCTCGGGCCGCTCCAGCCGCAGGCCGTGGCCGTCTCGGTGACCCGGGCGCCCGCCGCGAGGAGGGTGAGGGCGTGGTGCAGGCGCAACTGGGTGCGCCACTGGGGGAAGGTCATCCCGGTCTGGTCGCGGAACAGGCGGCTGAGGGTGCGTTCCGACGCGCCGACCGCCCGGCCGAGCGCGGTGAGAGTACGGGGATCGGCGGGGTCGGCGCGCAGCAGGTCCATCACGTCCCGCAGCCGCGGGTCGGCCGGCAGCGGCAAGTACGCGCGCAGCGGCTCGACCCGGTGGAGCTGGTCGAGGACGACCAGTTCGATGTGGCGGCGGTGCGCGGCGGGCAGCCCGTCGTCCGCCGAGAGCACGGCGACCGCCTCGCGCAGCAGCGGTGTGACGGCCAGAACGGTCGGCCGGTCCAGCCGCAGCGGGTTGTCGGACGCGCCGAAGGTCACGCACCGCATGTCGGTCGCGCCGTGCGCGGTGTGCGCGTGCGCCACGTGCGCGGGCACCCACACCGCCCTGTGCGGCGGCACGACCCACTCGCCCACGGCGGTGGAGATCAGCAGCACGCCCCGGCTGGGGTGGATGAGCTGGTGGACCGCGTGGTCGTGCCAGTCGATCCGCTCCCCGTGGTCCAGCAGCACCCGGGAGCGGTCGGGGAGCGGGTTGTGGCGGATCCCGGACATATGGCGGCAGGTTATCGCTAGTACGCCGACCCGGGCCCCGGAGATCCTCGAAGCCCGACGAGCCGATCACGACGAGCCGATGAGGAGCCCGCAATGTCGCGGACATCGAGTCCCCGGGACGTGCCCGAGCGCGCCACGGCGCCCCCCGCCCGTGCCTCAGGCGCTCCCGGCGCCTCCGGCGCTCCCGACGCTTCCCGTACGCGATCCGCTTCCCGTACGCGGACCGCCGCCCGTACGCGGACCCCCTCCCGTAAGCCCCGCGCCGGCGCGCCCTCGCCGTGGCGGCGGATGTGGCTGTGGGCCACCGCGCACGCCGTGGACGACCTCTACCAGGGGCTGGTCCCGGCCTGCGTGCCGTACTTCGTGCTGGACCGGCACTACAGCTACCTCGCCGCCTCGGGGCTGACCATGGCCGCCGCGCTGGGCAGTTCCGTGCCGCAGCCGTTCATCGGGATGCTGGTGGACCGGTACCGGCTGCGCGGCCTCGCGGCGGCGGGGGTGGCGGTCGCCGGGCTGGGGCTTGGCCTGTCCGGGCCGGCCGGGCCGTACCCGGCGGTGTGGGCGCTGATCCTGCTCTCCGGGCTGGGCGTGGCCATGTTCCACCCGGCGGCAGGGAAGGCGGCCCGCGAGGCGGCGGAGTCCGGCGGGACCGCGGGGGGCGGCGCGGCCGACAGCACCGCCGCCATGAGCGTCTTCGCCGCGGGCGGCAGCGTCGGCTTCTTCCTCGCCCCCGTCCTGGCCACGCCCGCGCTGGCCGCGCACGGGGTGGGCGCCACCGTGTACTTCCTCCCGCCGGCCCTGCTGGCGGCCTTCGCGCTGCTCAGGCAGCGGCCCCCCGCCGCAGCCGCGGCGGGCGCGGCACGGACCGGAACCGACCGCTGGCGGCCGTTCATGGTGCTGACCGGGATCGAGGTCGTCAGATCCGTCACGTTCTTCGGCGTGATCACCTTCATCGAGCTGTTCTGGCTCCGCCACCTGCACGCGGGCCGCTTCCTGGCGGGCACCGCACTGGCCGTCTTCCTGGTCGGCGGGGTGGCCGGCACGCTGCTCGGCGGTCGGATCGCGGACCGCGCCGGCCTGGTACGGACCGTCAGGTACGGCACGCTGCTGACCCTGCCCGCGCTCGCCGGCCTGCGCTGGACCCCGGGGGCCGCGGCCACCGTCCTCCCACTGGCCTTCGCCGCGCTCGCCGGGGTCGCCCTCAACATCCCCTTCGGCGTCCTGGTCAAGCTGGGCCAGGACTACCTGCCGACCCGCCCCGGCACCGCGGCCGGCGTGACCCTGGGCCTCGCGGTCAGCGTCGGCGGCCTCGTCGCCCCGGCGCTGGGGGCGACCGCGGAGGCGTACGGCCCGCAGGGCGTGTTCACCGTGCTGTGCGCGCTGCCCCCGGCGGCCCTCGCCCTGGCGCGCTTCCTGTCGGAACCGGAGCCGGAAACGGAACCGGAGCCGGAAACGGAATCGGGAACGGCGGCGGGAACGGGAACGGCGGCGGGAACGGCCGGCCCGGCACCGGATCCGGGAGCGGAACCGGAAGGGGAAGCGGAATCCGCGCCGAGGTCCGGTGCCGGAGCGTGACGGACGGTCAGGAGACGTACGACAGCAGCGCCATCATGCCCGCTTCGCCGTGGTAGACGTTGTGGCAGTGCAGCAGCCAGTCGCCGGGGTTGTCGGCGTCGAGGCGGACGGTGACCGTGCGGTGCGGCAGCACGGTCACCGTGTCCTTGCGGGCGCCGCTGGTGCCCAGCTGGAAGGTGTGGCCGTGCAGGTGCATGGGGTGGAACATCTCGCTGACGTTCTTGAGGTCCAGCCGGACCCGCTGGCCGCGCCTGACGGTGAAGGCGGCGGCGCGGGGGTCGCGCATGTCGAAGCGGCGGCGGTTGATCGACCAGTCGTACCTGTCCATGCTGCCGGTCAGCCGGACCAGGTGCGTCACGTCGTCGGGGGCGGCCCGCAGGCGGACGTCCTCGGCGGCGGTGAGGAGGTCGGCGGTGATGACGCGGCCGTTCAGCTCGGCCGGGCGGACACCGGCGGCGGGCGCGGCGCCCTTGCCGGTACGCACCAGGGCCAGCCCCGTGCGGTTCTTGCCCTCGGCGAGCGCCACCAGCGGGAACACGCCGTCGCCCAGCGTCACGAGGGCGTCGTACCTCTCGCCCATTCCCACCAGCACGGCGTCCGCCTCCTGGTGCTCCACCGGGTAGCCGTCGGTGTGGGTGACCGTCAGCCGGTGGCCGCCGAGCGCCACGCGGTAGGCGGTGTCGGAGCCGGCGTTGACGATCCGCAGCCGCACCCGCGCGCCGGGTTTGCCGGCGTAGGTGTCGGGGTCGGCCGGCACACGCCCGTTGACCAGGTGGTACGGGTAGGCGACCGATCCGCCCGCGCCGCGCAGCAGGCCGCTGTCGCCCGAGCCGTCGCCGTCCGTTTCCTCGCCGCCCGAGCCGCCCGAGCCGCCTGAGGTGAGGGCCTGGAGCATCCGGTCGGGCGTGCCCTTGATCCCGTCGAGCCAGTCGTCGAGGACGACCACCCACTCGTCGTCGTACGCCATCGGCTCGCGCGGGTCCTCGACGATCAGCGCCGCGTACATCCCGGTGTCGAGCTGGACGCCGACGTGCGGGTGGAAGAAGTACGTGCCGGGGGTCGCGGCGGTGAAGCGGTAGGTGAAGCCGGCGCCGGGGAGGACCTCGCGCTGGGTGACGGGTGGGACGCCGTCCATGGCGTTGGGCACGGCCATTCCGTGCCAGTGCACGGCGGTGCCGGTCCGCCCGGGAAGCCGGTTGGCCAGCTCCGCGACAAGGGTGTCGCCCGCGGTGAGCCGCACCTCGCGGGCGGGCACGCGGCCGTCGAACGCCCAGGTGCGGGCGGTCACGCCGGCGCCGAGGTCGACGGTGGCCGGAGCGGCGGTGAGCGACAGGCGGTGCTCGGCGCCCGTGCCGCCGGACTTCGGAGCGGGGCTCCCTGAGGCGCCCGGGCCGCGGGGCGCGCCGGGGTCGCCGGACGCGTTCGGCGCGGTGGTGCCCGTGGCCGTCGCGGAGCCGAGCGCGTCCGCTCCGGCGGCGACTCCCGCTCCGGCGGCGACCCCCAGGCCGGCCAGCAGCACGGACCGGCGGTCGACGGCGTTCATGTGACCTCCTGGCGGCGCCGCGGTCCTGCCGCGTGAGGGACGGGAGAGCTCAACGTATCCCCGTCCCCGGCCCGTCCCCGCCGACCGCCCGGCCCCGACGCGCCCGATTGGGCCGTTCGGTGGCGGCTCCGGCCGCCGACGGACCGGGGTGATGTGGCGCAGGTCACATTCGGGAAGTGAAATACCGGGGAGCCGGTCCCCGTTTGCATGCACGTGAATGAAAAACCGGGGAACCGATCCCCGGTTCGTGCACCGCACATCGACCGAACCGAACCGCACCGGCTCGTGGAAGGAGGGTCCGGCATGAGCACTGTGACGGAACCGGCGGCGACCCGCCGTGGAACGCGGACCCGCGCGGACGCCCTGCGCAATCGGGAGCGGATCGTGGCGGCGGCCAGGGACGCCATCGTCGAGCACGGGCCCGAGGTCCCGCTGGACGAGATAGCCCGCCGGGCCGGCATAGGCAACGCCACGCTGTACCGGCACTTCGCCGACCGGCACGCCCTCGTCCACGAGGTGCTGCTGTCGGTGGTGGTCCGCAGCGCCCAGCACGCCGAGGAAGCCGCCGAGGAGGAGGCCGACCCGTTCACGGGGCTGTGCCGCTTCGCCCACAGCGCGGTGGACGAGAAGGCCGGCTCCCTGTGCGCGATGTTCGTCGCCTCCATGGAGCGCTACGACTCGCCGGAGATGCGGGCGGCCTGCGACCGGTTCTCCGCCGCGGTCGACCGGCTGATGGAGCGGGCCCGGCAGGCCGGCAAGCTGCGGGACGACGTCACCTTCGGCGACCTGATGGTGATGATCGCCCAGCTCTCCCGCCCGCTGCCCGGCGTCACCTGCCATGGCTTCGACGTGCACCGACACCTCCAGCTCTGCCTCGACGGTCTGCGGACCCGCGGTCCGTCCCCGTCGGCACCCGAGTCGGCGTCCCCGTCGACGACTCTCGACACCCCGTCCCCGAACCAGGCCGGATGACCGCACCATGACGCTTCGACCGAACAGCTCCTGACCCCGCCGGGCCCGGCGGAACCCGTCCGCGGGCCCCGGCACGCCACACACAGCACACGTCCTTCCGATCCGCTTCGTCTCCTTCACCTGTTCGGCCTTCGCTTCCGTGCCGCGGGACATCGCGCACGTTTTCCCAGGTCACTCAGCAGGCTTTAACTCGTCACGCCCTTAGGTGGATACCTCCATGTCTCAAACGGCACAGATGCTGCAGCCCGACCCACGCCGCTGGAAAGCGCTCTGGTTCATCTCCCTGGCCCAGTTGATGGTCGTGCTCGACGCGACGATCGTGAACATCGCGCTGCCGAGCGCCCAGCACGACCTCGGCATCTCCGATGCCAACAAGCAATGGGTCATCACCGCCTACGCCCTCGCCTTCGGCGGCCTGCTGCTCTTCGGCGGCCGCGTCGCCGACCTGTGGGGCCGCAAGCGGACCTTCGTCCTCGGCCTCGGCGGCTTCGCCCTCGCCTCCGCGCTCGGCGGCGCCGCGGCCAACCAGGCCATGCTGCTCGGCGCCCGCGCCGCGCAGGGTGTCTTCGGCGCGCTGCTGGCCCCCGCGGCCCTTTCCCTGCTCGCCGTGACGTTCACCGACGCCAAGGAACGCGCCAAGGCGTTCGGTGTCTTCGGCGCCATCGCGGGCGGCGGAGGCGCGGTCGGCCTGCTGCTCGGCGGCGTCCTGACCGAATACCTCAACTGGCGCTGGACCTTCTTCGCCAACATCCCCTTCGCGGTGATCGCCGCGCTGGGTTCGTACTTCGTGATCCGTGAGCCCGAGGGCGGCCGCAACCGCTCGCCGCTGGACATCCCCGGCGTCGTGCTGTCCACCCTGGGCCTGGTCTCGCTGGTCTACGGCTTCACCCGCGCCGAGACCAGCGGCTGGTCCGCCGCGTCCACGGTCGGCCTGTTCGTCGCCTCCGCGGTGCTGCTGGTCGCCTTCGCGGTGGTCGAGTCCAAGGTCAAGGCCCCGCTGCTGCCGCTGCGCGTGGTCACCGAGCGCAACCGCGGCGGGACGTACCTCTCGCTGGGCCTTGCCATCATCGGCCTGTTCGGCGTGTTCCTGTTCCTGACCTACTACCTGCAGGTCGTCCAGGGGTACTCCGCCATCAAGACCGGCTTCGCGTTCCTGCCCATGGTCACCGCCTTCGTCGTCGGCTCGACGCAGATCGGCACCCGCCTGGTGACGCGGGTCCCGGCCCGCTGGCTGATGGCGCCCGGCTTCGGCCTCGCCGCCGTCGCCATGCTGCTGCTGACCCGGCTCCAGGTGGGCTCGTCCTACCCGGCCGTGATCCTGCCCGGTCTGGTGCTGCTGGGCATCGGCATGGGCACGGCGTTCATGCCGGCCATGTCGCTGGCCACCCACGGGGTGCAGCCGCGTGACGCGGGTGTCGCCTCCGCGATGGTCAACACCTCGCAGCAGGTGGGCGGCGCGATCGGTACGGCGCTGCTGAACACGATCGCCGCGTCGGCCACCACCGGCTACCTGGCGGGCCACGCGGCCGGCAAGGGCGGCCAGAAGCTGCTCCAGGCGCAGGGCCTGGTGCACGGCTACACCCACGCCATCTGGTGGGCGGTCGCCATCGAGGCCATCGCCGCGCTGATCGCCCTGACCCTGGTCAACGCCGGCCGGCCGGACACGACCGTGGTCGCCTCCAGCAAGGACGGCGCCGAGGACGAGGTGATGATCCCGGTCGTCGCGCACTGAACCGTCACCCGGGCCGGCCGACCGGGCCGACCGACCGGCCCCGGCCCGACAGGGGCCCCACCGCTCGCCGGTGGGGCCCCTCGCCGTACCCGGATCCCCGCCGCCGCCACCCCGCTCCCGCCCGCCGCCCCGCCCCCCGCCCGTCCGCCTCCGGACGGACCCCGCGTGACACCGTTTTCCCGGCGAAGCCCTACCCTGGAAGCAGCCGCCCGGGAGGACCCCTGGCGCGTGACTCCGGTCCGAGACCCGGGAATTGACGGGGGGACAGACAGTGGCGATCGAACTGCCCGGCGAAGTCGTCACGTTGCTCGACTTCATCGGCATCCAGTGGCCCAATGTGAACGAGGACAAGGTCCGCGAGTTCGCCCGCCACGTACGCGACTTCGCCAACAACGTCGAGGAGACGCACAACAAGACGTCGGCGACCGTCAAGGCACTGCACGAGGTCTACACCGGCCCCTCCTACGAGGCGCTGGCGACCAAGTGGGCCCAGATGTCCAACACGCACATGTCGGACCTGGTCACCGCGTGCCACACGGTGGCCACCGCGCTCGACGTGGCGGCCGACGTCATCGTCGGCATGAAGGGCGCGGCCATCGGCGAACTCATCGGCCTCGCCGCCTCGTTCCTGGCCGACCAGGCCGCCGCGGTCTTCACCTTCGGACTGGCCGAGGCGGCCGAGGCGCTGATCATCACGGCCGCCAAGAAGTGCATCGACTTCCTGGAGCAGCAGCTTGAGCAGTACATCATCGGCGAGGTCATCGAGGCCGCGGTGAACCCGCTGGTCGACGTGGTCGGCCGGGCGGTCGGCGGCCTGCTGTACCAGGCGACCGAGGAGGCCCTGGGCGTCACCACCGACCCGAGCGACGCCGACGGGTTCTACATCCACCCCCAGCGCGTCCAGGACCACGCCGACCTGATGCACGGCCACGCCGAGACCATCGCCGCCCACGCCGCCGACTTCCACGCCAAGGCATCGGGGTTGAGCTTCGAGTGAAGAACAAGATCGTCCAGGCGCTGGAGCACGGCGCGGGCAAGCTGACCAAGAGCCTCGGCGAGGACGCGGGCAAGGCGGTCAAGGACTTCTACCACGACACCGGCCACCGCCTGAAGCGCTGCGCCGACGACCACCTGGAGAACGACACCAAAATCAAGGACGACCTGGAGCACCTCGCCAAACGGCACAAAGAGGAAACCCCGGTCTACCACATCGACGACGACGGCAACATCACCCGGCTCGAACACGACCCGTTCGGAAAGACCCCCGAAGACCGCTACAAGAAGGTCAAGCTCACCCAGGGCGACAAGGACCGGCTCGGCCTGGACTCGGCGTCGGTGGGCGCCCCGAAACAGCGCGAGCGGCTCGCACTCCTCAAGAACGACGAGGAGAACGCGAAAAAGCCGCGGCCGAAGAAGAGCAGCACCAAGGTCGCGCCGGCGAGCAACGACCTCGCCCAGGCCACCCAGATCGCCCGTCACGCGGACAAGAGTTACGGAACCCATCTCAAGGACGGGAAATTCACCAGCAACAACTATGCCGCGGCCCGGGTGAAGGGGGCCGGTGGCAAGGGCGATTTCATCATTGTCGGCCGCAGCCATCGCAACAACGGTGTACGGGTCGGCGCCCACTCCGAACGGATGATCGGCGTTCCGTTCCTCCGGCAGGGCGCCGGGCACCGAATACAGGATCTGTACACCGAACGCGAACCCTGCCCGACCGCCCCCAACTGCTCCTCGTGGATGGCCGAACGGCTGCCGCACGTCCAGGCCCAGCACAGCTTCGACTACGGTGACACCACCGCGGCGAGGGCGGCCGGAAACAAGGAGATGATGGACTACCTCGACGCCCTGAAGTCCCGCCGGTAGACTTCCCTTCCACGCGACCCGCCGGACGGCGACAGGAATACTTCATGCCCGACCTTCTTGAGCTGAACCGCCGCAACCTGGAGGCGGTGTACGGTCCGGACAATGTCGTCTCCGTCCCGGAGAGCCGGCTGAGCGAGATCGGGGACCCCGACACCAGGGAAGCCATGCGCACGCTGGGTCTTCCCTTCGGCAAGAACCCGATGTTCGGTCTGTACCGGGAACTCGCCGAGAAGTTCGACCGTCTCGGACAGCCCCTTGAGTGGCAGGTCGGCAATCGCTTTTCCAAGACCGTCCCGGAATCCGACACGTGGATTCCGCTGTTCGCGGTCTTCGACGACACCATCGCACTCGACCCGCAGAGCGGAAAGGTCCACTGTCTCCCGCAGGACGGGGACATCTACCTTTTCAGCAGCTCGTTCCGCACGTACCTCCATTTCCTGTACATCTACGAGGCCGAACTCCCGCACTTCGACGTCGGCGAGGAGGACCCGGAGGAGGACGAGGACAACGGGAGCGGGGAAGGGGATGGCGAGGACGCGGAGTTCGACCCCGAGGGCTCCCGGGTGCGGGTGGAGAACGCGATGAGGGCGGTCGATCCGGTGGTTCTGGACAATCCCGAGTCCCACTGGCACCGCATTCTCGAGTTCATCGTCGATCCGGAAGTCTTCCACTGGTGACGGCCCACCCCGACACCACTGCGTGGCCGCCGCTCGAAGGTGCCGCCGCGGTCCACGGGCCGGCGCTGCTCGACTGGGCCGCCGGGCCGGGACGGGCCCGGTACTGCCTGGTCAAGGGCGCCCGGGGCAGCGGCAAGAGCCAGTTGCTCGCGTGGTTCCTGAGCGGTTCCGCCGCCGACCCCCGTACCACCGTGCACGCGACCGTCCTGTCCGCCGGGCTGTTCACCGACCCGTTCGGGTGGGAGGTGGGCCGGCAGCTCGGCTACGGCCCCACCCCGCCCGACGAGCTGCTGAGGCGTCTTGCCGTCGACCAGCGGCCGCTGCTCCTGCTGGTTCCCGACCTGCACCGGGCCGGGCGCGGCCCGAAGGACCGGCCGCCTGCCGACCCGGCCACTCTCGTACGCGAGCTGCTCGTACCGCTGCTCGAACTCCCGCAGACGCGGGCCGTGATCGAGGTCGGGCAGTCCGGGCTGCTCGACGAGTGGGCGCGCGGGCGCTTCGTGGAGACGATCGACGTCGGGGACGGCGCGTACGCGGGCGTGCGGGAGGGGGAGGGCGGCGCGCCGGCGCCCGCCGGTGACCTGGCGGAGCAGCTCGTGCGTACCCCCGAGGGCCGCCCGCGCTGGGACCTGGCGCCCGAGGAGGTGCGCGAACACGCCCTCGACGAGGCGCTGTCGGGCCCCGACCCCGACACGGCGGTGCGCGCGCTCATCACCGACCCCGGCTTCCTGGTGCACGGTTCGCCGGTCGCGATCGCCGCCTGCCTGGCCGACGAGCGCGTGGTGACCCCGCCCGGGCTGCGGCACACCTGGCGGCTGGCGGCTCCGCAGCTGTCCGACCCGGACATCGTTCACGACACGCCCCGGCGGGCCGCCCTCCTGCACGCCGCCGCGCTCGGCGCCTCGCCCGCCCTCGCCCGCTACCTGCGGGAGCCGGCCGCCGCGGACGTCTTCACGGCGCTGTGGGCCCGCACGGACACCGCGGTGGCGGCGCTCGCGCCCGTACCGCCCGGAACCGTGCCGGAGGGGACGACGGACACCCGCCCCGCGCCGGACTCCATACCCGGTCGGGCGGAGCGCCCCGCGGACCTGGTGGCGGCCGACCCGCTCGGGGCCGTCGTCGTGCTCGACGGGGACAGCGGGCGTACGACCGGCGGCGTGCCCGTCACGGCGGCCAACACCGTGCGCGCGCAAAGTGTCGCGGTGTGCCGGGACGGTTCGCTGTTCCTGCTGGGGGAGAGCGGCGTCCTGCGGCCCGCCCGTGAGGGGCCGTCGTACTCGTCGTCCCCGTCCTACCCGGCCTACCCGTCGTACGAGAAGGACGGCACCGCGGCCGTGCTGGCGCGTATCGCCGCCCACCACGGGCAGGCCGCGCTGCGCGACCCGGCCGCGGTGCCCGCCGCGCTGGGGCAGAGCCCGGACGGGGACGTGCTCGTCGTCGGTGACGAAGGCGGCGGCGTGCACGTGTGGCGGCTGGACACGCCGGCGCCCGGTGACGTCCCGCTGTCCCGGCCGCTCCACCCGGCGCCGATCACGGCCGTGACGTGCCTCCAACTGCCCGACGACAAGCTCACCTTGGTGATGAGCGCGGGCATGGACGGCGCGGTCCGCCTGTGGGAGCCGTCGGCCGAGCCGATGCCGACGCCCGTCGAGCAGCGTCCGGCGCTGCCCACCGCGCTGTCCGCCGCCCACACCCCGCGGGGCCCGGTGCTGGCCATCGCCTGGAACGACGCCACCGTGACCCTCTGGCACATCCCCACCGGCCGCGTCCACCGCCTCCCCCTCCTCACCCCGGCCACCTCCCTCGCCCTCACCTCCACCCCGTCCCCGCGCCTGGCCTTCGCGGGCCCGGAAGGCGTGTGGACCCTCTCCCTGGACGCCACCCGCCTCTGGGACTGACCCGCCCGCCCCCCTCGCGCGGGCCCGCGGCTTGGACCTCCCCCTGTCCCCCGGACGGACCTGCCGTGTGGCCGCGGTACGGCGGGAGGCGTGTAGTGGGGTGGGCGGCCCGGTGAGGCGGGCCGCCGCGTGTGCCGCCCGTGGGGTTTGCGCCGCGGGCCGGTACGCGCCTGTTCCGCGCCTTCGGGCCCGTACGGGTCCGGGTCTGGCCTGGCCAAGTCCCGTCCAGGGGTCCGCTCGTGGGCGCGTCCGGAGCCGATGGAGTCCGAGGAGTTCCCGTGAGGCACCACACCAGAGCCTTCGCCGCCTTCGCCGCAACCGCCCTCGCCGCCGCCTTGGCGGCGGGCTGCTCCAGCGGTGACTCCGGGCGGAGTTCGACGAGTTCGACCGCGGCCGGCGGCGCCTCCCCCACCACGGGCGGTACGCGGGTCCCGGCCGTCGCCGACCTGCCGGGGCAGGCCCTCGGGTCCGCCGCCCCGCCCGCGACGGTCACCGCCAAGTCCCTGCCGCCGGGCAAGGTCCTGGTCACCGACAAGGGCTTCACGCTGTACCTGTTCGAGAAGGACACGTCCAACAAATCCACCTGCACCGGCAGTTGCGCCACCGCGTGGCCGCCGCTCCTGACGAACGGGAAGCCGACGGCCGGCGACGGCGTGCAGAGCAAACTGCTGTCCACCACCAAGCGCGGCGGCAACACCACGCAGGTGACCTACGACAACCACCCGCTCTACCGCTTCTCCGGCGACACGAAGCCCGGCCAGACCAACGGCCAGGGCCTTACCGCCTTCGGCGCCAAGTGGTTCGTCCTCGGCACCGACGGCAAGAAGATCGAGAAGACGTCCTCCCCGAGCCCCTCGAAGACGTCCGGCGGCTACTGAGCCCCCTGGCGGAGCCGCCCCCGGCCTGACCCCGCCCGTGTGACGGCCGGAGGCTCGGAGGACCAGCGGAGGATTGGCGGCGAGCCGGAGGATCAGCGGTTGAGGTAGGCCAGGACCGCGAGCACGCGCCGGTTGTCGTCGTCCGACGGCTGCAGGCACAGCCGCTGGAAGATCGACGCGGTGTGCTTGGCCACCGCGCGCTCGCTGATGACCAGGAGCTGGGCGATCGCGGCGTTGGAGCGGCCCTCCGCCATCAGGCCGAGCACCTGCCGTTCCCGCGGGCTGAGGGCGGCCACCGCGTCGTCGCCGGAGTTGCGGGTGAGCAGCCGGGCGATCACCTCCGGGTCCATCGCGGTGCCGCCGTTCGCCACCCGGCGTACCGCGTCGACGAACTCGGCGCTGTCCATGACCCGGTCCTTCAGCAGGTACCCGATCCCCCCGGCGGCCTTCGGCCGCCCGCCGCCGCGCCCGCCCCCGGACCCGGGTCCGCCCCCGGACCCGCCGGCGAGCAGCTCCCGCGCGTACAACTGCTCCACGTACTGCGACAGCACCAGGACGGGCAGGCCGGGGACGTTCCGGCGGGCCTCCAGCGCCGCCCGCAGCCCCTCGTCGGTGAAGGTCGGCGGGAGCCGGACGTCCACGATCAGCACGTCGGGCCGCTCCTCCGCGACGGCGGTGAGCAGGTCGGGGCCGGTCTCGACGGCCCTGGCCACCGTCATGCCGTGCGCCTGGAGCATCCGGGTCAGGCCGTCCCTCAGCAGGAAGAGGTCTTCGGCGATGACAACGCGCACGGGATCTCCAGCGAGGCTATGGTCGGGCCGCCCGGCGGGCTGCTGACGGCCAGCACGCCGTCGAACGCCGCCAGCCGGCGTTCCAGGCCGCGCAACCCGGTGCCGCGGGAGGGGTCGGCACCGCCGCGGCCGTCGTCGGTGACGCCGATCCTGAGCGCCTCGCCAGTATGGCCGATGTCGATCCACACCCGGCGGGCGCCCGCGTGCTTGGTGACGTTGGCCAGCAGTTCGGTGACCGCGAAGTACGCCGCCGACTCCACCGGCGCCGGCGCGCGCACCGGCAGCGTGCCGTCCACCTGGGCGGCCAGCGGGAGGTCCAGGGCCAGCGCGCGCACCGCCTCGGCGAGACCGCGGTCGGCGAGCACCGGCGGATGGATGCCGCGCACCAGGTCGCGCAGTTCGGCCAGCGCCTTGACCGAGGACTGCTTGGCCTCGGTCACCAGCGCGAGGGCCGCCTGCGGGCTGGACGCGAACAGCTGCTCGGCCGCGTTCAGCGTCATGCCCATCGCCACCAGCCGGGCCTGGGCGCCGTCGTGCAGGTCCCGTTCGATCCGGCGCATCTCGGCCGCGACGCTGTCGATGGTGTCCGAGCGGGTCGCGGCCAGGTGGTCCACCCGGCGGGCGAGCCGGTCCCTCTTGGTGGGGCCGAGCAGCCGGTCCGCCAGGTGACCGTACCCCGTCAGCAGGCGCGGCGCGGCCGCCAGCGCGATGGCGACGGCCGGCAGCACGCACATCAGGGCGACGACGACCGCCTTCGGGTCCCCGGCCAGCAGGCTGTTCAGCGGGCCGGTCGCCGGCGGCCCGGGCGGCACCGAGGCGTGAGGCGTTTTCGGCGGGCTGCCGGTCACGACGAACACAAGACCGTACGCCCCGAGCACCGCCATCGGCAGCAGCAGGAGGAAGAAGCCGGCGACCGCGTTGATCACGGTCCACAGCAGGTCGCGCCAGGTCGCGGGATCGCTCAGCAGCCGGCCGATCCGCTGCCACCCGCGCTCGCGCCCGCCGGTCCGGCCGGCCGCCGGCGCGGGCCGGTACGGCTCGGCGATCTCCACCCCGCACCACGCGCCGACCAGCCGCCTGCAGCACCGCGCCACCCACCGCATACGCACCACGGTCAGGCCGAGCAGCACCAGGATCAGCAGCATCCAGGTGTGATACGGCCCGTGCATGCCGGCCGGCCGGGTGCCGTCGACCAGCAGGACGCGCAACGCGGCGGCGATCGCCAGCAGGGGCACGGCGCCGGCCGAGGCCACCGCGCACAGGACCGCCCCGCGGCCGAGCGCCACCGCTCCCGCCGCGAGCCGGGTCAAGGGCCGCCACCGCCGGGCACGCGGGCCCGCGTCCGTCCTCGTACCGCTCACCGTCGTCCTCCCCGCCAGGGTTCGCCGCCGGCCCCAGTCTCCCCGCCCGCCGCCCGGCCGCACAGGAGAGCGGGCCCCCCGGTCCCGGGGTGTATCCAGGTCCACCCCGGGACACCGCTCGTCCGCACGTACCCCCTCGGACGTCCCCCTCGGACGTCCCCCTCGGACGTGCCTCGTCGAATGGACGAGGGCCGTCCTCCGGGCGCTGACGACCTGGACGGCGGCGGCTCCTAGCGTCGGACTCCAGGCGGTCCCGGGGGAGCTCATGGGAGTTCTCCCGGGAGTCCTCAGGGGAGTTACGGGAGGCAGGCGCGGTGGAGGTCATCCGAAGTGAGGGACTCGGCAAGCGGTACGGGAGAGCGGTCGCCGTGGACGGGCTGGACCTGGCGGTCGGGGAAGGGCAGGTGTACGGGTTCCTCGGACCCAACGGCTCGGGCAAGACGACGACGATGCGCATGCTGCTCGGGCTGATCCGCCCGACCTCGGGCCGGGCCTGGCTGGTCGGCAGGCGGCTGCCGGACCCGGCGGGACTGGCGCGGGTCGGGGCGATGATCGAGGAGCCGGCGTTCCATCCGTGGCTCAGCGGGCGGCGCAACCTTGAGGCGCTGGCCCTGAGCGGGCCGCCGCTGCCCCGGCCGGGGGCCGTCGAGTCGGTGCTGGAGCGGGCGGGCCTGGGCGCGGTCGCCGGCCGGAAGGTGCGGACGTACTCCCAGGGCATGCGCCAACGGCTGGGGCTGGCACTGGCGTTGATGCGCGACCCGGCCGTCGTCCTGCTCGACGAGCCGATGAACGGCATGGACCCGGCCGGCATCAGGGAGTTCCGGACCCTGGTCAGGTCCCTCGCGGACGGCGGCACCACCGTGTTCCTGTCCAGCCACCAACTGGGCGAGGTCGAGCTGGTCTGCGACCGGGTCGCGGTCCTGCGGGCGGGCCGGCTGGTGGAGGAGGGGCGCGTCGGCGATCTGAGCCGCGCCATGGTCCGGGTCGTCGTGGCCCCCGGCGACCAGGAGCGGGCGTGCCGGCTGCTGGCGGCACGTTTCGCGCTGCGCACCGAGGGGCCGGACTCGGTGCTGGTCGACTGCCGCGACGGCCGGGCGGTGAACGAGGCGCTGGGCAGCGGCGGCGTGTGGCCGCACGAGGTCCGCGTGGAACGGGCGGGCCTTGAGGACCTGTTCCTCGGCCTGACCGGAGGCGCGGATCCGGGCGCGGGCGGGGACACGGGCGGGGATACGGGCGGGGGCACGAACTCGGGCACGAACTCGGGCACAGGCGTCGGCCCGGGCGGGGGCGCGGGTGCGAGCGGGGACACGGGCGGGGCAGGACGGGACGCCGGGCAGGGTGCCGCGGACGTCCGGGACGAGGAGGTCGGCGATGCGCCTTCTGCGCGCTGAACTGATGAAGCTGAACCGCCCGCTCACCTGGGCGGTTTTCGCGGCGGCGGCACTCTTCTGCGTCCTCCTCGCGGTCGGCGGGGCGTCCAACGCCCGTACGCAGGCCCAGGGCGGCGGCCGGCAGCCCGCCTCGTGCGCGACGCTGCGGCTGCCGGCCGGGCCGGACTGCGTACGTGCGCTGGACGCGCAGCGGGCCAGGGCGGCGGCCGAGCGGACCGACGAGGTCGCCGCGGCGACCCGCACGGCAGCGCAGTTGGGCCCCGTCGCCGCGGGCGCCGAGGCGGCCGGGCTCATGGCGTCTCTTCCCGGGGCGCTCGCCCTGGCGCTGCTGGCCGGCGGACACGTCGGCGGCGAGTGGTCGGGCCGCACCGTGAAGAACCTCCTCGTCCAGAACGGCCGCCGCGCCCGGGTGCTCGCCGCGAAGGCCGGCAGCCTGTGGCTGGCCGGAGTGGGCCTGGTCCTGGTCTGCTGGGCGGCGCTCGCCGTCGCCGGGCCGCTGATCAGGGCGGCGGACGGCCTGCCGGACCCGCACGAGTCGCTGGGCGCCGCCGCTTCGTGGGCGTTCCCGCAGGCCGGCCGGTCGCTCCTGGTGCTGGCCGCCTTCGCGGCCATGGGTGTGCTGGCCGGGGTCGTCACTCGGGGCACGATCGGCACCATGGCGGCCACCACTGCCGCCGTCGTCGCGATGCTCATCGCCACCACGCTGCCTGGACTGGGCAGATGGACGCCCGCGACCTGGGTGCAGGGCTGGATGGGCTTCGCCGCGGGGCAAGCGTCGATCACCAGCCTGCCCGACAACTTCTGGTCGAGGTTCAACAACTCCACCGGCGCGCAGCCCGGCCACCTGACGGGGCTGGCCGGGGTGTCGGGGCTGCTGGCCGTGTGCGTACTGGCCGCGATGTGGTTGTTCCGTACGGCGGACGTCACCGGATGAGGCGGGCGTACGCTCGCGTCATGCCGTCTCTGCCGCGTCCGGGGGAGATACCCGCCCGGTACCGGGTGGACCTGCCGATCGCGGTGGTCCTGCTGGGATGGGCGCTGGCCGACGTGCCGTGGCCGTGGCGCCCTCCCGGGCACGGCGGCACGGCCGCGGCCGTCTGCGGGTACCTGGCGCTGGGCCTCGTGCAGTCGGTGCCCTCGCTGTGGCGCCGCCGCGTGCCGGCGGCGGCGCTCGCGCTCGCCTGCGCCGCGGTCGCGGTCCGTACGGCCATGGGCCTGCACCGGGTCTCGGCCGTGGTGGCCCTGGCCGCCGCCGGTTACTCCTTCGGCGCCTACGGCGAAACCGTGCGGCGCCACGCGAGACCGCTGCTGGCGGCTGCCGCGGTGGCCGCGGTCGCGGCGGCCGTGAGCTACCGGGTGCGCGAGGTGGCCGGGCTGCCCGGTGTGGTCCTGGGCGCGGCGGTCGTGGCGGGGGACGCGGCCGCCTCCCGACGGGACGCGGCCGAGGCGGCGGTGGAAGCGGCGCACCTGGCCGAACGCACCCGTATCGCACGGGAGTTGCACGACGTCCTCGCCCACCAGCTCGCGGCGATCACCGTCCAGGCCGGCGCCGCGCGGCTGGCGCTGTCGGCCCGGGCGCAGGGTGCGGGGGAGCGGGGCACGGGGGCAGCGGGTGCGGGGACGCCGGGTGCCGACCGGCCGGATGACGGGGAGCCGGGCGCGGAGTCGTCAGGAGAGGTGCCCGAAGCCGGGGTGCCCGGCGTCGGGCCGCGGGAGACGGCCGTGCGCGTGCTGGCGGGCATCGAGCGCCTGTCCCGCGAGGCGCTCACCGAACTCGGCCATTTGCTGGGTGCGTTGCGCCGCGAGCCGGACCCCGGGGCCGAGCGGCGCCCCGTACCCTGCCTCGCCGAGGTGCCGTCGCTGGTCGCCACCGCTCGCGGCGCGGGGACGGCGGTCGGCCTGACCGTGGTCGGCCCCGCCCGTCCGCTGTCTCCCGGGGGCGAGCTGTCGGCGTACCGGATCGTGCAGGAGGCGCTGACCAACGTGGTCAGGCACGCGCCGGGCGCGAGCGCGGAGGTGTCGCTGCGCTACCTCCCCGACCGGCTCGAAGTGTCCGTCGTCAACGGCCGCCCGCCGTCTGCCGGGACGCGCACCGCGCCGCCGCCGGCGGCCGGACGGGGGCTGACCGGGATGCGGGAGCGCGCGGAACTCCACGGCGGCCGGCTGACCGTGACGACCCCGCCGGGCGGCGGCCTGTCCGTCCTGGCCGAACTGCCCTACGCGGAGCCGGAGGAGCGCCGCCGGGAGGACCCGCGGGACCCGCGGGAACAGGCGGGGCAACGCCCGCGGGAGCGCTCGGAGGACCGACCATGAGCGGTGTCACCGTCGTGATCGCCGACGACCAGGCGGTGGTGCGCGCCGGGCTGGCCATGCTGGTGGGCAGCCAGCCGGACCTGACCGTCGTCGGGGAGGCGGCCGACGGCCGCGAGGCCGTGCGGCTCGTGCGCGAACTGGCCCCCGACGTCGTGCTGATGGACATCCGCATGCCCGTGATGGACGGGCTGGAGGCCACCCGCCGCATCACCGCTCCCGGCGCCGGGGCGCGGACCAGGGTGGTCATCCTCACCACCTACGACCTGGACGAGTACGTCTACGACGCCCTGCGCGCCGGCGCGTGCGGGTTCCTCGTCAAGCACGCTCCCCCGGAGCAGCTCCTGCTCGGCGTCCGCGCCGCCGCCGACGGCGGCTCCCTGCTCTCGCCCGGGGTGACGGCCCGTCTCGTGGCGGCCTTCGCCGCCGCCGGCCGCCGACCCGCGCGGCCGCCGGCCGCCCTGGCCCGGCTCACCGCGCGCGAACGCGAGGTGTTCGACCTCGTGGTCGCGGGCCGTACCAACACCGAGATCGGCCGCGCCCTGGCGATCGCCGAGACCACCGTGAAGACCCACGTGGGCCACGCCCTGGACAAACTCGGCCTGCGCGACCGGGTCCAGGCCGTCATCTTCGCCTACGAGCACCACCTGGTCTCCCCGCCGCCGCGCCCTTGACCGGCCCCGACGGCCGAACGACGGACGAACGGGGGACGAACGGGGGCGAACCCGAACGGCCGGCCCCGCCGAGGAGCGGGCGCCGGGCCGTCGCGGGCCGTCGCGGGGACGCGGCGGTCAGACCTGGCCGCGCCATCCGCCGGTCTCGTCGCCGCCACGCGACTCGATGAACTGCTTGAACCGCTTCAGGTCGCCCGTGATCTGGCGCTTGACGAACCCGAGCTTGTCGCCGACGGTGTCCGCGATGCCCTGGGGGTCGTGGTCGAGCTGCAGCATGACCTTGGTGTGGGTGTCGTCGAGCCGGTGGAAGGTGACGACACCGGCCTGCTTCGCCTCACCGCTGACCGTGGTCCAGGCGACGCGCTCGTCGGGGATCTGCTCGGTGATCTGGGCGTCGAACTCGCGGGTCACACCGCCCACCGACGTCTTCCAATGGGTCAGCGTCGGCGTGCGCTGCTCGATGCGCTCGACACCGTCCATGAACTGCGGGAAGTCCTCGAACTGCGTCCACTGGTTGTAGACGGCGGTCACGGGGACGGCCACCTCGATGGATTCCTCGACTGCTGACATGGTCGACCTCCTCTGCTCCTGGCCTCGGGCCATGAGCGCTGGTTCGGCGTACCAGGGAGCGGTTACCCCGGAAGGCGCCCGATACGTCCCGGCTTCCGGTATCGCCCCGACTGCGCGTCCGTGAAGTCCGTCTTACGGTGAGAAGACCGGATCGCCGGAATGTCCGGAGCCGTACCTACCGACAGCTTGAGGTGCCGCCCGCATGGACGACGACGCGGAACTCATCGAACAGCCGGAAGACACCCCGGCGCACGACGCGCACGAGGCGCACGACGCACGAGACGCGCACGACGCACCGGCCGTGCGGGAAGCGGATTCCCGCACGTTCGGCACCCCGGCGGCGGGGACCGACGCGGAACCCGACGTCCTGCTGGACGTGCCCACCCTCAAGGTCGACGAGATCGACCTCGAGGTCGAGAACCTGAGTGCCCGGGTGTCGCTCCGGGCGGAGGTGCTGGATCTGCTCAGGCTCACCGTGGGCGCCGACGTCGACCTGGGCCGGGTCAAGCTCGACATCACCGGCGTCGAGGCGCAGGCACTCCTCAAGGTCCGCCTCGCCAACGTGGTCAAGGCCGTCGACCGGGTCCTGTCCACCGTCGACCGCAATCCCCAGATCCTCGAACAGATCACGTCCTCCCTGGGCTCCGCGGTCCGCGACGTCGGCGGCGGCGCGGGCCGGGCCGTGGAGGAGGTGGGCGGCGGCGCGGGACGGGCCGTCGAGGACGTCGGCCAGGGCGCCAAAGGGGCGATCGGCGACCTCGGCGCAGGCGCCGGATCAGCCGTCCGCGACGTAGGCGGCGGCGCGGGACGGGCCGTGGAAGGTGTGGGCGGCGGCGCGGGACGGGCCGTGGAGGGTGTGGGGCGCGGTGTTCGGGCGGCCGGTGAGGGAGTGGGCGAGAGCGCCGGTGCGGTGGGTGAGGCCGTCGGCGGGGCGGCCGGGGAAGGCACCAGGGCGGTCGAGAAGACCACCGAGGCCGCGGGCCGGGCGGCGGACACGGCACAGGAAGCCACCGAGGGCGCCGAAGTCCCCGGCGACGAGGCCGGGCCCGAGCCCGAGCCCGAGCACAACGAGCAAGGCGAGCAAGGCGAGCAAGGCGAGCACAAGGAGCACGGCGAGCCCGACGCGAAGGAGGGAGCGGAGGGCGGCAGCGGCCGGCGGGCGCCCGCCAAGCGGGATGCCCCGGCTTCCCGCAGGACACCCGCGTCCCGGCGTACGTCCACGACCTCGCGCCGCAGAGGGGAGGCCCGGCGGACCAAGGCGGCACAGGCGCGGCACTCGGGCGAGGGCGGCGACGGACGGCCGCCGTGAAACCCGCCCGCCGCCGTGCCCGCTCCCGCGCCCGCCGCCGTGCCCGCTCCCGCCGTCGCTCCCGCGCCCGCCCTCGACGCGGACTCGGCCGACCTCGCGTTCACGGCATCCGTCCGCGCCGGCCGACTGCTGTTCCGTGAGCCGCCGGCCGCCCGCGTACGGTTCACCTCGTCGCCGGGCAGCGGGTCCCTGTCGGCCAGTGACCGGATGAACCTGCCCGCCCGCGTGTCCGCCCGTACCCCGTACCGCGAGGTGCGCGTGTTTTACGTCCTGGCCACCGCCTCCCCCCAGCGGCCGGACGACGGCAACCGGTGACTCCCGTCCGGCCGCGGGCGCCCGGGCACGTACGACGTCGTCCTCGGCAGAGCCGGCTGCACGGCCGGCACCCGCTCCCCGGGTTACCTGCCGGATGGCCGCACCGCGGCGACGCCCCTGGTCCAAGGGGCCGCGCGCCTCACCGGTCCCGCCCGTACCACCGGATACGCACCGCGCGGGCGCGCGCGGGCAATGTTCACGGACCATCAACCGGACCGACACGAAATCCAGCCATGCCGAGACGGCGGCCGTGTCTTGACTGTGGGCTCCAGCTCATCCGGAAGGTGATCTCACATGGCCAAGAAGAGACGTGGCAGCGTTGTTGTCGCGGGGGTGGCGACCGGTCTGATCGGTGCCGGCCTCGCGCTGTCCGCCGGCGCCGCCGACGCCAGTGACGGCGTGGCGGCCTGGTCCTCGGTTCCCCCGGTCAGCGACGTCCGCGGCGTGACCGCCCCGGACGTCCTGTCGCCCGGGCTCACCGAGCACCCCGCCGCACAGGGCTCGCTGAAGCTGGAGAACCCCACCGCCCAGGTCCCGTACTACGGATACCTCGGCGACGGCACGCTGCTGCCCGACCCCGCGGTCAAGCAGGCGCCCGGCGTGAAGATCGAGGCGAGCAAGACCGAGCCCGACAAGAACACCTACCTGAGGCTGCCCGGTCTGCACGGGGCCGACCCGGCCTACCCGTACGGCACGCACTTCCTCTTCCAGGGCCACGAGGGCGGCGAGGCGGGGTACATCACCCGCGTCAACCTCGACGCCGACCAGGCGCACCGGGTGACGCTGCTGGCCACCAAGGAGACCGACGGCACGGACATCCCCGCCATCGACGGCTCCACCTGGGACCCCTGGGCCCAGCGGCTGCTGTTCACCTCCGAGGAGGGCAGCCAGGGCGCGGTGCTCCAGGCCACCCCCGACATCGCCGCCAAGGTCCAGGACATCTCCTGGGTCACCGGGCGGGCCGGCTACGAGGGCATCCAGAACGACTCCGCCGGCAACCTGTGGATGGTCGAGGACAGCGGCGGGACGACGGTCGCCACCAAGGCGAAGGTGCCGAACAGCTTCGTCTACCGGCTGATCCCCTACGACAAGCACGACCTCACCAAGGGCGGCAGGCTCCAGGCGCTGCAGGTGGTCTCGCGCCGCAGCGGTTCGCCGGTCACGTACCAAGGCGTCGACGCGGCGCACCCCACCGGCGGGGCGTTCACCGACGACGAGAAGGACCTGACCAACTACGGCCCGGCCCTGAGCACCCACTGGGTGACCGTTCACGACACCAGGACGGACACCAGCGGCAAGGCGTTCGACGCCAACGCGCTGGCGAAGGCGGCCAAGGCGACCCCGTTCAAGCGCCCGGAGAACGGCCAGTTCCGCCCCGGCACCGACTTCCGCGAGTTCTACTTCGACGCCACCGGCGACACCGACACCACCAGCACCGCGAACAGCGGCTACGGCGGCTGGGGCACCCTCTACAAGCTCACCCAGGGCGACCCGCGCTCCGACGACGGCAGGCTGACCGTCTTCTACACCGGCGACAAGGCGCACACCGGCCTCGACAACGTCACCTTCCTCGACCGCACGCACGTCGCCTTCGTCGAGGACGCCGGCGACACCCTGCACGCCCAGCGGGGCGCGCTGGACTCCGGGTACGTCTTCGCCACCACCACCGACTACTCGCGCGGCGCCCAGCCGGTGCGCTTCCTGGCCGAGGGCCGCGACCCCTCGGCGACTCTGGACGGGATGCTGTCCTCGGTGAACGGCGGCATCCAGAACGACGGTGACAACGAGATCACCGGCATCCACGCCTCCGACGGCGACCCGAGCACGCACGGCATCCTCGGCGCCAAGGTGCCGACGCTGTTCCGCGGCGGCTGGCGGCTGTTCTGGACGCAGCAGCACGGCGACAACACCACCTGGGAGATCACTCCCGCCGGCAGGTAAGGGCTCGCGCGCCGGGAGGCGGGACGGCGGCCGGTCCGCGCGTGCCGCCTCCCGGCCGTTCCACCGCGGTCCGGTCGGCGGTCAGCCGGCGGCGGGACCGGAACCGCCGGGCGCCTCGTTCGCGGCGCGGCGGTACTCGGCGTTGATGCGCCGGGCCTCTTCGAGCTGGTCCTCAAGGATGACGATGCGGCAGGCGGCCTCGATCGGGGTCCCCCGGTCGACGAGTTCCCTGGCACGGGCGGCGATCCGCAGTTGGTAGCGGGAGTACCGGCGGTGGCCCCCCTCCGAGCGCAGCGGAGTGATGAGACGGGCCTCACCGATGGCTCGCAGGAAGGCAGGGGTGGTGCCGAGCATCTCGGCGGCCCTGCCCATGCTGTAGGCGGGATAGTCGTCGTCGTCCAGACGATCGCTGAGCGGGTTGTCCGCTGCCATGTCACCTCGTCGTTGGCAATGCGTCGAGGGGCCCTGGTGCCGTACGGCACCAGGGCCCCGAAGGAAATCCAACACCATCCGCCGGCCCTCGTACGGACCGGCCCGCTGTTTCCGCTACCCGGCCCGGCGACGGGCGGGGTGCGGGGATCGCTGCGTGACCGGGGACCACCATCCCTTCCGGGGTCTTGCGGCACCCGGGCCGAGGGCGTCTCGGGCCGGGCGATCCTGATGGCGTCTGCTCCTGCGTCCTTTCCTCGGGTGTTCCGGGTTGCTGGATCCTTGAATTTCCGGGGTTCCGTGATTCGGGGGTTCTTGAGGGTTATGCGGTTCTACGGGTTCTCCGGGCCGGCCGGGGTCGCCCGGGCCGGCCGCTTCGTGAACGGTGAGTGCGGCGGCACCGCGTCGGCAGGCTTGCCGGCAGCCCCTCGATCCGCGGGCCGCCCGGTGCGGCTCCCAGTCCCGTCGCCGTCCTGCGAACACCTTGGCTCCGGGACTCCGGAGCCGCACCGGCCTGCGTACTTCGGAATCCGCTTCCCGCCAGTTCATGTCTGCCGGGTCTTGCTCGACCGTTTCAACACGAGAAAGACTAGCCCTGCTCGGGGCGAATGTCTACTGCAGCAAGAGCAGATTTTCCTCCACCTGGATCACAGGTGCCCGGCTGACCTGGGGCAACGGAGCGGGCATTTCCCCCGGTAGGGGCACGGATCCGGCGCGCGCCGGTACGCGGACGGTCCGCACGCCGACGCGCCGCCGGTACGTGGGCCGGTGCGCCGCCGACGTGCGGACCGCGCGGCACCACGTACCTCGCCGCCCGGCTCCGGAACGGGGGGCCGGGTCAGGTGGGCCCGACCTCTTGACGGCCCGCGTGTGCCGCTGCTCACAATGCTCCCTGCGGCCCCCTGCCCCGCGATGAACTCCGAGGCC
Organism: Streptomyces sp. HPF1205; assembly: GCF_020400825.1. Lineage (GTDB taxonomy): Bacteria > Actinomycetota > Actinomycetes > Streptomycetales > Streptomycetaceae > Actinacidiphila. Next base: position 29,354 of record NZ_JAINVH010000055.1, read on the forward strand.
GCGCACGGCGCCCCGTCATGAGTCGCACGAAGCCGCAGGAAAACGCATGCCCAGTTCCGCCTTGTCGTGGGAGCGCTCCCACGCAGTAAGCGCTTACCCGGAGGGGCGTCCCTGATCAGAGGCGCCCGCACGGAAGCCGTCCATGCCGAGACCCAGGAGACCACGTTGACCCCACGCAACGACAACACGGCCAAGGGGCCGGAGTTCCTCAGCCGGAGGAGCGTACTGACGGCGCTCGGTGCCGTGCCGATCCTCGCGGTCGTGACACCCACGGGCTCGGCGGCGGCGGCCTCCGCCGTGGTCATCGACCCGTCCGCGCAGCGGCAGACGATCCGGGGTTTCGGCGGCATGAACCACCCGGAGTGGGCGGGCGACCTGACGGCCGCCCAGCGCGACACCGCGTTCGGCAACGGCGCGAATCAGCTGGGATTCTCCATACTGCGGATCCACGTCGACGAGGACCAGAACAACTGGAGCCGCGAGCTGGCGACGGCGCAGCGGGCGGTCGCGCTCGGGGCGACCGTCTTCGCGTCGCCCTGGAACCCCCCGTCCAGCATGACCGAGACCTTCACCCACGGCTCCCAGACCAACGCCAAGCGCCTGCGGTACGACATGTACGGCGCCTACGCGCAGCACCTGAACTCCTTCTACCAGTACATGAAGAACAACGGGGTGGACCTGTACGCCATCTCGGTGCAGAACGAGCCCGACTACGCCTCGACCTGGACCTGGTGGACGGCGACCGAGATCGTCAACTTCCTGAAGAACAACTCCAGTGCGATCGGCACCAGGATCATCGCGCCGGAGTCCTTCCAGTACATCAAGAGCATGTCGGACCCGATCCTCAACGACGCCACCGCGCTGGCCAACCTGGACATCCTCGGCGCCCACCTCTACGGGACCTCGTACTCGAACTTCCCCTACCCCCTCTTCCAGCAGAAGGGGCAGGGCAAGGAACTGTGGATGACCGAGGTGTACTACCCGAACAGCACCGACTCGGCCGACGCGTGGCCCTCGGCGCTCGGCGTCGGGGAGCACATGCACCACGCGATGGTGGACGCCGAGTTCCAGACGTACGTGTGGTGGTACATCCGGCGCAGCTACGGTCCCATGCGCGAGGACGGCGGGATCAGCAAGCGCGGCGCGATCATGGCGCAGTTCTCGAAGTTCGTCCGCCCGGGTTACGTGCGCCTCAACACGACCGCGAACCCGCAGACGAACCTCCTCACGTCGGTCTACAAGGGCCCCTCCCAGGTGGTCGTCGTCGCCGTCAACTCGGCGACCAGCACCCTGACCCAGCAGTTCACCCTGTCGAACACCTCCGTGTCCGGCGTGTCCGCCTATGTGACGGACTCCTCCAGGAACGTCGCGTCCACGAGCGCGCCGAGCGTGTCGAACGGCAGCTTCACCGCCACGCTCCCCGCCCAGAGCGTCACCACGTTCGTCCTCACCGTGGGCTCCTCCTCGGGCGGGTCGGACACCCAGGCGCCCACCGCGCCCGGCACGCCCACGGCCTCCGGGGTCACCGCCACCTCCGCCACACTGAGCTGGCCGGCCGCCACCGACAACGTCGGCGTCGTCGGCTACGACGTGGTGCGGGTCAGCGGCACCACGGAGACCGCCGCCGTGTCCTCCACCACCACCCAGGCCACCGTCACCGGCCTGACCGCCGGCACCGCCTACACCTTCGCGGTGTACGCGCGCGACGCGGCCGGCAACCGCTCGGCCCGCTCGGCGACCGTCGCCGTCACGACCAGCACCTCCTCGGGTGGCGGTACGGGGGCCTGCGGGGTCACGTACAAGGTCGTGAGCAGCTGGAGCGGCGGCTTCCAGGGCGAGATCGACATCCAGAACACCGGCACCACCGCCATGAGCGGCTGGACCCTGGCGTTCAGCTTCACCGCCGGCCAGACCATCACCCAGATATGGGGCGGCACCCTCGCGCAGAGCGGGAGCAACGTCACCATCACCCCGGTGGACTACACCAGCTCCATCCCGGCCGGCGGCTCGGTCACCGTCGGCTTCCTCGCCAACCAGGGCAGCACCAACCCCAACCCGACCGGCTTCACCCTCAACGGCGGCGCCTGCACCACCGCCTGAGGACAACCGCACGGCACAGCGGACAGCCGCACGGCACTACGCGGGCCCGGGCCGGGATCCAGAATCCCGGCCCGGGCCCGCGCCATGTCCGGCCGGCGGCCATGCCCGTCCCCCTGTTGCCCCATTTGCCATGTGCCCATTCTTTCGACGCGCGCGGGTTCCGGGAATTCCGCGCCCATATGGCTCATGATCGAAGTGCGGTCGGCGTCGCGCCCCCGGACCATGGCGATGAAGGGCAGAGCGCGAGGCCCCGTGGAGCCGAGCACTCCGCTGAGTCGTGCGTAAAAAGTCGTGCGTAAAGAAAGAGGGAACCATGACGGCAACGACGGAGACTCCCACTCGGGAAAAGGCCGAGGAGGGCCAGGAAGAGTTCGGCGAGGAATCCGCCTTCGGTCCGCTCCTGCTGGCAGCGATGCTGGCCCGTCGTGAGGAGCGGGGTGAGGAGCCGGTGATCGAGCACCCGCTGCTCCTCGCCGCCCTCATGCGTCGTCGTGAGGAGCGGGGTGAGTCGCTGATCCAGCACCC
>NZ_JAINVH010000056.1 GCF_020400825.1 Streptomyces sp. HPF1205
CCCCGGCGTGGCGGCGGCTGCCCCCTCCCCGTGCGTGCCGGGCGGCGCCCGTCGCCGCCCGCGCGGCGCGAACGCGCAGTGACGCGCGGTTGGGGGAAGGCGGCCCCATGGTCCATCCTGGAAGCAGGGAGGGAGGCGAACTCCATGCACACACCCCCCAAGTGGCAGCTTGAGGTGGATTTCCGGGAGACCGACCGGCAGATCGCGGCCGTCGTCGTGCTCCGGCTGACCGACGACACCGAGCTCACCGCGCACGGATCCGCCACCCGGCGCGGGGACGACCCGGGCCGGGCCCCCGTGGCGGAGAAGATCGCGGCGGCGACGGCGCTCAACGACCTGGCCCGCCGGCTCCTGCGGATGGCCGGCGCGGAACTCGGCCGCCCGGCCGACTAGGTGTATTGATCACGAGCGGCTCGGCCGGTGACGGCGGGTTCGCCCGCCTCGCCGGACCCGGGCCGCCCGGGCCCCTTGGGGTTTCCCTTCGGCGCCGAGCACCGCGCGCTTCCCTGCCCCGGCCACGCGGCCCGGCGGCGGCCGCTCCGGCGGCGCCGTGCCCGACGGCACCGGTGCCGGGTCCCGCCCCATCAGCACAAGCGGCTCGTCGCCGTCCGGCGCCCCTGCCATCTGTACGCCGGGCCGGGCGGACCCGCCGCCCGGCCCGGCGTACAGGTGGCACGCGCGACGCGGAACCGGTATCAGCCGCCCGCCCGCGGGCATGCGCAGGTCGTGACCGGCGGCGAGAGCGGCGGCATGCGGGCGCGCGGGCACGGCGGAAGCGGTCACCGCGCGGTCCCGCACACCGCCGACGTGCGCGTGGAGGCGTGGGGCCCGAACCGCGAGGAGTGCCTGGCCCAGGCGGTGACCGCGATGGTGGAGACCTTCGCGGACGTCAGGGGCGTGCGTCCGCGCGCGGTGCGCCGGGCGCGGATCACCGGGGCCGGGGACGAGGACCTGCTGGCGGCCCTCCTGGACGAGGTCGTCTTCCGCGTGGAGGTGGACGGCGAGGTGCCGGTGGGCGTCGACGCCCGCGCCACCGGCGACGGCGCTCTGGAGGTGCGCCTGGCGGTGGCGCCGCTGGCCGAAATGGAGATCACCGGCGCCGCGCCGAAGGGCGTCTCCTGGAGCGACCTGCGCGTGGGCCCGTACGCGGACGGCTGGTGCTGCGCGGTGACGATCGACGTGTGAACGCGGCCTTCGGTGTCCCGGGCCGGGCGCCGGCGGGCCCGGCCCCGCCGGGCGTCCCCGGACGCCGGCTCAGCCCTTCACCACGGCGATCGGGACCAGCCGTGCCACCTTGCGGCACAGGCCCGCCGTCTCGGCGGCCTCGACCACGGCGTCGACGTCCTTGTACGCCTCCGGGGCCTCCTCGGCCAGGCCCCGCGTCGACAGCGGGCGCACGGCGATCCCGCCGGCCTCCAGCCGCTCCCTCAGTTCGCGTCCGTCCACGGTGCGTGCGGCCTGGTGGCGGCTGAGCACGCGGCCGGCGCCGTGGCAGGTCGAGTGGAAGGCGCCGCCGCCGGGGACGCCGGTCAGGACGTACGAGGCCGTGCCCATGGTGCCGGGGATGAGCACCGGCTGGCCGGCCTCCCGCAGGTCCTCCGGCAGCTCGGGGTGGCCGGGCGGGAAGGCGCGCGTGGCGCCCTTGCGGTGGACGCACAGGCGGCGCCGCACGCCGTCGACCCGGTGGGTCTCGATCTTGGCGAGGTTGTGGGACACGTCGTAGACCAGGGCCAGGCGGGCGCCGGCCGTCTCGCGCAGGACGCGGCGCGCGGCCTCGCAGAGCAGCTGGCGGTTGGCCCGGCCGTAGTTGGCGGCGGCGGCCATCGCGCCGAGGTAGGCGCGGCCCTCGGGCGAGTCGACGGGGGCGCAGGCGAGCTGGCGGTCGGGGACGGCTATGCCGTAGCGGCTCATGGCCCGGTCCATCGCCCTGACGTGGTCGGTGCAGACCTGGTGGCCCAGTCCCCGCGAGCCGCAGTGGATCATGACGCAGACCTGGCCCGCGCGGATGCCGAAGGCGGCGGCGGCCTGTTCGTCGTACACCTCGGCGACCTCCTGGACCTCCAGGAAGTGGTTGCCGGACCCGAGGCTGCCGACCTGCGCGAGACCACGTTGCCGGGCCCTGGTGCCCACTTGCCCGGCGTCGGCGTCGGCGACGGCGCCGAGGTCCTCGCAGCGCAGCAGGTCGCGTTCGTCGCCGTGGCCGCGCTCCACGGCGTAGCGGGAGCCGCCGGTGAGCACCCGTTCCAGCTCGCCGGGGCCGTCGAGCCGCCAGACCCCGCCGGGCCCCGCGCCGCGCGGGACGGCCCGGTGCAGGCCGTCCATGAGGGCGGGCAGGGCGGGTCGCAGTGCCGCCCGGTCGCAGTCGGCGGCCATCAGGCGGACCCCGCACGATATGTCGAAGCCGACGCCGCCGGGCGAGACCACCCCGCCGTCGTCGATGTCGGTCGCGGCCACTCCCCCGATGGGGAAGCCGTAGCCCCAGTGGATGTCGGGCATGGCGTACGACGCCTCGACGATCCCGGGCAGCGTGGCCACGGCGGCGACCTGCCGCAGCGACTTCTCGGCGTCCCTGAGCAGCTCGGGGGACGCGAACACCACGCCCGGCACGCGCATCGCCCCGCGCCGGGCGATGCGGAACCTGCCCGGCCGCTCCGGCACGGCCTCCTCGACGGTCGGCGCGGTGGTCGCGTTCGTCCCGTTCGCCTTGTCCATCGCGGTCTCCTCGGGCTGCCCCCGCGTCGCGGCCGGGCGCGGCGCGCGCCCGCCCGCGACGTGTCACGGCCGGTCGCGGTGGGCGCGGTCGTGCAGGACCGCGCCGCCCAGCGCCAGTGTCGCCGCGACCGTCGTGGCGAAGGCCGCCAGGGATCCGGTGCCGGGCTTGCTGAGCACGTCGGCGAGGAGGATCACGCAGAGCAGCGCCAGGACGACGAGCGCCGCCGAGCGGACGCCGCGCAGCCCGTCCAGGCACTTGGTCCACGCGCTCACCCGCCACGTGCGCAGTTCCCGTTCGAGCCTGCCCTCCTTGCCGAGCGTGTGCTCGATCTCGGTGAGGATCTGCTGTTCCCGTGGCGAGAGCCGGGGCTCGCCCATGGCTGCCACCTCCACGAACCCCCTCGTTCGTACGCCCTGCGCATTCCCGGCCGGGCCGGCTTCACGCCCGCCCGGCACGGTCCAGGCCGCGGCGCTGGACGATCCCCTGGATGTCGTGCGGGGTCACGATGCCGACCGGGCGGCGGCCGTCCTCCAGCACCAGGATCCGCAGCCCGGCGGCCGGGCGGGCCCGCTCCAGGACGTCGGTCATGAGCTCGCCGGGGGCGGCGAGCGTGCACTGGGACAGCGGTGTCGCCACGTCCCGTACCCGCAGGGTCGCGCGGTCCGCCATGCGTACGGCCGCGAGCTGGCGTGTGGTCACCATGCCGCTGGCGTCGCCGTTGAAGTCGAGCAGGGCGAGCGCGGTGTGCCGGGCGGGGGCGGCCACGTCGGTGATGAAGCGCTCCACGCTCATCCAGTCGGGGCCGGTCACCACCGGGTGGGACATCGCGTCGGCGACGCGCACACCGCGCAGGGCGGTGGCGTACGTGGCCTGGCGGCGCTCGGCGCCCGCGGTCACGGTGACGAAGAAGCCGATCACCGCCAGCCACAGGCCGCCGGGGATGCCGCGCACGAAGGCGAGCCAGCCGAGTGCGATCAGTGCGATGCCGATCACCTGGCCGCCGCGGTCGGCGATGCGCGCGGCCCGCTCGCGGTCCTTGGTGCGCCACCACAGCACGGCCTGCAGCACCCGGCCGCCGTCCATCGGGATGGCGGGCAGCAGGTTGAAGACGGCCAGCAGCAGGTTGGTCCAGCCGAGCCAGGCCAGGACGGCCGCCGGGACGGCCGCGGGGCCGCCGGCCGCGTGCAGCCCGGCGCCCGCGCCCAGCGCCGCGCCCGCGACGACCAGGCTGGCCAGCGGCCCGCTCAACGCGACCCAGAAGGCGAGCCTGGCGGTCGGTGGCCGCCCCATCCTGGTGACGCCGCCCAGCGCCCACAGCGTCACGTCCTCGACCCGGACCCCGCCGCGGCGGGCGACGACCGCGTGCGCGGCCTCGTGCAGCAGCAGGCTCGCGACCAGCGCGACGGCGCCGAGTGCGCTCGCCACCGTGTACACGACCTGGGAGTGGCCGGGCGTCCAGTGCGGCAGCGTCTGCCTGCCCAGTCCGTAGCCGAACAGCACGACCAGCACCGGGACGGTCCAGTGCATGCGCAGCGGCACCCCGAAGAGGTGCCCGATCCTGACCGAGCCGTTCATGGGTTCCACCTGCCCGCCGGCTCGCGGCGGACGGCGCCTGGTCCTTCGCGCACCCGTCCCGCACCCATCGTGTGGCCGTCGCCGCCCCCGGGGCCCGTATGCCCTGGACGGTCCGGTGGCTCCCGGGTAAGTCCCGGTATGTACCACTTACCCGGTGGGCGCCCGGCTCACGCTCGACCCGGGCGTGCCGCGGGGCGGGCGTGAGCCGGAGGCGGGCCTCAGGGCCTGGTGAAGGTCATGTGGGTGACGCCGCTGGGGGTGGTGACCGACTCGACCCGGAACCGCTCCTCCAGCCCCTCCAGGCCGTCCCACAGCCGCTCACCGCGGCCCAGCACGATCGGGACGACGACGACGTGCAGGTGGTCGACGAGGTCGGCGGCCAGGAACCGGCGGACCGTGGTGGGTCCGCCACCGATGCGGACGTCCAGGCCGCCCGCCGCCTCACGCGCCAGGCGCAGCGCCTCCTGCTCGGTGGCGTCGACGAAGTGGAACGTGGTGCCGCCCTCCATCGTCACCGACGGCCGCGGATGGTGGGTCAGCACGAACACCGGGGTGTGGAACGGCGGGTTGGCGCCCCACCATCCGTTCCACTCGTGGTCGGTCCAGGGGCCGCGCTGCGGCCCGAACTTGTTGCGGCCCATGATCTCCGCGCCGATGCCCGGGCCCCACGCGCGGGCCAGTGCGTCGTCCGCACCGCTCCCGCCCCCGCTCCCGCCCTGCATCTCCCGGAAGGTGCGGGTGTGGAAGAACCAGTCCATGAGCCGCCCGCCCGCGTGGCCGAAGGGCGCTTCGGCGCTCTGCCCCTCTCCGGTGGCGAAGCCGTCGAGCGAGACGGCGAAGTTGTGGACCCGTACAAGGGACATGCGCGGCCTCCTGAATCACGTGGCTCGCCGCGGTTCGCGTGCGAAGCCTCGGCGCGTGCGCGCCGGCAGCCACTATCGTGCCGCCACGCAGGCGCTCTCGTTCCGCTCCCACGCCCTTCGCGCGCCCCTCTCCTCCCTGCCCCATGGAGGGCGGCCCCGGGGCGGGGCCGGGCGGTGGGAACACCGGCCCTCGGCAGGGGCCGCCCCGCGGTCACCCCGCGTCGCCGTGCGCGCAGCGGCGGCCGAGGTGGAATCCGAGTTCGAAGCGGGTCGTGACGCCGAGCCGCTCCATCACCTCGCTCATCCGGCGCTCCACGGTCCGCCGGTGGATGCCGAGGGAGCGGGCGATCTGGTCGTCGGAACGCCCCTGGAGGGCCAGTCGCAGGATGGCGCGCTCCCGGCTCTCCGGCACCAGCCGGCCCAGGTCCTCACGGAAGGTGCCGAAGCGGACTCCCCGGTCCCAGCAGTCCTCGTACGCGGCCGTGAGGGACGTCACCAGCCGGCCGGTGATCCGGGCCGGCGGCTCGCCGCCGCGGGCGGGGTCGCCGGGCAGGAAGGCGGTGTGCCGGTCGAAGACGAGCAGGCCGAGGGGGGCGCGCTCGACGAGCCGGACCCGGACGCCGACGGCCGCGAGGTCCCGCAGGTGCCTGGCGTACTCCGGCTCCTGCAGGGCGGACTGCGGGTGCACGGACCGCACGGCCACCCCGCGCGCCACCAGGGCGGCGTCCCTGCGCAGCGCCCGCTCCAGGGACCGCGCGCCGGCCCGCGGTGCGCCCGCGCGCGGTGTTCCGGCGTCCGGGGCGTCGGTGTGCAGCGCGTCGACGGACTCCCCGCAGGCGGCGTACAGCCCGGTCAGCGCGCTGTCGCAGGCGCGGCCGTCGGGGTAGCGCTCCACCGCGCCGCCCCGCTCCTGGGGAGCGGTCCCGCGGTCGGCGGTGAGGACGCGCGGGCACGCGGCCGTCCCGGGATCCCGCCGCTCGCCGCCCGACGCGCCGGCCGGTCCGCCTCCGGCGGGTGCCGCCTGCCGGCCCCCGTCCGGTGACCTCCGGGACGGTACATGCGTCACGCGTGGCTCCCTGTCCGAGACTCCGGTGTCACGGCCCCGGCCCCCGTCCGGGGCCGTGACACCGGAGTCTCGCCGATCCCCTGCCGGTTATCGAGATCCGTTTTTCTCACGGGAGAAAAATCCACGTGAATAAATCGCCCGTACGCCGATGAATGCGGGCACGGCCCCGGGACGGTGGGCCCGGCCGCCGCGGCACTCCCTAGGATGACCCGCGAGGGGCACCGGAACCGGGGGGGTGAGTGCGTGTTCCTGATGCGATCCGCCGGCGCCGCCGACGCCCCCGCCCTGCGGGAGATGGTCCTGGCCCGCAGCGCGTGGCTGGAGCGGCGGGGACTGCGGGGCTGGCGGGACAGCGCGGACCGGTTCGCCACGCGCTGCTCGCGGCACGCCGGCAACGTCTGGCTGCTGGAGCACCGCGGCCGGGTGGTGGGGCACACGGTGCTGCACCGGCTGGGGCCGCCGTGGGGGTGGACGCAGGCCGAACTCGCCGAGCCCGCGCTCTACCTGAGCGACACGGTGACCGACCCGGAGTACCGGCGGCTGCGGCCGGGCACGCTCATCGCGCTGTGGGCGGTGGACCGGGCCGCGCGGGAGGGCGCCCGCTGGGTCCGGCGCGACTGCGGCCCCCGGGCGCTGGCCGCGTACTACCAGTGGCAGGGGTTCCGCGTCGTCCACGAGGTCCAGGGGCCGCCGCGCCCGCTGTTCTCGCTCGCCCGCCGCGCCCAGCGGCTGCCCGGGCTCGCGCCGGCCGTGCGGGAGGCATCGTCGGGCCACGCGCCGGCCGCGCCGGGGGACGTACCGGCCGCGGGCCGGCCGTAGCCGAAGGGATTGGATGTGGGTGGGGATCCGCAGGCGTTGCGGCGGCTGCTGACCACGGCCAGGGCCAGGGCGCGCCCGGGCGACTTTCCCCAACTGGCGTTCGTCCAGCGCGACAAGCGGGGCCGGCACGCCGCCAACCGGGGCCTGGCGCAGTCGGACATGGACATCCTGCTGGGCAGGAGCATCGGCACGTACGGCCCGATCGAGAGAGGCCAGAACGCCCCGGAGCACCTGTTCGAGCTGATCGCCCGCGTGCTGAAGCTCGACCACCAGGAGTGGAACTCGCTGTGGCGGTACGCGGTCGGCAAAGAGCCGCCGTTCGCGCTGAACACCGATCTCGGGCTGGACGTTGCCGGTTCGTGGCGGCTGCTGGTGGACGCCACGTCCGCCATCGCCTACGTCAACGACCGCGACTGGAACGTCCTTTGCTGGAACGAGCAGGTGACGCGCCTGTTCGACGGCCGGCCGGTGCCGGACAACATGATGCGGTGGATCATGCTCGACCCGCACGCACGGACGGTGCTGCACGAGTGGGACACCTACTGGGCGCCGGCCGTGGTCGCCGAACTGCGGGCCGCGCACGCGCTGCACCCGGAGAGCGAGACGCTCGCGAAGCTGGTCGCGGACGTGCGGGCCGACCGGCGGGCGGGGCCGGTCTACGAGCACCAGCACCTCCCCTACGTGCAGCCGCAGGCCGACGCCCCGCGTCCGCTGCTGCACCCCGATCCGGCGGTGGGGCTGGTGTGGGTGTACGTGTGCGGCGCCGCGATCTTCGGCTCGCCCTCGGCGCGCCTGATGCAGTTCCCGCTCGCGCCCGTGGACGCGGACGGGGCGCCGCGCCCGCTGCCGTGGCTGCGCGCGGCCGGCCGCCGCGCGTCGGACACCTCGCCGGAGCGGCCCTGACCGGCCCCGACCGGTCACTGTGACGCGCATCACCAACCAGACAGGCGGCCGCCGCCGCCAGAATGATCGGCGGCAGCGCCACCGAATCGCCGAAGGGGTTCGACCGTGTTCGTCCTGCGTCCCGCCGTCGTCAACGCGCCGCACCGGGTCACCACCGACGAGATCAGGCGCGCGTTGCACCGTGTCCAGCCGGACCACCCGCACCGCCGGCTGTTCGACAGGGTCGCCGGGTCGATCGGCGTGGACGTCCGGTACTTTTCCGAGCCCCTGGAGGTCGCCTCGGCGCCGGCGCCGCTGCCGGAGCGCACCCGGACCGCGTGGGAGCACCTGCGCGACCACGGCGTGGAGGCCGCCCGGCAGGCGATGGCCGAACACGGCCTCGACGCGCAGGACATCGACGTCGTGGTGACCTCGCACGCCACGGGGGACCGCAAGCCCGGGCTGGACCTGGCGCTCATCAACGAACTCGGGCTGAAGCCCACCGTGCGCAGGGTGCCCATGACGCAGCACGCCTGCGGCGGCGGCACGCAGTCCCTCATCCAGGCCGCCAACATGATCGACGCCGGGCGGGGGCGCACCGCGCTGGTCGTGGTGGCCGAGACGCTGTCGACCGTCTACCACTACTCGGACGTGACCCGGGAATCGGTGGTGTTCAAGTTCCTGTTCGGCGACAGCGGGGCCGCGGCGATCGTGACGGCGGACAAGCCGGCGGACCGGCCGTGCCTGGAGGTCCTGGACACGTACGAGATGGTGCTGCCGGGCACCACCCACTACTACCAGCAGCGCATCGAGCCCGACGGCTGGCACTTCGACAGCACCAGGGAGGCGGTGGAGGCGACCTCGGTGGTCATGCCGCACGTCGTGAAGTGGCTGACGGAGGGCGACCCGGCGTGGACGGCCGGGCACGTGGTCGCCCACCCCGGCGGCCCCAAGGTCCTCGACAGCGTGGAGGCGGCGCTCGGCTGCGCCCCCGAGGTGATGCGGCACAGCCGCGCGAGCATGCGCGACGGCGGCAACCGCGGTGGCGCCGCCGTCCTCGACGTGCTGCGCCTGGCGCTGAGCGATCCGGACCTCGCCGCGTCCACCGGGCTGATCGTCAGTTTCGCGCCGGGCTTTTCCACCGCGGCCCTGCGTACCCGGGCGCACCTGCCCGTGCGCTGAGCCGCGGCGGCCGCGGGGCGGCCGTCACGCGCGGCTCACGGCGGACGACAGGAACCAGTCCCTGGCCGCCTCGGTGGTCTGCTCCAGCGCCTCGGGGTCGGCGAACAGGTGGGTGGCGCCGCGCACGATGTGCACCTTGTGCGGGCCCGGGACGCGCTCGGCGGCCTCGCGGTGCAGGCGCACCGCCTCGGTGTCGTTGCCGCCGACGACGAGCAGGACCGGGGCGCGCACCCGTTCCAGCGCGTCGCCCGCCAGATCGGGGCGGCCGTCGCGGGAGACCACGGCGTAGACCCGGCCGGGCCGCTCGGTGGCCGCGCACAGCGCCGCGGCCGCGCCCGTGCCCGCCCCGAGCAGCCCCACCGGGGCGCCCTCGGTGTCGGGCTGCTCGTCGAGCCAGTCGATCGCGGCGACCAGGCGCCGGGTGAGCAGGGGGATGTCGAAGCGGTGCGTCTCGGTGACCGCGTCGGTGCGTTCCTCGCGCTCGGTCAGCAGGTCCATCAGCAGCGTGCCCAGTCCGGCCCTGCGCATCTCGCCGGCGACCACGCGGTTGCGCGGACTGTGCCGCGAACTGCCGCTGCCGTGGGCGAACAGCACCATCGACCGCGTGGGCCCGGGGACGACGAGGTCGCCGGCCAGGGCCGCGCCGTCGGCGGGGACCAGAACCATCGAGGAGATCATGTCGCCACCCCTTCCGGCCGGAAAAGCGGCTCTCCCGACCAGGAGCGAATACCCCCGCGATCACTCCCCATGCGTCACAGCAGTAACACTCGTCACGATGATCGCGGCCGGGTGCCGCCGGGCGGGCCGGGGAGCACCGGGGCCGGGCAGGTGCTCAGTCCGGGAAGACGTCCTGGCCCGGGGCCAGCAGGCCCCGTGGGTCGTAGCGGCGTTTGGCGGCGGCGAACCACGGCCACACCCTGCCGTACTGGGCCTGCCAGTCATCCGGCGTCATGGGGATGCTGCCCACCGGGTACTGGGTGCCGCCGGCCGCGCGGACCGTCTCGTACGCGGCGCGGTTGGCGGCCTCCCGGGCGGCGATCGCGGCGCGGTCGGAGGGGTCGAGGGTCCACAGCACGGCCATCAGGTACGGGACCGGGTCGTCGGGTGCCCGCAGCAGCGGGGTCCGCAGGAGGTCGCGGACCAGCGGGTAGAGCAGGACGACACCGCCGGGGCCGAGCTCCTGGCCGGCCAGGCCGTCGAGCAGGGCGCCGGCCAGCTCCGGCGCGCGGTCACCGGGCAGCAGCAGGTTGAGCCAGGGGTGCGACCAGGACCACAGGCCGGCCTGTTCGAGCGCGGCCACGCCGGGGGCGAGGCGGTCGAGGAAGTCGAAGTAGCCGAGGGTCTCGCGGGTCACCACGCCCGAGGTGTCGTAGCGCAGGCCGCGCAGCAGGGCCGTGTCGTCCGGTTCGGGCCCCGCGGGCGGGCCGTAGGCGACCGCTTCGAGGGTGTACCGGGTGTACGCGCCCCCGGGTTGCGCCGCGACCTCGCCCTCCACATAGGCGAACCGCCCGTCCCCGGCCAGCCGCCGCTGGTCGTCGAGGAAGGTGGCAAGGTCGGTGTAGGGGAGCAGGAAGTGGCGTACGGAGACCGGCGCGGGCACCAGCCGCAAGGTCGCCGAGACGATGACCGCGCACTGGCCGAGCCCGGCGAGCACGGCCACGAAGAGGTCGGCGCGCGAGGTCGCCGAGCACGTGAGGAGTTCTCCCGTGCCGGTGACGACCTGCAGTTCGGTGACGTTGTCGACCTGGGCGCCGTGCAGGTGCGCCTGCCCGCCCAGTCCGCCGACCGACAGGGTGCCGCCGACCGACAGTTCGAGGTAGTCGGTGAACACCGGAGGGGTGAGGCCGTGTGCGAGGGTGGCACGTACCACCGCGCTCCACACGGCTCCGGCCCCGACGCGCACCGTCGGCGTGCCGTCCGGGCCGTTGGTCACCGGGCCGACGGTGTGCAGTGGGGACGTCTCGACGACGAGGCCTCCGTCCGTCTGGGCCTGGCCGTTGGTGCCGTGCCCCTGGCCGCGGGCGGCGACCTGGATGCCGTGCGCGGCGCAGTAGCGCACCATCGCCACGACGTCGGCGACGGAGCCGGGGCGCAGGACGGCGATCGGGCGGCGGTGCACGTAGTGGCCGAAGTCGTCCGCCGCGGCGGCCAGCGTGTCCGGGTCGGTCAGCAGGCTGCCGTCCAGCGGCGGCACGCCGGCCGGTTCGGCGCCCGCGAGCGCGTACCGCCGGGCCATCCGGTCGGTGACCCAGGTACGGGTCACCGGGTCGAAGGCGATCACCCCCGCTCCCGCGGCCAGGCCGTGCAGTACGGTGCGGCGGCTGGGCTGGTGGAGCATGTCTCCCCCTCCTGGGCGGATCGCGGGCCTGCGGCCGTACGCGGTGCTGCGACGCCGGGTGGGGGGCCGGACGCCGGGACTGGCGTGATCGTACTCGTCCCGGCGATCGGCGGGCAGACTCGCGCGCGTGGTGGTTTCGGGCGTGAGCCGCGGCCGCGCGGGGTGAGGGGGACGCTTTGCGGGCGGGGCCCGTCAGCGGGCCGTCACAGGTGCCCCGGTTCGCGGAGGGCCTGCGCGGGCCGCACTCCGGCGACGCAGCAGGCGGCGAAGTACAGCAGGATCGGGTGCGTGTACGGCACACCGCGGCGCGAGTCGTGGACGAGGCTGTGGGTGCCCGGCTGCCAGCGGCGCGTGCCGAAGGCGGGCACGAGGACGGCCGCGTCGGCGCTGTAGGTGACGATGCACGGCCAGGTGAGTCCGATGTCGGAGCCCGACGGCACGATCCAGGACCAGCGTCTGCCGCGGGCCAGGACGCAGCCGGAGTCGGGCAGGAATCCCAGGATGCGCACTCCGTGCTCGGCCGAGGTCTCGACCACGTCGCAACCGAGCCCCGGAGGCAGGTCGGACGCGGACGGTACGCGGATACGCTGCCGCGCGGTGGCGGAGCCGGTCACGGGAGCGGTGCCCGGTAACGGGGCCATGGACATCGCCTCTCACTGCGACGGAGTGCGTACGGTCCCGGCGGCGTGGTCAATCGCCGCAGAACCGGCAGCACCGTTGAATTCACTATGATCGCCGCGCCCGTCAACGCGCAAGCTGAAAACTACAATTTGCAAAAGCGATACCCGGCGGGCGGCCGGGAGGGCGGGGACCGCCGGGAAATCCAGGAGACCGGCCGGGCCGACCTTGCTACGTTCGGCCCATGGAACCCCTCGACGAACTGCGGATTCGTGCGTCCTTCGTCAATTGCTCGAAGGGCGAGGCCAAGCGGCTGAACCTGCCGAGGGATCTGGCGGACCTGCCGTGGGCCGACCTGGACTTCCTGGGCTGGCGGGACCCGGGGGCGCCGGATCGCGCGTACCTGGTGGCCGAGGACGGCGCGGGGGCGGGCCCCACCGGCGTCGCGCTGCGGATCGCCTCGTCGGCCCGGCGCAACCTGCTGCGCAGCAGCCTGTGCTCGATCTGCCTGACCGGGCACTCGGCGGGCGGGGTGGACCTGCTCGCCGCGCCGCTGGCCGGTCCGGCCGGGCGGCGCGGCGACACCGTGGCGGTGTACATGTGCGCGGACCTGGCCTGCTCCCTGTACGTGCGGGGCAGGAAGTCCGGTGCCACGGTCCGCCGCATCGAGGAGACGCTGACGCTTCGGGAGCAGATCGAGCGCACC
Source organism: Streptomyces sp. HPF1205 (assembly GCF_020400825.1). Taxonomy (GTDB): domain Bacteria; phylum Actinomycetota; class Actinomycetes; order Streptomycetales; family Streptomycetaceae; genus Actinacidiphila. The sequence goes on from NZ_JAINVH010000056.1 coordinate 12,763, forward strand.
CGGCGGAACCTGGACGCCTTCCTCGCCAAGGTGACGGCCACCGCCGCCTGACGTCCGCCCCGTGTCCGGCCGCGCCGGCGTCCCGCTCCCCGGCGTCCCACTCCCCGGCGTCCCGCTCCCCCGCGCCCGCGCCCGCGTCAATCCCGGGCCGCCCGGTACCCCGCCGCCTTCACCGGCGTGACGGGGACACCGCCGGCCGCGGCGCCGAGGAGAGTGAGGGCCACCTGGGCAGGTCCGGCCGGCGTCGTGCCGTCGGCGAGCACGGCCAGCGCCAGTGTGTTCTCGCCGCGCGGATCGAGCACGCCGTTGGGGAGGACGAAGGTGTGCTGCGGACCCACGTCGTTGACGTACTGGCCCATGTTCCAGCCGTTGAGGAAGATCTGCGCGCGGTAGGCGCGGGCCGGGTCGTCGGTCAGGACGAGGCCGATCGAGGCGTCGGTGCCCTTGTCCACGTCGAGGCGGAAGGTGGTGCGGTACCACGCGACGCCCTGGCGGGCCTCGGCCCGCGGCAGGGTGACGGGCCGCCAGTCGCGGTCGGGGAAGCCCGGCAGGTGCCAGCCGGAGCGCTCGCCGTACAGGCCGCCGGTGTTGAGCGGGCCGCGATCGGGGTCGCCCCCGAGTGAGCCCTGGATGCGCCAGGACACGTCGGCGGCGCCGTCGAGTACGGCGTCGGTGAGGCCGCGGGCGGCCTTGAAGGCGTCGTTGGCGCCGCCGTCCTCCTCGTGGGCCATCGGCCGCACCAGGACGGCCACCGTGTGCGGGCCGGGGCCGTCGAGGTCCGCGGGCACGGTGAACGCCGCGGTGTCGGTCCAGGTGCCCTTGGTGTCCTGTGCCTTGGCGGGCACCGGCATGCGGTGGGTGCCCAGCGGCCGGCCGTCCCACCAGGCCATGAGCAGTCCCTGGGTGCCGGTGGAGTACGACAGGGCCAGCGTGCCGGCCGGATCCCGGACCGTGACCCGGCCCCGGTACCACACATCGCCGTAGTGGAAGCCGTAGTCGTCGGCGAACAGCACGGGCCGGCCGGCGGGGACCGCGGTCTTGCTGTGCGAGGAGGTCAGGTCGCAGGCGCGCCAGGAGCTGTCGTCGAAGCCGGGGTCGGACTCCGGGTTCTCCTCGGCGTACCGCCAGCCGGTCAGGGCGGGCAGGGTGACGGCGGGCGGTCCGGCCAGGGGCCGGACCGCGAGCAGGCTGCCCGAGGCGGTGGGGCGCACGGCGGCCGGCCGCCCGTTCCAGGTGACCTCCCTGACGGCCGGCGGCGCCCACACCTCCAGCGGGCAGGGCGCGGTGGTGTCGCCGGTCAGGTGGAGCACCGCGCCGGTCCTGCGCGCCGTACGCACCAGGGGCGGTCCGCTGACCAGGGCGGGGGCCGCCGGATCGCCGAGGGGCGCGAGGACGGCCGAGGCGTCGTCGTCGGCGAGCAGCACCAGCAGCGGGGTCGCCACGCCGCCGCCGCTGACCAGGACCCGGGTGAGGCCGCCGAGGGTGGCTCCGATCCGGAGCGTGCCGGTGGTGGCGTCGTAGGCGGTGCGCGCGGTGCCGGCGAGCACCGTGACGACCGGCTCGGCCGGACAGGCGACCGCGGCCTCGACCGGGTCGCCGGGCCGTCCGGTGAGCACCACGAGGTCCTGCGCGGCGCCCGGCATCCGCAGCATCGGCTGCGCGGTGGTGTACAGCAGGGTGCGCCCGCCGAGCGACAGGTTGGTGGCCAGCGCCTTCATGTCCTTGGCGGCGACGCGCAGCGCGCCCTCGGCCGGCACGGTCACCGTGCCGGCCGCGGTGGTGACCGCGAGGGTGCACTCGGCGTCGGCGGACGTGTCGTTGCGCAGCAGGTAGACGTGGGAGCCGCGGTCGGGATCGGTGAGGTGGTACACGCGTACGGCGGCGTTGTCGGTGGCCGTGTCGGCGGCGCGGTCGAGCCGCGCCAGGTCGGGGAAGGACGTGAGCATCGTGCCGATCTGCCGCATCGGCACCACCTTGGAGGTCGGGTTGCGCGCCTCGTCGATCGCGGCCCCGTAGTCGTAGGAGGTGTACACCACCGGGGCCGGCAGCCAGCCCCACGAGGTGCCGCCGAAGGTCATGTAGACGTTGTGGATCTTGATGCCGTTGGCCAGGTTGGTCAGGTAGAAGCGGCGCTCGTACGCGGCGTCGCGGGTGCGGCGGGACTCGGCGTAGCCCTTGCCGCCGAACTCCGCGCCGCCCCAGGGGTCGAACCAGCCGCCGCCGAACTCCGCCATGAAGCCGGGGGTGCCGGGGCTCGCCGTGGCACCGCCCTTGGCGCCGCCCGGCCCGAAGTACCCCCAGTCCGGCGGGGTCCCGGTGGGTGAGGGGTAGCCGTCGAAGGCGTACAGGTAGCGGCCCTGCTCACCGCCGGTGGGGAAGGCGCCGGGGACCCAGTAGCCGTTGCGGCCCTTGTCGTTGTGGAACAGCGGGACGTCGATGCCGTCGGCGCGCACCTTCTCGTACAGGTGCGCCATGTAGCCCAGGCCGGTGGCGTCGGCGACATGCGCGGCGTACTCGTTCTCCAGCTGGTACAGCACGACGGTGCCGGTGCCGCGGGTGTACAGGTGCCGCGCGACGACGGCGTCGACGGCGGTCAGCCACTGGTCCACGTGCCCCAGGTACTCGGGGTCGTCCGTCCGGGCGCGGCCCGCGATCGTGGTCAGCCAGCCGGGGTAGCCCCCGGCGTCGACCTCGGCATTGATGTACGGGCCCGGCCGCACGATCACGTACAGCCCCGTCCACGCGGCCATCCGCAGGAAGAGGTCCAGGTCGCGGACACCGGTGAAGTCGTAGTGGCCGGGTGCGGGCGAATGGTAGTTCCAGGCGACGTAGATGCTCACCGCGTTGTAGCCGTTACCGCGCATCTTCTGCAGGACGTCCAGCCACAGGGAGGGGCTGGGCAGCCGGAAGGGGTGCATCTCGCCGGACCACAGCGGCACCCGCCGGCCGTCGACGATCAGCGAGTAGCGGTCGAAGGCGACGCTGCCGGCCGCCTCCCGGGCCGGGGGCCGCCGCGCGTCCGCGGCGCTCGCCGTCCGGCCGGGCAGCGCGAGGGAGGCCGCCGCGGAGCCGGTCAGGATTCCGAAGGTTCGACGGGTCAGGTCCACGGGTCTCCTCGGGACTACCGCTGTGACGATGCGTTTGAAACTGTTCAAAAATGTGTGATCAGTTGTCGCGCACCGACGGTAGACCCGCCCCGAACCGCCGTCAATGCCCGCGACATCGCACGGCGGCGTCCGGCGGGCAGGACCGGCCGGGGGATGCTCACGGGCGGACCACTCGCAGGCGGACCGCTCGCGGGCGGACTACTTGTGGGCGGGCTATTTGTGGGCGTGGGCGCCGATCAGGAAGAAGAGCCACAGCAGGGCGGCCAGCAGGTGGGCGCCGACCACGTACAGGAGCACCCGCTTCACCACGCCCCGCTCCTTCCACTGCTCGGTGCCGGCGCCTCCCTGGGGGCTGACCGGCGCCGGGGCGTCCGCAGAATCACTCATGAGTCGTTTCTCCTGTTCCTCTTGTTCCTCTTGCCGATGTGCCGCTTGCCGCGATCACGCGGCTTGCCGCGATCGGCCGGTTCGCCGTACCTGCCCGGCTTGCCTCACCTGCACAGTCTGCCTTGCCCGTGCCGCGCCCGTGCGGTCAGGAGGCGGCGGCCAGGACGGTCGCCCCCAGCGCCACCAGGGCGAAGACCTTCACGGCCTCCAGCGCGATGTAGTACAGGTGGGCGCGCGAGCGGCGCAGGGCCGGGTCCTCGCCCGCCAGTACGGCGTCGGAGCGCCTGTTCAACCCCGGCCGGACGAAGACGAGTTGGGCGGCCAGCACGGCGGCGGTCACGACGGCGAGCGCGAGCGCCGCCCCGGACGGACTGCCGGTGGCGACCAGCGCCACGACGGCCGCCGCCAGCGCCGCCTCCACGGTGTTGAGCGCCCGGAAGACCATGCGGCCGATGCCGAGCCCGATGGGGATGGTCACGCCCGGCGCCCGGAACTTCAGCGGCGCTTCCAGGAAGGAAATGGCGAGCACCATGCCGAGCCAGACGAAGGTGACGGCTCCGGCCGCGGCCGCCGAGGTGGTGTTCATGTGCTGCGGATCTCCTGCTTCCCTGCGGGTGGGGTGGTACGGGCGGTACGGGTCCTACGGGCGGGGCCCGGGTGCGGCGCCGGCGGGGGCCAGGTGCGCCACGCAGGCGTCGGGCTCGGCGAACGGCTCCAGCCGGGTCGCGGCCAGGGGGGCGCGCAGTTCGGCCAGGGCGCCCTGCATCAGACCCAGGTGCAGGGGGCAGACGATCGCGCCGTACTCCTCGGCGAGTTCGAGGAAGGGGCAGTGCCGCAGCCGGATACGGTCGGGCGGGCCGGCCTCGCCGTGCACACCGTCGCCGTCGCGGGCCCGGGCGGCCCGGCCGGGGTCGGGGTGGCCGGGGTCGGGGTCGGGGTGGTCGGGGTCGGGGCCACCGGGGTGGCCGGGCCGGCCGCGGACCGGCTGCGGGTCGAAGCCCAGGTCGCCCAGCATGGCGGTGAGGCGGTCCGCGGCCTCCCGCGCGGTCGGGCGGCGCGAGGGGGGGACCTGCTCGACGAGGTACCGGCCCCAGTCGCGTCCGGCGTCGGCGGCCGCCTCCCGCGCGCCGGCACCCTGGGACGCGAGCCTGCTGAGCAGGATCCGGGCGAGCAGACGGTAGCGGCGGGCCCCGCCGCGGTCCATTCCGGGCCGCGCCGCGTACACCGTGCGCGGCCGCCCCGGCCCGGAGGGTGCCTCCACCGTCCGCTCGACCTGGCCCTGCGCCACGAGCGCGTCGAGGTGGAAGCGCACCGTGTTGGGGTGGACGGCGAGCCGCTCGGCCACGTCCGTGACGCCCAGCGGGGTGTCGGTGCCGCGCAGCAGGTCCAGCACCGCGGTGCGGCGCGAAGGCGTCCGCTCGATCTCCCCGTCGCCGGTCATGGCCGGCCCTTCCCGGCGATCACCCGGCTCACGAGGTGCTCCTCACCGTCGGCGATGGTTTCTCCAAATAGTACATGTAGTAATCATGGCAACGCGGGGCGGGGTACGGGGGCCGCGGGGCGCGACGGGGCCGCGAGCCGACCGCGTCCGGCGGGCGAACGGAGCCGCGAGCGCCGACGGAGCCACGAGCTCGACCGGGACCGCGGGCCCGACCGGGTTCGTCCCCGCGGCCGCCGGCGGGCGGGGCGGGGGGCTACCGTTTCCCGCATGGCGGGAATGTGGTCGGGCCGCGCCGGTTCCGCGGCGACCGGGACCGGCGGCGCGGCCCGGCCCCGGCGGCGGGGGACGCGGGCGCGCGGCACGCTGGACGGGCGGTCGGGGGAGGCCGCGTTCGAGGCGCTGCATCTGACGTCGCTCGCCGCGCCCGCCCTGCGCGGCGGCCTGACCGCGGCCTCCGGCGCCGCCGCGCGGCACCTGCGGGCGCTCCTGGGCGTTCCCGGCCTCGCGCTGGCCGACACCGAGCGCCCGCTGGCCTGGGACGGGCCCTGCGGCCATCACGCCGACCAGGTGCCGGCGCTGGCCGAGGCCGTCCTGGCCGGCGGGCGGCCGCTGGTGGCCAAGGACGACCAGGTGGGCTGCGCCGTCGCGGGGTGCGCGATCCGCCAGGCCGTGGTGGCCCCGCTCGTCGTCGAGGACCGGCTGGCCGGCGCGCTGCTGGCCTTCGCGCCCGACGTCTCGGCCGGCCTGGTCCGCGCGGTCGGCGAGGTGGCCCGCTGGATGTCGGGCCAGTTGGAGCTGGCCGAGTTGCACCGCTCCCGCACCAGGGTGGTGGAGGCAGAACTGCGGGCGCTGCGGGCCCAGATCTCCCCCCACTTCTCCGGCAACGCCCTGACCGCCATCGCGTCCTTCGTGCGCACCGATCCCGAGCGGGCCCGCGCGCTGCTGCTGGAGTTCGCCGACTTCACCCGCTACTCCTTCCGCAGGCACGGCGAGTTCACCACGCTGGCCGAGGAACTGCGCTCGATCGGCCAGTACCTGACGCTGGAACAGGCCCGCTTCGGCGACCGGCTGCAGGTGAGCGTGCGGGCCGCGCCCGAGGTGCTGCCGGTGGCGGTGCCGTTCCTGTGCGTGCAGCCGCTGGTGGAGAACGCCGTGCGGCACGGCTTCGAGGGACGGCCGGGGCCGGGCCGGATCACGCTGGTCGCCGAGGACGCGGGGGCGGAGGCGCACCTGACCGTCGAGGACGACGGCGTCGGCATGGACCCGGCCGAACTCGCCCGCATCCTGGACGCGGGTACGGACGGCCCCGCCGGCGGGATCGGCCTGAGCAACGTGGACACCAGGATGCGGCACCTGTACGGCGACGCCTACGGGCTCATCATCGAGACCGCGCCCGGCGCCGGCACCAAGGTGCGGCTGCGGGTGCCCAAGTACCGGCCCGGCGCGGTCGTCGCACCGGGCGCGGCGCGGCCGTGACCCGCGGAAGGGCGGGGGCGGGACCGGTGGTGCGGGCCGCAGGGGGCGGGCGGCCCGGGCCGGGCGGCGAAACGTGACCGAGGCGATACCGGCACAGCGATTGACCCGGCCCTCGGGCCGTGCGAAGAATCACACAATGCTGCGCATCCTGGCGGTGGACGACGAGCCGCCGGCTCTGAGCGACCTGGTCTACCTCCTCGGCCAGGACCCGCGCGTGGCACGCGTGGAGCAGGCGTGCGACGGCGGGTCGGCGCTGCGCGCCCTGGCGCACGCCCGGGCGGCCGGCGAACCGCTCGACGGGGTCTTCCTCGACATCCGCATGCCGGGTCTGGACGGCCTGGACGTGGCGCGGCTGCTGCTGGAGTTCACCGAGCCGCCCGCGGTGGTGTTCGTCAGCGCGCACGACGACTTCGCGCTGGGCGCCTTCGAACTGCGGGCGGTGGACTACCTGCTCAAGCCGGTACGCACCGAACGGCTCGCCGAGGCGGTGCGGCGGGTGGCCGAGACCCGCGCGCAGGCCGGACCGGCGGCGCCCGCGGCGGACCCGGGGCGCCCGGCGGCACCGGCCCCCGAGGCGGGCCCAGGTCCCGCCGCGCCGGCCGCGCCGCCGCCCGCCGACGACCCGGTTATCGCCGTCGAGCGGTCGGGGGTGACCCGGTTCATCCGCCGTTCGGACGTGCGGCACGTGGAGGCGTACGGGGACTACGTGCGGCTGCACCTGCCGACCGGGCACCATCTGCTGCGTGTGCCGCTGTCCACGCTGGAGCGGCAGTGGCGGGACGCGGGCTTCGTCCGGGTGCACCGCCGCCATCTGGTCGCGGCAGCGCACATCGAGGAGTTGCGTACCGACTCCGGGCGGCTGTCGGTGCGGGTGGGCGACGCCGTGCTGCCCGTCAGCCGCCGCAGCGCCAGGAGGCTGCGCGAAGTGCTCGCCGGCGATCCGGTGCGCCGGCCGACCGGGAGGGAGACCGGCCATGAGTGATCCGCCGCAGCGGGTCGTCGTCACCCATCCGCGCACCCGGGCGGCGCGGCCGGGCGCCGGGCACGGCGTCGTCCGCGACGTGCGGGAGCAGACGGCGCTCGGCGAGGTCTACGTCAGGGGGCTGATGCGGGCTCAGCTCAGACTGGCCGCGGTGGTGTGCGGCACGGTGTTCCTGGTGCTGGGCAGTCTGCCGCTGCTGCTGGCGTGGCTGCCGTCGTCGGGCCGGCTGACGGTGCTCGGCGTGCGGCTGCCGTGGCTGGTGCTGGGGCCGCCGGTGTACGCGCTGCTGGTGGCCGCGGGCGCGCTGTACGTACGGCGGGCCGAGCGGCACGAGCGGGAGTTCGCCACCCGCGTCCACCGCTCCTGACCGACGTCCGCCCCGGACCTCCCGCGCGCCCCGCGCCCCGCGATCCCCCCACGCCCCTCCCGGAGCCGAGTGATGAACGCCCTGCCCAACCTCGCCGCCGTCACCGCCGTCGCCGTCGCGACCGTGGCGTTCGGCGCCTACGGCCTGCGCTCGCGTTCCACTTCCGACTTCTACGTGGCCTCCCGTACGGTCTCGCCGCTGCGCAACGCCGCCGCGGTCAGCGGCGAGTACCTGTCGGCGGCCTCGTACCTCGGCATCGCCGGGCTGGTGCTGACGTACGGCACGGACATGCTGTGGTACGGCATCGGCTTCACCGCCGGGTACCTCGTCCTGCTGGCGCTGGTCGCCGCGCCGCTGCGCAGGTCGGGTGCGTACACGGTGTCGGACTTCGCCGAGGCGCGGCTGGGTTCGCGCGGCGTGCGGCTGGTCGCGACCGGGTTCGTGGTGCTCATCGGGTGGCTGTACCAGGTGCCCCAGTTGCAGACCGCCGGGCTCGCGCTGCACACGGTGACCGGCGCGCCGCCGCGGGCGGGCGCGTGGCTGGTGACGGCGGTGGTGCTGGTGAACGTGGTCGCGGGCGGCATGCGCAGCGTGACGCTGGTACAGGCGTTCCAGTTCTGGCTGAAGCTGGCCGCGCTCGCGGTGCCCGCCGTGGTGCTGGTGCTGGTCTGGCGCGGCGCCTGGCACCCGGCGGCGGCAGCGCACCCGGCCGGGACGCCGTACGCCGCCGCCCCGGCCGCGGGGCCGCCGTTCGGCCCGGGCGGCGGCCAGCAACTCTACGGTCTGTACTCGCTGCTGGTCGCCACCTGCTTCGGCGCGATGGGGCTGCCGCACGTCATCGCCCGCTTCTACACCAATCCCGACGGCGGCAGCGCCCGGCGGGCAACGGTGGGCGTCCTGGCGCTGCTCGGGCTGTTCTACCTGCTGCCCGAGGTGTACGGCGGGCTGGGCCGCCGGTACGCCCCCGACCTGGTGCCCGAGGGGCGGCCCGACACCGTGGTGCTGCTGCTGCCGCAGCGGCTGGTCCCCGGCGGGCTGGGCGAGTTCCTCACCGTCCTCGTGGTGGCCGGGGCCTTCGCGGCCTTCCTGTCGACGTGTTCGGGGCTGACGCTGTCGGTCGCCTCGGTGCTGTCCCAGGACATCTTCGGCGGCCACGTGCGCGGCTTCCGCAAGGCGGCCGCGCTGGCGGTGGCGGTGCCGTGCGCGCTGGCGATGCCGATGGCCGGCGCCGGGATCGGTGTCGCGCACGAGGTGGGCCTCATCTTCTCCGTGGCCGCGTCCACGTTCTGCCCGCTGCTCGTGCTGGGCATCTGGTGGCGGCGCCTGACGGCGGCGGGGGCCGCGGCCGGCATGCTGGTCGGCGGGGCGCTGGCCCTGGCCGCCGTGACGGTGACGGTGGTGTGGCGGCCGGGCCCGGGCTGGGGAGGCGCGCTGCTGGCCGAGCCCGCGGCGTGGAGCGTGCCCGCCGCGTTCGTGACGATGATCGGCGTGTCCTGGGCGACGCGCGCGAGTGTGCCGGCGCGGACCGCGGTCGTGCTCGCCAGGCTGCACGTTCCCGAGCTGCTCGCGGGGGGCCCGGCCGACCGTTCGGCGCGCGCGGGCGACCGTTCGGCGCGCGGCCGCGACCGCCTGTCGCACAACGCCCGCCGCTGATCGACAACTTGCGCCCGGCCCCTGTCCGCGGGACCGGCGCGGGCGCACCGTACCGGTCGAGCGAGCGGCACCACCCGGGTGACCGGCACTCGTGCACCATCAGCCCGACCAGGAGGGACCTCCCCGTGACCGACCCCCAGGCGACCTCCAGCGTGCCTCCCCGCACGTCCGCCCCCACCCCGTCGATCGCCGACCCCGGACCGCTGGGACTCGGCGCGTTCGCCATGACCACCTTCGTGCTGTCGTGCTTCAACTCGAACATCGTGCACAACGAGGCCCTGGAGTCCGTCGTGCTGCCGCTCGCCCTCTTCTACGGGGGCCTGGCGCAACTGCTCGCGGGCATGTGGGAGTTCCGCAAGAACAACACCTTCGGCGCCCTCGCCTTCACCTCCTTCGGGTCGTTCTGGCTGTCGTTCGCCGCTTACGTGAAGTTCGTCGCCCCGAAGCTGCCCGCGGACGGCGCCCACGAGGCGACCGGGCTGTTCCTGCTGGCCTGGACGATCTTCACGGTGTACATGACCGTGGTGGCGACCCGCATCAGCGTCGTCGTACTCGCCGTGTTCACCGCGCTGTCGCTGACGTTCCTGCTGCTGACCATCGGCGCCCTGGGCCAGCACCTGTCCGTCACCCACGCCGGGGGCTGGGTCGGCCTGGTCACCGCGGCGTTCGCCTGGTACGGCTCGTTCGCCGGGGTCGCCAACGCCACCTGGAAGGACCGCTCGCTGCCGACCTGGCCGCTGAGCTGACGGCGGCCCGCCCGCGCGGCGACGCGGGCGCGCCGGCGGCATTGAACGGCCGGCCGGGCCGGTACCGAGCACACGACACGACCGAGGGACGGGCGATGAACGACAACACGCTGGCGAATCTGTTGAAGGAGGAGCGGCGGTTCGCTCCGCCGGCGGATCTGGCGGCGGCGGCGAAC
>NZ_JAINVH010000057.1 GCF_020400825.1 Streptomyces sp. HPF1205
CGGAAAGCGAGTCCGGGGGCGATCGCGGCGGCGTCGGAGTGGCCGAGGACGGTTGCGGTGTGGGCGGTGACCAGGGACAGCAGGTCCGACGCGGGGGCCTTGGGTGTCGGCAGGGTCTGCGGCATCGAGAGGTCCGCGGTGGTCAGCGCGGGACGTCCGGCGGCCAGCGCGGTGTCGAACATGGCCAGGGCCCGTTCCGTACTGATGGGGCGGATGCCCTTGCGGGCGAGGCGTTCGCGGTCGGCCGCGGTGAGGTGGGCGGTCATGCCGCTCTCCTGCTCCCAGTAGCCCCAGGCCATCGACACGGCGGGCAGTCCGAGGGTCTGCCGGTGTGCGGCGAGGGCGTCGAGGTAGGAGTTGGCGGCCGCGTAGCCGGCCTGGCCGGCGTTGCCGAGTACGCCCGCGGCCGCGGAGAACAGCACGAAGGCGGCGAGGTGGTGCTCGCGGGTCAGCTCGTGCAGGTGCCAGGCGCCGTCGACCTTGGGGCGCAGCACCCGGTCGAGCTGCTCGGCGGTCAGCCGTTCCACGACGGTGTCGTCGAGCACGCCGGCCGCGTGGACGACGGCGGTGAGCGGATGCCCGGCCGGGATGGAGGCCAGGACGGCCGCCAGCGCGTCCCGGTCCGCGACGTCGCAGGCCGCGACCCGCACGTCGACGTCCCCATACGGCTCCAGGTGCGGCACCGCGCCGCCGCCGCGGCTGACGAGCAGCAGGTGCCGTACTCCGTAGCGGGACACCAGGTGCCGGGCGACGGCCCGGCCGAGGGTGCCGGTGCCGCCGGTGATCAGCACGGTGCCGTCGGGGTCGATCGGCCCGGGGACGTTGAGGACGATCTTGCCGGTGTGGCCGGCCTGGCTCATCAGGCGGAAGGAGGCGACGGCCTGGCGGAGGTCCGAGGCGGTGACCGGCAGCGGCTCCAGCGTCCCGTCGGCGACCATCGCCACGACCCGGGACAGGATGTCGCCCTGCCGCGCGGGGTCGACGTCGTTGAGGTCGAAGGCCCGGTAGATGAGGCCCTCGGGTGAGCGGACGTCCGTCTTGCCCAGCTCGACGAAGCGTCCGCCGTCGGCGAGCAGCCGCAGGGAGGCGTCGGTGAGTTCTCCCGCGAGCGAGTTGAGGACGACGTCCATGGCCGGGAACCGGTCGGCGAACCGGGTGTCGCGGGACGAACCGATGTGGTCGTCCGCCAGTCCGAGGCTGCGCAGGGTGTCCCACTTGGCGGGGCTCGCGGTGGCGAAGACCTCCGCACCGCTGTTCAGGGCCAGCTGGATGGCGGCCATGCCGACCCCGCCCGCGCCGGAGTGGACCAGGACCCGGTCGCCGGGGCGGAGTTCGCCGAGGTCGAACAGCGCGTACCAGGCGGTGGTGAACGCGATGGGCACCGACGCCGCCGTGGTGAAGCTCCAGCCGTCGGGGATCGCCGCCAGGAGCCGGTGGTCGGCGACCGCGCGCGGCCCGAAGGCGCCGGGCATCATTCCCATGACGCGGTCGCCGGGCCGCCAGGCCGTGACGCCGGGACCGACGTCGAGGACGGTGCCGGCCCCTTCGCCGCCCAACGGGGGCCGGTCCGGGTACATGCCGAGGGTGATGAGCACGTCGCGGAAGTTCAGGCCGGCCGCTCGTACGGCGACCCGTACCTGTCCCGGTGCCGGCGCGGCCTCGTGCCAGGGCAGCAGGGCCAGGTCGTCCAGTTGTCCGGTGCCGGACTCGCTCAGCCGGTACGCGCCGTCGGGGGCGGTCAGTTCCGGCGCGTACCTGGCCTGCCGCGGTACGAGGACGCCTTCCCGGCGCAGGGCCAGTTCGGGTTCGTCGCCGGCTGTCATGGCGGCCCGGACCGCGTCCTGCTCGGACGCGTCGCCCATGTCGACCAGGACGAACCGGCCGGGGTGCTCGGCGGCGGCGCTGCGGACCAGGCCGCGTACTGCCGCTCCCGCCACACCGCGGGTGAGGACGGCGAGGCGCGCGCCCGCCCGCTCCGGCCGCTCCGCCAGGAAGTCCTGGACGAGTGCGCGAGCCCGCTGGGTGAGCGCGTGCACGGAGTCCGCGTCGGCGTCCGCGGTGAGTACCGGGCTCGGCACCACCTCGGTCGGTGCGCTCGCGGTGAGGGGCACCCACTGGGTGTGCAGCACCGCGGCCCGGGCCCCGGTGGACGGGCGGACGGTCAGCGCGGCGATGTCCGCGACCGGGTTGCCGGACAGGTCGGTCAGTGTCGCGCGGTAGGTGTCCGGGCCCGTGCGGGCCAGGTGGACCCGGGCGGACGACACACCGGTGGTGTGCACGGCGACACCGGAGAAGGAGAACGGCAGCCGGATCCGGGTGTCGGGGCCGAGCAGGATCAGCGGCTGGAGTGCGGCGTCCAGGAGCGCGGGGTGCGTGCCGAAGCGGGCGCCGTCGGGGACGGACACCTCGGCGTACAGTTCGTCCTCGCCCTGCCACAACTCCCGCACGCCCTGGAACGCGGGTCCGTACTGGTATCCGAGTCCGGCGAGGAAGGCGTAGAACCCTTCGGGGTCCACGGGTTCGGCGTTCCTCGGGGGCCAGTCGACGCGTCCGGCCGTCACCTGGCCGCCGAGGGTTCCGGAGGCATGGCGGACCCAGCCGTCGCCGCCCTTGGAGTGCACGGTGACAGGTCTGCGGCCGGCGTCGTCCGGGGCGCCGACCGCGACCTGGATGTCCGTCGGTGTGTCCGAGAGCGCGAGGGGCAGGTGCAGGACGAGGTCGTCGAGGGTCCCGCCGGCCAGGGTGGCGAGTTCGAGGAAGGCGGTGCCCGGCAGCAGGACCGTGCCGTCGACGGCGTGGTCGGCCAGCCAGGGGTGGGTGCGGGTGGAGACGCGGCCGCTGTGCACGGTGCTCCCGTCGGGCAGTTCGACGGTGCTGCCCGCCAGCGGGTGCCCGGTGCCGTGGTCGCCGGCCGCGGGGGTGAGCCAGTAGGTGCTGCGCTGGAAGGCGTAACGCGGCAGCCTGACGCCGTGTGGGCGGGCGTGCGGCCAGGTCACGGCGACGCCCTGGACGTGGAGGCGGGCCAGGGCGGTGTGGAATTCCCCGATGGCGCCGTGGTCGCGGCGCAGGGTGCCGGTGGCCACGCCGTCCAGGTCCTGCACCAGCACCGGGTGCGGGCTGACTTCGACGAACACCTCGTGGCCGTCGGCGGTCAGCCGGGCGGTGGCCAGGTCGAACCGTACGGGTTCGCGGAGGTTGCGGTACCAGTAGCCCGCGTCGAGAGCGGAGGTGTCGGCCGGCTCGCCGGTGACCGTGGAGTAGAACGGGATCTCCGACGGGCGGGGCGTGACATCGGCCAGGTCGGCCAGAAGCTGCTCGCGGACCGCCTCGACCTGGACGGAGTGGGCGGCGTAATCGACGGGGATCGCGCGGGCGCGTACACCGTCCCTGGCACAGGCCGCCAGCAGTTCGTCCAGCGCCCCGCGGTCGCCGGACACCACCACCGTCGAGGCGGAGTTGACCACCGCGACAGTGACCCGGTCGCCCCAGGGACCCAGATAGCCGGCGGCGTCGTCCGCGGACAGCGCGACCGACACCATGCCGCCGTGTCCGGCCAGGACGACCAGGGCCTTGCTGCGCAGGGCGACCACCTTCGCGGCATCCTCCAACGACAACGCCCCGGCCACATACGCCGCCGCGATCTCCCCCTGCGAATGCCCCACCACCGCATCCGGCCCCACACCATGAGCACGCCACAACTCCGCCAGCCCCACCATCACCGCGAACAACACCGGCTGCACCACATCCACCCGCTCCAACGAGCCGTGACCGGTCAGCACCTCCACCAACGACCAATCCGTATACGGGGACAAGGCAGCCGCGCAGGCATCGATCACGTCCCGGAACACCGGCTCCGACCCGTACAACTCCCCACCCATCCCCACCCACTGCGCACCCTGCCCCGGAAACACGAACACCCGCCGACCCACCGGACGGGCCACCCCGGTCACCAGGCCCGGCACCGTGCCGCCCTCGGCCAGGACGTCGAGCGCCGCGGCCGTGCCCACCACCACCGCCCGGTGCTCGAACACCGTACGGGCGGCCAGCGCGCCCCCGACCGCCGCCGCAGTCACCTCCGGATGTGCGGCGGTGAAGGCACGCAGCCGGCGCGCCTGGTCCCGCAACGCCGCTTCGGACCTGGCCGACAACGGCCAGAGGACCCGGTCGTCGGCGCGGCCCCGGGGGGAGGGTCGGGTCGCGTCGGCCTCGGCGGGCTGTTCGAGGATCACATGGGCGTTGGTGCCGCTGATGCCGAAGGCGGAGACGGCGGCCCGCCGCGGTCGCCCGGTTCCGGGCCAGGCGACCGGTTCGGTCAGCAGGCGGACGCCGCCCGAGGCCCAGTCGACGTGCGGCGTGGGCTTGTCCACGTGGAGGGTCCGCGGCAACTGCCCGTGCCGCATCGCCATCACCATCTTGATCACACCCGCCGCGCCCGCCGCCGCCTGGGTGTGGCCGATGTTCGACTTCACCGAACCCAGCCACAACGGCTCACCCCGACCCCGCCCCTGCCCGTACGTCGCCAGCAGCGCCTGCGCCTCAATGGGATCGCCGAGCGTCGTGCCCGTACCGTGCGCCTCCACCGCGTCCACGTCCACCGCCGACAACCCGGCATTCGCCAGCGCCTGACGGATCACCCGCTCCTGCGAAGGGCCGTTGGGCGCGGTCAGGCCGTTGGAGGCACCGTCCTGGTTGGTGGCGGAGCCCCGGACGACCGCCAGCACCTCGTGTCCGTTGCGGCGGGCGTCTGACAGGCGTTCCAGCAGTACCAGGCCGGCGCCCTCGGCCCAGCCCGCCCCGTCGGCCGCCGCGGCGAAGGACTTGCTGCGACCGTCGGGTGCGCTCGCCCCCTGCCGGGACATCTCGGTGAACAATGTGGGTGCGGCGTTGACGGTGACGCCGCCGGCCAGGGCGAGGGAGCATTCTCCCGAACGCAGCGCCTGTGCGGCCAGGTGCAGGGCCACCAGGGACGACGAGCAGCCGGTGTCCAGGGACAGTGCCGGGCCGAGCAGGCCCAACTGGTACGCCAGCCGGCCGGACCCCACGCTCGACGCGGTACCGGTGACCTGGTAGCCCTCCAGGTCGTCGGGGACGGGCCCGGTGGCGTAGCCGGTGGACCAGATGCCGGTGAACACGCCGGTGGGTGTGCCCTCCAGCGCGGTCGGGTCGATGCCGGCGTACTCGACGGTCTCCCACGCGGTCTCCAGCAGGACGCGCTGCTGCGGGTCCATGGCGAGCGCCTCGCGGGGCGAGATCCCGAAGAACGCGGCGTCGAAGTCGCCGGCGGCGTCGAGGAAGCCGCCCTGGGACGTGTTCGACGTGCGGGGGCGGCTTCCGGTCGGGTCGTAGAGGCGGTCGGTGTCCCATCCCCGGTCGGCCGGGAAGCCGCCGATCGCGTCCACGCCGTCCGCGACCAGCCGCCACAGGTCCTCGGGGGTGCCGACGCCGCCGGGGAAACGGCAGCCCATGCCGATGACCGCGATCGGCTCGTCCGTCGCGGCCGCCGCCGGGGCCTGCGGCGCGGCCTGCTCACCGGACAGGTGGGCGGCCAGGCGTGCCGGGGTGGGATGGTCGAAGACGAGGGTTGCGGGCAGTTTCACCCCGAGCGCGGCGGTCAGGCGGTTGCGCAGTTCCACCGAGGTCAGCGAGTCGAAGCCCAGGTCCTTGAACGCCTGCCGGGGGTCGAGCCGCCCGGCGGTGGCGTGTCCCAGCACCGCGGCGGCCTGGGTGGTGATCAGCTCCAGCAGGTCGGTGCGGGCGCCGGCGGGCGCGGGGCGGGGGGCCTGCGGCCGGCTGTGCGTCTCGGGCAGGTCCCGCAGCAGCCGGCTCGGCCGGGTGTGGGTGTAGGCGCGGGCGAACTGCGCCCAGTCGACCTCGGTGACGACCGCGAGGGCCTCGTCGTGGTCGAGGACGTCCTGCAGCGCGTCGAGTGCCCGGCCCGGGTCCAGTTCGCCGAGGCCGAGGAGGGTGCGCTGGCGCTGCACGGATTCCAGGGCCGCCATGCCGCCTTCGGCCCAGATGCCCCACGCGACGGAGGTCGTGGCGCGGCCCTGGGCGCGGTGCCGGGCGGCCAGGGCGTCGAGGAAGGCGTTGCCGGCGGCGTAGGCCGCGCCGTGGCCGTCGCCCCACACGCCCGCGGTGGAGGAGAACAGGACGAAGGCGTCGAGGTCCGGCAGGAGTTGCGCCAGGTTCGCCGCCCCGGCGACCTTGGCCGCGACGACCTCGGCGAACCGCGCCGGTGTCGTGTCGGCCAGCCTGGTCGCCCTGATCACGCCGGCGGTGTGGAAGACCGCGCGGATGTCGCCGACGCGCTCGACGAGGTCCCGCAGGGCGTCCCGGTCGGCCACGTCGCACGCCGCGACGGTCACCCGCGCCCCGGCCGCCTCCAGTTCGTCGCGCAGACCGGCCGCGCCTGGCGCGTCGGGGCCGCGGCGGGAGGCCAGCACGATGTGCTCCGCGCCCTGTCGCGCGAGACGGCGGGCCACGTGTCCGCCGAGGGCGCCGGTGCCGCCGGTGACGAGCACCGTCCCTCTCGGCCGCCAGGTCCGCGCGGCCGGGCGTGCGGCCTTGCGGCGCAGCCGCCTGGCGAAGCACCGGGTGCCGCGGATCGCCACTTGGTCCTCGCCCGTGCCGGCGAGCACGCCGAGCAGCGCGCTCACGCTCTCCTCGTCGGGCACGGCGGGAAGGTCGACCAGCCCGCCCCAGCCCTGCGGGAACTCCAGCGCCGCGGACAGGCCGGTGCCCCACGCCAGGGCCTGGGCGGGGCTGGTGACCGGGTCGGTGCCCGAGGTGCTCACGGCGCCGCTGGTCGCGCACCACAGCGGGACTGCCGGTGTCCGCTCCGGGTCCAGGGTGCGGACCAGGTCCAGGGTGCGGACCAGGCCCGCCGGGAGCACCGGGTGGTCGGGGTGCGGCTCCTCGTCCAGCGCCAGCAGCGACAGCACACCGTCCGGCCCGGGCCGGGCGTCCCAGGTGTCGGCCACCGCGAAGCCCCGTTCCCGCAGGGCCTCGGCCCACGGGTGGCCGGTCGTGGCCAGGACGAGCCAGCGGGCCGGGTCCACCGGGGCCGCCGTGCCGCTCGTCGGCGCCCACACCACCTCGTACCGCCAGTCCTCGCGAGGCGCCGGCGGGGTCGCGGTCACCCAGTAGGGCTCGCGCTGGAAAGGGTACGTGGGCAGGTTCGCCCTGGGTGCGGTGCGGGGCAGGACCGCAGTCCAGTTGACGTCGGCCCCGGCGGCGTAGAGGCGTCCGGCCGCGGCCAGGAACTCGGTGAGGCCGCCGTGGTCGCGGCGCAGGGTTCCGGTGGCGGCGGCATCCAGCGCGGGCACGAGTACCGGGTGCGGGCTGACTTCGACGAACACCTCGTGGCCGTCGGCGGTCAGCCGGGCGGTGGCCAGGTCGAACCGTACCGGTTCGCGGAGGTTGCGGTACCAGTAGCCCGCGTCGAGAGCGGAGGTGTCGACCGGCTCGCCGGTCACCGTGGAGTAGAACGGGATCGCCGACGGGCGGGGCGTGACGCCGGCCAGGTCGGCCAGAAGCTGCTCGCGGACCGCCTCGACCTGGACGGAGTGGGCGGCGTAGTCGACGGGGATCACGCGGGCGCGCACACCGTCCCTGGCACAGGCCGCCAGCAGTTCGTCCAGCGCCCCGCGGTCGCCGGACACCACCACGGCCGAGGCGGAGTTGACCACCGCGACGGTGACCCGGTCGCCCCAGGGACCCAGATAGCCGGCGGCGTCGTCCGCGGACAGCGCGACCGACACCATGCCGCCGTGTCCGGCCAGGACGACCAGGGCCTTGCTGCGCAGGGCGACCACCTTCGCGGCATCCTCCAACGACAACGCCCCCGCCACATACGCCGCCGCGATCTCCCCCTGCGAATGCCCCACCACCGCATCCGGCCCCACACCATGAGCACGCCACAACTCCGCCAACCCCACCATCACCGCGAACAGCACCGGCTGCACCACATCCACCCGCTCCAACGAGCCGTGGCGCAGTTCGTCGACCAGCGACCAGTCGGTGTACGGCGACAGGGCGGCGGCGCACGCGTCGATCGCGTCCCGGAAGACCTCGGACTGCTCGTACAAGTCACGGCCCATGCCCGGCCACTGCGCCCCCTGTCCGGGGAAGACGAACACGGTCCCGCCGGTACGGGCCGGCAGGCCCGGCGGGAGCGCTGCCAGCCCGGACAGCAGTTCGTCCCGGTCGGCGCCGACCGCCGCTGCCCGGTGCGGGAACCGGGTGCGGGCGGCCAGTGCGCGGCTGATCGCGGCGGCCGGGACGTCGGGGTGGGCGGTCGCGTACGCGTGCAGCCGCTCGGCCTGGGCGCGCAGCGCCGCGTCGGTCTTCGCGGACAGCAGCCACACGGTGGGGGCGGCCCGGCCGGCGGGGTCGGGAAGGTGGCCGGGGTCGGGGTCGGGGTCGGGGGACTGTTCGAGGATCACATGGGCGTTGGTGCCGCTGATGCCGAAGGCGGAGACGGCGGCCCGCCGCGGTCGCCCGCTTCCGGGCCAGGCGACCGGTTCGGTCAGCAGGCGGACGCCGCCCGAGGCCCAGTCGACGTGCGGCGTGGGCGCGTCCACGTGGAGGGTCCGCGGCAACTGCCCGTGCCGCATCGCCATCACCATCTTGATCACACCCGCCACACCCGCCGCCGCCTGGGTGTGACCGATGTTCGACTTCACCGACCCCAACCACAACGGCTCACCCCGACCCTGCCCGTACGTCGCCAGCAGCGCCTGCGCCTCGATCGGATCGCCGAGCGTCGTGCCCGTACCGTGCGCCTCCACCGCGTCCACGTCCACCGCCGACAACCCGGCATTCGCCAGCGCCTGACGGATCACCCGCTCCTGCGAAGGGCCGTTGGGCGCGGTCAACCCATTGGAGGCCCCGTCCTGGTTGACCGCCGAACCCCGCACCAGCGCCAGCACCTCGTGTCCGTTGCGGCGGGCGTCGGACAAGCGCTCCAGCAGTACCAGGCCGGCGCCCTCGGCCCAGCTCGTGCCGTCGGCCGCGGCGGCGAAGGGCTTGCTGCGACCGTCCGCCGCCAGGCCGTGCTGGCGGGAGAACTCGGTGAAGCCCAGCGGTGTCGCCATGATCGTGACACCGCCGGCGAGCGCCAGCGAGCACTCGCCCGCGCGCAGGGCCTGGACGGCCAGGTGGACCGCGACCAGGGACGACGAGCACGCGGTGTCCACTGAGAGCGCCGGACCGCGCAGCCCGAGGTGGTAGGCGACGCGGCCGGACGTGACGCTGTTCGCGGTGCCGGTGAACAGGTAGCCCTCCAAGTCCTCCGGCAGGCCCGGCCCGGTCGCGTAGCCGGACGACCAGACGCCGGCGAACACACCGGTCCGGCTGCCGCGCAGTGCGGTCGGGTCGATCCCGGCGTGCTCGAAGGTCTCCCAGGCGGTCTCCAGCACGAGCCGCTGCTGCGGGTCCATGGCGAGCGCCTCGCGGGGCGAGATCCCGAAGAACGGCGCGTCGAAGCCGGCCACCGCCTCCAGGAACCCGCCCCGGGTGGTGTACGTGGTGCCCGCACCGCGCAGTTTCGGGTCGTACAGGCCGCCCAGGTCCCAGCCGCGGTCGTCGGGGAAGTCGCCGATCGCGTCGACGCCCTGCGCGACCAGCCGCCACAGGTCGTCCGGCGAGGCCACCCCGCCGGGGAAGCGGCAGCCCATGCCGACGATGACGACCGGGTCGTCGTCGACGGCCTCGGCGGCGGGGGCCGGCCGGTCGCCGGGGCCGGTGCGCAGCCAGTCGATCAGCTCCGCGGGCGTCGGGTGGTCGAAGACGAGGCCGGCGGGGAGCTGCCGGTCCAGCGCGCCGGCCAGGCGGTTGCGCAGTTCCAGCCCGGTGACGGAGTCGAAGCCGAGATCCTTGAAGGTGAGCGCGGGATCGATGTCCGCGGGGTCCTCGTGGCCCAGCACGAGCGCGATCTGCGCGGTGACCACGGCGGCCGCGTCGACCGGGTCGCCGCTGTGCGGGTCGCCCGATTCCGGGTCGGCCCTGTCCGAACCGCCGTCCGGCCGGCCGGGCGCGGCGGTCCGCGCCGGCTGCGTCCGCGGGCCGGCCGGGGTCCGTCCGCTCTGCCCGGCTGTCGCTTCGGGCAGCCAGTACGAGCGGCGCTGGAAGGCGTACGTGGGCAGGTCGACCGGCTCGGTCTCGGGAACGGCCGGGGACCAGTCGACCGGCACGCCCGCCACGAACAGCCGGGACAGTGCGGTCAGGAAGGTGTCCGGCCCGCCCCGGTCACGGCCCAGCGTGCCGGTGGCGACGCCGGGCACGCCGGTCTGCTCACGGGTCTGTTCGACGGCGGGCAGCAGCACCGGGTGCGGGCTGACCTCGACCACGACGTCGTGCCCGTCCGCCAGCAGTGCGGCCGTGGCCAGGTCGAAGCGGACCGGTTCGCGCAGGTTGCGGTACCAGTAGCCGGCGTCGAGCCGCGTGGTGTCGTCGAGGAGGCCGCCGGTGACCGCGGAGTAGTACGGGATGGTGCCCCGCAGCGGCCGTACACCGTCCAGTTCGGTGAGCAGCCGCTCGCGGATCGCCTCGACGTGCACGGAATGGGAGGCGTAGTCCACCGGGACGACGCGGGCGCGGACACCGTCCGCGGCGCAGGACCCGACCAGTTCGGACAGGGCCCGCGTGTCGCCGGACACCACGACCGAGCCGGTGGCGTTGACCACGGCGACCGTCAGCGCGCCGCCCCAGCGCGACACGTAGTCCTCGGCCCGCTCGGCGGGCAGCGCCATGGACACCATGCCGCCCTCACCGGTCAGCGCCACCAGCGCGCGGCTGCGCAGTGCCACGATCCGGGCCGCGTCGGACAGCGACAGCGCGCCCGCGACGTATGCCGCGGCGATCTCGCCCTGCGAGTGCCCGACGACCGCGTCGGGCTCGGCACCGAAGGAGCGCCACAGCGCCGCCAGGGACACCATCACCGCGAACAGCGCGGGCTGAACGACGTCCACACGGTCGAGCGGGGCGCCGTCCAGGACATCGGCCAGGGACCAGTCGGTGTACGGGGCCAGGGCCTCGGCGCACTCGTCCATGGCGGCCCGGAAGACGGGGTACGCGGCGTACAGTTCCCGGCCCATGCCGGCCCACTGCGCGCCCTGGCCGGGGAACACGAAGACGGTACGTCCCGGAGTGCCGGCCCGTCCGGCGGCGACCTCGGCGGAGTCGAGCAGGACCGCGCGGTGCGCGAAACGGGTTCTGGTGGTGGCCAGCGCGTGTGCGACCTCCGCGCCGGTCAGGTCCGGGTGGCTGCGCACGTGTTCGCGCAGGCGCTCGATCTGCGCGCGCAGGGCCCGCTTGGTCCTCGCCGTGACGATCCAGGGCGTCGGCCGGGCTCGGGGGGCGGGCCGCCGGGCCCGCGGCGCGGCCGGAACGGGCGCCTGCTCGACGATCACGTGCGCGTTGGTGCCGCCCATGCCGAACGACGACACGCCGGCGAGCAGGGGCGCGTCCGGCCGCGGCCAGGGGGTCAGAGCGGTCTGGACCCGCAGCGCCAGCGCGTCGAGCGGGATGTCGGGGTTGGGGGTTTCGTAGTTCAGGCTCGGCGGCAGTGCGCGGTGGTACACGCTGAGGACGGCCTTGAGCAGACCGACGATGCCCGCGGCGCCTCCCAGGTGGCCGACGTTCGTCTTGGCGGACCCGACCCGCAGGGCGCTGTCGGGGCCGCCCTCGGCGTCGCCCGGCGCGGCCGGGTCCGCCTCGGCCGGGTCGCGGTAGGCCGCAGCGAGGGCGGCGGCCTCGATGGGGTCGCCGACGGCGGTGCCGGTGCCGTGCAGTTCCACGTACTGCACGTCCGCGGGACGCACGCCGGCGCGGGCCAGTGCCGCGCGGATGACCTGTTCCTGGGCCTGCGCGCTGGGCACGGTCAGGCTCCGTGTGGCGCCGTCGTTGTTGACCGCGCTGCCCCGGACGACGCCGTAGACGCGATCCCCGTCGGCCAGCGCCTGGGCCAGCGGTTTGAGGACGAGGAAGGCGCCGCCCTCGCCGCGGACGAAGCCGTTGGCCCGAGCGTCGAAGGTGTAGCAGCGGTCGTCGGGGGACAGGCCGCCGAACTCCGCCGCGCCCTCCTCGCGGGCGGCGGTCAGGTTGAGGTTCACCCCGCCGGCCAGCGCGAGCGCCGACTCGCCACGGCGCAGGCTCTCGACCGCCAGGTGCACCGCGACCAGCGCCGACGACTGGGCGGTGTCGACCGTCATGCTCGGTCCGCGCACACCGAGGAAGTGTGAAACGCGGTTGGCGATGACGCCCCGGTTGATACCGGTCAGCGTGTGCGGCGTGATGTGGCGGGGGTGGGCCAGGGACGTGTAGTCGTCCCACATCGACCCGACGAACACCCCCGTCGGGCCGCCCGTCAGCGTGCTCGGCACGATCCGGGCGTCCTCCAGGGCCTCCCAGGCGAGTTCGAGCATGAGCCGCTGCTGCGGGTCCATGGCGGCGGCCTCACGAGGGGACACACCGAAGAACGCCGCGTCGAAGCCGTCCACCCGGTCCAGGTAGCCGCCGTGCCGCACGCCCTGCCGGCCCGCGGGCGGCGCGGTGATCGCGTCGGCCCCGTCGCACAGCAGTCGCCAGAACGCCTCCGGATCCGGGGCTTTCGGAAACCTGCCCGCCATTCCGACGACAGCGACACGATCGGCGTCCGAATCCAAGGGGAAACGCATCACATCGACACCTCGTGAGCCGGGGAAATGAAGGAAGGCGGGGTGTTTCCGCAGCAGTCCCGACGGTGCGGCTCCGGCCGCGTTCGCGGCCGGATTCTCGAGCGCGCGGGGCAGCCCGGCGACCCGGTCCTGTCCGAACCCGGACTCGACCGCGCTTAGGGTGCCTGGATCGATCGAACGGTTCTCGCGAGCGACAGCTTTGGCGATCTTTGAGGAAAACGCGCTGGTGAGCTGTGCGAAGGGGCGGCGATGATCGGCCTGCCGTGCAGACGAGCATGGCAGCATGCCCGACGCCATCGCCATAGGCCAGGCGAAGGCTGTCTCAAACAAGGCACTTCACAACGTCACATGCCTGCACAGCAAAGACACCGTGGCGAAATCCGTCCTGTGGCGGGAAGGACCCTAAGGGCGAGGATGTTTCGGCGTTGTTGCCGGCGGTATTGTCGCCGCGTAACCGGCGCAACGTGCCGGGTTCATGTCCGGGTTCATGTCCGGGTTCACGGCCGTGTTCCTGGGCACTGTCGACGCCGCCGGTGAGGGCGCCATAGAATCCCCATTCGCACTCGCGGAAGAGAACGTCCTCGGCCGTCGTCCGGCCACCCGGAGCACCGCGCGCGGCGATCGACGACCGGATCGGGCGATCCCGCCACCGCCGCCGGCGGCGGCAACTGCGGCCGAACCGTTCGACCCCCGTCGACCGCGGGACGACCACGAAGCGCCACCCCCCGGCGGCATGAAACCCCAGCTGTCACCAATGCGTGCACCGGACCTGGCTCAGCGATCGGCGTCCGGTGCCCGCCCCTGGTGGCATCCAGTCAGGAGGCAGCGATGCGAGCCACGTTCCCGTTCACCACACCACGCCACCTCGACAACGAGCCCGAAGCCGAGGCTCTGCTCGCACAGGCTCCGGTCGTCCTCGCGACGATGGGTCCGGCAGAGGTCTGGCTCGCCCTTTCCTACCAGGCGGTGCGCCAGGTTCTGAGCGACAGCCGGTTCAGCCGGGAGGCGGCCACACTTCCGGGCAGCCCGCTGAAACTGTCCGTCGCCGCCGACCCGTTACTGGTCTCCAGCCTGGACGGCGAGCGCCACGGTCGCCTGCGCAAGCTGATGGCGCAGGCGTTCAGCCCACGCATGGTCGATCAGCTCGAACCACGTGTGCAGTCCATTGTGGACTCCTTGCTCGACTCCCTCGGTCCTACGGCGGATCTTGTGGCGGGTCTCTGCGCTCCACTGCCGTTGATGGTCATCTGCGAGCTGCTCGGCGTGCCCTACTCCGAGGCGGAGGCCATCCGCGGGTGGACCAGGCGGCTGTTCGTCACGGACATCACCGCGGACGAGCTGCGGGCCGCGCAGGGCGAGATGCAGGACTGGCTCGCCGACCTGGTGCGTCAGAAGCGGGCGAGGCCGGACAGCGGATTGATCTCGGCGATGGTCGCCGCCAACGACGAGGGCGACCACCTCACCGAACCCGAGTTGCTGGCCAACCTGGAGGGCCTGCTCATCGCCGGCCACGAGACGACCGTCAACCAGCTGGGCAACTCGTTGCTGACCCTGCTGCGCCACCCGGACCAACTCGCGCTGCTGCGGAGCTCGCCGGACCTGATCGGACCCGCGGTCGAGGAACTACTGCGCTACAGCAGGCTTTTCACCTCGGCCGAGGTCCGGGTCACGACCGGGCCCGTCGAGTTGGAGGGCATCGAGCTGGGGGCGGGCGAACCGGTGTTGCCGGTCGTCGTCGCGGCCAACCGCGACCCCGGTGTGTACCCGGATCCCGGCCGCTTCGACATCACACGCGAAGGACCGGCGGCGCACCTCGCCTTCGGGCACGGGCCGCACTTCTGCCTCGGCGCGATGCTGGCCCGCCGGGAGATGCGGGTGGCGATCGGGTCCGTGGTGAAACGGTATCCGGGACTGCGCCTCGCCGTTGACGAGTCCGAGCTCACCTACGTGCCGGAACTCGTCTTCCGCGGCCTGCAGTCGTTGCCGGTCACCTGGTGATCCGAAGTCCCGGGCGCCGGCTTCCGGCTCGGGAGCGCGGTTCGTCGATCGCGCCGGTGGAGGGCGATGCCGACGGCACGGCGGGCGAGTTCGCGCGAATTATGAACGTGAACGGCGGCCGGCGCCATCCTGGACGCCCCCAGCCCTGGGCGAGGGACCGTGCACGTCCCGTACCCCGCCTCACCCCACCACAGCGGCCGGCAGGAGCGGGGTTTCTGGGGCGGGCGGCGCCTTGAGGTGGGGTTTGGCCGTAGGGGGCGTTTAAGGGTGGTGACCGCCTGTGCGCGTGCGTAGCGTTTCTGTCGCCCGGGGTCGGCGAGCGGTTCCCGGCCTTCTGCGCCCCGCCGCAGCGCCGCGGTGACCGGCATCCACTCCCGATCGGCGGACGCGCCCCTCCCGCACCCTGACGGATGTCTGTCCGCATGCCCCGGCTGCCACCGTACTTGTCGAGAAGGGGAGCCATGGACTCGTTAGCCGAAGCGCTGCTCGCAGGAGCGGATGCGGCGGAACTGGAACGGCTGGAGCTGCCCGGCACCTACCTGGCCGCGCACCTGCGCGCCGAGGACGTGGGCATGTTCGGGGACGCCGAGGACAAGGACGTCCGCCGCTCGCTGCGTGTCGGCCCGGTGCCGATGCCCGACCTCGCGCCCGACGAGGTGCTGGTGGCCGTCATGGCCAGCTCCATCAACTACAACACCGTGTGGTCGGCGACCTTCGCACCGGTGCCGACGTTCGAGTTCCTCAAGCGGTACGGCCGGCAGGGCGGGTTCGCCGCCCGCCACGACCGGCCGTACCAGGTGCTCGGCTCGGACGGGGCCGGTGTCGTCGTGCGCACGGGCGCGGGCGTACGGCGCTGGCGGACCGGTGACCACGTGGTCGTCTCCTGCGTCCAGGTCGACGAGCAGGAACCGGCCACGCACGCGGACGCGATGCTCGGCGGTGAACAGCGCATCTGGGGCTACGAGACCAACTTCGGCGGCCTGGCGCACTACGCCGTGGTCCGCGCGAGCCAGTTGCTGCCCAAGCCGTCCCACCTCACCTGGGAGGAGGCGGCAAGTGTGCTGCTGACGGCCACCACCTCGTACCGCATGCTGGTCAGCGAGAACGGTGCCCGCATCAAGCAGGGCGACATCGTCCTCATCTGGGGCGCCACCGGCGGCCTGGGCGCCTATGCCGTGCAGCTGGTGAAGAACGCCGGGGGCATCCCGGTGGGCGTGGTCGGTTCGGCGTACAAGGCGGAGGTGCTGCGCCGGCTGGGCTGCGACATCGTCATCGACCGTACCGAGATCGGCATCGACGGCGACGCCCCGCTCAGCCCGCAGGACACCATCGACGCGGGCAAGCGCCTCGGCCGGGAGATCCGCCGGCAGGTCGGCGAGGACCCCCACGTCGTCTTCGACTACATCGGGCGTGCCACCTTCGGCATCTCCGTCTTCGTCGTCCGCAAGGGCGGCATGGTCGTGACCTGCGGATCCAGTACCGGCTACGACCATCACTTCGACAACCGCTACCTGTGGATGAACCTGAAGCGGATCGTGGGCTGTCATGCCGCCAACCTCCAGGAACAGGCCGAGTGCAACCGGCTGTTCGGGCTCGGGCTGCTGTCGCCCGCCGTCTCGGCCGTCTATCCGCTGAGCGAGGTCGGCGAGGCGACCCGGCTGGTCCAGCGCAATCAGCACATCGGCAAGGTCGGGGTGCTGTGCATGGCGCCGCGGGAGGGCCTCGGCGTCACCGACCGGAAGACCCGCGCCAGGATCGGCGAGGAGCGGATCAACCTCCTGCGCGGCGCCGGCGTACCGGACCGGCCGCTGCCGTCCCCCGTCCTGGAAGGAGTGGGCCGACCGTGACCGAAGTGCGCGTCGGAATCCTGTCCACCGGCTCCTACCTGCCCAAGCTGGAGGTCAGCAACGAGGAGGTGGCAGAGCGCGTCGGAGTCACCGCCGAATGGATCGAACGCAAGACGCAGATCCGCTCGCGACGGTACGCCGCCCCGCACGAAGCGACCTCCGACCTGGCGGCGTCGGCCGGCGCCGCCGCCCTCGAACAGGCCGGGCTGACCGCCGACCAGGTCGACTACCTCATCGTCGCCACCTCCACCGGAGACTTCCCGCAGCCCCCGACGTCCAGCCTGGTGCAGCACCGGCTCGGTGCCGACGCCGCGGCCTGCTTCGACGTCAACGTCGTGTGCAGCGGCTTCGTCTACGCGCTCGCACTCGCCCGCAGCCTGGTCACCGTCGAACCGGCCGCGCTGGTGCTGGTGATAGGCGCGGACCTCTACTCGCGCATCATCGACTTCGACGACCGCAAGACGGCCGTGCTGTTCGCCGACGGGGCCGGCGCCGCCGTCGTCGGCGCGGTGCCGGAACCGTACGGCATCATCGGCATCGACCTGCACAGCCGCGGCGACGCCCACCACCTCATTCGGGTGGAGGCCGGCGGCAGCCGCAACCCGGCCACGGCCGGAACCGTCGCCGAGGGCGGCCACTTCTTCCGCATGGACGGCCGCGGGGTGCGCGACTTCGTCGTCGACAACGTCCCCGCCGCCCTCCGGGCGCTGGCCGACCGGACCGGTCACGACCTGTCCGGCGTCGACCACTTCGTACCCCATCAGGCCAACGGTGTCCTGATCGACGAAGTCGCCGAACGCGCCGGCCTGCGGCGTGCCCGCACCCACCGCCCACTGCACAAGTACGGCAACGTGGGCAGCGCGTCGGTGGCCGTCGCCCTCGACGAGGCGCACCGCGCGGGTGCCCTGCGGCCCGGGGAACTGGTGCTGCTCGCCGGGTTCGGCGGCGGCATGTCCATCGGGGCGTCGCTGCTCACCTGGGGAGCCGGTGACGGCCCGGCGGCGCGGGCCGCCCACGACGCGCGGGAAGGCAGGGCCTCATGACCGCGACCGGGACCGAGCCGGTGTCCACCCCGGCGTACGGCACCGCGGCGCAGCGGGTCGGTGTCGTCGGCAGCGGCATCATGGGCGCCGGCATCGCCGAACTGTGTGCCACGCACGGCCTGGACGTCGTCGTGGCCGTCTCCTCCGAGGCGTCGCTGGCCGCCGGACCCGGGCGGCTGGCCCGCTCACTGGACCGCGGGGTCGGCAAGGGAAAGCTGACACCGGGGGAACGCGACGAGGCACTGAGCCGGGTCACCTTCACCACCGACCTGAACGCGCTGGCGGACCGCGATGTCGTCATCGAGGCGGTCAAGGAGGACGAGCAGCTCAAGCTGGGGCTCTTCAGTACGCTCGACAAGATCGTCCAGGGCCCCGACGCGATCCTCGCCTCCAACACCTCCTCGCTGCCGATCGCGCGGCTGGCCCGGGCCACCACCCGGCCCTCCCGGGTCGTCGGCATGCACTTCTTCAATCCCGTGCACGCGCTGCCGCTCGTGGAGGTCGCCGGTTCCGTCCTGACCGACCCCGCCGTCAGCGCCCGCGCTCTGGAGTTCGTGTCCGGGGCCCTCGGCAAGCAGCCCATCAGCGTTCCCGACCGGGCGGGTTTCGTCGTCAACGCCCTGCTCTTCCCGTACCTGCTGTCCGCCGTCCGCATGGTCGACGCGGGAATCGTCTCCGCCGAGACCGTCGACCAGGGCATGGTCCAGGGCTGCTCCCATCCCATGGGCCCGCTGCGGCTGGCGGACCACATCGGCCTCGACACGACCGCCTCCATCGCGGCAGCCATGTACGCGGAGTTCAAGGAGCCGCTGTACGCGCCGCCACCGCTGCTGCTGCGCATGGTGGAGGCCGGTCTGCTGGGCAGGAAGTCCGGCCGCGGCTTCTACGAATACCCCTGACACCCCTGATATCCCTGACGGCCCTGAACCCCTGACAGTCCTGGACCCCTGCACCCCCTGACGCCGCGCACGTTCACGCGCGTCCGCACCCCCGCACCCCGAGCCCGCGCACCGCGGGGCACCTGCCGCCGGCGCGCCCGCACACGCGCGCGCACCCGCACCCGCACCCGCACCCGCACCCGCACCTGAGAGTTCTCGCCGAGCCCACCGCGGTCACTCGTGAGCGTCACCGCGCCGTGCGCTGCCGCCGAAAGGAAGAGCCTTCCCATGGCCACTGCACCTGGGTCCAGCGTCGCCCCCGCCACCTCCGCGGAGCGGGACGAACCGATCGCTGTCGTCGGGCTGTCCTGCCGTTTTCCGGGTGCTCCCGGACCGGCGGCCTACTGGCGGCTGCTGACGGAGGGCCGCAGCGCCGTGTCCGCCACTGTGCCCGGCGGCCGTCCCGGCCTGCCCGCGGGCAGCGTGCCGCGGCCCGCGGGTTTCCTCGACGGCGTCGACCGGTTCGACGCCGAGTTCTTCGGCATCACCCCGCGGGAGGCGGCGGCCGCCGACCCCCAGCAACGGCTCGCGCTGGAACTGGCGTGGGAGGCGCTGGAGAACGCGGGCATCGTCCCCGCGGCCCTGCGCGACGGCGACACCGCCGTCTACATCGGAGCCATGTGGGACGACTACGCCCGGCTCACCCAGCAGCAGGGCCCGGACGCCGTCACCCACCACACCATCACGGGCGTCAGCCGCGGCATCATCGCCAACCGGATCTCCTACGTCCTCGGGCTGCGCGGCCCCAGCGTCGTCGTGGACAGCGGCCAGTCCTCCTCGCTGGTGGCCGTGCGCTTCGCCTGCGAGAGCCTGCTGCGCGGCGACTGCTCGGCGGCGCTGGCCGGCGGGGTCAGCCTCGCCCTGGCCCCGGAAGGCTTCACCGTGGCCGAGCGGTTCGGCGCGCTCTCGCCGACCGGTACCACGTACGCCTTCGACGCCCGGGCCGACGGTTACGTACGCGGTGAGGGAGGCGGCCTCGTCGTTCTGAAGACCCTGAGGCGTGCCCTGGCCGACGGCGACCGCGTACACGCCGTGATCCGCGGCGGCGCCGTCAACAACGACGGCGGCGGCCGGAACCTCACCGCTCCTCACGGGGCCGCGCAGGAGGAGGTGCTGCGGCGCGCCTACCGGCGGGCCGGTGTGGACCCGGCCGCGGTCCGCTTCGTGGAACTGCACGGCACCGGCACTCCCCTCGGCGATCCCGTGGAGGCCGCCGCGCTCGGCGCCGTCCTCGGCAGTGGTGCCGGCCGGCCCGGCGCGCGGCCGCTGCTCACCGGCTCCGCCAAGACCGGCATCGGTCACCTGGAGGGCGCCGCCGGTATCGCCGGACTGATCAAGACGGTGCTGTGTCTGAGGGAACGCACCCTCGTCCCGAGCCTCAACTTCGAATCGCCCAACCCCGCCATCCCCCTGGACGACCTCGGCCTCGCCGTCAACGACCGCCTCACCCCCCTCACCGCACCCGGGGACGGCCCCCTCTACGCCGGCATCAGCTCGTTCGGGATGGGAGGCACCAACTGCCACCTCGTGCTGGCCGACTGGACTCCCGATCCGGCCACGGCCGCCGGCTCCCCCGCCACCGCGGCCCCCGCCCGCTCGGCTCCCACCCCCCTCCCGGTCTCCGCCCGCACCCCCGCCGCCCTCGCCGCCCAGGCCGCGGCGCTGTACGACCACCTCACCGGGCGACCGGGACTGCGCCTGGACGACGTGGCGCACTCCTTGGCCACCACTCGCACCCACTTCGAGCACCGCGCCCTCCTCCTCGCCGACGGCCGCGACGACGCGCTCGCCGCGCTGCACGCCCTCGCCGGCGGGGCCGGCGGCCCCCGCGCCGTCACCGGCCGCGTCCGGCCGGGCGGCCTCGCCTTCCTGTTCACCGGCCAGGGCAGCCAGCGCCCCGGCATGGGCCGCGAGCTGTACGGGACCTACCCGGCGTTCGCCCAGGGGCTCGACGCCGCGTTCGCGGCGCTGGACCCGCACCTCGAACGACCGCTGCGCGAGGTGATGTTCGCCGCCGAGGACACGCCCGAGGCCGCGCTGCTCGACACCACCGGCTGGACACAGCCCGCGCTGTTCGCTTACGAGACCGCGATGTTCCGGCTGCTGGAGCACTTCGGCGTCGCACCCGCCTTCGTGATGGGGCACTCCGTGGGCGAACTGGCCGCCGCGCACGCGGCGGGCGTGCTGTCGCTGGACGACGCCGCGGCCCTGGTCGCCGCCCGTGGACGGCTGATGCAGGCACTTCCGGCCCGCGGTGCCATGGTGTCCGTCCAGGCGTCCGAGGCCGAACTGCTGCCCGAACTCGCCGCCCTGACCGACCGGGTGTCGATCGCCGCGCTCAACGGTCCGGCGGCCACGGTCGTGGCCGGTGACGAGGCCGCCGTACTGGCCGTCGCCGACCGGTGGCGGCAGGCCGGCCGCAAGACCAAACGGCTGCGGGTGAGCCACGCCTTCCACTCCCCGCACATGGAACCGGTGCTCGACGCGTTCCGGGACGTCGCGGCCGCCCTGTCCTACCACGCGCCGCGCATCCCCGTCGTGTCCAACCTCACCGGCCTGCTCGCGGACCCACGGGAGATCGCGCTTCCGGATCACTGGGTGCGCCACGCCCGCGACGGCGTCCGCTTCCACGACGGCGTCACGGCACTTGCCCACGCCGGCGCCCGCAGCTTCCTGGAGGTCGGCCCCGACGCCGTCCTCGCCGCGATGGGCCGCGACTGCCTGCCCGCCGAACACGTTCCGGCCGCCGCCTTCCCCGCCACCGCCCGCCGCTCCCGGCCCGAGGTGCCCACCTTGCTGCGCGCGCTCGCCGAACTCCACGTCCGCGGGGTCCGCGTCGACTGGGACAAGACCGTCGCCGGCCGGGCCGGGCGCCGCGTCGAGTTGCCCACCTACCCCTTCCAGCGCACCTCGCACTGGCTGACCGCGGCCGCGGCCGACCGGCCGGCGCCCCCCGCGGAGCCGGCGCCCATGGCGGAGCCGGTGCCCCCGCCCGCCGCCGCGGCGACCGAGCCCACCGCGCCGGCCGCCCCGGCCGCCGGCTTCGCGGCACGCCTGGCCGCGTCGCCCCCGGCCGGTGCCGGGCGGATGCTCGACGACCTCGTACGGACCCAGGTCGCGGCGGTCATGGGATACGCCGACGCGGACGCCGTCGACGTCACCCGCACGTTCAAGGAACTCGGCTTCGACTCCCTCAGCGGCGTCGAACTGTGCGACCGGCTCAGTGAGGCCACCGGCACCCGGCTCCCCGCGACCCTCGTCTTCGACCACCCCACGACCGAGGACGTCGTGCGGCACCTGCGCACCGAACTGCTGGGCGCCCCCGACGGGGCCGGTTCCGCCCGGCCCGCCACCACCACCGCCACCGCGTCCGGCACGGGCAGCGGCACCGGGACCGGCACCGAGGACGACCCGATCGTGATCGTGGGGGTGGGGTGCCGGTATCCGGGTGGGGTGGGGTCGGCGGAGGACTTGTGGGAGCTGGTGGTGTCGGGGGTGGACGCGGTGTCCGGGTTCCCCGTGGACCGGGGTTGGGACGTGGAGGGACTGTTCGATCCCTCGGGCGAGCGAGCGGGCTCGACA
>NZ_JAINVH010000058.1 GCF_020400825.1 Streptomyces sp. HPF1205
GGGCTCGAACCTCACCGACTACCAGGCCAAGCTCAAGCAGCTCGGAATCGGCTGATGGCCCAGGCAATGGAGATCGCGGCCTCGCTCCGTGACGTCAGCAAGTCCTACGGCCCGGTGAAGGTGCTCGACCTTCCCGAGCTGGAGCTGCGGCGCGGACAGATCGTGGCCGTGGTGGGGGAGAACGGTGCCGGTAAGTCCACCCTCATGGGTGTGCTCTCCGGCACCGTCACCCCCACCACGGGGTCCATCGAGATCGCGGGACAGGCCCTGCACAGCGGCCGCCCGGACCACGCCCAGGAACTGGGCGTGGCCCTGGTGGCCCAGGAGTTCCCCCTGG
This sequence comes from Streptomyces sp. HPF1205, assembly GCF_020400825.1. Lineage (GTDB taxonomy): Bacteria > Actinomycetota > Actinomycetes > Streptomycetales > Streptomycetaceae > Actinacidiphila. The sequence continues at coordinate 338 of NZ_JAINVH010000058.1, forward strand.
TGGGACAGCTCAGCGTCGCCGAGAACCTGCTCCTGGGGCGCCGCCCGGCGCAGGCCAAGGACGGCCTCGGACGCGTACTGGTGAACCGCGGGGCGATGCGCGCCGAGGCGCGGGCGCTCCTGGCCGAGGTCGGCGTCACGGGTGTCGACGTCGACCGGCCGGTGGAGCGCTTCCCCGTGCCGGTCCGCCAGATGATCGAGATCGCCAAGGCCTGGGGCCACCACCCGGTGGTGCTGATCCTTGACGAGCCGACCTCCTCCCTCGGCCCGGTCGAGGCCGAGAAGGTCCTCGACCTGGCCCGTCGGCACGCCGAGTCCGGGGGAGCGGTGCTGTTCATCGGCCACCGCCTGGACGAGGTACGGGCCATCGCGGACCGGGTGGTCGTACTGCGCAGCGGGCGGCTGGTGGCGGATCTGACACCGGCCGAGGCGACCGAGGAGCGGATGATCCGCGAGATGGTCGGCGCCGAACTCGCCCGCGCCGACCTCGCCCCGCCCTCCTCCGTCGAGCGGGCCACCGTACTGAGCGTGCGCGGCCTGACCGCGGACGGGCTCGGTCCGGTGGACCTGGACGTGAAGGCGGGTGAGATCGTCGGGGTGGCCGGGCTGATGGGCTCGGGGCGCAGCCGCCTGCTGCACACCGTGATGGGCGCGCAGCCGCGCACCGGCGGCGAGGTCAGCCTGGACGGCGAAAGGTTCCACCCCAAGCACCCGGCCGACGCTGTCGAGGCGGGGGTGGGTCTGGTCCCGGAGGACCGCAAGGAGCAGTCGCTGCTGCCCAGCCACTCGGTGCGCTGGAACGTCACGCTCACCACGCTGCGCCGGATCAGCCGGCGCGGCGTGCTGACCCCGGCGGTGGACAAGGAGCACGCCCGCGGCATCGTGAAGGACCTGGGCGTGCGGCTGCACACCCAGGAGCAGCCGATCACGTCGCTGTCCGGCGGCAACCAGCAGAAGGCGATCTTCGGCCGCTGGCTGGCGGCCAAGCCGAAGCTGCTGCTGCTGGACGAGCCCACCCGCGGGGTCGACGTCGGCGCCAAGGCGGAGATCTACAGCCTGATCGACACCGCCGCCCAGGACGGCCTGGCCGTTGTCGCGGCCTCCTCGGAACTGGAGGAACTGCTGTGGATATGCCATCGCATCGTGGTGATGGCCCACGGCCGCATCGTCGCGGACATCCCCCGCGAGGACTTCAGCAAGGAACTGATCATGACCGCCGCGGCGGGGACCCAGCCGGACCCGGACGCGATGCCCCAGGGGAAGGCGACCGCATGAAGACCACCACCGCTCCGGCGTCGACGGCGCCGGACACTGCCGGGGACCCGCGGCCGGGTTTGCTGCGGCGGTTGATCGAGACACCGGAAGTCGGTGTGGTGGCCGCGTGTGTGGTGGTGTTCGTGTCGTTGGCGTTGGACAAGTCGACGTTCGCGGGCGCGGTCAATTTGCAGGGGATGGGTTTCGACCTGGCGCAGTACGGGTTGATCGCGATCGGTGAGTCGTTGGTCATTTTGACCGGCGGTATCGACTTGTCGGTGGGTGCGTTGCTGGGGACCAGTGTGATTTTGATGTCCTGGTTCAATGTGCGGGCGGGCTTGCCGCCGGTGGTGGCGATTGTGATCACGTTGGGGATCACGGGTGCGGTGGGGTTGGTTCACGGGTTGGCGGTGACGCGGTTGCGGATGCCGCCGTTCGTGGTGACGTTGGTGACGTACACGGTGGCGCAGGGTGTGACGTTGGCGATCACGTCGGGTACGTCGATCACGGGGATCGGGGGGACGTTCGCGAATCTGGGGCAGACGTATGTGGCGCAGGTGCCGTTGCCGTTGATCTTGTTCGCGGTGGTGGCGGTGGTTGCGTGGTTCTTCCTGGAGCGTACGTATGCGGGGCGTCAGGTGTATGCGGTGGGTGGTAACGCGGAGGCGGCGCGGTTGGCGGGCATCCGGGGTGATCGGCGGATCGTGTCGATGTATGTGACGAGTTCGTTGCTCTCGGGTTTTGCGGGGATTTTGGTGCTGGGCCGGATGGGCGTGGGTTCGGCCAGTGGGGTGGGTGTGGGCTGGGAGTTGTCGGCGATCGCGGCGGCGGTGATCGGTGGGGTGTCCTTGGCGGGTGGTCAGGGGCGGATCCTGGGGATCGTGGCCGGTACGGTGCTGCTGGAGCTGATCAACAATGGCCTGACCACTCTGCAGATCAATTCCAACTACACCAACATCGTTCTGGGGTGCGTGCTCGGCGTGGCCATCACCGCCGACCGTCTGCGCGCCCGAAGCGTGGCCAAACGCGGCTGAGCCGCTTCCGGTCGCGGTCCGGCCCCGGGCCGGTCCGCGACCGGCCGGTCCGTACATCCCGAAGAGCCCGCGGTCTTCCGGCGCACACCCGCCGGGGGACCGCGGTTCCACGAGGACGGCCCGGTCTCGTCGGGGCACGTCTCCCCTCGCCCGTACGGGCGGAGGCGGGACGTGCCCGCGCCCACGGTGTTCGCACCTCATCCGTGGCCGGCGACGAGGCCGGGCCGTCGCGCGTTCGCCGGCGGGTCACCGACCGGCACGTCCTCGGCCGACGGCCCGGCCAGGTGTCCCCCTCGGAGCTTGTCACCCCGGTGCGGCGGCATCCCGTGCGAGAGCCGCGCTTACGCCATCACAGCGGACTTCCCGCCGAGGCTCGCCGCCACGGGCGCGCGCCCGCCGCGAGGTGTACCCGGACGGCGGCCCCCGGATGACGGAGCACAAATGGCGAGGTCCCGGTGGCGACCATAGCTTCGAGTCGCGCGGGCATCGCCGCTCCACCTGACGGAGCGTCGCTTCGATGCCGCGCGGACATCCACTTCGACCGGTCGCCGAGCGCAGTTGGCTCCGCCCCGGGTCACAGGAAGGCAGGAATGGGCGATGCCCGTACGACAGGGTAAGTATCTCGCGGGGGTCATGACGGTCGCGGCGCTCGGCGCCGGTTTCGCCACGGCGCCGGCCGCGCACGCCGCGTTCGGCGTGCACGTGGTGCGCGCCGGACAGTCCATCCAGGCGGCCGTGGACCAGGCCCGCGAAGGTGACACGGTGTACGTGATGCCGGGCACCTACCGCGAGAGCCTGCGGATCAGCAAGGCGCTCACGCTGCGCGGCGCGGACGCCGGGGCGGTCGTGCTCCGGCCCGCGGTCGGCAAGGCCGTCGGCGCGGCCAACGCCTGCGCCGCCGCCGGCGACGGCATCTGCGTCCGCGGCGACGCCGGCCGGATGGTGTCCGACGTGCACATCGAGTCCCTCACCGTCCAGGGCTTCGCCAAGAACGGCATCGACGCCTCCGGCACCGACCGGATGACCGTCCGTCGGGTCACCGTCCAGGACAACGGTCAGCAGGGCATCAGCCAGGAGAAGTCCACCCGCGCCGTGCTCGCCGACAACCAGGCGGTCGGCAACGGCCAGTCCGGCATCTTCGTCGCCAACCTCGTCGACGCCGAGGGCGGCGCCCTCGACACCCAGGGCACGGTCATCAGCCACAACACGCTGATGGACAACAAGATCGGCGCCACCGTCCGTCGCGCCCGCGTCATGACCATCGAGAACAACCAGGTGGCGGGCAACTGCGGCGGCGTCTTCGTGGTCGGCGACGAGAACAACCCCAAGGCCGGCGACCTCGACATCAAGCACAACACCATCACCGCCAACAACAAGTACTGCGCGGCCACCACCCGGCTGCCCGCCATGCAGGGCATCGGCGTCCTGCTGACCGGCGCCGAGGACACCCGTGTCACCGACAACCAGATCATGGACAACGTCGGCACCTCGCCGATGTCCGGCGGCATCGTGCTCTACCCGAGCAACGTCGGCGTGGCCAACATGCGCAACCAGGTCAGCGGCAACGTCCTGTCCGGCAACGCCCCCGCCGACGTCGCCGACCGCGACGCCAAGGGCGCGGGCAACGTCTTCACCAGCAACACCTGCAAGGTCTCGGAGCCGGCCGGCCGCTGCTGACCGCGCCCTCGCGGCGCGGCCGACGACCCTGTCCGATCCGACCGAGAAAGGCCGTCCATGACCATGACCAAGACGGCGGCGCCCGGAGCACCGTCGCCCGTCCAGCCGCAGCAGGCACCGCCGGTGTCCCCGGCGATGCAGTTGCGGGAGATCGCGTTCGGCGCGGCACGCGCCGCCGCGGTGCGTGCCGTGGCCCGGCTCGGTGTCGCCGACGCCCTCGGCGAGGAACCGGCCACCGCGGAGCGGCTCGCCGCCGCCGTCGGGGCGCGACCGGAGCCGCTGCGCCGGCTGCTGCGCGCCCTCACCTGCTACGGCGTCTTCGCCGAGAACGGTGACGGCTGTTTCGCGCACACCGGGGCCTCCCGGCTGCTGCGCGAGGACAGTCCCGACAGCCTGCGGCACATCGCCCTGTGGTGCACCGAGCCGTGGACGTGGGAGGTCTGGCCCCGGCTGGACGAGGCGGTCACCACCGGCGGGGAGGTCTTCACCGCGCTGCACGGCAAGGGATTCTTCGAGTACCTGCACGACGACGCGCCCGAGTCGGCCGAGGTGTTCGACAAGGCGATGACCCGCTCCAGCACGCAGTCGGCGCGGGACATCGCCGAGTACCTCGACCTGACCGGTGTCGCGTCGGTCGCGGACATCGGGGGCGGCCAGGGCCATGTCCTGGCCGCCCTGCTGGACAAGCACCCGGAACTGACCGGCACCCTGCTCGACCTGCCGAAGGTCGTCGCCGGCGCCGACCCGCGGCTGCGTGAGGGCGGCGCGCTGGCCGCCCGGGCGCGTCTGGTGCCCGGGGACTGCCGCACGCGGATTCCCGTGGCGGCCGACCTGTACATCATCAAGAACATCCTCGAATGGGACGACGACAGCACCCGCCGCACGCTCGGCAACGTCATGGCCGCCGCGCGGCCCGGCGCCAGGGTGCTGGTCATCGAGAACCTCGTCGACGACAGTCCGTCCATGCGGTTCACCACGGCCATGGACTTGCTGCTGCTCCTCAACGTCGGCGGGCACAAGCACACCCGCGACAGCCTGGTCGCCCGGCTGACCGAGGCCGGACTGACCGTCGGCGCGATCCGGGCCGTCAACCCCTACCTGCACGCCTTCGAGGCCAAGGTGCCCGGGTAGCCGCGGCCCCCGGGAACGCACGCGAAGAGCCGGGCCCCGCGCGCCGAAGCGCGGGGCCCGGCCCGCGGTCGCCCTCTCCGTCCCGCCCCGCGGCCGCCCGCGGAGCGGCACGCACGGCGGCCGCCGCCGCGCCGCCGTTCACGCCTTGCGCGACGACTCCAGGTGCGCGAAGACCACCACGTTGCTGCGGTAGTCGTGTTTGCCGCGGTCGTACGTGCCCCCGCAGGTGATCAGCCGCAGCTCGGCGTCCTTGGTGTCGCCGTAGACGAGCTGGTCGGGGAACGCGTCCTTGGGATACGTGTGCACCGAGTCCACCCGGAAGGTCGCCACCGTACCGTCCGCGCGTGTGATGTCGGCGGTGCTGCCGGGCTTGAGCAGGGACAGGAACAAGAACACCGCCGGGCCGGTGGTGGTGTCCACGTGACCGGCCACGATGGCGTTGCCGCGCTCGCCGGGCGTCGGGCCCTCCGCGTACCAGCCCACCAGGTTGGTGTTGTTCTCCGGCGGTACGCCGAGGCGGCCGGAGGAGTCCAGGTGCAGCGGCGTGAAGGGCGCGTTGACGCCGATCGCCGGGATCGACAGGCGGGTCGGGCTGGAGCGGGGGAGCGCGGGGGCGACCGGGCCGGTGGGGGCGTGCGCGGGCGCACCGGACGAGGACGTGTCGGCGCCGGGACTGCCGGCGAGGGCCGGAACGGCCGCGGGCGGCGGCTCCGGCAGCGCACTGCCCCGGCCCTCCGCCGAGTTGTAGATCAGCACGGCGCCCAGCAGCGCCGAGGCGACCGCCCAGCGCAGGACGCGCGAGGAGCGCACGTCGGAACCGGCGGTGCCGGTATGCGCGTGCGGGGGGTGGTGAACCATGGAGCGATGCCTTTCGTCGGCGGTCTTCGGCTGTCGGATGCCGGCTGCCGTCCGCTCTCATCGGCCGTCCGCCGGGGCGTCGTCGCCTGCCGCGGGCGGGGGAGCGCGGGCGGGAGCACGGGTGCCGGAACCGCCGTGGCCACCGGCGCGGGAAGCGCCGGTGGCCACGACAGGGACAGCGTGGAACTGATCGGGTGAGTGCGGGTCAGATCGCGACGCCGGAGGCGGTACGACGACGGCGCAGCGCCGCCGCGCCGGCGCCCAGGCCGCCCAGCAGCAGGACCGAGCCGGCCGCCATGCCGCCGCCGGACAGCGCCATGCCGCCACCGCCGGTGTGCAGACCGCCGTGCGGGTGGTGGCCCTTCTCGCCGTGGCTCGAACCGCTGTCGGACGACTGGTCGTCGCCGCTCCAGCCGCTGTCGGACGACGAGTCGCTCGACGAGGAGGAGTCGTCCCCGGCCGCGGAGGAGGAGTCACCGGAGGCCGCGGAGGAGGAGCCGTGGCCGTGGGCGCTCGGGTCGTACGCGTTCACGGCGCTGGTCGCGTGGGCGGCCGGTGCCGCGAGGGCCAGGACCGCGGAGATCGCGGCACCGGCGAAGAGCGTGCGGGCAGTGCGCATCAGATGGTTCCTTCCGCCGTGACATGCGCCGGCTGACGGGCTGCCAGCCGCGGGATTCGCAGTGACGGCTCCTTCACGTTCCGTCAGCCGCCGCGGCCCCGCCACCGGAGGGGAGGGCATCAGGGTGACGGCGTCGGCCCTCCGGGTGGCGCGGTACGCCTGATGGTCCCGCCACGCGCGGAGGCCGGGCCGCCGCACGCGCGGTCACGCCTGCTGCCGCTCCCACCGGTAGAACTCGGTGGCCATGGCGTCCTTCGGGGAGCGCCAGGTGGCCGGGTCGTACGCCTCCACGTGGACCGACAGCCGTTCGCTGATGTCCTTGAACTCCGGGTGGGAGGCGTACTCGGCGACGGCGGGACCGGGCGGCCGGTCGGCCTCGATCAGATGCATGTACACGTCGCCGAACTGGAACAGGCTGCGGCCCCGCACCCCGATGAGGTGCGGCAGCTCGCCCCGGTCGGACGCGGCGAACAGGCCGGCGATGTCCTCGGCGGAGCCGGGTTTCATACGGGCGACGATCAGCGCGCGGTGCACGGGCGGATTCCTTTCACGGGAGGGGCGCGGGAGGGGCGCGGGAGGATCTCGGGAGGGTTCCGGGGGGCTCGGGAGGCCTGCGGGAGGATCTCGGGAGGGGGCGGCGCGGGTCGGTGCGGGGCCGGCGGGCCGGGCGGGCGGACGGCGCCGCGTGCCCGGCCCGCCGGGTTCAGCCGGCGACCGAGACCTGCTCGCGGGCGCGCTGCTCCACCTTGTCGCGGATCAGCTCCAGCTGGACCTTGGAGTTGCCGTTGATGCGCGCGGTCATCCCCGCGTCGTCCACCGGCGCGTCCGGTTTCATCGCGAAGTCCTGCACCCAGCGCATCCGGGTGCCGCCGGGGACCTCCTCGTACGCCCAGAAGATCTCCATGAACTCGAACGGGCCGGTCTCCACCCGCCGGGCGGTGACGGTACGCGTGGCCCTGACCGGCTCCCGCTCGGAGACCCAGCTCCAGACCTTGCCGTTCTCGTCCGGGTGCATGGTCAGCCGGAAGCGGGTCTTGCCGCCCTCGCGCCCGAGGATCTCGACGGACGCGTACTCGCTGAAGAGGTTCGGCCAGTTCTCCAGGTCGTTGGTCATGTCCCAGACCAGGTCCAGCGGTGCCTTGATGGTGATCTCGTTCTCGGTGTGCCCGGACATGGTCAGGCCCTCGCCTTCAGGACGTCGTTGACCAGGGTGAGCAGTTCCGCCGGGGTCCTGCAGGCGTCGGCGTCGGCCGGGATGGTGGCGCCGTACTCGTTCTCCAGCGCGCCCACGATGCCCAGCAGCCCCAGCGAGTCGAGGCCGAAGTCGGCGAAGGGCGCCGTGGCCCGCAGTTCGAGCTGCAGGGGATCGACGGTCAGACCGGCCCGGCGCTGCATCATCGCGGCCAGCTCGGCGTAGGTCAGTTGGGTGTCCATGTGGCTCCTTGCACTAGTGGGGGGATCAGGGACGGCCGGGTTCGTCACGGCGCAGCACCAGCGCCGAGTTGGCGCCCAGCAGGCCGCGGCTGAGCACCAGGACGGTGCTCAGGTCGGCCTGCCGGGCCCGGCCGGTCACGAGGTCCAGGCCGTTGTCGGCCTGCGTGACATGCGGAGTGGGGGGCACGACGCCGTGCTCCATGGCCAGCACCGCGCAGGCGGTGTCGAGGGCCGAGGCGGCGCAGTAGGCCCGCCCCACACCGGTCTTGGGAGCGGTCACCGGCACCTTCGCGGCGTGCCGGCCCAGCGCGTCGGAGATTGCCAGCGCCTCGGCGTGGTCCGCCTCCGGGACGCCGAGGGCGTCGGCGAAGACGGCGTCCACCTCCTCGGGGGCGCGGCCGGCCTCGGCCAGCGCGCCGCGGATCGCCCGGGCCAGCCCCTCCCGGGACGCCGCCCAGCCGCCGCTGCCGGTGAAGGTCGCGGCGTGCCCGGCGACGACCGCCCGCGCCCGTACCCCGCGCCGGCGCGCCGCCTCACCCTCCTCGACGACGAACATCGCGCCGCCCTCGGCGGGCACGAAGCCCCGGGCCTCGTCGGTGAACGGCAGGTAGGCCCGCTGCGGGTCCTCGGCGTCGCTCAGCTCCGGGTAACCGAGCTGGCACACGATCGAGTACGGCGCGAGCGGCGCCTCCGCGGCGCCCACCACGACCGCGTCCGCCCCGCCGCGGATCGACCGGGCGGCGTGCGCCATCGCGTCCAGGCCGCCGGGCTCGTCACCGGCCACCACACCGCTGGGCCCCTTGAAGCCGCCGCGGATGGATATCTGGCCGGTGCTGGCCGCGTAGAACCAGGCGATGGACTGGTACGGGCCGACGAACCGCGGTCCGTGGCCCCACAGCTGCTGCAGCTCGCGCTGGCCGAACTCGCCGCCGCCCGAGCCGGCCGCGGTGACCACGCCGATCGCGTACGGCGACGCGGCGTCCTGCGCGCGCAGGCCCGCGTCGGCGAGGGCCAGTTCGGCGGCCGCCATCGCGAAGTGGCTGAACCGGTCGGTCTGCACCAGGAAGCGGTCCTCGACGAGCGCGGCCGGGTCGAACCCGCGCACCTCGCCCGCGACCTTCAGCGGAAGGTGCTCGCAGCCCTCCCTGGTGATCCTGTCCAGGGCGCCGACGCCCTCCCTGGTCGCCTTCCAGAAGGCGTCCGTGCCCACGCCGTTGGGTGCCACGACCCCCATTCCGGTGATCACGGTACGCCGGCCCTCGCGCGCGGATGTCGGCCTGCCGGTCATCGTGCCCTCGCCTCCTCCCGGTTCAGGACGACCGCCGACTGGAAGCCGCCGAAGCCGCTGCCGACCGACAGCACCGTGCGCAGCTTCAGCTCACGGGCGGTCCGCGGCACGTAGTCCAGGTCGCACTCGGGGTCCGGGGTCTCGTAGTTGGCCGTCGGCGGCACCACGCCGTGCTCCATGGCCAGGGCGCACGCGGCCAGTTCTATGGCGCCGATCGCGCCCAGCGAGTGGCCCACCATGGACTTGATCGAGCTCATCGGGGTGCGGTAGGCGTGGTCGCCGAGGACCCGCTTGACCGCCGCCGTCTCGTGCCGGTCGTTCTGCTTGGTGCCCGAGCCGTGCGCGTTGACGTAGTCGATCCGCGTACTGTCGGTCCGGCCGTGGGCCAGCGCCTTCTCGATGGCCTGGGCCATCTCCAGGCCCTCACGGGTCAGCCCGGTCATGTGGTGGGCGTTGCTGAAGGAGGCGTACCCGGTCAGTTCGCAGTAGACGCGGGCGCCGCGGGCGCGCGCGTGCTCCAGTTCCTCCAGGATCAGCACCGCGCCGCCCTCGCCGAGGACGAAGCCGTCCCGGTCGGCGTCGAAGGGCCGGGAGGCGTGCTCCGGGTCGTCGTTGTTCGGGGAGGTCGCCTTGATGGCGTCGAAACAGGCCACGGTGATCGGCGATATGGGGGAGTCGGAGGCGCCGGCCACGCAGATGTCGGCGCGGTCCTCCTCGATGGTCTGGAAGGCGTAGCCCACCGCGTCCAGGCCCGAGGTGCAGCCGGTCGAGACGGTCTGCACCGGCCCGTGGACGCCGAACTCCTCGGCCACCTCCGCGGCGAGCGCGCTGGGCTGGAAGGCCCGGTGCAGATCCTCGCCGGCCGGCCGGTGGTCGACGTCCCAGCGCTCACCGCGGGCGCTCACCAGCGTGTAGTCGTGCTCCAGCCGGGTCGTGCCGCCGACCGCGGTGCCCAGCGACACCCCCAGCCGCCACGGGTCGAGCGCGCCCAGGTCCAGACCGCTGTCGCGCAGCGCCTCGGCCGCGGCCACCAGCGCGAACTGCACGTACAGGTCACAGCGGGCGGTCTGCCGCTCGGTCAGGCCACAGGCGGCAGGGTCGAAGTCGCACTCGGCGGCTATTCGGGAACGGAACTCCTTCGGATCGAACCGGGTGATGCCCCGGGTCGCCGTCCGCCCGGCGGTGAGCAGGTCCCAGAACGCGGGTACTCCCACCGCGCCGGGGGCGACGACGCCGATGCCGGTCACCGCCACCCGCCGGGTCATGACATCGCCCCCGCCGCTTCCGGGGGCCGGGCCGGTCCTACCCCGGAGTCCTTCCCCTCGAACGCGGGCGCCTCGGTGTCCACGTGCCCCAGCTCCGGGCGCGGGGCCAGCGGCCCGAGGTGGAAGACCATCCGGGCCTGGCCGGATCCGACGTTGCGGAACCGGTGGCGCACGTCCTTGGGGATCAGCAGCCCCTGGTCCGGGCGCAGCGGGTGCGCGGCGCCGTCCAGGTCCACTTCGAGTTCGCCGCACACGACGAAGACGAACTCCTCGGAGTACGGGTGGTAGTGCTCGGCGATCCTCTCGCCCGGCTCGATCATCGCCAGGCCCATGAAGCCGCTGGTGGCGCCGACCACACTGGGCGTCAGCATGGCCCGCAGGTCGCCGCCGCGGCGCCTGTTGGGCTGGATGTCGTCTACGTGCACGATCCTTGGGGGCTGAGCGGTCATGACGATGCCTCCTGGGGAAGACGCGGCGGCCGGTGCGGACGTCCCGGCCGGCCCGGACGGGCGGGGTGCGGTCGGGGGATCACGGCTCCTGCGAATGGCGGTCGGTGACGTGCCGCATCGCGCAGTGGGCGAAGAGCTCCTTGCGGCCCTGCTCGCCGGACAGGTCGGCGCGGCCGGGGAGCTCCATCACCCGGCCCAGCTCCGCGGCCAGGTCCCGGTCGCCGGTCGCCGTGGTCAGGGCGAGGTCCTGCTCGGGCGGCGCCGTCAGGTCGATCACCCGCACCACGACGTCGTCGCGCTGGAAGACGGTGGAGCGCACCAGCGGGCTGCCCGGCCGCGCCACCGCCAGTTCGTCGGCGCGGGCCAGCACCCGGGCCGCCGCCGCCCCGCTGCCGCCGCGCACCGGGTAGTACAGCCCGTACCTGCGCACCGGACCGGCCGGCTCGTGCTCGCCGACCGCCTCGTGGACGGCCGGCAGGCTCGCCCGGCTGAAGAACGCGCGGGCCGACTCCGGGTCGGTCAGGTCGCGCTCCTCCTCCAGGTACGGGTTGACCGCCTCCTCGACGGCCCGCACCTCGGGCTGCTGGGCAACGTGGCGCAGCGCCGCGGCCAGGTTCCCGGTCACCTCCACGGCCCGCACGACACGGTTGCCGTGCATGAACAGCGTGGTCCGGCACAGCCGGGTGGTGGCGTCCACCCGGGCCGACGGAGAGGCGTAGTCCGCGAGGATGGCCGCGACCTTCTCCTCGCTGCCCGGCCGTACGGTGAAGGTGATGGCGTGCCGGACCCGTCCGTCGCCGGCCCGCTCCGGGGCGGGCGGGCGGTCCCCGAAGTGCCCGGCGGCCGAGGTCTCGCGCAGGATGCTGTAGCGCAGCGACCGGGTGTCGTTGATGCAGTCGTGCATCGGCCGGACCATCTCCCGGTGCTCGGGACTGTCGACCCACCTCAAGAAGGGCTCCGCGCTCTCCCACTCGCTGGTGATCAGCCACTGGGAGGGGTCCTCGATCGACTGGCAGAGCTGGTCGCTGACATGGCCGGGCACCGAGTGGACCTGCGAACGCAGGGCCTCGTACGCCTCCAGGAAGCGCTCCTGCGCGCCCTTCTTCATGTCCAGCATCAGCACCACCCTCAGGCGCGCGGACTCGCTCCGCTGCGCGCCCGCCGCGGGCGGGGCCACTTCCGGCTGTTCCGACAGGGTCGTCATGGTCGCACTTCTCCTTCGGTACGAATGCGCGGGCGAAGGCCCTGAGCTTGATCGTGCTTCGATCGCACAAACGGCGCGAGATCTGCGGTCCATGCGGGGGAATGCGCGGCGAGCCGACCTCGCGGCGGCCCCGACAGGGCATGAAGAAGCCGGGTCCGCCCGGCCCGTCCGGGCCGCAGCACCGCGATCCGCGAGCCCGGCCCGATGCCGCCGTGCCGCGTCCTTCCCCGTACACCCAGGAGCAATTGATGACACCGAAATTCGACGACCGGGTGCCGGTCCTCATCACCGGCGGCTCCCTGGTGGGGCTGTCCACCTCGCTCTTCCTCGGCCGGCTGGGCGTCAGGCACCTGCTGGTCGAGAAGCACCCGGGCACCTCGCACCACCCGCGCGGGCGCGGCAACAACGTGCGGACCATGGAGCTGTACCGGACCGCGGGCGTCGAGGGCGCCATCCGCGAGGCCGCCTCGGTACTTGCCGGCAACCACGGCATCCTGCAGGCCGAGTCGCTCACCGGGGACAACCAGCGCTGGCTGTTCCGCGAGATCGACCCGGGCGGCGGGCTGGCCCGGCACAGCCCCTCCTCGTGGTGCCTGTGCAGCCAGAACGACCTGGAGCCGGTGCTGCTGAAGGAGGCCAGGAGGCTGGGCGGCGACATCCGGTTCGGCGTGGAACTGGAGTCGTTCGAGCAGGACGCCGAGGGCGTGACGGCGACCGTCCGCGGCCGGGAGAGCGGGCAGGTCCGCACGGTCCGCGCGGACTACCTCGTCGCCGCGGACGGCCCCCGCAGCCCGGTGCGCGAGCGGCTCGGCATCGGCCAGACCGGCGCGGGCGAGCTGTTCCACAACGTCAGCGTCACCTTCGTCGCCAAGCGGCTGGCCGATGTGGTCGGCGACCGGCACTTCATCGCCTGCTACCTGACCAACCCCGACGCCGACGGTGCGCTGCTGCCGGTCGACAACGAGGAGAAATGGGTCTTCCACCTGCCCTGGCACCCCGAACACGGCGAGCCGCTGGAGGCGTTCACCGACGAGCGGTGCGCCGCCCACATCCGCACCGCCGTCGGGGTGCCGGACCTGGAGGTCGAGATCACCGGCAAGGCCCCCTGGCACGCGGCGGAACGGGTCGCCGAGCGGTATTCGCGCGGCCGGGTCTTCCTCGCCGGCGACTCGGCCCACGAAATGTCCCCGACCGGCGCCTTCGGGTCCAACACCGGCATCCAGGACGGCCACAACCTGGCCTGGAAGCTCGCCGCGGTCCTCGGCGGCTGGGCGGGCCCCGGCCTGCTGGACAGCTACGGCGCCGAGCGGCGTCCGGTCGCGGTGGCCACCAGCGCGCGTGCCTCGGCCCGGTCCGCCGAGCACAGCCACCCCGGCTACGACGCGGTGCCGTCCACCGGACCGCAGAGCGGCGTCCTGACCGTCGCCCTCGGCTACCGCTACCCGGCGGGCGCCGTCGTCGGGGTCGACCCGGGCCGGCCGGTGGTGCCCGAGGGCCCGCCGCCGGGCCGCGGACCGGGCGCCGGCCGGGGAGCACAGGGCGCCGGCGAGAGTGCGGGACGGGCAGGGGCCGGCCGTGCGGCCGGTCCCGACGGCCGGGTCCCGGACGGCGGCGGGCCGCCGCGCCTGTGGACCGGCGAGCCGGGCACGCGGGCGCCCCACCTGTGGGTGCGGCGCGACGGCAGGCGGATGTCCACCCTCGACCTGTACGAGTGCTCACCGGTGCTGCTGACCGGCGGGCCCGGCGCGGACTGGTACGCGGCGGCGGGCCGGGCCGCGGAGCGCCTCGGCGTACCCCTCGACCGCTACCGCATGGGCCCGGGACCGGACGCGGACCTGGTCACCGAGGCCGGCACCGACTGGGCCGAGGCCCACGGCGCCGCCCCCGACGGCGCCGTGCTGGTCCGCCCGGACGGTTTCGTCGCCTGGCGGGCGAAGGAGGCCGCACCGGATCCCGAGGAGGAGTTCACGAGGGTGCTCAAGCAGGTGCTGAGCCTGGCGTGAGACCGGGCGACGGCCGGGCGGACGGGCCGCCCGGCCGCTCAGTGCGCCGCGCTGCGGCCGCGGGAGGCGCCCGGGAGGGCGCCGAGCCGGGCGCGGCGGCGGGCGGCGCCGACATCCAGGAGGCGCGTGGCGCCGCGGTGCCGTTCGGGCGGGGGGTCGGGGGCGCCGCCGGACAGTGTCCCGGGACGGGAGCCGTCGCCGTCGCCGGTGACCGCCGCGGGAAGGAAGAGCGCGTGCGCGCCGGTGAGGACGAACAGGCGCTCCACGGCCGGGCTCAGCGCGGCGATCGTCACCTCCCGTCCGCCGCCGATGGCCCGGTGGCGGACCCGCAGCAGGGCGTTGAGCCCCGCGCAGTCGCAGAACGAGACCCCGCCGAGGTCGAGCAGCAGGCCGCCCGGGCTCTGCCCGAGGCCGTCCAGCAGCACCCGTTCCAGGGTCGGCGCGCAGCCGTGGTCCACCTCGCCCGTCACCACGGCCCTGGTGCGCCCGCCGCCCTCGGTGAGCCGTACGCACATGTCCCCGTGCAGGTCGCGGACCACTCGTACGGGCAGCCCGGCGCCGTCGGCGGCCGGCGCGCGCACGCCGCCCGCGCCCGGGTGTTCGTGACCTGCCATGACGGACGCCCCCTCGCGCGGACCACTCTCCCCCATCAGGGTGCGGGCAGCGGCCACATGCGTCAAGTCATACGCGAATTTCGTTTCACCTCTGGGGAAACGTGAATCGAAGAACGTACGATGGGGCCCATGGACGAATCCGAGCCAGTCCGCCCCGGTTGGACCTTCCTGACCAACCATGCCCGCGTGCTCGCCACGATCGCCCGCAACCCGGGGGTGCGGGTGCGCGACATCGCTTCGACGTGCCTGCTCACTGAGAGATCCGTACAGAAGATCATCGCCGACCTCGAAGCGGACGGTTACCTCACCCACACCCGCGTCGGCCGCTCCAACCAGTACGAGATCCTCGCCGACACCGCGCTGCGGCACCCCGCCGACGCGGGGCCGACCGTCGCCGACCTGCTGGCGATCCTGGCCTCGCGGGCCGACGAGCCCGCCTCGGGTCCCTCCGGGGCCGGCTGAGCCGCGGGCGTCGAGCCGGGCGCGTTTGAACCGTGCCGCGCCGCCCGGCGGCCCCTTTCCGGCCGCTCGCACCCCGCCCCTTACGGGCCCGGCCCGGCCGCCGGACCGGACCGCGCTCGTCCGTCGCGAGTCCGCCCGAGCTGGCCATCCCCGCCGGGGAACCGATAACCTGCAGGTGGTGAGCCGGGAAGTCTGGTCGGCCCGGGAGACGGATCGCGGCACGACGGCCGGCGACGCCCCGGTGACGACCTGGGGTTGCCGATGCGCGCGGTGGGAACCGTCCTCTTTCTCGTGGTGCTGGGTACGGCGGTGGCCGCCTTCGCCCGCAACCGGCGGATACCCGCCCCCTCCCTGCTCGTGCTCGCCGGCCTGGCGGTGGCCCTGATACCGGGTACGCCCGCCTTCCGCGTCCCGCCGCAGACCATCGCCCTCGTGGTCCTGCCCCCGCTGCTCTACGCCTCCGCTGAGGAGCTGTCGCTGCGCGACCTGAAGACGGTGTGGCGGCCGGTCACCGTCCTCGCCTTCGGGCTGGTCCTCGCCTCCGCCACCGCGGTCGGCGCCCTCGCCGTCGCCATCACCCCGCTGGGCGCGCCGATGGCCTTCGTACTCGGCGCGGTGGTGGCCAGCACGGACCCGGTCGCGGTCACCGCGCTCGGCCGCCGGCTCTCCCTGCCGGGCCGGGTCCAAGTGCTTGTCCAGGCCGAGAGCCTCTTCAACGACGCCACCTCGCTGGTCCTGTTCAAGGTCGCGATCGCGGTCGCGGTCGCCTCCGGGGCGGTCGGCGGCGGCTGGGCGGTGGGCGAGTTCGCGCTGCTGGCCGGGGGCGGCACCGCCGTGGGCGCGGCGGTCGCCGGTGTGGTGGCGCTGATCCGCCGCCGTACCGCCGATCCCGTGCTGGAGACGGTGATCGCGCTCGTCACCCCGTACGCCGCCTACGTCCTGGCGGAGTCCGTGCACACCTCGGGGGTCACCGCGGTGGTCGTCGCGGGCGTCGTCCTCGGCCGGTCGGGGCACCGGCTGACGGACGCGCGGATCCGGCTGCAGCTCTCGGCGGTGTACGCGGTCGTGGTCTTCCTGCTGGAGAGCGTCGTCTTCAGCATCGTCGGCCTCGAACTGCCCACCCTCGTCCGCGACCTGCCGGCCGGCAGCGGATGGTGGCCGCTGCAGGCGCTGGCCGTCGCCGCGGCCCTGATCGCGTTGCGGATCGCCTGGATGCTGCCGCTGTCCGCCACCCTCAGACCGGCCGGCAGGCGGCCGTCGTGGCGGCTGGCCGGCGTGGTCACCTGGGCCGGCACCCGCGGCGTCATGCCATTGGCCGCCGCCTTGTCCATCCCGCTCACCACCTCCGACGGCGCCGCGCTGCCGGGCCGCGAACTCGTCCTCGTCCTCACCGCGGCGGTCGTGGTCCTCACCCTCGTCGTACAGGGCCTGAGCCTGGCCGGCCTGGTCAACCGCTCCGGCCTGGCGCTGGAGCCCGAGCACACCGCCCGCGAGGAATCCGCCGCCCGCGAGAGCCTCAACCGCGCCGCCCTGGCCCACGTCGAACTCCTCGCGGGCCTGGAGAGCCATCCCCAGACCGCGCTGGCCCGGATGCGCCGGGGCCTGCTCGCCCGCCTGGAGGCCGGAGCAGGCGACGCCGGCGCGATGGGCACCACCGACGCCTACCTCGACCTGCGCCGCCAGGTGATCGGCGTCCAGAACGCGGAGCTGCGCCGGCTCTACGACGCCCACGAGATCAGCGACACCACGCGCCGCCGCCTCCAGCACGACCTCGACCGCGAGGAGGCGGGGCTGGGCGAACCGTAGCCACCGGCCGGCCGGCGGACCGTGGCCACCGGCCGGCGGGCGGATCGTGGCCACCGGTCGGCCGGCACCGGCGGGGACTACGATCCCGGTTGTGGATCGTGACGTGGAGGCCTCCGGGCCCGGTACGGTGGCCCCGCTCTTCGCCGGGCTGTGCGACGACGCCGCGCTCTTCCCGCCGGGCAACGCGGCCGTGCCGGACGCCGTGCCCGCGCATCTTGCCCACCGCCGCGCGTGGTTCGCGCCTCTCGTCGGCCCCTTCCTGGTCGGCGCCGACAAGGTGGGGGAGGTCGGGGCCGCGGCGGAGGAGCCGCTGGACGTCGTGCTGGTGGTGCGCGGCGGACCCGGCGCGCTGGCGGGCGCGCTGGCCGAGGCGCACCGGTGGCCCGTGCTGCGCCTGGTGGCGGTCGAACTGGGGCCCGACGCAAAGGGAACGACCGCCGAGGCCGCCGCGCGGGGCCGCGCCGCGCTGGAGCGGGAACTTCCCCACGGTGTGGCCGGCGTGCTGGAACTGCGCCGCGGCCATGGCGGCGCAGACACCGCACCCCACGCGGCACCCCACGCGGCACTCGACGCCGCCCTCGACACCGTCGCCGGCTCCCCGTACCGGGCGAAGTACCGCACCGGCGGCCTGGAACCGGCCGCCTTCCCCGGCGTACCCGAACTCGCCGCCTTCGTCACCGGATGCTCGCGCCGCGGCCTGCCTTTCAAGTGCACCGCCGGGCTGCACCACGCGGTGCGCCACACCGACCCGGCGACCGGCTTCACCCACCACGGCTTCCTCAACATCCTGGCCGCCACCGGCGCCGCCGCGTCGGGCGAGGGCCTCACGACGGTCTCCGGCCTCCTGGGCAGCCACAGCGGCGAGGAACTCGCCAAGGCGGTGGTGGACCTCACGCCCGAGCAGGTCGCCCGGACCCGCGCGCTGTTCACGGCGTACGGGACCTGCAGCATCGCCGAACCGCTCGGCGACCTGACCGCACTCGGGCTGATCGAGGCGCCGCGCGCCTGACCGTCGGCCCGGCCGCGGGACGTCACCGTCCCGACGCCCGGCGCTCGGGCGTAGGATGCCCGGACGTCGCACGGGCGCGGAAAGCTGCCCCGCGACACATCGGGAGCGCCCGGACCGCCCGCGATCGCCCGGGACCGGCGGGCGGCCGGAATGCCGGGACGCCGGGCGCGACGAGCGGGGACGATCACCACCGATGGGCACAGCCGAGAGCCGGCCGCGGCCGGCCGGCGCCTGGCGTCGCGTACCGTGGCGGACGGTCGTCTGCCTGATACCGCTGCTGGGCGTGGGGACTTGGGCGGTCGGGCACCGGCCGGTCATCGCCTCGGGCACTCGCGACCTGTGGGCGGCCAACCGGTACTGGCTGCTGGCCGCCGTCGCGGCCACCGCGCTCGGCTGGGTGGCCAACGCCGTCGCACGGCAGGGCACCGTGCTCGAACCGCTGCCCCCCGGCCGTCTGCTCGCCACCCAGTTCGCCGCCACCGCCGCGAGTCAGCTCGCGCCCGCCGGAGTCGGTGCCGGGGCGCTCAACCTCCGCTTCCTGCGGGTCTGCGGTGTCCCCCTGGGCCGCACCTCCGCCGCGATCGCGCTGTACTCCGTCTGCGAGTCCGTCGGCCGGGTGACGCTGCTCGCCGTGATGCTGACCGCCTTCCCGCACGCCCTGCGCCTCGACGGCATCGCGCCGGGCCGCACGGCGCTGGTGTTCATGGCCGCGGTCGCGGCGGCGGCGCTGTGCGCGGTCGCGCTGGTGCTCGTACTGGTCCGCCCGTTGCGGCGGATCATCCGCGAGTTCCTGGCCACCGCCCTGACCGATGTCCGCGCCCTGCACGCGCGCCCCGCGCGCGCCCTGGCGCTGTGGGGCGGCTCGGTCGCGTTCCCCGCCCTGCAGGCCGCCGCAATGGTCGCCGTGGGCCGCGCCCTCGGCCTGCCCGTACCGTCGGCGCACATCGCGCTCGCCTACCTCGCGGCCACTGTCCTCGCGGCCGGTGTTCCCGCGCCGGGCGGCGTCGGTTCGGTCGACGCCGCCCTCGCGCTGGCGCTGGTCGCCGCCGGCGCCCCCACCGCGACGGCCGCTTCCGCCGTTCTCGCCTACCGCGTCATCAGCGCCTGGCTCCCGCTGCTTCCCGCCGCACTGGTCCTGGCCGTGCTGGTACGGCGGAAGGTCGTGTGAA
>NZ_JAINVH010000059.1 GCF_020400825.1 Streptomyces sp. HPF1205
ATTTTGATAATGCCTCAGCCCCCGTGGTTCTCCACGGGGGCTGAGGTGTTTCAGCAGCACATGTGTACCGTACTGGTGTGCGCTACGACCTGGTGATCTTCGACAACGACGGGGTGCTCGTCGACAGCGAGCCCCTCTCCAACCGCATCCTGGCCGACTACCTCACGGAGGTCGGACACCCGACCACGTACGAGGAGTCGGTGCGGGACTTCATGGGGGCGGCGGAGCACCGGATTCACGATCTGATCCGGGAGCGGACCGGGCAGGCGCTGCCGGCCGGGTTCAACGAGACCCTCCACGCCCGGGTGTTCGAGGCGTTCGCGCGGGAGCTGGAGCCCGTCGAGGGAGTGGGTGTCGTACTCGACAAGCTGGCGGCGGACGGCGTGGCGTACTGCCTGGCGTCGTCGGGGACGCACGAGCGGATCAGGGTGGCGCTGCGGAAGACCGGGCTGTACGAGAGGTTCGACGAGGAGCGGATCTTCTCGGCACAGGACGTGGGGCGCGGGAAGCCGGCGCCCGACCTCTTCCTGCACGCGGCGGCCGGCATGGGGGTGCCCGCCGAGCGGTGCGCCGTGATCGAGGACAGCCCGCTCGGTGTGGCGGCGGCCAGGGCGGCCGGGATGGACGTGTACGGGTTCGCCGCGATGACGCCGGCCGAGCGCCTCCAGGACGCGACGGCGCTGTTCGCCAGCATGACGGAACTGCCGGACCTGCTGTTCCGCTGAGCGACACGGAGCGCGAGCCGGAGCGAACCGGAACGAAGGGGCCGCAGGGGTGGGGGGCCGAGATGCTGATGTGTATTTGTGGGCCGCCAGGCCCGTAAATAGACGATCTCGGCCCCCCACCCCGGAGGACCCGCCCCCGCCCCCGGACCCCAGCCACCGCATCACCCGCCACCCCCACCTGGCCCGCCGGAATCGGAACGTGACGCCGCGGCCCTACTCACCCGTAGCTTCCGCGCTTACGCTGCACGTTCATGGAACCCGCTCGCCCGGCAGCCGTCCGGTACGGCCGTGCCGCCCTCGCGATCAGCTTCTTCGCGCAGGGGGCGCTCTTCGCGCTGCTCGTGACGCGCATCCCGGCCATCCAGGACCGTTACGGAATCGGGGACGGGCTGCTCCCGGTGTTCCTGGCCGCGGTGCCGGTACTGGCCGGTGTCGGGAGTCTGGTGACCGAGCAGTTGGTCAAGCGGGTGCGGCCGAGCATCGTGCTGCGCTGGGTGCAGCCGGCGGTGAGTCTGGTCCTGGTGGGGCTGGGCGTCGGCGACCAGCTGTGGACCGCGGCGGTGACCCTCGCGCTGTTCGGCGTGTGCGTGGGCGGCCTGGACGCCTCGATGAACATGCTGGGGGTGAGTCTCCAGCGTGAGTACGGCCAGAGCATCATGCTCGGCTTCCACGCGGCATTCAGCCTCGGCGGGATCGTCGGGGCGTCGCTGGCGTGGGCCGGGGCGCACTGGCACGTGTCGCTGGCGGCGCTGTACGGCCCCGCGGGGGTGGTCCTGATACCCCTGACGCTCACGGCCAGCCGCTGGTACCGGGACCGGGGTCCAGGACACCCTGAGACCCTCCAGAACCCCGAACACCCACAAAACCCCGAACACCCACAGCACCCAAAGAACCCACAGCACCCGGAGTCCACCAGCCCCCCCGCCTCCGCCCCCCAAACCCTCGTGATGCGGATGCTGCTCCCCCTCTGCATGGTCATGGCCTTCGCGTACATCGGCGACTCCACGGTCTCCAACTGGAGCGCGAAGTACCTCCAGGACACCCTGCACAGCTCGGAGCAGCTCTCCACCGTCCCGTACGCCGTGTACATGGTGACCACGCTGATCGGGCGGTCGGTCGGCGACTTCGGGGTGCGCCGGTACGGGGCGGTGCCCGTCGTACGGCTGGGCACGGTGGTCGCGGTGGCCGGCTTCGCGGTGGTGGCGGTCGCGCCGGGGCCGTGGGTGGGGATGCTCGGCTTCACCCTTCTCGGCCTCGGGCTGTGCGTGATCGTGCCGCAGACGTTCGCGGCCGCGGGCCGCATGTTCCCCGGTGACTCGGACTCGGCCATCGCGCGCCTGAACATCTTCAATTACGTGGGGTTCCTGGTGGGCTCGCCGCTGGTCGGGGCGCTGGGGGACGTGTGGAGCTACCGGGGCGCGATGCTCGTCCCCATGGTGCTGGTCGCGATGACCCTCGGGTACGCCACGTCCTTCGCCGCGGTGCCCGCCGGGTACGGTGTCGGCCATGAGCGGCCGCGCACAGTTGATGTGGGATGAGCAGGTTACGCAGTACGACTTCGGCCCCGGGCACCCGATGGACCCGGTGCGGCTGCGGCTCACCAGGGACCTGGTCGGGGCGTTCGGGCTGGACGGCGCGCTGACGGTCGTCGCGGCGCCGGCGGCGGGCGACTCCACGCTGACGCTGGTGCACCGGCCGGACTACGTGGCCAAGGTGCGCCAGGCGGCCGCGGATCCGCGCTCGGCGGACCTGTCGTACGGGCTGGGCAGCGAGGACAATCCGGCGTTCGCGGCGATGCACGAGGCGTCGGCGCTGATCGCGGGGCAGTCGGTGGGGGCGGCGGAGGCGGTGTGGCGGGGGGAGGCGGACCACGCGGTGAACTTCGCGGGGGGCCTGCACCACGCGATGCCGGCGGCGGCCTCGGGGTTCTGCGTGTACAACGATGCCGCGCTGGCGGTGGCGCGGCTGCTGGAGCTGGGCGCCGAGCGGGTGGTGTACGTCGACGTGGACGTCCACCACGGGGACGGCGTGCAGGCGGTGTTCTGGGACGACCCTCGGGTGCTGACGATCTCGCTGCACGAGAACCCGCTCACGCTGTTCCCGCAGACCGGCTGGCCGGAGGAGACCGGCGGGCCGGCGGCGGAGGGGAGCGCGGTCAACCTGGCGCTTCCGGCCGGGACGGGCGACGCGGGCTGGCTGCGCGCATTCCACGCGGTCGTGCCGGAGCTGATGGCGGCTTTCCGGCCGCAGGTGGTGGTCTCGCAGCACGGCGCCGACACTCATGCCGAGGATCCGCTGGCGCACCTGGCGGTGTCGCTGGACGCGCAGCGGGCGGTGGCCGAGGCGGTGCACGGTCTGGCGCACGAGCACGCGGGCGGGCGGTGGGTGGCGCTGGGCGGCGGTGGTTACGCGGTGTCGGACGTGGTGCCGCGTACGTGGACGCATCTGGTCGCCATTGCTGCGGGTGTGCCGATCGATCCCCTCACGCATGTGCCGGCCGAGTGGCGTGACGAGGTGTTCGCGAGGACGAGGGCGACGGCTCCGCTGCGGATGACCGACGGCCGGGACGTGCGGTGGGCGAGTTTCGAGGAGGCGGGCTACGATCCGGCGAACCGTCTTGACCAGGCGATTCTGGCGACGCGGCGGGCGGTGTTCCCGCTGCACGGGCTGATCCCGTGACGGCGCCCGCGCCGCGGGCCTCACCCTCGCGGGGGTGATGTGACGGTTTCGCCCCCGTCCGCCCCGTAACCCCGTAAGGATGCGCACGTGGTGAGTGCGGGTGAGCTGCGGGCGCATCTGGTGGCGGCGAGGCTGGCGGGGCGGGTCGCCACGCCCCGGGAGAGGGCGCTGCGCAGCTATCGGGGGTTCGCGGTGCGCGACCCGAGGGCGACGCTGGGGCTGGATCCGGAAGGGGCCTGGGGTACGGAGGAGTTGCTGCGGCTGATGTCCGAGCGGTGCGGCGTCTCACCGGACCCGGGCTATGCGGAGGGCGACGACACCATCGATCCGGACTGTACGGTGGCCGCGCTGGACGCCTTTGCGGAACGCCTGCGCAGGGCCGTGCGGGAGCGCACGCCGCTGCTGCTGGGCACGGGCCATCCACATCGCCTGCACGGGTTCTACGCATCTTTGGCGGCCGCTCTGTCGGCGGCGGGCTGCCCGGTCCTCACCCCCGCGTACGGCAGACGTGTCGACGTGCCGACGCAGTTCGGCGTACGGCGCTTCCGGCTCGGATACGTGGGCGGGGTCGCGGTGCTGCGGCCGGTGGACGGCGGCGGGGCCGCCCACACGCATTCGCCGCTGCCGGTGCGGGCGGCGCTCGGGGCGGCCGCGGAGGAGGGCGGGATGCTGCCCGCGCTGGTGGTCGGCGACCACGGATTCATCTGCGGCGCAGGTCAGTTGGGTATTGAGGCGATCGGGCCGGCGGCCTCGGACGCCCCGGCGGTTTTCGTGGCCGAGGCGGAGGGCCGGGTGTCGGTCGCCGTACCGCTCGACGACACCGTCCGGGCCGATTACTACCTGCCGCTGACCCGTTACGTACTCCATCGGGCGTGGCTGGCACAGTAAGCAACCATAGGCAACTCCTCTTCCCCACTTGCATCACGCGCCTCTAATCTGTGGGGGAGCGCACATGCCTGTTGAGTCGCCGGAGGGGAAGCCGGTGGCGTCATGTGCGGAAGGTTCAGGTGTGTCATGTCTGTAGTCGAGAGTCGGCCTCTCAACGAGGTCGTGTTCCTCACCGTCGCCGAGGTGGCGGCGGTGATGCGGGTCTCCAAGATGACCGTGTACCGGCTGGTGCACAGCGGTCATCTTCCGGCGATCCGGGTCGGCCGGTCCTTCAGGGTCCCCGAGCAGGCCGTCCACGAGTACCTGCGTGAATCCTATGTGGGGGTGGAATCTGCCTGAGTATCTGGGGACGGCCCGGTGACGGGCCGGCGACCTCCGCGTGGGCCTCGGTTACTGTGCATCCTCTCCGGGCGGGTAGGCTAGGCCGACGTAGGTCGTGTGGGCTCGGACGCCCCGCACCGAGTGAATCCGAAGCGAGGGTAGTCGTGGGCTCTGTCATCAAGAAGCGGCGCAAGCGTATGGCCAAGAAGAAGCACCGCAAGCTGCTCAAGCGGACGCGAGTGCAGCGCCGCAACAAGAAGTAAGCGGTCTCCGCGCCGGAAGTACGCGGGCTTCGCGCCGCTCGCCACTGCCCCCCTCCCGCCGCCCGCCACGGGCCCCGGGTGGGGGGCAGCGGCATGTCCGGTTGGGCGGGGCGCCATGCCGTCGCCACCACCTGGCGGTACGGTGACAGCATCTCCCTGGGACCGCTGAGGAAGGCGCGATACGTGGGCAAGGTCGTGCTCGTCACCGGAGCCGCCCGGCAGCTCGGCGGCCGGTTCGTCCGGCAGGTGCGGCGCGAGCCCGAGGTGGAGCGGGTGATCGCGGTGGACGCGGAGACCCCGGAGCACGATCTGGGTGACGCCGAGTTCGTCCGCGCCGACATCCGCCAGCCGATGATCGGCAAGGTCCTGGCGCAGCGCGCCGTGGACACGGTGGTGCACCTGGACGTCACCGGCACCCCGCTGGGTTCGGGCGGCCGTACCCAGGTCAAGGAGACCAACGTCATCGGCACCATGCAGTTGCTCGGCGCGTGCCAGAAGGCGCCGACCGTGCGGCGGCTGGTGGTGAAGTCGACCACGAGCGTCTACGGGGCCGCGCCGCGCGACCCGGCCGTGTTCACCGAGACCACGCCGGTCAAGTCGCTGCCGAGCGGCGGCTTCGCGAAGGACGCGGTGGAGGTCGAGGGGTACGTACGCGGCTTCGCGCGGCGCCGGCCGGACGTCGCGGTGGCGGTGCTGCGGTTCGCCAACATCCTCGGGCCGAACGCGGACACCCCGCTGGCGAACTACTTCGCGCTGCCGGTGCTGCCCACGGTCTTCGGCTACGACCCGCGGCTGCAGTTCGTGCACGAGGACGACGTGATCGCGGTGCTGCTGACCGCGGCGACGGAGCCCCGGCGCGGCACGCTCAACAGCGGCACGTTCAACATCGCCGGCGACGGGGTGCTGCTGCTGTCGCAGACCGCGCGCCGGCTGGGCAGGCCGACCGCGCCCGTCCTGCTGCCGGCCGTCACCTGGCTGGGGCAGATGATGCGTGCGACGGGCCTGACGGACTTCTCGCCGGAGCAGATCCGGCTGCTGACCCACGGCAGGGTGGTGGACACCCGGCAGATGCGGGAGACGCTCGGGTTCGAGCCCGCGTACACCACCGCGGAGACCTTCGCGGACTTCGCGCGCAGCCGGGGCCCGGGGCTGCTGCCGCCGGACCGGCTGGCCCGGGCGGTCGACCGTATCGCGGCGGCGCTGCCCGCATCCCGCACGTCATCCGCCCGGCCGTCCGGCCACGCCTCTCCGGGAGCGGGTGCCGAATGACCGCACGACAGCAGCCCGCGCAGCAGCCCTCACCGGAAGGAGCAGGAGCCGTGGCGGACGCCAAGGTGATTCCGTTCGACGAGGACTCCAGGGCCCGGCGGGGCGGCCGCGGGCGTTCCCGCCAAGGGGCGCGCAAGCCGGGTGCCCAGGCCGCTCCCGCGGCCGGCGGCGCGACCGGCGGGGGCGGGCCGGCCGAGCAGGCGCCGCTCGCCTCCGTGCCGGAGGTGCCGGAGGTACCGGAAGTACCGCACGTGCCGGAGGTGCCGGAGATCCCCGCGCAGGCCGCCTCCGGGAGCCGCGGCGGGGACCACGTACATCACCGGGCGTCCGGTTCCGGTGCCGATGCCGGTGCCGGGGCGGCGGCGAGCGGGGCCGGGGACGAGGCGGAAGCGGGGGACGACGCGGTGGTACGGGACGACGGGGCCGGGGAGCCGGACGCGGTGCCGCCCGTGGGGCCGGGGGACCTGGCCTCGCTGACCGGGCTGCTGACCGGGGTGGCCGACAAGCTGCTCGGCGGACCGTGGGAGCGGAAGGCCGCCTCGGGCCTGGCGTTCCTGCGGCGGCGGGTGACCGGGGACTACGAGGTCGACGAGTTCGGTTACGACGAGGAACTGACCGAGCAGGTCCTGATGCCGCTGTTCCGGCCGCTGTTCGAGAAGTACTTCCGGGTCGAGGTGCGGGGCGTGGAGAACATTCCGGCCGAGGGCGGTGCGCTGGTGGTGTGCAACCACTCCGGCACGCTCCCGTGGGACGGGGTGATGGCGCAGATCGCGGTGCGCGACCACCACCCGGCCGGCCGCCACCTGCGGCTGCTCGCCGCCGACCTGGTCTTCGCGCTGCCGGGGTTCAACGAGCTGGCCCGCAAGGGCGGTCACACCCTGGCCTGCACGGAGGACGCGCAGTTGCTGCTGGAGCGCGGCGAGGTGGTCGGGGTGATGCCGGAGGGCTTCAAGGGGCTGGGCAAGCCCTTCTCCGAGCGGTACAAGCTGCAGCGGTTCGGGCGGGGCGGGTTCGTGGCGACGGCGCTGAAGACCCGTAAGCCGATCGTGCCGTGCTCGATCGTGGGAGCCGAGGAGATCTACCCGATGCTGGGCAACTCCCGCACCCTCGCCCGCCTCCTGGGCATTCCCTACTTCCCGCTGACCCCGACGTTCCCCTGGCTGGGCCCGCTCGGCACGATCCCGCTCCCCACCAAGTGGACCATCCAGTTCGGCACGCCGATCCCCACGGACACCTACCCGCCGGAGTCCGCGGAGGACCCGATGCTGGTGTTCAACCTGACGGACCAGGTGCGGGAGACCATTCAGCACACGCTGTACGAACTGCTGGTGCAGCGGCGGTCGGTGTTCTTCTGAGGGGTTTTTCTGAGGGTTCCTCCGGTGTCCCGGCGGCCGGTGTCCCGTGGCCCGGTGTCCCGGCGGCCCGGGACACCGGAAGAACCCTGTGCGCCTTACTGGTCCGTGCTCTCGTCCCCCAGGCCCAGGCCCGGGAGCAGGCCGGGCAGGAGGGGCGGGAGGACGACCGAGTGGCTGGTCGGGGACGGGGTGCTGGTGGGCGAGCCCGGGACCGACGGCGGGGTGGTCGGGGGCGGGCCCAGCAGGTTGCCGTTGCCACCGATCAGGCCGGGGGCGGCACTGGAGGGCGACGGGCCGGCGCTGCTGCCGCCGGCCGGGCCGGCCGGGCCGCTCGCGGGGGCGGACGGGGACGGCGCCGACGGCTCGATGCCGGAGGAGCCGCCGCCGTCGTGGCCGCCCGCGCCGGACGGGCCGGACGAGTCGGACGAGCCGGGGGACGACGTGCCCGCGCTGTGCTTCGGCTTGGGCAGCAGCGACTGGAGCGGAGCGACCTCTTGGTCTATGGCGTCGAAGACCGAACTGACCTGGTCCGAGACGTCGGTGAGCTGGCTGGGCAGCTTGCCGCGCAGATCCCGCCAGCTCTGCCGGTGGGTCTCGGAGAAGGAGTTGAGCAGCTCGATCGGCTGGAGGGAGCCGTCCTGCCGGTAGGCCTCGGTGAGCAGGCGGTGTCCCTCGGAGGCTTCCTGGTGCATCCCGGACAGCGCCTTGCGGACCTCGCCGACCGATTCTTCGTCCAGGGTGCCGCCGCGGCCCCGGTCCATCAGGCGGCGGGCCTCCTGCATGCGGGTGGCGGCCATGTCGAGGTAGACCTTGCCGCGCGAGGCGTCCCCGCCGGCCATGTCGAGCTTGAGGTCCTCCATGCCGCGCTTGAGGCCGTAGAGGGTGTCGCCGGGCAGGGCGTTGGTGCTCGCGGCCGCGACGCCGCCGAAGGCGCCCGCCGCGACGCCGACGGTGAGGCCGCCGACGGCGAGCCGCCGGGACAGGCGGGAACGGGGGCCGAGGGCGCGCGGGCCGGTGGCGCGGCGGCCGCCGCCGCTGTCGGAACGCTGCTCGGGGACGCGCCGGGTGGTCTCGAAGCTGCCGTCGGCGATGGCCTGTTCCATCGCGGCGATGAGCTGGGCGCGCTGGACGGTCTTCTTCTGCGGGTCCATCGCGGGGCGGGGCCGCGAGCTGAGCGCGGCGGCCAGCGCGACCATCGCCGCCTGCTCGGGGTCGGCGTGGCGGGAGGCGGCATGGGCGCCGTGCCCACCGCTGGCGTGCCCACCGTGGCCCCGCTGGCTCCCGTGGCCCTCATGGACCTCGCGGCCCTCGCGGTCCTCATGGTCGACGCGGCCGTCGCGGCCCTCCCGGCTCTCGCGGCCGACGCGGCCGTCGTCCGTGCCGTGGGTGTCGGTGCCGGGGGCGCCGCCGGCACCGTGCTCGCCAGTGGTCTCCCCGGGGACAGCGGCGTCCTCAAGGGCCTGGGCGAAGGCGTTCGCCCGGCGGTGTGCCGTTGCCTGTCCGATCACGGGCGGCACCTCCTCTCGTCATCCACACTCGACTCCCGGTGCCGCCAGGATGGTTGTACGCCCGCTCGCCAACCACCCGATCGGGTGAAAGACCGCCCGAACAGCGGTGAGCGGGGTCCGGCACGAAGTGTCTGCACGTGATGCAACGAGTCCCCCGCTCGTTGGGTTACGCAGGTCGGATGATCCAACGGGGCCTCACCGGGCGTCCTCCGGCAGCAGTCGCGCAAGGGTTCGTACCGCACGGTACTGCAAGGTCTTGATGGCTCCCTCGTTCTTGCCCATCACGCGCGCGGTCTCGGCCACCGACAGGCCCTGGAGGAAGCGCAGGGTGACGCATTCCTGCTGCTGCGGGTTGAGCTTGCGGACGGCGGTCAGCAGCGCCTCGTTGGACAGCGACTCCAGCACGGAGTCCTCGGGGCTGCGCTCGACCTCGTTGGCGTCGAGCATTTCGCCGGTGGTCACTTCGAGGCGGAACCTGCTCGACTTGAAATGGTCGGCGACCAGGTTGCGGGCGATCGTGACCAGCCAGGCGCCGAAGTCGCGGCCCTGCCAGGTGAAGGTGCCGATCCGGCGCAGGGCGCGCAGGAACGTCTCACTCGTGAGGTCCTCGGCGGTCGCCTTGGCCCCGACCCGGTAGTAGATGTACCGGTACACGGTGTCGCTGTAGTGGTCGTACAGCCGGCCGAAGGCCTCGGTCTCGCCGTCCTGCGCGCGTTCGACCAGATCCATCATCCGGCCGCTGTCGGTGTCCGCGGCGGGCCGGCGGGCGGCGGCCGGGGTGTTCGCGGTGCTCGCGGCCGTCGGGGAGTGCCCGGCGTGCGCGGCGTGCGCCCCGGAGCGCGCGGCGCTCTGCGCGTGGTGGGCGCTGTTGCGGGTGCGTCTGCCTGCGGTGGTGCTGATTTCGGCCAGCGCGTACGCGGGGCCGGGGACGGTGGGGCCGGAGGGACTGGACGTGGCGAGGGCGGGCATGGCGGGCGCGGGGACCGTGCGTCGCAGTTGGTCGAGGACCAGTGCGCGCAGCGCCGCCAAGCCGGAGGTGTCAACCCCGTCGTGTGGGTACACGGGACTCCCAGAGGCAGAACTTCCATCACGTGCAGTACGGGACCGTTCACCCGTCGTGGCGACGTGTGGGTACCGGAATGCGTCTGAGGAGAATAACGCTTCGTACAGGCGACGCTACACCGAGTTGCTCAAATCGCCGCTTGCGCCACTTCCTATACGGATTGGCGATCGACAAATTATCGAACACGCGCCCTTGGTTGACCACTTCGGTTCGTGAAGTGCTCGCGAAAGGTCCGTGTTTCTCCGACGGTGAGTGCCGCTCCGGGGGCGCGCCGGCCGGGCCCCGGCTCGTACCCGGCCCGCCCGCGGGTCACTTGTTGCGGCGGCGGTGGACGGCGGCCGCGGCCAGGGCCGCGCCCGCGGCCGCTCCCATGCCCGCCGCGGCGGGGATGCCGATCCTGGCGGCCTTGCGGCCCGTGCGGTAGTCGCGCAGCCGCCAGCCCTGGGCCCGCGCGTGCTTGCGCAGGCGGCTGTCGGGGTTGATGGCGTACGGGTGGCCGACCAGGGACAGCATGGGGATGTCGTTGTGCGAGTCGCTGTAGGCCGCGCACCGCGACAGGTCGAGGTCCTCGGCCATGGCCAGCGCGCGTACCGCCTCGGCCTTGGCCCGGCCGTGCAGCGGTTCGCCGACCAGGCGGCCGGTGTAGACGCCGTCGACGTGCTCGGCGACCGTGCCCAGAGCGCCGGTCAGGCCCAGGCGGCGGGCGATGATCGTGGCCGTCTCCAGGGGCGCGGCGGTCACGAGCCAGACCCGCTGGCCCGCGTCGAGATGGGCCTGGGCCAGCGCCCGGGTGCCCGGCCAGACCTTGCCGGCCATGTACTCGTCGTAGATCTCCTCGCCGATGGACATGACTTCCTCGACGCGGTGGCCCTTGACGATGGACAGCGCGCTGTCGCGGGCGTCCCGCATGTGCGCGGGGTCCTCGTTGCCGGCCAGCCGGAAGTACGCCTGCTGCCAGGCGAACCGGAGCAGGTCGCGCTTGTGGAAGAACTTCCGCTTGTACAGGCCGCGTCCGAAGTGGAACAGCGCGGCGCCCTGCATCACGGTGTTGTCCAGGTCGAAGAACGCGGCGGCGCGGACGTCGTGCGCGACCGGCATCTCCTCGGGGCTCTCCGGCGCGGGCCCGGCGAGGCCGCCCGCCAGGTCTCCTGTGAGGTCCCCGGCGTGGTCCTCCGGCCGCGCGCCGCCGGCCGCTTCCGTGCCGCCGGCCGGCTCCGGGTGCGGCGCGAGGGCCGCTTCCGCGGCGGCCGCCGCGGCCTCGCCTGCCAGCACGCTCCGCTCGGTCGCGTCCTGCTTACGGGAGGTGAGCCATTTCAGTGCGGCCATAGCGCGAGCATAACCACCCTGTGGGGCAAGCCTGATGCTTCGACCGGGCCGGTGTGTGAACTCCATGCGACACCTTGGCCGTACCTTTGCCCCATGACGACTGCGAGGACCGTGACGCTGATCGGGAAGCCGGGCTGCCATCTGTGCGACGACGCGCGGGCGGTGGTGGAGAAGGTGGCGGCGGAGACCGGCGCGGTGGTGGAGGAGCGCGACATCAGCCGCGATCCGGAACTGCACGACCGCTACTGGGAGCAGATTCCGGTCGTGCTGGTGGACGGCGAGCAGCACACCTTCTGGCGGGTCGACGAGCGGCGGCTGCGTGCCGCGCTGACCGCCGCGTCCTGAGGCCGGTCCGCGCCCGCCCGGGCGCAGTGAGCTTCGTCACGCTTCGTCAGGCCGATCGGGTTCCGCGGATCCTTCCGGTCCTGCGGGCTCATAGGGGTCATCGGGTTCATCGGGTTTCACCCGATACATCCCGGTTCGTCCGGGCCCGTCCGGGTGACCAGGGCCGGCTGACCCCCGGGTAAGGCAGTGTGAAATCGCGCACGAACGGTCGGCCGTTTTACGCGCGTTACCCGCACTCGCGCACATTCGATTACCATCGACGGCGTTTTGTACGTCCCGGGGGCGAATGCGTGAGGAGTGTGGCACGTGCCCCTGGCAGCCCAGGCCCGCGGGCCGGTCGGATTCGCCGTCGTCGATCTGGAGGCGACCGGCTCGTCGTCACGGCGGCACCGGGTGGTGGAGCTCGCCGTGGTGCTGCTCGGCGCGGACCTCGAACCGCAGGGCGAGTTCACCACGCTGGTCGATCCGCAGGGGCCCGTCGGGCCGACGCACATCCACGGGATCGAGCCCGAGCACCTGGGCGGCGCCCCGCGGTTCGCCGGGATCGCGCGGCGGCTGCTGGGGCTGCTGCGCGGCCGGGTGCTGGTCGGCCACAACGTGGGCTGCGACCGCGCCTTCCTGGTCGCCGAGTACGCGCGGGTGGGCCTGCGGCTGCCGGCCGTGCCCGAGCTGTGCACGATGCGGCTGGCCGAGCGGTACGGGGAGCCCGACGAGGAGGCCGGCCCGGGCGGCGGCCCGGCGGGCGGCCTGAGCCTGTGGGAGTGCGCCGCCGCGATAGGGATCACCGACTGGAGTCCGCACACCGCGCTCGGCGACGCGCGGGCATCGGCGTCGCTGCTGTCGTTCTACGCGCCGCGGGCCGCCGGCCTGGCCGAGCGGCTGGACGTGGCGGCGGGCACGAGGTGGCCCGAACCCTCCGGTCCGCTCACCGTCGGCGACGCGCTCTGGATGCGCCGGAGCGGCGCGTACACGAGGGGATTCCGGGCCGGCCGGGGAAACGATCAGGCACGCGGAACGGTGCCCGGAGTCCGGAATGAGCCGGCGTGATGCCCATCACTTCCAGCGGTCAAAACGGACACCATCTTTGTGCACGCATTCACAAAGACATAGCCTGGCCTTCACGGGGCGGCCCCAGGGACCGTGGTCGTCCTCAGCCCAGCTCTACCCGCAGGAGCACCGTGGCAACTGGCCGATCACACCGACCGGCGACTCGCGGCCGAGGGATTCCCGAGGCCACCGTCGCCAGGCTTCCGCTGTACCTGCGGGCGCTGACAGCTCTTTCCGAGCGTTCGGTGCCCACCGTGTCGTCGGAGGAGCTCGCCGCGGCCGCCGGAGTCAATTCGGCGAAGCTGCGCAAGGACTTCTCCTACCTCGGCTCGTACGGCACGCGGGGCGTCGGATACGACGTGGAGTACCTCGTGTACCAGATCAGCCGTGAACTCGGGCTGACCCAGGACTGGCCGGTCGTCATCGTCGGTATCGGCAACCTGGGCGCCGCCCTGGCCAACTACGGGGGGTTCGCCTCCCGCGGCTTCCGGGTCGCCGCCCTGCTCGACGCCGACACCGCGCTCGCCGGGAAGCTGGTCGCCGGACTGCCGGTGCGGCACATCGACGAACTCGAGACGATCGTCGCCGACAACCAGGTGTCCATCGGCGTGATCGCCACTCCGGCGGGCGCCGCCCAGGAGGTCACCGACCGGCTGGTCGCCGCCGGGGTCACCTCGATCCTGAACTTCGCCCCGACCGTGCTGTCGGTGCCGGACGGCGTGGACGTGCGCAAGGTCGACCTGTCCATCGAGCTGCAGATCCTGGCCTTCCACGAGCAGCGCAAGGCCGGTGAGGACGACCGCCAGGAGCCGGACGGGGGAGACGTGCCCGCCGTGATGCCCGCATGAGCGTGCTGGTCGTCGGACTGAGCCATCGCAGCGCGCCCGTGAGCGTGCTGGAGCGGGCCACCCTCGCCGAGGACGTGCGGGCGGCGCTGCTGCGGGACGCGCTGGCCGCCGAGCCCGCCACCGAGGCGGTCGTGCTGGCCACCTGCAACCGCGTCGAGCTGTACGCGGACGTGGACAAGTTCCACGCCGGGGTCGCCGAGCTGTCCACGCTGCTGGCCGGCCACAGCGGGGTGCCGCTGGACGAGCTGACCCCGCACCTGTACGTGCACTACGAGGACCGGGCCGTCCACCACCTGCTGACCGTGGCCTGCGGCCTGGACTCGATGGTGGTCGGCGAGGGCCAGATCCTCGGCCAGATCAAGGACGCGCTCGCCGTGAGTCAGGAGCTGCACACCGCGGGCCGCCTGCTCAACGACCTGTTCCAGCAGGCGCTGCGGGTCGGCAAGCGGGCGCACTCCGAGACCGGGATCGACCGGGCCGGGCGGTCGCTGGTCACCTTCGGCCTGGCCCAGTTCCCGGCCGGCACGGTCGAGGGCCGCCGCGCCCTGGTGGTCGGCGCCGGCTCGATGTCGTCGCTGGCCGCCGCGACCCTGGCGCGCTCGGGCGCGGCCTCGGTGACCGTCGCCAACCGCACGGCCGCGCGGGCCGAGCGGCTGGCGCACCTGCTGCGCGAGCAGGGCACGGTGGCCTCGACGATCACCATGGCGCAGGTCCCGGCCGCGCTCGCGGACGCCGACATCGTGGTCTCCTGCACGGGCTCGACCGGCCTGGTGCTGACCGCCGACCAGCTCAAGACCGCCGTCCACGGCCGTACGGGCGCGCCGCTGGCCGTACTCGACCTGGCGATGCCGCGGGACGTGGACGCCGCCGCCCACGGCCTCGACGGCGTCCACCTGGTGGACATCGAGTCGCTGGCCGCCGCGTCGGCCGACGCCCCCATGGCGGCCGACGTCGACCAGGTGCGGGCGATCGTGGCCGAGGAGGTCGCCGCCTTCGGCGCGGCCCAGCGGGCGGCGCGCGTCACACCCACCGTCGTGGCGCTGCGCGCCATGGCCGCCGATGTCGTGGCGGGTGAACTCGCCCGACTTGACGGTAGGCTCCCGGGTCTGGACGACAAGCAACGCGCGGAGATCGCGCAGACGGTCCGGCGCGTCGTGGACAAGCTGCTGCACGCGCCCACGGTGCGGGCCAAGCAGCTCGCGGGCGAACCCGGTGGCGCCGGGTACGCCGACGCGCTGCGTGAGCTGTTCGACCTCGACCCGCAGGCGGTCGCGGCCGTCAGCATGGGGCCTCCGGCGGTTCCGGGGTCCCGTTCGGCCCGGCCCGCGGCCGGGGTGCCAGGCGGAATCGAGGGCGGTCATGAGTAACCGCACGGAGCGCACGCGGTGCGGTTCGCCGGGAAGGCCCGAAGGGGCACGGGGAACGGCGCGCTCGGCCCTCGACGGGCCGCACGCCGTCACCGGCCCCAAGGGGCAGTCGCCGTCGGGTCCGGACCACCGGCCGTCGTCGGCTGCTCGCGCGGTTCCCCGCGGCCCCGGTCGTCCCGGCGGGCCGTCGGCCGTCCGCGCGGCCCTGAAGGGCCGGGCGTGGGCACGGTCACAGGGCCCGGAGGCCCTTGTGAGTGGCAACCTTGACACCCGAATCGGGTACTTTACTTCCGGCGAGACCGACGCACCCGTCGGCGTCACCGCCGAGCGATCCCTGCTCGCCGCCCTTGAGGCCGGCCGCCCCGCCCCCGCGGGCGTGCCGTCCGGCCTCGTGGCCGACGAGCAGTATTCCGAGCTGCGCCCGCGCGGAGCCGTCGGTACCACCGACGCCTCCTCGCTGGCGCGGATGTCCATCACCGGTTCCGCACCGGCATCGGACCACGACGCGCGTGCCCTGGGCCGCGCGCTCGCCGGCCCGGTGCTCGTCAGGCGTGCGACCGGTCCTATGGGGGAGCGCACACCTTGAACCCCGCCGCCGTCGCTGACACCACGACCACGGCCGGCTCCGCCGGCCCGACCTCGACCGGGCCCGTGACCGGGCACGTCACCTTCCTGGGTGCGGGGCCCGGCGATCCCGGGCTGCTGACCCTGCGCGCCGTCGAGGCGCTCGCCGCCGCGGACCTGCTGGTCGGTGACGGCCCCGTCCTGGACGTGGTCCGCGGCCACGCCCGTGCCGACGTGGGCACGGCCGAGCCCGTCGCCGACGGGCAGGGTCCGGCCCTGGACCCCGATCCCGCCGAGGCCGCCGCTGCTGCCGCCAAGCTTGTCATGGCGTCCGCGCGGACCGGCAAGCGGGTGGTGCGCGCGGTCGCCGGCGACCCCGGGCTCGACCCGTACGCCGCCGCCGAGATGCTGGCCTGCGCCGAGGCGGGCATCCCCTTCGAGGTGGTGCCCGGTGTGGCCACCGCCGTCGGGGTGCCGGCCTACGCCGGTGTGCCGCTCAGTGGCGACGTGCGGTTCGTGGACGCGGCCACCGCGTCCGACCGCTGCTGGAGCGAGGCGGGCACCTCCGACACCACGCTCGTCGTCTCCACCACGCTGCAGACGGTGGCCGGCGCCTGCGCCGAACTCAT
The DNA here is from genome assembly GCF_020400825.1 of Streptomyces sp. HPF1205. Taxonomy (GTDB): domain Bacteria; phylum Actinomycetota; class Actinomycetes; order Streptomycetales; family Streptomycetaceae; genus Actinacidiphila. The sequence goes on from NZ_JAINVH010000059.1 coordinate 16,198, forward strand.
CGCCTCCGGCCGCCGGCCCGACACGCCCCTGACGGTCACCGTCGCCGGCACCACCACCCGCCAGCGCACCTGGGCCGCCACCCTCGCCACGATCGCCGCCGAGCTCAAGGCGACCAAGGCGCTGCCGACTCCCGAGGGGCCCATCGCCGCCATAGCCGTCGTCGGCGACCGCGCCGGGCAGCGCGAGCACCTGTCGTGGTTCGAGACCAAGCCGCTGTTCGGCTGGCGCGTGCTGGTCCCCCGTACCAAGGAGCAGGCCGCCTCCCTGTCGGACCAGTTGCGGTCCTACGGCGCCGTGCCGCACGAGGTCCCCACCATCGCGGTCGAGCCCCCGCGTACCCCGCAGCAGATGGAACGCGCCGTCAAGGGCCTGGTCACCGGCCGTTACGAGTGGATCGCGTTCACCTCCGTCAACGCCGTCAAGGCGGTCCGCGAGAAGTTCGAGGAGTACGGCCTCGACGCCCGCGCCTTCGCCGGCATCAAGGTCGCCGCGGTCGGCGAGCAGACCGCCCGCGCCCTGGTCGACTTCGGCGTCAAGCCCGACCTCGTGCCCAGCGGTGAGCAGTCGGCCGCCGGGCTGCTGGAGGACTGGCCCCCGTACGACCCGGTCTTCGACCCGATCGACCGCGTCTTCCTGCCGCGCGCCGACATCGCCACCGAGACCCTGGTCGCGGGCCTGGTCGAGCTCGGCTGGGAGGTCGACGACGTGACCGCCTACCGTACGGTCCGCGCCTCGCCGCCCCCCGCGGACACCCGCGAGGCTATCAAGGGCGGCGGCTTCGACGCGGTGCTGTTCACGTCGTCCTCGACGGTGCGCAACCTCGTCGGGATCGCCGGGAAGCCGCACAACGTCACCGTCATCGCCTGCATCGGCCCGGCCACGGCCAAGACCGCGGAGGAGCACGGGCTGCGGGTCGACGTCATGGCGCCCGAACCGTCCGTCCAGGCGCTCGCGCAGGCGCTGGCCGACTACGGCACGGCCCGCCGCCTGGCCGCGACGGAGGCCGGCGACCCCGTGACGAGGCCGAGCGAGCGCCGCCCGGGCGCCCGCCGCCGCGCCCGCGTCTGACGCGCGCGCGTCCGGTACGCGCCCCCGACACGAGGTCGGCCTTCCCCGTGCCCGCCGGCCCGGGAGGGGTTCCCGCACGCCCGCCCGGCCCGACCCCGCGTCGGCAAACGCACCCTCGCGCCGGGCGTACGGTGGGAAAACCGAGACCTCCACGGAAAGGCGGCGCACCCATGAGCAAGGACTACGGTTCGTTCCCCGGGACGCGCCCCCGGCGTCTGCGGACGAGTCCGGCCATGCGGCGCCTGGTCGCGGAGAACCGGCTGAACCCCGCGGAGCTGATCCTCCCGGCGTTCGTACGGGAGGGGATCAGCGAGCCGCAGCCGGTCTCGTCGATGCCTGGAGTGGTCCAGCACACCCGCGACACCCTGCGCAAGGCCGCCGTCGAGGCGGCCGAGGCGGGCGTGGGCGGCATCATGCTCTTCGGCCTGCCCGAGCGGAAGGACGCCGTCGGCACCGCCGGCACCGACCCGGACGGCATCCTGCAGGTCGCGATCCGGGACGTGGTCTCCGAGGTGGGCGACCGTCTGGTGGTGATGTCCGACCTGTGCCTGGACGAGTTCACCGACCACGGCCACTGCGGGGTGCTGGACGACCAGGGCCGGGTGGACAACGACGCGACGCTGGAGCGTTACGCGGAGATGGCCCGGGTGCAGGCGGACGCCGGCGTCCACATGGTGGGCGCCTCGGGGATGATGGACGGCCAGGTCGGGGTCATCCGGGAGGCGCTGGACGGGATCGGCAGGCAGGACGTGTCGATCCTGGCGTACACCGCGAAGTACGCCTCGGCGCTCTACGGCCCCTTCCGCGAGGCCGTCAACTCCTCGCTCCAGGGCGACCGCAAGACGTACCAGCAGGACCCGGCGAACTACCGCGAGGCGATGCGGGAGTTGGCGCTGGACCTGGCCGAGGGCGCGGACATCGTGATGGTCAAGCCCGCTTTGCCGTATCTTGATGTGCTGCGCAAGGTCGCCGACGAGGTCGACGTGCCCGTGGCGGCGTACCAGATCTCGGGGGAGTACGCGATGGTGGAGGCGGCCGCGGCCAACGGCTGGATCGACCGGGACCGTACGATCACGGAGACCCTGACCTCCATCCGGCGGGCGGGCGCGAACATGACGTTGACGTACTGGGCCACGGAAGTCGCCCAGCGGCTCTGACCGGCCGGCCGGGCAGCCGGGCGACCGGGCGGCCGGCCGGGGCGGGCGGATCGCGACACGGAAGGGGAGGCACTCCCATGGCACCAGGGGCTCCGGGAGCACCAGGGGAGCGCGGAGACCGCGACGAGCGCGGCTACCACGTGAGCGATGTCCAGCGCGCGGGACGCGGCCGCGGTGGCCGCGGCGCCGGGAGCCGTGCGAGCGGCCGCGGTGGCGCGGCGGGCCGCGGTCCCGGCGGGCGCGGCGCGGGCCCCGCCCGCGGTGACGGCGGCCGCGGCGGGAACCCCGCCCCCGGCGGGGGGGGGGGGCACAGCCGCCGGCAAACCCCCC
>NZ_JAINVH010000006.1 GCF_020400825.1 Streptomyces sp. HPF1205
CATCGACCGCATGGTGCGCGAGGCCGAGGCGCACGCGGAGGAGGACCGCCGCAAGCGCGAGTCGGCCGAGACCCGCAACCAGGCCGAGCAGCTCGTCTACCAGACCGAGCAGCTCCTGAAGGACAACCCCGACAAGATCCCCGAGGACGTGGCGGCGGAGGTGCGGGGCGCGCTCGGCGAGGTCAAGGAGACCTTGAAGGGCGAGGACGTGGCGGCCATCCGTACGGCTACCGAGCGCGCGCAGGCGGCGGCGCAGAAGGCCGGCGCGGCGATCTACGCCCAGGCCCAGGGCGCGCAGGCGGGTGCCGCGGGTACGGGTGCGGGCGGCGACGGCGGTACGGCGGGTCCGTCCGCAGGACCCGCGGGCGCCTCGGACACGGGCGGCTCCGCGCAGGCCGACGAGGACGTGGTCGACGCGGAGATCGTCGACGACGAGGACGAGAAGAAGGGCGGCACCGGATGACGGACGCGGACGAGCGGCGTCCGCCGCCCGCGGTCGTGCGCAACCGGCGCCGCGCCGGTCCGGCGGCCCTCCCCGGCCCGGTGCGCCGGGCGGCGGTGGTCGGACCGGCCGCGGACCCGGGAGCGCCGTCCGTCGCGGAGCCGCCGGGGCCCGCCGGCAGGCCGTCGCCGCCGTCCGAGGCGCCCGAGGACGCCGGCGCCGGCGTCGGCGGTGCGCCCGTCGGGGCGGACACCGTCGGTGAGCTGCTGCGCGAGCGTACGGCCGACCTGCAGCGGGTCAAGGCCGAGTACGACAACTACCGCAAGCGGGTGCGCCGCGACCATCTGGCCGTCCGCGAGATCGCCGTCGCGAACGTCCTGACCGGCCTGCTTCCGGTCCTCGACGCGATCGACGCGGCCCGCGGACAGGGCGCGGTGACGGACGGCTTCGCGCTGGTGGCCGACGCGCTGGAGGGCCGCCTGTGCGCCCTGGGACTCGCCGCTTTCGGTACGGAGGGTGACCGGTTCGACCCGTCCCTCCACGAGGCCGTGGCCCACGTCCCGGCTCCCCCCGGCACTCCCCACCCCGTGTGCGCGAAGGTCCACCGCCCCGGCTACCGCGTCGGCACCCACCTCCTGCGCCCCGCCGAGGTCACGGTGGCGCAACCGCCGGACTGACGCGCCGGGCCCCCCTCGGGCAGAAAATCATCCGATACCTCTTGACATGGGCGATAAGAGGTGGATCGTTGTTATTAGACCGTAATACCGGAAGAGCGGCGAAGCCGGTGACGACGTCCAGCCGGCGGAACCACTCGGACAGGATGCGGTTCAGGCCCCCGGCAAGCCGGCGCGACACCGAGGCAGCAGTGACGACTGAGGCTTCAGGACACGCGCAGCACTACCGGGGACTGTGTCGTCTTGAAAGCCCTCGTATCCGCCCGACCGCGGTACGAGGGCTTTTCGGCTGCGCGCCCCGGGGATCCTGGAGCGCCAGGCGCCAGGCGCCAGGCGCCAGGCGCTCCGGGCCGCTCCGGGGCGCGCCCATTCGCTCCGGGACCGGCATCCCGTCGAGCCGCCGCCGGCGGCGGGACAGCTCTCAGCCGAACGCCGCGAAGGTGCACGCGGTTATCGCAACCCGCGAGTTCACGCCGAGGCCCGACAGTGAGAACACGCACTGGGTATAGGCATGCGACGAATTGACCACTGCCAAGAGTGTCGTCGATATGCAGACCGCTTTCGTCGCGGAGGTGAGTTCACCGAAGTTGTCGAGCACTGTCACGCAGTCCGACCAGCCGCCGTCGGGCGTCACTTGAGACCTTGGCGCGGCGGTGGAAGGAGAGGCCGCGGTGGCCGTGTCGGCTGATGCGGCCGGCGCCATCGCCAGACCTCCGCCGACGAGGGTGACGGCCGTCAGTACGGCGGCGGCGCCGATGCGGCGGCTGGAGAACGGTTTCCTCACGATGTACTCCTTTTCTCGAAGGGGTGCCATGGGCATGGCAATCTCACCCGGGAGTCGGCAGTGGGGCCCCTCGCGACCGGTGAAGGCGGCGGCGTGGGCGGCGCCCGCGGGCCCTAAGCGGGCCAGGGCGCGACTGCGATTGCGGAACCGGCAGCGGCCACGGCGGAGCGCGCAACACGGCGTGTGGACATGTGACTTCCCCCGTCGGTCCGAGCATGTTCCTCATCCGGTGCCAGGAGAAAGTAGTTTCACGGGTCCTTTGTTCGTCCTGTGTCCGTCCTTGGGACCGAGGCAGGGCCGGGCCGGGGTCCGCCAGGTGGCACGACGCGTGCCGATGACGCCAACCGCCGCCCCGGCGAACTCCGCGCCCGGCCCGCTGGTTCCGCGGCCCGAGCGCGTCGGCGGCTCGACCCGTCGCGCGCATGCGGGGCGGTCCGGTATCGGATTGGTCTAGGCCAACCTCTTGACCCGGGTCGTGCGCGCGGCCACCATCGGAACGACCCTGTCGTGTCTATGTCACGCCTGGTCGGGCCGAGGGCGGCCTGCCTGGCCGGCGTCCCGTATCGGGAGGATGCCCATGCGCGCCACCTTTCGCCCGGCCGGCCAGTTGAGACGGTTGATGCGTCCGGCCGGAACCACCGCCCCGCGCCCGTACCCGTACGACCGGTACCGGTCGAGGGCGATCGGCCTCACCGCCGTCGTCGCCCTGCTGGTGGGGGCCCTCGCCGTCGTCCTCAACGGGCCGGCCGCACAGGCCACCCCCGCGGCGAAGACGCAGACGGCCGCCGCCACCAGCGGCGGCATCAAGGTCGCCTACTACGACCAGTGGAGCATCTACCAGAACGCCTTCTACCCCAAGGCCCTGGACACCGAGGGCCTGGCCGGCAAACTCGACTACCTGATCTACGACTTCGAGAACATCGACCCGGCCAACCTGACCTGTTTCGAGGCCACCAAGGCCACCGACCCCGACCCGGGCGGCGAGAGCGACCCGAACGCGGGCGACGGCGCCGGCGACCAGTTCGCCGACTACCAGAAGACCTTCGACGGCAGCATCAGCGTCGACGGCAGCAGCGACACCTGGAACCAGCCGCTGGCGGGCAACTTCCACCAGCTCCAGGAGCTGAAGAAGAAGTACCCGCACCTGAAGATCCTGCTCTCGCTGGGCGGCTGGACGTACTCCAAGTACTTCTCCGACGTGGCGGCGACCTCCGCCTCCCGGCAGAAGTTCGTCTCGTCCTGCGTCGACATGTTCATCAAGGGCGACATCCCGGCCTCCGGCGGCTACGGCGGCCCCGGCACCGCGGCCGGCATCTTCGACGGCTTCGACATCGACTGGGAGTACCCGGCCTCCCCGGCCGGCCACCTCGGCAACCACTACAGCCCGAACGACACCGCGAACTACACGGCCCTGCTGGCCGAGTTCCGCAGCGAGCTCGACGCCCAGGGCGCCGCTGGGGGTACCTCCCAGGCCGGAGGCTCTGGGGGAGGCAAGCGCTACACGCTGAGCGCCGCGCTGCCGGGCGGCCAGGACAAGGCCGCCAAGGTCCAGACCGACCGGATCGGCCGGTACCTGGACTTCGCCGACCTGATGACGTACGACATGCACGGCGCCTGGGACACCACCGGCCCGACCAACTTCCAGGACCCGCTGTACCCGTCGGCGAGCGACCCGTCGGGCACCATCCCGCCGGGCGGCGAGAAGTACGACATCGACTCCGTCGTCAAGGGCTACATCAACGGAGACAGCGCCTACGGCATACCCGGCGGCTTCCCCGCCGCCAAGATCAACCTCGGCATCCCCTTCTACTACCGCGGCTGGACCGGAGTGCCGGCGGGCGGCGACCACGGCCTCTACCAGAGCGCCACCGGCCCCTCGGCCGGCCACACGCTCAGCGGCAACGTGCCGGGCGTGGCCATGTACAAGGAACTCACCGGGGTCGTCGACAACCCGTCGGACACCTTCTGGGACCCCACCACCCAGTCCGCCTGGTTCTACGACGGCACCAACTTCTACGGTGGCGAGTCCCCCCAGTCCGTCCAGGCCCGCGCCGACTACATCCACTGCAACGCGCTCGGCGGGGCGATGATGTTCTCCCTGTACGACCTCGACCCCTCCGCCAAGCTCTTCAACGCCGTGGTCGACGACGTCAACGGCTCCGCCGCGACCTGCTCGGGCGGCGGCGGTACGACGGGTGGGACGACCTCCGGCGGGACGACGACGGGTGGGACGACCACCGGCGGTACGACCACGGGCGGGACCACGACGGGTGGTACGACCACGGGCGGCACCACGACCGGCGGTACGACCACCGGAGGCACCACGACGGGCGGCACCACCACCGGAAGCACCACCGGCGGCACCGGAGGCGGCGCCATCGTCGTCAACGGCGACTTCGAGTCCGGCGCCCTGTCGCCGTGGACCTGCACGGGCGGCACCGGCAGCGTCGTCTCCTCGCCCGTGCACGGCGGCGCCCACGCCCTGGCGGGCGCGGCGAGCAACAGCGACGACGCCCAGTGCTCGCAGACCGTCACCGTGCAGCCGGGCCACACGTACACCCTGTCCGGCTATGTGCGGGGCTCCTACGTCTACCTCGGCGTGACCGGCACGGGCACCACCGACACCAGCATCTGGACCCCGGGCACGGGCGGGTCGTACGCCCAGCTCAAGACCGCCTTCACCACCGGGGCGAGCACCACGTCCGTGACCGTCTGGGTGCACGGATGGTACGGCCAGGGCACCTACTACGCGGACGACATCGGCGTCGCCTGACCCGAGGCCCGCGGCGGACGACCGGCCTCCGTGACGTGCCCTCCGCGTCACGGGGGCCGGCCCCGCGTACGGCGGACGGGCCCGGGCCTACAGCTCCAGGAAGTCGAACAGGTCCTCCCAGCGCCGGACGATCTTGTCGGTCGTGTAGCGCTTGACGCTGACCGCGGCCCGCTCGCCCATGGTGTCGCGCAGCCGCTGGTCGCCCATGAGCAGGGCGAGCTTCCCGGCGAAGGCGTGGATGTTGCCGGGAGCGGCCAGGAAGCCGTCCTCGCCGTCGGCGATGATCTCGCGCACGCCCGGGGCCACGTCGAAGGCGACGCACGGCAGCCCCGTCGCCATCGCTTCGAGCAGGGTGAGCGGGAACCCCTCGGCGCGGGAGGGCAGGGCGAACACCGAGGCGGCGCGCAGGGCGCCCGGCACGTCGTCGGTGCGGCCCGCCCACTCCACCGAGCCGTCCAGTTCCAGCCGGGCGGCCTGCCGCTTGAGGAGCTTCTCGTCCTCGCCGGCCCCGTGGATCCGCAGCACCCAGCCGGGGTGGTCCGCGACGGCCACGGCCCAGGCGTCCAGGAGCATGTCGATGCCCTTCTCCTGGGACAGCCGCGCGACCGCGGCCACGGCCTTCTCCGAGCGCGGCGAGGTGGACCGCGGCACCCAGGGCAGGGCGTTGGGCATGAAGCCGGCGTTGTTCATGCCCTGCCGTGCCCACAGGTCGGCGTCCTCGCGGGTGAGCGTCAGGAAGCGGTCGCAGTCCTTGTAGTGGCGCTGCACCCGCTCGAAGCGCGAGGACGCCCGGCAGGCCGCGAACGACTCGTGGCTCATGCCGATCACCAGCATCCCCGAGGTGTCGGCGAGGTTCACCCATTCCATGGCCCACACCTGGGCGCAGATCACCACCGCGCCCGGGCCGGCGGCGCGGAACAGCGCGGTCATCCGCGCGGCCTTCTCCCGCATCCCCGCCCGCCGCCGCGACCGCCCGATCCGGGCCGGGACGTTGGCCAGGTCGGTGAGGGTGCGCGGGCTCCACGCCGGCGGCGGGTGCTCCTCGTACAGGGTCGTCGTGGCGTACGGCAGCCGCTCGGACGTGCGGTGGTCCACGTGGGAGGGGGTGATGCCGATCATGTGCACGCGGTGGCCGCGCTCGGTGAGGAGCCGGGCCATCTGGCGCGACCAGGTGGTGACGCCGCCCAGTTCGTCCAGGCTGTTGGTGACGATGAAGATGTCGCGGCTCACTCGCTGCTCCCCGGACGGAAGAACCTGTCCACGATCTGGCGGGCGGCGTCGCCCTTGTCGTACTCGCCGAACTCCGCCACGAACTGCTTGCGGCGCGGCGCCCATTCGCTGTCGGCGTCCGGAAGGCCGCCGTCCAGCACGCGGTAGAGCCCCTCGACGTCGCGCACCACCGGGCCGGGGGCGTGCTTGACCAGGTCGAAGTACGTGCCGCGGTCGTCCTTGACGTACTCGTCGTAGTCGTAGGCGAAGAAGACCATCGGCCGGTCGAGGAGGGCGTAGTCGAACATCACGGACGAGTAGTCGGTGATCAGCGCGTCGGCGGCCAGGAACAGCGGGGTCACGTCGTGGACGGACGTCACGTCGACGACCCGGCCGCGTACGGACGGCGGGAGCACCACCGTGTTGAGGTAGTGGGAGCGCACCAGCAGCGTGCAGCGGTCGCCGTACCGGTCGGCGAACTCGTCGAAGTCCAGCGGCGGTTCGAACTTGGCGACGCCGCCGGTCGCGGTGCTGCGGAACGTCGGCGCGTACAGCAGGATCCTGCGGTCCTCGGGGATGCCCAGCTCGCGTACGATGCCGGGCCGCACCCGCTGCCCGCTCAGGCGCTCGGCCTCGCGGGCCGCGACCAGGGCGTCGTTGCGCGGGTAGCCCGAGCGCAGCACCACCTCGTCCCTGAGGCGGAAGGCCGGCACCAGGGTGCGCGCGTCGTGCTCGGAGCGGATCAGGAAGTGGTCGAACCTGTCCAGGATCCGCTGGTAGTCGGCCTGCTGGTCCTTGGTCCGCACCCGCAGCTGGGGGCTGTCGAAGCCCATCTTCTTCAGCGCCGAGCCGTGCCAGGTCTGGATGTACGTGGTCTCCGGGCGCTTGGTGAGCTTCAGCGGGAAGCCCTGGTTGTCGATCCAGAACTCCGCCTGGGCCAGCGCCCGCAGATAGGGGTACGACCAGCGTTTGACGAGGGTGGCGTCCGGCGGGAAGTCCTCGGGCCGGTCGGCGTAGGCCCAGATCGCGGTGAACTCCACGCCCTGCCGGCGCATCTCCTCGTAGATCGCCCGCGGACTGTCGCTGTACTGCTTGCCGAGGTGGCTCTCGAAGACCACCGTGCCCTTCCTGACCGGCAGCCTGCTGAAGACGTCGTGGTACACGCGGATCTTGCTCTCGCCGGAACGCGCGTACCTGCGGGCGTTCTTGGCCTTGCGCAGCCCGCCGCGGGCCACCGTCCCGGGCACGCCCCGCAGGGCCCGGTCCAGCCCGGCCCGGCTGCGGCGGCTCACCGCGCCCTGCGCGGCCTGGACGAACGCCAGATGGCCCCGGCCGGACGTCTCGGCCTCCAGGCGGTCCGCGACCAGCCGGGACAGGCGCGGGCGGATCCGCAGCGGCACCGAGGTGTCCAGCTCGGCGTCGCCGACGGTGAGCGGCATCGGCATGGCCGCCGTGCCGTCCACGGTCAGCAGCAGCTGGATGTCCCAGACCGGGTCCAGCAGGCCCAGCGGGCGCAGGGTCCCGCTGATGTCGGCGTCCGCGCTCCACTCCAGGTGGTCGCCGGCGTGCCGCACCTGGACGCCGGGGAAGGCGAACGCCCGCACGCCCTTGCGCCGGGCGCGCAGCTCCAGGGCCGCCTCCAGCCGCGCGCCCGGGGCGATCCGGCCCAGCGGGTTGACGACGGAACCGGCCAGCGAGATCCCGGTGCCGGTCTGCCGGTAGCGGTCCAGCTTCGCGCGCAGGGTGAGCTGGTGCAGCGGCCTGGAGTGGTAGCCGAGATCGGTGACGTCGAGGACGGCGCGGGCCCGCTGCTCGTCCAGATGCTCCTCGCACCAGTAGACCCGGCCGTCCCGCTCGACCAGCGGCACCGACAGCTTCTGCCGGTTGATGAGGGTGTCGATCGCCGGGTTGAGGTTGGCCCAGTCCTCCTCCATGAGCAGGTAGGCGCAGATCCGGTGGATCGGCTCCAGCCCCTCGTACGCCTCCTGGGAGATCCGTGTCATGTACTCGCGCGCCATGCGGGCGAACTGGTGGCGGTAGCCGTCGTCGAGGAACGGCAGGTCGCGCAGGTGCAGTACCAGGTCGTGCTTGAGGAACTTGGTGTCCTTGTGCAGCTTCAGCCCGTCCAGGCCGCGTTCGCGGAAGATCGCGTCGATCTCGCGGTGGATCCTGACCCGGTGGGCGAAGTTGTCGACCTCGTGGCGGCGGTTGCTGATCGAGCGCCTGGTGCCGCTGTCGTCCACCATCCAGTTGTAGACGTGGTGGGGGATCAGCGTGATCCGCTCGGCGGCCAGGTAGGCGCGGGCGGAGAACAGCAGGTCCTCGTAGTGGATGCCGACCGGGAAGAGCAGGTCGTTGCCGAGCAGGAAGTCGCGCCGGTAGCACTTGTTGGTCGACAGGGTGTCGTAGACCAGCAGGTCGGGCAGTTCCATGATCGACTCGATGGTCCGGGTCGAGGTGTACAGCCACGGGTACCAGTCGACCGCCTTGCCGGTACGCGTCTGCACCCGCTTGGTCAGCCCGGACACCATCTGGGCGCCACCGGCGCGGGCCGCGTCGAGGAAGTTGCGGCAGGCGTGGCGCTCCAGGGTGTCGTCGCTGTCCAGGAAGACCAGGTACTCGCCGCGTGCCTCGGCGATGCCGCGGTTGCGCGGGCCGCCGCAGCCGCCGCTGTTCTCGTCGAGCCGGAACGCCCGCACCCGGTCCGGGTGCCGCTCCGCCAGGCGCTCGGCCGCCTCGTAGCTGCCGTCGGTGCTGCAGTCGTCGACGATCACCACCTCGACGCCGCGCAGCGACTGCTCCAGCGCCGACCGGACCGCCGTGGGCAGGCGCTCCGCGTCGTTGTAGACGATGACCACCACGCTCAGGGCAGGTCCCGGCTCCGTGTTCATCCGCATGCCGTCCAACAGTAGGGGGTCGGTTCCTCGTCTCTGTCATGAAACGTCTCGTACGAGTGACGCGTCCCGGGATGTCGCCCCCGCGTGGCGCGCGAGCACCGTACGCACCCCCGGCGGTCGCTCGGTTGTCCGCTTCACGCGGTACTGGCGAGGGAAGGGCCGTGGAACCCGCCGGCGGCGTTCCCCCTCTTACCCGTCGGAGACGTCCGCACCCGCCGAGAACGCCGAGAACGGCCGGGGCGCCCGGACGCTCGTCCGCTGATCGCGGGATCGCGGGATCGCGGGATCGCGTGACGACAGTCATTTCTTGTTGGGGGGAACATTGCCTGCCACCCGCAGGCGCGTGCTGACCTACGCGCTGTCCGGTGCGGCTGCGCTGGCCACGGGGGGATGCTCGTCGGCCGCCGTCCACGGACACACGAAGCCGCTCGCCGGTCCCGCGCCGGGTTCGGGATCGGGGGTCGCCGTGACCGCGGCCCCCGGCACCTCGGTGGTGCAGATCGTCGCCCACCCGGACGACGACCTGTACTTCATCAACCCGGAGACCTCGCAGTTCCTGCGGGCGGGAGTACCGCTGACCACGGTGTACCTGACCGCGGGCGAGAGCACCGGCCTCGGGCGCAGAACCTACGCCGTGCGCCACGGCGAGGTCCCGGTGCTGGACCGGGCGCACTTCGCCGCCGAGCGCTTCAACGGGTCCCGCCGCGCGTACGCGCGCATGGCCACCGGCGACATGGACAGCCCGTGGGACCGCTCCGCGCGGGTGCTGGCCTCCGGCACGGTCGCCGAAGTGGCCGTCCTGCGCGCCGCCCCGCACGTACGGCTCGTGGTGCTCGCCATGCTGGAGGCCGGCGACCGGCGCCGCGAGTACCGCGGCCGCAGTCTGGCCGGCCTGGTGGCGGGCACCACCCTCAGCGTTCCCACCCTGGTGATGCCGGACTCGCCCGTCACCAGCCAGTACGCCTACACCCGCGACAAGGTGCTCGCCGCGCTCGACCACGTGCTCACCGACGCCCGCCCGACCCTGGTGTGCACGCTGGACCCCGACCCCGAGCACAAGCGGGGCAGGCACGGCAAGGGCGCGGCCTCCACCGACCACGCCGACCACACCGCGAGCGCGCAGCTCGCCGTCACGGCCGTCGAGCGCTACCGCCCGCCGGCCGGGTCGCCCGCCCCGGTGCTGCAGTCGTACCGCGGCTACGCCAACCAGCTCTACCCCGCCAACCTCGACCCGTTCACCCTCGCCGCCAAGACCGCCACGCTGGTCACCTACTCCGGCCACGGCCTGCCCTGCGCGGTGCCCTACGGCTGCGGCGACCACCAGGTGGACCTGCTGCGCCTGACCAGGAAGCGTTTCGACTCCACCCAGCACCGCCACCGCGGCGACGTGCACTGGCTGCGGCCGCTGCCCGACGGGCGGCTGACCGCGTTCACCGTGGCGGGCGGGCAGGTGGTGCAGTGGACGCAGAAGACACCCGGCGCCGCCGCCTGGGCCGACCCGGTGCCGCTGCCCGGCGGCGACCTGTTCGGCCACGTGTCCGCGGTGTCCCTGCCCGACGGGCGCGTACGGCTGTTCGCCCTGAGGCACGGCGGCCTGGCCGGTGCCCCCGCCGCGCAGCGGCGGCAGGTCGTCACCACCGTGCAGGAGGCGCCCGGCGGCCGGTTCGGGCAGTGGCAGGACCTGGGCGGTCCCGACGGCGTCCGCGGCCCGAAGGCGCGGGAACTCGGTCTGCCGTACGCGGCGGTGGACCGGCTCGGCCGCGTGCACGTCGTCGTCCGCACCTACACCCGCGCCCTGGCCCTGCGCACCTTGTCGGCGACCGGCCGGTGGGGCCCCTGGCGGCGGCTGCCCGGACCGGCCGACGTCCAGGACGGGCTGTTCCTGCTGCCGCGCGCCGACGGCAGGACCGAGATCTACGCCGGCACCCGCACCCACCTGTACCGGTGGACGCTTCCCCCGCACGGCCGCGCCACCGCCGCACGGCTGCCGCTCCCGGTGCCGTCCTGCGCCCCCACCGCGGTCGAACTGCCCGGCGGCGGGACCCGGCTGTTCCTGCGCCCGGGCGGGTCGGGCACCGTCCACGTGCACGACGAGCGCAAGGGCGGCGTCTGGACGCCGGCCGCCGCCTACCCGGCCGGCGGGTACGGCCCGGTGGCGGTGGCCGCCCTGGCCGGCGGCGGGCACGTGACGGCCACCCGCAACGACGCGGGCGCGGTCAGCACGCGCGCCTGGGCCGCCGGATCCGCCGCGGCGCCCCGGCCGGCCGAGCACGCCGTGCTGCTGACCGGCGTGCCCTCGCTCGCCCGGGACCGGGCCGGCCGCACCTTCCTGGCCGTCCAGGGCGCGGACGGCATGCTCGGCCTGGTCCGCGCCGACCGGCTGGAGCCCAAGGCATGACCCGGCGGCCCCCCCACTCCCGGGGCCGTATCGCGAGCGGCGGCCCCGGCCCCCCGGGCCAATCCCGTCCGGCAGACGCCCTTCGCGCGGCTGCCGGGCGAAGGGCCGTGCTTCGGCGGGGGAGCCGTCGCCCACCGCGCCGCAGCCCGCGGCCCCGGCGCGGGGGGAGCGGCGGCGGTGCGGGGGCGAGTGGCGGCGGTGACGGTGTGTGGTCCGATCGGCCCATCGCGCGGCGGCACCGGTTGCGGTGACCGGAAAGCCCGCTTTGACTCGTGGGGCAGGCGCGGCACGCCGCTGAGGCGGCGGGGCGGCGGGCACCCGGTGAGAGGAGCGATGTGGTGTTGTCGGCGCGCACCCTGTTCACGGAGATTCTCGACGACGACAGGTCCTTCAGGCTCTTCTGCTCGATCGCCGCCGGCGGCGAGGCGCAGGGCGGCTGGGAGAACGGCCGCATCGCGGCGCTCGTCCCCGCGTCGCAGCGGGCCATGGCCCCCAAGATCGCCCGGCACGGCACGGACGAGGACAAGCACGGCCGCATCTTCACCGCCCTGCTGCGCAAGCGCGGGCTCGACGCGGTACCCGTGCCGCCCGACACGGACTACACCATGCTGCTGGAGCGCGGCGGAATCGGCCTCGCGCACTCCCGCCTGAAGCGGGACGAGCCGCTGACCGAGGCCGACATCGTCACCTACCTGGCCCACAGCAGGGTCACGGAGCAGCGCGCCTCGGAGCAGATGCGCCTGCTCCTCAAGCACTTCGAAGACCATCCGGAGGTCGGCAAGGCGGTCCGGGCGATCTCGCGCGACGAGGACAACCACCTCGCGTACTGCCACGAGGAGTTGCTGCGCCTGTCCGCGATCGGCCACGCCGACACCATCCGGCGCATCCTGCGGGAGGCCGCGCACGCGGAGATCCGCATCTACCGCGACGTCAGCCTGGCCGTGATGGCGCACATGGGCCGCATCCTGGGCTGGTCCGCGCCCAGAGCCCTGGCCCTGCGGCTCGGCATCCACGCGGTGTACCTCTACGAGCGGTGCGGCGGCTGGCGGCGGATGGTCACCCTGACGATGCCCGAGCGCCGCAACGCGATGGGCGGGCCGGCCCAGGAGGACGACGCGGCCCTGGAACCGGCGTAACCCCCGCGGCCCCCGGAGCAGTCCCCGCGGCCCCGATCAGTCCCCCGCGCACACCCGGCGGCACGCCTCCACGTAATCGCGCGTCAAGGGGCCGGCGGCCGTACGCGGCCAGGCGAGCGCGAAGCGGCTGGGGGACAGGCCGCGCACCGGGCGGGCCGTGACACCGCCGAGCGAGACCAGCGGGACGTTGCCCGAGGCGACCAGGACCACGCCGAGGCCGGCGGCGAGCGCCTCGTACGTCTCCTCCGTGCTCGCGACCTCGGCCCCGATCGCCGG
This sequence comes from Streptomyces sp. HPF1205, assembly GCF_020400825.1. Classification (GTDB taxonomy): domain Bacteria; phylum Actinomycetota; class Actinomycetes; order Streptomycetales; family Streptomycetaceae; genus Actinacidiphila. The sequence continues at coordinate 12,590 of NZ_JAINVH010000006.1, forward strand.
CGGGCGCCCGCCGCGGGCGTCGAGGGCGAGCCAGTAGTCCCGCAGCGGCCCCGCGGCGGCGGGAAGCGCCAGGAACGGCTCGTCCATCAGGTCGGCGAAGTCCACGGCGGACCCGGGCGGGGTGCGGACGGCGATCGGGTGGTCCTCCCGCAGGGCGACCAGCCGGGGCTCCTCGGCGACGACCACGTGGTCGTACCGCTCCTGGCCCGGCAGCGGCAGCCACACGAAGGCGACGTCGCTCGTGCCGTCCGCGAGCCCGGCGGTCGGGTCGTCCCAGCCGACCTGGCGCAGCAGCGGTGTGGCCTCGGGGTGGGCGGCGCAGAAGCGCGAGCGGACCGCGGGCAGCAGCCCGCCCCGGCCCGGGCTCGTACTCATACCGACCACCAGCGTGGCGCGCTGCGCTGCCTTCGCGCGCTCCACCGCCGCCCGGCCCGCGTCCCACTCGGCCAGGACGCGGCGGGCGTACGGCAGCAGTTGCTCGCCGGCCGCGGTGAGGGCGACGCCCTGGCGGCCGCGGTCGAACAGTTCGGCCCCGAGCTGCTTCTCCAGCGCCCTGACCTGCTTGCTCAGCGCGGGCTGGGAGACGAACAGCCGCTCCGCCGCCCGGGTGAAGTGCAACTCCTCGGCGACGGCGACGAAGTAGCGCAGATCCCTGCCGTGGACATCCATAACCATCGGCTATCACGAAGGGTCTTGGACGGGCAAGGCGCGCCCCGGGCACGCTTGATCACAGCAACGGCAGGACAACGCGGAGCACGCGGGACACACGCGAAACACCCGCGGGACAACGGGAGTGGACATGAACAAGGTCTGGCTGGTCACCGGCGCGGGCAGCGGTTTCGGACGGGCGATCACGCAGGCCGCGGTCGCGGCCGGTGACGTGGTGGCCGCCGCGGCCCGGCGGCCGGAGACCCTGGACGACCTGGTGGCGGCGCACCCCGACCAGGTGGACGCGGTGCGGCTGGACGTCACCGACGTCAAGGCGGCCGAACGCGCGGTCAGGGACGTGATCGCGCGCCACGGCCGGATCGACGTCCTGGTCAACAACGCGGGCCGCACGCACGTCGGCGCCTTCGAGGAGACCACGGACGAGGAGCTGCGCTCCCTGTTCGACGTGCACGTCTTCGGCCCGGCCGCGCTGGTGCGCGCGGTGCTGCCGCACATGCGGGCCCGCCGTTCGGGCGCGATCGTGCAGATGAGCAGCATGGGCGGGCAGATGTCCTTCGCCGGCTTCTCCGCCTACAGCGGCACCAAGTTCGCGCTGGAGGGCATGACCGAGGCGCTGGCCGACGAGGTCGGCCCGCTGGGCATCAAGACGCTGATCGTGGAACCGGGCGCCTTCCGCACCTCGCTGATGGCCAAGGGCAGCGCGAGCGCGGAGCTGCCCGACTACGAGGCCACGGTCGGCGCCACCCGCAAGATGGCCGCGGAGGTCGGGGGCAAGGAGCCCGGCGATCCCGCCAAGGCCGCCGCCCTCGTCCTGGCCGCCCTCGAAGCCGAGGACACCCCCCTGCACCTCCCGATGGGCGACGACGGCGTGACCGCCGTCCTGTCCCACCTGGACGAGGTCCGGGCGCAGATCGCCCCCTGGGAGGACCGGGCACGGGCGACGGCCTTCGGCGAGTGACGGCCTTCGACGGGTGACGGCCTTCGGTGAGTGACGGCTTTCGACGGGTGGCGGCCCGGGCCGTCACGGCCCCGGATGTGACCGCCGGGCGTCGCCGCTCAGCCCAGGCGCACGGCGGCCCAGGCCGCCCGCGCCCGCGGGTGGTCGGGGCCGAAGTGCTCGGTCCACGCGGAGGCCACCGCGTGCATCTCGTGCGGGGAGCCGTGGACGAGGGCCAGCAGGGTGCGGGTGCGCAGGATCCGGTGGTGGATCGGGGCCAGCCGCGGCCCGGCCTCCTCCAGGGCGCGCAGCGCCTCGGCCTCCGCGTCGGCGAGCCGGCCCAGTCCGTACAGCGCCTCGGCCCGCACCAGCGAGCGCGAGCCCGGCTGGGCGGCCGAGAACGCGGGCAGCCACTCGGCCTCGGCCAGCGCCTCCTCGTGCCGGCCCTGGCCGACCAGCCCGGTGAGCAGGTTCAGCCGCAGCCCCTGGGCGAAGTCGCTGTGCCCGCCGAGCAACTGCTCGGCCTCGGCCAGGGATCCGCGCGCCCAGCGCTCGGCCTCGACGGGCATACCGCACTCCGCGTACGAGAACGCGAGGCCGTTGGCGACCGCGAGCCGCACCACCGCCGCGTTCGGATCGCCCCGCTCGGCCAGGGAGGCGGCGATCGCGGCCAGCGCCGTGCCCTCGGCCTGCGCCTGCGCGAAGCGGCCGAGCAGGGCCAGGTGCTGCGCGCGGTTCACCCGGCTCACGAGCACGTACGGATGGTCCGTGCCCAGCTCCCGGGCGGCAGCCGGAAGCACCGCCTCGCTCACGTCGATCGCCTCGCGCACCCGGCCGGCCTGTGAGAGCACCTTGGCGAGCTGCATGTGGGAGCGGTGCCGCGGCATCGCGAACCCCGCGTCGGCGTACGCCTTCGCGCCGTAGGCATGGACCAGCGCCCGCGCCTCGGCCTCCCCCTCGGCCAGCCGCCCCGCCGCGATCAGCGCGTCCACCACGTCGGCGCGCGCCTCCAGCGTCCGCGGGTGGACCCCGCCGTGCTCGCGGCGTGCCTGCTCGGCGACCGCGGCGAACACCCCCAGCGCCTCCTCCGCCCGGTCCAGCGCGAGCAGGTGCCGCCCGTACTCCAGGTCCCCGCCGGCCTGCGCCGCCATTCCTGCCTCCCCGTTCGCGAAAGTGCGCCCCGGCGGGAAAACCTACCGGCCGCGCGGGGCCCGGCGGTCCCCGGCGGGACGAGTTGCGCCCGGCCGCCCCCGGGGCAGGGCCGGGGCGCCCGGACGCCCTGGTGGGCGCCTTCCTGGCCGCGGACCGCGGGATCGTAAACTCCTGCGGTGGACATACCGCCGCCGCCTCCGCCGCCGTCCCCCGAGGACGCCCCGCCACCCGGGCCGGCTCCGTTCGGACCGCCGCCTCCGCCCCCGCCGCCTGCGCCCGCCCCGTCGCCGTACGCCGCGCCCTCGGCGTACGAGACCCCGGCCGCGTACGGCGGCCCCCCGCCCCCGCCCCCGTACCAGGGCTACCCGCAGGGCCCTTACGGGCAGCAACCCCCTTACGGGCAGGGCGGCTACCCCGGTTACGGCTACCCGCCGCCCCACCCCGGAGCGCCGCAGGGCTGGTACGCCGCCGAGCGGACCACCAACGGGTTCGCCATCGCCTCCCTCATCATGTCCTTCACCTGCATACCGCTGCTGGGCATCGTCCTCGGCGTCGTGGGTCTGCGGCAGGTCAAGCGGCGCCCGCAGCGCGGCCGGGGGCTGGCCGTCGCGGGCGTCGTGCTCAACTCGCTGGGCACGGCGGTCCTCGCGCTGATCGTCACGCTCGGGGTGATGGGCGTCTTCGACGACGGCAACACGCGGGTGCGGGACCTCGCGGTGGGCGACTGCTTCAACACCGTCGACCACTCGCTGTCCGACTACGCGGGCGGGGGCGCCCGTTCGACCACCGTCGACGTGGTGCCCTGCGGCGACGACCACGACGCCGAGACCTACGCGGTGTTCACCGTCGGCTCCGACTTCGGCTCCGGCTACCCCGGCGTCGACCGGATCTCGCGGCTCGCCGACAGCAAGTGCGCCTCGTACGCGCACGACTACCTCGACGGCGACGAGGTGCCGGACGGCGTCGACGTCTACTACTACCTGCCGCCCAAGGCGGGCTGGGACCGCGGCGACCGCGACGTGACCTGCTTCTTCGGCGGCGCCTCGGGCAAGCTCACCGGATCGGTGAAGGGGGGCCACGACTCCTCGGGCGTCGGCGTCTGACACCCGCCCCCCGGGCGCCGCGCGGAGGGTGACGCTCGGGGGGGAGCTTGCGGACGGGTACCCAGGGTTGCGAAGCTGTCGCTGACAGTCAACCCCTGGGAGGGGCACGTGGCCTTCGGTGAGCAGCCCGCCTACCTTCGCGTGGCCGGTGACCTGCGGCAGAAGATCCTCGACGGCACCTTGCCGCCGCACGCGCGGCTGCCGTCACAGGCGAGGATCCGGGCGGAGTACGGCGTCTCCGACACGGTCGCGCTGGAAGCCCGCAAGGTCCTGATGGCCGAGGGCTACGTCGAGGGCAGGTCGGGTTCTGGGACGTACGTGCGCGAGCGGCCGCGGCGCCGGCGCATCATCCGCAGCGGCTACCGGCCGACCGGCCTGTCCTCGCCGTACCGGCAGGAGCAGGCCGACGAGGGCAGCAAGGGCACGTGGGAGTCCCGCAGCGTGCAGGACGTGGCCTCGGCGGACGTCGCCGAGCGGCTCGGCATCGAGCCCGGCGACCGCGTCATGCGCACTCGCTACCTCTTCCGCACCGAGGGCGAGCCGTCGATGCTGTCCACCTCCTGGGAGCCGCTGGCCATCACCGCCCGCACCCCGGTGATGCTGCCCGAGGAGGGGCCGGTCGCCGGGCAGGGCGTGGTGCCCAGGATGGCGGCGATCGACGTCGTCGTGGACCACATGGCCGAGGAGGTCGGGGCGCGGCCCGGGCTCGCCGAGGAGACGGCGGCGCTCGGCGGAGTGCCGGGACACCTCGTCATCGAGATCCGGCGGACCTACTTCGCCAGCGGCCGCCCGGTGGAGACGGCCGACGTGGTGATCCCGGCGGAGCGGTACCGGGCGGTGTACCACCTGCCCGTGCGGTGATCCTTGTCGCGCCCCGTGCGTCGGCGGCGTCCGGCGCCCCGGCGGTGTCCGGAATACGCCGACGGCGGTAGGCCGCGGCGGCCCCCGATAGGCGCCGGCCCCCGATAGGCGCCGGCCCCCGATAGGCGGCGGGGGCCGGCCGGGCGGTCCCGGACGGCCGATCGGCTTCTGGTCGCACGGGTGGCCGGAACCGTACCTCTTCGTGTCATCGCGTACCCGCGCGGTGAACCTCGGGCGTAGGGTCGGGCATATGCGCATCGCCGTTTCCTCGGACATGGACGAACCGGTCGCCCGTCAAGTCGTCGACGACCTGCGGCGCCGCGGGCACACCGTCCTCACCTTCGGGGCCCTGCGCCCGGGTGACAGGGCCGACTGGGCCTGGAGTGCCGGGGCGGCGGCGCGGGCCGTGGCCGAGGGGGCCGCGGACCAGGCGGTCGTCTGCTGCTGGACGGGTACGGGCGCGTCCATCGCGGCCAACAAGGTGCCCGGGGTGCGTGCCGCGCTGTGCGCCGACGCCTACACCGCGGACGGCGCCCGCAAGTGGAACGACGCGAACGCGCTGGCACTCAGCCTGCGCGCCACCTCCGGGCCGGTGCTGGGGGAGATCCTGGACGCCTGGTTCGCGGGCGAGCCCAGCGCGGACGCGGAGGACCGGGACAACGTGGCGCGGCTGAGCGCGCTGGAGGGGACGTCGTGACGTCGGAGCTGGTCTGGCTGTTGATACGCCAGGACGACGACGCAGAGAATCGCTACCGGGTGGGGCGTTACGCGACCAGGGCCGAGGCCGAGCGGGTCGCGGACGTGCTGGACCGGGAGCGGCGGAAGATGTACGTGATCGAGCGGGCGCCGCGGGGTGCGCAGGCGCAGACATGAGGGCGTGACGACGTGAGGACGGGGACGGGCACGGGTACGGGGGCCGGGGTGGGCGCGGTGGGGACGGGGCTGGTGGTCGGCGGTGCGCTGATCGGCGGCGGACGGCTGCTGGCCGCGCGCCGCACCGCGCCCGCCGCCCTCGCCGGGCGCTGGGAACTGCCCGGCGGCAAGGTGGAGCCGGGCGAGTCCGCGCCCACCGCGCTGGTGCGCGAGTTGCGGGAGGAGCTCGGCGTGACCGTCCGCCCCCGCCTGCGGATCCCGGGCGAATGGGCGCTCCCGGGCGGGCGGGTGCTGCACGTCTGGACCGCCGAACTCCTCGCCGGCGAACCGCGTCCGCTGCAGGACCACGACGTGGTGCGCTGGCTCGGCCCGGAGGAGGCCCTCGTCCTCGACTGGCTGGAACCGGACCGGCCGGCCGTCGGGTGGGCGGTGCGCCACCTGCGCGGCTGAGCGCGCGCTTCCCCGTCTCCGCGGGGCCTTCACGGCCGGGGGTCCGCCTTCCGGCCCGGCCTCTTCCCTGTCCGGGCGCCCGCCCTCCCGCAAGGCCCTCCGCCCGCCCTTCCCGTCGCCCGCGTATCCCGCCGTCCGGCCGGTACGACAGGGGAGAAGGGCGGCAAACCGGGTAAGGGTGAACAAAGGGGCCCGGAACCCGGTCAGGGATGTGCAGGGGATGAGTGGAAGCGGTGATCCGGCGGGGGAGGCGAGAGCGGGGGAGGGGCAGGCGCGGCCGACGCCGACCGGGGCGCTGCTGGACACGTTGCGCCTCGCCGTCGTGATGCTCGACACCTCGGGGCGGGTACTGCTGTGGAGCCCCCTGGCGGAGGACGTGCTGGGGTGGTCGGGCGAGCACATCGTGGGCCGCCGCGTCGGGGGGCTGCTCGGAGCGCCGGAGGAGGGCGGCGAGATCCTCGCCGAGCTGCTGAGGACGGGCCGCTGGCAGGGGATCGTGTCGCCGCGCCACCGCGACGGGTACACCGTCCAGGTGGAGGCCAGGGCCAGCCTGCTGGTCGACGGGGACGGCCGCCCCTTCGTACTGGCCTCGATGGTGGAGACCAGCCGGCTGCGGACCCTGGAGCACGACCTGGCCGCGCTGGACTCGCTCTTCGACTCCTCCCCGCTGGGCGTCGCGATCTTCGACACCGAGCTGCGCTACGTCCGGGTCAACCCCGCTCTCGCCGCGATGAACGGCAAGACGGTCGGCGAGCACCTGGGCCGTACCGTCGCCGACGTGCTCGACCCGGAGACGGCCGAGCGGGTCGCCCCGCTGCAGCGGGACGTCCTGGCCACCGGGCGGCCGGTCGTCGACCTGGAGACCCGCGGACCGCACGGCCGCGGCCACCGCTCGCTGTCGTACCACCGGCTGGTGGACCGGGCCGGGCGGGTGCTGGGCATCAGCGCCACCGTCATCGACGTCACGGAACGGGTGGAGGCCGCCGGGCGGGCCGAGCGCGCCCGGCAGCGGCTGGCGCTGCTCAACGACCTCGGCTCGCGCGTCGCCGGCGTGCTCGACGTGCGCCGCGCCGCGGAGACACTGGCCGGCGCCCTGGTCCCGGCGTTCGGCGACTACGCGGGAGTGATCCTGCACGCCGGCGTGGCCGAGGGCGGCGACCTGCCCACCGGCTCGTACGGCGAGCACACCCCGATGCGCCTGGCGGGGGCCGCGGCGGTGCGGTGGACCCCGGCGGTCGAGCGGATGCTGAGGGCCGGGCAGCCCGTCGACTTCACGGTCGGGTCCGTGTTCGCCGGCGTGCTGGCCGCCGGCCGGCCGCGGGTGCTCTCCTCCGAGCGGGAGCTGCGGGAGGCCACGTACCCCGACGACCCGAGGGTCCGCGCCGCGCTGGAACTCGGCGTGACATCGATGCTGGTGGTGCCGCTGCGGGCGCGCGGTGTGGTGCTCGGGCTGCTGGCGGTCGCCCGGGCCGACCCGCGCGAGCCGTTCGACGGCGACGACCTGGCGCTGGGCACGGAGGTCGCCGACCGCGGCGGCGCCGCGCTGGACAACGCGCGGCTGTACGTACGCGAGCGCGAGGGTGCCCTCATGCTCCAGCGCAGCCTGCTGCCGCAGACGCTGCCCGGCATGCCCGGCGTCGAGGTCGCCTTCCGGTACCTGCCCGGCAGCAGCGGCGCCGCGGTCGGCGGCGACTGGTTCGACGTCATCCCGCTGGCCGGTGGCCGGATCGCGTTCGTGGTCGGCGACGTGATGGGCCACGGGCTGCGGGCCGCGGCCACGATGGGCCGGCTGCGCACCGCCGTGCGCACCCTCGCGGGACTCGACATGCCGCCCGACGAACTCCTGCGCCGCGTCAACGACCTCGGCGACGACCTCGCCCAGAGCCAGGCCGAGGGCTGGATGGCCACCGCCGTCTACGCGGTGTACGACCCCTCGACCCGCCGCTGCGCCCTGGCCCGGGCCGGGCACCTGCCGCCGGTGCTGGTCGAGGGCCGCGGCGGCCCCGGCGGCTGCCGCGCCGAACCGGTCGAGCTGCCCAGCGGGGTGCCGCTCGGGGTGGGCGGGGTGCGGTTCGAGAGCGTGGAACTCGACATCGAGGACGGAGCGGTGCTGGTCCTCTACACCGACGGGCTGGTCGAGTCCCGGCTGGGCGACATCGGCACCGGCATGGACCGGATGTGCCGGACCCTGTCCCGCGGGGTCGACTCGCTGGAGGACGCCTGCGACGAACTGCTGGCCATGGTGGAACCCGGCCGCGAACCCGACGACGTGGCACTGCTGATGGCCCGCTTGGGCGGACTGCCCGCCGGGTCCACCGCGCACTGGACGTTCCCCGCCGAGGCCGGCTCGGTCCGGCTGGCCCGCCGCAGCGTCGCCCACACCTTGCGCACCTGGGACCTGGAGCCCCTGCGCGACATCACCATGCTGCTGGTCAGCGAGCTGGTCACCAACTCGCTGCGGTACGCCCACGGACCCATCGGCGTACGGATGGTGCGCGGCAGCTCCCTGCTCGTGGAGGTCTCCGACCCGCTGCCCGACCCGCCGCGCGAACGGGTCGCGGGCGAGGAGGACGAGGGCGGCCGCGGCCTGCAACTGGTGGCCCGCGCCTCACGCCGGTGGGGGACCCGCCACGGGCCGCTGGGCAAGACCGTCTGGTTCGAACTGCCCCTGTGACCGCCGCTCCCGGCCCACGGCCCGCCCGGGCGCGGTGCCGGCACCCGGCCGCGCGCCCCCTGCCGCCGGGAGCGCGCGCCCACCCGGCCGCCTCCCACCGGACGATGGTTCGACCGTGCCCGGCAGGGTATGCCGAAGGGGCGGGAGCGACGGGGTGCCCGTGGTGGCCGGGGGAAGGTCCCCGCACCCCGGGAGCCGAGATGATGCTGTGATCGACAAGACCGTGTGCTGGACGGTCTTCATGCTGAATACTCGGCTCCAACCGGTCCATGTGTGCTGAGCTGGAGGGGTCGGGCAAGGTGAGCGACATGCCAGCGGGGGCGGTTCCGCCCGGGTCCGCGTCCGAGGACGACGCGGAGGCGAACAGGCGCGCCCCGGTGTGGCAGTCGAGCCCGCCCGGCTCCCTCTACGACTACATACGCGTCGCCTCCTTCTCGCTGGACAGCGAGGGCCGCATCGACCAGTGGAGCCGCCGCGCCGCCGAGTTCTTCGGCGTCCCCGCCGAGAAGGCGCTCGGCCAGGACCCGGTGACCGCCTTCGCCCCGCCGGACGTGCAGGAACGCGGCCACGAGCGGCTGCGCGACATCCTCGGCGGGAGCGAGTGGACCGGCCTGGTGCCGTATCACGACGCCGCCGGCACGCACGGCTTGGCCGAGGTGTACGTGATGCCCGCCGACCAGGGCGCCCTGTGCATCGCCGTCGACGTCGCCACGCTCCGGCAGATCGAGACGGACCTGGCTGCCTCCCAGGCGGTGTTCGGGCAGTCCCCGATGGGCTTCGTGCTGTTCGACACCGAGCTGCGGCTGATCCGGGTCAACGACCGGTTCGCCACCGTCTTCGGCCGGCCCGCCGAGCAGCACCGCGGCCGCGGCCCGCACGACTTCCTGTCCCGGGTGGAGGCCGACCGGCTCAGCGCCGCGCTGCGCCAGGTGATGGAGACCGGCGAACCCGTCCTGGACATGCCCCTGATCGGCACCGTCCCCGGCGACCCGGCCCGGCGCCGCTGGTCGATGTCGCTGTACCGGCTGCACAGCGGCGCCGGGCGGCCGATCGGGGTCGCCGGCCTGGCCATGGACGTCACCGGCCGCCAGCGCGCCGAGCGCGAGGCCGCGCACGCCCGCCGCAACCTGCAGCTGCTCAACGAGGCCGGCTCCCGTATCGGCACCTCGCTGGACCTGGAGACCACCGCCAGGGAACTGCTCGACGTCGCCGTACCGCACTTCTGCGACCTGGCCTCCGTCGACCTCTACCAGGCGCTGCTGTCGGGCGAGGAGGACCTGACCGCGACCACCGACGGCAGCGGCCAGGTGCGCCGGGTGGCGTTCGCCAGCGCGGTGTCCGACGCGCCCGTGGCGATGGCCGGCGACGACGACGTGTCGCCCGCGGACGGCCCGGTGAAGGTCGGCGCGGTCCACCGCTACCGCTTCAGCTCGGCCGGCGCCCGCGCGCTGCGCACCGCCCAGCCGCAGGTCCTCGACAGCGACAGCCTCGACACGGACCTGGCCGGCACCCTGGTGCAGTCCACCCTCGTGGTGCCGATGGTCGCCCGCGACACCGTACTGGGCCTCGTGCAGTTCTCCCGGGCCAAGGGCAGCGAGCCGTTCGTCGAGCGGGACCGGATGCTCGCCGAGGAACTCGCCGCGCGCGCCGCCGTCTTCATCGACAACGCCCGCCTGTACCGTCGCGAGCACGAGCGCGCCCTGATACTCCAGCGCAGCCTGCTGCCGCCCGACGACCCCGAGGCGGCCGGCCTGGACATCGCGTGCCGCTACCTGCCCGGCAGCATGGAGACCGAGGTCGGCGGCGACTGGTTCGACGTCATCGAACTGCCCGGCCACCGCACCGCCCTCGTGGTCGGCGACGTGATGGGCCGCGGCCTGCGGGCCGCCGTCGCCATGGGCGAACTGCGCACGGCGGTGCGCACGCTGGCCATGCTCGACCTCGAACCCGCCGAGGTGCTGGGCGCGCTCGACGAGGTCGTCGGCGGCCTCGGCGCGCCCGGCCGCACCCGCCGCGCGGCCAAGGACGCCGGCGACGACCTGTCCGAGGTCTACCTCGCCACATGCGTGTACGCGGTGTACGACGCCGTGACCCGCCGCTGCACCATCGCCAACGCCGGCCACCTCCCGCCGGTCGTGGTCGAACCCGGCGAGACGCCGCTCCTGCTGGAACTGCCCCGCGGCGTCCCCCTGGGCGTCGGCGGCGAGCCCTTCGAGGAGATCGAGGTCCAGCTCACCGACGGCGCCCTGCTGGCCCTCTACACCGACGGCCTGGTCGAGTCCCGCAGCCACCCGCTGGACGAGGGCCTGGACGCCTTCCGCGCCTCCCTGGCCGGCCCCGACCGCCCCCTTGAGGACGTCTGCGACCACGTCCTGGCCACCCTCGACACCGCCCACGGCGAGGACGACATCGCCCTGCTGATGGCCCGCATACGGGGCCTGACCGACGAGAAGATCGGCGACTGGACCCTGGAACCCCAGCCCACCTCGGTCGCCAAGGCCCGCGAACTGGCCCGCGGCCAACTGCTGGCCTGGGGCCTGGACAGCCTGGTCGACACCACGGAACTCCTGGTCAGCGAGCTGGTCACCAACGCGCTGCGGCACGGCTACGGCGACATCCGGCTGCGCCTGCTGCTCGACCGCACCCTGGTGTGCGAGGTCTGGGACAGCGCCCTGCTCCAGCCGCGCCGCCGCCGCGCCCGCGACACCGACGAGGGCGGCCGCGGCCTGCAGCTCGTGGCCATGCTCAGCCAGTCCTGGGGCAGCCGCCGCACCCACCGCGGCAAGACCGTCTGGTTCGAACTCGCTCTGCGCGGCGGCCAGTCCGCCAAGGCCGGGCCCTCGGTGGACGACCTGCTCAGCATGTTCTGACGGCCACGCGGACCGTCACGCGGGCCGCCGCACGGACGCCACGGACGCCCCAGGCCGCCGCACGGACGCCCTGGACCGCCGCCCGGACCGCCGGACCACCCTCCCCCGACCGCCATGCGGACCCCTTGCACCACCGCCCGGCCGTCCCGGCACCGAACCGGCCGCCGGCGCTCGATCCCGGCACCCTGCCGCGGCCGTCGGCCACCCCACCACGGGTCGCGCCCGCCTCATGCCCGCGGCACGCCCATGACCCGATCGAGCTCGCGGCCGAGGACGCCCGCCACGTGGGGGACCGTTCGCCCGTTCCCGCACGAAGGCGGGCACGAGAGCGGATCCGGCCGGCTCGCGGGCGGTGACGCGGCCGGCCTGGCGGGTCGGGCGCGTGGCGCCGGGACCGGTGATCCGGGCCGAGCCGGGTGCTCCGGCCAGGGAGAGCGCGGGCACGAGCACACCGCCGTCTCGGCCATTCGGGGCGCTTCGTGCGGCCGGCCCCCCCTCGGACGGGCTCGACGGCGCCGCCGGCCGGGACGACGCACTCGTCCGCGCGGATGCGGGGCGGGCGTGGGGCACGTCCGGGTCGGGCGCGGGCCCCGGGCGGGCAGGCGGGTGGCGGCCGGGCCCCACTCCGCTCGCGCCGCGCGCGAACCCTGCTTACGCTCCGGAAAAGGGCACCCTCGAAACCGTCGAAACCCTCGAATTCCTCGAAGCCCTGGAAAAGCGGAGGCGGCACGTGGGAAGGACACACCGGGCGGTCCCCGCGGTGTTCGCCGTCCTCGCCGCTCTCGGAATGTGCGCCGCGCAGCCGCAGGCGGGCGGCGGCGGGCCCGACCCCGTGGCGCTCACCCGCACGGGCCGCGTCACCGACCAGGTGGGCGCCCTGGGCGACCGCGCCCCCCAGGTGCGTGCCGCCCTCGACGCCCTGTACGCCCACCACCACCTGCAGCTCTTCGTGGCGTACGTGAGCGGGTTCGCCGGGCGCAGCCCGCAGGACTGGGCGAACGCCACCGCCGTGCGCAGCGGCCTGGGCCGCAGGGACGTCCTGCTGGCCGTGGCGACCCACGACCGCCGCTGGGCGGTCTCCGCCGACCAGGACGCGGGTCTGACCCAGACCCAGATCGCCGAGGTGAGCGACATCGCCGTCGAGCCCGCCCTGCGGGAGAACGACTGGGCCGGTGCCGCCATCGGGGCCGCGGACGGGTACGCCGCCGTGCTCGACGGCAAGCCGGTCCAGCCGCCGGACGTCGTCCCGGGCGTCCCCGACCCCGGCCGCGCCTCCGCCACCTCGAACGGCTCCGCCGACCTGTGGATCCCCGTCGTCGCCGTACTCGCCGCCGCGGGCGTGGGCTCGTACGCCTGGCGCAGACGCCGTACGGAGGCGGGATCCGCCGCCGCCCGGGTGCCCGCCGGCCGCCGGTACGGGCGGGGCCGGGGCGCCGGACGGGCCCTGCCGGTCACCCCCTTGCCGGAGCTGGACTCGCAGGCCCGGCTGCTGCTGGTGGAGACCGACGACGCGGTGCGCACCAGCCGGGAGGACGTCGGCCTGGCGGCGGCGCAGTGCGGCGGGACCGCCGCGGCGCCCTTCGCGGAGGCGGTGGAGTACGCCGCGAGCGAGCTGACCGCCGCCTTCCGGCTGCGGCAGGGGCTCGACGACGCCTTCCCGGAGGACGACGGGACGCGCCGTCAGATGCTGGACGAGATCCTGTCCCGCTGCACCCAGGCCAACCGGCGGCTGGACGCGGAGTCGGAGGCCTTCGACCGGATGCGCGCCCTGGAGGCCGGCGCCGGGGACGTCTTGGAACTGGCCGAGGCCCGGGCCGTCGCGCTGCCCGGCCGTGTCGCCGCGGCCGGGCAGGCACTGGCCACCCTGGCCGCCCGGTACGCGCCGGCCGCGCTCGGCCCGCTCACCGGCCACCCGGCCGAGGCCCGGGACCGCCTGGACTTCGCCCGGTCCTGCCTGGACCGGGCGCACGCGGCCCTGCGCACCGACCGCGGCCGGGCCGCGGCCTTCCTGCGTGCCGCCGAGGGCGGCCTGGTCCAGGCCGCGGCGCTGGCCGACTCGGTCCTGCGGCGCGAGCGCGAGCTGCGGGCGGCCGAGGAGGCGCTGCGGGAGGCGGCGGGACAGGCACCGCAAGAGGTGGGGGAGCAGGCCGCGGCCGGGCGGTACGACCCGCTGGGCGCCCTGCGCAGCGTCACCGAGGCGGCGGTGGGGATGGAGGAGGAGGCGCCGGCCGGCCCCGGCGAGGCGGGGGTGGCGGTGCGGCGCGCCCCGACCCTGCTCGGCTGGGCGCTGCTCACCGCGTCGAGCGAGGTCGCGGCGGCCCGGGACGTGGTCACCGCGCACCGGGGCGGCATCGGCTGCCGGGCCCGTACCCGGCTCAGCGAGTCCGAACGCCTCCTGCTGCGGGCCGAGGCGCTCGCCGCCGCCGACCCGGCCGCCGCCCGTGAGCACGCCGCCGCCGCGGACCGTCTCGCCCGCGACGCCCAGCTCCTCGCCCTGGACGACCTGGCCGGCTACGGGGCCCCGGGAACCACCGGCCGCGCGGGATTCACCGGCGAGGCGGCGGGCAGACGGGCGGACGAGGGGATGGACGGCGCCGTCCTCGGCGGGATCCTGCTCGGCGGCGTCCCCGGCGGGGGCGGCACCCGTGGCGGTCGTGCCGGCTCGGGCGGTTCGGGTGGATTCGGCGGCTCCGCCGGGTTCGGCGGGTTCGGCGGCGACTCGGGCGGGCTGGGCGGGTTCGACGGCTACGGCGCCCCGGGGAGCTTCGGCGGCGGCCGGACACGCGACCGGATGGGCGGAGGCGGTGGTCATCAGCGGTGAGCGGCGGGCGCGCCCGTACGCGTACGAGCGGCCGGCCCCGCGCCCGCGGCCGTGCCAGGGGCGGCACCCGCGCCCGCGGCCCCAGACGTACCGGAACCGGAAGACGCATCAGGAGTCCGTATGAGCAAGCAGATGATCCTCGGCCGGGTGTCCCGGCTCGGCCGGGCGGACGTCGAGGGGGTGCTCGACCAGGCCGAGGACCCGTACAAGATGGCCGACGAGCTGATCCGGGTGTACAGCGACACGATCCGCGAGGCCGACGAGGCGCTGGAGGCCGCGATCCACGACCGGCGGATGCTGGAGCAGGACCGTGCCGAGGACCTGGCTGCGGCCGCGGAATGGGGCGTCAAGGCGCGGACGGCCAGTCGCCGGGCGGACGCCCTGCGGCGCGCGGGTCAGGCTGCCGAGGCCGGGCGGTTCGACACCCTGGCGCGCTTCGCCCTGAGCCGCGAACTGCAGTGCGAGCACGACGCCATCGAGGCCGAGCCGGTCATCGCGGTGCGGACCGGCACGGCCGACAGGCTCAAGACGGGCCTGGACCGGATGAGGTTCCGCCTCACCCAACTCCAGAACCGCCGCGACGAGTTGGTCACCCGCTCGCGCGGTGTGCCGGGCCACGCCCCCAAGGCCGACGCGATCCGCGCGGTCGACCTGCTCGACCCCACCGGCGACCTCGGCCGGTTCGAGGACAAGGTCCGCCGCGAGGAGGCGCGCGCCTCCGGCACCGAGCAGCTCGCCCCCTCGGCGCTCGACGGCCGCTTCGAGTCCCTGGACCCGTTCGCCGACGAGGCCGAGGTCGACGCCCGCCTCTCCCGTCTGAAGTCCGCCTCGCATTCCGCCTGACGCCGCGCCCGCCCGCCGCCGCGCCCGGCGGCGCGGGCCGGGCCGGCGGCCCCCGCCCGCGCCGCCGGCCCGGCCCGCGCTACTGGCCGCGGCGTTTGATCCTGTTGCCGAGCCAGACCAGCGGGTCGTACTTGCGGTCGGCGACCCGCTCCTTCATGGGGATCAGCGCGTTGTCGGTGATCTTGATGTGTTCCGGGCAGACCTCGGTGCAGCACTTGGTGATGTTGCACAGGCCCAGGCCGTGGTCGTCCTGGGCGGAGGCCGCGCGGTCGATACCGGAGTCGGCGGCGGCGTCCAGGGGGTGCATGTCGAGTTCGGCGACGCGCATGAGGAAGCGGGGGCCGGCGTAGGCCTCCTTGTTCTCCTCGTGGTCACGCACGACATGGCAGACGTTCTGGCACAGGTAGCACTCGATGCACTTGCGGAACTCCTGGGAGCGCTCGACGTCGACCTGGGCCATCCGGTACTCGCCGGGGGCCACGCCCTTCGGGGGGACGAAGGCCGGGACCTCGCGGGCCTTGGTGTAGTTGAACGAGACGTCGGTGACCAGGTCGCGGACGACCGGGAAGGTGCGCATCGGGGTGACGGTGATCGTCTCGTCGCGGGAGAAGACCGACATGCGGGTCATGCACATCAGGCGGGGCCGGCCGTTGACCTCCGCGCTGCACGAGCCGCACTTGCCCGCCTTGCAGTTCCAGCGCACCGCCAGGTCCGGCGCCTGCGTGGCCTGGAGGCGGTGGATGATGTCGAGCACGACCTCGCCGTCGTTCACCTCGACCTCGTAGTCCCGCAGGCCGCCGCCGTCCGTGTCACCGCGCCACACCTTGAAGTGGGCCGTGTAGGAAGTCACGCGTCGAGCTCCTCGTCCGTCAGGTATTTGAGCAGTTCGTCCCGTTCGAAGAGGGCGAGCAGATCGGCCCGGATGGGGTCCATCGGCCGGGGCCGTACGACCACCCGGTCACCGGAGGAGCCGGACGCGCCGGACGAGCCGTCGGCTCCGGCGGGCGACCCGGCCGGCGGGACCTCGGACGATCCCGCACCGCCGGCCGGATCGGCGGCCGCGACGACCGCCTCGGCCGCCGCGGCGACCGCGGACCCGGCCGTGACCGGGTCCGCCGCGCCGTCGGCGAGCGAGCACACCAGGTTGACCTTGCGCCACGTCCGGTCCATCCCCGGGTAGTCGTCGCGCGTGTGCCCGCCCCGGCTCTCCGTCCGGGTCAGTGCCGCCTTCGCCACGCACTCGCTGACCAGCAGCATGTTCCGCAGGTCGATCGCCAGGTGCCAGCCGGGGTTGAACTGCCGGTGCCCCTCGACGCCCGCGCGCGCCGCGCGCTCGCGCAGCCCCGCCAGCCGCTCCAGCGCCTGCCGCATCTCCGGGCCGCGCCGGATGATCCCCACCAGGTCGTTCATCACCTGCTGGAGCTCCTGGTGCACGGTGTACGGGTTCTCGGGCGGGCCGCCCGCGTCCTCGCCCGCGGCGGCCCCGCCGGGGACGGCCGCCGCCGCGAACGGCCGCAGCGCCTCCTCGGCCGCCGCCTCGATCTCCGCCTCGCCGGCCGCCGGCCGCGCCCCGCCGTCGAGCCCGGCGGCGTACCGCGCCGCGTACAGCCCCGCCCGGCGGCCGAAGACCAGCAGGTCGGACAGCGAGTTCCCGCCCAGCCGGTTGGAGCCGTGCATGCCGCCCGCGACCTCTCCGGCCGCGTACAGCCCCGGCACACCGCGCGCGGCGGCCGTGTCGGGCTCCACGTCGACCCCGCCCATCATGTAGTGGCAGGTCGGCCCGACCTCCATCGGCTCGGCGGTGATGTCGACGTCGGCGAGTTCCTTGAACTGGTGGTGCATCGACGGCAGCCGCCGCTGGATCTCCTCGGCCGGCAGCCGTGTGGACACGTCCAGGTAGACGCCGCCGTGCGGGGTGCCGCGGCCCGCCTTGACCTCGGAGTTGATGGCGCGGGCCACCTCGTCGCGGGGCAGCAGCTCAGGGGGACGGCGGTGGTGGTCCGGGTCGGTGTACCAGCCGTCGGCCTCCTCCTCGGTCTGCGCGTACTTCTCCTTGAACACGTCCGGCACGTAGTCGAACATGAACCGCTTGCCGTCGCTGTTGCGCAGCACCCCGCCGTCGCCGCGTACCGACTCGGTGACCAGGATCCCCTTGACCGACGGCGGCCAGACCATCCCCGTGGGGTGGAACTGGATGAACTCCATGTTGATCAGCGGGGCCCCGGCCAGCAGCGCCAGCGCGTGCCCGTCGCCGGTGTACTCCCAGGAGTTCGAGGTGACCTTGAAGGACTTGCCGATGCCGCCGGTGGCCAGCACCACCGCGGGCGCGTCGATGACGAACAGCCGGCCGGACTCGCGCACGTACCCGAACACCCCGGCCACGCGGCCGTCGGCGGACTTCAGGATCCGGGTGACCGTGCACTCCTGGAAGACCTTCAGCCGGGACTCGTAGTCCCCGCTCTCCGCGAAGTCCTCCTGCTGCAGCGAGACGATCTTCTGCTGGAGGGTGCGGATGAGCTCCAGGCCGGTGCGGTCGCCGACGTGCGCGAGGCGCGGGTACTCGTGGCCGCCGAAGTTGCGCTGCGAGATCTTGCCCTCGGGCGTGCGGTCGAACAGCGCGCCCCAGGTCTCCAGCTCCCACACCCGGTCCGGCGCCTCCTTGGCGTGCAGTTCCGCCATCCGCCACTGGTTGAGGAACTTGCCGCCGCGCATCGTGTCCCGGAAGTGCACCTGCCAGTTGTCGTTGGCGTTGACGTTGCCCATGCTGGCCGCGATGCCGCCCTCGGCCATCACCGTGTGCGCCTTGCCGAACAGCGACTTGCAGATCACCGCCACGCGCATGCCCTGCTCGCGCGCCTCGATCGCCGCGCGCAGGCCGGCGCCGCCGGCGCCCACGACCACCACGTCGTAGGCATGCCGTTCCACATTCGTCATCTCAGAAGAACCTCGGATCGTCGAAAGCGCCGCTGGCCACCAGGTACACGTACAGGTCCGCGATCCCCACGCTGATCAGCGACGACCAGGCCAGCAGCATGTGGCGGCGGTTGAGCACCCCGACCCAGTTCCACATCCGGTAGCGGACCGGGTGCTTGGAAAAGTGCCGGAGCTTGCCGCCGACGATGTGCCGGCAGGAGTGGCAGGACAGGGTGTACAGCCAGATCAGCGTGATGTTCGCCAGCAGGACCAGGGTGCCCAGGCCCATGTGGCCCCACCGGCCGGCGGAGTCGCGGAAGCCGAGCGCGGTGTCGTAGGTGAGGATGCCCGCGACGACCAGCGCGACGTAGAAGAAGTACCGGTGGATGTTCTGCAGGATCAGCGGGAAGCGGGTCTCGCCGGTGTACTTCGCGTGCGGCTCGGCGACCGCGCAGGCCGGCGGCGAGGCCCAGAAGCCGCGGTAGTACGCCTTGCGGTAGTAGTAGCAGGTCAGCCGGAAGCCGAGCGGGAAGATCAGCACCAGCAGCGCGGGTGACAGCCCCCACCAGGGGCCGAACAGGTGCCAGTCGGCGCCGCCCTTCATGTCGGTGCAGTTCGAGGCGAGGCACGGCGAGTAGAAGGGCGAGACGTACGGGGCGGCGTAGTAGTTGCCGTTCGCGAACGCCCGCCAGGTCGAGTAGCCGACGAAGGCGGCCAGCCCCAGCGCGGTGACCAGCGGTGGCACCCACCACCGGTCGGTCCGCAGGTGCGGGGCGGAGATCGCGGCCCGTCCCGGGGCGCGGATGCCCCGGCTCTGCGGCTGCGTCGGCGGGGAGGTGGGGGTGGGGGTGGTTCCGGTGGCCAAAGAAGACTCCGAACGAGCGGGGATGGGGGCGCGAGGCCGGTACGTGGGGCTCCCCGGCGTGAAGCCGCGGGGGAGGGCGCGCCGATCGCGGGGACCGACGGGCCGGGTGTACGGGGCCGCGCGCGTTCCTGGGGAGGTTTCCGCGGCGCGTACGGGGCCGCGCACGCGGGGCGTGCGGGGCGTACCCGCCGCCGGGGGCGCGCGTCAGGGCGCGTGCCGGTACGGCGAGCCCAGCCCCTCGTCCTCCGCGTCCGCCCACAGCCGCCGGTCGTACGGCGCCTCCGGGATCGTCACCATCTCGACCACGCGCCCGTTCGCGGCGGCCGGCGCCGCGGCGCACAGCAGCTCCAGGCTTTCGCGCAGGTGGCCCGCGTCGGTCCGGACCCGGCGCATGTCGAGGCTGTCCCCCGCGTGCTCGTCCAGCCGGGCCACGCAGCGCATCAGGTCGTCGAGCCTGCGCTGTACGGAGGTCAGGTCGTCTTGCATGGCCATTCGGTGCTGCCCTCACCATCTGCGGCGTGCGACGGGTGTCGTGACATGACGTGGTGACGTCGAGTGGTGACATCACGTGATGACGTGGTGGTGCGGTGGTGACGTGGTGGTGCGGTCGGAAGGAAAGGGTGTGGCGGGTGCCGCGGATGCGAGTGTTGCGCGTCACACCGTGTCTTGTGAAGACGGCTGCACGGAATACCACCCCAGGTGGTAGCGGCATTCGGCCGGGGTGGGCCGGACGGGTGGTCCGGTCGGGTGCGGGCGGCGGGTCGGCGGGCCGGAGCGGCGCCCGTGGGATGCGATGAGCCGTGGAAATCACCCGAAAAACGGCACATCACATGGGATGACCACGCCGACGGCGCCCCGCCCCGGGCCGCGCCCGGCGGGTGCCGAGGCGACTGAGGGCCGGCGAGGCCGCGGAGGTGTTTCGACGTATGGATGCGAAGCCTGTTTCCGGGGCGCGCGCGGCCGGGCGGGGACACGGGCGGGGGTACGGGTGGGTGGACGGGCCGGGGGTCGGGGCCGGGCACACGCGGCGGCCCGCGGGCGGACCCGGCCCTCGCGGGCGGCTCGCCGTACGCGCCGCGGCCGTCGTCACGGCGGCCGTCACCGCCGGTACGGCCCTCGCCGCCTGCTCCTCCGGCACCCCCCACGCGGCGGGCACGGCCGGCACGGACGTGGCGACCGTCGCGCGGGCCGGGGTCCGCGACGGCGGCACCCTGCGCTGGGCCGTCGACGCGATGCCGCGCACGCTCAACGCCTACCAGGCCGACGCCGACTCCGGCACCGAGACCGTGGCCGGTGCCGTGCTCCCCTCGATGTTCCGGCTCGACGCCCACGGCAACCCGCGCACCGACCCCGACTTCGTGACCAGCGCGAAGGTGACCGCGCAGGAGCCGCGGCAGGTGGTCACGTACAAGCTGAACCCGAAGGCCAGGTGGAGCGACGGGCGGGCGCTCGGCGCGGCCGACTTCGCCGCCCAATGGAAAGCGCTGAACGGCAAGAACACCGCGTACTGGACCTCGCGCAACGCCGGCTACGACCGGATCTCCGACGTCCGCCAGGGCGCCGGCCGCACCGAGGTCCGCGTCACCTTCGCCACGCCCTACGCCGACTGGAAATCGCTGTTCAGCCCGCTCTACCCGAAGTCCGTCACATCCGACCCGGACGTCTTCAACGACGGCTCCCGCACCGAACTGCCCGCGGCGGCGGGCCCCTTCGCCCTCAAGGCGGTCGACGCCAAGGCCGGTACGGTCACGCTGGTGCGCAACCCCTCGTGGTGGGGGGCGCGCGCCAAACTGGACGCGCTGGTGCTCACCGCCGTACCGCGCGGCAAGCGGGTCGCGGCGCTCGCGGCCGGGACGCTCGATCTGGCCGAGATCGAACCCGGGTCCCTGGCCGCGGCCCGCCGCACCCGCGGGGTCGGCGTACGCAAGGCCCCCGACGCGGCCTACGCGCAGCTCGCCATCAACGGCAGTACGGGCCCGCTCGCCGACGAGCGGGTGCGGCACGCCGTGGCCCGCGCCATCGACCGCAAGGCCATCGCCAAGGCGGTGCTCGCCCCGCTCGGGCTGCCCCCCACCGCGCTGGGCAACCACCTGGTCCTGCCCTCCCAGGACGGCTACGCCGACCACTCCTCGGCGCTCGGCACGGGCGGCCTCGCCCAGGCCAAGGCGCTGCTCGCCGACGCCGGGTGGCAGCGGCCGGCCGTGAAGGAGGGCGAGAAGGCGGCCGCGGGACCGGGCCGTACCGCCGTCTCCGGCGCGGTCACCGTCGTCGAGCCCGCCGACGCGGTGCTGAAGAAGGGCAAGGAGCTCTCGCTGCGGTTCGTGCTCCCGGCGAACTCGCCCACCCTGGACGACGTGGGCAACCGGATCGCCCGGATGCTGTCCGGGATCGGGGTGCGCACGGAGCTGAGGCGGGTGGACGACACCAGTTTCTTCCAGGACCACGTGGCCTCCGGCGACTTCGACCTGGCCCTGTACTCCTGGCCCGGCACCCCCTTCCCGGCCACGGACGACGCCCCCATCTTCGCCAAGCCGGTACCGGCACCCGACGGCTCCCTGGCCGTCGCCGAGAACTACACCCGCGTCGGCACCGACCAGATCGACCAGCTCCTGGCCCGCGCGGGCACCGAACTCGACCCGGCCGAGTCCCGCGCCCTGACCGCCCAGGCCGACTCCCGCATCTGGGCCGCCGCGGCCTCCATCCCCCTCTACCAGCGCCCCGAGGTCGTCGCCCTGCGCACCACGGTGGTGAACGCGGGCGCCTTCGGCTTCGAGACCCCGGTGTTCCAGAACATCGGCTTCCGCAAGTAGCGCGCTGAGTTCCCCGGAGTGGCGCGGCGGCCGGCCGCGGGCGGGAAGGCCCCCGCCCGCGGTCGGCCGCTTTCACCGTTTTCACCGCTTTCACCCGGGCGGGTGACAGCAGCCGAATTGGTACCGGGTTCCGGACCTGCCTGTATAGCGTCAATGCTATGGCTTGGGGTACCGTGGAACTCGAACCGGAGGTGGCGCAATGGCTCGCTGCTCTCGACGACAAGCGCTGGGCGCAGGCGCTGATGCATCTGGACCTGCTGGAGGAGCGCGGTGTGCTGCTCGGCGATCCGTATACGCGTCAGCTGGACGGCAAGCTGCGGGAGCTGCGTTTCTACTGCGGCGAGCAGCGTGTCCGTGTGACGTATTGGATCGCTGCCGGACGGCGCATCATCATGCTGACCGTGTTCACCAAGACGCGGATGCGCGAGGTGGATGAGATCGAGCGCGCCCGGCGGGCGTTGGAGCGGTGCAGGGGCGAAGGACACACCACGGACGAGGACGAGGAGGCGGTGTGAGCGAGGCAGAGGGCAGGCCGAGCCTGGCGGACGCGCGCCGGGCGCGGCGCATGACGCCGGAGATCGCAGAGGAGTACGCCGCCGCGCGGCTTCGGTTCGAGCTGGGTGAGGCGGTGAGGAAGCGGCGGCTGGAACTCCACCTGTCGCAGAGCGCGCTCGGAACGCGGGCCGGCCTGACACAGTCGGCCGTGGCGCGCTTCGAGGCCGGGGGTACGGTTCCGACCATCCCCGTGCTGGAGCGATTGGCGCGGGCCCTGGAACTGGAGCTGCGGGTGCAGTTCGTACCCTACGCCGCCTCCGCGTGACCGGGCGCCGGCTCCGCGTCCTGCTATGAAGCCGGGGCGCGCGGCTACGGGCGCAGGCGGTTCTCCGCGACGGCGATCCGGTGGAGGCCGGGGGTCAGCTCGCGGGCCCGGGCGAGGAGGTCCTGCGCCTTCCCGGGCCGGCGGAGAAGAGACAGCGCCATCGCGCGAGTGGCCAGCGCGGCGGCACGGCCGAGGGCGTCGGGGGCGACGCGGGCGGCACCGGCCGCGAGGCGCTGGGCGCGGGCCATGTCTCCCCGCAGGAGCGCCTCCATCGCGGTCAGGTCGGACAGCCCGCCGGGAACCGGCCGGCTCTGCAACGCGGTCCGGACCGCGCCGATCTGGGGGAGTACGACCTCGGGCGCCCACAGTCCGGCGGCGGCGCCGTCCGCGAGCGTCAACGCGTACAGCCGCAGCGCCGCGGCCTTGAGCTCTGCCGCCTCGCTGTCCGCGTACAGCTCCATCGCCTGGTGTGCGGCCTCGTCAAGGCGGCCTTCCGCCCAGGCCAGTACGGCGGTCACGGCCCGGCGGCGCTGCCCCGCGTACGGCGCGGCGGCGTCCAGTGCCCGCCGCGCCTCATCGAGCCGGCCCGCGCTCATCGCGCGGACCGCGGCCAAGCTCGCCGGATCGAAGACCCATTCCGCCAGCCGCGGTGTGCCGTCGTTCCGATGCGGCCGGAACAGCAGCGACCACGCGGAGGTCGCGCCCCGCGGGTTCAGTACGAGCAGCATCACCGTGAAAGCGGCACACCCGTACCCCGCGAGCCGGAGTCCGTCCCCGCCCGACGCGATCAGCACGGCCGAGACGCCCACGAGGACCAGCAGGCGGGCCGCGGTCGTCAGCCGCATCCAGCGGGGCAGACCGGGCCGGTCGAGGAAGGCCAGATGCGGTACGAGCAGCAGCACGGGTACCGGCCGCAGGGTCACCATGACCCCGCGCACAACGGCGGACCCCAGCCTGGGCCCCACGCCCACCGACAGTGTCAGCAGTCCCGTTCCCGCCGGCTGGGCCAGCGCCACGAACAGCAGCGTGGACAGATTCAATCCGAGCGCGAATCCGCCCAGGAACCACCACGGCCCGTTGCCGCCGTCGGGGAACCCGTTCACGGCGGCGGCCACGCCGGCAGCCCCGGCCACCACGAGGGGAACCCAGCGTGTCGCCCGCCCGCCGCCCGCCGGGACGATCACCCCGGGTGGCAGCAGCGGCGGCACGGGCGGCGTGTCGCCACCCGCCGCCGGCTCTTGTCCCGCGGGCCCGTTCGCATCCTCTGACGTGTGCACGGCACCGGATCCTGACAGAGCCCGGGCGGTGCGGCCAAACACGTCCCGCCCCGCCCGCACCCCGACTCCCCGCCGTGCCACGCCATTTGGGGGCGCGTCAGCCCGCGAGCGTCCCGTTCCCGACCGCGGTGACGAACGCGGCCCAGTCAGCCGCCGGGAAGACCAGGACGGGCCCCTCGGGGTCCTTGGAGTCGCGGACGGGTATGAGCCCGGGGACGCCGTCGGCGACTTCGAGGCATTCGCCGCCTTGGCCACCGCTGTAGCTGGACTTGCGCCAAGTTGCCTGTTGCAGGTCGGTCATGTCGCTAGGTCCTTCAGCGCAGATCGGATGAGGTCTAGAGACCTGTCCCGCGGCAAGGCGGCGGCCACCAGAAGATCGTAGGCCACCCGCGTGGATTCCACGTCCGCTTGGCGTTGAACGATATTGCCGGTGAACAGAGCCTCTACGTACAGCACATCATCGCGGTCCGCGTAGCTCCAGAGGGTGAACGAGCCATCTGTGGCCGCATGAGCGCCCGTCGCGAACGGGAGAACCTGGATCACGACGTTCTTGTGCTCGGCCATGTCGAGCAGGTGCTCCAACTGGCCGAGCATGACGGCCTTCCCTCCGATGGGCCGCTTGAGCACTGCTTCGTCCAGCACCGTCCAGAAGAGCGGTGGAGCAGCGCGGGTGAGGATCGACTGCCGGTTCCGCCGTGCCGCGACGTCGGCCTCGATTCTTTCAGCGCTCTCCCGTGGCCGCGCCTCGCGCATCAGCGCCCGCGCGTAATCCTCGGTCTGCAACAACCCGTGCACCACCTGGGACTGGTACGTGCAGATCCGCGTCGCGCGCGCCTCCTCCCGCGCCGCGCCCTGCCACCACGCCGGAAACGCCTCCATGTGCACCCGGCTCAGAATGCGTTCGAACTGCCCGCCCGTCTCCAGGGCCTGGTCCACCTCCCTCGTGAACGCCTCGGACGGGGTCCGCCGTCCCGCCTCCACGTTGTAGAGCTGCTGGAAGCTGTACGAGGTCTGGGCGGCGAGCTCGCGGACCGACAATCCCCGCCGCTCGCGGGCCTGCTGGAGTTCCTCGCCGTAGTACGTCAGCCAGGACATCCTGGGCTGGGCGTCATCCGTCCCCATCTGTGCTCATTTCCGCGTGTTCAACCGCAAGTGAACACGCCCGTGCTCTGTCACTCACCGTCCATCGGGGTCAGCCTATGAGTAACCAGTGACACTCGGTAGCGGATTGTGAAAGGTCGGACCATGGGGACCCCACTGCCAACGACAAGCGAACCTGCGTCCCCGGTGGTGAAACGGTGGCCCGCCATAGGGCGCGCGGTGGCCCGCGCCCGGCGCGACCTGGCCGCCGTACTGTCCGGCTGGGACCTGACCGCGCTGACGGATCCCGCGACCCTCGTGCTGAGCGAGCTGATGACCAACAGCGTCCGCCACGGGAGGGTGCCGGGGCGGGAGATCGAGACCAGGTACGAACGGGTGGCGGACGGCCTGCGCCTGGAGGTCCACGACGCGAACCCGGTGTGGCCGCTGATGGGCAAGCCGGCGGAGGGCGACGAGGCGGGTCGCGGCCTCCTGATCGTCGACACCCTCACCAGGGGCCAGTGGGGTGTCGCCGACCGCACCGGCGTCGGGAAAAGGGTGTGGGCGTCGATCACCGCGGATCAGGACGAGGAGACTGCGTGAGCGGGGCGCAGGATGGACCAGGTCTTGCGGAGGCTCGGCACAACGCCCATTCAGCGCCCCGATGGTGCCATGTCTGGAACCGACTGCGCTGCGGTGCACCACGGGTCCACGGACTTGCTTTTCGCAGGTCAGCGAGGCCTTTCCTGGAGTGCTCCCCGATGGGATCGAGCTTGAGTGCGGCTCTCCGGAACTTGAGTATGTCGGCGACGACATATAGCGTGATGTGCGTGAAGCCGCTGTTCGGTATCGAGCTCGAACCCGAGGTGCGTGACTGGCTGGAGGCGTTGCCGGCGAAGCATTTTCTCAAGGTTGATGAGTACGTCGGTCTGCTCGCGGAGCATGCCACCGCCCTGGGCGAACCCTACGCCCGTCACCTTGGCGACGGCGTTCGCGAGTTGCGCCCCACGCTGGACGGCGCGGACATACGGATCACGTACTGGCTCACGCCGGACCGCACCGCGGTGTTGCTGACGGTCTTCCGCAAAACCCGCATGCGCGAAGACATCGAGGTCGAGCGCGCCAAGCGGGCGAAGAAGACATGTGAGGCCGAGCACGGTCCGGCGCACGATGAGTTCGTCCGCAGCGTCCAGGAAGGTGAGATCGAACGATGAGTCACAGCCGGTACAGGACATTGCGTGAGCGCAAGCTCGCCGAGGGTTTCACCGAGCCCACCGAGGTCGCCGAGGCACGCCGCGAGATTCGCATGTCCATGGCCCTGGCCAAGGCCGTCTACGACCGCCGCACGGAACTCGGCCTCACCCAGGGCGAACTCGCCGAGCGGGCCGGACTCACCCAAGCGAAAATCTCCCGTATCGAGGGCTCGGACACCGTCCCCACCCTTCCGCTCCTGGCCAGACTCGCCGAAGCCCTCGACGCCACCCTCAACATTGCCTTGGACGATGGCGACACCCGTGTCACCTTCACCGCCCACCGTCAGGAAGCAGCCTGAGTCGAATCCCCGCAGTCGCGAGCGCTGAGGTTGACGGTGGCTGCGCGACGGCCGCCGGAACGGCGTTCCCACCCATCTGGTCGACCCGGAAGAAAACGACGACTCGGTGCGGCTGACCGCTCACCTGTTCCAGGAATGGATACCCAAGGCGTACGAGGTACGCCTGACAGCCGTCGGCCGTAAGTTGTTCGCGGCCGAGATCCATGCCGGCTCGGAAGCAGCCAAGGTCGACTGGCGAAGCGACTACGACGCCTTGGAATACGAGGTCGCCGCAGTACCGGACCCGGTGCGCCGAGCTGTCCTGGGCTGGATGCGGCACTTCGGGTTGACTTTCGGTGCCTTCGACTTCGCCGTAACGCCTGAGGGTGAGTGGGTGTTCTTCGAGTGCAACCCCTCCGGGGAATGGTCGTGGATACAGCAGAGGACGAACCTGCCCATCGCCGCTGCCGTCGCCGCACTGCTCATGGGAGAAGCATCATGACTGAGACCGTGGAGGAGCGGGCCCGGGTACTGCGCCAGCGGCTTGCGGCGGAGCTGGAGGAGCGGGGCAGTCTCGTGGCCGCTTGGCGAAAGCCGTTCGAGGAGGTGCCGCGGCACGTCTTCGTGCCGGAGGTGTGGGCCGGGCCGGACAGGCTCGTCACCGCCGCCGACCCGGAGTGGCTGGAGCTGGTGTACGCCGATGACGTGCTCGTCACGCAGCTCACGGAAGGGGTCGCGACATCGTCTTCGACGGCTCCCGGGCTGATGGCCGCCATGCTGGGCGCTCTGGACGTACAAGAAGGGCACCGCGTGCTGGAGGTCGCCACCGGCACGGGGTACAACGCCGCGCTGCTCGCCGCGTTCGTCGGGGCCGGCAACGTGACGTCGGTCGAGGTGGATCCGCGGTTGGCGCGGCTGGCCGCAGAACGGCTGCGAGGCGCCGGGTATCCGGTCACCGTCGTCACCGGGGACGGCAGGGCCGGGCATCCGGCCGGCGCACCGTACGACCGGCTCATCGCGACCTGCGGCCTTCCCGCCGTGCCCCGGGACTGGATTGCGCAGGTACGTCCAGGGGGGATCATCGTCTGCCCCATCGGCTCGGGCACGGTGCGGCTCATTTTGAGCGCGGGCGGCGAAGCGCGCGGGCACTTCCTGCCGACGCCGTCGTACTTCATGGGCGTACGGGCCAACAAGGACGACACTGGTTCCGCCCGCTACCCCGGCGAGCCCGGGGACCCCGTCGAGGGCACCTCCAGCCTGGCTGCCGAGGCGCTGTTCTGCACGGACGCGTTCCTCTTTCTGCTCTCCCTCGCGCTGCCGGGCTTGGTGCTCGCCTCCGAGACGGACGAGGACGGGAATCTCACCGGCGCTCGGTTATGGACAGCCGAGGGCTCCTGGGCGCATGCCGAGGGGCACGCGGTCCGCCAGTCCGGCCCGCGGCGACTGTGGTCGGTGGCGGAACGGGTCCACGAGCTGTACGAGGGCCAGGGACGCCCCGAGCGGCAACGTTTCGGACTGAGGGTCACCGCGGAGGGCCAGGAGCTGTGGCTGGACGAGCCCGGCAACGTAGTGGGGCTGTGATTTCCGGGGGAGGCGCGGCGGCGAAGCTCGGGGCCGCGCCAAGCGGCGCAAATCTCCCGTATCGAGGGCTCGGGCATCGTCCCCACTCCTCCGCTCCTGGCCACACTCGCCGAAGCCCTCGACGCCACCCTCGACATCGCCCTGGACGGGCGAGGTCGATCCCCGGCGGGCTTGTGCCCCGCACCGGACTCCGGTGACGGGTACCAGCCCGCCGGGCACGGCCTCACAGCGGGCGGGTGAACATCTTCCGGTTGGCGAAGTTGCGGTAGCCGGCGCGCTGGAACGCCTTGGCCATGCCGATGTTGCCCGCGTCGCAGTCCCCGCGGATCTCGCCGAAGCCCGCTTCGACCAGCACGTGCGTACCCCGGGCGACCACGGCTGTGGCGTAGCCCCGGCCCCGGCCGGCCCTCGCGACCGCGACCAGGCCGATCACCGCCGAGGTGACCGTACGCGCCGGCATGCTGAGCGCCACGGGCGTGTCCGCCGGGTCGTAGCCGATCTCGAACCAGCCGGGCCGGTGGTCCATCTCCAGCATGTCGGCCACGTTGCGTTCGGCAGCGCCGCGCAGGCCGTGCTCGGCGATCTCGGCCTGGAAGATCGAATCCGCGGTGTCGGTGAACGTGTCGGCCAGCAGCTCCACGAACGGCTCCTCGCCCAGGTCGGCCAGGGAGCGCCAGTGCAGCCGCTCGTCCTGGGCCGGCATCGGGTCGCCCGCGGTCCATGCGAATCGGCGGCCGTCGCGGGCGACGGTGAAACCGGCGTCGGCGAGCAGCGTCTCGCGCAGCCGCGGATCCCGTTGGAACTGGGGGGCCTGGGCCGGCGTGTCCAGCACGTGTCCCTGGACCTTCGCGCCGAGTTCGCGGGCCTGCTGGGCGGCGTACGCCAACAGCGCCCGGCCGGTGTCCGGGCCGCCCGGTTCCAGCAGCACGATGTCCGTCGGAACGTTTCTTCCGGGGATCGTCCACAGCACCACGTTGCCCGCCACCCTGCCGTCGTGCTCGGCCACCAGACACCACTCGGGCCGGGTGCACCCGCTCTCCAGCAGACTCGTCAGGTAGGCGGCGGTGGCGGCATTGCGTTCACCGTCGTCCGCGAAGGCCGTCAGCGCGGGCAGCTCGTCGGGCCGGGCGGTACGGATTGTCAGCATGGTCGGCTTCCTTCCTCATCGCTCTCCGCAGAACAGGCAGGGTACGTAGGGGGAGGAGGAAGCAGGGGAAGGGGTGCGGGTCAACGCCGGCCAGGCACAGGCGAGCAGGACCGCCGCCTGCTTGCCCCGCGTGAGCCAAGGACCGGTACGGCTCACCGCCCCTCCGGTTCGTCACCCGGAGTGCATCGGTGCGTATCGTCGGTTACGCGGTGGCCCGCGCGCCGCCCGTACCGCCTCGTTCGGTGCGAGAGCGGGCCCCGCGCCGCGCCCCGTACCATGGGGGGCAAGGCCGTGGCGGGAGGTTGCCCGGCGGGCGAGCGCTCACGAGGGGCGCGACGCCGACCCACGAAACCCCGGGAGAAGCGCCGCAGCATGTCCACGCGCCACGACATTCGAAACGTCGCCATCGTCGCCCACGTCGACCACGGGAAGACCACGCTGGTCGACGCCATGCTCAAGCAGGCCGGGGCCTTCGCCGCGCACCAGCACGTGGACGACCGCGTGATGGACTCCAACGACCTGGAGCGCGAGAAGGGCATCACCATTCTCGCCAAGAACACCGCGGTCAAGTACCACCCGAAGGACGGCGGCGACCCGGTCACCATCAACATCATCGACACCCCCGGCCACGCCGACTTCGGCGGCGAGGTCGAGCGCGGCCTGTCCATGGTGGACGCGGTGGTCCTGCTGGTCGACGCCTCCGAGGGGCCGCTGCCGCAGACCCGCTTCGTGCTGCGCAAGGCGCTGGCCGCCCGGCTCCCGGTGATCCTGTGCATCAACAAGACCGACCGGCCCGACGCCCGTATCGACGAGGTCGTCAACGAGACGTACGACCTGTTCCTCGACCTGGACGCCGACGAGGACCAGATCGAGTTCCCGATCGTCTACGCCTGTGCCCGCGACGGCGTCGCCAGCCTCACCAAGCCGGACAACGGCACGGTGCCGGCCGACTCCGACAGCCTGGAGCCGTTCTTCTCCACCCTGCTCGCCCACGTCCCCGCGCCCACGTACGAGGAGGACGCGCCGCTGCAGGCGCACGTCACCAACCTCGACGCCGACAACTTCCTCGGCCGCATCGCGCTGCTGCGGGTCGAGCAGGGGCACCTGAAGAAGGGCCAGACCGTCGCCTGGATCAAGCGCGACGGCACGATCCAGAACGTCCGCATCACCGAGCTGATGATGACCGAGGCGCTGACCCGGAAGGCCGCGGAGACCGCCGGCCCCGGCGACATCTGCGCGGTGGCCGGCATCCCGGACATCATGATCGGCGAGACGCTGGCCGACCCGGAGAACCCGGTCGCGCTGCCGCTGATCACCGTGGACGAGCCCGCGATCTCGATGACCATCGGTACGAACACCTCGCCGCTGGTCGGCAAGGGCGGCAAGGGCCACAAGGTCACCGCCCGCCTGGTCAAGGACCGCCTGGACCGCGAACTGGTCGGCAACGTGTCCCTGCGGGTGCTGCCCACCGAGCGCCCCGACACCTGGGAGGTGCAGGGCCGCGGCGAGCTGGCGCTGGCCATCCTGGTGGAGACCATGCGCCGGGAGGGCTTCGAGCTGACCGTCGGCAAGCCCGAGGTGGTCACCAAGGAGATCGACGGCAAGGTGCACGAGCCGGTCGAGCGGATGACCATCGACTCGCCCGAGGAGCACCTGGGCGCGCTCACCCAGCTCATGGCCGCCCGCAAGGGCCGCATGGAGACCATGACCAACCACGGCTCCGGCTGGATCCGGATGGAGTGGATCGTGCCGTCGCGCGGCCTGATCGGATTCCGGACGGAGTTCCTCACCCAGACCCGCGGCACCGGCATCGCCCACTCGATCTTCGAGCGCCACGAGCCGTGGTTCGGCGAGCTGCGCACCCGCAACAACGGCTCCCTGGTCGCCGACCGGTCCGGCGCCGTGACCGCGTTCGCGATGACCAACCTCCAGGAGCGCGGTGTGCTGTTCGTGGAGCCGGGCACCGAGGTCTACGAGGGCATGATCGTCGGCGAGAACTCGCGCTCCGACGACATGGACGTGAACATCACCAAGGAGAAGAAGCTCACCAACATGCGGTCCTCGACCGCGGACGTGACCGAGTCGATCGTGCCGCCGCGCAAGCTCTCCCTGGAGCAGTCGCTGGAGTTCTGCCGGGACGACGAGTGCATCGAGGTCACCCCGGAGACCGTGCGCATCCGCAAGGTCGTCCTGGACCAGAAGGAGCGGGGCCGGGCCGCGGCGCGCGCCAAGCACGCGTAGCGCCCCTTCGGGGCGCGGTGACCGGGCGGGGTTCGCCCGGAGGACCCAGGGGCGCGGGGTCCCCCAGAGCTTGATGCCTGGGGGGACCCCGCGCTCCTGTTTCGCGGCCCTGACGGGCCGCACTCTGTCCGAATAACGGACACCCACTCCGTCATTTCGGCGTTAGAAACCTCACACTGTCCGTTTGCTTCCGGTCTGTATACGTTCCAAATTGTCCGGATTTGGACCGTCTTTGACGGGGTCGCCGTAACCGGAGCGAGACCAAAGGGGTCAAAGGCACCTCCGGGTGTGCCCGATAGTGGGACGAGTTGAGCTCGGGTCAATGGGTCACGCCCGCCGCACAGGCGATCGCGCCGACTCACGAGCACGGGACGGCCAGGCCGCTGTCAGGGGTGTCAGCGCCGCCGAGCCGGTCCCTCACACGTCGAGACACATATCGAAGTGACTCCTGAGGAGGCAAACCCATGCGTGGTGCCAAGAGCGCCAAGTGGGTCGTAGGCGCGGCAGTGGTCGCCCTGGCGGCGACGGCCTGTGGTGCCGGAGGTTCGGACACCAAGGCGGGCGGATCGGACGACGGCGTCGTCCGGGCGTGGTGGGGCGACCCCCAGAACCCGCTGGAGCCGGCGAACACCAATGAGGTGCAGGGCGGCAAGGTCCTGGACATGATCTTCATGGACCTCAAGGAGTACGACCCGAAGACGGGCAAGGCCGACCTGGCCGCCGCCCAGTCCATCACCACTCCCGACCAGCAGAACTTCACCATCAAGCTCAAGCCGGGCCTGAAGTTCTCCGACGGCACCCCGGTGACCGCGTCCTCCTTCGTGGACGCCTGGAACTACGGGGCCCTGGTCACCAACAAGCAGCTGAACTCGTACTTCTTCGCGGACATCGAGGGCTACGACGCCGTCCACCCGGAGGCCGAGGGCGCCGCCCCGACCGCCAAGACGATGTCCGGCCTGAAGGTCGTCGACGACACCACCTTCACGGTCAAGCTGAAGCAGAAGTTCTCCACCTGGCCGGACCGGCTCGGCTACAAGGCGTTCGCGCCGGTGCCGAAGTCGTTCTTCACCGACCACGCCGGCTACCTCGACAAGCCGGTCGGCGACGGCCCGTACAAGATCGTGTCGTACACCAAGGGCAGCAGCATGAAGCTGGTCCCGAACCCGTACTACACCGGTGCGAGCAAGCCGAAGAACAAGGGCGTGCTGCTCAAGGTCTACACCGACAGCGCCACCGCGTACGCCGACCTGCAGGCGGGCAACCTGGACGTCCTGGACGACATCCCGGCCGAGGACCTGACGCACGTCAAGGCGGACATGAACGGCCGCTACCTCAACCAGCCGGCCGGCATCCTCCAGACCATCTCGTTCCCGCTGAACAAGAAGTCCTGGAACGCGCCGGGCATGGAGAAGGTCCGCCTCGGCCTGTCGATGGCGATCGACCGCAAGACCATCACGCAGAAGATCTTCCAGGGCACCCGCACCCCGGCCGCCGACCTCACCTCGCCGGTGCTGGGCGCGGCCGGCGGCTACGACCCGGGCATCGCCGGCCAGGCCGTCGCGTACGACCCGGCCAAGGCCAGGGAGCTCATCAAGGCGGGCGGCGGCATCCCCGGCGGCCACATGACCATCGGCTACAACGCCGACTCCGGCTCCCACAAGCAGTGGGTGGACGCGGTCTGCAACAGCATCAACAACGTGCTGGGCGACAACAAGGCCTGCGTGGGCGCCCCCACCGGCACCTTCGCCGACTTCCGCAACCAGATCACCAAGGGTGAGATGACCCAGCCGTTCCGTTCCGGCTGGCAGATGGACTACCCGCTGATCGACGACTTCCTGACGCCGCTGTACGCCACCGGCGGCAGCTCGAACGACTCGCACTACAGCAACCCGCAGTTCGACCGGCTGATCAGCCAGGCGAACGCGGAGCCGGACACCGCCAAGGCGACCGCGCTGTACAAGCAGGCCGAGTCGCTCCTGTTCAAGGACATGCCGGTCATCCCGCTGTGGTACCAGAACGGCGGCGCCGCCTGGTCCTCCCGGGTGTCCAACGTGACGGAGAACGCCTTCAGCTACCCCGTCTTCACCGACATCACGGTCACCAACGGCTGACCTGATGCCGCGGACGCCGGCCGGGGGGCAACCCCCCGGCCGGTTTTCCGCCTGATCTTCGACCCTGGAGGGCAGATGGGGCGCTACGTCATCAGGCGACTGCTCCAGATGGTTCCGGTCTTCATCGGCACCACCTTTTTGATCTTCGTAATGGTCTACGCGCTCGGCGACCCGGTGGCCGCCATGTTCGGCGACCGCGCGCCGGACCCCGCCACGGCGGCGCAGATCAGGCACGCCCTGTATCTCGACCACCCGCTGCCGCTGCAGTACCTGCACTACATGGGGCAGATCTTCACCGGCGACTTCGGTACGTCGGCCACCGGGCAGCCGGTCACCCAGCTCATGGGTACCGCGTTCCCGGTGACCCTGCGGCTGACCCTCGTCGCGTTCGCCATCGAGGCCGTGGCCGGCATAGGTCTCGGCCTGCTGGCCGGCATGCGCCGCGGCCGGTTCGCCGACTCCGCCGTACTGGCGTTCACGCTGCTGGTGGTGGCCGTCCCGACGTTCGTCACCGGCTACCTGCTGCAGTACTTCGCCGGCGTCAAGTGGCACCTGGCCAACCCGGCGGTCGCCGACGGCGCCCCCTTCGGCGACCTGATCCTGCCCGGCGTGGTGCTGGCCGGCGTCTCGCTGGCGTACGTGGCCCGGCTCACGCGCACCGCCGTCGCCGAGAACTCCCGCGCGGACTACCTGCGCACGGCCGTCGCCAAGGGCCTGCCCCGGCGCCGGGTGGTCACCGTGCACCTGCTGCGCAACTCGCTGATACCCGTGGTCACCTTCCTCGGCACCGACATCGGCGGCCTCATGGCCGGCGCGGTCGTCACCGAGCGGATCTTCAACATCCACGGCGTCGGCTACCAGCTCTACCAGGGCATCCTGCGGCAGAACCCGCCGACCGTGGTCGGCTTCGTCACCATCCTGGTGCTGATCTTCCTGGCCGCGAACCTGCTCGTCGACCTGCTCTACGCGGTCCTGGACCCGAGGATCCGGTATGCCTGACATGACCGACTCCCAGAGCCTGGTGGACGCCGTGCCGACCACCGCGGCCGGCCCCGTCGACCCCGCCGTGTCCCGCGACAGGCCGCGCAGCCTGTGGAACGACGCCTGGCACGACCTCAGCCGCAAGCCGATGTTCTACATCTCCGGCGCGCTGATCGTCTTCCTGGTGCTCATCGCGATCTGGCCCAAGCTGGTCGCGAGCGGGGACCCGCTGGCCTGCGACCTGTCCAAGTCCCAGCTGGGACCGACCGGCGGCCACCCCTTCGGCTTCGACCAGCAGGGCTGCGACGTGTTCACCAGGACCGTGTACGGGGCCCGCGCCTCGGTGTCGGTCGGCATCTTCTCCACCGTCGGCGTCACCGTGCTCGGCTCGCTGCTCGGCGGCCTGGCCGGCTACTTCGGCGGCTGGCTGGACGCCATCCTGTCCCGGGTCAGCGACATCTTCTTCGGCATCCCGATCCTGCTCGGCGGCGTCGTCTTCCTGTCCGTGGTCAAGGGCGGCAGCGTCACCACCGTGTCGCTGTTCATGATCCTGCTGGGCTGGCCGCAGATCGCGCGCATCGCCCGCGGCGCGGTGATCACCGCCAAGCAGCAGGACTACGTGCAGGCCGCCCGCGCCCTGGGCGCCGGCCACACCCGGCTGCTGCTGCGGCACATCGCGCCCAACGCGCTCGCGCCGGTGATCGTGGTCGCCACCATCGCCCTGGGCACGTACATCTCGCTGGAGGCGACGCTGTCCTACCTCGGCGTCGGCCTCAAGCCGCCGGCCGTCTCGTGGGGCATCGACATCTCCGCGGCGTCCAACCAGATCAACAACGCCCCGCACATGCTGCTGTGGCCGGCCGGCGCGCTGAGCGTCACCGTACTGGCGTTCATCCTGCTCGGCGACGCGGTCCGCGACGCCCTCGACCCGAAGCTGCGCTAGGAGGGCGTACGTGACTGTCATCGACGAGACCAGTGCCGCCGCGCCCGTCGCACCGGTGGCCCCGCTGCTGGACGTGCGGGACCTGCACGTGGAGTTCCGCACCCGCGACGGCGTGGCCAAGGCCGTCAACGGCGTGAACTACTCGGTGAACGCCGGCGAGACGCTGGCCGTGCTCGGCGAGTCCGGCTCCGGCAAGTCGGTCACCGCGCAGGCCGTCATGGGCATCCTCGACATGCCGCCCGGCCGCATCCCCCGCGGCGAGATCCTCTTCCACGGCAAGGACATGCTGAAGATGTCCGCCGAGGAGCGGCGGAAGATCCGCGGCTCGAAGATCGCCATGATCTTCCAGGACGCGCTGTCCGCGCTCAACCCGGTCCTCACGGTGGGCTACCAGCTCGGCGAGATGTTCCGGGTGCACCAGGGGATGTCCCGCAAGGACGCCAGGCGCAAGTCGATCGAGCTGATGGACAGGGTGCGCATCCCCGCCGCGAAGGAGCGGGTGGGGGACTACCCGCACCAGTTCTCCGGCGGCATGCGCCAGCGCATCATGATCGCGATGGCGCTCGCGCTGGAGCCGGACCTGATCATCGCGGACGAGCCGACCACCGCGCTGGACGTGACCGTGCAGGCCCAGGTGATGGACCTGCTCGCGGAGCTGCAGCGCGAGTACCACATGGGCCTGATCCTCATCACCCACGACCTCGGCGTGGTCGCCGACGTCGCCGACAAGATCGCGGTGATGTACGCGGGCCGGATCGTGGAGAGCGCCCCCGTCCACGACATCTACCGGGCGCCCGCCCACCCGTACACCAAGGGTCTGCTCCAGTCGATCCCGCGGCTGGACCGCAAGGGCAAGGAGCTCTACGCGATCAAGGGCCTGCCGCCCAACCTGACCCGTATCCCGTCCGGCTGCGCCTTCAACCCGCGCTGCCCGATGGCCACGGACCTGTGCCGTACCGAGGTGCCCGTGCTGCACCAGGTCGGCGCCGGGCGCGGCAGCGCCTGCCACTACTGGAAGGAGACTCTCGGTGACCTCGCAGAGTGACGCCGGCGCCGTGCGGGACGGCGAACCGATCCTCCAGGTGCGCAACCTGGTCAAGCACTTCCCGCTGACCCGCGGCATCGTCTTCAAGAAGCACGTCGGCGCGGTCAAGGCCGTGGACGGCGTCTCCTTCGACCTCCACCGGGGCGAGACGCTGGGCATCGTCGGCGAGTCCGGCTGCGGCAAGTCCACCGTCGCCAAGTTGCTGATGAACCTGGAGCAGGCCACCTCCGGCGAGGTGTTCTACAAGGGCCAGGACATCACCCGGCTGTCCGGCAAGGCCCTCAAGGCCGTCCGCCGGAACATCCAGATGGTCTTCCAGGACCCGTACACCTCGCTCAACCCGAGGATGACGGTCGGCGACATCATCGGGGAGCCCTTCGACATCCACCCCGAGGCGGCGCCCAAGGGCTCGCGGCGGGCCCGCGTGCAGGAGCTGCTCGATGTCGTCGGCCTCAACCCCGAGTACATCAACCGCTATCCGCACCAGTTCTCCGGCGGCCAGCGCCAGCGCATCGGCATCGCCCGCGGCCTCGCGCTCAACCCGGAGATCATCATCTGC
This sequence comes from Streptomyces sp. HPF1205, assembly GCF_020400825.1. Taxonomy (GTDB): domain Bacteria; phylum Actinomycetota; class Actinomycetes; order Streptomycetales; family Streptomycetaceae; genus Actinacidiphila. The sequence continues at coordinate 49,747 of NZ_JAINVH010000006.1, forward strand.
GACGAGCCGGTGTCCGCGCTGGACGTCTCGGTGCAGGCGCAGGTGGTCAACCTGATGGAGAAGCTGCAGGACGAGTTCGGGCTGTCGTACGTCTTCATCGCGCACGACCTGTCGATCGTGCGGCACATCTCCGACCGGGTGGGCGTGATGTACCTGGGCCGGATCGCGGAGATCGGCACCGACACCGAGATCTACGAGCACCCGACCCACCCGTACACCCAGGCGCTGCTGTCGGCGGTGCCGGTGCCGGACCCCGAGGCGCGTGAGGCGAGGGAGCACATCATCCTCAGCGGTGACGTGCCGTCCCCGGCCAACCCGCCCTCCGGCTGCCGGTTCCGTACGCGCTGCTGGAAGGCGCAGGCGCGGTGCGCCGAGGAGACGCCGCTGCTGGCCGTCCCCTCCGTCTACGCGGGCAGCGGCACCCCGGCCGCCCACGAGTCGGCGTGCCACTTCGCGGCCGAGCGGGACGTGGTGGGCGCGGCCTGACCGCCCGTCGCCGTATGGCGTATGCCGTAAGGGGCGCTCTCCATGGAGGGCGCCCCTTACGGCTTTTCTGTCGGTGTCTCGGCGTCTCGGCCTGTCGGTGTCTCGGCGTCTCGGCGTCCGGCCTGTCCGGCGTCCCGGCCGGTCAGACCGCGAAGTAGTGCCCCTTGTCCAGGTCCTCCAGCAGGCCCGGGCCGGTCGGCCGCCAGTCCAGGAGCTCGCGGGTCAGCGCGGCCGAGGCCGGCTGGTCGACGGACAGGACCGTACCGAGGAAGCCGAAGTCCTCCGCCGGGCGGTAGACCGCCGGCACGCCGAGGTGCCGGCCGATCACCTCGGCCATGTCGCGGATCGCCACACCCTCGTCGCCGACCGCGTGCAGCATCGTTCCCGCCGGGGCCCGCTCGACGGCGAGGCGGAACAGCCGCCCGGCGTCGGACACGTGGACCGCGGGCCAGCGGTTGGAGCCGTCGCCCACGTAACCGGCCGACCCCTTGTCCCGGGCGTCGGCGACGAGCCAGGACACGAAGCCCTTGTCCCCTTCGCCGTGCACGGTCCTGGGCAGGCCCACGACGGACGAGCGGACGCCGCGCGCGGCCATGTCCAGCACCGCCGCGGCGTTCGCGGCCCGGCCCGCGATGGGGGAGCCGGCCGGGTACCGCGGCCGGTCCCGCTCGGTCGCCACCTCGCCCGGGACCGCGGGCGTACCGGAGGCGATGACCAGCGGCTTCCCCGTGCCCTCCAGCGCGGCGCCGAAGGCCGCGATCGCGCGGGCGTCGGTCTGCACCGAGGCCTCGAACCGGGAGAAGTCGTGGACGAAGGCGAGGTGGACGACCGCGTCGCACTCGGTCGCGCCGGTCCGCAGGGTGTCCATGTCGTCGAGGCCGCCGCGCAGCACCCGCGCGCCCCTGGCGGCGGCGACCTCGGCCGAGGAGTCGGACCTGGCCAGCGCGAGAACCTGGTGGCCGGCGCCGATGAGCTCGGGCACGACGGCCGATCCGACCCAGCCGGACGCGCCTGTGACGAATATCCGCATGGGAACCTCCCTGATGTCAGTAACTGTCATCAGAGTAGCACGAGTGATGCCAGGGACTGTCATCACGTATGATCGGCCCATGGGGAGATGGGAGCCGAACGCGCGAGGACGCCTGGCGGAGGCGGCCATGAGGCTGTACGCCGAGCAGGGATTCGAGCGGACCACGGTCGCCGAGATCGCCGAGGCGGCGGGGCTGACCGAGCGGACCTTCTTCCGTCACTTCGCCGACAAGCGCGAAGTCCTGTTCTACGGAACGGAGATGGCGCTGGACATGCTCACCCGCGCCATCAGGCAGGCCCCGGCCTCGGCGTCCCCGATGGACGCGGTGGGTGCCGCGCTGGAGTCGTTCGGCGCCTTCTTCGAGGAGGACCCGGAGCGCGTCCGGCGCCGGGAGGCCGTCGTCTCCACCAGCACGGAGATGCGCGAACGCGAGCTGGTCAAGCTGGACGCCTTCGCCTCGGCGATGGCCGGGGCGCTGCGGGAGCGCGGCACCCCCGAGCCGACCGCCGTCCTGGCCGCGGAGGCGGGCATGGCGGCTTTCAAGGTCGCCTACGCCCGCTGGGTGGCTGCCGCGCCCGGTGCCGCGCCCGCCGCCGCGTCCGGCGACTCGGGCGCGGCGGGGGAGGCGGAGAGCCGGGACGGCGCGGGCGGCGCGGGCGGAACGGATGGTGCGCCAAGCGGTGGCGAGCGGGATCTGCCGGGCCTCTTCCGCGCCTCGCTGGCCCGGATGGGGCAGATCCTGGCGGACCGCGCGTCGGCGTAGCGGCGCGCGCCCCCTTCGAGCCGCCGCCGCCAACGCCGGCCACGCGGTTCGGGCCGCTTACGCCGCCTTCAAGGTGCCGCCGTCGATGACGTGGTCGGCGCCATGGATGTTGGCGGCCCGCTCCGAGAGCAGGAAGGCGACCAGGTCGGCGACCTCCTCGGGTTCGGAGACACGGCCCGAGGCGATGCCGAACTGTGCCGGGATGCCCGTGAGGAGGTCGGCGTGGGGGACGCCGAAGGCCTCGGCGACCCTGCCGCCGAAACCGTTCGGGTCGGTCCACAGCGGGCTCGCGACCACGCCCGGCGAGACGGTGTTGACGCGCACCCCGCGCGGCGCCAGTTCCTCGCTCAGCCGCTTGCCGAACATGGTCAGCGCCGCCTTGGCCTCGGCGTAGCCGACCGGCGAACCCGTGGACACGCGGGCGTTGATGGACGAGATGTTGACGATCGCGCCCTTGCGTTCCAGCAGGCTGGGCAGCGCCGCCTTCGTCGTCCATACCGCGCTGAACAGGTTGAGGTCGAAGACCGCCTGCCACTGCTCGTCGGAGGTGCCCAGGAAGCCGCCCAGGGACAGCCGGTCCGGGTCGCCCGCGCCCACGTTGTTGACGAGGAAGTCGATCCCGCCGACCGCCTCGACGGCCCGCTCGACGACCTGCGTCGCGCCCTCGCGGGTGCTGAGGTCGACCGCCACGGTCGCGGCCGCGGCCTTCTCCAGTTCGGGGGTGACGGTACGGGCGGCGCCCACCACCCTGACGCCCTCCGCGGCCAGGGTCCGTGCGACGGCGAGTCCGATGCCGCGGCTCGCGCCGGTGACGAGGGCGGTCTTTCCATTGAGTGCGAGGTCCATGACGACCCTTTCTTGAACTCTAGGTCAAAAACTTGGGTACGAAAAAGGCCCCGGTCGGGGCCCGGTTACGTCACAGGCAGGCCAGTGCGGTGTCGATGATCCCGTAGAGGTCCGCCCGGTCGAGGGTCTTGGTCATGACGCGCAGGCCCGCGATGGTGTTCATCAAGAAGCGCGCCTGCGCCTTGGCGTCGACGCCGGGAGCGACGTCGCCGTCCCGCCGGCCCCGCTCGATGCGGGCCGTCAGCAGCTCGATGGTGCGCTCCTCCATGCGGCGGACCGCTCGGGTGGCCTCCTCGTCCTGCCCGCCGAGCTCCAGCGCCGTGTTGACGGCGAGGCAGCCGCGCCTGACCGGCCCGTCCAGGTCCGCGTCCACGAGCAGGACGAGGTAGGCGCGGATGCGCTCCCTGGCCGTGCCGGGCCGGTCGAGGCACTCCTCGGTCAGCTCGGCGCCGGCGCGGCTGTAGTGGTCCAGTGCCTTGCCGAACAGTTCGCGCTTGGAGCCGAAGGCGTTGTAGAGGCTGCCCTTGGCCACGCCGGTGGCCTCCGCGAGGTCGGCGGGGGATGTGCCGGCGTAGCCGTTCGTCCAGAACGCCTCCATCGCCCGCGCGACCACCGTGTCCGCTTCGAAGTTCCTCGGCCTGCCCATGTACGTACCGTACGAGTATTTGACCCTGAGGTCAAGAAGGTGTGATCACGAGCACGGACCGGCGTCGTGCCGGGCCGTGCTCCGCGGCCTCGCCCAGGAGGCCAGCAGGCGCAGCGCGGTCTCCGACGGCGAGCCCTTCTCGACGGTGTGCGCCACCAGCGCCTGGTCCGGGTCGTCGGCCAGCCGCAGCGTCTCGAAGGCGAGTTCCAGCTCGCCGACGACCGGGTGGCGGTAGACGTACCGGCCGTGGGTCTTGTCCTTGAGCCGGTGCTGCGCCCACAGGGTGCGGAACTGCGGGCTGGCGGCCTGGAGCTCGGCGATCAGCTCGACGGTCCGCGGGTCGTCCGGATGGCGGGCCGCGTCGAGCCGCAGGTAGGCGGCCACGGCGGCGGCCTTTCCCGGCCAGTCGGCGTACAGGCCGCGCATCCCCTCGTCGAGGAACACCAGCCGGGCCATGTTGCGCTCGCGCGGCGGCAGCGCCCCGAAGTCGGTTATCAGGGCCGCCGCGAGCGGGTTCCAGGCGACCACGTCGGTGTTGCGGCCGAGCACGAACGACGGAACCTCGGACTGCTCCAGCAGCCGCCGCAGCCCCGGACGCACTGTGCAGGGCGTCGGCTTCCCGCCCTCCGCGGTCTCCGGCCAGGGCCGGGCCAGCCGGTACAGGTGCGAGCGCTCCACCGGGTCCAGCCGCAGGGCGCGGGCGACCGCGTCCAGCACCTCCTCGGAGAAGTGCAGCGTACGGCCCTGCTCCAGGCGCACGTAGTGGTCGACGCTCACCCCGGCCAGCCGGGCCAGCTCCTCGCGGCGCAGCCCCGGCACACGGCGGCGCCCCCCGCAGTCGCGCAGCCCCAGTTCCTCCGGTCGCAGGCGTGCCCGGCGCGATCGCAGGAACTCCCCCAGTTCGGCGCGTCGGTCCAGTGTCATGCCGCCAGTATTCCGGGCGCCGGGCGCACCCTGCCATGCCCAGCCTGGTCATGCCGTGCCCAGGCACGGGCCGCCTCTGGCTGAGCACGGCGGCGCGGAGCATGGTTGGTGCGCCGGGACGTCCTCGACGGGGGACGGGGACGTCCCCGGCCCGGCTTTCCGTACCCGGTGCGCGAAGGGGGACCGATGAGGCGCTGCGGCGGTCGGGCGCGGACCGGATCGGCCTGCGCCAGGTGCGCCGGCCGGAGACCGGCGACCCCCTGGAGCACGGTCGGCAGGCTCCGCGGGTGGTGCCCGCGCACGCCGCCGCTGCGCCGGCGCACCGGCGGGTGAGGGCGCGGGCTCAGACGGTGCCGTCCTCCCACCACCAGGACTGGGCGCCGTACGCGTACTCGACCCGGCTGTCCATGTGCTGCCAGGAGTGGGAGTACGACTCCAGGCCGGAGAAGCCGCTGCGCTCGCCGATCTCGTAGAGGGTCTTGGTGGCGACCCCGGACACCACGATGTCGGCGGCGATGCCGTACTGGTGCTGGGAGTTGGTCGCGTAGCCGTAGATGCTCGTGTTGTAGGCGACGCTGCGGAAGCCGGAGTTGACGGTCACCGGCTTGCCGCCGGCCTTCTTGCGGACCGCCTCCAGCTTGTACATCAGGCGGCGGACGTTCGCCTTGACGGTGGCCGAGCCGACCTTCCCGCCGGAGAAGCCCGAGCCGTCGTGGCTCCAGAACTCCGACCAGTCGAAGTGCGCGGTCGAACCGTCGCTCTTCTCCAGGGAGTTGAGCACCGACTGGGTCTGCGGGCCGACGACGCCGTCCGCGCTCAGTCCGTACGCGGCCTGGAAGCGCTTGACGGCGGCGGCCGTACCGGGCCCGAAGTCGCCGTCGACGGCGACGTAGGAGTGCGAGGCGGAGTCGGCGGCCCAGCCGGCCACCCGTATCTGCAGTTCCGTCACCGCCGCCCCGCTCGACCCCTGCTGCAGGGTGCCGCCCCAGCCGTACGCGGCGGCCGGCCCGGCCAGCGCGAGGCCGGAGACGGCGGCCAGCCCGGCGCCGGTCAGCGCGCCGGCGCCGTAGCGCAGCAGGGAGCGGCGGTCCAGGCGGGCCGGCACGGGCGTCAGGGGCGTCAGGGGCGAAGGGGTGTCGCTCACGTCACTCATGAGGGTTCCTCGAAGGGTTCGCGGGCGGGCTGCTCTCCGGCCGCGGCGCGGCCGTCCCCATTCTTGACGCGGTCCGGTCAGTTCATGCATCGCGCGTAGATGAACTTCCGGCGGAGGCGGCGCAGCGACGTGGCGACGTGGCGACGTGGCGACGTGGCGGCGCGGTGGCGCGGTGGCGCGGTGGCGCGGTGGCGCCGGGCCGCGCGAGGGGCGACACGGTGACCGGTAAATGACCGCTTGCCGTATTTGACGGGTTATGTGGTTTACGTTCGTGCTGCTCCCTGAACGGAACGAGGAGGCACCCGATGCGCGCAGCCATGCGCTTGAAGTGGGCCGTCGCCGCCGCGGCGATCGCGCTGGCCGCGGTGGGCTGCGGCGGCGGCAGCAGCGGCGGCGGCAGCGACGGGGTGGTCAGGGCCTCCTGGGGCGACCCGCAGAACCCGCTGGAGCCGGCCGACACCAACGAGGTGCAGGGCGGCAAGGTGCTCGACATGATCTTCCGCGGCCTGAAGAAGTACAACCCCAAGACCGCCGCCGCCGAGAACATGATCGCCCAGTCGATCACCACCACCGACTCGCAGAACTTCGACATCAAGCTGAAGCCGGGCTGGACCTTCTCCAACGGCGAGCCGGTCAACGCCGACTCCTTCATCAACGCCTGGAACTACGGCGCCGCGCTGAAGAACGCCCAGCTCGACGCCAGCTTCTTCAGCTTCATCGCCGGGTACGACAAGGTCCACCCGGACACCCCCGGCGCCCAGCCCACCGCCCAGACGCTGTCCGGCCTGACCAAGGTGAACGACCTGGAGTTCCTGGTCCGGCTCAACCAGAAGTTCTCGCTGTTCCCCGACACCCTCGGGTACAACGCGTACTACCCGCTGCCCAAGTCGTTCTTCACCGACCACGCCGCCTGGCTGGCCAAGCCGGTCGGCAACGGCCCGTACCTGATCTCCTCGTACACCAAGGGCACCGGGATGAACCTGGTGAAGTGGAACGGCTACAAGGGGCCGGACGCCGCCGTCAACAAGGGCGTCGACCTGCGGGTCTACACCGACAGCAACACCGCGTACACCGACCTGCAGGCGGGCAACCTCGACCTGGTCGACGACATCCCGGCCAACCAGCTCAGGAACGTCAAGGCCGACCTCGGCAGCCGGTACATCAACGAGCCGGCCGGCATCATCCAGACCATCGCCTTCCCGCTGTACAGCCCGCGCTGGTCGTCGGCGAACTCCGCGAAGGTCCGGCAGGGCCTGTCGATGGCGATCAACCGGGACCAGATCACCAAGCAGATCTTCCAGGACACCCGCACCCCGGCCAGCGACTGGACCTCGCCCGTGCTGGGCGACGCGGGCGGCTTCAAGAAGGGCCTGTGCGGGACCGAGTGCACCTACGACCCGGCCAAGGCCAAGGCGATGATCCAGCAGGCCGGCGGCCTCCCCGGCGGCTCGATCACCCTCTCGTACAACGCCGACACCGGCTCGCACAAGGAATGGATCGACGCGGTCTGCAACAGCATCAACAACGCCCTGGGCAACAACCGCGCCTGCGTCGGCGCCCCGGTCGGCACCTTCGCCGACTTCCGCAACAAGATCACCAACAAGCAGCTCAACAGCCCGTTCCGGGCCGGCTGGCAGATGGACTACCCGCTGATCCAGGACTTCCTGGAGCCGCAGTACTACACGAACGCCTCCTCCAACGACTCGCACTACAACAGCCCCGCCTTCGACAAGCTGGTCAACGAGGCCAATGCCGAGAGCTCCACCTCAGCGGCCGTCGCGAAGTTCCAGCAGGCCGAGATGGAGCTGGTCAAGGACATGCCGGCGATCCCGCTGTGGTACCAGAACGGCAGCGCCGGCTACTCCTCGAACATCAGCAACGTGACGCTGAACCCCTTCAGCGTCCCGGTCTACAACGAGATCAAGGTCGGCTGACACCCGCCGGAGGGCCCCCTGATGGGACGCTACGTGATCCGGCGGCTGCTCCAGATGATCCCGGTGTTCATCGGCAGCACCTTCCTGATCTTCTTCATGGTCTACGCCCTCGGCGATCCCGTCGCCGCCCTCTTCGGCGACCGCGCGCCCGACCCGGCCACGGCCGCGCGGATCCGGGCCGACCTGCACCTCAACGACTCGCTGGGCGAGCAGTACCTCATCTACATGCGCAACATCTTCACCGGCGACTTCGGCACGGCCTTCAACGGGCAGTCCGTCACCAGCCTGATGGCGAGCGCCTTCCCGGTGACCATCAGGCTGACGATCGTGGCGATCGTCTTCGAGATCATCATCGGCATCACGCTGGGGGTTCTCACCGGGATGCGGCGCGGCCGGCCGGTGGACACCGGGGTGCTGCTGCTGAGCCTCATCGTGATCTCGGTGCCGACGTTCGTCACCGGCTACGTGCTGCAGTACCTGTTCGGCGTGCAGTGGAAGCTGACCAGCCCCTCGGTGTCGCCGAGCGCACCCCTCAACGAGCTGATCCTGCCCGGCCTGGTGCTGGCCCTGGTGTCGCTGGCCTACGTCACCCGGCTGACCCGTACCTCGATCGCCGAGAACACCCGGGCCGACTACGTGCGCACCGCCGTCGCCAAGGGCCTGCCCCGGCACCGGGTGATCACCCGGCACCTGCTGCGCAACTCGCTGATCCCCGTGGTGACCTTCATCGGCACCGATATCGGCGCCCTGATGGGAGGCGCCATCGTCACCGAGCGGATCTTCAACATCCACGGCGTCGGCTACCAGCTCTACCAGGGAATCCTGCGCAACAACGCGCCGACCGTGGTCGGCTTCGTGACCATCCTGGTGCTGGTCTTCCTGATCGCGAACCTGCTCGTCGACCTGCTCTACGCGGTCCTGGACCCGAGGATCCGTTATGCCTGACGGGAAAGACCCCCTTGAGCCGCTCGACCCCAAACAGGCGGTGGCGCCGGCCGGCGGCTACGGCGGCGGCTTCGACCTGGCCGCCGCCGACGCGCAGACCCTGGAACGCGAGCCGGGTCACGAGCAGGAGCCCGGCGGCCCGCTGGCCAAGCCGCGCAGCCTGTGGTCGGACGCCTGGCACGACCTGCGGCGCAACCCGGTCTTCATCGTCTCCGCGCTGATCATCCTGTTCCTGCTGTTCATCGTCATCTGGCCGCAGGCGATCACCACCCAGGACCCGCTCAGGGCCAACCTCGCCAAGTCCCAGGCCGGCCCGTCCTCCGGGCACCCCTTCGGCTTCGACAACCAGGGCCGTGACGTCTACACGCGGGTGGTGTACGGGGCCCGGGCCTCGGTCAGCGTCGGCGTGGCCGCCACCGTGGGCGTGGTCCTCGTCGGCAGCCTGCTGGGCGCGCTCGCCGGCTTCTTCGCCGGCTGGTGGGACGCGGTCCTGTCCCGGATCAGCGACGTGTTCTTCGGCATCCCGGTGATCCTCGGCGGCCTGGTGTTCCTGTCGGTGATCACCAACAGCACCATCTGGCCGGTGGTCGGCTTCATGGTGCTGCTGGGCTGGCCGCAGGTCGCCCGTATCGCCCGCGGCTCGGTGATCACGGCCCGGCAGAACGACTACGTGCAGGCCGCGCGCGCCCTGGGCGCCGGCAACACCCGCATGCTGGTGCGGCACATCGCGCCCAACGCGGTCGCGCCCGTCATCGTCGTCGGCACCATCGCCCTGGGCACGTACATCGCGCTGGAGGCCACCTTGTCCTACCTGGGGGTGGGGCTGCGGCCGCCGACCGTCTCCTGGGGCATCGACATCTCCGACGCCTCCACCTCGATCCGCGACGCGCCGCACATGCTGCTGTGGCCGGCCGGCGCGCTCAGCCTGACCGTACTGGCGTTCATCATGCTCGGCGACGCCGTGCGCGACGCCCTCGACCCCAAGCTGCGCTGAGGAGACCGGACCGATGGGCACGAGCCTGGAGAGGGAACCCGCGTCCGAGGGGGCGGGGGAGGGGCCGCTGCTGGAAGTGCGCGACCTGCACGTGGAGTTCCGCACCCGCGACGGCGTCGCCAAGGCCGTCAACGGCGTCGACTACGCCGTCGGCGCGGGCGAGACGCTGGCGGTGCTCGGCGAGTCGGGCTCGGGCAAGTCGGTCACCGCGCAGGCCGTGATGGGCATCCTGGACAGCCCGCCCGGCTTCGTCACCCGCGGCGAGGTGCTCTTCCGCGGCCAGGACCTGCTGAAGATGTCCGCCGAGGAGCGGCGCAAGGTGCGCGGCGCCAGGATGGCGATGATCTTCCAGGACGCGCTGTCCGCGCTCAACCCGGTCCTCACCGTCGGCGAACAGCTCGGCGAGATGTTCCGGGTGCACCGCGGGGCGTCCCGCAAACAGGCCCGCGAGAAGGCCGTCGAGCTGATGGAACGCGTCCGCATCCCCGCGGCCCGCGAGCGGGTGCGCAGCTACCCGCACCAGTTCTCCGGCGGCATGCGCCAGCGCGTCATGATCGCGATGGCGCTCGCGCTGGAGCCGGACCTGATCATCGCGGACGAGCCGACCACCGCGCTGGACGTGACCGTGCAGGCCCAGGTGATGGAGCTGCTGGCGGAGTTGCAGCGCGAGTACCACATGGGCCTGATCCTCATCACCCACGACCTCGGCGTGGTCGCGGACGTCGCCGACAGGATCGCGGTGATGTACGCGGGCCGGATCGTGGAGACCTCGCCGGTCCACGACATCTACCGGGCGCCCGCCCACCCGTACACCAGGGGCCTGCTGGACTCGATCCCGCGGCTGGACCGCAAGGGCCGCGAGCTGTACGCGATCAAGGGCCTGCCACCGAGCCTGCTGCACATCCCGCCCGGGTGCCCCTTCCACCCCCGCTGCCCGCAGATGCGCGGGCGCGAGGTGTGCCGCACCGACCTGCCGCCGCTGTACCGCGTGTCCGCCGGCCGGGCCAGCGCCTGCCACTTCTGGAAGGAGACCCTCGGTGACGACAGCGCCGCGGCCCACGACACCGCCACCTGAGGGCGGCGCGGCCGGCTCCGGCGGCGAGCCGATCCTGCGGGTGCAGGGCCTGGTCAAGCACTTCCCGCTGACCCGCGGCATCGTCTTCAAGAAGCAGGTCGGCGCGGTCAAGGCCGTGGACGGCGTCTCCTTCGACCTGCTCGCGGGCGAGACGCTGGGCATCGTCGGCGAGTCCGGCTGCGGCAAGTCCACGCTGGCCAAGCTGATCGCCCACCTCGAAGCGCCCACGGCGGGCGGCATCCTGTACAAGGGCGAGGACATCACCCGGCTGTCAGGCAAGGCCCTCAAGGCCGTCCGCCGGAACATCCAGATGGTCTTCCAGGACCCGTACACCTCGCTCAACCCGCGGATGACGGTCGGCGACATCATCGGTGAACCGTACGAGATCCACCCCGAGGTGGCGCCCAAGGGCGACCGCCGCAGGAGGGTGCAGGAACTGCTCGACGTCGTCGGGCTCAACCCCGAGTACATCAACCGCTATCCGCACCAGTTCTCCGGCGGCCAGCGCCAGCGCATCGGCATCGCCCGCGGGCTGGCGCTGCGGCCGGAGGTGATCGTCGCCGACGAGCCGGTCTCGGCGCTGGACGTGTCGGTGCAGGCGCAGGTGGTCAATCTGATGGAGAAGCTGCAGGACGAGTTCGGCCTGTCGTACATGTTCATCGCGCACGACCTGTCGATCGTGCGGCACATCTCCGACCGGGTCGGGGTGATGTACCTCGGCAAGATCGTGGAGATCGGCCCGGACGAGGCGATCTACGAGCACCCCACCCACCCGTACACCCAGGCGCTGCTGTCGGCGGTCCCGGTGCCGGACCCCGAGGCCCGCGAGTACCGCGAACGCGTCATCCTCAGCGGCGACGTGCCCTCGCCGGCCGATCCGCCGTCCGGCTGCCGGTTCCGCACCCGCTGCTGGAAGGCGCGGGAGCGGTGCGCCCTGGAGGAGCCGCTGCTGGCCGTCCCCTCCGTCTACGCGGGCAGCGGCACCCCGGCCGCCCACGAGTCGGCGTGCCACTTCGCGGAGGAGAAGCGGGTCGTACCCCCGGGGGAGTGAGCGCGGCGCGGGCGGGCGGGTCCGGGAACGGAGGGGCTCGGCGGCCCCGGGTACGGACGAGCGGCGGCCCCGGGCGCGGACGGACCCGGCCCCGGACACGCCGATGGCCGCATCCCGGGAAAAGGGGTGTCCGGGATGCGGCCTGGCGCCGAGCGGAAGCGGTCCGAGCCCGGGTCAAGGGGTCTGGTCAGCCGCCTCCTCGATCGCGGCCAGAGCGGGGTCGAGGACGATGTCCTCCTCCCGCGCCGTGATCGTCGGTTCCTCCGGGAAGTGGCAGGCCGTCAGATGGCCCGCCGCGCTCCCGCCGAGCTGGACCAGCGGCGGCTCCTCGGTCGCGCACTTGTCCTGCGCCTTCCAGCAGCGGGTGCGGAACCGGCAGCCGGAGGGCGGGTTGATCGGGGAGGGCACGTCGCCGGCCAGCCGGATCCGCTCCCGGCCCTCGCCGTCCGGGTCCGCCTCGGGCGCCGCGGACAGCAGCGCGTGCGTGTACGGGTGCCGGGGCCGCTCGTAGATCGAGGTGCGGTCGCCGACCTCGACGATCTTGCCCAGGTACATCACCGCGACCCGCTGCGAGAAGTGCCGCACGATCGCCAGGTCGTGCGCGATGAACAGGAACGCGATGCCCAGCTCCTCGCGCACCTTCTGCAGCAGGTTGACCACCTGCGCCTGGATCGACACGTCAAGCGCCGAGACCGGCTCGTCGGCCACGATCAGCTTGGGGTTGACCGACAGCGCCCGGGCGACGCCGATGCGCTGCCGCTGCCCGCCGGAGAACTCGTGCGGGAAGCGGTTGTAGTGCTCCGGGTTGAGGCCGACGATCTCCAGCAGCTCGCGGACTCGCTTCTCGCGTCCGCCGGACGGGGTGATCCCGTTGATCTCCATCGGCGCGGCGATGATGTTGCCGACGGTCTGCCGCGGGTTCAGCGACGCGTACGGGTCCTGGAAGATCATCTGGATCTCGGACCTGATCGGCGCGAGCTGCTTGCGGTTGGCGTGCGTGATGTCCTGCCCGGCGTACGTCACCTTGCCCGCGGTCGGCTCCAGCAGGCGGGTCACCAGCCGGCCGGTGGTCGACTTGCCGCAGCCGGACTCGCCGACCATGCCAAGCGACTCGCCGGCGGCTATGGAGAAGTCCACGCCGTCCACCGCCCGCACGTCCCCCACCTTGCGCTTGACCAGGAAGCCGCCCGTGACCGGGAAGTACTTCCGCAGGCCGGCGACCTCCAGCAGGGGCTCCCCGGGGGCGGGGCGCGGCGCCGAGACCTTGTCCAGGGTCTGTTCACTCATTGGTTTTCCCTCGACTCCTGGTCAGCGCAGCCGCGGCTTGATCTGCTCGGTGAAGATGGTCTGCTTCTGCTCGGCCGTCAGGTGGCACGCGGAACCGCGGCCCGCGGGCAGCGCCGGCCGCTCGGCGCTGCACCGGTCGCCACCCACCTCGCCGGTGAACTCGCACCGCGGGTGGAACGGGCAGCCGGACGGCGGGTTGAGCAGGCTCGGCGGGGAGCCGGGTATGGGCGCCAGCGGCACATTGACGTCCGCCGACAGCCGCGGGATGGAGCCCAGCAGGCCCCAGGCGTACGGGTGCTCGGGCGTCTTGAGGATGTCCCGCACGGTGCCGCGCTCCACGGCCCGGCCCGCGTACATCACCACCACGTCGTCGGCGGTGTTGGCGATCACGCCGAGGTCGTGGGTGATGAGGATGATCGCGGTGCCGGTCTCCTGCTGCAGGTCCTTGAGCAGGTCCAGGATCTGCGCCTGCACGGTCACGTCCAGCGCGGTGGTCGGCTCGTCCGCGATCAGCAGTTCGGGATCGCAGACCAGGGCCAGCGCGATCATCGCGCGCTGCCGCATACCGCCGGAGAACTGGTGCGGGAAGTCGTCCACGCGGGTCTCCGGCTGCGGGATGCCGACCTTGGCCAGCATCTCGATCGCCCGCTGCCGGGCCTCCCGCTTGGAGGCCCCGGTGTGCTTCATGAACGGCTCGGCGATCTGCCGCCCGACGGTGTAGTACGGCGACAGGGCGGTCAGCGAGTCCTGGAAGACCATGGCCATCTTGTTGCCGCGCAGCTTCTCCAGCTGCCGCTGGGTGGCGCCGGTCAGCTCCTGGCCGTCCAGCATGATCTCGCCGGTGATCGTGGTGTTGCGCGGGTTGTGCAGGCCCAGGATCGCCAGGTTCGTCACGGACTTGCCGGAGCCGGACTCGCCGACGATGCCGAGCGTCTGGCCGCGCTCCAGGTCGAACGACAGACCGTCGACGGCTTTGACGACGCCGTCCTCGGTCGCGAACCGCACGTACAGGTCGCGTACGGACAGGAACGGGCCGCCGCCTGCCTGGGAACCGCCAGGCGCGGAGGCGGGGTCCGGCTTGGTCAGGGTGGTCACTTTCGGGCTCTCCTCGGGTCCGGAACCGGGGTCGGTACGACGTTTGCCGGGTTCATGCGAGCCGGATCCGTGGGTCGATGAAGGCGTAGCAGGCGTCGATGATGATGTTGAAGAACACGATGAGCGCGGCGCCCACCAGCATCACGCCCATCTCCAGCGGCAGGTCGGTGGCCTGCACCGACGAGACCGCGAGGTTGCCCAGGCCGTGCAGGCTGAAGGTCGCCTCGGTGATGATGGCCCCGCCGAACACCGAGCCGGCGTCGATGCCGAAGATGGTGATGATCGGGCCCATCGCGCCGCGCAGGGCGTAGCGCATGAAGACGTAGCGCGAGCTCATGCCCTTGGCCCTGGCGGTGCGGACGTGCTCCTCGGACAGCTGCTCGACCATCAGGGAGCGGGTCTGGCGGCTGTAGTTCGACCAGAAGATCACCGACATGATCACGCAGGGCAGGATCATCCCCTGGACCGAGCCCCAGATGTCGTGCGACCAGTCGGGGTCCGAACCGCGCTTGAGCCAGCCGAGCTTGAAGACGAACAGGTACAGCGCGAGCGGGCCGATGAAGTAGATCTGCACCGACTGGCCCAGCAGGGACAGCGAGCTCGCCACCCGGTCGAAGACCGAGCCCTGCTTCCACGCGGAGATCAGGCCGAGTCCCACGCCGATGATCAGGAAGATGGCCGATCCGCCGACGGCCAGCGACAGCGTGGTCGGGTAGCGGTCCTTGATCAGCGCCCACACCGAGGTGTCATTGGTGAACGACAGCCCGAGGCACGGCGCCGGGCAGTTGCCCAGCGGCAGGTGGCGGCCGCCGAAGATGCCGACGACGTAGTCCCACCACTGCACCGGGACGGGCTTGTCCAGGCCGAGGTTCTTGTGGATCTGGGCGATGTTCGTGGGGTTGCAGTTCTTGCCGCAGGAGAGCAGCGCCGGGTCGCTCGGCAGGGTGAAGAACAGCAGATAGGTGACGAAGCTGATCAGGAGGAGGATGACGGCGGCGCCTAGCACCCGGCGTACGAGGAAACGGAGCATGGGTCGGGCTCTTCCGTAGGGGTGCCGCTGGCTGTGCGGCGCCGGTCGGGAGCGGATGGAGGGGGCGCCCCCAGTCCGGCGTCCGGCCCCGCGGACCTGCCGCGGGGCCGGACACCGGTGGAGGCTGTTTCGGCGGTACTGCCGTACTGCCGGGGGCTACTTCACGAAGACGGTGTTCGGGCTCAGGGTGCCGAGCGGCGAGTTGTAGCTCACGCCACCGAGGCCGTTGCCGTAGACGTTGTAGTACTTGTCGTACAGGTACGGGACCGACGGGACGTCGTTGCCCTCGATGTACTCGGCCAGCTTCTGCCACTCGGCGGTCTGCTGGGTCAGGTCGGCGATGTTGTTGATCCGGTCGATCTCGCTGTTGACGTGCGGGTCGTTCAGGTGCGAGTAGTCCGGGTCGTCATCGGCGACCAGTCGGCCGTCCTGGGTCGGCGGGATGACCGTCGAGGCGTTCGGCCAGTCGGCGCCCCAGCCCGTGCGGTACATGTCGTACGGGTTGTTCACCTTGCCGATCAGCGTGTAGTACTGCGTCGAGTCGATCGGCGTGGCGTTCAGCGTGATGCCGGCCTTCGCGAAGGCGTTCTTCAGCGTGGTGGCCACGTTCTGCCAGCGCGGGGTGTTGGAGTAGGCGTAGGTCAGCTTGAGGTTGGTGACCCCGGCCTCCTTCAGCAGCTCCTTGGCCTTCTCCGGGTCGCCGGTCGGCTTGGTGAGCTTGCCGAACGGGTCGGCCGGCTTGAACCCGGCGACCGTCGGGCCTATCAGGTTGGTGCCCAGGTCGCCCTGGGTCGGGCCGCCGAGCGCGGTCTGCACCTGCTGCAGCGGGAACGCGTACTCGATGGCCTTGCGGACCCGGACGTCCTTGACGCGCGTCACGTTGATGTTGAACACGTCGACGAACGGCTGGACCTCGTTGACCAGGCGCGGCTTGAGCGAGGCGTCACCGGCGATGACCGAGGTCTGCGTCGGCGAGGCCGAGGCGACCAGGGCCAGCGAGTTCTTGTCGTCGCCGGACGAGGCCTGCAGCCGCTGGGTGAGGCTGTCCTGGTCGATGCCGAGCTGGATGTCCCACTTGTTCGGGTAGGCGTTGCGGATCGGGTCCGAGTTCGGGTCCCACTGCGTGTTGCGGACCAGTTCCAGCGCCTTGCCCGCCTGGTAGCTGGCGATCTTGTACGGGCCGTCGGAGAACGGGGCGGTGTCGTACTTCGGGCCGGTGTCCTTGGACTTCAGGATCGGGCCGGAGCCGGACAGGGCCATCGCGTACGGGGCGTCGGCGTGCGGCTTGAGGAAGTGGAAGACCACGGTCTTCGAGTCCGGCGTCGCGATCACCGAGTCGGGCAGTTCCTTGCCCTTCTGCGGACCCTGGTAGACCTTGCGGAAGTTCTCACCGGACAGCCACACCTGCAGGTACTGCGGGCCGGCGGTCTCGAAGCTGGAGTAGAGCCGCTCGATGCCGTACTTGACCTGGTCGGAGGTGATCGGCGTGCCGTCCTCCCACTTCAGGCCGTCCTTGAGGTGGTAGGTCCAGGTCTTGCCGCCGTCGGACGAGGTGCCCGCGTCGGTCGCCAGGTCGCCGACCAGGACGGTCTTGCCCGTCGCCGGGTCGATCTTGTAGTTGGTCAGCTGGCGGCTGAACAGCTGCCCGATGACCTGCTCCTGGTTGACGTACGCCTGCGCCGGGTCCAGGTGGTTGATGCCGCTCTGCTCGAGGTCGTGGACGGTGCCACCCTGCTTGGCACCGCTGACCGCGAGGGCCGGGCCCTTGGAGTCGGCGGCAGTGCCGACCGTGATCTCCTGGACCTTGGCCTGGACAGCGGTGGGGCTGGCGCCGGACGAGTTGCTCCCGCCCGAGGGACCGCCGCCCCCGCCGCTGCTGCACGCGCTCAGGGCCAGTGCCCCCACCGACAGCACGGCTGCCGCGTATTGCGCCCTACGCTTATTCATTGATTCCTGCCTGTCATCGAACTGGCCTTGTCGTCCCCGGGTTCGGCAAGACGACCTGGACACTCATGAACTCAACGGATGGTCTTGGGATCGAGAGCGTCCCGGACGGAGTCCCCGAGCAGGTTGAAGGCGACGACGAAGATGACCATCGCGATGCCGGGGAAGAACATGTAGGTGATGTCGGCCTGGTAGTTGGCCGCCGCGTCCTGGAACATCAGGCCCCAGTCGGGGGTCGGCTGGCGCATGCCCACGCCGAGGAACGACAGGCCGGCCTCCGCGGTCACGTTGACCGGGAGCAGGAGGGTCGACTGCACCAGGATGGTGGTCCACAGGTTCGGCAGCAGTTCCTTGCGGATGATGCGGCCGGTGGAGGCGCCCGACAGCCGCGCCGCCTCGATGTACTCGCGCTCGCGCAGGCTCAGCACCTGCGCGCGCACCAACCGGCCCAGCGACATCCAGCCGAGCAGGAACATCACCAGGACCAGGGTGAGGAAGCGCAGCGACGTCGGCTCCTCGCTGCCCGGCTTGACGAACAGCGACAGCAGGACCGGCGTGAAGGTGATGTAGAACAGCTGCTGCGGGAACGACATCATCAGGTCGGAGAAGCGGCCGAGGAAGTAGTCGGTCCGCCCGCCGAGGTAGCCCTGGATCAGTCCGATGGCGACACCGACGACGACGGACAGCACCGTCACGGCCAGGGCCACGCACAGCGAGGTGCGGATGCCGTAGATCAGCAGGGCGAAGATGTCCCGCCCGAGGTGCGGCTCGATGCCGAACCAGTGGTCCCCGCTGATGCCGCCGTTGGGCTTGATGGGCATCCCGTAGGCGTTCAGCAGGCCGTCGTCCTGGCCGTAGAGGGCGTACGCGTTCTTCCCGTACAGCTTGACGATCAGCGGGGCGAAGATCGCGATGAACACGAACGCGCCGACGACGAAGGCGCAGATGACCCCCACCTTGTCGCGCTTGAACCGTATCCAAGCGAGCTGCCGCGGCGACCGCCCGACGAGTTCCGGGGACTTGCCCGGGCCGCCGGAGTCGCCGCCCTCGGGGTCGAGGGTGAGGCTGCCCGAGCTCTCAGCAGCCTGACTTGGACTTGTCATCACACTTCCCCAGGACCGTAAAACGTGCGTGCGGCACCGATGCGCAACGCGGGTTGAGCGGACTTTCGCAATGGAATGAACTTGCAGTCAAGAGGGGACGGAGGGAAGAAAGCTTGTTGTTTGGCATCTTGAGCGAAGGTTTTGCAGATCGTCCCCAAGGCGTGCTTGACAGAGATCCATCCCAAGCCGCATATCGGACATGTCGTATCGAACCGCGTTAACATTCCGGCAACTTGACTGTCGCAACACCGATATACGGACCGAGCAGTCTGAACAACGTACGGCCGTGCGGGTGCCGTAGGCCGGCCGGAGCGTGTCGAGCGCTCCGGCCGGCCGCTCCCGCGGCCCTTCCGGACCCCCCTTCGGGGGGTGGCTGTTCCTCCCCGGTGTGTGCGGGTATATCTGAGGCAACATCGGGCCCCGGGGGAGCAGGCCAATGCAACAACCCATGCAACAACCCATGCAGTACGGCGCCGGCACGGGCGCTGGAGCGGGACAAGGTTACGGAGCCGGTGCGCGCGGGGCGCTCGCCCCCGGCGCGCGGGCCGCCGGAGCGGCACTCTGCGCGGCCATGCTGGCCGTGGAGATCGCCTGGGTGATCAGGGACCTCAAGGCGGTCGGGCTGCACGACACCCTGTGGACCTGGCTGGGCCTGCTGCTGCCGGGCAACGAGCACGGGCTGCTCGCCACCGGCGGACTGGACGCGGTCCTGATCGTCGTGCTGGCCGGCGCCCTCGTCGCGTCCCGGCGGCCGAGCGCCGGCTGGGCGTTCGTCGCCGCCGGCCTGTTCGCCGCGGTCTACCGGCTGCCGGAGGTGTGGATCTTCACCGCCGACTGGACGAAGGGCGCGCCGCTGCACGACCGGGCGCTGAGCACCGGCATCGGCTTCGTCGTGGCGGGTATCGCGCTGATCGTCCTCGGGCTGGCCGGCCGGCGGCCCGCGGACGCCCCGCCGCCCGGCCCGTACCCGGCGTACGGTGCCTACCAGGGCCCGGCCGCGGCCCCGGCGCCGTACGGCGGGGGCGGCGCGGCGACGGGCGGGCAGGTGCCCGCGCGCCCGGGTGACGGGCCCGCCGTCGTCGCCGGACTGCTGGCGCTGGCGCTCGCCCTGGAGCTCACCGGCTGGCAGTTCTACTACGTCCAGAAGTACAACGACCCCGGCTACGGCGAGCCGCACCTGTACAAGCACCTGATCACCGGCGAGCGGACCATCGAGTACCTGCTCGCGGCGCCCACGTACTACGGGGCCTGGGCCGCGGTCGCGCTCGGCGTGGTGCTCGCGGTGGCGGCCCTCGCCCGCGCCCCGCTGGCCCGTACCCTCGGGACGGCGCTCGGCTTCCTGGTGGCCCTCAACGCCGTGATCTCGCTGGACGCGTGGCACAAGGAGAGGCTGCTGTTCAAGGACGGGATACCCACCTTCTTCGTCGCCCAGCAGGGCTTCGAGATCGGCGAGCTGGTGGCCGGGCTGCTGCTCCTCGTGCTGCTGATCCCGAAGGCCGGCGGCCCCCGTCCGGCGCCCGCGCCCGCCTGGGGACCGCCGCCCGCCGGCGGCTTCCCGCACCCCCCGCAGGCACCGCCGCCACCGGCCTACGGGGGCGCCGCCGACACTCCCGGAGCCTTCGGCCCGCCGCCGAACTTGCCGCCCAACTTGCCCCCTCAGCAGTCACAACCACCTCAGCGGCCACCGGCGTCCTACGGTTACCCGCCGAGCGCGCCGCCGAGCACCCCGCCCCGCACCCCGCCGAACGCGCCGCCCCCGCCGGCCGAACCACCGCGCGGCCAGTAGTCGAACGACGATGGGAACAAGCCAAGTTCGTTCATTCGCGCCGGTCGGACCCGCCGCCCCGGGCGCCCGCGGCCCGCTCGCCCGCCCACCCGCCGGCCGGTGAGCGGGCGCCGCCCCGAGGACCCCCGTACTCCGGGGCGGCGCCCGCCACGCACCCCCGCGCCACCGGCCGGCGCCGGCCCGGCGGATGAGAGGTACGTCATATCCGTGACACTAGGGGAGACCACTGACAACGGCCGCCCCGATGCCGCCTGTTGGCCGCCCACCCGGCGCCACCTGCGGCGAAGTCCCGCGGTGCGGCGCGGTGGCCCTTCCGGCCGGTGGCCGGATCCGGTCATGCGCCCCCGTGTGCTTCCGTGCTCCGACATATGCGGTCGCACGGAAAGTTATGATCCGTAGCCGTGGGTGGGTAATAAGCATGTGGCAACTGACATGAACCCTGCGTACCTGGGAGGTGAGCCGCTGTGGCGCTGTCGATTTCGGCGGTACTGCTGCTGCTGATCGTCGTGGTCCTGCTGGTCCGCCGCTCGGGGCTCAAGCCAGGCCACGCCATCGCGTGCACGCTGCTCGGCTTCTACCTCGCCAGTTCCTCATGGGCGCCGCAGATCACCGACCTGACGACCAACGTCGCCCAGACCATCTCCAACATCAAGATCTGACGCGACCGGGATCGGGCCGTAGGCTTCGGCCATGACCGATCTTCCGGCGAGTCCTCCGGCGGGCCTTCCGGCGCGGCGGCTGCTGCTCGTCCACGCACACCCGGACGACGAAACGATCCAGAACGGCGTGACCATGGCCAAGTACGCGGCCGAGGGCGCGCTGGTCACCCTCGTCACCTGCACCCTGGGCGAGGAGGGCGAGGTGATTCCCGAGGAGCTGGCGCACCTCGCCGCCGACCGGGACGACACCCTCGGGCAGCACCGGATCGGCGAGCTGGCCGCCGCCATGGCCGAACTCGGCGTCACCGACCACCGCTTCCTCGGCGGCCCCGGCCGGTACCGCGACTCCGGGATGATGGGCGTGCCGCAGAACGACCGCCCCGACTGCTTCTGGCAGGCGGACCTGGACGAGGCGGCCGGCCACCTCGCCGACGTCATCCTCGACGTCCGCCCCCAGGTACTGATCACCTACGACGACTTCGGCGGCTACGGCCACCCCGACCACATCCAGGCCCACCGCGTCGCCATGCGCGGCTACGAACTCGCCGCCGAGCGCGGCCACCGCGTCGAGCGCGTCTACGAGACCCGCGTCCCGCGCTCCGTGGTCGAGGCCGGGTTCGCCCGGCTCGCGGCAGCCGGGAAGGACTTCCCCTTCCAGGGCATCGCGACCGTGGACGACGTGCCCGGCGTGGTGGACGACGACCAGATCGGCGTGGCCGTGAACGGCGAGGCGTACGCCGACCGCAAGACCGCCGCCATGCGCGCCCACGCCACCCAGATCGCCGTCGACGGCCCCTTCTTCGCCCTGTCCAACGACCTGGGCCAGCCGTTCTTCGCCGTCGAGTACTACCGCCAGGTGCGCGGCGAGGCGCTCACCGAGGGCCTGGGCACCGACCTGTTCCCGGCCGTCGCGGCCACGGCCCCGGAGGGCGCCCGGTGAACCCGGTGAACCCCGCGGGCAGGGCGGGAACGGCGGGAGCGAGGACAACGGCCGACCGCGCGCCCTCCCCGCGCACGCGCCTGCTCGTCTACGCGGGACTCGCGGTGCTCGCCGCCGTGGTCGCCGCCGCCGGCGCGCTGGTGCAGGCGGCCTGGTTCCCCGGCGGGCTGCTGCTCGCGCTCGCCGGGTGCCTGGCGCTGTTCTACGGCGGCGTGAAGGTCAGCGGCACCCGGCTCGGCGCCGTGGTGCCCGCCGCGGTGTGGGTGGTGTGCGTGATGCTGCTCAGCACCTCGCGGCCCGAGGGCGACTTCCTCTTCGCGGCCGGTGTGGGACCGTACATCTACCTGCTCGGCGGCGCGATGGGCGCGGTGATCTGCGCCACGGTGCCGCAACTTCCGCGGGGCGGCCCGAATCGCCTCTGACGTGGCACACGGGGCGCCGATCATGGTTGGCTGTCCCGGCCGCGTTCCCAGGGACGCGGGCCGCCTCCGCGCCCCGCTCGGTATGGTGGTCGCGCCGGCGAGCCGCCCGCTGTGCGATGAGGGCGGCGCAACCAACCGGGAGAGCCTGCTTTGAGTCGTGAAACAGACAGTTCGTCCTCCGGCCCCCAAGGGCGCGGCGGTGCCGCGTACCCGTCGGGCACGCCGCCGTACGGCACGCGTTCCTTCCCGTCGCTGCACCCGCAGGAGGAGCAGCCGGCCCCGGGCACTCCCGGCTCCCCGGAGGCCGCGCCCGAGGGGGGCGACGGGCCGCCGGCCGGCGAGCCCAGGACCGAGACGACCCTGACCACCCGGATCAGGATCAACATCCCCGGCTCCAGGCCGATTCCGCCGGTCGTGGTCCGCACTCCCGTCGAGGAGCCGTCGCCGGCCGCGGCGGCCCCCGCCGGCGACGACCCGACCGGCCGCACGCCGCTCCCGCAGCGCCCCGTGGCCGAGGCCGCGCCCGAACCGGAGAAGAAGGAACCGAGCGACTGGTTCGCCCCCCGCAAGCCGGTCACCCCCGCCCCGGGCCAGACCCCGCCGGGCGACCCGGAGTTCGGCGCGGGCGCGGACGCCGGCGGCGCGGACTTCGGTACGGGCATCGGCGGCTCCGACTTCGGCTCGGGTACGGGTACGGGTACGGGCGTCGGCGGCGACTTCGGCGCGACTCCCGGTGCCGGGCCCGACCCCATCGCCGCCGCCTTCGCGGCCGGGCCCGCGAGTCCCCCGCCCGCTCCCGCCGCTCCCGCCGGGCCGGGCGCCGACGACCCCACCGGGGCCTTCCCCGCCTTCGCTCCGCCGCCGCAGGCGCCGGCGGACGAGGCCGCGCGCGGGCCGCACGACACCCCGGCCGAGGGCTTCGCCTCGCCGTTCACCGGAACCGGTGGCGGCCCCGGCCTGCACGCACCCGACATCACCTTCGGCACCCAGGACTTCCCGCCCGGCGTGCCCCGGCCCACCGACCCGTTCGCGCCGCCGCAGGACCCCGGCCAGGACCTCGCCCAAGACGCCGGCCGGGACCCCGGCCGGAGCGGCGACAGCGGCACCGGCGAGCACTTCCTACCGCCGCCCGCCGGGCCCACGGCGGGACCGGCGACCGGGGACATGCGGATGCCCACGCGGCAGGCCGCGCCCGACTTCGCGGAGCCCGCGGGCGACTTCCGGCAGCCGCCGGAGTTCCCGCCGCCGGAGGAGCGGATCTCCGGGGACACCCTGGTCAGCGGCATCCCCGCGGTGCCGTCCGGCGAGGGGCGCGGGCCGCGGCCCACCGTGCCCGTCCCGGGTCCCGCCGCGGCCCCCGCTCCGGACCCCGTACCCGCCGCCAAGGCGAGCGCGCCCGGCCGGCCGGAGTCCGCCCCCGCCAGGAAGAAGGGCCGCAGCAAGCTGGTGCTCCTCGCGGCAGCGGCCGGCGCCGTGGTCGTGCTCGCGTACGGCGCGGGTCTGCTGATGAACCACGCCGAAGTGCCCAAGGGCACCACCGTGCTGGGCGTCGACATCGGCGACAAGACCAAGGCCCAGGCGGTCAAGACGCTGGACGACGCGCTGGGCAACCGGACGACCGCCCCGCTCACCCTCACCGTCGGCGGCCGCAAGGAGAGCCTCAAGCCGTCCGTGGCGGGCCTGTCCATCGACACCGACGCCACCGTCCGCAAGGCCGCGCACTCCGACTACAACCCGGTGTCCGTGATCGGCTCGCTGTTCGGCGGCAGCCGGAAGGCCGACCCGGTCATACTCGTGGACCAGGACAAGCTCAAGGTCGCGCTGCAGGGCATCGCGGGCCGCGGCAGCACGGGCTCCGACGCCATGGTCCGCTTCGAGGACGGCAAGGCCATCGGGGTGCCGGGCAAGCCCGGTACGTCGTTCGACGTGGGCGACGCCGCCGACCGTGTGGCCGCCGCGTACCGTACCCGCGCCGCGACCGGCGTCAACCGGACGGTCGCGCTCGACGTGCGGACCGTGCCGCCCAAGGTCAGCCAGGCCACGCTCGACGAGGCCGTCAACGGCTTCGGCAGGACCGCGATGTCCGGTTTCGTCACCGTCCGGGCCGGCGGCCACGTCATCCGCTTCGGCCCCACCAAGTCCCTGCCCAAGTTCCTGACCATGCTGGCGACCCCCGACGGCAAGCTCGCCCCGCACATCGACCTGGACGCGCTGAAGTCCCTGTGCAACGGCACGTTCGACCACGTCATGCTCGCCCGCGGCAACGGCACCACCACCCCGGTGACCATGCAGGACGTCGCGACCGCGATCATCCCGGCGCTGAACTCCACCAAGCCGGCGGACCGCGACGTGACCCTGCCGAACGTCGCGCCGTAGCGGCACCCCCGTCACCCTCGGTTACCGGCGCCCCTCGCGCTGAACCTCCCGCCGCGAACACCCCTCTAACGGGGGGAAGCGGTTCCCCCTGGGGGACCGGAGCAACTCGGTGACCGCGAAGGCCGCCGGGGCCGCACAGGTTGCGGCCCCGGCGGCCGGCCGGCCCCGAAGGGTGCATACGCGAGGGATACGGGATGAGTCTGACGGGCACGGCCTTCTTCGTGCTGTGCGTGGCCCTGGTGCCGGTCGTGGTGGCGGGCATGCTGCTGGCCTGGAACCGGGTGCCCGGCCCGCCGGCGGCACGCGTGTCCGCGCGCGTGGCCATGGTGGTGCTCGGCCAGGCGGCGGCGGTGCTGGCCGTACTGGTGTGGGTGAACAACACCTACGGCCTGTACGAGTCGTGGAGCGACCTGATGGGCGACAACGGCCAGGTGCGGATGAACGCCGCCGGGCCGGACGCGGCCGGCGCCCCGCTCGCCGCCTCCTCGGCGGCGCGGCACCTGCGCTTCTCCCCGGCCAAGGGCGGCGCCCTGAAGACCGATGCCACCGGCCCGCGCTCGGGCATCACCGGCACCATCGAGGTCTGGCTGCCCCCGCAGTACGACCAGCCGGCCTACCGCAACCGCAGGTTCCCCGTGGTCGAGCTGCTGCCGGGCTTCCCCGGCAGCCCGGGCGCCTGGTTCGGCGCGATGGGCGCGGGCCACGAGATGACCGCGCTGATCCGGTCCCACCAGGTGCCCCCGATGATCCTGGTGGCGCCCAAGATGAACGTGCTGGGACGGGTCGACCCCGGCTGCGCGGACGTCCCCGGCCACAGCCTGACCTCGACCTGGCTCGGCGCGGACGTCCCGGCCCTGATCGGGTACAACTTCCGGGTCCTGCCCGGCCCGCGGCACTGGGCCACGATGGGCTACTCGGCCGGCGCGTACTGCGCGGTAAACCTCGCCCTGCACCACCCGCGGCAGTTCCGCGCGGCGGTCAGCCTGTCCGGCTACAACGCGCCCGAGTCCCCGCTGGTGACGCGGGACCCGGCGCTGAACCGCGCCAACAACCCGTACCTGGAGCTGCGCGACGCCAAGCGGCAGCCCGGCGTGGTGCTGCTCATGGCGGGCAGCTACCAGGACAGCGACACGGTCTTCGCGGCCAAGTCCCTGCTCGGCGTGCTGCGGCACCCGGGTACGAGCCGGCTGATGACGATCGCCAAGGGCGGGCACAACACCGCCGTCTGGAAGGCGATGGAGCCGGCGGCGCTGATCTGGATCTCCCAGCAGACTGCCCGCTGAGGCCCCGCGCCGCCGTCCCCGGCGGTAACCGGCCGGACCGGTCAGCCGCGCTGCCACCAGTGGCGTCTGCGGCCGGGGGAGAGGTGGTGGATCGCCGGGCGGAGCATGTCGAAGGTGACCAGGGTGGCCGGTTCGCCGGGGCGGACCAGGCCCAGGCAGACCAGCTTCAGGCCCTGTTCGTGCGGCAGGCCGGCGAAGACGGGGGCGCCCGCGCAGCCCTCCGGCAGCGGGCCGTCCCACCTGACCACGCCCTCGGCGTCGCGGGTGACGGTCCCCGCCAGCAGCGTCTGCGGCCGGCCCGGGTGCCGGGAGTCCGGCTCGGTGACCTCGTGGCCCAGCAGATACGCGGGCAGCGGCTCGGGGCCCAGCGCCTCGATGTCCTCCGGCCGCGCCGCGAGACCGTCGGTGACCTCCTGCACCGACCAGGTCCAGCCCTTGCGCTCGCCGTGCAGGTGCAGGTCGACCGTGGGCATCACGGCCACCCCGAGCTCCTCGATCCGGAACCACTTGCGGGAGAAGCCGGGCAGCACCAGCTCGTCGGCGGGCAGTTCGGGCGAGATCAGGCCCTCGCGCAGGGTGAACTGCCCGATCTCGTACCGGGTGTGCGGTTCGGTCGTCACCAGGTACTGCCGGATCGTCTCCCGGTCGTCGTCGACCTCGATCAGGTCGTTGTACCAGAAGGCGGTGCCGAAGTTCCGGTCCGCGCGGGCGGCCTGCAGCGGGAGGGTGGCGCGCCCGGCCACGTCCGTCACGGCGTCGCTGACGACGCGGTCGGGAGAGGGACCCCCGAAGGCGTCGCCGGCGGACGGCTCCCCGGGCGGCGTGTCCATCGTCGGCGTCTCCTGGGCGGGCGTGTCCTGGGCCGGCGGCTTCGCGGACGGCTCCCCGGAGGCGGGGCCCGGGATGCGGCCCGGGGTGGGATCGGGGGCGGAGCCGGAGGTGGGGTCGGGGGTTTCTGCCACGTCCCGGACCCTACTCCTGCCCGTGGTGCCCGGGCTCGGCGCCCACCGGCGCCGCGCCCGCCGCCGGATCGAGCGGGACGGCGGCGGTCAGGGTGAACCCGCCGTCGCCCGACCTGGCGGTCCGCAGCGAACCGCCGGCCAGCAGCAGCCGCTCGGACAGGCCGGTCAGCCCGTTGCCGGGTACGTGGCCGGGGGACGGCCCGCGCCCGTCGTCGGACACCGCCAGCCGCGCCTCCCCGTCCGCCGCGGTGAGCGCCACCACGCACGTGGCCGCGCCGCTGTGCCGTACGGCGTTGGTCACGGCCTCCCGCAGCGCCCAGGCCAGCGCGCCCTCGCCGTCGGGGGTCAGGCCCGGCAGCCGGTCGGGTACGTGGAAGCGCGCCCGGATCCCCGCCGAGGCCAGGGCGGTGCGCGCCCCGGCCGCCTCGGTGGCCAGGGTCGCCCTGCGGTAGCCGCTGACCGCCTCGCGCACGTCCACCAGCGCCTGGCGGCTGACCTTCTCGATGTCGGCGACCTGCGCCGCCGCGTCCTCGGGCCTGCCCGGCAGCATGCGTTTGGCGAGTTCACTCTTGAGAGTGATCAAGGAGAGCGAGTGGCCGAGCAGGTCGTGCAGGTCGCGGGCGAGCCGCAGCCGCTCCTCGGTGGCCGCGAGCTGCGCCACCGTCTCGCGCGCGGCCCGCAACTCCTGCATGGTCCGGACCAGTTGCTTCACGCCGACCATCGCGAACCCGCCGAGCAGCGCCGGGATCACCAGACCCGGGTAGAGGCTCCCGCCGGCCGCCACGGACGAACCGACCGCGACCAGCGCGAGCGTCATGGCCGGCACCGCCCACCGCGACTGCCGGCCGGGCAGCGCCGCCCCGCACGCGACCGCCACGTACACGAACAGCACGAGCCAGTTCTCGCCGAGCGACGCCGACAGGGTCACGGCCAGGGCGCTCAGCACGCCGAGCAGTCCGTACACCCACCCATGCGGCTGCTCGGAGCCGGCGCTGGTGCGCAGGAACACCAGCGCCAGGTAGCCGAGGACGAAGCCCGCCAGCCCGACCGCCGCCACCACCGTGACCGGCGCCGAGTGGTTCCCGGCGGTCATGTCGCTGACCGGCGCGCCCAGGTAGAGCAGCCAGATCCCGATCCAGGCCAGTTTGACCAGTGCCTGCTTGCGGTTCTCCGGGGGCCGCCCGATGGCGGCGGACTCGGTGGAGTCGGCGGCCTGGGCGTTCCGCCGCCACGGGGGCCACGGTTCGCGTCCTGGGCGCGTGCGGTCGTTCATGGCGGAGGTCACGCCTTCTGGGTGTCCTTGCGGTAGAGCCAGGCCGCGGTGCCCGCGAACAGCAGCAGGTAGACGACCAGGACCGTGATGTCCTTGGCGTGTGGCGCGTCGCCGAACTCGATGGACTGGCCGATCGCCGTGTACGCGCGGCCGGGCAGGTAGCCGGCGAAGGTCTGCAGCCAGTGCGGGAAGCTGCTGAACGGCACCCACAGCCCGCCGAGCGCCGCCAGCACGAAGTAGCACAGCATCGAGATCGGCCGGGCGACGTCGGCGGTGGCCACGTACCCGATCGCCACGCCCAGCGCGGCGAAGACCATGCTGCCGGCCCAGATGGCCAGCAGGATCGACACCCACTGCCAGGCGTCGAGCCGCACGTTCTTCACGGTCGCCCCCACCAGCAGCACGACCACGATGGACGGCAGGCTGACGGTCGCCGCCGAGGCGATCTTCGCTGTCACGTAGCCGCGGCCGGGCAGCGAGGTCAGCCGCAGCTGCCGCACCCAGCCCTTCTCGCGCTCGCGGGCGATCCGCTCGGCGTTGCCCATCAGCACCGCGGTCATCGCGCCGAAGGCGGCCATCGCCACCATGTAGTACGCGACCAGGGTCAGGTCCAGGCCGTCGAGCTTCTTGTTCTTGTCGGCGCCCGCCGTGAAGATCAGGAAGAGCAGCGCCGGGTAGAGCACGGAGAAGAACATGAACCTCTTGTTCCGCAGCGTGCGCACGATCTCCAGCTTGACCAGGGTCTTCATCGGTTCCCCGCCTCCTCGGCGGCTTCCCCGGCGGGGGCGTTGGCGGCTTCTGTGATGGCGAGGAAGGCCTGCTCCAGGCCGAGCCCGGAGACCTCCAGGTTGCGCGGGTACAGCCCGGCGGCGTAGACGGCGTGCATCGTGGCGTCCGCGTCGTGGGAGCGGATACGGACGGTGGGGCCCGTCACGTCCAGGCCGGCCACGTGCGGCAGCGCCCGCAGCGCGGCCTCGTCGACCGTCCCCTCCAGGTCGAAGGTGATCCGGCGGGCCCCCGCCCGCGCCTTGATCTCGGCGGCGGTGCCGTCCGCGATCAGCGAGCCGCGGTGGAGCACCAGCACGCGGTCGGCGATGGCGTCGGCCTCCTCCAGGTAGTGCGTGGCGAACAGCACGGTCCTGCCCTGGTCGACCTGGGCGCGCATGGTGGCCCAGAACGCCTGCCGGGCCGAGACGTCCATCCCGACGGTCGGCTCGTCCAGCACGATCAGGTCGCCCGCGCCCGCGGTGGCCAGCGCGAACCGCACGCGCTGCTCCTGGCCGCCGGACAGCTTGTTGACCTTGCGGTCGCCGATGTCGGCGATCCCGGCCCCGGCCAGCACCTCGTCCACGGGGTAGGCCCGCGGGTGCAGGTCGCACGCCAGGCTCACCAGCTCCCGCACGGTCACCTCCTCCATGAGCCCGCCGCTCTGCAGCATCGCCCCGACCCGCCCGGCCGCGATCGCCTTGGCCGGCGTCGTGCCGAAGACGTCGATCCGGCCGCCGTCGGGATTGCGCAGCCCCAGCAGCAGGTCGAGCGTGGTGGACTTGCCCGCCCCGTTCGGCCCGAGCAGCGCCACCGTCTCCCCGGCCCGCAGCTCCAGGTCCAGCCCGGACACGGCCCGGACCGCCCCGAAGCTCTTGCTCACCCCGCGGAAGGACACCACGGGTGCCCCCCGCTCCCCGTTCCCCCCGCCGCCGTTCCCGGCGGTCACCGCTGCAGATATCGCGCTCATGGCACCAAGAGTGGCCGACCCGCGTCCTCGCGCGCAGTGCCGCGGCTCGTGTCTTCGGCATGACAGATGTCACGGGTCGGGGGGCGGGCAGGCAGGCGCGTCGGCGGGTCGGCGGGTCGGCGGGGAGGCGGGCGTGGCTCGGGTGTCCGCCCGTCAGCCGGCGGGGGCCACGATCGTCCAGGGGCGCATCAGGTCGTTGTCCTCGTGTTCCAGCAGGTGGCAGTGGTGGACGTACGTCGCCGGGAACTCGGTGCCGCTCCCCGGCAGCGACGCGATGGTGCCCGTCGGCGGGGAGAACTCCGGGACGACGATCCTGGTCACCGTCTCCGGATAGGCCTTGACCGTGTCCTTCCTGGACAGCGCCTCGTCCGGCTCCGGCGGGATCGGCGGGCCGGTGAGGTGGTTCGCCAGGACCGGCCTGTCCTGCGGTCGCCGGCCGCCGTCGAGCCACTTCTCGTAGTCCGCCCGGTAGCCGGCCGCGTCGAACGGCTGCCTGTCCAGCACCTGGAAATCGACGAGGTGGACGTGCATCGGATGGGCGTCGCGATTGAGGTTCACGTACTCCCAGATCTCCGTCGCGCCCGACGTGACGAAGTCCTCGGACGGCGCCGCGAACGGCACAGCGTTGAACGTCATGGTGCCGGGCAGCTTGTGCTGGTACACGACCCACTCCCGCCGGAAGGTGCCGGGAGCCGGCGAGGCGGGCGCGACCGCGGGGGGCTTCAGCTTCCTGGGCGGTGTCGTCGTGTCCCCGCCGCCGGACAGGGGTCTGGTGACCCGGAACCGCATGACGTCCGAGATCTCCGGTCCGTCACCGCCGGGGAAGTGGACCCGCGCGTCGTAGTTCGTCAGCGTGACGTCCGTACCCATCGGCAGCGGGCCGAAGTCGACGATCAGGTCGTACCGCTCGGCCGGTCCGATCAGGAAGTTCCGCATGGACAGCGGGGCACGCAGGCCGGAGTCGGTGCCGATCAGCCAGAACGGCAGCGAGGGCTGCGGGAGCACGCCCGCGGGGACGTCGAACCGCAGCCGCCAGAAGCGCTCGTTGGAGGCGTTGAGGACGCGCAGCCGGTAGCGCCGCGGCTCGACCTCCAGGAAGGGGTACGCCTTCCCGTTGACGACCGGCGTGTCCTCGCCGTCCCGCTGGGTCATGGTGTACGCGAGCGAGCCGTCCGCGTGGAAGGTCCGGTCCTGCAGGATCAGCGGGACCTCGAACTCGCCCCGCGGCAGCCCGAGCCCGTCGTCGGCCGGGTCGCGGACGAGGTAGAGGCCGGCCAGGCCCGCGTAGACGTTGACGGTGGTCATCCCCATGGCGTGGTCGTGGTACCAGAGCATGGAAGAACGGTCGTGGCCGGCGTAGGCGTAGATCGCCTCGTTGGGCGCGGCCCGGCCCGGGTCCAGGGTGCCGTAGTCCTCGGCGTGGAAGCCGTCCGGACCGTACGACTGCTTCGGCAGGCCGTCGGACTGCGGCGCCGTGCGACCGCCGTGCAGGTGGACGACGTTCCACACGTTCACGTTCGGCGGGAAGGGCGGTTCGCTGGTGTACGGGGGCGGGGCGACCGGGGTGAGCCGCGGGTCCCCGTCGCGAATGGCGTCGATCACGGACTGGAACAGGTGGGTGGCCGGCAGTTCGTTGCGGTACTTGACGACCGTGGGCCGGCCGGTGGCCGCGACGAGGGTCGGCCCGAGACAGCCCATGCCGATCGGGCCGGAACCGCCCGGGCCCGCGGCCCAGTAACCCCACACCGTCGCCGGCCCGAGATCCCGGTGGAAGCGCCACGAGCCCTGCCGCATCGTGACCTCGTAGTAGTCGGCGCCCGGATATGCGGACGGATCGGGGACGGCGGTGGGCGGCACGGGCAGCGGGTCGACGAACTTCTCCAGCGCGGGCGTCCGCGGCACCGGGGTGCCGGCGGCCGCCGCCTTCCTGCTCCCGTTCCCCGTCCCCGCACGCGCGTACGCCCGTGCCGCCCCCGGGCCCACCCCCGGGAAGAGAGCCGCCCCGCCCGCGGCGCCGGCCATGAGGAACTCCCTGCGCCCGACCATCGTCCCCAGCCTTCCGTCGCCTCATAGGGTCCGAAAGCAGGAGATACCGCCCGGTTCCGCCCCGGCCCGCCGCAGCACGCCGATCCACCCGGAGAAGCCACTCATTGGGCCGACAGCGGCACTGTCCAAGGCGGTGCGGGGCGACCGGACCGTCGGATCCCTGATCGAAGACGCGCGGCGCGAGGGCATCCCGGTCGGCCCAGTCCCTCCGCCGGGCGACGGGCATGCTACGTCGTCGACACCTTCCTGGCCGTGACGGCCATCGACCAAGCCGGTGCGGTGATCGTCTTCACCTCCGACGTCGACGACCTCGCCGAGCTCCTCGCCGACTGCCCCCGCGTGACCGTCCAGGAGATCTGAGCCCGGATCCGGCGGCCGGGCCGGCAGGGCCTCGGAGCCGCCGCCGCGGCCCCGGGCGGGGGCAGCGGTGGGCATGGTGGACCGATCGGCGTTGACTGGGGGTATGAGCACTTTGCCTTCGATGCTGCCCGTCCCGGTCGCGGCCGCCCTGGAAGCGGCCGACGCCGGGAACACCGAGGACTTCCTCGCCGCCTTCGCCGAGCAGGGGGTGGTGGACGACTGGGGCCGGGAGTTCCGCGGACGGGACGCGATCCGCGGCTGGAGCGACGCCGAGTTCATCGGCAAGGAGGTGACGCTGCGGGTCACCGGGGTGCGTGACGACGGGGACACGACCACGGTGAGCGCCGAGGTCGGCGGCAAGGGGTTCAACGGACCGTCCGACTTCGCCTTCACGGTGGCGGGCGACCACGTGGCGCGCATGACGATCAGGGGCTGAGAGGGCGGTGAACCGGCGGTACGGGCGCGGGGCGGGCGCCGGGCCGTCCGGTACGGGCGCGCTGGGCCGGGCGGGTGAGCCGGCCGACCGACCGTAACGGAGCCCGTACGGACCGGCGTCATTCGCCGCCTGTCGGCCTAGCATCGACGGATGACTCGCAGCAGCAGGACCCCACGCCCGCTGACCGTCGACGGCGAGACCTTCCTCTGGACGCTGCGGCACGAGCACGACGACGCGCGGACCGGGGACGGGTTCGAGGACTGCCGCGAAGTCCTCACCATCCGCCGCGCGGGCGCCCTCGGACGGCTGGAGATCGTCTTCACCTGCGGCCCCGGCCACCTCGTACCCGACCGGCACGCCCGCTCGGGGGCCGTCGGCACCCCCGACGGCGCCTGGCTCGACCTCCATGAGCCCGGGACGGTGGACGCCCTGCTCGCCGAGGCGCACGACCGCGGCTTCGGCGCGGACAGCGCGGCGGTCTACGAGGTCGACGGCTGGACACTGTTCCCCGCCGTCGCCGCCCGCCGGGCGGAGGGCACCCGGTAGCCTTCCGCCGTGATCCGCGTTCTCCTGGCCGACGACCAGTCCATGGTGCGCGAGGCGCTGGCCACCCTCCTGGGGCTGGAGGACGACATCGAGGTGGTCGCGCAGGTCGCGCGCGGCGACGAGGTCGTGGCCGCCGCCTTGGCGCACCGGCCCGACGTGGCGCTGCTGGACATCGAGATGCCCGGGATGACCGGCATCGAGGCGGCGGCCGGGCTCCGCGAGGCGTGCCCGGGCGTGAAGGTCGTCATCGTGACCACCTTCGGCCGGCCCGGCTACCTGCGCCGGGCCATGGAGTCCGGGGCGGAGGCCTTCCTCGTCAAGGACGCGCCCGCCGCCCGACTCGCCGACGCCGTACGCCGGGTGCTCGGCGGGCAGCGCGTCATCGACCCCACCCTCGCCGCCGCCGCGCTCGCCGAGGGCCCCGACCCGCTCACCGCCCGTGAACGCGACGTCCTCAACGCGGCGGCCGACGGCTCGGTCAACGCCGACATCGCCCGCCGGCTCCTGCTCTCCGAGGGCACCGTCCGCAACTACCTCTCGACCGCCATCCAGAAAACGGGCGCGCGCAACCGGACGGAGGCCGTCCGCATCGCCCGCGAGAAGGGCTGGCTGTAAGGAGCGCGGCGCGCCTTGGCGCGGGCGTGCTTCGATCCGTTGGCCCCTCGGCCCGGGCGGGCCTCACTTCGGGCGCCCCTCGGCTCGGGCGTCCCCTCGGCTCGGGCACCCCTCAGTTCAGCAGCGCCCGCGCCGCGCGGGCCTCGGAGCGGATGCCCGCCGCGGATTCCGGGTCGAAGGTCGCGATGACCTCGGCGTATTCGTCCATGGCTGCCGCGCCGCCGAGGAAGTCGCCTCTCTTGACCAGCAGCCGGGCGCGTTCGAGGCGCAGCTTGGCCGGGTGGCGCGGCAGCAGCAGCGCCAGGTCGATGGTCCACAGCTGGACCGCGAGGCGCTCGGTGCGGGGGGCGGCCCAGGCCCGGATGTTGGCCAGGACGCGCTGGACGATGTCGAGCGGGTCGGCGGGGGTGAGCATGCCGGGGGACAGGGCCGCTCCCGTGGTCGACGCGACGAGGAGCTCCGCGTCGTCGGCCGACAGGACGCGTCCGCCGTTGAACGGGTCGGCCAGGACGTGCGCGCCGGCCGGGTCGCCGAAGCCGACGACGAAGTGACCGGGCAGGGCCACGCCGTGGACGGGCGCGCCGGCCCGCCGGGCCACCTCCATCCAGACCACCGACAGCAGGATCGGCAGCCCGCGCCGGCGCCGCAGCACCTCCTGGAGCAGGGAGGACGACAGCCGCCGGTAGTCGGAGGAGGTGCCGTGGAAGCCGTGGCCCACGCCGAGGACCTGGTGCAGGGCGGCGGCCCAGGCAGCCGGCGTGGCCAGGCCGTAGGGCAGCAGCCCCGCCAGCCGGTCCAGCTCGATCTGGGCGAGGTCGGCGGGCGCGCCGTCCAGCGCCGGGTCGGCCTCCGCGCCGATGAGCAGGCACAGTTCGGCCAGGTCGGGCCGCTCCTCGCGGGCGGCGGCGGCGAAGCGTTCGCGCACGTTCCCGGTCATGGCCGTGGCAGCCGCAGGTAGTGGTAGCCGTGGTGGTCGGTGAAGCCGAGCCCGTCGTAGAGCGCGCGGGCGGCCGTGTTGTCCGCCTCCACCTGCAGACAGGCCGCGCCGGCGCCCTCCTCGTACGCCCGCCGGGCCAGCGCTCCCATCACGGCCCTGGCAAGGCCCCTGCGCCGGAACGCGGGCTCCACCTCGACCGCGCCGAACAGCGCCCAGCGCCCGTCCACCACCGCCCGCCCGATCGCGCCGGGCGCGGTGGCGAACCACACCGAGGGGCCGCCCGAGACGACCGCGAGGGCCGCGCCGGCCAGGTCGCCCGTGCGGTGGTAGGCCGCCAGCCAGGCGGCCTCCGGCACGCGGGACAGCGAGACCCCCTCCCGGGGCAGCTCCAGCAGGGGGGCCAGCGGCGCCGTGCGCACCACCGTGTCGCCCTCCCGTGCCCAGCCCAGGGCGGCCGCCCCGGCGGCGTGCGGGGAGCGGTCCGGCATCTGCAGGTACGGCGGCAGCCCCCGCTCCCCGTACCAGCGGGCGACCGCGTCCAGCGCGTCCGGGAGCGGGCGTCCGGGGTCCCCGGCGACGAGGACGGAGTTCGCCCGCCGCGTGAAGCCGCCGGAGGCCCGCAGCGTCCACTGGCCGAGACGGGCCGTTTCGGTGGCGGGCCAGGCGCGGGACGCGAGCTCGTCGAGCTCCTGGTCCGTGACGGCGGGCACGCGGGCCCCGGCACGCGCGGGAGCCGGTGGAACCACCTTCCCCGCGACCAGCGAGGACTCCTCGATCCGCACGGTCTCGCCGGTCCGCCGTGTGACGGACACCACGCCCGCATCCCAAGACGCGAGAACACCGACCGTATCGGTGAACATAGGATGCCCGTCGGTGGTCCCGATCACCTGCCGTACCGATATGCGTTTGCCCACGTCAGCGGGGGTGATTCGGATCTCGAGCCGGGCTCCGGACGAGAAATCCGCTGTCATGCCTGCCCCTCCTGTTCGGATCGTGCCCAGGAACGGAGATACTAGGTGCGGGCATCGACGACGCCGCGCTCCCGCGCGAGATGAGCCCTATCGAGGAGGAACGACAGCGTGACCTACGTCATCGCGCAGCCTTGTGTCGACGTCAAGGACAAGGCGTGCATCGAGGAGTGCCCGGTCGACTGCATCTACGAGGGCTCCCGGTCCTTGTACATCCACCCGGACGAATGTGTCGACTGCGGCGCGTGTGAGCCGGTCTGCCCGGTCGAGGCCATCTTCTACGAGGACGACACCCCGGAGGAGTGGAAGGACTACTACAAGGCGAACGTCGAGTTCTTCGACGAGCTCGGCTCGCCCGGCGGTGCCTCCAAGCTCGGGCTCATCGAGCGGGACCACCCGCTGATCGCGGAGCTGCCCCCGCAGAACCAGGACCACTGACGGACCGCTGAACGCCCCGGCGCCGCGCGTGCGCGACGCCGGGACGGACGCGACCGCGCCCGGGCCCCGTACGGCAGCACCGCCGTGCGGGGCCGCGGCGTTCCGGGCGGGCGCCCGCTCCCGGCCGGGCGAGCGGCCGCCCCCGGACGTGCGGCCGGGCCCCCGACGACAGAACGAGAGTGAGCACGTGAGCATCTCCGCCCGCCTCCCGGTGTTCCCCTGGGACCGCCTGGAGCCGTACAAGGCCGCGGCCGCCGCGCATCCGGACGGCGTGGTCGACCTGTCCGTCGGCACGCCGGTGGACCCCGTCCCGGACGTCGTACGGCAGGCCCTGACGGCCGCCGCGGACAGCCCCGGCTATCCGCTGACGTACGGCACGGGCGCGCTGCGCGAGGCCGCG
The DNA here is from genome assembly GCF_020400825.1 of Streptomyces sp. HPF1205. GTDB lineage: Bacteria > Actinomycetota > Actinomycetes > Streptomycetales > Streptomycetaceae > Actinacidiphila. The sequence continues at coordinate 86,235 of NZ_JAINVH010000006.1, forward strand.
GCGGGCTACCTGCGGCGGTGGCACGGCGTCACGGGCGCCGACCCCGCGCACGTCCTGCCGCTGATCGGCTCCAAGGAACTCGTCGGCCTGCTGCCCGTCCTGCTCGACCTGCGCGAGGGCGACCAGGTCGGCTACCCGCGGCTCGCCTACCCCACGTACGAGATCGGCGCGCTGTTCGCGCGGGCCGAGCCGGTCACCTACGAGGACCCGGTCGCCGACCTCGACCCGGCGCGCGTCAAGCTGCTGTGGCTCAACAGCCCCTCCAACCCCACCGGCCGCGTGCTCACCGTGGAGGAACTGCGGCGGATCGTCGCCTGGGCCCGCGAGCACGGCATCCTCGTCGCCGCCGACGAGTGCTACATCGAACTCGGCTGGGAGGGCGCCGAGCCGGTGTCGGTGCTGCACCCGGACGTCTGCGGGGACGGCCACCACGGCCTGCTCGCCGTCCACTCGCTGTCCAAGCGCTCCAACTTCGCCGGGTACCGCGGCGCGTTCCTGACCGGAGACCCCGCGCTCGTCGCCGAACTCCTGGCCGTGCGCAAGCACCTCGGCATGATCGTGCCGCGGCCGGTCCAGGCCGCGATGACCGCCGCGCTCGGCGACCGCGCCCACGCGGTGGAGCAGAAGGAGCGCTACGCCCGGCGCCGCGCGGCCCTGCGGGCGGCCTTCGAGAGCGCCGGATTCCGCATCGAGCACAGCGAGGCGAGCCTGTACCTGTGGGCGACGCGCGACGAGGAGTGCTGGGAGACCGTGGGCGACCTGGCCAAGCGCGGCATCCTGGTCGCGCCCGGCGAGTTCTACGGCCCGGCCGGCGAGCGCTTCGTCCGCATCGCCTTCACGGCGACGGACGAGCGGGTGGCGGCGGCGGTGCGGCGGCTGGCGTCGTAGCCGGCCCGCCGGGAGCACGTGAGGGGCGCGGGGAGGATCCTTCCTCCCCGCGCCCCCTGTGTTTCCGGTGTCCGGGTGTCCGGGTACGGCCCCGGACGCCCCGGACGCTCAGACGACCGGGAGGCCCTGGACGGGGAGGTTCCGTACGGGGAGGTTCTGGACCGGCAGGCCCTGGACCGGGAGGCGGTCGAGGGACGGCAGGCCCTGGGTGGGCAGGGCCCGGGTCGGCAGGCCGCGGGTGGGAAGGCCGCTGACCGGGAGGTCGCGGCCGGCCGGCAGGGCGGTGGCCGGCAGGGTCTCGGCGCCGGGCACGGCGCCCGCGGTGGACTCGGCGGTCGCGCCGAGGAAACGGCCGGCGGTGTCGTCGGCCTGGGAGGCCGCGTGCTGGGCGGCGGGGAGCAGGGTCCTGCCCGTGGTGCCGACGAGGCGCCCGGTGGTGGGCAGCGCCGTCCGCATCGCGTCCGAGCCGGTGGTGGCCGCCAGGCCCGTCGCCTTCTGCGACGCGCCGTCGACGGTGGAACCGAGGGCGCCGTCCACGGCGGTCGGACCGCCCAGGCCCTGCTGGTGCGGGGCCGCGGCCTGTGCGGCGCCGGCCCCGACCAGGGGAGCGGCGGCCGCGCCGAGGAGCAGGGCGGCCTGGGCGATCCGGCGCGGGAGGGGGAGGGACATGGTGTGCTGACTCCTTCTACGGGGTTCTGCGGGGTTCTACGGGGCTGTACGGGGCTCTACGTGTTCCGCGGGGTTTCGCGGGTGCTGCGGGGGATGTGGTGGGGTAACCGCGGTCGGGCTGACAACCGCTTCCGACGGGCCTGAGGTTGCGGGCGCGCCCGGTAAAGAATGGGTAATGCGTCGCATAATAGGAATCCGGCAGTTCGGGTATAAGCGGACGACTCATACGAGCGTGCGGAAACGTCACTTCCCTTGCGGAGCAGGGGATTCGGCGTGGCGCGAGTCGGCCGCGGGCCGTGGACGCGCCGGCGTCTTCGCGCGGTGGCGCACAACTCGTCCGGGTGAGGCAGCGCACCTGTGTGTGATTCGCGGTTTCAGGACGAGGCCCCTTGAGGCCCCTTGCTGGGTGCCTGACGGCCTTCCCGCTGCCGCGATCCGATGGATCGGCCGAGGGTCAGTACGGCTGGCCGAGTTGGTTGCGCCGGGCGATCAGGAAGGTGCGTTCCGACTCGTTCCCGGTGAGGCGGGCCGCGGTGTCGAGGGCCTGACCGGCTTCTCGGGTTCGTCCGAGGCGGGCGAGGAGGTCTCCGCGGATCGCGTGGAACAGGTGGTAGTTCCCGAGGTCCAGGTCATCGACCACGCGAAGTGCCTCTGCCGGGCCCTGGACCTCGGCGAGTGCGACCGCGCGGTGGAGCGCGACCACCGGGCCGGTGTCGACGTGCACGAGCTGGTCGTACAGGGCGAGGATCTGCGTCCAGTCGGTGACGGGCTCGGTGTGCACGGCGTTTATCGCGGCCAGGATCTGGTAGCGGCCGGGCTGGTTGCGGCGCAGGCAGGAGCGGACGATCGAGCGGCCCTCGGTGACCAGGCCGGCGTTCCAGCGGTGGCGGTCCTGGTCGGCCAAGCGGACCAGGTTGCCGTCCTGGTCGGTGCGGGCGTCGCGGCGGGCCTCGATCAGCAGCATCAGTGCGAGCAGTCCCGCGGCCTCCGGCTCGTCGGGCATGAGCTCGACCAGCAGCCGGGCCAGGCGGATCGCCTCGGCGCACAGGTCGGCGCGGGCGAGTTCGGCGCCGGAGGTGGCGACGTAGCCCTCGTTGAAGATCAGGTAAAGCACCGCGAGCACGGCGCTGAGGCGGCCGGGCAGGTCGGCGTCGCGGGGCACCTGGTAGGGGATTTTGGCGTCTCGTATCTTCGCCTTCGCCCGGACGATGCGCTGTGCCATCGTCGGTTCGGGTACGAGGAAGGCACGGGCGATCTCGGGCGTGGCGAGCCCGCCGAGCAGGCGCAGGGTGAGCGCCACTTGCGCGGGCATCGCCAGGGCCGGGTGGCAGCAGGTGAACATCAGCCGGAGACGGTCGTCGCGCACGGGCCCCTCGTCTTCTTGTCCGTCCGGGCTGTGGAGGCGTTGAGCCTCGGCGTGTTTACGGGCACGGACCGATTCGCGGCGCAGCTCGTCGATCGCCCGGTTGCGGGCGGTGGTGATGATCCAGCCGGCCGGGCTCGGCGGCATGCCGTCGACCGGCCAGCGCCGCAGAGCAACGGTGAACGCCTCGGCAACGGCGTCCTCGGCCGTGCTGATATCGCCGAGCCCGCGCGTGAGTACGGCAACGGCTCTGCCGTACTCGGCGCGGAACACGGCCGCGATCTGCTGCGGTGTGGGACTCAATACGGTTCGACGTCCTGGAACGGGCGGACTTCGATCGGGAGCCCGGTCGCCGCGGATGCCTTGCGGCCCCATCTCAGTGCGACGTCCAGGTCGGGTGCGGTGATCACCCAGATCCCGCCGACGTGCTCCTTGCCCTCGACGTAGGGACCGTCGGTGAGCATGCCGTCGGTGCGCACGACAGTGGCCGTGCCGGGCGCGTGCAGGCCGCCGGTGAACACCCACGAGCCGCTTTCGCGCAGTTCCTCGTTGAGCCGGTGCAGATCGGCCTTGATCTTCTCCATGGCCTGGGGGCCCGGCTTGCCTTCGGGCTGGTAGATCGAGAGCAGGTACGTGCCCATGGTTGCCTACTTGCGGGAGTAGTGGGCGATGATCACGCCCTTGGTGGTGGTGACGCTGTGGGTGAGCTCGAACTCGGTCAGCGGGGCGGGGCCCTCGAACAGCCGCATGCCGGTTCCCAGGGTGAGCGGGTGGATCAGCAGCTGGTAGTTGTCGACCAGGCCGGCGTTGTGCAGCTCGCGGACCAGAGTGGCGCTGCCGATGATCGTCAGGTCCCTGCCGTCCTCCGCCTTGAGCTTGGCGACCGTCCCGGCGGCGTCGCCCTTCAGCAGGACCGAGTTCCGCCAGGCGTCCGCGTTCTCCAGCGTACGGGAGCAGACGTACTTGGTCGCCGCGTTCATGTACGTGGTGAAGGGGTTGCCGTCGGTGCGGGTGCTCCAGGCGGTGATGAAGTCCGCCCAGGTCCGGTGTCCGAACAGCATGTCCGTGGGCCTGGACATGCCCTTGCCCATCTCCATGCCCATGACCTGGTCGTTGTACTTGCCCCCCCAGCCCCCGTGAGTGAAGCCACCGCGAGTGTCCTCGTCCGGACGGCCAAGGCCCTGGACGACCCCGTCGAGAGTGATGGACAAGGTGGCTGTGACCTGGCGCATGACGTGCTCCTTGCGCTTATGGACCGCTCTTCCGCGGCCCGCTTCACCGCCTACACGAAGAGCCACCCGCGAAATCGACACCCGGCCGAATCTTTTTCCGGTCTTTTTCCGGCAGGATCACCATGAGCGGAAGCAGCCCGCGACCGGAGCGGGCAGACCGGCGTTCGCGGCGCCCCGCGCGGCTCCCCGGAAAGCCGTGCGCTACCTGGCCACCGTGATGCGGACGAGGCCGTCGGGGCGCCCGGCCGGGGTGAGGGGCTGCCAGCCCCTGGAGGCGTGGGCCGCCTGCCAGCGCCTGCCCGCGTAGGCGACCTGCTCGACCTTGAGGTCCCGGGCCTGGGCCACCGCCCACTGGGCCACTTCCCAGCCGCGCGGGGGGCCGCCGGACTTCGCCGCGCCGCCCGCGGGCGCGGCGGGCACCGCGACCGTACGGGCCGCCGCGTCGGTGCGCGGCCGTACCCGGCCGCCGAACTCCCGGTGCAGCCGGGCCGTCACCCGTGCCGGATCACCGCCCGGGCCGCCCGCGCCGTCCGGCCGGTCCGCCCCCGTCGTACAGCTCAGCGCCCCGCCCTCGCGCCCGGTCAGGGCCCGGGACAGCAGCGTGGCGTCGGCCTCGTGCTTGGCGTACGCCTCCGGGTAGCCGCTCCGCTGGACGCGCTGGGCGGCCTCGGTCAGCGGCAGCCGCGTGTAGTCGGGGACCTTCACCAGGGTGGCGAAGAACTCGCCCGAGGCGTGCACCGGATCGAGGATCTGCGCGGCCGTGCCCCAGCCCTGCGAGGGCCGCTGCTGGAACAGCCCGAGCGAGTCCCGGTCGCCGTGGTCGAGGTTGCGCAGCCGCGACTCCTGCATCGAGGTGGCCAGCGCTATCGTCACCGCCCGCTCCGGCAGGCCGCGGGAGGCCGCCACCGCGGCGATCGTGGCCGCGTTCGAGGCCTGTTCCAAGGTGAGTGCCAGCGTGCCGGCCTCGGCCGTCACCGTGCACCCGGCCCCCGCGGGGCCCTTGGCCGCGAAGTGGTACGCGACGAACCCGATGACGGCGAGCACGGCGAGCAATGTGGCGACAAAGCGCAAGGGGTGACGCTTTTTCGGGGGGTTCGGCACGACGGTGAGAGTAGCGAATTCACGCGGGTGCCCCGGACCGCGCCGACCACGTGGCGCCCGGCGCGGCTTCGTTAGCCTTCTGCCATGCATACCGGACTCGATCTCGCGCAGGACGCGGTCGCGCTGACCGCCCAGTTGGTGGACGTGCCGTCCGTGAGCCGGGAGGAGAAGGCGCTCGCGGACCTCGTGGAGGCCGCGCTGCGGGACGTGCCGTGGCTGCGGGTGGAGCGCGACGGGGACGCGGTCGTGGCCAGGACCGAACTGGGGCGCGCGGAAAGGGTGGTGCTGGCCGGGCACCTGGACACGGTGCCGATCGCGGACAACCTGCCGAGCCGGATGGACGCCGGCGGGCTGCTGTGGGGGTGCGGGACCTCGGACATGAAGGCGGGCGTGGCGGTGCAGCTGCGGCTGGCCGCGACGCTGGAGGCGCCGAACCGCGACGTGACGTACGTCTTCTACGACGCGGAGGAGATCGCGGCCGAGTTCAACGGGCTGAAGCGGCTGGTCGACCGGCATCCGGACTGGCTGGCCGCGGACTTCGCGGTGCTGATGGAGCCGACCGCCTGCCGCGTCGAGGGCGGCTGCCAGGGGACGCTGCGGGTGGAGGTGCGCACGACGGGGAAGCGGGCGCACTCGGCGCGCAGCTGGCTCGGCGAGAACGCGATCCACAAGGCCGCCCCGATCCTGTCCCGGCTGGCCGCCCACGAGCCGAGGCGGGTGGAGATCGACGGGCTGGTCTACCCCGAGGGCCTCAACGCGGTGCTGATCAGCGGCGGCCACGCCACCAACGTGATCCCCGACTTCTGCACGGTGACCGTGAACTACCGCTTCTCTCCCGACCAGACGCAGGAGGAGGCGCTGCAGCGGGTGCGCGACCTGTTCGAGGGGTACGAGGTGGTGCTCACCGACAGCGCCCCGGGGGCCCTGCCCGGGCTGTCCCACCCGGCCGCCGCCGCGTTCGTCGAGGCCATCGGCACCGAGCCGACCGCCAAGGCGGCGTGGACGGACGTGGCCCGCTTCTCCGCGCTGGGGATCCCGGCGGTCAACTACGGCCCCGGCGATCCCGCCCTGGCCCACACCCGCGAGGAGCACGTGGCCGCCGCCGCCGTACTGGAGGCCGAGGAGAAGCTGCGCGGCTGGCTCGCCGGCTGAGCGGCGCCGGCGCCCGCGCCCCCTGGCCGACCGGAACCCCTGGTCGGTCCCCGCGGGCCCGCGTAATCTGTCCGTAACGCGAAAACACACTGGTCAGCGCCCTGATGATGGCTCTCACCGCCCCGCGGAGCAACCGAACTGGGGTGCGTCCGGGTCCTCATTCCCGGCAAGGTGTGATCGGACACGTCACGGTCGGATGGGGGGAAGAGGCGCGTCGTGGGGCTGACCAGCAGATGGTTCGCAGTACTGCTCTTCGTCATCGCGATAGGGGCGATGGCCGGCGCCGTGATCCTGTGGTCCAAGGTGCGCGGCCCGCGACCGCTGAAAGTGGCCGCGCGCGTCGGGATGATCGTCCTGTGCCAGATCACGGCCATCCTGGTGGTGATGGTCATGGTCAACAACCAGTACGGCTTCTACGCCTCCTGGGACGACCTGCTCGGCAACGCCAACAGCGGCGGGAAGGCCACCCCGACGGCAACGACCACTCCGGTCAGGCCCGATTACCGCGTGAGGTTCACCGACTACTCCCAGGGATTCCAGCGGGCCAGCGTGCGCGGCTGGGACTCCGGCACCAAGGGCGACGTGATCGTTTGGCTGCCGCCACAGTACGGCAAGAAGGAGTTCGCGCACACCCGGTTCCCGGTGATCGAGGTGCTGCACGGCATACCGGGCACCCCGCACAGCTTCCTGCGCGGCATGCGGCTCGGGCAGATCATGCAGGACGAGATCACCGCGGGCCGGGCGGAACCGGCGATCCTGGTACTCCCGACGATCACCCCGGACCGGGTCAACACCGGCTGCGCCGACGTGCCGGGCAAGAGCAAGGTCGGCACCTGGCTCACCGACGACGTCGTCAAGACCGTCGAGCACAACTTCCGCGCCCTGCCCGCGCCCCGCGGCTGGGCGGTGATGGGCATCTCCACCGGCGGCTACTGCGCGGCCCGGCTCGCGCTGGAGTACCCGAACCGGTTCGCCGCGGGCGCCGCCCTGGCGCCGGACAACCCGGCCGACGGCGTCCGCTCCCCGCTGTGGCTGGCCCGCAACACCCGGCCCGACACCCAGCTCCTGGTCGAGTCCAGCCTCCAGGACCCGGAGAGCCCGCCGGCGTACGCCGACCAGATCACCGTCGCCGCGCAACCGCCCACCGTCGTCACGACGATGCGGGTGAAGAACGGCGGGCACAACTGGAAGACGTGGGGGCGGATGTTCCCCGATGCCTTCACCTGGGTCAGCGGGCGGATAGAGGCGCCCAGGGCCGTCCCCCTGGCGCCGTCCGCCGCGCCCTGACCGGAGCGCCCGCCGCCTCCTGACCGCGGCTCCGGCCGCCTCCGCCCGCCGCGTCCGCCAGGCGCGGGCGGGTGCGTACGCTTGCGAGGTATGACTGACGCTTACGAATCGGACGAGGCCCAGGAGGCCGCGGCCGCGGCGAACGCCGCGGCCCAGCAGGTGTCCTCCGGGCAGGGCTGGCCCGAGCGGCACACCGGCCCCGTGGTGCGGCGACGCGGCCACATCCAGTCCGGCACCACCGACCAGCGGCTGCTGGACAGCCACGGGCCCACCGACTGGGTGCACGGCGACCCCTGGCGGGTGATGCGCATCCAGTCCGAGTTCGTGGAGGGCTTCGGCGCCCTGGCCGAGCTCGGCGCGGCCGTCAGCGTCTTCGGCTCCGCCCGCACCCCCAGGGACTCGTACGAGTACGACGCCGGGGTGCGGATCGGCCGGGCGCTGGCCGAGGCCGGCTTCGCGGTGATCACCGGCGGCGGCCCCGGCGCCATGGAGGCGGCCAACAAGGGCGCCCTGGAGGCCGGCGGCGTCTCCGTCGGCCTGGGCATCGAGCTGCCCTTCGAGCAGGGCCTCAACCCCTACGTCGACATCGGCGTGAACTTCCGCTACTTCTTCGTCCGCAAGACGATGTTCGTGAAGTACGCCCGGGGCTTCGTCGTGCTGCCCGGCGGCTTCGGCACCCTGGATGAGCTCTTCGAGGCCCTCACGCTCGTCCAGACCAAGAAGGTCACCCGCTTCCCGATCGTCCTGTTCGGCACGGACTACTGGGGCGGCCTGGCCTCCTGGGTCCGGCGCACCCTGGTCGCCGAGGGCAAGGCGTCCCCCGCCGACCTGGAGCTCTTCCACGTCACGGACGACGTGGACGACGCGGTGGACCGGGTGACGAAGGAAAGCGCCTGAGGGAACCGGCCGGGGGCCGCCGGGGGGCTACGCCAGCCCCCGCCGGGCGACGGCGGGGGGACGGTCGCCCATGATCGCCGAGACCATGTCGAGCACCTCCCGGGTCTCACGGACCTCGTGCACGCGGTAGACCCGGGCGCCCAGCCACGCCGAGACCGCCGTCGTCGCGAGGGTCCCGATCAGCCGCTCCTTGACCGGGCGGTCGAGGGTCTCGCCGACGAAGTCCTTGTTCGACAGCGACACCAGGACCGGCCAGCCGGTGGCGGTCATCTCCGGCAGCCGCCGGGTCGCCTCCAGCGAGTGGCGGGTGTTCTTGCCGAAGTCGTGCCCGGGGTCGATGAGGATGGCGTCGCGCCGCACCCCGAGGGCCAGCGCCCGCTCGGCCAGGCCGACGGTGACCCGCAGGATGTCGGCCATCACGTCCTCGTAGCCGACCCGGTGCGGCCGGGTGCGCGGCCGCGCGCCGCCCGCGTGCGTGCACACCAGGCCCGCGCCGTGGCGCGCGGCGACCTCGGCGAGCCGGGGGTCCACCCCGCCCCAGGCGTCGTTGAGCAGGTCGGCGCCCGCCGCGCAGACCTCCTCGGCGACCTCGTGCCGCCAGGTGTCGACGCTGATCACCACGTCCGGGTGGCGCCGCCGTACCTCCGCGACGAAACCGGCCGTGCGGCGGATCTCCTCGGCCGCCGACACCTCCTCGCCAGGACCCGCCTTGACGCCGCCGATGTCGATGATCGCGGCACCCTCCGCGACGGCCGCGGCGACCCGTTCCAGGGCCGGCTCGTCGGTGAACGTGGCCCCCTGGTCGTAGAACGAATCCGGCGTCCGGTTGACGATCGCCATGATCACCTGCTCCCGCGGGCCGAATTCCCGGGTGCCCAGCCGAAGTGCCACTGCCGCTCCTCATCTCAGACTCATGCGATCGTGGCACGATCGTGCCTGACACGTCCTGACGGACAGGGCGCAAGGGCCGCACCCGGGAGATCGACTTGTTCTGGTTCATGCTCATCGCGCTGGTCGCGGTGGTCGCCGCGGTGGCGTTGGCGGTGCTCGGCGACGGTGGCGCGCTGAAGGAGGCGGTGCCCGACCGGCTGGAGGACCGGCTGCCCCCGGACCGGCCGCTGGTCCGCTCGGACATCGACGCGGTGCGCCTGCCGGTCGCGGTGCGCGGCTACCGGATGCTCGACGTGGACGAGGTGCTCGACCGGCTCGGCGCGGAACTCGCCGAGCGCGACGCCCGGATCGCCGAGCTGGAGACGTCGCTGGCCGGGTCGCGCGCGGGCCGCGGGCCGGGGGAGTACGCCGAGGCGTCGGCCGAGCACGTGCGCGGGCAGGAGTCCGCCCAGGCTCCCGGCCAGGAATACGGACCGGAGTACGCGCAGGACTACCGGCAGGACCATGGCCAGGACTACGGGCAGGACTACGGACAGCCGTACGGTCCGCGGTACACGCAGGGGCACACGCCGGACGGCGGGCCCGGCGGCCAGGAGCCGGGCGCGGGCGACCACGGGGAGCGGGGCGCGCCAGGGGGTTCCGGTGAGTGAGCCGGTGGCCGGCGCCGTGGTCGGCGAGGACGGGCTGGCCCGCTGCGGGTGGGGGCTGTCCGCGCCGGACTACGTGGACTACCACGACCGCGAGTGGGGCCGGCCCGTGCACGGCGACGACGCGCTGTTCGAGCGGATCTGTCTGGAGGCGTTCCAGTCCGGGCTGTCGTGGATCACGATCCTGCGCCGCCGGGAGAGCTTCCGTACCGCCTTCGGGCACTTCTCGATCGACGCGGTGGCGGCGTTCACCGACGCCGACCGGGCGCGGCTGCTGGCCGACGCCGGCATCATCCGCAACCGCGCGAAGATCGACGCCGCCATCGCCAACGCGGCGGCGGCCGCCGCCGTACGGGACGGCTACGACGGCGGCCTCGACGCGCTGATCTGGTCCTTCGCGCCCGACCCCGCGGCCCGCCCGGCGCCGCGCGCCCTCGCCGACGTGCCCGCGACCACCCCGGAGTCGACCGCGCTGGCCAAGGACCTCAAGAAGCGCGGTTTCCGGTTCGTCGGCCCGACCACCGCCTACGCGCTGATGCAGGCCTGCGGGCTGGTCAACGACCACTTGGCGGACTGCTTCGCGCGCGAGCTGCCGTAGCGGACGCCGGGCGCGGGGGCGGGCGCGGGGGCGGGCTCGCAGGCCGACCGCGTGCCCGGTCGCGCGGTCAGCGGCCGGTGAACCTCGGCGTGGTCTTGTCGAGGAAGGCGGCCACCGCCGCCCTGTGGTCCTGCGAGGCCCCGGCCCTGGTCTGCAGCTGGTCCTCCTTGGCCAGGGCCTCGGGTAGCGAGTGGTCGGCGCCGTACGCCAGGGACTCCTTGACCGCCGCGTAGGCGAGCGTCGGCCCCTGGGCGAGCCGGCGGGCGACGGCGGCCGCCTCCGCGGGCAGTTCGGCGGCCGGGACGACCCGGTGGACCAGGCCGAGGTCCAGGGCCTCGGCGGCCTTGACCGCGCGGGGGAACAGCAGGAGCTCCTGGGCGCGGCCGAAGCCGACGAGCCGGGAGAGGGTCCACGACATGCCCGAGTCCGCGGTGAGCGCGACGCCCACGAACGAGGTGTTGAACGAGGCGGTGTCCGCGGCGATCCGGTAGTCCGCGGCGAACGCGAAGCCCGCGCCCGCCCCCGCGGCCACCCCGTTCACCCCCGCGACGACGGGTTTGCGCATCGTCGCGATGGCCGTCGCGATCGGGTTGTAGTGCTCGGCCACGGTGGCCATGCCGCCGCCCGCCGCCAGGATCTCCACGTGCTCCTTCAGATCCTGGCCGACGCAGAAGGCACGCCCCTTGCCGGTCAGGAGCACCGCGCGCACCGCCTCGTCGCCGGCCGCCTCCCGCAGCGCGTCGCGCAGCGCGTTCTTGGTCGCGGTGTCGAGCGCGTTCATGGCGTCGGGCCGGTTCAAGGTGACGGTGGCCAGTCCCTCGGCCACCTCGTACAGCACGCTGTCGGCCATCGCACAACCCCTTCGTCGCGGTGAGCGCAGGTGAGCGCCGGTAAGTGTCCCGGCCAGCATGCCGGACGGCGGCGCGCGCGGACACGACCGGGCGGGCTCTGCGACCAGGACGCGGCCGCGGACGGCGGCTGCGGACCGGTTGCGGACCGGTTGCGGACGGCGGCTGTGGACCCGGTTGCGGACCGGCCGCTACGGGGCCTCCGGCTCGGAGCCGGTCGCGGCCGGCTCGCCCTTGCCGAAGTTCTCGTCGGTCATGACGTCGCTCTCCTGGGCCCATCGGGCCCAGTCGGCCAGGGCCTCGTTCATCCGGATGGCCGCCTCCACGGCGATCCGCTGCGCCCGGGTGCGGCGGCTGGTGCCCCATTCGCCGCGGTCCTTGGCGCCCGCGTAGGCGCGCAGGGTGCTCGCGAACTGCTCGAAGTACTTCTGCTCCTCGGCGAGCCTGGACTTCAGGTCGTCCGGGTCCATCAGCCAGAAGAAGAAGGACCGCAGCAGGATCTCCATCCGGACGCTGTGGTCGACCTCGTCCTCGCTGAGCCAGCGCCGCACCTCGGCCAGGCCCGCGTCGGTGATGCGGTAGGCGGTGCGGCGGCGCGGGCCGTGGCTGTCCACCTCGATCAGCCCGGCCTTGGACAGCCGGTTCAGCTCCGAGTAGATCTGCGGATGCTGCGCGGGCCAGACCGAGCCGATGCCCTCCTGGAACCGCCGGGCGAGGTCGTAGCCACTCGCCGGCCCTTCCGCCAGCAGGCCCAGCAGGCCATGACGCAGCGACATCGACACGCTCCTCGCCAGCGATTTCGTCTCGGATTCCCCATCTTGGCACATGGCCACGCGACACGGGAACCATGACATGTAGATACGCACATGTGGTTGACATCATGTACGGGTGACCATGTACCGTCGACCATGTGCCGACAACATGTCGCACGGCTCATGTTCCACAGTTCATGTCGCACGGTCCCGTCTTACGAACCATGTCGAGGCGATCTTGATGTCGAACAACGAAACCTCTCGCGCGGTCCTGCTGACCGGCGCGTCCGGTGGCGTCGGCCTGGCCACCACGCGTGCCCTGGCCGAGCAGGGCTACCGGGTGTACGCGGGCGTCCGGAACGTGAACGAGTTCCAGGGCGCGAAGCGCAACGTCCACCCGATCCGGCTCGACGTCACCGACCCCGAGAGCATCGCGGCCGCGGTCGAGTCGGTGTACGCCAAGGGCGACACGGCGCTCGCGGGCATCGTCAACAACGCGGGCATCATCATCCAGGGCCCGATGGAGCTGGTCCCGGCCGACGACCTGCGCCAGCAGTTCGAGGTGAACGTCCTCGGTCCCGCGGCGGTCACCCAGGCCTTCCTGCCGCTGCTGCGCCGCGGACGTGGCCGGCTGGTCAACATCACCGCGTCCACCGCCCGCGTCCCCGGCCCCTTCTTCGGGCCGATCTCGGCGAGCAAGGCCGCGCTGCAGGCGCTGTCGGACGCGCTGCGGCTGGAGCTCGCGTACTGGGACATCCCCGTCGTGGTGCTGGAGCCGGGCGCCCTGGAGACGCAGATCTTCGCCAAGGCCGCCGCCGCCCAGCAGAAGGCCAACGCGGCGCTCGCCCAGGAGCAGCTCGACCTGTACGCCGAGCAGCTGGAGGCGGTCGGCGCGGCGATGGCGAAGATGAAGCCGTCCCCGCCGTCGATCCTGGCCGACGCCGTCCTCAAGGCGCTCACCGTGAAGAAGCCCAAGCCGCGCTACAAGGTCGGGCCCGACACCCGCCTGGTGGGCGTGATCTCCCGGCTGCCGCTGAGCACCCGCGACGGCATGCTCGCCGGCGTGATGGGGATCAAGAAGCTGCACGCCGCGGACGCCTGAGCCGTCCGATGAGCGTCCGCGACAACCGAGGGGGGCAGCGCACGATCGTGCTGATCGGCGCGACCTCCGGCATCGGCCGCCACGCCGCGGCCCGGCTGGCCGCGCAGGGACACCGGTTGTTCCTGTGCGGCCGGGACGCCCGGCGCGGCCGGTCGCTGGTCGCCGACATCGGTGCCGGCAGCCCGGTGAAGCCGGTGTTCGTCGCCGGTGACGTGTCCACCGGGGCCGGCGTGGCGGCGGTGGCCGAGGAGATCGGGTCGCTCACCGACCGGGTCGACACCCTGCTCAACAACGCCGGGGTGATGCTCTCGCACCGGCGGCTGACCGAGGAGGGCGTGGAGACCAATTTCGCCGTGCACCACCTGGCCCCCTGGTCGATGACCCAGCAGTTGCTCCCGCTGCTCCGGCGGGGCGACGGCCGGATCGTCAACACCAACTCCGAGGGGCACCGGGCCGCGCTGTTCTCGGCCGGCAGCACCGCCCTGGACTTCGACGACCTGCAGATGGAGCGCGGCTACAGCACCTTCCTCGCCTACGGCCGCAGCAAGCTGGCGAACCTGCTGTTCACCTACGAGTTCCAGCGGCGGTTCGCGGACCTGACCATGGTGGCGGTGCACCCGGGCATGGTCCGCACCCGGCTGGTCCGGTCGGTGCGCAATCCGGGCTTGCGGCTGCTGACCGCCGCCACCCACTGGTTCCTGCTGCCGCCGGGCCAGGGCGCGAAGCCGCTGGCGCACCTGGCGACCGCGCCGGACGTCGAACGCGGCCGCTACTACGACCGCTTCATGCCCAGCCACTCCGCACCGCAGTCGATGGACCGGGGGGCCGCCCGCCGGCTGTGGGAGGTGACCGAGCGGATGCGCGGACCGATGGCGCCGCGCTGACCGCCCACCCGCTCCCCGTCGGCGGAGCCGGACCCCCGACCGGTCCGCCGACGGGGCCGCCGTCCGCGGGCGCCGGCGCACACCCCGGTGCCGCACCCGCGCCCGCGGGTCAGCCGCCGGAACCGGCGCCGAACCACCGCTGGAGCACCAGGGCCCGGGCGTCGGAGGCGAACAGGCGCCGGGTGGCGGGACTCGGATCGACCCCGAGCTCCAGCGCGAGATGGGCCGCGTACTCCTCGTACTGCTTGCGGGCCTGAGCCAGATTCCCCTGCCGGAGGTACGCCCGGATGACTTGTTGGCACGAACTCTCCCGAAGCGGGTCGGCGGCCAGCGCGGCCAGGCCCGCCTGCAGCGCCATCCCGGGCCGGCCGCGCGCGATCAGCACGTCGGCCGCCGTGTCCAGGGCGTCCAGCCGCAGCTGCCGCAGCCGGTCCCGGTCGGCGGCGATCCACTCGTCCAGCCACAGCGGCAGCAGCTCGCCGCCGCGCAGCAGGACCGTCAGATCCGGCGGCAGGTACCCGTCCTCGTCCAGCACCCGGCGCGCGGTCGCCGACAGCTCCTGCACGTCGGTGGTGACCTCCTCGTGCAGGCGGGGGACGCCGCCGCGGACGTCCAGCAGGCCGGGGAACTCCCGGCGCAGCCGCCATATCCCGGTGCGCAGCGACCCCAGGGCCCGCTCCTGCGGCGCGTCCGGCCACAGCGCGCCGGCGATCCGCTGGCGCGCCGTCGGCCCGTGGAGCGCGAGGTAGGCCACCACGCGCAGCGGACTCGCGGACGAAACGGAAGGCATCCATTCGTCAATGGAGAATCCGTCGAGAAGAGAGATCCTGTGAAATGTACCCGCTACGGTGCCCAGCATTGCGACGGTTACCCCCGAGTCCTGCGCAACGGAATTTGCTTGTTCATTGATGTTTCCTGGCCGACCTAAGCGCCGGCCAGTCTGCGACTATCGAGAGGGGACTCCGGGAACGATGGCTTCCCGGTACAACAGGCCGATAAGTGTGCAACCGGACACATGAACGCGTGCATTGACAATGCTATGATTCCCGACGGGTGTCATCCTGTGACGCCCGGTAACCGGGGGAACGGGGGCCCGAGTTGGAGTTCAACGTTCTAGGTTCACTGGAAGTACGGTCCGGTGACCGTCGCATGACGCCCAAAGCATCCAAGCAGCGGAAATTACTCGCCGTGCTCCTGCTGAACGTCAATCACATGGTGCGGGTGAACACGCTGATGGGAGAGCTGTGGGACAGTAATCCGCCACGCAGCGCCGCGGCGACCCTGCAGACCTATGTGAGCCAGCTCAGACGTTTCCTGGCCGCCGCCGCGGACGGCGAACGGCGCGAGGACCTGGCCGGGCAGGTCCTGCTCACCGAGCCCGGCGGTTACGTGCTGCGCTCGCCGCAGGCACTGGTGGACTTCGCGCGGTTCGAGCAGAAGGTGGGGCAGGGCCGGCTGGAGGCCGCCCGGCACAACTACGACGCCGCCGCGGCCTGCCTGCGCGATGCCACCTCCGGCTGGACCGGCCAGGTGCTGGAGAACGTGGCCCACGGCCCCGTGGTGGAGGTCCAGGTACGGCGGCTCGAACAGCTCTGGCTGAGCAGTGTGGAGCAGCGCTTCGAGATCGAGCTTCGGCTCGGCCGGCACCGGGAGATCCTTCCCGATCTGACCGGTGTGGCCGCCGCCAACCCGCTGCACGAGAACCTGCACGGGCAGCTCATGACCGCCCTGCACCGCTCGGGCCGGCGCGCCGCCGCCCTGGAGAGCTTCCGCGCGCTGCGCGGCCGCCTGGTCGACGAACTCGGCCTCGAACCCACGGACCACCTGGAGCGGCTGCACCAGGAGATCCTCGCCAACCACCGGGTGCCGGGCGAGATCGCCCTCATGCCCGCCTCCTGAGCCGGCCCGTTCCGGCAACGTCCCCACCTCCCGCGCCCGTTCCGCCCGCAGCGCCGTACGGGCGGCCGCCCGGGCCGCCGCCCCCGTACGCACGGGAGGCGGCGGCCCGGGTGCCACCGGCTCCTACACCGCCATCGGCAGCGTCGGCACCGTGGCGTCGGCCAGGATCGCCTCGTGCAGCTTGCGCAGCCCGCGGCCCGGCTCCACACCGACCTCCTCGATCATGGTGCGGCGCGCCCGCATGTAGACCTGGAGCGCCTCGGCCTGCCTGCCGCAGTGGTAGAGCGCCAGCATCAGGTACTGGTAGAAGCCCTCCCGCAGCGGATGCTCGCCGATCAGCGAGGTGAGCTGGCTGACCACCTCGCGGTGCCGGCCGAGCCGCAGCTTGGCCTCGATCAGCAGTTCCGTGCACTCCAGACGGGCCTCCTCGACCCAGGCGTCCAGCGTGGCGAGGGCGGGTCCGGTGGCCATCCCGCCCAGTACCGGGCCCCGCCACAGCGACAGCGCCCGCTCGAAGGCGGCGGCCGCCGCCCGGTGCAGGTCCCGCCGCAGCTTGTTCCTGCCCTCGGCCATCGCCGCCTCGAACTCCTGGAGGTCCAGGCAGTCCTCGCCGAGCCGCAGCAGATAGCCCGGGTTCCTGGTGACCACCGGACTGGGCGCGTCCGGCCGTTCCGTCAACTGCTCCAGGAAACGGCGCAGTTGGGAGATGTGGACGTGCAGTCCGGCGTCGGCGCGGCGCGGCGGATTGCCGTTCCACAGTTCCACGGCCAGTTGCCCGGAGGGTATGACCTGATCGGCACGTGCGAGCAGGGTGCCCAGCAGTTGTTCGGTCTTCGGTGCGGTCAACGAATGCTCAGCGTCATTGCTGATGACTCGTAGCGGCCCCAGGATCTCGTAGCGCATGATGAAACAGCCCCCGCATGCTTGTCACTCGTACTGGGAGTACTGGGAGTACCGGCCGATCCGGTCGGCACCCCGGCCTACGGCCGGATCGACAGCGAATGGCGGAACACGTCCCCCGGGTCGTACGTCCGCTTCACCGATTGCAGCCGGGCGTAGTTGCCCTTGAAGTACAGGCTGGACCAGGAGATCCCCGAGGTGTTCAGGGACGGGTCGGCGAGGTCGGTGTCCGGGTAGTTGATGTACGTCCCGTCGGTGCCCGTGTCCGGCGCGGGCACGCCCCCGGTGCCCGCGTACAGGTCCTGGTAGAAGGAGCGGACCCAGGCGACGTGCTCGTCGTCCTGGCTCGGGTCGGACCAGTAGGTGGCCAGGTAGCTCAGGATGACCGAGTCGCGGTGCGGGTTCGCCGTCGCCGCCGGCGCGACCGCGTTGGCCTGGCCGCCGTAGGAGAACAGGACGATCGCGCCGAGCCCGGAGTACGTGTCGCTGGACAGGTACGTGTACAGCGTGCCGATCTGGTCCGCGGTGTAGGGCTCGCGCAGGTAGGCGCCCTTGCCCTTGCTGCGGTTGTTGGCGCTCGGCGTGCCCCCGTACAGGCCGGCCACCGCCGCGTCCATCCACGGCATGGTGCTCTGCTGGACGGCGTAGTCGACGCCCGTGCCCTGGTTGACCGCGGTGAGCATGTCGCTCATCAGCTGCTTGGCGTTCGCCAGGGTGCCGTCGATCTCGCAGATCAGCGCGACCGTGCCGAGGCTGGCCTGCTCCAGCAGCAGTCCGCTGAACAGGCTGGAGTACGGTCCGCCGGGCGCGCTGTTGGCCGCCACCCAGGCGCCGTAGTTCGCCACCAGGGTGCTGAACGAGGTCCGGTCCAGCTTCGACCAGGACCACACCGCGGTGGTGACCAGGGTGGTGGCGGGAGGCGCGGGCAGCAGCGCCGACGGGCTGGTGGTGCTGGTCACCGCTACCGGCGAGCGGAACAGGTAGCGGGTCACCACCCCGAAGTTGCCGCCGCCCGCGCCCGTGTGGGCCCACCACAGGTCGTTGTGCGGGTCGCCCGGGTCACGGGTGGCCAGCACGACCGACGCCTTGCCGGCGGCGTTCACCACCACGACCTCGACGCCGTACAGGTGGTCCACGCACATGCCGTGCTGCCGCGTCATCGCGCCGAAGCCGCCGCCGGCGACGTAGCCGCCGACGCCCACGGTCGGGCACGTGCCGCCCGGGACGGTCACGCCCCAGCCCAGCAGCAGCGTCTCGTACACGTCCTGCAGCAGGGCGCCCGCCTCCACGGCGAACGCCTGGTGGGTGCTGTCGTAATACACCGCGTTCATCCGCGACATGTCGATGACGGTCTGGACGGACGGGTTGTCCACCAGGTCGTCGAGACAGTGGCCGCCGCCGCGTACGGCTATTCGCTGACCCGCGGCCACCGCCGACTCCACCGCCGCGACCACCTGGCCGGTGGTGAACACCTGGTGGACGTCGCTGGCCGTGCTGGTGAACCGCACGTTCTTGCCGCGGGTGGTCAGGTAGCCGTACCGCGGGTCGCTCGCGGTGACGGTGACCGCGTTCGGCGGTGTGACGCAGAAGGCGGTCGTCGTGGTGTCCGAGGTGCCCGCGGTGGTCGCGGCCGCCGGGGTGTCCGCGGCGGCCGGGCCGGCGCCGGTGAGCGCGAGACCCACGGCCGCGCTTCCCGCCGCCGAGGCCCCGATGAATCCGCGCCTGCTGATCAAGCCGGATCTGCCGGCGTCTTTGTCGCCTTCACCGCTTTTGCCGTTTTTGTCCTTCATGGCGCTCCCCCATAAGCAAGCCCGTGGACGAGGGACAGGACCCTCGGGGCGCACGCTTCGACGCTGATGTGCCGCCCGGTCCTTGTCCGCGGAATCGGACCGATTCCGAAGCCGTGTCTACCAGACCTCCCTTGCGACCCCTGTTCGGGATGGGGCGCCAGAGCATTCGTGATCACTGGGCGGCGGGCCGGCGTCACACCTGAAGCCGCACGTCCCAGCAGGGCCGCAGGGCCCAGTGCGGATGCGCTGGCGCGCGGCACAGGGGTGCGCTCAGCCGGACTGGAGGGCGGCTGCGGGCGTACTCACGGCCTGCTCCAGCCGTACTCAAGGAGCACTCAAGCCGCGCTCCAGCCTGTGACACCCGCTTGACGTGGAACGCCCCGTTCCAGCCCCGCTCAAGTGCCGCTCCAGGACCGCTCAAGCCCCGCTCCAGCGGCGCTGGCCGGCGGCTGCGGGGCCGGCCGGGACGGCGTTCGTAGGCTCCAAGGACGGCCCGGCGGCACGCCGGCCGGTCGGCCACGCCCGCGCACCCGCGCACAGCCCGCGCCATCGAAGGATGAGGACCGATGCCCACCCAGAAAGCGACCCAGGACCCGACCCGGGACTCCGGCCCGGCCACCGCGGGCGGCCCCGTCCGCGATCCCGCGCACGCGCGGCCGGACGCGGGGGCCGCCCCCGACCCGCGGACGGAGCGGAACGTGGCCGGCTGGCGCTACCGGATCGTGTGGAAGGCGCTGCAAGGCGACGCCGGGCCCGCCGCGCGGCCGGCCGGGACCTGGCTGCTGGCCGTACCGCCGGCCGTCGCGGACGACCCGCTGGTGGAGGGGTGCGCGCAGGCCCTGACGGCCGCGGGCGCCGCGGTCGTACGGATCGCCGTCGACGGGACGACCGCCGAGGCCGCCCCGCCCTCCGCCGCGCTCGTGGACGAACTGGCCGGCCTGGACTTCGCCGGCGTGCTGTCCTTCACGGGCCTGGACGAGCGGCGCCGAGCCGACCACCCCTCGGTGACCGCCGGTCTCGCCGCGACCGTGGCCCTGCTCCAGGCGCTCGGCGCCGCCGGACGGACCGCGCCGCTGTGGTGCGTGACCCGCGGCGCCGTCGCGCCGGGCGCGGACGAGCCGCTGCTCTCCCCGGTACAGGCGCAGATCTGGGGAGTCGGACGGGTCGCGGCGCTGGAGCACCCGGACCTGTGGGGCGGCCTGATCGACGTCACCGGCGAGTGGGACGCGGCCACCGCGGACCGGGTGCTCGGCGTGCTGGCCGGGCGCGGCGAGGACCAGGTGGCGGTGCGCCCCTCGGGCGTGCTGGCCCGCCGGCTCGCGCGGGCGCTGCCGGTACGGCACGAGGACGGCCGCGGCTGGCGGCCCCGCGGCTGCGTGCTCGTGACCGGCGGCACCGGAGGACTGGGCGCGGAGGTGGCCCGCTGGGCCGCCGCGCACGGCGCCGAGCACCTGGTGCTGCTGAGCCGGCGCGGCGCCGACGCCCCGGGCGTGCCGGAGCTGGAGGCCGAACTGGCCGCGGCCGGCGCCGCGGTCACCGTCGCCGCCTGCGACGTGGCCGACCGCGAGGCGCTGTCCGGGGTGCTGGCCGCGCTGCCGGACAAGTGGCCGCTGACCGCCGTGGTGCACGCGGCGGGGGTGGACTTCTCCGCGCCGCTGACCGGGACCGGGCCGGCCGAACTCGCCCGGTCCCTCGGCGCGAAGACCACCGGCGCCGCGCTGCTCGACGAGCTGCTGGGGGACACCCCGCTGGACGCCTTCGTGGTCTTCTCCTCCATCGCGGGCGTGTGGGGCGGCGGAGGGGGCCTGGGGGCGTACGGCGCCGCCAACGCCTTCCTGGACGCGCTGACCGAGCAGCGCCGCCGCCGCGGCCGTACCTCCATGGCGATGGCCTGGGGCCCCTGGGACGAGATCGGCATGGCCGCCCACAACACCGAGCACTCCGCCCAGTTGAACCGGTTCGGGCTCGCCTCCATGCCGCCCGCGTCCGCCATGGCGGCCTTCGCGCTCACCCTGGAGGGAGAGGACGGCGTGGTCGCCGTCGCCGACGTGGAGTGGGAGCGCTTCGCCCTGGCCTTCGCCTACAACCGGCCCAGCCCGCTGCTCGCCGACCTGCCCGAAGCCGGCTGACCGGCCCGCCCGCCCCGGCCGTCAGGCCGGGGCAAGGCCGGGCTTAGGACGCCTTCGGATCATTGTCGGGACCCGGGCGCGCGCCGACGCGTGCCCGCGGGGACCGGCAGCACCGGCCATTCGTAGCGGACATTCATCGGAGGGGGCCCTGATGGCAACCACGGACGCGTTCCAGGTACCGACCGTGCGCGGCGAGGTGGACAGCACCGCGCTGGGCGTGACGCTCTCGCACGAGCACCTGTTCGTCTGGAACCCGGAGATCCACCACAACTTCCCGGGCCTGTGGGACCGGGAGGCCGGGGTCGCGAAGGCCGCGGCGGAGCTGGAGGCGGCGTACGACCTGGGCGTGCGCACGATCGTCGACATGACCGTGCTCGGCCAGGGCCGCGACCTGGACCTGGTCCGCGCGGTCGCCGAGCGCACCCGGGTCAACATCGTCGTCGCCACCGGTGTCTACACCGTCGACGGCATGCCGCAGATCTTCCGTTACCGCGGGCCCGGTGAGATGCTCGACGGCCCGGAGCCGGTCGTCGACCTCCTGGAGAGCGACATCCGGAACGGCATCGCGGGCACCGGTGTGCGCGCCGCCCTGCTGAAGTTCGTCAGCGAGCGGCCCGAACCCGACGCCACGGTGCGGAGGCTGGCGGCCGCGGTCGGCGAGGTGCACCGCCGCACCGGGGTGCCTGTCGTGGTGCACACCGACCCGGTCGCGGGCAACGCGCTGCCGGTGCTGGAACTTCTCGTCAAGGAGGGTGTGGATGCCCACCAGGTCGTGCTTGCGCACGCGGGGGAGAGCACGGACGCCGGCTATCTGCGGGAGCTCGCGGCGAGCGGCGCGTACATCGGCATCGACAGGTTCGGGATGGAGGCGCTGCTGCCGGACGCGCAGCGCGTCGCGAACCTCACCGCGCTGAGCGCGCTGGGCGCCCTGGAGCAGGTGCTTCTCTCGCACGACTGCGCCTCCTTCATCGACCACGTCACCCCCGAGCAGCGGGCGATGCTCTCCCCCCAGTGGACCTATTCGCACCTGCACTCCCGGGTACTGCCCGGGCTCCGGGACGCCGGACTGGACGACACCGCGCTGACGACCCTCTTCGAGGACAACCCGCGGCGGCTGCTGCGCGGCGCGAAGGCGGCGACCGATGTCCACTGAGACGAGTACGGGCACGGGTACGGGTACGAGCACGAGCGCGCGATCCGCGGGCGGCGGCCCGGACGGCGACGTGGTGGAGCCGTGGGTCGCGCTCGGCACGGAGCTGCTGGTGGACGAGGAGTACGTCAAGGCGTGGGTGGAGCGCGTCGGCCCCGGTGAGCGCAGGCCCGCCCACACCCACCGCCACCCGTGGATCACCGTGGTGGTCTCCGGCGCGGCCGGCGAGTCGCGCACCCCGGACGGGGAACTCATCGCGGTGGGCAGCGCCGCCACCGGCGACGTCCGCTTCAACGGCCCCGACCGGCTGCCGTTCAGCCACTACCTCGCCAACACCTCGCAGGACACGCTGGTCATGGTCGCGGTGGAACTGCGCGACCCCGCCGCCCGCGCACACCTCCCCGTACCGGCACACCCGCACGCACACGTATCCGACGAACACCCCGAGCACCCCGAACAACCCCACGCACAACCTCCCTCAGCAAAGGACTGACCATGGCAGAAGCAGCCAGGACCGCTCTGGTCACCGGGGCGACCTCCGGGCTGGGCCGCGCCGTCGCCACCGCACTGGCCCAGCAGGGCGTGCACGTGCTGGTGCACGGCCGCGACCGGCAGCGGACGCAGGCCCTCGCCGAAGAGCTGGACGGTACGGCAGGGGGCGCGCGGCCGCTGGTCGCCGACCTGTCCTCGCTGGCGCGGGTGCGGGAGCTGGCGCTGGAGGTCCGCGCCAGGAACCGGCCGCTGCACGTGCTGGTCAACAACGCCGGGATCGGCGCGGGCCGCGCGCCGTACAAGCAGCGGGAGACCAGCGCCGAGGGCCACGAGCTGCGGCTGGCGGTCAACTACCTCGCCCCGGTGCTGCTGACCCGGCTGCTTCTGCCCGTGCTGTCCGCCTCGGCGCCCGCCCGGGTGGTGAACGTCGGCTCGGTCGGCCAGGCGCCGGTCGACTTCCGCGACGTCGACATGACCTCCGGGTACGGCGGCGCGGAGGCGTACTTCCGCAGCAAGTTCGCGCTGGCCGCCTTCACCGTCGACCTGGGCCGCTCGCCCGAGGCGAAGGACGCCGGGGTCACCGTCAACTGCCTGCACCCGGCGACGTTCATGGACACCAAGCAGGTCACCGAGGCCGGGTACGCGCCGTGGGTGCCGGTCAGCGCGGGCGTCGGCCCGGTGCTGGAGCTCGCCACCGGCGAGGCCGGCGGCCGGTACAGCGGCGAGTACTTCGACGGCAGGCGCCGCGCCTCCGCCCACCAGGCCGTCTATGACAGCGAGATCCGCGACCGGCTGCGCAAGGTCACCGACGAGCGGCTGGCGCCCTTCACCGCCGAGCCGGGCTCATGACGCCGCCGGCCGGGACCCGGCCGTACCCGCCCGCCGCGGCCGGATACGGGACGGCGGGCGGCTGGCTGACGATGCTGCGCCCGGCCGGGGCCCGCCCCGGCGGCAGGATGCTGGTCTTCCCGCACGCCGGCGCCGGGCCGTTCGCGCTGACCGGCCTGGCGGCCCTGGTGCCGCCCGACGTGGAGGTGCTGGGCGTCACCCTGCCGGGCCGCGAGCACCGGGCGGCCGAACCCGGCACCACCTGCGCCCGCCTGGTCGACGGCGTCGAGGGCGGCCTGCGGGCGCTGCCGCCGCTGCCCACGGCGTTCTTCGGGTGCAGTGTGGGGGCGCTGTTCGCGCTGCTGGTGGCCTCGCGCCGCCCCGCGCTGTGCGACCACCTCGTGGTGGCCTCCCAGACCCCCGGCCCGCAGCCGCGGGCCGCGCTGCGGGCGACCGGCGAACGCGACCTGATGCGGGTCCTCCAGGACGCGGGCGACACCCCCTCGGTGATCCTGGAGGACCCCGACATCCGTGCCTCGCTGCTGGCCCGCCTCGAAGGGGACCTGCGGCTGGGCGCCGAGGCCGAACCCGAGGCGGGCACCGCCCGCGTCGCCGCCCCGCTGACCGTCCTGGCCGGGCTGGCCGACCCGCTCGTCCCCGCGGACCGCCTGTCCGACTGGCCCCGGCACACCACGGCCCACTGCCGGGTGGTCGCCCTCAGCGGCGGCCACTTCGCGTTCCTGGAACGCGACCACGGCAGGATGGTGCGGGTGGTGCTCGACGACGTGCGGGCCGAACTCCTCGGAGCGCGGGCGGCCGGCACGGGCTGAGGCCGTCCCCGTACACGGACGAGGCCCGCGCCCCCGGAAGAAGGATCCGGGGGCGCGGGCCTTCGCCGTGGGGCGGCTACGCCTCGGCGGGGGCGAACCGCGCGGGCACCGTCACGTGCTCGCGGCGCTGCCAGGGGTAGGCCGGCAGGCTCAGCACCCGCCGCGGCAGGGGAGCCTCGGACGTGCCCGGGTCGTCGTTCTCCGAGAGGCCGACGTGCTCCGGGATCGCGCCGGAGGCCAGGGCGGCCAGCGCCGCGCGGGCGGCGGCCGGGTCGGTGGCGGTGATCCGGGCCCGGTGCCGGTGGCGGGCGCGGCCGAACGTCGCCGTGTAGGCGA
Source organism: Streptomyces sp. HPF1205 (assembly GCF_020400825.1). GTDB lineage: Bacteria > Actinomycetota > Actinomycetes > Streptomycetales > Streptomycetaceae > Actinacidiphila. Next base: position 110,900 of record NZ_JAINVH010000006.1, read on the forward strand.
ACGCCGGGTAGTCCGCGTCCTTGAGGGTGTCCAGCACGGCCGCGTACCGCCCGGCCAGCTCGCGCAGCGCCTCGGGGGTACGGGCCGCCACCTCGAAGCCGGACACCGGCACCGGCTCCGGGTCCGGCGCGCCGGCCGCGGCCGGCCCGGGCGCGGGCGGCGGGCCCACGATGACCTGGGCGTTGGTGCCGCTCATCCCGAAGGAGCTCACGGCCGCGTGGCGGCCACCGCCGTCCCAGCCGGTCAGCGCGGTCGGCAGGGTGATGCCGGTACCGGTCAGGTCGATCCGCGGGTTGAGCGTCCTGAAGTGCGTCAGCGGCGGCACCGCGGCCTCGCGTACGCACGCGATCGCCTTGATCAGCCCCGCCACGCCGGCCGCCGACTCCAGGTGGCCGAGGTTGGCCTTGACCGAGCCGACCCGCAGCGGCGGGCCGCCCGCCGCCCGGTCCAGGCCCGCCACGATCGCCTCCATCTCGATCGGGTCGCCCAGCGCCGTACCCGTGCCGTGCGCCTCCACCAGGCCGATGTCGGCCGGGGTGAGCCCCGCGGAGGCCAGCGCCGCCCGAAACAGGGCGATCTGGGACAGCACGTTCGGCGCGGTGATGCTCGCCGAGCGGCCGTCCTGGTTCACCGCGGAACCGCTGATCACCGCGTGCACCCGGTCGTTGTCGCGGATCGCGTCGGACAGCCGCTTGAGCACGACCACCCCGCAGCCCTCGGACCGGGTGAAGCCGTTGGCCGAGGCGTCGAAGGGCTTGCACCGGCCGTCGGCGGCCAGCAGCCCGGACTGCGCGATCAGTTCGGTGGACGAGGGCGACACGATCAGGTTCACCCCGGCCGCCAGCGCGATGTCGCACTCCTTGCGGGCCAGCGCCTGCCGGGCCAGGTGGACCGTCACCAGCGACGAGGAGCACGAGGTGTCCACCGTCATGGCGGGCCCGGTGAAGCCCAGGGTGTGGGCGACGCGCCCGGCGGCGTAGCAGGGGTGGTTGCCCACGCCCCACAGGAAGTCGGACTCGGCCGGCCGCCAGTCGGCGTAGTCGTGGTTGGTGACGCCGACGAAGAAACCGGTGACGCGATCGCCGAGCGAGGAGGCCGGCAGCCCGGCGTCCTCCAGCGCCTCCCAGCCGACCTCCAGCAGCAGCCGCTGCTGGGGGTCGAGGTTGGGCGCCTCGCGGGCGCCGATCCCGAAGACGGGCGCGTCGAAGCCGAACACGTCGTCCAGGAAACCGCCTTGCTGCGGCAGGCCCTTCCAGTCCTCGGCGAAGGGGCCCTTGCGGTGCTCGGGCAGCGGCCGGATCAGGTCGCGCCCGGCGGCCAGGGCCTCCCAGTAGCCGTCCAGGTCGTGGATGCCGCCGGGCATCCGCAGCCCGATCCCGACCACGGCCAGCGGCTGCTCGCCGCGTGCCTCCTCGAGTTCCGCCCGCAGGCGTTTGATGGTGCTCAGCGCCCGGGTCAGCGCGGTCGCGCCGCCGGGGGAGCGGCTCTCCCCGCTCTCGTGCGTGGCCATGTCGCCGTCTCTCCTCCCATCTCGTCGTGGTGCCGTCAGGCGGGTACGGCGGCGGGCTCCGGCTCGCCCGCCGGGTCCGGGAACAGCCGCTCGGCCAGGGCGCCGGCCAGCGCGCGGACGTTTCCGTACGTCCACAGCAGCGTCGGGGAGAGCTTCAGCCCGAACGCGGACTCCAGGCGGTTGCGCAGCTCCAGGCCCATCAGCGAGTCCAGGCCGAGGGACTTGAACGGGCTCTGCCGGTCGATCGATCCCGGGTCCAGCCGCAGCACCCGGCCGGCCAGCTCCCGTACCCGGGTCTCCAGCAGGGCGGCCCGCTCCTCGGGGTCGGCGGCCAGCAGTCCGGCCAGCAGCTCGTTGCCCTCGGCGGCGCCGCCCTCCCGCCCGGCGGAGGCGCGCAGCACGCTCCAGCTCGGCAGGCCCGCGGTGTCCGGGTACGAGTCGAACCACTGCCGCAGGTCGAGGCGGACGTGGCCGACCACCTCGCGGTCGCCGGCGAGGTAGGCATCCAGCGCCTGCCACGCCTCCCGCGCGGTGAAGCCGCCCATGCCGCGCTCCTCCAGCCGGGCCCCGCGGTTGCCCTCCGCGGCGGCCAGGCCGATGTCGCTGAACGGGCCCCACTGCACGCTCAAGCCGGGCAGCCCCTGGCGGCGGCGGGCCACCGCGAGGGCGTCGAGGTAGGAGTTCGCGGCGGCGTAGGCGGCCTGCCCGGCGTTGCCGATCAGACCGGCCGCGGAGGAGAACAGCACGAAGCAGTCCAGCGGGTCCTCCCGGGTCGCCGCGTCCAGCAGCCTGGCGCCGTCCACCTTGGGCGCGAGCACCCGGGCCACCTGCTCGGGCCGCACGCCCGCGATGGTGGCGTCGTCGAGCAGGCCGGCGGCGTGCACCACCCCGCGCAGCGGCGGCAGTTCGGCCCTGATCCGGTCCAGCGCGGGCAGCAGCGCCGCCTCGTCGGAGACGTCCACCCGGTACGTCTCCACCCGCGTGCCGGCCGCGCGCAGCCGCTCGATCCTCTCCAGCGCCTCCGGCTTCGGGGCGCCGCGGCCGAGCAGCGCCAGCGCGCCCGCGCCCCGGCCGGCGAGGTGCTCGGCCAGGGACAGGCCGAGCGCGCCCAGGCCACCGGTGATCAGGTAGGTCCCGTCCGCCCGGAACGCGCCGCCGGCCAGCGGTTCCGGCGCGGTGGGCGGGGCGCTCGCGGGATCGGCGAGCAGCACGAACTTGCCGATGTGGTCGCCGTGCGACATCGCCCGCAGCGCCTCGGCCGCCTCCGCCACGGGGTACGCGGTGGCCGGCAGCGGAGTGAAGTCGCCGCTGTCCACGTGCCGCCACACGTCGGCCAGCAGCCGGGCGAACCGCTCGGGCCGGCGCACCATGATCGCGATGAGGTCCACCGAGGAGACGCTGATGCCCTTCTTGAAGGCGTCCAGGCCGATCGGGCGGCCCCCGTAGATGTCCTTCTTGCCGACCTCCACGAACCGGCCGCCGTCCGCCAGGACGTCCAGGCCGCGCGAGATGGCCGCGCCGGTCAGCGAGTTGAGGACCACGTCCACGCCCCGGCCGCCGGTGGCGCGCAGCACGTCGTCGGCCCAGTCCAGGCTTCGGGAGCCGAAGACGTCGGTGACGCCGAGACGGGCGAGGTACGCGCGCTTGGCCGGGCTGCCCGCGGTGGCGATCACCCGCGCGCCCACGAGCTGCGCGATCTGCACCGCGGCCAGGCCCAGGCCGCCCGCGGCGGAGTGGATCAGCACCGTCTCACCGGCCTCCAGGCGGGCCAGGTGGACCAGCGCGTGCCAGGCGGTGGCGAGCACCGTCGGCAGCGTGACGGCCTGCTCGTCGGCGAGGTGGGCCGGTATCGTCCGCGCGTGGTCGGCGCGGACCGTCAGGTGCGAGGCGATCGCGGGCATGCCGCACGCCACCACACGGTCGCCGACGGCCAGGCCCGCCACGTCCGGGCCGACGGCGGTGACCGTGCCCGCGCACTCGATGCCGAGCAGGTGGCCACCGTACGGGTCGGGGTAGGTGCCCATCGCCTTCATCACGTCGAGGAAGTTCAGGGCGGTCGCGCCGACCTCCACCTCGATCTCGCCGGCCCCGGGCGCCCGGCGGCGCAGGGCGCGGAAGGCCAGCCCCTCCCACAGGCCGGGCCGGTCGGGGGACAGCCGGTAGGCCCGCTCGGGGCGCCGCCACACCGGCCGCCCGGCGTCGTCGGGCACGGCGTCCGCGGCCGAGTCGGCGACCAGGCGGCCGACCAGGCGGCGGCCGGGCCGCACGGCGACCTGGTCCTCGTCGCCGCCGGCGGCGAGTTCGGCGGCGGCGAGCGCGGCCCAGTCCTCCCCGGACGCGTCACCGTCGGACCTGTCAGCAGCGGACCCGTGACCGGCGGATTCTGCGCCCCCGGCGCCCCCGGCCCCCTCGGCCCGGGCCCCCTCGACCTCCCGCGGCACGTCCAGCAGCAGCGGCCGGAACTCGGGGTGCTCGCGGCGAAGGACGCGGCCGAAGCCCCAGTACAGCGCGGCTCCCGGGTCGGGGACGCCGGTCGCGGTGGCGGCCTGGGCGTCCGTGGTGACCACCGCGATCCGCGGCGCCACCGTCAACGCGGCGCAGGCCCGTACGAGTTCGGCGAGCGCGACCAGACCGGCCCGCTGGGCGGACAGGCCGTCGGCGGCGGTGGGGGCGAGGAAGGCGACCGCGAGCGGCCGGTCGGACGGCGCCTGCGCCGCCCAGGTCCGCAGGGCGGCCGGGCCGGCGAGGGCGCCGGCCTCCGCGCCGGCCGCGGCGAGCGCGGCGGTCAGGCGGTCCGCGCCGGGCGTACGGCCGCCCGCGCCGAGCACCGCCCAGTGGGCGGCCGGGGCCGCGGCGGCGTCCGCCTCGCCGGCCGGCGTCTCCTCGCGCGGCTGCTCGGTGAAGCGCAGCCGGTAGCCGTCGTGGGCCGGGCGCGCCGCGGACCGCTCCGTCAGCGGCTCCAGCACCAGGCCGGCCATGGTGACCAGCGGGCGCCGCTCGGCGTCGTAGAGCAGCACGTCGAAGCGGGTCGCGTCATGGCGCACCGCGTGCGACCACACCCTGGTGACCGGCTCGGCGAGGTCCTGGTGCACCACGATCCGGGCCACCGAGCGCGGCACCACCGTACGGCCCTCGTCGGCCAGCGCCAGCGACACCTGCAAGGCGGCGTCCCACAGCGCCGGGTGCAGCCCCCGGGGACGGGCCCCGGCCAGGCAGCGCTCGGGCAGCTCGATCCCGCCCAGCGCCTCGCCCGCGGTCGTGTCGGTGAACAGGGACGTGACGCCCTGGAACGAGGGCCCGTAGTGCAGGCCGCGCGCGTCGCAGGCCGCGTAGAACTCCGCGCCGGGCAGTGGCTCGCCGGCCGCCAGGGACTCCGGGAACCGCGCTGCCGGCACCGTCCCGCTCACGTGCAGGACGCGGGCGGTGGCGTGGGCCGTCCAGGCCGTGGCGTCGGGCGCCAGCGAGGACAGCGTGAAGCTGCCGCCGCCGGCGATGTCCTCGCGCCAGCGCGTGGACAGCCGGACCGGCTCGTCGGAGAAGGTGAGGTTGGCGCTGAACCGCACGTCGCGCAGCTCGCCCGGCACCGCGCCGGTCCTGGCCACCGCGGTGGCCAGCGCCAGCGACAGCATGCCGGTGCCGGGCAGCACGACCGCCTCGTGCACCTTGTGGTCGCGCAGCCAGGGCGTGTCGTCCGGCCCGAGCTCCTGGACGTCCTCCCACAGGTCCTGCTCGCCGACCGCCGGGGTGAGGGTGACGGCGAGGTCGCCGCGCCGCTCCGAACGGCGCCTGGCCTCCACCCAGTACCGATCGCGCTGCCAGGGGTAGCCGGGCAGCGGCACGACGGCGTCGGGCAGCGTGCCGAACGGTTCGAGGCCGGCCACGTACGCGCGGGCGAAGGAGACCGCGACGTCCCTCGGGGTGGCCTCCTTGCGGCGCAGCGTGGGCAGCACCCGGGGCGGGTCGTCGTGACGCGCCGCCAGCTCCTCCACCGCGGGCACCAGGATCGGGTGCGGGCTGATCTCCACGACGTGGGTGACGCCCTCGTCGAACAGCCGGGAGACGGCGTCGGCGAACATCACCGGGCGGCGCAGGTTCTCCGCCCAGTACTCGGTGTCCATCTCCGGGCCGGCCAGCGTGGCCAGCCGGACCGTGGACATCAGCGGCACCCGGCCCTCGCGCGGCTCCACCGGCGCCAGCGCGGCCAGCAGGTCCTCGCGCAGGTCGTCCATCTGCGGGCTGTGCGAGGCGTAGTCCACGTTCACCAGCCGGCAGAAGGTGCCCTCGGCGTCGAGGAGTTCCTTCAGCACCAGCACCGCGTCCTCGTCGCCGGACAGCACGCACGAGCGCGGCCCGTTGTTGACCGCGAGCGAGACGGAGTCCTCGAAGCCCTCCAGCGCCGTCTTGACCCCGTCCAGGTCGAGGTCGACGGCGAGCATCCGGCCGCGCCCGGAGGCCCGGCGGACGATCTGGCTGCGCCGGGCCACCGTCAGGGCGGCGTCCTCGTACGACAGGATCCCGGCGACCGTCGCGGCGCTGACCTCGCCCTGGCTGTGGCCGACCACCACGTCCGGCTCGATCCCGGCCGCCCGCCACATCTCGGCGAGGGCCACGGTCACCGCCCACAGCGTGGGCTGCACCATGTCCACCCGCTCCAGCCAGCCGTCCCCGGCCGCGCCGGTGACGACGTCGACGAGGTCCCAGTCGGTGTACGGGGCCAGGGCGGCGGCGCAGCGGTCGACGACGCCGGCGAAGACCGGGTCGGCCGCGTACAGGTCACGGCCCATCAGGGCCCACTGCGAGCCCTGGCCGGGGAAGACGAAGGCGGTCCTGCCGGCCGGGCGGGCGCGGCCCGTGATCAGGCCGGGCAGTTCGCGGCCGGGGTCGGCGGCGAACGCGGCCAGCGCCTCGGCGGCGCCCGCCGGGTCGGCGGCGGCCAGCGCGACCCGGCTCGCGAAGTGGTCGCGGCGCCGGCCGAGGGCGCCGGCCAGCTCCGCGAGCGGGGCCGGCGGCTCGGCCAGTACGCCGGCGAGGGCCGCGGCCCGGCGGGACAGGGCCGCCTCGCTCTGCGCGGACAGCGCGAGCACGACCGGCCCGCCCTCGGCGGACGGCGGCGCGGCGGGCGCCCCGGCCGCGGGCCGGGGCGGGCTCATCACCACGACGTGCGCGTTGGTGCCGCCCCAGCCGAAGGAGTTGACGCCCATGTAGAGCGGCTCGTCACCGGGCAGCTCCAGCGGCTCGCGCACCACCCGCAGCCGCAGCTCGTCGAAGGGGATCTCCGGGTTGAGCTCCTCGGAGTGCAGCGACGGCGGCACCACGCGGTGGCGCAGCGCGAGCAGCACCTTGAACAGGCCGGCGAGTCCGGCGGCCGGCTCCAGGTGCCCGATGTTGGTCTTGACCGAGCCGATCGGCAGCGGCCCGAGCCCGGGGGAGCGCAGCGACGCCACGGCCGCGCCGATCGCGCCGGCCTCGATCGGGTCGCCGCGCCCGGTGCCGGTGCCGTGCGCCTCGACGTACGCGAGCTTGTCCACGGGTACGGCCGGGCCGCCGTACACCTGCCGCAGCAGGTCGAGCTGGCCGTCGGGGTTGGGGGTGACGAGGGACTCGCCGCCGCCGTCGTTGTTGACGGCGGTGTCCACGACCACGCCGTGGATCCGGTCGCCGTCGGCCAGGGCCCGGTCGAGCCGTTTGAGGTAGACCACGGCGACGCCCTCGCCGCGGACGAAGCCGTCGGCGGAGGCGGAGAAGGCGTGGCAGCGCCCGGTCGGGGACAGCCCGCCGAAGTGGGTCAGGCCGATCGACATGTCGGGCGCCATGATCAGGTTGACACCCCCGACCACCGCGCCGGAGATCTCCCCGGCCCGCAGCGCCCGCCCGGCCAGGTGCAGCGCGACCAGCGAGGACGAGCAGCCGGTCTCGACCGTCAGGCTGGGGCCGGTCAGGCCGAGGAAGTACGAGACGCGGGCGGCGATCACGTCCACCGCGTTGCCGAACGCGGTGTGCTGCGTGTGGCCGGCGCCGCGCTCCTTGCGCAGCGTCTCGTAGTCGTGCCAGGAGGTGCCGACGTAGACGCCGGTACGGGTGCCGCGCAGGTCGGACGCGCGGACCCCGGCGTCCTCCAGGGCCCGCCAGGTGCCCTCCAGCATCAGCCGCTGCTGCGGGTCCATGGCCTGCGCCTCGCGCGGCGAGATGCCGAAGAAGGTCGCGTCGAAGTCCTGGACGCCGTCGAGGAAGCCGCCCACCGCCTGGACCGTGAACTCGGGGTCGAGCTGCGCGGTGGCGTCCCAGCGGTCCGGCGGCACGGGGCCGATGGCGTCCGCCCTGTCCATCAGCAGGCGCCAGAACTGTTCGGTGTCGGGGGCCGAGGGGAAGCGTCCTGCCATCCCCACGATGGCGATGAGCTGGGCGGGATCGTGCGTCACGTAGGTCTCCCCAGAAGAGGTGCGGATGCGCGGGGCAGGGTGTGCCCGGGGCAGGGTCGTGGGCGGGGCCAGGTGATGAGCGGGGCCGGGCGGTACGTGGGGCCGGGCGGGGCGGTGCGCGGTGCGGTGCGCAGGGTCCGCGGCGGCGGCGGGGCCGAGGCACCGGCGTGCCCCCGGTCCTCACCGGCCGCCGCCGCGGGCCGGGCGTGCGGTGTCAGGCGCTGAGCGCCGGGGGCCTGGCGCGGCGGATCCGGTCGACCATGCCGGTGAGGGTCCTGCCGGGGCCGAGCTCGACGAACTCCGCCTCGCGGCCCGCCGCCTCGGCCTCGTCCAGCAGCAGGCCCACGGTGTCCTCCCACAGCACCGTCCGCTGGATCTGGTCGACCAGGGCGTCGGGGATGCGGCCGGGCTCGTGCGGGCGCGCGGTGACGTTGGCGATCACCGGCAGGCTGGGCGGCGCCAGGTCGAACAGCGGCAGGAAGCGGCTGAACCGGTCGGCGGCCCGGCGCATGTAGCGGGAGTGGAACGGCCCGCTGACGTTGAGCCGGACACAGCGGATCCCCTCGTCGAAGGCCGCCTCCACGAGCCGGTCGAGCGCGTCGGCCGGCCCGGCGACCGCGACCTGCCCGGGCGCGTTGCGCAGCGCGATGTCGAGCTCGGTCAGCTCCAGCCGGTCCAGCAACTGCCGTACCTGCTCCAGGTCCAGGCCCAGCAGCGCGGCCATCGAACCGGACGGGCCGCGGGCCATCACCCGGCCCCGCCGCTGGACCAGCCGCAGTCCCGTGGCGAAGTCGAAGACGCCCGCGGCGAACAGCGCCGGGTACTCGCCGAGGCTGTGCCCCGCGACCCGGTCCGGCTCGGGGCCGCCGTCGTCGCGGTAGGCCAGCAGCGACAGCGCCTCCACGACGTACAGCGCCGGTTGCGCGTACTCGGTGCGCAGCAGGATGTTGCCGGGGTTGTCGCGGCACACCTCGGCGACCGGCCAGCCGAGGACGTCGTCGGCCTCGGCGACAAGGGCGGGGTAGCGGTCGAACAGCTCCGCGCCCATCCCGGTGGCCTGCGCGCCCTGGCCGGGGAAGAGGAGGACGCGCAGGGGGGCCGGCGCGGTCACTTCTCCACCGCGTTCAGCATCGGCGCGTGGAAGCGCGGCCCCTCGAAGGCGCCCTCGGGCGCGACGGCGTCCACCGCGGCGAGCACGTCCGGGCTCAGCGCGAGCCGGGCCGCGCCGACGTTCTCCTCCAGCTGGGCGCGGTTCATGGCGCCCTGGATCGGCACGGCCCCCTTGGCCATGGTCCAGGCCAGGGCGAGCTGCGACAGCGAGCAGCCGGCGCCGTCCGCGACCTCGGCCAGCTTGTCGACCAGCGCCACGTTGGACTCCAGCACCTCGCCGGAGAAGCGCGGCAGGATGCTGCGCACGTCGTCGGAGCCGAAGTCGGCCTCGCGGACGGTGCCGGTGAGCAGCCCGCGGCTGAGCGGCCCCCAGGCGACGAAGCCGATGCCCAGCTCCTCGCAGACCGGCAGCAGCTTGTGCTCCGGCTCGCGGGTGGCCAGTGAGAACTCCGACTGCAGCGCGGTCATGGGATGGGTGGCGTGCGCCCTGCGCAGCGTGCCCTCGGCGGCCTCCGAGATGCCCAGGTACCGCACCTTGCCCGCGGCGACCAGCTCCGACATCGCGCCGATGGACTCCTCGACCGGCACGTCGGGGTCCACCCGGTGCAGGTAGTACAGGTCCACGTGGTCGGTGCCGAGCCGGGTCAGGCTCTCGTCGATGGCGTGCCGGATGTGCGCGGGGCTGCCGTCGATGCGGACGTTGTCGGGCGTGCGGATCAGACCGCACTTGGTGGCCAGCGTCACCGCGTCGCGGTCCGTCCCGGCCAGCGCCTTGCCGACGATCCGCTCGCTGCGCCCGCCGCCGTACATGTAGGCGGTGTCGATGAAGTCGATGCCCAGCTCCAGGGCCCGGTGGATGGTCGCCACCGACTCCTCCTCGTCGGAGGGGCCGTAGAACTCGGCCATGCCCATGGTGCCCAGGCCCAGCACCGGCACCTGGAGGTCCTTGCCGAGCCACACCCGGGGCGGGGCGGTGGTGTTGGTGTCCGTCATCGTGGTCAGGCCTCCAGTGCCGGGGTGGGTACGGGAGCGGGGACGGCCGCGGGCGCCGGTACGCGGGGCAGGGCGGGCGCGGTCAGGGCGGCCAGGCGGGAGCGCAGCCGGGAGGCGGCGACCGCGTCGGCCGGTTCCGCGGCGGCGGCGATGATCCCGTCCGGGCGGATCAGCACCAGGGCCCGCGGCGGGGCGCCCAGCGCCTTGCGCAGGTGGCCGGTGATGTCGTCCACCACGCCGCCGGAGGTGTCCGGGCGGGCCGGGCCGGTCGCGATCAGGACGGTCTCCAGCCGGGACAGCCCCTCGCCGAGGTCCAGGGCGGCCAGCTCGGCGCGCGGGTCGGGGCCGCTGACCAGCAGCACGTGGTGCCCGGCGCGGAACAGGTCGTGCAGGTGCCGGTCCCGGTCCAGCGGCACGTCGGGGATGCGCAGGCCGGGCCGCAGCCCGCGCGCGGACGGACCGGCGGCGGGCAGCGCCGTCCCGGCCCAGCGGGAGACGCCGGCCGACGGCCCCTCGACCGGGAGCACCAGGTCGAGCTGGGACAGCCGGCGCGGCAGGAAGCGCTCGATCAGGCCGCTGCGCAGCCCCAGGTCGATGGCCACGTCCCGGACCTGGCGCTGCCAGCCCTTGAGCATCCACACCTGCGTCTGCATGTCGGTCTCGGCGATCACGTGCTTGGCCACGAACAGCCGCTCCGCCTCCCAGTCGTCCAGCTCCGACTCGGGCAGGGTGCCCTGCAGCACCCCGGCCAGCCGCCAGGCCAGCGAATGGGCGTCCTCCACACCGGTGTTGAGGCCGAGGCCGCCGGCCGGGCTGTGGATGTGGGCGGCGTCGCCGGCCAGCAGCAGGCGGCCGGAGCGCATCCGCTGGGCCATCCGGCGGTGGATCTGGAAGGTGCCGCTGCCCGTGGCGCGGACCTGTTCCAGCTTGAGCGGCGAGTGCTCGGCGACGATCTTCCGCACGGTCGCCTCGACGTCGTCCACCGGCTGCCCCGGCGGCACGCTGCAGAACACCCGGTACAGCCCGTCGGGCAGGCCCAGGACGACGATGACGCCGGTGGGGCCCATCAGGTAGTACGACTCGTCGTGCTTGTAGTCGGTGTCGTACTCGCCGTCGACCAGGATGAACGTCTGCGGGTACGTGGCCCCTTCGAAGGGGACGCCGCTCTGCGCCCGCACCGTGCTGTGGGCGCCGTCCGCGCCGACCACGTAGGAGGCGCGGACCGCCTTGCCGTTGTCGAGGGTGGCGAGCACCCCGTCCTCGTCCTGCTCCAGCGTGGCGAGCCTGCTGCCGAACTCGATGCGGCCGCCGCGGCTCTCCACCGCCTCCCGCAGCAGCCTCTCGGTGGAGGTCTGCGGCAGCGAGACGGCGACCGGGAAGCGGGTGCCGGACAGCGGCCGCATGGCGAGCCGGCCCAGGAACTGGCCGCCGGTGTAGTAGCTGGAGGCCATCACCTTGACCCCGAGGTCGTACATCTTCTCGCCCACCCCGAGGGCGGCGAGCGCCTCCAGGGCCCGCGGCCACAGGATGACCGCCTTGGAGTGCGGGTTGGCCCGCTCGGCCTGGTCGATCACCCGGACCCGGACGCCCCGCTGAAGCAGTCCGGCGGCCAGGGTCAGCCCGGTCGGCCCGGCGCCGACGACCAGGACTTCTGCTTCGTCTGCCACAACTCACCTCATGGTTTCGTCTCGTCCCGTGCGCGTACGGCGGCGCCGTCCGCGCACGGCCTCGGTACGTGCCGCGCGTGCTGTGCTGTGCTGTGCGCGTTGTGCTGTGTGCGTGCTGCCGTGCTGTGCGGTCCGGCCGTGCCGGTCGTGCTGTCGCGTTCGGTACGCCGGTCAGGGGCGGGCGAAGGCGACCACCGCGTTCTGGCCGCCGAAGCCGAAGGAGTGGGTCATCACGGCGTCCAGCGGGACCTTGCGCGCCTCCCCGGTCACCACGTCGATGTCCAGTTCCGGGTCGAGGCGTTCGAGGTTGGCGGTCGGCGGCACCAGGCCCTCCTCCAGGGCGAGGACGGAGTACACCGCCTCCAGCGCCCCGGCCGCGCCCAGCGCGTGCCCGACCACGCCCTTGGTGGAGGTCACCACCGGGGTGCCGTAGATCCGGCTGATCGTCCTGCCCTCGGTGAGGTCGTTGAGCGGGGTGGACGAGCCGTGGGCGTTGACGTGGCCGATGTCGGACGGGCGCAGGTCGGCGTCGTCCAGCGCCATCGTGACGGCCCGTTCGATGCCCGTGCCGTCCGGGTCGGGGGCGGACAGGTGGTAGCCGTCGGCCGAGGCGCCGTAGCCGGCGACCAGGGCCCGGGCCCGCGCGCCGCGCGCCCTGCAGTCCGCGGCCCGCTCCAGGACCAGCACGGCGGCGCCCTCGGCGGGCACCATGCCGTCGCGGTCCGCGTCGAAGGGGCGGCTGGCGCCGGCCGGGTCGTGCAGCCGGGTGGACATCGCGCCCATCTGGTACAGGCTGCCGAGCGACATCTTGGTCAGCGGCGCCTCGGAGCCGCCGGCCAGCACCACGTCGCACAGCCCCGAGCGCAGGAGCTGGCGGCCGGTGCCGATGGCGGTGGGGCCGGCCGCGCAGGCCGTGGTGACCACCATGTTGGGCCCGTAGGCCCCCAGCACGATCGACAGGTACCCGGCGAGCAGGCCCATCGGCGCGGTGATGCCGAACAGCGGCGAGATCCACTCCGGGCCGTCCTCGGCGTACCGGAAGTACTCCGCCTCGTAGGAGGTGGCGCCGCCCGAGGAGGTGCCCATCACGATGCCCACCCGGGCGCCGTCCCACGCCGCCGGGTCGAGCCCGGCGTCGGCGACGGCCTCACGGGCCGCGACCACCGCGAGCTGCGTGGTCCGGTCGGTGCGCCGCACCTCGGGGGCGCCCAGCACGGCCACCGGGTCGAAGTCCGGGACCCGGCAGGACAGCGGCGCCGGCAGGTCCGGCATGCGCGGGTCGACGGCCGAGGTGGGCACCCCGGAGCAGACCCGCTCCCAGTTCACCGCGACACCCGAGCCGGCCGCCGAGATCGCGCCGATGCCGCTGACGACGACGTCGTCGCGTTCGTGGTGGTGGCGGATCACGCGTCCTGGCCTTCCGCCTCGGCCAGCTTCTTCTCGGTCAGGGCGGCGATGTCGGCGACGGTGAAGTCCACCCGCACCTCGCCGGCCACGAAGGCCACCCCGTACTTCTTCTTGATGGCCAGGCTCAGCTCGACGCCGCCGAGCGAGTCGATGCCCAGGGTCTTCAGGTCCACCGCCGGGGACAGGTCCTCGGCGGGCACGTGGAAGCGGGTGCGCAGGGTGTCGATGACGAACTGCTCCAGGTCGGTGGTGCCCTGGCCGTCGCTCATGGTCGGTCCTCTCGGTCGGATTCGCGGGGTCGTCGGGGTGGTGCGGTCGTGCGGTCGTCCGGTGGTGCGGTCGTTCGGTGGCGCGGGCCGGGGGATCAGACCCCCAGCGGGTCGAGGTCCAGCAGGGCGGCGACCTCGGCGATGGCCTGGGCGGGGTCGGTGAAGCGGACCGCGCGCCAGCCGGCCGCCACGGCCCCCTCGCAGTTGACCGGCATGTCGTCCACGAGCAGGCACTCCCCGGGCGTGGCACCGGCGGCTTCGGCGGCGATCTCGAAGATCCGGCGCATCGGCTTGCGGGCGCCGGCCCGGTGGGAGACGACCACCTGCTCGAACAGCCCCTCGGGCGGCACCATCCGCCGCCAGTACGGGTCCCAGCCCGGCGGCATGTTGGACAGCATCCCGACGAACAGGCCGTGCGCCTTGAGCCGGCGCAGCCAGTCCAGCCACTCCTGGACGACGGGCCGGTCGGCGAACCAGACGGCGCCGAAGTCGCGGAGGTCCGCGGTCACGCCGAAGTCCTCGGCGAGCACCCGCTCGACCTGCGCGGCCCACTCCTTCTCGGTGACCAGCGGGGTGTCCAGCGGCTCCATGGCGTCCTCGGTGCCGTAGCGGGCGGTCACCTTCATGACGGCCTTCCGCAGCATCTCGGGGGCGACCTGGACGTGCGCGCAGAACGCCCTGGTGGACTCGTCCCCCGAGGGGGTCAGCACACCGCCGAAGTCCGTCCACACCGCCCGCACCGGGCGCGGCTCGGCGGCGCTCACCGGGTCACCGCCGTGGCGGTGGCGGCGGCCGGTTCCTCGACCCGCAGCGCGAACCGGGCCACCGTCTCGCCGCCCTGGGTGAGCGTCACCTCGACACCGCGGGCCCCGCCGGAGCCGCCGGGCGCGTCCCGCCCGTCCGGGTTCGCGGTGATCTCGACGGGGGAGTCGAGTTCGGCGAACCGCGTGAACTCGGCGGTCATCCCCGTCACCGCGGCCGCCGGCGTACGGTCCGGCCGCCCCGCCCCGTCCGCCCCGTCCGCCCCGGCCGCCACCGCCAGCTTGGCGGCCTGAGCGGCGGCCTCGATCAGCGCCATGCCGGGGAAGTGGTCCAGGGGATGGTCGAAGATGGTGGGGTGCGTGCCGGCGACGCCGAGCCGGGCCGCGATGCCCTCGGGGGTGCGCCGGGCGTCGGTGAGCAGCACGTTGCGCGGATCGGTGCGGCCGACCATGGCGGGCGGGACCGGCAGGCCGCGCACCGGGCCGAGCCCTGAGGACAGCGGCACCGCGTCCGTACGGCCGCCCAGGCGCAGGAACTCGTACTCCTCGGCGGTCAGGTAGCGGCCCTCGCCGGTGATCCGCCCGATCGGCTCGCCGTTCAGCGTGAGGTCCAGCACGGCCCGCAGGGTGCGCAGTTCGCCGCCGCGCCGGTCGGCCTCGGTGCGGGCCAGCATGGTCAGCTCGCCCGGCCGGTCGCCGACCCGCGGCGCCCCCGGCCCGTCCAGCCGCGCGGACATCGACGCCATGAGGAACTTCCATTCGGCGGGCACGCCGTACCTGACGTGCGCCACGTACGTACTCGCCTGCCGGGCGCATTCGGTGAGCAGCGTCAGGTCGTACCCGGCGGCCCTGCCGGCGTCGCCGGGGAATTCGGGGACATCGAGGAAGTACGCGTGGGAGATCGGCAACTGGGCGGCGATCAAGTGCGTCTCCGCGTCCACGGCGGCCAGATCCGTGATGAATACCTCGCTCACCGCGTACCGGTGGACGAGGGAGCGGTCCACCGTGCGCCTGAAACCCAAGTCGGTCGTCATCGGATCCTCGGTTGTGTTTCCGGGATGTTTCCGGATCGCCTTCACCAGAAGCCGCTTCCGGACCCCCTCTCGGCGGGGAGCGTCCCGACGTTAACCGGGGGGCAGTCACAGTCGCGTCCTCCGAACGTCACACCGGCGTCAAAAGCGGAATCCGCCCGCCGAATCCCCGGTATTCCCGGCGGAAAACGACCGGGGGCCGCACCCGGAAAACCCGGGTGCGGCCCCCGTGAAGAGCCGGCGGAACGGTTGCGAATCCGCCGGCGGAAGGGCTGGTGAAGGGATGATGACGGGTCGGCGAAAGGCCCGGCGAGAGGGTCGGTGAAAGGATTGGCGAGAGGTTCGCGAGAGGTTCGCGAGAGGTTCGCGAGAGGATTGACGAAAGGGTCCGTGAAAGAGTCGGTGAGAGGGCCGGTGAAAGGGCCGGCGAAAGCCTTACGGGCGGCCGGTGCGCGAGCCGGCGGACCCGTGGGGAAGCGGCTTTCCCGGCGGCTTCGGCGTCCCCAGCGGCCACCGAAGCCGCCGGGGACGGCGGTGAGTCAGCCGCAGAGCCTGATGGTGACCGAGTCCTCGGTGGCCGTGGTCTTCGTGTTGGAGACCGTGCCGGTCTTTCCGGCGTAGCCGCCGCTGGTGCCGATGCCGGTGATGGTGGTCGTCCGGCCGGCGTTGGCGGCGACGGTGTCGATGACGCCGACCGACTCGACGTTCCCGCCGGGCAGGGCGAAGGTGGCGTCGTACGTGGCCATCAGGTGGCCGGTGGACGGGTCGGTGTACGCGATGTACGCCGACCCGTCGCGGGTGCCGATCACGTTGCCGGCCGCGTCCAGGATGTTGTCGTGGAACTTCGCGGAGTCGCCGACGCTGGGCCCGGCCGGAGCCGCGTCCGAGTAGTCGAAGACGAGCTGGACCGAGGTGACGGTCAGGCTGTCGCAGGCGTGCGTGGTGGTGGCCGTCGCGGCGCCGGCCGGGGCGGCCGTCCCTATGCCGACGGCCGCCAGGGCCGCCACGGCGACCCCTCCGACCAGGGCTTTCTTCCCCCGTCGGTCCAGCTGAACGGTGTTCTTGCGCATCACATGTCCTCCGAGTTCCCCCGCGGCTCTTCCTGGCGCGGTGCGTGCTCCGCATCCTGTGCGAGCCGCCTAGCGGCGCCCTAAGCGATCCCTTGCCGAGCCGCCGGACGGCCGGTGGGAAGCGCGGGAAGCCCCCCGTCCTCGCCCGCGGCTGTCCGGATTGTCCCCCGTCGGCGGGCGGGACTGATGACAGTGGATGCCGTCGTCATCGCCGCAGGTCAGAACATTGCGTTGGACGATGTTGGTCATCGGGTCGTGGGATGCGGGATAATGGCCGAGAACCAATGTGTTCGAGTCCGAGCTGGTTTCAGGAAGGGGAACGAGCATGGCGGCCATGAAGCCGCGGACGGGTGACGGCCCGCTCGAGGTGACCAAGGAGGGGCGGAGCATCATCATGCGCGTTCCGCTGGAGGGCGGCGGGCGGCTTGTCGTCGAGCTGACCCCTGACGAGGCGGATGCCCTCGGGGATGCGTTGAAGAAGGCCATCGCCTGAGACCAGCACCCACGGAATTCGTCGCGGCCACGTACTCGTGTACGTGGCCGCGCCTCGTTGTCAGCGCCCGCGCACCGCGCACAGCAGGCCGTCGTCCGTGGGCAGCAGGACGGGGGCGAGGTCCGGGCTGTCGCGCACCGCTCGCATGAGGTCGCGCAGGGCGAGGGCCTCGGCGTCCTGGTGGGCCGCGTTCAGCGCGCGGCCCTGGGCGAAGGCCCCCTCGAAGCAGACGACTCCGCCGGGCCGCAGCAGCCGCAGCGACTCCTGGAGGTAGTCCAGGTACTCCAGCCGGTCGGCGTCGCAGAAGACGAGGTCGTAGCCGCCGTCGGTGAGGCGGGGCAGCACGTCCAGGGCGCGGCCGCAGATGAAACGGGACCGGTTCGCGGCGAACCCGGCCTCCCGGTAGCCCTCCCGGGCGAGCTGCTGGCGGTCCGGCTCGGTGTCCACCGTGGTGAGCACCCCGTCCTGGCGCATCCCGTGCAGCAGGTGGATGCCCGACACCCCCGTACCGGTGCCGATCTCGACCACCGACTTCGCGTCCCCCGCGGCGGCGAGCAGCCGCAGCGCCGCCCCCGTACCCGGTGACACGGGGCGCAGACCGTGCGCGTGCGAGCGGTCGCGGGCACGTATGAGGGCGTCGTCCTCGGCGACGAAAGCGTCGGCGAACGCCCAGCCCGCCTGCCGGTTGCCGGTAATGGCCCTCTCCGCCCTCTCACGATCCGCCGTCACGGTCCGCGGCACTGGTCCGCGGCGGGCGCCCCACGACGGTGGCCCCCCGCCGGGCGACTGTATCCGCTGGGGCCGGGAACCCGCGGACGGGACCGCGCGTTGAGCTGGTGCAAGGAAAAAGGGGAGCGCGGGCCGTGGCCCCCTCCCGGATGGCAACAGCGCACTTATCCGGAGCTAACGGGCGAGGTGGATATGGTAGGGGCTCTACTGGAGACCACCAGAGCCGACAGGGGAGGTGCGGCTGCGGCCGGTGACCGGAAGGCGTTCCCTCGCTTTCGCAGGTCGGCCGGACAGCCGAAATCCGTGACCAACACCGCTGACGATTCCCTCCGCGCCGACGACTCCGCCGACGGGCACGCCGTGACCGGGACGGCCGGTTTCGCCGTCGGCGGAGACCCCCAGACGTGGACCCCTCCCTCCTGGGAGGAGATCGTCAGCACGCACAGTGCCCGGGTCTACCGGCTGGCGTACCGCCTGACCGGCAACCAGCACGACGCGGAGGACCTCACCCAGGAGGTCTTCGTGCGGGTCTTCCGTTCCCTGTCCACCTACACGCCCGGCACCTTCGAGGGCTGGCTGCACCGCATCACCACCAACCTCTTCCTGGACATGGTGCGGCGCCGCCAGCGCATCCGGTTCGACGCCCTCGGCGAGGACGCGGCGGAGCGGCTGCCCAGCCGCGAGCCGTCCCCCGCGCAGCACTTCAACGACACGCACTTCGACGCGGACGTCCAGCAGGCGCTGGACACCCTCGCCCCGGAATTCCGGGCCGCCGTGGTGCTGTGCGACATCGAAGGGCTGTCGTACGAGGAGATCGCCGCGACCCTGGGCGTCAAGCTGGGCACGGTGCGCAGCCGCATCCACCGCGGCCGCTCGCACCTGCGCAAGGCTCTGGAGCACCGGGCGCCCGGCGTCCGGCCGGCCCCCGCGCTCGCTGCCACCGCACCGGAACCTGGCCTGGAGGGCGGGAGAACGTGAGCAGCAGCGGCACAGGCGAGGACCGTTCCGCACCTGCCGAGCAGCACCTCGGCGACCGGCTGGCCGCCTTCGTCGACGGTGAGCTGACCGGCGACAGCAGGGACCGGGTCCTCGCCCACCTGGCGACATGTCCGCAGTGCAAGGCGGCCGCCGCGGAGCAGCGGCGGCTGAAGAGCGTGGTCGCGGCCTCGGAGCTGCCCGCCATATCGGCCGGGCTGCTGGCGAGGCTGCAAGGGCTGCCCGGCATGGACGGCGGCGACGGCTCGCCGCCGCGCGCCGGGCACGGACCCGACCGGCTCCCGGACCGGGTGACCGGCCGCGGCGGCGAGGACCGGCCCGCCCGGCGGCGCGGCCCGTTCGAACTGCTCGGCTCCGCCCCGGGCGCCGACGCGGGCCCCGGGCTCCTCGGCGCCGGCCGGCGCGGCGGCTTCTCGTACCTCACCCCGGCCCACGACCTGCTCGCCGACGCCGACTCCCCGGCCCGCGGCTTCCGGGTGCACGAGCCCTCGCGCGGGCGGCGGTTCGCCTTCGCGGCGGCCGGCGCCTTCTCCATGGCCGCGATCGCCCTGGGCAGCGCCCTCCCGATGGAGGCCGCGGTCGACGGCAGCGCCCGCCCGGACGACGGCCCGGCGGTGAGCCCGGTCAGCGCGAACTCGGTGTCCGACACGCGCGGCGTGGTCCCGCGCGGCGTGCTGGAGTCGACCCGGCGCCCGGCGGTGTCCACCCCGGCGACGGCTCCCCCGCCGGTGGTCTTCGCCGCCGCGGCGGCGGCCATCACGGTGCCGGTCCCCGGCAGTACGCACGTGCGGCACTGAGCGGAGCACGACGGCGGCCGGCCCGGCGGGACGGTGGCGGCCGAGGGCCCCGCGGCGGTGTGACGCGCGGTGCTCCCCGTGCCCTCGGGTACTCCCGGGGTTGAGCCGGGCGAGGTACCGTAACGTGAGCTGTGGACGTCCCAAGGAGCTGCAAGGTGTTCTTCGACATAGGCCCGCTTGAGCTGGTCGCGATCGTGGTCCTTGCCGTGCTCGTCTTCGGCCCGGACAAGCTGCCCAAGCTCATCCAGGACGTGATGGGCTTCATCCGCAAGGTGCGGGAGTTCTCCGACAGCGCGAAAGAGGACATCCGCCGTGAGCTCGGCCCGGAGTTCAAGGACTTCGAGTTCGAGGACCTGAACCCCAAGACGTTCATCCGCAAGAACCTGATGAGCGGCGAGGACGACGAGTA
Organism: Streptomyces sp. HPF1205; assembly: GCF_020400825.1. Taxonomy (GTDB): domain Bacteria; phylum Actinomycetota; class Actinomycetes; order Streptomycetales; family Streptomycetaceae; genus Actinacidiphila. Next base: position 130,561 of record NZ_JAINVH010000006.1, read on the forward strand.
CGGCCTGAAGGAGCTCAAGGAGATCGGCAGCACCTTCGACCTGCGCAAGGACATGGCCGAGGTCACCGACGCGGTGAACGGCGTGAAGCCCGCCACCGCCGCCGCCGGGACAGCGGCCGCCGGTGCCGCGAGCGCCTCCGGCGGCTCCTCCGCGACCCCCGACCGGCTGCGCAAGCCGGACCCGGCGGACCCCGGCGAGACACCGCCGTTCGACTCCGACGCCACCTGAGCACGCGCGTCAAGAGGTTCGTACTTTTTCACCCCATTGGGTGCGCTTTTTCCGTGTGTTCGACGTCACCCCACGCCGTTTCGGCCCACCAACCCAGCCGGGGTCGGGCAAGATGGCAAGTCGCCCAGGAGGGCATGGAGGAGGCGTGACCCAGATGGAGACGAAGACCGGCATGGCACAGGGCGCGGTCGACGGTTACTTGATGGCCGACTTCCCCTGGTACGGGCTCGACGAGGCGTTCACCGGGCGCCGCTGGCTCACCACGGTGGGGACGAACGCGAACGGCACCGTGGAGTACGGCTCGACCGGGCACGGCGACGAACCCACCCTCAAGGCCGACCCCGCCGACCCCGAGGCGCTGCGGTTCGCCGTCGTGGTGACGGTGGCCCACCGCCCGCTGCGGCAGAGCGCCGACGGCACCGGCGTCCTGGAGGCCACCTCGGTCTCCTCGGCGGCCTGGCTGGCCGGTTCCGGGCTGCTGTCGGCCACCTGGCCCACCCACATGGACCGCTCGCTGCGGCAGGACTGGATGGACCAGCAGACCGCCGCCGCCTGGGAGCTCGCGGACGACCTCGGCGGCCCCGGCTGGTCCACCCTCACCCTTCCGGTGGACGGCACGCCGACGCCCTTCCACTACCGGGAGTCGGAGTACGGCTGGGTGATGGCCGGTTCGGCGAACGGCGTGCACCTGGGGGCGTACGGGCGCGGCATGAGCGCCTACGGCCTCGCGCTCGCCGTGATCAAGGACATCACCGCGTACGCGGACTGAGACCGGGGCGGCGGGCGCGCGGCCCACCGCTCCGGCCGGGCCGCGCGCCCGCCGCCTCCCCCGTACGGCCCAGGGCGGGCTCAGAACTTGTTGCGCGGGGTGATGCCCAGCGACATCCCCGCGAGCCCGCGGGCGCGCCCGCCGAGCTTGCCCGCGATCGACCGCAGGGCGGCGCCGGCCGGCGACTCGGGGTCGGTCAGCGCCACGGGACGGCCCTCGTCGCCGCCCTCGCGCAGCCGCACGTCGATCGGGATGCGGCCGAGCACCGGCACGGTGGTGCCCGTCGTGCGCGACAGGCCCTCGGCGACCCGGTCGCCGCCGCCGGTGCCGAAGACGTCGACCAGCTCGCCGCAGTGCGGGCACGGCATGCCCGACATGTTCTCGACCACGCCGACGATCTTCTGGTGCGTCTGCACGGCGATCGACCCCGCCCGCTCGGCGACCTCGGCCGCCGCCTGCTGCGGGGTGGTCACGACCAGGATCTCGGCATTGGGCACGAGCTGCGCCACCGAGATCGCGATGTCGCCGGTGCCGGGCGGCAGGTCCATCAGCAGGACGTCCAGGTCGCCCCAGTACACGTCGGCGAGGAACTGCTGGAGCGCGCGGTGCAGCATCGGCCCGCGCCACACCACCGGGGCGTTGCCCGGGGTGAACATGCCGATGGAGATCACCTTCACGCCGTTCGCCGACGGCGGCATGATCATGTTCTCCACCTGGGTGGGCCGCCCGTCGGCGCCGAGCATGCGGGGCACGCTGTGCCCGTAGATGTCCGCGTCGACCACGCCGACCTTCAGGCCGTCCGCCGCCATGGCCGCGGCCAGGTTCACCGTCACCGACGACTTGCCGACGCCGCCCTTGCCGGAGGCGATCGCGTACACCCGGGTCAGCGAGCCCGGCCTGGCGAACGGGATCTCCCGCTCGGCCTGTCCGCCGCGCAGCGACGCGGCCAGCTCCCGGCGCTGCTCGTCGCTCATCACGTCCAGCTCGACCCGCACGGAGGTGACGCCCTCGACGCCGCTCACGGCCTCGGTGACCCGCGCGGTGATCGTGTCGCGCAGCGGGCAGCCGGAGACCGTCAGGTAGACGGCCACGGCGACCGCGCCGTCGTCGGCGATGTCCACGGACTTCACCATGCCCAGCTCGGTGATCGGCCGGTGGATCTCCGGGTCGTCGACCGTCGCGAGCGCGGAGCGCACGGCTTCCTCGGTCGGCGTCGGGCGGTACGTAGCGGTAGCCATACGACGATGGTACGGCGGCGCGACGGGCGCCTTCAGCGACCCCGCCCGTCGGGTTCGTCACGGCGCGCGGCCGGCCGGCCCGTGTACACCCGCCCGTCGATGTCCTTGAGCAGGTCCTGCAGCTCGGAGCGGATCCAGTCGCGGGTGGCGACCTCGCCCAGGTTGACCCGCAGCGCCGCGATCTCCCGGGTCAGGTACTCGGTGTCGGCGATGCTGCGCTCGTTCTGCTTGCGGTCCTGTTCGAGGTTGACCCGGTCCCGGTCGTCCTGCCGGTTCTGCGCCAGCAGGATCAGCGGCGCCGCGTACGACGCCTGCAGCGACAGCACCAGGGTCAGGAAGATGAACGGGTACGGGTCCCAGCGCAGGTCCGGCGGCGCGAAGATGTTCCACAGCAGCCACACCACGATGACGACCGTCATCCAGACGATGAACCGCCCGGTGCCCAGGAACCGCGCGAACCGCTCGGAGAACCGGCCGAAGGCCTCCGGGTCGTAGGCGGGCAGCAGCCGCGGGCGCGGTGCCCGCGGCTGGTCCAGCCGGGTCCGCGGCCGGGGCGCCGCGCCCGCCCCGGGCTGGCGGATCGCGCGCTCGCGCTCCTCACCGGCCATCGGCCGCCTCCGTCATCCGCGTCTGCCGCTCGCCCGCCGGGCCGCTCAGGTCGTTCTCCCGCCAGTCCTCGGGCAGCAGGTGGTCCAGCACGTCGTCCACGGTGACCGCGCCCAGCAGGGAGCCGCTCGCGTCCACCACGGGCGCGGAGATCATGTTGTACGCCGCCAGGAAGCTCGTCACGGCGGGAAGAGGGGTCTGGGGGTCCAGGGGTTGCAGGTCGGTGTCCACGATCGCGCCCAGCAGCGTGAACGGCGGGTCGCGCAGCAGCCGCTGGAAGTGCACCAGGCCCAGGTACTTGCCGGTCGGCGTCTCCTCCGGCGCCCGGCACACGTACACCTGCGCGGCCAGCGCGGGGGACAGGTCGGGGTTGCGGATCCGGGCGAGCGCGTCGGCGACGGTGGCGTCCGGCCGCAGGATGATCGGCTCGGTGGTCATCAGCCCGCCCGCCGTCCGCTCCTCGTACGACAGCAGCCGCCGCACGCCCGCGGCCTCCTGCGGCTGCATCAGCGTCAGCAGCCGCTCCTGCTCCTCGGCCGGCAGTTCGGCCAGCAGGTCGGCGGCGTCGTCGGGATCCATCGCCTCCAGCACGTCGGCGGCCCGCTCCTCCTTGAGCTTGCCGAGGATCTCCACCTGGTCGTCGTCCGGGAGCTCCTCCAGCACGTCGGCCAGCCGGTCGTCGTCCAGCACCGCGGCCACCTCGCCGCGCCGCTTCGGTGACAGGTGGTGCAGGACGTTCGCCAGGTCCGCGGGCCGCAGCTGCTCGAAGGTCGCCACCAGGCTGGCCGCGCCCTGGCTCTCCTCGGGCAGCCGGAAACCGGTCACCGCCGACCAGTCCACGGTCAGCGTCTCCCCCTTGCGGCGCAGCTTGCCGCCCCTGCCGCGCCGGACGAAGACCTTGTCGATCTCCCAGTCCCTGCGGGCCGGGAGCTGGACCATCGACACGTCGAGCACCGTGACCGGCTCGCCCTGCTCCTCCGCGCCGCCGCCCTCGCCCACGGCCTCCTCCGGCTCCCGCCGCACCAGCCGCACCCGGCGGTCCAGCAGTTCGGCCAGCACCAGCGTCTCGGTCGGGCGCTGCTCGAAGCGGCGCATGTTCAGCACACCCGTGGTGATCACCTGGCCGGACTCGACGCCGGTCACCCGCGTCATCGGCAGGAAGATGCGGCGCCGGCTCACCACCTCGACGACCAGCCCCAGGACACGCGGCGGGCGGCCGCCCACCCGCAGCATCACCACGACGTCGCGGACCCGGCCCACCTGGTCGCCGTTCGGGTCGAAGACGGCGATGCCCGACAGGTGGGAGACGAAGACCCGGGGGGCGCCAGCGACCATTCGGGCCTCCTGCTTCCAGCGGGTTCAGCGGCGTTCAGCGGCGTTCGGCGGGGTCGAGCGGGTCCGTCCCGGGGGAGGGGCTCGGCTCCCTCGGCTTCTCCTGCCCGGCATGCACCTGGCCCGCGCCTGGCTCCTGCCCGGCGTCCGCCCGGCTCCGGCAAGGGCGTGCCGTCCCCACCCGGTCCTTGCGCTCACCCTACCTCCGGCGGATCTTGTCCGCCCTCCGCCGGGGGTGGCAGGCTCGGGGACCGCCGCCCCCTCGGGGTCCTCCCGGCGGGCCGCGGCGCCGGCGGTACCGTAGCCTCGCCCGCCGTACCGCCACTTCCGCAGGAGGCGCCTGTGCGTTTCGCCGGCCGTTCGTCCGCCGCGACAGCGGGGGTGCTCGCCGCCGTGGGCCTGCTGAGCGGGTGCCTCGGGTTCGGGGGCGACCCCGACGCCGGTACGAACGGGGTGGGCAAACTGCCGCCCACGACCATCGAGGCGAGGGCGGTCGCCGCGGCGCGGACGGCCACCGCGGTCCACCTGGCCGGGACGGTGGTCAGCAACGGCCGCACGTACCGCCTGGACATGCGGCTGCGGGCCAACGGCGGGGTCGGCGAAGTGACCAGCCAGAGCTCGACGTTCCAGCTGCTGCGCGTCGACTCGGCGCTGTACCTGAAGGCGAACGCCGACTTCTACGCCTCCTCCGGCTCCAAGGACGCCTCCGCGGCCGCCGCCGAGCTCAGCGGGAAGTACGTGAAGGTCCCCCAGGGGGACCCGGCGTACGCCCAGTTCAGCGGTTTCACGGACAAGAAGGTCCTGCTGTCCGGCCTGTTCGTGCTCGACGGGGCGCCGAAGCTCGGCCCGCACCGCAAGGTGGACGGCGCCCGCACGGTCGCCGTCGACGGCGAGAAGGGCGGCTCGCTCGACATCGCCCTGAAGGGCACCCCTTACCCGCTGCGCTACCAGCGCGCGGGCGGCTCCGGCACGCTCATGCTGTCGGACTGGAACGACGACTTCTCGCTGGCCGCCCCCGGCCGCTCCGCCGTCGTCGACTACGGCAAGTCCCTCGGCCGCTCCTGACCGCCCGCCCGGCCTCCCGCCGGCCCGGTCATCCCCGCGAACCCCGGGGTTCCTTGGACGTACGGGAGCGGCGGGCGAGCAGGCGCGGCAGGGCCGCCGGGACCGGGTGCCGGGTCGTCACGGGCGTGGGCACGGGAGCGGCCGCGCCGGAGCCGCCGGGCATCGCGCCCGGGTACTCGGTGGGGGAGCCCTCGGGGGTGAGCCGGTACAGGGCGCAGTCGCGGGCCCACCGCTCGGTCATCCGCTCGGCGTCCGGCGCGTTGAGCCGCCTGCCCTTGAGCTCGGCCGCCGCCGCCTCCCACTCGGGGGAGTGCGGCGCGAGCAGCCGCACCCGGCCGACCCAGGTCACCAGCCGGCCGCCCTTGTCCTTGGACCGTACGGTCACGCTCGCCGTGCCGCCGTCGGACAGCCCCGGCAGCGGCTGTTCCCCCGGCCCGCCCAGCACGCACATCGCGCCGTCCACCCAGGCGTGCCACACGGCCCGCCCGTCGATCCACACCAGGCCGGACTTCTTGGTGGCCTCCTCGACCAGGGCGCCGTGCGTCGTCATGCCTTCACCCTAGTGCGGCGACAGGTGCCCGGCCGCGCCGTGCGCCGTTCGGAGCTCCTACGCTGAGGAGCCGGCCGGCGGACCCGCCGGCGACCCCGTGACGAGGAGTACCGTGACCGCGCCCCAGCCCGCCGCCGACGGCCGTGCGGCCCCTGGCCGTGCCTCCGTGCCGGCGGCGCCGACGGCGGCGGGTGCTCCGACGGGGCCCGGCCGGTCGCTGGACCTCGCCCTGCTGGGCGTGGCCGTCGCGGGCGTGTCCATGTCCGCGCCGCTGATCGCCGCGACCGCCGCGCCCGCCCTCGCCATCGCCTTTTGGCGCAACGCCCTCGCCGTCGGCGTACTCGCCCCCCTCGCGCTGTGGCGCCACCGCGCCGGGCTGCGGGGGATGGGCCGCCGGGCGGTGGGCCTGTCCGTCCTGTCCGGGGTCCTGCTGGCGCTGCACTTCGGGCTGTGGCTGCCGAGCCTGGGCATGACCTCGGTCGCGGCGTCCACCGCGCTCGTGACGACCACCCCCGTCTGGACCACCCTGATCCTTCGGGTACGCGGCCACCGCCCGCCGGGCGCGGTGTGGGCGGGCACGGCCCTGGCGTTCCTCGGCGTACTGCTGCTCACCGGCGTCGACCTGTCGACCGGCGCCCGCGCCCTGGCCGGCGACGCCCTCGCGCTGGGCGCCGGACTGGCCGCGGCCTGCTACGTCCTGCTCGGCGCGGAAGTACGCGCGGCGGCGAGCACCACCGCGTACACGTTCGTCTGCTACGGCACCACGGCCGTCGTCCTGCTGGCCGTCTGCCTGGTGGGCGGCTCGCCGCTCGGCGGCTGGCCGGGAGGGACCTGGCTGAAGATCGCCGCCCTGACGGCGGCCGCCCAGCTCCTCGGGCACTCGCTGCTCAACCGGGTGGTACGCGGCCTGGGTCCGTCCGTCACCTCGACGGCGACGCTGCTGGAGTCACCGGGCGCGGCCCTGGTCGCCGCCCTGTGGCTGGGCCAGACCCCGCCGGCCGCCGCGTACCCGGCGCTCGCGGTCGTCCTGGCCGGCCTGGCCCTGGTGGTCCTGGCCGGCCGCCGCGGGGAGCGGGCTGGGGCGCAGGCGCCGGCCGCGGCGCCCGGGGCCCGGCGCCCGTAGCGCCTACAACCAGCCGTTGCGGCGGAAGCCGCGGTGGATGGCGTAGCAGATGGCCAGGATGCCGACCAGGGTGGCCGGGTAGCCGTAGGTCCAGTGCAGTTCGGGCATGTGCTGGAAGTTCATCCCGTACACCCCGGTGATCATCGTCGGCACGGCCAGGATGGCCGCCCAGGCGGTGATCTTGCGCATGTCCTCGTTCTGCACGACGGTGGCCTGGGCGAGGTTGGCCTGCAGGATCGAGTTGAGCAGGTCGTCGAAGCCGGTGACCTGCTCGTGCACGCGGGCCACGTGGTCCGCGACGTCCCTGAAGTACTTCTGGATCTCCGGGTCGATCAGCCGCATCGGCCGCTCGCCGAGCGTCTGCATGGGCCGCAGCAGCGGTGACACCGCCCGCTTGAACTCCAGCACCTCGCGCTTGAGCTGGTAGATCCGGCCCGCGTCGCCGCCGCGCGAGGCCTTGCCGTCCTGCGCGGAGAAGACGTCGATCTCGACCTCCTCGATGTCGTCCTGCACGGCCTCGGTGACGGCCAGGTAGTCGTCCACCACCTGGTCGGCGATGGCGTGCAGGACCGCCGAAGGGCCCTTGGCCAGCAGTTCCGGGTCGTCCTCCAGCCGGTGCCGCAGGGCGCGCAGCGAGCCGTGGCCGCCGTGCCGGACGGTGATCACGAAGTACCGGCCGGTGAAGACCATCACCTCGCCGCTCTCCACCACCTCGCTGGTGGAGGTGAGTTCGGCGTGCTCGACGTACCTGATGGTCTTGAAGACGGTGAACAGCGAGTCGTCGTACCGCTCCAGCTTCGGCCGCTGGTGGGCGTGCACCGCGTCCTCCACGGCCAGCGGGTGCAGGCCGAACTCCTCGGCGATGCCCGCGAACTCCTGCTCGGTCGGCTCGTGCAGCCCGATCCACACGAAGCCCTCGCTGCCGTCGCACGCCTCGGGGGTCCGGCCCGCGCGCACGGACGCCAGCGCCTCGCGCACGTCGAGGGTGTCGGAGCAGCGCACGCCGTCGCGGTACACGGCGCAGTCCACGATCGCGCTCGCGGCGCCGGCGGCGGGAGTCGGGCCGTAGTCGTAGGACACGGTGTTCTTGCGCAGCGCGGGACGGACGACAGCGCGCAGATCACGGATCATCGACATGGCAAGCTCCTTCACGGACTGGCCGACGGCATGGCGCCGCACTGAATTGCTGAGCTGGGATCACGTGCACGGCAGACAGGTGCACGACAGGCAGTTCAGGGCGCTCTTCCGGGCGGCGGTGGTCCGCGGACAAGCCGTCGCATCCCGCGTTTCACGGCCCGCAGGCCGGGTATTCAGGGCGGGGGCTCAGCTCGCGGGGTGGCGCGCGGAAGAGCTGTTGGTACTGCACGGTCGACTCGGATCCATGTCAGTCCCCACCTCCTCCGGCCGATCCCCGCTGGGGGATGTGTCGCGTGAACGCCCCACTGTAACAAGTGCCCGGGGCTCCCAGGCCGCGCTTTGCGTGTTCGATACGGGTTCTATGCTCCCCGTATGGCAGATGTTCTGGCCCGGGTCGAGACGCACCTGCGTGCCGCCCTCGGTGCGCCCGACGCGCGCGCCGCCGTCACCTTCCTCGGCGCGGAACGCATCGAGGTCCTCCGCTTCACCACCTCCGGCCTGCGGCGATACGTCACCCTCGGGATGTCCGCGCGGCCCATGACCGACCCGCTGGCCACGGTCTCCGACCCCGTACGCGGCCCCCGCGCCGAACTCGTGCTGTCGGTGCGGGCCGGCGGCGCCGACACCGACCAGGTGCTGCGCCCGCTCACCGTCCTGGCCGCGTCCCCGCAGGTGGAGGGCGTGGTCGTGGCCCCCGGCAACTCCCTCGACGTCGGCGAGCCGCTGTGGCCCGGCGCGCCCTTCGCCGCCGTTCTCGTCGCGGAGGGCGGCGGCCTCGTCCCCGACCTCGCGCTGGACGAGCCGATGGACCCGGTGCGGTTCCTGCCCCTCCTGCCGATGACGCCGAACGAGGCCGCCTGGAAGCGGGTGCACGGCGCCGCCGCCCTGCAGGAGCGGTGGCTGACGCAGGGCGTCGACCTGCGCGATCCCCTGCGGGGCGGGGTCGCGCTGACGTAGCCGCTCCGGGGACGGGCCGGCGGCGGTCCCGCACGGTCCCGGACCGGTCCCGGCCCGCCCGCGCGGGCGCTCACGCCCGCCCGTCCACCACGTCCTCGGCGTGCACGACCACCAGGTGCCGGCGGCGGACCGCGACGACCCCCGCGGCGGCCACCGCGGCGCCGGCCGCGGCCAGGAACGGCACGTGGACGTTCAGGTGCTCGGCCAGCTTCGGCGCCAGGTACGGCGCGGCGGCCGCGGCGAACCAGCGGACGAAGTTGTAGCCCGCGCTGGCCACCGGGCGCGGCGCGTCCGAGACGCCGAGCGCGATCTCCGTGTAGACCGTGTTGCTGAGCCCGATGAGCGCGCCGGAGGCGATCGTGGCCGCGACGGCCGCGCGGTGGTCGCCGTACCCCAGGACCAGCAGGTCGGTGGCGAGGAGGACGAGGGAGCCGCCGAGGACCCTCAGGGAGCCGAGCCGGGTCTGCAGGCGCGGGGCGACCAGGACGGAGAAGACGGCCAGCAGCCCACCCCAGGCGAAGAACACCGCGCCCGAGCGGTAGGGCGACATGTCCAGCACGAACGGCGTGAAGGCCAGCACCGTGAAGAAGGCGTAGTTGTAGAAGAACGCCGAGGCCGCGGCCGACGCCAGCCCGCCGTGGCCGAGTGCCCTGAGCGGGTCGAGCAGGCCGGTGCGCCGGGCGGGCCGCGGCTGCTCCTTGAGGAAGAGGGAGATCGCCACGAAGCCGATCGCCATGAGGGCCGCCGTGCCGAAGAACGGGTAGCGCCACTTCATGGCGCCGAGCACCGCGCCGAGCAGCGGGCCGCAGGCCATGCCGAGGCCGAGCGCGGACTCGTAGAGCAGGATCGCCGAGGCCGCGCCGCCGCTGGCCGCGCCCACGATGACGGCGAGCGAGGTGGAGACGAACAGGGCGTTGCCCAGCCCCCATCCGGCGCGGAAGCCGACGAGTTCGCCGACAGAGCCGGACGTGCCGGCCAGTCCGGCGAAGACCACCACCAGGGCGAGTCCGGCCAGCAGCGTCGCGCGGCCGCCGATCCGGCTGGAGACGAAGCCGGTGATCAGCATCGCCACAGCGGTGATCAGGAAGTAGCTGGTGAACAGCAGCGAGACCTGGCCGGGCGTGGCGTCGAGGCCCTTGGCGATCGACGGCAGGATCGGGTCGACCAGGCCGATGCCCATGAAGGCCACCACGGCGGCCCCCGCGGTCGCCCAGACGGCGGTCGGCTGCCGCGGCAGCCCGGCCTGCCGCTCGCGACCGGCGCCCTCGGGGAGGCGGCGCGGGCCGCGGGGGGCGGGCGCGGTGGGTGGGGTGTTGCCAGTGTTTCCGGTGCTTTCCGCGCGCGCGGTGCTTGCGGTGTCCACCCCCGCGTCCGTGTCGGTGTCCACCCCCGCGTCCGTGTCCGTCGCCGTTCTCGTCCCGGTGTGCAGCATGCCCCTGTCCCTTCGTGCCGGACGGTCCCGGCCGGCCGATGTAGTTGCGTTATACACATAATAGGTTGGCAAGTGCAACTAGTGCAAGATGCAACGACCCGGGCGGGGCAACGGCCCCGGGTCCGGACGGGTGATCGTCCTTGACGCGGGCACGGCCCTGGAGGACCGTGGGGCCTTATGAGGGGCGAACCCAGTTGCCCGAAGTGCGGTGGCCGGGTCAGAGCGCCCGGCCTCTTCTCAGACTCCTGGCAGTGCGATCTGCACGGGACCGTCCACCCGCTGCAGCCGGTGGTGCCGCCCAGCGTGGAGGCCCTCGGCGTCGTGGTCCACCGTGCGAAGGTGCCGGTGTGGATGCCGTGGCCGCTGCCGGTGGGCTGGCTGTTCTCCGGTGTCGCCGCCGCCGGGGACGATCGCAGCGGCGGGCGCGCGACCGCGGTCGCCTGCTCGGGACCGGGTCCGCTCGGCGGCCCCGGCGAGCTGATGCTGATCGCCGAGGAGCTGGGTGTCGGACTCGGCGCCCGCTTCGCCGGGATCGCCGGGCCGGACCCGGGGCCGTACATGAGCGTGGACAAGCCGCCGCAGGCCAAGGTGCTCGCGGCCGGCCGGCCGACCCCGCTGTGGCACGTCGACGGCGCCCCCGAGGACCGCGTGGTCTTCGCCGGGGAGGCCCTGGGGATGTGGCTGTGGGCCGTGGTCTGGCCGCAGGAGACCGGGCTGCTGATGTACGACGAACTGGTGCTCACCGACCTGCGCGACGCGGGCGCCGAGGTGGAACTGCTGCCGTGCGGGGCGCTGTCGCCAAGGTTGCTCTCCCGTAGGACCTGGGAATCGTAGGTCCGGCAGGGCGGTATCCTTTTCTTCGTACGGCCCCGCGCCCGCCGGACCCGCCGTACCCCCGCAGTCCGCCCCAGAGCCCGTCGCCTTGAGGAGTCCGTGTCCGTGCGCGTCGACCTGCACACCCACTCCACGGCTTCCGACGGTACGGACACCCCCGCCGAGCTGGTACGGAACGCTGCCGCCGCCGGGCTCGACGTCGTCGCCCTGACCGACCACGACACCGTCGGCGGGTACGCGGAGGCGACCGCCGCCCTGCGCGGCCTGGACGCCCCGCTCGTCCTGGTGCCCGGCGCCGAGCTGTCCTGCCGGGTGAACGGCATCAGCATGCACATGCTGGCCTACCTCTTCGACCCCGCCGAACCCGAGCTGTACCGGGAACGCGAACTCGTGCGCGACGACCGGGTGCCCAGGGCGCGCGCGATGATCGCCAAGCTCCAGGAACTCGGCGTACCCGTCACCTGGGAGCAGGTGCGGCGGATCGCGGGCGACGGGTCGGTGGGGCGGCCGCACATCGCCACGGCCATGGTGGAGCTCGGGGTCGTCGGCAGCGTCTCCGACGCCTTCACCTCCGCATGGCTGGCCAACGACGGCCGGGCCTACGCCCCCAAGCACGAACTCGACCCCTTCGACGCCGTCCGCCTGGTCAAAGCGGCCGGCGGGGTCACCGTCTTCGCCCACCCCGGCGCCCACAAGCGCGGCGAGACCGTCCCCGAACCGGTGATCGCCGAACTCGCCGCCGCCGGGCTCGACGGCCTCGAAGTCGACCACACCGACCACGACGGTCCCACCCGCACGCGCCTGCGCGGCCTCGCCTCGGAGCTGGGCCTGCTGGCCACCGGCTCCTCGGACTACCACGGCTCCCGCAAGGACGTAGACCTCGGGGCCTGTACGACCGACCCCGAGGTCTACGCGGAGATCGCCAGGCGCGCGAGCGGGGCGCAGCCCATCAGCCAGGTCTAGCGGGAGTCGGGGGCGGGGGCGGGGGCGGAAAGCGACCTCGCCGGGCCCCGCCTCGGGAAGCGCGCGGGCACTCCGCCGCCCCGGCCCCGCACCCGCCGTACGGGCTCCGGCCCCCGGGCAACGCGCGGCCCGGGTCGGCCCGCCCCCGCCCGACCGTACGGGAGCCGACGGCCCCCGTCCGCCCGCCCCGTAAGCCCCGTACCCCCCGCGCGACCGGCGGCGCCCGAGCCGCACGCCGGCGACGTCCGGTCATCGCGCCCCAGCTCACCCCACCCCCACCACCCACCCCAACCCACCTCACCTCACCTCACCTCAGGGAAAGCACGGCCATGTTCGACCTCACCCTCTTCGGGTCCGTCTTCTTCACGCTGTTCGTGATCATGGACCCGCCCGGGATCACGCCGATATTCCTCGCGCTGACGTCCGGGCGCGCGACCAAGGTGCAGCGGCGGATGGCGTGGCAGGCGGCCGGGGTGGCGTTCGGGGTGATCACGGTGTTCGGGATCTGCGGGCAGCAGATCCTCGACTACCTGCACGTGTCGGTGCCCGCGCTGCGGGTGGCCGGGGGCCTGCTGTTGCTGCTGATCGCGCTGGACCTGCTGACCGGCAAGGCGGACGAGCCGACGCAGACCAAGGACGTCAACGTGGCGCTGGTGCCGCTGGGGATGCCGCTGCTGGCCGGACCCGGGGCGATCGTGACGGTGATCCTGGCCGTGCAGCACGCCGACGGCTTCGGGGCGCAGGCGTCGGTCTGGCTGGCGATCGTCGCGATGCACGCGGTGCTGTGGCTGACCATGCGGTACTCGCTGGCGATCATCAGGGTGATCAAGGACGGCGGGGTGGTCCTGGTGACCCGGCTGTCGGGCATGCTGCTGTCGGCCATCGCCGTGCAGTCGGTGGCGAACGGCGTGATCGGCTTCGTGCACGGGCAGGGCTGAGCCCCGCCCCGGCTGCCCCCGGCTGCACCGGCTGCACCGGCCGCGCCGGCTCCCCCGGCTGCCCCCGGCCGCCCGGTCCCGGGAACGCGAAAGCGCCCCGTACCTTCGTGGTGTACGGGGCGCTGCGTACGTCCGCGGGTGACCGCGTCGGCCGGACCGGGTCGGTCGCCTCGGCGGATCGGCTGCGTCGGTGGGCTGTGTCTGTCGGCGGTCTGTCGGCGGTCGGTCGGCCGGGTGTGTCGGCCGGGTGTGTCTGTCGGGTCAGTCGGCGGGGCGGATGTAGATCCGCTGGCCGACGGCCGCGGCCTGCTGGACGATCTTGTTGACGGCGGATGCGTCCACGACGGTGCTCTCCACGGCAGTGCCGTTCTTGTCGTCGAGCCGCATGATCTCGAAGCGCACTGGGCTTCTCCCTTCGTCGCGTGTTACATGTGTCGTCAACGAACACCCCCTTCTAACTATTCCGTACCCTAAAGAAAATTTTGCGCGCGCATTTACTCGCCGGTAAGTCGTCCGGGCGGGCTACGCCGTCCCCGCCCAGAAGGCGAGGAGCGCGGCGGCCGTCTCCGCCGGCCGTTCCGCGTTGGGGGAGTGCTCGGCTCCCTTGATCACCACGCGCCGCGCGCCCAGCCGCTCGGCCATCTCGTCCAGCCACGGCACCGGCCAGGCGTAGTCCACCTCACCGGACAGTACGAGCTTAGGCAGCGGAACGGCGGCCAGTTCGGCCACTCGGTCGGGTTCGGTCATCAACTGCGTCGCGGTGGCGATCAGTTGCTCCGGGACCGTGCGCACCCAGCGGCGGTGGAGGAACTCCGTCAGCCAGGCCGGGGTGCCGGCGTCCGGCGCGTCCACGTCCTCCGGCTCCGCGTCCATGGACCGCATCACCCGCCACGCCGTCTCCATGTCGGTCGTCGGCAGGAAGTCCACCAGGGCCTGGGTGCGGCGCTGCTGCTCCTCGCTGATCGCCGCGGGCCCCGAACTCATCAGGGTGAGCGAGGCGTACGGCGCCGGGCCGTCGGCCAGCACCGCGGACCGCACCAGCAGGCCGCCCAGGGAGTGGCCCAGCACGTGCAGCGGGACGCCGCCGTACGCGGCCGACACCGCCTTCGCCTGCGCGGTCACGTCGGCGGCCAACTCCGCCCGCGTGTACGCGGCCTCCGACCGCGGACCGTCCGACTCGTACTGGCCGCGGCCGTCCACGGCGACCACCCGGAACCCGGCCGCCGTCAACGGCCCCAGCAGGTCCAGGAAGTCCTCCTTGCTCCCGGTGAACCCCGGGATCAGCAAGGCGGTTCCCCGCGGCGGCGCTTTCGGGTCCGGCGCGGCGTCCAGCACCGCGAACCCTCCGCGGGACGTCTCCAGCCGGCGGGCTGTCACGTTGTCGGCCAGATCCAGGGAAGTCGGTCGGCTCATGACGTGAGACTACGCGCCCCATATGTCGAGCAGGTTGCTCCCCGGGCTTTCGGCCCGCGTCGGACGCACCGTCACACCAATGATTCGGCGGGCCGGGAAAGGGAGCGACCCCTTTCCCGGCCCGCCGGGTCGGCCGGCCCGTAGGCCGGCGGTCAGGCGTCGGCCGCCTCCGTGGTGGGCGCCTGGGCCGCCGCCTTGCGGGTGCGGCGGCGGGGCGTCCTGGGCGCGGCGGTCCCGGCTTCCGCCGGGGCCTCGGCCGGGGTCGCGGGCGCGGGGACCTCTGCCACGAGGGCCTCGGCCACGGCCTTGCGGGTGCGGCGGCGCGGGGTCTTGGGCGCGGCCGTTTCGGCGTCGGCGGGGGCCTCGGCCGGGGTCGCGGGCGCGGGGACCTCGGCCACGGGGACCTCGGCCACGGCCTTACGGGTGCGGGTGCGGGTCCTGCGCGGTGCCGCCGGGGCCTCCTCGGCGAGTGCCGGGGCCGCAGGAGCTGCCGGGGCCGCGGACTGAGCCGGGACCTCCGCCAGAACCTGCGCCGGGCCGTCGGCCGGCGCGGTCGCCGGGGCGCCGGAGCGGATGCGGCGACGGCGGCGAGGAGTGCGTACCGCCTCGGTGTCCTCGTGCTCGGCCGTTCCCGTCCCGGCAGCGGCCGGCGAGTCCTGCGGGCTCACGGCCTCGCCGGCCCGGGTACGGCGGCGCTTGCGCGGCGTGCGGGCCGGGCGCTCGGCGCGCTCCGCACGCTCCGGACGGGCCTCCTGGCCGCGCCCGCGGCGGCCGCGGCCACCGGTCTCGCCGAGGTCCTCGACCTCCTCCGCGTCGAGCCCAGCGCGGGTGCGCTCGGCACGCGGCAGGACGCCCTTGGTGCCCGCGGGGATCTTCAGCAGCTCGTACAGGTGCGCGGACGTGGAGTACGTCTCCTCCGGGTCGCCGAAGGACAGGTCGAGCGCCTTGTTGATGAGCTGCCAGCGCGGCACGTCGTCCCAGTCGACGAGGGTGATCGCCGTACCCGAGGCGCCGGCCCGGCCGGTGCGGCCGATCCGGTGCAGGTAGGTCTTCTCGTCCTCGGGCGACTGGTAGTTGATCACGTGGGTGACGCCTTCGACGTCGATCCCGCGGGCCGCGACGTCCGTGCAGACCAGGACGTCCACCTTGCCGTTGCGGAACGCGCGCAGCGCCTGCTCGCGGGCGCCCTGCCCGAGGTCGCCGTGCACCGCGCCGGAGGCGAACCCGCGCTTCTCCAGCTGCTCGGCGACGTCCGCCGCCGTCCGCTTGGTGCGGCAGAAGATCATCGCCAGGCCGCGGCCCTCGGCCTGCAGGATGCGGGCCACCATCTCGGGCTTGTCCAGCGAGTGGGCGCGGAAGACGAACTGGGTGGTGTTGGCCACCGTCGCGCCCTCGTCGTCCGGCGCGGTGGCGCGGATGTGGGTGGGCTGCGACATGTAGCGCCGGGCCAGGCTGATGACCGCGCCCGGCATCGTCGCGGAGAACAGCATGGTCTGCCGCTTCACCGGCAGCATGCCCATGATCTTCTCGACGTCGGGCAGGAAGCCCAGGTCGAGCATCTCGTCGGCCTCGTCCAGGACGAGGGTGCGCACGGCCTTGAGGCTCAGCTTGCGCTGCCCGGCCAGGTCGAGCAGCCGCCCCGGGGTGCCGACGACCACGTCGACGCCCTTCTTCAGCGCCTCGACCTGCGGCTCGTAGGCCCGGCCGCCGTAGATCGCGGCGACGCGGACGTTGCGCACCTTGCCGGCGGTCAGCAGGTCGTTGGTGACCTGCTGGCACAGCTCGCGGGTGGGGACGACGACCAGCGCCTGCGGAGCGTCGGTGAGCTGCTCGGGCGTGGCCCGGCCGGCCTCGACGTCGGCCGCGACCGTGACCCGGTCCAGCAGCGGCAGCCCGAATCCCAGGGTCTTGCCGGTGCCGGTCTTGGCCTGGCCGATGACGTCGTTGCCCGCGAGGGCCACCGGAAGCGTCATCTCCTGGATGGGGAAGGGAGTGGTGATGCCGACGGCCTCGAGGGCCTCGGCGGTCTCGGGGAGGATCCCGAGGCTGCGGAAAGTCGTGGTGGTCAGGATGTTGCCTCTTCTTGTGTGAGACGCGGCACTGTACGGCGAGGGGGGTCGGGCGGCCGGGACGCCGGCGGGCGCCGGTCGCTGACCGCGCAGGTGTCGTGACAGCCGACGTGGCTGTGGCGCGCGGGACCACTGCCCTCGCTCATGCCGCGAGTGGGCCCTTCCCGATGTCGGGAAGGCGGTCGGTTCGGAGCCGATCGGGCCACCGACCGGGCATCCAGGTGCTGCACACGTCGCCCGCCGCGTGACCGGCGTGACACACTGCCACCGACTGACGACGGGTGCATTACCACCATACCCCGGAAACACGGAACTGCACCCGTGCAAATGTTTCGTTCGGGACTTCATCCTGTCACGGGAGGGCCCGCGGGGGCGGGAGCGACGGCGGAAACGGCCCGCCGCGGGGCGCGTCGGCGTCCGTCACCGGTCCTCCGCGGCCGTCGGTGGGGCCGCCCGGTGCGGCCGCCGCCACGGGCCGGGCACACGGGCGGCGTGCTCGTTCCGGCACAGGGCGCCCGCGGGCTTCCCGGCGCTCGCGACTTGGCTATTGTGCGCAGCATGGACACGCCTGAGACGCCTGACCCGAAGCCCGAACCGGAAGGCGCCGCCCCCGCGCCCGAGTCGTCCCCCGCCACCGGGATCGCCGCGCGCGACTGGGCCGCGGCCTCGGCCGACCCGCAGTACCGGGCGGCCGTCGTGGACCTGCTCGGCGCGCTCGCGTACGGCGAGCTGGTCGCGTTCGAGCGGCTCGCCGAGGACGCCAAGCTGGCGCCGACGCTGGAGGACAAGGCGGAGCTGGCCGCCATGGCGGCGGCCGAGTTCCACCACTTCGAGCAGCTGCGGGACCGGCTGTCGGAGATCGGGGAGGCGCCGAACAAGGCGATGCTGCCCTTCGGCGCGGCCCTGGACGAGTTCCACCGCCAGACCGCCCCGTCCGACTGGCTGGAGGGCCTGGTCAAGGCGTACGTCGGCGACTCGATCGCCTCCGACTTCTACCGCGAGGTGGCCGTCCGCCTCGACTCCGACACCCGCACCCTCGTACTGGCCGTGCTCGACGACACCGGGCACGCCACCTTCGCCGTGGAGAAGGTACGGGCCGCCATCGCCGCCGAGCCCCGCGTCGGGGGCCGGCTGGCGCTGTGGGCGCGGCGCCTCATGGGGGAGGCGCTCTCCCAGGCCCAGCGCGTGGTCGCGGACCGCGACGCCCTGTCCACCATGCTGGTCGGCGGGGTCGCGGACGGCTTCGACCTCGCCGAGGTCGGCCGGATGTTCTCCCGCATCACGGAGGCGCACACCAAGCGGATGGCGGCGCTGGGGCTGGCCGCGTAGAGCGGGCCGGCGGGCGCGGTGCCGGTGCCGGTTCCGGTTCTGGTCCGGTGCCGGTTTCCGGTGCCGGTTCCGGTCCCTGTTCAGGTGCCGGAGGCCGGGGGGCAGCGCTCAGGCCGAGCGGACCCTCGCGTGGCGGCCCTTCTTCGGGGGGCGGGCCAGGATGCTGGTCAGGGCCGCCGCCGTGGCGAGAGCGGTGGGCAGGACGGCGGCGGGGTGCCTGCCGCCGAGAATGGTGTACATCACCAGGCCGCCGGTCAGGCCCGCGCCGGTGCCGGTGAGGACGAGCAGCGGGGTCAGGGAGAAGCGCAGGGGGAACAGGCGGGCGGCCGCGCACGCGGCGAGCAGGCCGAGGGCGGCGGAAGCGACGGCTTCCCACAGCAGCATCGTGATCCCTCCTGAACGTCAGGGATGGCACGGACCCGGTACGGCAGGGTCCTACCCGCCCGGCGCCCGGGAGAAAACGGAAGGGCGGCAACCGGCTTCCGGTTGCCGCCCTTCCGGGGCACTGGCGGTGCTCAGAGCGCGGCGCCGAACCCGACGCGGCGGGCGGCCGGTTCGCCGATCTCGACGTAGGCGAGGCGCTCCGCCGGCACCAGGATCTTGCGGCCGTGCTCGTCCTCCAGGCTCAGCAGCTTGGCCTCACCGGAGAGCGCCTCGGCGACGGCCTTCTCCACCTCGGCCGCCGTCTGGCCGCTCTCCAGAGTGATCTCGCGCGGCGCGTGCTGGACGCCGATCTTGACCTCCACGGCTTTGGATACCTCCGATGGTCTGCGGGGTGCGCGGGTCGAGACGAATCGCGCCGTACGCAGCACAGCGTAGCCCGGCCGGTCGGCGGCCATCCGTTGATCGTGAACGCCGTGAGCGAACAGCGTCGCGCACCGCCCCCCCGTGAGCGAACAGCGCCGCGCGCCGGTGGGCGCGCCCGCACAGGTGCCGGGCCGCGGCGGGCGTCCCTCAGTGGTGGGCGGCGTCCGCGCCGTGCAGCGGGAAGCCGGCGATGCCGCGCCAGGCCAGCGAGGTCAGGAGCTGGACCGCCGTGTCTCGGGGCACCTGGCTCCCGCTGGCCAGCCAGTGGCGGGCCACGATCTGGGACAGCCCGCCCAGGCCCACCGCCAGCAGCATCGACTGGTCCCGGGGCAGCCCGGTGTCCTCCGCGATGACCTCGCCGATCGCCTCCGCGCACTGCATGGACACCTTGTCGACGCGCTCGCGGACGGCCGGCTCGTTGGTGAGGTCGGACTCGAAGACCAGCCGGAAGGCCGCGCCCTCGTCCTCCACGTACGCGAAGTAGGCGTCCATGGTCGCCTCGACGCGCTTCTTGTTGTCCGTCGTGGACGCCAGGGCGCCGCGCACGGACTGCAGCAGCGACTCGCAGTGCTGGTCGAGCAGCGCGAGGTAGAGCTCCAGCTTGCCGGGGAAGTGCTGGTAGAGGACCGGCTTGCTGACGCCGGCCCGCTCGGCGATGTCGTCCATCGCGGCGGAGTGGTAGCCCTGCGCGACGAAGACCTCCTGGGCCGCGCCGAGCAGCTGCTCGCGCCGGGCCCGGCGGGGCAGGCGCGTGCCGCGCGGCCGTGCCTGGGTCTGCTCGATGGCTGTCACGCCGCCTCCCAAATCCTGTGGCGGACCACTGTCCGCACACCTCCGGACATTGTCGGGGACACCGTCCGGAACAACACCGATGGCGGTAGTCACCGCATCGCGGTGGCCATCGTACTTTTCGGTAACGACACTGTGGGCCGTCCGAACGGACATTCTCACTACCTGGGACCCCTCGGCGATGGTCCTGCCCGTATTCGTCCCGGTACGGGACCGGGGACCGGACCGCCGGGGGACCTCCCGGGAGGCCGTGCGCGGCCGCCCGCCGCCCGCCCCGAGGGGGCGGTTCAGCGGTAGTCGTCCTCGTCCAGGTCCACCACGCGGCGCTGCTCGGCGGCGTCGGCCGGGTTCGCCTCCTCCCCGCCCGCGGGCCGCCTGGTGATCGGCTCGTCGCGGTGCTGGAGCAGTTCGACGCTCTGCTCGGCGGCGTCCGCCTCGGGAGCCTCCAGATCCAGGTCGGTGTCGGTGTCCTCCGTGTTCTGGGCGGCGTCGTCGAACTCGTCCGCCTCCCGCTCGAAGCTCGCGATGTCGTCGGACATGGCGCCTCCTTCTCACCCGAGCCCGCCCGAGCCCTCGCCCGGGAGATCACAGCGCGGTGTCCGGCCGGCCCTGCCGCGCGACGCGCCCGCGCTCTCCACGATCCTCCTTCTGCCCCTTCTCCGCCCCTTCTGACCCTTCCGGGCCTTTTCGGATTCGTTCGGATCCCGTCCGGATCCCGTCCGGATCCCGCGGATCGTCCCGAGGTCCCTGCCGCCGCTTCCGAAACTTCCCTCCGACCCCCTGCCGGCCCCCTCCGAGCCGCCCCGCAGCCCGCTGACGAGCAGGTTTCGCCCCGCACCCGGACCGTTCTCGCCCCGCTTCCCGGCCGTGTCCGGCCCGCCTGTGGCCGCGAACGCAGGAAAGCGCGTGTGATCGTCTCGTAACATCGGTGCATGCGCTCCACCGAGACTCCTCAGGCAGCGGTCGCCCCGGCGACCGTGCCCCCGGCGGGACCGGTGCTCGCGCCCGGGGAAACCGTGCGCACCGTGCGGATGCCGGGGTTGTCGCTGGTCGTCCGGTCCTACGAGGCGCGGGGCGGCTCGGAGCCCGCGCTCTACCTGCACGGGCTGGGCGGTTCCTCGCAGAACTGGTCCCTGCTGATGGCCGAGTTGGCGGAGGCGGTCGCCGGCGAGGCGCCCGACCTGCCGGGCTTCGGGCATTCGCCGCCGCCGGACGACGGCAACTACTCGCTGGCCGGGCACGCCCGTGCGGTGGTGCGGCTGCTGGACCGCGCCCGCCGCGGCCCGGTCCACCTGTTCGGCAACTCGATGGGCGGCGCGGTCGCCGTCAAGGTCGCCGCCGCCCGCCCCGACCTGGTACGCACCCTCACCCTCGTCTCGCCCGCGCTGCCCGAGGTGCCGCCGCAGCGCACCGCCTGGCCGACCGCGCTGGCCTCCGTCCCCGGACTGCCCCGGCTCTACCTGCGGGCGACCCGGGACTGGCCGATCGAGCGGCGGGCCGCCGCCCTGTTCGCCCTGTGCTACGGCGACCCCGCGCGGGTCGGCGAGCGGGCCAGGGCCGACGCGGCGGCGGAGTACCAGCGGCGGATGGACCTGCCGTACTCCTGGGACGCGCTGATCCGCTCGACACGCGGCATCGTGAACGCCTACACGCTCGGCGGCCAGCACGCCCTGTGGCGCCAGGCCGAGCGGGTCATGGCGCCCACGCTGCTGGTGTACGGGGGCCGGGACAAGCTGGTCTCGGTACGCAGGGCCCGCCGCGCCGCCCGCGCCTTCCGCGACTCCCGCCTGCTCATCATCCCGGACAGCGGCCACGTCGCGATGATGGAGCACCCGGAACTGGTGGCCCGCGCCTTCCGCGACCTCCTGCACGAGGTGGCCGGGCGCGAGGTGGCCGCCGGCCGCGTGGCGCGGGTCGTCGCGGCCACGGACGACGAAACAGGCACAGACACAGGTACGGATACGGATACGGGTACGGGTCCGACGACCGCCGCTGCGACCGGGAGCTGATGCACAGCGTGGGCAAGCACAGCGCGAAAGACGGCCAGGACGGTCGTGACGACGGCATGGGCGTCCCCCCGCCCGAGACGGGAGGGGCGTTCGCCGTACCGGGACGGCGCCCACCGTTCCCGGCCGGGGGACACCCGGGGCCGATCACCGTTCCCGGCGGCCACGGGACACCGTCCGGCACCGCCATGTCGGCGCCCGGTACCGGCCGCAGGCGCCGCGACCCCTTCGGCGACACCGGCGGGTTCGCCACCGTACGCCCGCCCGGCGGGCCGCCGCAGACGCACCCCGAGCACCGCGAGCACACGGCGTGGGGCGCGCGCGGCGGCTGGGTCCCGGCGGGCGCGGGCGGGCTGCGGCTGCGGGAGCCCGCGCTCGACCCCGTGGAGTCCTGGGCCGAGGACTGGGCGCCTTACGACACGGCCGCCGTCCGCGGATCGGCGCCGCAGAACGGGCGGACCGTGCCCCGGCCCCGGCAGGAGTTCCTGGACGCCTTCGACGCGCCGCCCGCACCTTCCCCCGCCCCGGCCCCCGTCCCCGCCCCCGATGCGGAGCCGGACGCCGCAAAGGACGCGAAGCGCGGCAAGGAGCCGGAACCGCGTCCGGAGCGCGGCGGCAAGGGGCGCGCCCTCGGCGGTGTCGCGGCCGCCGCGGTCGTCACCGTGCTCGCCGCGGTCGCCACCGGCCAGCTCACCCACAGTGAGAAAAAGCACACCGGTTCCGACGCCAAGGGCCGCTCGCCCCGGTCCACCCCCGAGGGGACCGCGGGGACGACGCCGCCCGCCGCCCCCGCGGGCCCCACCGCGACCGCGAGCCCGGCCGCCCCCACGGACGAGGAACTGCTCGCCCGGCAGTACCCGCTCGACCCCCGACTGGCCCTGTCCGGGGCCTTCACGACGGTGCCCGGGCACCAGGCCGCGCCCGGCCGCGGGACCGTGATGAAGGTGCGGGTCGACGTGGAGAAGGGGCTGCCGCTGGACGCCGGCCTGTTCGCCCGGACGGTCTACAACACGCTCAACGACCCGCGCAGTTGGGGACACGGCGGCACGATGACGTTCGAGCGGGTGTCGACGGGCCCCGCGGACATCGTGATCACTCTCGCCAGCCCCGGCACCACCGCGAAGTGGTGCGCGAAGTCCGGTCTGGACACCTTGGCGGAGAACGTGTCGTGTGACGCCGCGTCGACTCCCCGGACGATGATCAACGCCTTCCGGTGGGCCCAGGGCGCGGCCACGTTCGGTCCCGCGCGCATGCTCCAGTACCGGCAGATGCTGATCAACCACGAGGTCGGGCACCGGCTCGGGCACGGCCATGTCGGCTGCCCGAAGCAGGGCGCCCTCGCGCCGGTGATGATGCAGCAGACCAAGTTCCTGTCCCTCGACGGCGGCCCGACCTGCCGCCCCAACCCCTGGCCGTTCCCCTAGGCGGTGTGGCCGACCGTATGGCCGGCGGTGTGGCCGACCGTATGGCCGGCGGTGTGGCGTCCACCCGCCGGCCATAGCACATCCGGCGGCGTATTCCATAAGCGACGCTATGGGGATCCCATCTAACCGCTTTGACATCGGGGCCCTGTTCGCCGCACCCTTGCTCCATGCCGCAGCGCCCGACGCCTTCGACGACCTGCGCCAGCATCGAGCTGGCGCTCATCGGCGTGGCCGCGCACAGCGTCGCCGACGTCCACTGTCGCTGACGCCCTCCTCCCGGCGGACGACCGCCGGCTGACCGGCGGATCCCGCCCTCTTCCCGGTGGACCCCTCGCACCCCGTGCCCTCGCGGCGACGCGTGCCGGCTCCCGCCGCCCCTCCCCGCTCACCCCGTTCCACCCCCTCGCACCCGCCCACCCCTCGTTCACGGGTCCCGGCGGGCGCGGCGGCCGCGCGCCGCCCAAGGGGACACCCATGCCTGCGAAAGGTCGCACAATGCGTCAACTGCCCTTCAGCGCCCACACTTTGGGCGCGCTGGCCCTCGGTCTGGCCCTCGCCGGAGGGGCCGTCGCGTGCGGCCCCGGGAGCGGCGGCGGCGCCGCGGCGGGCGGCGCCGACACCACCCCGCACAAGGGCGGCACCCTCTACGTCCTGAACAACCAGGCGCAGGAGGACTTCGACCCCGCCCGCCTCTACACCTCCGGCGGCGGCAACGTGCCCTCGCTGGTGTACCGCACCCTCACCACCCGCAACCGCGCCAATGGCGCCGCCGGCACCAAGGTCGTCCCCGACCTGGCGACCGACACCGGCGAGCCCGCCAAGGACGCGACCGTGTGGACGTACCACCTCAAGGACGGCCTGAAGTACGAGGACGGCTCGCCCATCACCACCGCCGACATCAAGTACGACATCGAGCGGTCCTTCGCCCCCGAACTGTCCGGCGGCGCGCCCTACCTGCGGGACTGGCTGGTCGGCGCGGCGGACTACCAGGGCCCGTACAAGGACCCCGAGGGCCTCGCGTCCATCGAGACGCCCGACGCGAAGACCATCGTGTTCCACCTGCGCAAGCCCGAGGGCGAGTTCCCGCTGCTGGCCACGCAGACGTCCTTCGCGCCCGTGCCCAAGGCGAAGGACACCGGCACCAAGTACGCCGAGCACCCGGTGTCCTCGGGGCCGTACAAGGTCATCAGCAACCAGAACAACGGCGAGCACATCGTCCTCACCCGCAACCCGTACTGGTCGCCGGCCACCGACAATCAGCGCAAGGCGTACCCCGACACCATCGACGTGCAGTCCGGCCTCGACCAGTCGGTGATCAACCAGCGGCTGGCGGAGGGCGTCGGCAAGGACGCGGACGCCGTCACCACCGACACCAACCTCGGCCCGTCGGAGCTGGCCAGGATCAACGGCGACAGGAACCTGGCCTCCCGGGTCGGCACCGGCCACTTCGGCTACACCGACTACATCGCCTTCAACCCCAAGGTGAAGCCGTTCGACGACATCAGGGTGCGCGAGGCCATCGCGTACGCGGTCGACCGCACCACCGTCGTCAACGCGCAGGGCGGCTCCTCGCTCAACGAGGCGGCCACCACCTTCCTGCCCCCGACGGCGTCCTTCGGGTACACGCCCTACGACCCGTTCCCCGCCGGTCCCGCCGGCAACCCGGCCAAGGCCAAGGAGCTGCTGAAGCAGGCCGGCTACCCGGCCGGGCTGACCGTCACCCTCACCCACGACGCCACCAAGGGCGACGAACAGGGCCCCGAGGTCGCCACCGCCGTCCAGGAGGCGCTGAAGCCCGCCGGGATCACCGTCAGGCTCGACGGCGAGGAGCACAACGCCTTCAGCGACAAGATCCACGACGTGCGGACCGAGCCCGGCTTCTTCCTGGCCGGCTGGGGCGCGGACTGGCCGTCCGGCGGCCCCTTCCTCGGCCCGATCTTCGACGGCCGGCAGATCGTCGCGGGCGGCGCCAACTTCAACAACGCCCAGCTGAACGACCCTTCCGTGAACAACGAGATCGACGCCATCAACAAGATCACCGACCTGAGGGCCGCCGCCGTCCGCTGGGGCGCCCTCGACAAGAGGATCGGCGAGCGGGCGCTGACCGTGCCGCTCTACCACCCGGTCTACAAGCGGCTGTACGGCAAGGACGTCCGCGGCATCGTGATCAGCGACTGGACCGGCGTGCTGGACGTCTCCCAGGTCGCGGTGAAGTGACGCCGTGACCGTCGAAGCGATCGAAGCGATCTCGGCCGCGGAGGGCGGAACCGGCGCTGTGGCGCCGGCCCCGCCCTCCGGGGCCCGGCAGACATGGCGGCGGCTGCGCGGCAGCCCCGCCGCACTGGCCGGCGCGTCCGTCGTCGTCCTGCTCGTGCTCGTCGCCCTGGGCGCTCCCCTGCTCGCGGCGGCCGAGGGCCAGGACACCACCACGTACCATCCCGACCTGCTCGACTCGGCGGCCGGCGCCGTGCCGCGCGGCGCCTTCGGCGGGGTCGGCGCCCACCACTGGCTCGGCGTCGAACCCACCACGGGACGCGACGTGTTCGCCCGGCTCGTCTACGGCGCCCGGGTGTCGCTGGGCATCGCCTTCGGCGCCACGGTGCTCCAAGTGGTCATCGGCGTGTCCTTCGGGCTGGCCGCCGGGCTAGGCAGGCGCTGGGTCGACGGTCTGGTCAGCCGCACCACCGACGTCTTCGTGGTGATGCCCGCGCTCGTCACGGCGGTCGCGCTGCTCGCCGTCGTGCCCGGCGGCTTCCCCCGGCCGGTGCTGATCACGCTCGTGATCGGCCTGATCTCCTGGGGCGGCTTCGCCAAGATCGTCCGCGCCCAGGTGCTCACCCTCAAGTCGCTGGACTACGTGGCCGCCTCCCGCCTGGCCGGCTCCTCGCCGTGGCGGACCGCGCGCCGCGAGATGCTGCCCGCCCTGGTCGCGCCCGTCCTGACGTACGCGGCCATCGCGCTGCCCACCAACATCACCTCCGAGGCCGGCCTGTCCTTCCTCGGCATCGGTGTCCTGCCGCCCACGCCGTCGTGGGGGCAGATGCTGTCGTCGGCCACCACCTGGTACGCCACCGACTCGGCGTACGTGCTGCTGCCCGCCGCGCTGCTGTTCGTGACCGTGCTCGCCTTCACGCTCCTGGCGGAGGGCATCAGGACCGCGCTCGACCCGCGCGCGGCGGGGCGGCTGCGGGTCGGCACGCGGTCCGGGCGGCGGCCCGGCGGCCGGCGCCCCGCGGAGGGCGGCCGCGGGCCGGAGGCCGACGGCCGGGACGCCGACAGCCCGGACGCCCGGGTTTCCGGGGGAGGTTGGGCATGACCCGCTTCCTGCTGCGCCGGCTGATCCAGGCCGCGCTCGTGCTGCTGGTGGTGGCCGCCGTGCTCTACGCGGCGTTCTACCTCGCGCCCGGCGACGCGGCCCGGCTCGCCTGCGGCCCCAAGTGCTCCACCGCGCAGGTCGACCAGATCCGTGTCCACATGGGGCTGAACGACCCGGTGTACGCGCAGTTCTGGCACTTCCTGCGGGGCGTCGTGGCCGGTCACACGTACAGCACCGGCACCGGCACACTGCGCTGCCCGGCGCCGTGCCTGGGCCAGTCGTACCGCACCGGCGAACTGGTCGGCCACATCGTGGGTGAGGAACTGCCCGCCACCGCCTCGCTCGCGGTGGGCGCCATGGTGCTGTGGCTGATCCTCGGCGTCGGCACGGGACTGGTCTCGGCGCTGCGCCGCGGCGGGATCACCGAGCGGCTGCTGACCGCCTTCACGCTGGCGGGCGTCGCCACCCCGGTGTTCATCACCGGCATCCTGCTGCTGCTCGTCTTCTGCTCCTGGCTGCGCTGGCTGCCGTACCCGCAGTACGTGCCGCTCACCGCCGATCCGCAGCAATGGATGTGGAACATGCTGCTGCCCTGGTTCGCCCTCGCCCTCGTCGAGGCCGCCAAGTACGCCCGCCTGACGCGTTCCGCGCTGCTGGAGACGCTCGCCGAGGACCACATCAGGACGTTCCGGGCGTACGGCGTGCGCGAGCGCGTCCTCGTCCGCAGGCACGCGCTGCGCGGCGCGCTCGCCCCCGTGATCGCCCTGACCGCGCTCGACCTGGGCACGGTCTTCGGCGGCGCCCTGCTCACCGAGACCCTGTTCGGCATCCCGGGACTCGGCCGGCAACTCGTGCAGTCCGTGCAACTGAAGGACGTTCCCGTGGTGGTGGGGATCATGATGGTGACCGGGTTCGCGGTGGTCGTCGCCAACGCGCTGGCCGACGTGCTGTACGCGCTGGCCGACCGCAGGGTGGTGCCGGCATGAGTACGCCCGCCACGCCCCGGGCCGCGGCCGAGCGCGCCGCCGCCCCCGCGCCCGCCGCCCTCGTCGAGGTCACGGACCTGCGGATCGACTTCCCCACCGAGAACGGCCTCGTCCGGGCCGTCGACGGGCTGAGCTTCACGCTGCCCGCCGGCGGCGCGCTCGGGCTGGTCGGCGAGTCGGGCTCGGGCAAGAGCGCGACCGCCTACGCCCTGCTCGACCTGCACCGGGGGACCGGGGCGCGGGTGAGCGGTTCCGTACGGGTCGCCGGGACCGAGGTGCTCACCGCCTCCGACGCCGAACTGCGGCGGCTGCGCGGCGCGGTGGCCGCCATGGTCTTCCAGGACCCGCTGTCGTCCCTGGACCCGTACCACGCGGTCGGCGACCAGATCGCCGAGGTCCACCGGGTGCACCACCGCGTCTCCCGGGCCGCGGCCCGGGCCCGCGCCGTGGAGGTGCTGGACCGCGTCGGCATCCCCGACGCGGCCCGGCGCGCCCGGTCCCGCCCGCACGAGTTCAGCGGCGGCATGCGCCAGCGCGCCCTCATCGCCATGGCGCTGGCCTGCGAACCCCGCCTGCTCGTCGCCGACGAGCCGACCACCGCCCTGGACGTCACCGTCCAGGCCCAGATCCTCGACCTCCTCCACGACCTGCGGGCCGAGACGGGCATGGGGCTGCTCCTGGTCACCCACGACCTGGGCGTGGTGGCGGGCAGTGTCGACGACGTCCTGGTGCTGTCCAGGGGTTCGGCGGTGGAACGCGGCGCGGTCGCCGACGTCCTGCGGACGCCCGGGCAGCCGTACACGCGCGCGCTGCTGGCGGCCGTGCCGAGGCTGCGGCCCGCGGGCCCGCCGCCGGAAGCCGCGGGATCGGCGCGGGGGCCGGCGGCGGACGCGCGGGAGCGGGCGGCGGAGAAGGCGCCGGCGGAGGCGAACGCGCCGGCGGCTTCGGCGCCCGCGGCGGGCAAGGGCCGCGGGGACACCGGGGACACCGGGGCCACCGGGGAGCCGCTGCTGACGGCGACCGGCCTGCGCCGGGAGTTCGGCACGGGACGCGGCCGCTTCGCCGCCGTCGACGGCGTCTCGCTCACCCTGCGGGAAGGGGAGACGCTGGGCGTCGTCGGCGAGAGCGGCAGCGGGAAGACGACACTCGGCCGGATGCTCGTACGGCTGCTGGACCCCACCGCCGGGACGCTCACCTACCGCGGCCGGGACATCGGGCGGCTGGGGGACAGGGCGCTGCGGCCGCTGCGCAGGGAACTGCAGATGGTCTTCCAGGACCCGGTGTCCTCGCTCAACCCGCGCCGCGGCATCGGGGAGTCGATCGCCGACCCGCTGCGGGCGGCCGGACGGCTCTCGGACCGCGAGATCGTCGCGCGGGTCAGGGAGCTGCTGGAGCGGGTGGGGCTGGATCCCGACTGGTACGACCGGTACCCGCACGAGTTCAGCGGCGGCCAGCGCCAGCGCGTGGGCATCGCGCGGGCGCTCGCCCCCGAGCCGAAGGTGATCGTCTGCGACGAGCCGGTGTCGGCGCTCGACGTCACCACGCAGGCGCAAGTGGTGGGGCTGCTGAACGAGTTGCGGCGGGACCTCGGCCTCGCGCTGGTCTTCGTCGCCCACGACCTGGCCGTGGTGCGCCAGGTCAGCGACCGGGTGATGGTGATGCGCGGCGGCCGGGTCGTGGAAGAGGGGAGCGCGGACGAGGTGTACGACGCGCCGCGCGACCCCTACACCCAGGGGCTGCTGGCCGCCGTGCCGGTGCTGGACCCGGAGGAGTCCGCGGCCCGGCGCGAGGCCCGCAGGGCGCTGCGCGCGGCACCCGAGGGCCCACTTCGGCCGGAACTCCGCCCGGCGTCAGCCACCACAACGCGGTGATCTGAGGAAAGTTACGGCGCTTCACCCCTTTTGGTGGCGCGGTGGACAACCGTCCGCCGCGCCACCGCCGTACGGGCATACGGTCGACGCGTTCCACCGCGACCGGGCGGGGCACGGACTGGCGAGGGGAGGCGGACACGTGCGTGTCACGCTGCTCACGGAAGGTGGCTTTCCGTATGCGCAAAGTGATTGCCGTGCCGGCGTGCCCGGGCGGTGCGCGGCCCGGCCCACCGCGACTCGGAGGTGTGCGCGCCGAGCCGGGCCGGGGCCGCCGGTCGAACGGTTCCGCGGCGCCCCTCTCGCCGGCACCGGTTACGCCCGTGCCGGCGGCACTCCGGACGGGCCGCGTCCATGAGAACCGTTCCACGGGCGCTGGCGAATCGATTTGGCAGGGTGACCCGTCGGCGGCCGGGGCCGGCAAGGCCCGTCCCGCGCGCCGCCCCCGAGCGGCCGGGGCCCGCACGCACCCTCGCCGCCGCGGGGCCCGCCCGGGCGGTGACGACCGGCCGGCCCGGTGCGCGCGGTGACGCCCCACCTTCCCGCGGCCCGCCCGCGTTCGGCCGTTCCCGCGAGCGTGCCCGCTGAAGCCGGCGTGCAGGGCGCCGCCGAACCGGCCCCCGTCCGCCGGGCGTTCCGCACCCTTCCCCGGGCTTCCCCGCACCGCCCCCCACGTCCCCGTTCCCGACCCTCACGATCCATGACCAGGAGTTCCTCCCATGACCACGCACACATCCCGGGCCGGCCGGAGCCGTTCCCCTCTCGCGGCCGGGCGTTCGCCGCAGCCGGGCACGGGCGGCGGCGCCCGCGGACGGCGCCGCCCACGGACCGGCCACGAGCCGCCACCGCGCCGGGGCGCGGCCGTGTCCGCCGCGGGGGGTGGGCGATGAGGGTGCTGCTGATGGGCGCCGACGGGTTCCTGGGGCGGCACGTCGCCGAGCGGCTGCTGGCCGATCCGGCGGTGCAGCTCACCGCGCTCGGCCGCGGCGACGACGCCGACGTGCGCTTCGACCTGGCGGGCGGCGCCCCCGGGGTGCTGGCCCGCTTCCTGGACGCCGTCCACCCGGGCGTCGTCATCAACTGCGCCGGGAGCACGCGGGGCAACGCGCGCGACCTGACCCGGCAGAACACGGTGGCCGTGGCGACCGTGTGCGAGGCGATGCGCCGCAGTTCGGTGGGCGCGCGGCTGGTGCAGATCGGCTGCGGCTCGGAGTACGGCCCCTCGCCGACCGGAGCGTCGACGGGGGAAGACGCGGTGCCGCGCCCCGGCGGCCCGTACGGGGTGAGCAAGCTCGCCGCGACCGAGATGGTGCTGGGGTCCGGGCTGGACGCCGTGGTGCTGCGGGTGTTCAGCCCGGTCGGCCCCGGTACCCCGATCGGCGCCCCGCTCGGCCGGATCGCCGAGGCCCTGCGCCGGTCGATGCAGAACGGCGACCCCGAGCTGAGGCTCGGCGGGCTCGTCGTGCAGCGGGACTTCGTCGACGTGCGCGACGTGGCGCGGGCGGTGCACGCCGCCTCGCTGTCGGCCGCGCAGGGCGTCGTCAACATCGGCAGCGGGCGGGCCGTGCGGATGCGGGACCTGGCCGCCGGCCTCGCGCACATCGCAGGCTACGAGGGCGCCGTGCACGAACTGGACGAACCGCCGGCCGGCGCCCCCGGTTCCTTCCCGCCGTACCCCGACGGCTGCGGGCTGTGGCAGCAGGCCGACATCCGCACCGCCCGCGACCGGCTCGGCTGGCGGCCCAGGATCGCGCTGGAGGAGTCCCTGGCCGACGTGTGGATGGAGGCGGCATGCCGCGTCTGACGCCTCCTCCGCACCGCCGCGGGCCCGGACCGGCCGCTCTCCCCGGCGGCCGCGCGGCCCGTCCCGCCCCGGCGGCCGGCGGCCCTCGCCCCGCCGGGACCGACCCCCGTACCGAAGCGCGCCGCGAGCCCCGCGGGGAACCGCGCAGGCGGACGGGCGCCGAGGCCCGCGGCGTACGGGGGCCGGGAGCCGGTACGGACCCGCGGCCGCGGTCACGCGGCGGCCCGCCGCCAGGACCCCGTACCGGTATCGGCGTGCCCGCCTTCGCGCACCCGCTCGTCGCGCCCGCCGAGTGGGCCGAACTCGCCCGCCCCGGCCCCCCGCTGGACTGGACCGTCCTCGACGTGGCCCGCGGCCCGGGCGGCCGTCCCGACCCGCTGTACGGCGAGGCACTGGCCCGCGTCCGTGAGAACGCCGTCCCAGTCCTCGGACTGCTGGACGCCGCCGACGGTGCCCGCCCCTTCGCCGATCTGGTGACGGACGCCTCACGCCACCTGGACTGGTACCGGGTGGACGGCTTCTACCTGCACCGCGCCCCCACCGGGCCGGAGCACGCGGCCGCGTGCGGGCGCCTGGTGCTGACGCTGCGGGCGCTGCTGGACGGCCGCGGTCCGGTCGTGCTCGCGCCCGGCACCCACCCCGACCCGCGGTACGCCGGGATCGGCGACCAGCTCGTCACCTTCGCCGGTCCGTGGACGGCCTACCGCTGGTCGGAGGCGCCCCAGTGGACGGCGGGGCATCCGCCGTCCCGCTTCGCGCACTTGGTGCACGGCGTACCCGCCCCGCACCTGGACACCGCCCTGCGGATCGCCCGCTGGCAGGGCGCGGGCACCGTCTTCCTCACCGACCGGGACGACCGCGACGGCGCCGACCCCTGGGCGGGCCTGCCCCGCTACTGGCGCGAAATGGTGCGAAAGGTGCTTATGGAACCGCCGCCCAGCATGTGACCCAAAAGTGTCTCGTTCCTCGGAACGGAAGTCTTGGAATGAAGACGCGCATGGCAGTGTTGACGAAACAGCGTGTGCGGGGCGTACCGCGCGTACTGCTGCACGTACCGTCTGATGGCCACCAACCGTATTGCTGAGGTCCCCGTGTCGCTGCCACCCCTGGTCGAGCCGGCCGCCGAGCTCACCGTCGACGAGGTCCGCAGGTATTCGCGCCACCTGATCATCCCCGATGTCGGGATGGACGGGCAGAAGCGGCTGAAGAACGCCAAGGTGCTGTGCGTCGGCGCCGGCGGCCTCGGCTCCCCGGCCCTGATGTACCTGGCCGCGGCGGGCGTCGGCACGCTCGGCATCGTCGAGTTCGACGAGGTCGACGAGTCGAACCTGCAGCGCCAGATCATCCACAGCCAGGAGGACATCGGCCGCTCCAAGGCCGAGTCCGCCCGGGACACCGTCAAGGGCATCAACCCCTACGTGAACGTGATCCTCCACGAGGAGCGGCTCGAAGCCGACAACGTGATGGAGATCTTCGCGCAGTACGACCTGATCGTGGACGGCACCGACAACTTCGCCACCCGCTACCTGGTCAACGACGCCTGCGTGCTGCTCAACAAGCCCTACATCTGGGGCTCGATCTACCGCTTCGACGGTCAGGCCTCGGTCTTCTGGTCGGAGTACGGCCCCTGCTACCGCTGCCTGTACCCCGAGCCCCCGCCGCCGGGCATGGTCCCGTCCTGCGCCGAGGGCGGCGTCCTCGGCGTGCTGTGCGGGTCCATCGGCGCCACCCAGGTCACCGAGGCGATCAAGGTCCTCACCGGCGTCGGTGAGCCGCTGGTCGGCCGCCTGATGATCTACGACGCCCTGGAGCAGACCACCCGCACGGTCAAGGTCCGCAAGGACCCCGACTGCGCGGTGTGCGGCGCGAACCCCACGGTCACCGAGCTGATCGACTACGAGGCGTTCTGCGGCGTGGTCTCCGAGGAGGCCCAGGAGGCGGCGGCCGGCTCCACGATCACTCCCAAGCAGCTCAAGGAATGGATCGACGACGGCGAGAACATCGAGATCATCGACGTCCGCGAGCCGAACGAGTACGAGATCGTCAGCATCCCCGGCGCCAAGCTGATCCCGAAGAACGAGTTCCTGATGGGCGGCGCCCTGGAGCACATGCCGCAGGACAAGCGGATCGTGCTGCACTGCAAGACCGGCGTGCGCAGCGCAGAGGTGCTGGCGGTGCTGAAGTCCGCGGGCTTCTCCGACGCCGTCCACGTCGGCGGCGGCGTCATCGGCTGGGTCAACACGATCGAGCCGCACAAGCCGGTGTACTGATCCGCGACAATCCGCAGCAGTAAGGGGCGGCACCCATGGGTGCCGCCCCTTACGCGTACCGTCCGTCGCTGTCGCGGCGGTTACCTCAGGCGGATCGAGTAGATGCCGCGGCCGTGCGTGGCGGCGTACACCTGTCCGTCGGGGCCGAGCTTGAGCTGGAGGACGGCGACGGCCGGGAGCCGGCCGACCCGCTCCCAGGCGGTGTGGTGCGCCGGCCGGTAGACCACGCCGAGGTCGGTGGCCAGGGCGAGGCCGCCGCCGGGCAGCACGAGCAGCGAGTCGGTGGGCACGTCCGGCAGGTTCGCCGAGATGTCCTTCCAGGTGGCGCCGGCGTCGGTGGACTCGAAGACGTGGCCGAAGCCCGCGCCCGGTCCCTCGGTCCAGTGCCGTGAGAAGCCGTTGACCGCCAGGTAGACGTGCGAGGAGTTCGCCGGGTCGACGGCGAGTCCGGCCAGGTAGCGGTTGGGCACGGTGCCCTGCGCGCCGGTGGCCGGCAGGTCGAGCTGGTGCCAGCCGGTGCCGTCCTCGTTGCCGACCGCGATGCCGCGGGTGAAGCCCTGGTTGTTGCAGGGCCCGCACCAGGCCGCGTACACCTTGCCGCCCTGAGCGGCCACCGCGGTGGCGGTGTGGCCCTGACCGAGGTCGAAGGCGTCGGTCCACTCCTTGGAGTCGCGGATGGCGTAGCCGTGGGTCTGCACCCACACGTGGCGGCCGCCCGCGATCCAGACGCCGCCGTTGTCGGTGTCAGCGGTCAGCGGGGCGATGAAGCGGGCCTCGTTGGTGGCGTTGTCCGGCGGGGCGACGCTGTAGGAGGTGACCTTGGTCGGGTCGTTCACCCAGGCGCCGTCGTTGACCGCGCAGTTCTGGGTGACGTTGACCGCCAGGTACACGTACTCCTGGGCGATGTTGCAGCCGTTGGCGGGGTCGGTCAGCGTGTCGCCGCCGTCACCGCCGAAGTTGGAGCCCATCACCTTGTCGCCGGGGCGCAGGATGGACTGGCCGTTGTCCTGCAGGCCGCCGTTGACCGCCAGGCCGTGGCCGGACGGGTCCCGGCCGACGCCCACCGAGTAGTACTCCAGGGTGTCGATGGTGCCGTCGTTGGTCGACACCCAGTCGGTGCCGTGGCCGTCCGCGTCCTGACTGCCGTTCAGCGGGCGCTTGTAGACGCCGCCGTCGTCGCCGACGTACACGTACGGCTTGCCGTGGTAGCTGCCGACCGCGACCGCGTGCTGGTCGGCGTGCACGGTCTGGTGGCAGTCACCGGTCTGCTTGCTCGGGTCGATGCTCCAGCAGGGGAACCCGAAGTTCCAGTACGGGCCCACGGCCGACCAGGTCGAGCCGGTGTCCTTGGTCTCGAAGACCTCTTCGAGGCCCGCGTACACGTGGTCCGCGTTCGCCGGGTCCACCTGGAGGAACTCGTTGTACCAGGCCTGCACGCCCGGCTCGTAGCCCGCCGAGGTCAGCGCGGTGCCGGACTTCAGCAGCGCGTCCTTGTCGGCGATCTTGTCCCACGAACCGAAGGGGTCGCCGTCGCGCGAGACGTATATGCCGTCGAGGTTGGAGTCCGGGTCGGTGGCCAGCAGCTCCGGCGACTGGACGATGGCGTAGTAGCGCGAGCCGTCCTTGGCGCGGGCGAACGTCACGTTGCCGACCGTGTCGGCGTCCGTGGGCAGCGCGCCCAGCGAGGTGACGCGGGTCCAGGCGCCGTTCACCTTGCGGTAGAAGCCGTTGTAGTCGTCGCCGCTGCGCCAGCCGACCGCGAGCATGACGTCCGACGGGTTCTTCGGGTCGATCGCCACGTCGTTCGCGATGTTCTTGTACGGCGCCGAGGGGTCGTCGGCCAGCGCGCCGCCGGGCAGGTACGCGGGGTTGGGCGCGTACTCCAGCTTCCACGGGCCGCGCAGGTCGGTCGAGGAGTGGCTCCACACGCCGTGCGTGGTGGACGCCCAGACCTTGCCGCCGCCGAACCGCAGGGTGTGGATCGACGTCGAGTCCAGCTCCGCGCCGCCGACCCGGTCGTACTTGGTGAACACGCCCGAGTGCGGGTGCGCCAGGACGTAGACACCACTGCCGAGATAGGCGTCCGCGTTGGTGGTCGCCTCGCCCGTGCCCAGCCACAGCCGGCCGCGGCCGTCCAGTGCGAGGGCGCCGGTGGCCTGCGAGGGGAGCCGGTCGCTGATGGGCTGCCAGTGGCCGCCGCCGCGCGACGAACGCCACACGCCGCCGCCCGCGCTGCCCTCGTACACATAGCCGTCGTCGTCGGCGGCCAGGGCCGAGGTGCGCCCGGTGACCAGGCCCGCCCCGCCCGAGGAGTTGGAGTCGTAGTCGCGGTAGCGCGGGTCGTCGGAGTTGTACGGCAGCCCGGTCACGTGCTTCCACTGGCCGCTCGTGGCCGGCAGGGCGTTCAGCGCGTCCCAGGCGGCCGAGAAGGCACCCGGGGCGATCGTGCCGGGGGAGGTGCGGGCCTCCGCGAACTGGTCGGCGCCCTCGGCGATCTCGTCCGACTCCTCACCGCCGTCGCCGTCCCCGCCGCTGTCCGAGGCGGTGGCCATCGCGGTGAACGACCGCGGATGGGTCGCGTGGCGGCCGGGTGCGGCTCCCGCGGGCAGCGCTGTCAGCGCGGCCAGCGCGGTGACGGCTGAGATCGTCAGCCAGCGTCTTTTGCGGGTTGGTGCGTTCAATGGTCCTCCCCGGACATGCGTTCGCCGTATTCGGCGTTAGAGCTCCGAACAGAATGGCCGCCCTGCTCGCGACGCCTGGCACCGCACCTCGCTGTGTTGCCGGTTCGTCCGAGTACGCCCAGTACGAGGACGAACCGGCGCCTTGCGATGCGCCCCCTGCCTGCGGCGGGAGGTACCCCCGGCACCAGACGCCGCGAGCTGACCGGACGCCCATTCTGTTCGGAGCTCTCAGAGCGAACCCGATCAAGGGGTGCGGATGCAAGGGGTACGCGCCCGTGCGTCATGGCGGGACACCGCCAAGACGCACGGGCGCGTTGCCCCGTGGGACCGGCTGGGCCGGGTCGAACGGGTCGAACGGGTCGAACGGTTGGAGGCTCCGGGCGGACCCGCGCGGGCTACAGGGCGCCCTTGCGGGTGAGGTGGGTGAAGAACAGCCAGCCGGGCAGGACCGGGAGCCAGAACGTGAGCAGGCGGAAGAAGAGCACCGCCGGGGTCGCGACCTCCTTGGGCAGGCCCGCGGCGATCAGCCCACCGGTCAGGGCGAGTTCGACCGCGCCGACACCGCCGGGGGTGGGCGCCGCCGAGCCGAGGGCGTTGCCGGCGAGGAAGACCACGGCGACGGCCGCGTAGCTCAGGTGGCCGCCGAAGGCGCGGACGCAGCCGTCGAGGCAGATCACGAAGGTGACCGTCAGCATCAAGGTGCCGCCGATACCGGTCACCAGCTTCGCCGGCCGCTGCAGCACGTCCAGCATGCGCGGCACCACGCCCGCGAACAGCGCCCGCAGCCGGGTCGAGACGAACTTGCGCAGGGCCGGCACGGCGGTGACCACCAGCACCAGCACACCCACCGTCAAGAGCCCGGCCATCACGGTGCGGGACGGCGACAGCGACGGCGTCTTCTCGGTCCCGGTGATGTAGCCGAAGGTCATCAGCAGCGTCACGTGCGCGCCCAGACCCACCAGTTGGGAGGCGCCGACGCTGGCCACCGCGAGGCCCGGGCGCACCCCCGCCTTCTGCAGGTAGCGGGTGTTGAGCGCGACCCCGCCGACCGCCGCGGGGGCCACCAGCTTCACGAACGACCCGGCGACCTGCGCCTGCACGGTCCGCCGCAGCGAGAGGCGCTCGGGTACGAAGCCGGACAGCGCGCACGCGGCCGCCACGTAACTGGCCGCCGAGCCGAGCACCGCGACCACCGCCCACCGCCAGTCGGCGTTCGCGATCGCGTGGCCGATGGGCACCGAGCTGAGCTGGGACAGCAGGAAGTACGCGGCGAAGGCGCCGGCGATGACGGTGACCAGGGTGCGCATCCTGATCCGCTCCAGCCGCACCGGCTCCACCGGCGCCTGCGGGCGGACCAGCAGCACCTGCTGCCGGATGCGGGCCAGCAGGTCGTCCTCGCGCGCCTCCTCCAGGGCGTCCTCTATGGCCCGCTTCTCGGCCTTGCCCTCGGCCTTGCGCTCGGCCTTGGACATGCCGGGCGGGCCGGCCTTGGCGGAGACCCTGCGGGCGGAACCGTCCTCGGCCGCGACGGACGCGGCGCCGGCGGCCGTCTCCCCGGCGGGAACGCCCGACGCGGCGCCGTCCGCCGCGTCCTGGCCGGCGGACTGCGCGTGCAGCCGCGCCTCCTCGGCGCGCTTGCGCTCCCTGGCCTCCTTCTCGGCGTCGGACGCGGCCAGCACCGCCTCCCGTTCGCGCTGCGCCCTGGCCCGGGCGAGCTGCTTGAGCCGCCCCCGGGTCGCCCGGCTGAGTGCCATCGGCTGCAGCAGCGGCAGCGCGTCGGCGACCGCGTCGGGACCCAGCACCGCCACCGCCGCGGCCACCGACCGCTCAGGACCGACCCGCAGCGCGAGTGTCGTCAGCAGCTGCGCCACGTCCATGCGCAGCACGATGTCGCCGGCCGCGATCTCGCCGCCGCGCAGATCGGTCAGGAAGACCCGGCCGCCGCGGTCCACCAGCAGCGACTGGGCCACCAGGCGCCGGTGCGCGATCCGCCGCGACTGCAGCGCGCGCACCTGCGTCCACGCCTGGCGCATGAGTTCGTCGGTGATCTCCTCGTCGGCCAGCGCGTCCAGCCGGCGCCCGCCGATGTGCTCGTAGACCAGCATCACCGCGTCCGGGCCCAGCTCGGAGGTCGCGATCAGCTTCGGCGCGTTGGCGCCGGCGGCGATGGCCGCGTACGCCAGCAGCGCCTCCTGCTCCAGCGCCTGGCGCAGCGAGAGCAGGCTGCGCCGCTGGGTGATCCCGCCGACCATCGCCAGCCGCCGCCAGGCGCGGTAGAAGAACCCCTGGGCCTGCTGCTCGCGGTCCACCACCGTGACGTCGAGCGGCGGACCGTCCTCCAGTGTGACCAGGTACGCCCGGCCGCGGTCGAAGTCGGCGCCGCCCGGCGCCTCCTCCTCCACCCGGCGGGCGGTCATCGGCGCGAAGCCCACCCGGCGCAGGCCCGTGAGGAGCTGCCGGCCGGTCGGCCGCACGTTGGGCGAGCCGACCGCGTACACCGTCCCGTACGCCACCGTCCAGCCGATCAGCACCGTCAGCGCGATCGAGAACGGCGTGGTGTAGCCCCCGACGAGCACCGCGAAGCCGTCCAGCAGCAGGACGAACCACAGGGCGACCCGCCAGCGCGGGCGGTGGGCCATGCCGACGGCCGTGACGTAGGCGATGACCGGGGCCAGGTAGCCGTGGACCGGGTCCGTCATGCCCCTGCCGGAGGGCACGTGGTGGCTGAGCGCGTCGCGCAGCGGGGCGGGCGCGGAGTCGCTCACCCACAGGTCGGTGGCCAGGGCGGTGCCGTGCGCGAGTACGGCCGCCAGCACGCCGTCGGCGATGCGCAGCCCGTCCCGCTTGGCCAGCCGCTCCACGGCGAACGCGACGGGCACGATGAGCACGGCGATGCTCGCGGTCAGCCCGGCGAAGTCGGCCAGGGTGTTGGGCGCGTGGTTGGCGCCCTTGGTGATGTCCGTCTCCAGGCCGGTGGTCGTCGCGTGCGCGAAGCCGGCCACCGCCAGCACGACCCCGATGCCCAGCAGGCCGAGCAGGAAGCGCACCAGGTCGGCGGGGCGGTGCGCGCGGGCGGCCAGCAGCGGTTCGTCGACCGCGACGGCCGGGCGCGCCGCGGCCGGGTCGGGCTCCGCCCCGTCGCCGCCCGAGCCGGGGCCGGGACGCGCCCCGGAGCCCGAGCCGCCCCCCGATCCCGGACGGGAGCCGCTTCCGGAATTCCCGCCGGGACCCGGCCCGTCCCCCGGTCCGGGGTCGGGGTGCTGGTGCGGGCCCTCGCGGCGGTCAGGCCCGGCCACGGCGTCCGCCCGGTGGCCGGCCGCGGTGCGCGCGGGCAGCGCTTCGGGGGCGCCGGCGGCCGCCTCGGCCTCCGCAGCGCCCGTCCCGTCGCCTGTCGTCTCTTGATCGCGTATCACCAGTCACCGCCCGCACGATGGTGGCACGAGCGGTCCGCGGCCGGGGTCGGAACCCCCCGTTGTCGGCGGTCTGCGGCAGGATGGGCCGGATGAGCGAGGAGAGCGGCGGGAGCGGGCGGTACGGCCCTGGCGCGCCGGACGAGTACACCGAGCGGGTGCTGGACACGGTCGACCTCATCCCGCCGGGGCGGGTCATGACGTACGGCGACGTCGCCGAGTGGTTGGGCGAGGGAGGCCCGCGCCAGGTCGGCCGGGTGCTGTCGCGGTACGGGGGCGGTGTGGCGTGGTGGCGGGTGGTCCGCGCGGACGGCGTGCTGCTGCCCGGCCACGAGCCGCGCGCACTGGCCGCGTACCGTGCCGAGGGCACCCCGCTGCGGCAGGCGGGACCGGCCGCGGAGGGCCACGTCCCGCGCCTGGACATGCGCAGGGCCAGGTGGGACGGGAACACCGCGGGAGGTGACGGCGACAGCGCCGGCTGACGGCCGGTAGGTCATGTCATCCAGCTTCCGCCATGCGCGGGCCCGCCATGCCGACGGCAGCCCGTACGGAGTAAAACGCCCGACTCCTGAGAAACCGGCCGATCACGTGATTCCTTCCCCTTCCCCTACGGCTTTCCCGGCGGCGGACGCCACCACCGGCACACCGGGCGGCCCCGGGTACCGCCTGGTGCGGACACCGGTCGAGCCCGCCCCGCCCCCTGTGCTGGACGCGGCACAGCGCGCGGTGGTTGAGCACCGGGAGGGACCGCTGCTCGTGCTGGCCGGGCCGGGCACGGGAAAGACGACCACCCTGGTCGAGGCGGTGCTGGCCCGGCTGGCGGCCGGCACCCCGGCCGAGCGGGTCCTCGTGCTGACCTACGGCCGCCGGGCCGCGCTCGCCCTGCGCGACCGGATGGCCGCGCGTACCGGCGGCGCCCTCCTCGTACCGCGGGCCACCACCTTCCACTCCTTCGCGTACGGGCTGCTACGCGCCGGGCAGCCGGCCGAGCGGTACGCCGAGCCCGTGCGGCTGCTGTCCGGGCCCGAGCAGGACCTGATGGTGCGCGAGCTGCTGGACGGGCAGCGGACGGCGGCCCGCGACGGGCGCGCGCACGCGCGCTGGCCGGACGACCTGCGCGCCGCGCTCACCACCAGGGGGTTCGCCGACGAGGTGCGCTCGGTGCTCGCCCGCACCAGGGAGCTGGGCCTGGGCCCGGCGGCCCTGCGGAACTTCGCCGCCCGCGCCGGGCGGCCGGACTGGACGGCCGCCGCGGACTTCCTCGGCGAGTACCTGGACGTCGCCGACCTGCGGGGCGTCATCGACTACGCGGAGCTGATCCAGCGGGCGGTCCGGCCGGCCGAGGAGGCGGCGGCGCGCTACGACGCGGTGTACGTCGACGAGTACCAGGACGCCGACCCCGGCCAGGCCCGGCTGCTGCGGGCCCTGGCGGGCGGCGGCCGCGCCCTCACCGTCTTCGGCGACCCCGACCAGGCGATCTACGCCTTCCGGGGCGCGGACGTCAACGGCATCCTCGACTTCCCCGACCGGTTCCGCCGCCTCGACGGCGCCCCCGCCCCGGTCCGGGTCCTCGGTGCCTCCCGCCGCGCGGGCGCCGGGCTCCTCGCCGTGTCCCAGCGGCTCACCGCGCGGATGCCGCTGCCGCGCCTGCCGGCCGCCGCGGTCCGCGCCCACCGCGCCCCGGCCCCCGTACGCGGCGGGGGGACGGTCGCCGTCCGCACCTGCGCGACCCCGGGCACCGAGGTCGACACGGTCGCCGACACCTTGCGCCGCGCCCACCTGGAGGAGGGGTTCGCCTGGTCCGAGATGGCCGTCCTGGTCCGGGCGAACGCCGCCCTCGCGCCGCTGCGCCGCGCCCTGACAGCCGCCGGCGTCCCCGTGGAACTCCCGCCGGGCGACGTCCCGCTGCACGCCGAGCCCGCGGTGGCCCCGCTGCTGCTCGCGCTGCGGCTGACGGCGGAATCGCTGCTGGAACGGGCACCCGAGGACGGCCCCGGTGACGGCCGGGGCGACGGCCTCGAAGACCGCCTCGGGGACGATCCCGGGGACGTAACGGGCGCCGGTGCGGAGGCCGGCGAAGGGCCGGCCTCGCGCGCACCCTCCTCCCCACCGTCCTTCACCGTGGCCGTCGACGACGCCCTCACGCTGCTCGGGTCGCCGCTCGGCGGCATGGACGCCACGGACCTCAGGCGGCTGGGGCGGGCGCTGCGGGAGGAGGAGCGGGCCGCCGGACACGCCGTACCGCGCCCGTCCGACGTCCTGATCGCCGAGGCCCTCGCCGAACCCGAGCGGCTGGCCACGCACGACCCCTCGTACGCCCGCGGGGCGCAGCGGCTCGGGCGGCTGCTGCGGGCGGCGCGGCGGACCCTCGCCGAGGGCGGTACCGCCGAGGACGCCCTGTGGACGCTCTGGTCCGGCTCGCCGTGGTCCGCCCGGCTGGAACGCGCCGCCGCCCGCGGGGGAGCGGCCGGCCGCGGCGCCGACCGCGACCTGGACGCGGTGTGCGCGCTGTTCGAGACCGCGGCACGCGCCGAGGAGCGCACCGGGGGCCGCGGCGCCCTCAACCTCATCGAGGAGCTGTACGGCTTCGACATCGCCGCCGACCTGCCCGGCGGCCGGGCCGCCGTCCGGCCGGACGCCGTCCGGCTGACGACCGCCCACCGCGCCAAGGGACTGGAGTGGCGGCTGGTGGTCGTGGCCGGCGTAAAGGAGGGGGTGTGGCCCGACCTGCGCCGCCGCGGCTCCCTGCTGGAGGCCGACCGGATCGGCCGGGACGGGCTGGCCCCGCCGCTGACCCCCGCCGCCCTGCTCGCCGAGGAGCGCAGGCTGTTCTACGTGGCGGTGACCCGCGCCCGCGAGCGCCTGCTGGTCACCGCCGTGAAGTCCGCCGCCGACGACGGCGACCAGCCCTCGCGCTTCCTCGCCGAGCTCGGCGTCGCGCCGCAGGACGTCACCCACCGGCCGCGCCGCCCGCTGGCGGTGTCCGCGCTCGTGGCGGAGCTGCGCGCCACCACCGTCGACCCGGCCGCCTCCCCGGAGCTGCGCGAGGCCGCGGCGCGGCGGCTGGCCCGGCTGGCCGCGCTCACCGACGACGGCCACGCCCTGGTTCCGGCCGCCCACCCCGACCGCTGGTGGGGGCTGTACGAGCCGACCCGCTCCCATGTGCCGCTGCGCGATCGCGACCGCCCGGTGACGCTGTCCGGCAGCGCACTGGACCAGCTCGCCAACACCTGCGCCCTGCAGTGGTTCCTGGGCCGGGAGGTCAAGGCCGAACCGCCGGCCACCGCGGCGCAGGGCTTCGGCAACGTCGTCCACGTACTGGCCGACGAGGTCGCGTCCGGCCGCGCCCCCGCCGACCTGGACGTCCTCATGGAGCGGCTGGACACCGTGTGGGACTCCCTGGCCTTCGACGCCCCCTGGAAGTCCCGGCAGGAGAAGGACAACGCGCGCGCCGCCCTGGAGCGCTTCCTGCGGTGGCACGTCATGGAACGCGGCCGCACCCCCGTCGGCACCGAGCACGACTTCGACGTCACGCTGGCGGCGGGCGAGGTCCAGGTGCGCGTGCGCGGCAGCATGGACCGGGTCGAGACGGACGCCGCGGGTCAGGCGTACGTCGTGGACTTCAAGACCGGCCGCGGCAAGCCGACGTCCGGGGAGGTCGCCCGCCACCCGCAGCTCGCCGTCTACCAGCTCGCGGTCCGCGAGGGCGCCGTCGACCCGCTGTTCGGCGGGCAGC
Source organism: Streptomyces sp. HPF1205 (assembly GCF_020400825.1). Lineage (GTDB taxonomy): Bacteria > Actinomycetota > Actinomycetes > Streptomycetales > Streptomycetaceae > Actinacidiphila. The sequence goes on from NZ_JAINVH010000006.1 coordinate 173,642, forward strand.
GCCCGCCGGCCGGCGGCGCCGAACTCGTCCACCTGCGCCTGGGCGCGACCCGGCGCGAGGGCGGCGACGCCCTGCCCGCCGTCCAGCGCCAGGAGCCGCTCGGCGGGGAATGGGCCGAGGACCTGCTCGCCGAGGCGGCCGGACGCGTACTGGACGAACGCTTCACCCCCGCCTCCGGCCAGCACTGCGCGCACTGCGCCTTCCGGTCCTCGTGCACGGCGCTGCCCGAGGGGCGGCACGTGGTGGAATGACGTGCCGTGCGACCATCGGAGCCCGCGAAGTGCGGGGATACGCACCGGGGTTGGGCGGCGACAAGGGGGGCGGCCGTGGGGGCCGGCAGGAACATAGCGGCGATACGCGGCATTTCGGGCGTCCGGAGGGTCGTCGGGGAGAGGGCCGTCAGGGGGAGGTCCGCTCTTCGCAAGGCCGCGGTACGCAAGGCCGCGGCGGCGGGGCTCGCCGCCGTGAGCGCCGGGGCCGCGCTGGCCGGCTGCGGGGGCCACGACTCGGCGGCCGACGCGCCCCTGGTCCGCCCGCTGTCCGGCGCGGTGTCGGACGAGGGGCCCTTCGCGAACCTCACCGGCCTTCAGGTCCTGGAACGCGCCAACGCCGCGATGGGGGCGGCGACCGCCCTGACCTTCCGCGAGGACGGCACCAGGGCCGGGCACACCGTGCACGCCCGGTCGGTGATGGCCGACGGCGGCCGGTGCGCGGCCACGATGAGCGACGACACGGGGAAGCAACTGCGCGTCATCGGCACCGGCTCGGCGTACTACCTCAAGGGCAGCTCGCAGTTCTGGAAGGCCTCCGACCTTCCGGGCAGCGCGATCAAGACGCTCGACGGCAAGTGGCTGCGGCTGCCGGCAGCCGCGATCAGGAGCGGCGGAAGCATCGCCTTCATGTGCGACAAGGACCAGTTCGTGAAGAGGATGGGCTCCCAGTCGGACGTCGGCACCATCACCAAACGCCGGCCGACCACCCTCAGCGGCGCCCGCGTGATGCCCCTGCTCCACGTCAAGCCCGAGGTGACCACGACCGTGTACGTGGCGATGAGCGGCCGACCGTACATTCTCGCGATCCAGGGCGTGCGGCAGGGGGCCGCCGGCGGCCGGATCACCGAGACGTTCGGCGGCTTCGACCGGATACCCCGCATCTCCGCGCCGCCCGCCGACCGGACCGTCGGCCCCGGCGCCCTGGGCGGGTCCAAGGACTTCACGGTCTGAGCCCGGGGTCCCGGGCCCGCGGTTCGGGCCCGGGACCCGCGCCCGCGGCCGGACGCAACCTGGCCCCGCCGACGGGTGTCGGCGGGGCCGGATAGCCTCCATGGGGTGCAAACCCGCATCACCCGGCCCGGGCAGCTCGCCGACCTGCTCGGGATCCCGTTCACCCCCGAGCAACTGGCGTGCGCCACCGCGCCGCTCGCGCCGGGCGTGATCGTGGCGGGCGCGGGTTCCGGCAAGACGACGGTGATGGCCGCGCGCGTGGTGTGGCTGGTCGGCACCGGGCAGGTCGAGCCGGACCAGGTGCTCGGGCTGACCTTCACCAACAAGGCGGCCGCCGAACTGGCCGAGCGGGTACGCAAGGCGCTGGCGCAGGCCGGCATCGCGGACCGCTCCGACCCGGCGGGCCCGGCCGGCCCGCCCGACGGCGAGCAGCCGCCCGGGGACCCGCGCATCTCCACGTACCACGCCTTCGCCGGGCAGCTGCTGGCCGACCACGGGATACGGATCGGCCTGGAGCCCACCGCCCGCCTGCTCGCCGACGCCACCCGCTACCAGCTCGCCGCCAAGGTCCTGCGGTCCGCGCCCGGCCCGTACCCGGCCCTGACCAAGGGGCTGCCCACCCTCGTCGGCGACCTCCTCGCGCTGGCCGGGGAACTGGCCGAGCACCTGGTGCCGGCCGAGCGGCTGCGCGCGTACGACACCCGCCTGGACGCCGAACTGGCCGGCCTCGACCCGGCGCGGCGCGGCTACGCCTGGGTCAAGGACGTGCGGGCGGCCGTCGCCGCCCGCCGCGAACTCGCCGACCTCGCCGCGCGCTACCGCGACGAGAAGCGCCGCCGCGACCTGCTCGACTTCGGCGACCAGATCGCCCTGTCGGCCGCCCTCGCCCAGGAGCGCCCGGAGGTCGGCGCGATCCTGCGCGACCAGTACCGGGTGGTGCTGCTGGACGAGTACCAGGACACCTCGGTCGCCCAGCGGCTGCTGCTCGCCGGGCTGTTCGGCGGCGGCACCGGGCACCCCGTGACCGCCGTCGGCGACCCCTGCCAGGCCATCTACGGCTGGCGCGGCGCGTCCGTGGCCAACCTCGACGACTTCCCGCGCCACTTCGCGCACGCCGACGGCCGCCCGGCCGCCCGCTACTCCCTCAGCGAGAACCGCCGCTCCGGCGGACGCCTGCTGGAGCTCGCCAACACCCTGGCCGCGGAGCTGCGCGAGCGCCACGAAGGCGTCGAGGCGCTGCGCCCCGCCCCCGGCGCCGAGCACGACGGACTGGTGCGGGCCGCCCTGCTGCCCACCCAGCGGGCGGAGACCGACTGGCTCGCCGACTCCCTCGCCCACCTGGTCCGCACCGGCACCGAGCCCGGCCGGATCGCCGTGCTGTGCCGCACGGCCGGCAGGTTCGCCGACATCCATGCCGCGCTGGTCGCCCGGGACGTGCCGGTCGAGGTCGTCGGCCTGTCCGGGCTGCTGCACCTGCCCGAGGTGGCCGACCTGGTCGCGACCTGCGAAGTGCTGCACGACCCCACCGCCAACGCCGCCCTGGTCCGGCTGCTCACCGGCCCGCGCTGGCGGATCGGCCCCCGCGACCTGGCCCTGCTCGGCCGCCGCGCCCGCGGCCTGGTCCGCCGCCACCGGCGCGGCGACGCCGACGGCGACGACGGGGACGGCGGTCCGGATCCGCTGGCCGCCGCCGTCGAAGGCGTCGACCCGGCCGAGGTGATCTCCCTGGCCGACGCGCTGGAGACCTTCCTGGACGCCGAACCCGGCGACGACCTGCCGTTCTCGCCCGAGGCGCGGGTCCGCTTCGCCCGCTTCGCGGCCGAGATCCGCGACCTGCGGCGCTCCCTCGCCGACCCGCTGATGGACGTCCTGCACCGGGTGCTCGCCGTCACCGGCCTCGACGTCGAACTGGCCGCGTCCCCGCACGCCCTGGCCGCCCGCCGCCGCGAGACCCTGCGCACCTTCCTCGACACGGCCGCCGGGTTCGCCGCCCTCGACGGCGAGGCGACGCTGCTGGCGTTCCTCGGCTTCCTGCGCACCGCCGCCCAGTACGAGAAGGGCCTGGACAGCTCGCTGCCCGGCGGCGAGAACACCGTCAAGGTGCTCACCGCCCACAAGTCCAAGGGGCTGGAGTGGGACGTGGTGGCCGTACCGGGGCTGGTCGACAAGGGCTTCCCCAGCACCCGCGGGCGCGAGCTGTGGCCGGTCAACGCCAAGGTGCTGCCGCACGGGCTGCGCGGTGACACCGGCACCCTGCCCGACGTGCCCGAATGGACCAGGGCCGGCCTGGACGGCTTCCGCGACGCCATGCGCGAGCACCAGCGGGTGGAGGAACTCCGGCTCGGCTACGTCACCTTCACCCGCCCGCGCTCCCTCCTCCTGGGCTCCGGCTACTGGTGGGGGCCCACCCAGAAATCCCCGTTCGGGCCGTCGGCGTTCCTCGACGCGCTGCGCGAACACTGCGAGGCCGGGCACGGCGAGATCGAGGTCTGGGCCGAACCGCCCGCCGAGGACGCCGTCAACCCCTCCCTGGAGTCCACCGCCGACCACCCCTGGCCGCTGCCCCTCGACCCGGCGGCCCTGCGGCGGCGGCGCGAGGCGGCGGCGAGGGTCCGGGCCTACGTGGACCAGGAGGCGGGCGGCGCCCCCGGCGCCGTCGTACCCGGCGCCGTACCCGCGCCCCGCTCCGTACCTGACGAGGGGCCCGACGGCGGCCCTGACGGCGCCCCTGACGGCGGACCCGGGTTCGCGCCGGAGGAGGCGCGGCTGGTCGCGTCCTGGGACCGGGACCTGGAGGCGCTGGCGGGGGAGTTGCGGCGGGCACGGGCCGCGGGGCGGGACGTGCCGCTGCCCGCGGTGCTCAGCACGAGCCAGTTCGTACGGCTGGTGGCCGATCCCGAGGCGCTGGCCAGGGAGCTGGCGCGCCCGCTGCCGGGCCCGCCCGCGCGCGCGGCCCGGCGCGGCACCCGCTTCCACGCCTGGGTGGAGTCCCGGCTCGACGCCCGCCCGCTGTTCGCCCCCGAGGAACTGCCCGGCATCGAACCCGACGACACGATCGCGGACGAGGCCGACCTGACCGCGCTCAAGGACGCCTTCCTGCGCACGCCGTACGCCGACCGGGCCCCGTACCGCGTCGAGGCCCCCTTCCACCTCGCCCTGGCCGGACGGATCGTGCGCGGCCGGATCGACGCGGTGTACCGGGACGGCGACACGTACGAGATCGTCGACTGGAAGACCGGCCACGACCCCGCCGGCGCCGACCCGCTGCAACTGGCCGTCTACCGCGTGGCCTGGGCGGAGCAGGCGGGCGTGCCGCCGGACCGGGTCACCGCCGCGTTCGTGCACGTGCGCACCGGCACCGTCGTACACCCGCGGCCGCTGCCGGACCGGGCGGAGCTGGAGCGGCTGATGAGGGGGGAGCCGCGGCGGGACGGGTGACCGCCGGGCCGCGCCGGACGCGTGCCCGCCGGCGCTCGCGGAGTGTCGCCGCTCACGCCTGCCGGGTGGCGGCACCCCGCGGGAAACCGCCGGGTTAGGCTGCTCGGCATGGGCACCACCCCGGACGACGACGTCCTCGCGTACATCGCGCAGCACCGTTCCGCGTTCCTTGCCGCGCTCGGCGACTGGCTGCGGATCCCCTCCGTCTCCGCGGACCCGGACCGCGCCCCCGACCTGCTGCGCAGCGCGCAATGGCTGGTGGCCGAGCTGCGGAGGACCGGGTTCCCGGTCGCCGAGGTGTGGCCGACGGCCGGCGCCCCGGCCGTCTACGCGGAGTGGCCCAGCGGCGAGCCCGACGCCCCCACGGTGCTGGTCTACGGGCACCACGACGTGCAGCCCGCGGCGAAGGGCGACGGGTGGGCGACCGAACCGTTCGAGCCCGTCGAGAAGGACGGCCGGCTCTACGGCCGCGGCGCCGCCGACGACAAGGGCCAGGTGCTGCTGCACACCTTGGGGCTGCGCGCCCACCTGGCCGCGACCGGCAGGACCGCTCCCGCCGTGAACCTGAAGCTGCTGGTCGAGGGCGAGGAGGAGTCCGGTTCGCCCCACTTCGCCGACCTCGTGCGCGCGCACGCGGACCGGCTGGCCTGCGACACCGTGATCGTCTCGGACACCGGCATGTGGGACGAGGACACCCCGACCGTCTGCACCGGCATGCGCGGCCTGGTCGACGGCCAGATCGACCTGTACGGGCCGGCGCAGGACATCCACTCCGGCTCGTTCGGCGGCGCGGTACCCAACCCGGCGGTCGAGGCCGCCCGGCTGGCCGCCGCCCTGCACGACGACGACCGCCGGGTCGCCGTCCCCGGTTTCTACGACGGCGTCGTGGAACTCACCGAACGCGAGCGGGTCCTGTTCGCCGAGCTGCCCTTCGACGAGCCGGCCTGGCTGCGCACCGCCAGGTCCACCGCGGCCCTCGGCGAGCGCGGCCACTCCACCCTGGAGCGGGTCTGGGCCCGGCCGACCGCCGAGATCAACGGCATCCACAGCGGCTACGAGGGCCCCGGCGGCAAGACCATCGTGCCGTCCACCGCCACGCTGAAGTTCTCCTTCCGCCTGGTCGCCGGCCAGGAACCCGCCAGGATCCGGCACCTGGTCACCGACTGGGTCGCCGACCGCCTGCCGGCCGGCATCCGCCACGAGATCCGCTTCTGGGGCGGCGGCACCCGGCCCTGCCTGACCCCGCTGGACCACCCGGCGCTGCGGTCGCTGGTACGCGCCATGGGCCGCGCGTTCGGCCAGGAGATCCGCTACACCCGCGAGGGCGGCTCGGGACCGGCCGCGGACCTGCAGGACGTACTCGGCGTTCCCGTCCTGTTCCTGGGAATTTCCGTGCCGTCCGACGGTTGGCACTCGGTGAACGAGAAAGTGGAGCTCGGGCTGCTCTTCAAAGGCGTGCGGACCGCGGCCCACCTGTGGGAGGAGATGGCCGCGGACTGGCGGGCCGAGCCGTGGCCGGCGAAGACGGGGTGAACCGCACGCCGACGATCCGTACGGCGAGCTTCCGCAAGGCGGGCTTCCGTACAACGACCATCCGTACGGCGACCATCCGTACGGCGACCATCCGCACGACGACCATCCGCACGACGACGATCCCTACGACGACGGGGAGCAGGAAACAGTCTTGACCGAACCCGACACGACAGCGAAGCCGCTGGCCCTCACCGTCGAAGGGGTGGACCGGGCCGCGCACCACCGCATGGACGAGGCATGGCTGGCCGCCGCCTGGAGCCACCCGACCACCCGGGTGTTCGTGGTCTCCGGCGGGCAGGTGCTGGTCGAGGACACGCCGGACGGCGGGACCGAACTGGTCATGACGCCGTCGTTCGAGGCGCCCGAGACCGAGACCCACCGCTACTTCCTGGGCATCGACCCGGACGGTGTGCGCTACTTCGCACTGCAGAAGGACTCGCTGCCCGGGCGGATGGACGACGCGGCGAGGCCGGCCGGGCTGCGCGAGGTCGGAGGGCTGCTGTCCCCGCTGGAGGCGGGGCTGATGGTGCACGCCGTGGCGCTGGAGAACTGGCAGCGCATGCACCGTTTCTGCTCGCGCTGCGGCGAGCGGACGGTCATCGCGGCCGCCGGCCACATCCGCCGCTGCCCGGCCTGCGGCGCCGAGCACTACCCGCGCACCGACCCCGCGGTGATCATGCTGGTCACCGACGACAAGGACCGGGCGCTGCTCGGCCGCCAGGTGCACTGGCCGGAGGGCCGCTTCTCCACACTGGCGGGCTTCGTCGAGCCGGGCGAGTCGATCGAGCAGTCGGTACGGCGCGAGGTCCAGGAGGAGGTGGGGGTGACGATCGGCGAGGTCCAGTACATCGCCAGCCAGCCCTGGCCGTTCCCGTCCAGCCTGATGCTGGGCTTCCACGCCCGCGCGACGTCCTCGCGGATCACGGTGGACGGCGAGGAGATCCACGAGGCCCGCTGGTTCTCCCGCGACGACCTGCGCGCCGCCTTCGCCTCCGGCGAGGTCCTCCCGCCCTACGGCATCTCCATCGCGGCCCGCCTCGTCGAACTGTGGTACGGCGAGCCGCTGCCCAGACAGGGCGCGACCCCGCGGCCGGCGCGGTAACCCCGGCCGCGGGGGGCAGGGCCAGCCGGGCGCCGGGCGGTCAGGCGGCGAGCTTCTGCTTGACCTGCTGCACCGACGGGTTGGTCAGCGTCGAGCCGTCGGCGAAGAGTACGGTCGGAACCGTCTGGTTGCCGCCGTTGGCCTGCTCGACGAACTTCGCGGACGCCGGGTCGCGCTCGATGTCGATCTCGGTGTACGCGATGCCCTCCCGGTCCAGCTGGGACTTCAGGCGGCGGCAGTAGCCGCACCAAGTGGTGCTGTACATCGTCACGGAACCCGACATCGGTGTTCGCTCCTCACGGCTCGGTCCCCGCCGACATTAGGGGGGAAGACGGCATCTGGTGAACGCGGGACGCCCGGTCCGCATTCCGGTCTCCGGCCGGTGTGGCGGCGCACACGCGCGATGTGGCGGCGCACACGCGCGGTGTGGCGGCGCGCACGCGTGGTGCCGCGGCGCGCGCGGCCCGCGGCGCGGTGACCCGTGGTGGGGCCGCCGGCCGGGCGGCCTGTGGACAACTTTCCCGGGGTGTCGGCCGGACCTGGCAGAGTGGGCGGGGTGACAGCGACATTCCCTGACTCGCTCTTCCCCGCGGTGCCCGACTCCGCGGACGCGGTGCTCGACGGCCTCGACCCCGAGCAGCGCGCGGTCGCCACGGCCCTGCACGGCCCGGTGTGCGTGCTCGCCGGGGCCGGCACCGGCAAGACCCGCGCGATCACCCACCGGATCGCCTACGGGGTGCGGGCGGGGATACTGCAGCCCGGCAGCGTGCTCGCGGTCACCTTCACCGCGCGGGCGGCCGGGGAGATGCGGGGGCGGCTGCGGCAGCTCGGCGCGGGCGGTGTGCAGGCGCGCACCTTCCACTCGGCGGCGCTGCGGCAGCTCCAGTACTTCTGGCCGCGGGCCGTCGGCGGCGAGATGCCGCGGCTGCTGGAGCGCAAGGTGCAGTTGGTCGCCGAGGCGGGCGCGCGCTGCCGTATCCGGCTGGACCGCAGCGAACTGCGGGACCTGACCGGCGAGATCGAGTGGTGCAAGGTGACCCAGACGGTTCCGGAGGACTACGCGGTGGCGGCCGCCAAGACCGGCCGCGACACGCCGCGCGATCCGGCCGAGGTGGCCCGCGTCTACACCACGTACGAGCAGCTCAAGCGCGACCGCGGGCTGATCGACTTCGAGGACGTGCTGCTGCTGACCGTGGGGGTGCTGCAGGACCGGCCGGACGTCGCCGACACCGTGCGCTCGCAGTACCAGCACTTCGTGGTCGACGAGTACCAGGACGTCAGCCCGCTGCAGCAGCGGCTGCTGGAACTGTGGCTCGGCGGCCGGGACAGCTTGTGCGTGGTCGGGGACGCCTCGCAGACCATCTACTCCTTCACCGGCGCCACCCCCGACTTCCTGCTCGGCTTCCGAGCCAGGCACCCGGGGGCGACCGTGGTCAAGCTGGTCCGGGACTACCGGTCCACCCCGCAGGTCGTCGCGTTGGCCAACGGTCTGCTTGGGCAGGCACGCGGCCAGGCCGCCGCCCACCGCCTCGAACTTGTCTCCCAGCGCGATCCGGGCCCCGACCCCGTCTTCACCGAGTACCCGGACGAGCCGGCGGAGGCCGAGGGCACCGCCCGCCGGATCAGGGACCTGATCGCCTCCGGGGTGCGGCCGAGCGAGATCGCGGTGCTCTACCGCGTCAACGCCCAGTCGGAGGTGTACGAGCAGGCGCTGGCCGACGCCGGGGTCCCTTACCAGTTGCGCGGCGCGGAGCGGTTCTTCGAACGGCCCGAGGTGCGTGAGGCGGGGCTGCTGCTGCGCGGCGCGGCGCGGGCGGGCGGCTCGTCGGACGCGCCGGACGGGGCGGCGCCGACGGTCCCCGAGCAGGTGCGGGCGGTGCTCAGCTCCCGCGGCTGGGCCTCGGAGCCGCCGGCCGGCTCGGGCGCGGTGCGCGACCGCTGGGAGTCGCTGGCGGCGCTGGTGCGGCTGGCGGAGGACTTCGCGGCGGCCCGGCCGGAGGCGACCCTGGGCGATTTCGTCGCCGAGCTGGACGAGCGGGCCAACGCCCAGCACGCCCCGGCCGTGGAGGGCGTCACCCTGGCCTCGCTGCACGCCGCCAAGGGCCTGGAGTGGGACGCGGTGTTCCTGGTCGGCCTGACCGAGGGCACGCTGCCGATCACCTACGCCAAGACCGACGAGCAGGTCGAGGAGGAGCGCCGGCTGCTGTACGTGGGGGTGACCCGCGCCCGGTTCCACCTCGGACTGTCGTGGGCGCTGTCGCGCTCCCCGGGCGGGCGCGGCGGGCGGCGGCCCTCACGCTTCCTGGACGGCCTGCGGCCGGGCTCTGCCGCCCGGGGCACGCGGGGCGGCTCGGCGGGCGGCGGCGCCGTGGAGCGCGGCTCGGGCGGGCGCAGGCGGCGCGGCCCGGTGCTGTGCCGGGTGTGCGGGCGCACCCTGTCCGACCCGGGCGAGATCAAGCTGATGCGGTGCGAGGACTGCCCCTCCGATCTGGACGAGGGGCTCTACGAGCGGCTGCGCGCCTGGCGCAGCGAGCAGGCCAAGGCGCTGGGCCAGCCCGCGTACTGCGTGTTCACCGACAAGACGCTGCTGGCCATCGCGGAGGTCAGGCCCGAGGGCGAGGCGGAGCTGGCCTCCATCGCCGGGGTGGGCGCCCGCAAGCTCGACAGGTTCGGCGCGGACGTGCTCGCGCTGGTCGCCGGGCTGGAACCGGGGGCGGAGGCGGAGACCGAAGCAGAGGCCGAAGGGGAGGCGGAGCCCGAAGCGGAGACCGAGACGGAGGCGGAGGCCGAGGCGGACGCCGAGCGCGGGCGGGAGCCGGTGGCCGAGGGGGAGGGGCCCCAGGGGGAGGGGCCCGAGGGGGACGCGGAAGGGGCCGCCGCGGCCGTTCCGGGAGCGGAACCAAATACTCCGGATTTCACCGCCGAACAGGCCGCTGAGCTGGGCGGAAAATCTTCTGAAGAAGAAGCCGAAAAATAGTTTGCGCCGTCCCGCGAAGTCCCCATAGCCTTCCTGAGCACGGACGGGGACAGCTCTTCCAAAGCACCACCCGGACGTGATGTACTAGGCAAGTCCGGTCCACTGCCCTTACGAGACGCCGAGAGGAGGCGAGCCCTGTGATCAGCCTGCTGAACACCAAACTGACCGATCGTTCGGTGGTCGCCGCCTGCCAGCTCGCCGTCTCCCTGCGTGGCACCGGTCTGTCCACCGCTTCCGTTCCGGCCATGCCGGACCGGGGGCGGACCGAGCGACCGATTCAGGCGCCCGCGGTAGCGGCCGCGGCCATGGCGGGGACCGCCTATGGCTTCGCGGCGGCCAACGGCGCCGGCGCTGGTACCGCCACGATCGCTTTCCCCGCCGGCGGCTTCGCCAATGGCAATGGACAGCAGAAGACGACGCAGCACGGCAAGTGGGCCTTCCGCGGGCTCGAACCCTGGAGTGATCCAGCCTGATACGGCATCAGGTCGGCACCTTCAGGGCCGCGGAATCCCAGACCGGGATCCGCGGCCCTTCTGTTTCTCCAGCAGATGACGCAACCGAAGACCGGACGGACCAACCACTCCGCCGGACCGACCAGACGAGGAACGAACTCACCGTGCACACCGCCCAGCACGCAACGTCCGGATCCCAGCCCGACCTGATCCGCCCGCCCGCCCGTATCGACCAGCCCCCTTCGGAGACCACCTTGCTGCCCCTCACCGAACTCGACGACGAGATCGAGCGACTCGGCGTGGCCGTTCCCTGCCGGACCTACGACCCCGAGGTCTTCTTCGCCGAGTCCCCCGCGGACGTCGAGTACGCCAAGGCCCTGTGCCAGACCTGCCCGGTGCGCGAGGCCTGCCTGGCCGGCGCCAAGGACCGCCGCGAGCCCTGGGGTGTCTGGGGCGGCGAGCTGTTCATCCAGGGGGTCGTCGTACCCCGCAAGCGGCCCCGTGGCCGCCCGCGCAAGAACGCTGTCGTGGCATGAACGTCAAAAGGACCACGGCGCCCGGAACCATCGACCGCCCACTCACGCACGATCCCAAGAATCAGGCCCCGATGACCCCCTCCATCGACGAACTTCCCGCCCGTACCTCCGACGCCCTGGCGTCGCACCAGAACAGGAACCTTGAGATGCAACTCATGCCAGAAGCCCTGGCGCGTGCTCATATGCAACAGCGCCTGGCAGAAGCGGAGAACGAACGAAGGTCGCTCCGCCTGCTCGCCGCCCGGCGGCTGCAGCGGCGCGCCGAGCGGGCCTCGATGCGGGCCCGCCGGGCCCTGGCCATGGCCGTGATGCAGTAATCCCGGTCCGGTCCGCGGCCCTGCCGCCACGGCGGCGACGACCAGCGACAATTCCAGCGGGACCGGCCCACCGGGGCCGGTCCCGCGGTGCGTTGCGGCGCGGAACCCCGGGCGGCGGAGGTATCGTCTCCCGGTGGATCAGAAGACCTTCCAGAGCACGGCCGACCCCACGGCCGATCCCACGGCTCGGACCAGGACCACCTGCGCCCGCTGCGGAACCACCCGGGCCGGCCTGCCGCTGACATGGACCTGTTCCGTGGAGAACGGCCGGCGCGTCTACTTCTGCGACTCCTGCGCCCGCGAGCATCTGCGCAGCATCGAGGGGCGCCTGGACTCCGCCTGGTGGTAGCCGGGCGTCCGGCCACCGGCCACTGGCCACCCGGCGCCCGGCTACCGGCCCCGTTCCTCCGGGCCGGCCGCCCCGCCGCCGGTCACGCGGACTCCGGCGCCCCCGGCACGTCGAAACCGGGCAGCCACTCCAGCAGCTCCTCGCGCAGCCGTACGGTGGCACCGAGCTGGCACAGCACCCCGACTGTGCTCAATGTCACACGGTGGATCAGCAGGTACGCCGGGGGCAGGTTGAGCTGCTTGCCGAGCTGGTGGGCCGGCGAACGCGGGTCCGCGATCCGGGCCGCCTGCGTCCGCATCCACGCCCGGTCGAACGCGAACTCCTCCCGCCCGGCCGGCTCGATGATCGGCCGCAGGTAGTCCAGCACGGCCTCCGCGTCGAGCTGGATCGTCGGCTTGACGAAGCCCTCCTCGCGCAGCATCGCGTAGACCTGCTCGGCCTCGTCGGCCAGCGCCAGCCGCAGCGCGGTGCCGATCGGCAGCGGCAGCCCCTCGGGCAGCCGGTCGACGGTGCCGAAGTCCAGCACGCCCAGCCGCCAGCCCTCCACCGGGCCGTCGTCGACCAGCAGCCGGAAGTTGCCCGGGTGCGGGTCGGCGTGCAGCAGCCCGGTGCGGGCCGGACCGGCGAACAGGAAGTGGGACAGCAGCTGTCCCGCCCGGTCCCGCATCTCCTGACTGCCCCCGGAGATCACCTCCGACAGCGGCACCCCGTCCAGCCACTCGGTGACCAGCACCTGGTCCGCCTGGTGGACGACGTCGGGCACCACCACGTCGGGGTCGCCGGCGAACTCCGCCGCGTGCCTGTGCTGCGCCTTCGCCTCCAGCGAGTAGTCCAGCTCCTCCGCGACCCGCTCCCGCAGCTCCGCCAGGAGCGGCTTGACGTCCATCCCCGGGATGAGCGGCCCGAACAGACGTGCCACCCGTCCGAGTTGGGACAGGTCGGACAGCAGCGCGTCCCCCGCCCCCGGGTACTGGACCTTGACCGCGACCAGCCGCCCGTCGCTCCACACCGCCCGGTGCACCTGCCCGATCGAGGCGGCCGCGGCCGGGGTGTCCTCGAAGCTCGTGAACAGCGACCGCCAGTCGCGGCCCAGCCGCTCGGCCAGCACCCGGTGGACGGTGCGGGCCGGCATCGGCGGGGCGGCCTCCTGGAGCTTGGTCAGCGCCGCCCGGTAGGGGCTCGCGATGTCCTCGGGGAGAGCCGACTCGAAGACCGACAGGGCCTGCCCGAACTTCATGGCGCCGCCCTTGAGCTCGCCCAGCACCTTGAAGAGCTGCTCGGCCGTGCGCTCCTGCAGTTCGACGGCGACCTCGTCGGCGGGCCTGCCGCCCAGGCGCTTGCCGAGCCCCAGCGTGGCCCGCCCGGCGAAGCCCAGCGGCAGCGCGGCGAGCTTGGCGGTGCGGGTCACAGCCTTGCGCGGAAGATCAGACATGCGCCCCTCATTTCCCCTCGGTCACATGGCCATTGTGCCCCTCCCCACCGACGCCCCGGCGAAGAGAGCATCACTTGCCGCCCGGCTCCGTGCTTTGTCCTCATCTGCGCCATCAGCGGATTCGCCCGGCCAGGGCCCTCCCGGCCAGGGCCCTCCCGCCCAGGGCCCTCCCGGCCAGGGCGCGGCGCCCGCCGCGCCGCAGCCGCAGCGGGGGTCGGCCGGCAGCGCCCGCGTCCGGGTGGCCAGCCGGGCCAGCGACAGCTCCACCCGGGCCCCGAGGCCGGGCGCCGGCCGCCCGTCCAAGTGGGCCAGCACATGGGCCGCCGCCAGCCCGGCCACCGCTGTGGCCTGCGCCACGTCGCACGCGGGCACAGCGGGCTGCCGCCCCGACCTGAGCTGGGCCAGCATCCGGGGCCAGTGCGGGTCGCCGTCGGCCAGCTTCAGGGCCAGGCACTCCCCGCACGCCGTCCGCCCCGGCACCACCAGCGGGCCGACCACGCCGAGGCCCTCCACCACCCCCGTATACAGGTGCGGCACGCCCGACGCCACCAGCCGCCGCGCCTCGGCCGGCTCCGGCGCGTACGCGGCCAGCCCGTCCCTGGGGGCCAGCACCGCCACCACGGGCCCCGGCCCTGCGCCGCGCCCACCCCCTGCGCCGCCCCGCTCCGCCGACGGACCCGAGCGGTCCGCCGCGGCGCCCACTCCCTTGAGGTCGGGGGCCGCCCGGCGGACCGCTCCCCGCCCCGCGGCGTCGCGGCGATCGCCGACGTGCTCGGCCGGGATGCCGCCCGGAGCGGTGTCCCACGGTTCGACCCGGCCGCCGTCGAGCAGGTCCACGGCGCCCACCCCGGCCGCCGACAGCAGCGCGGCGACCTGCGCCCCGACCCGTCCCGCCCCGTGCACCCGCACCCGGGCCGCGCGCCGGTGCCGTATCCGCGCCGCCGCCGCGCCCGGGGCCGGATGCAGCAGGGACAGGGCGGCCAGGTCGGGACGCAGCCGGTCCAGCGCGGCCGTCCGGTGCCGCACCGCCGCGGACAGGGGAGCGTGCGCCGCCGCGTCGTCCAGCACCCCGCCGCGGGCGAGCACACCCAGCAGCCGCCGCACCCGGTCCGGCCCCAGACCCAGCGCCGCCGCGTCCCGCAGCAGGGTCTCGCCGCCGCGCGTGCCGTCCAGCAGGTCGAGGAAGCCCGCCTCGGCCCCGTCCACCGGCTCCAGCACCACCGCACGCTCCGGGTCCACCCCGAACTGCACGCACGCCCGCCCCCGCCAGCTCCGCCGCAGCGCGGCCTTCAGCATCGGACGCATGACTCCCGCCTCCCCGTTTCCGCGCGCCTCGCGCGCCGGCCCGTGCCGCCCCGCCTTCCGGCGCGACGGCCATCACTCCGCGTGAGTGATGCTTGCAGCGTGCCGGTTTCCCGCGACCGCCCCGCGGAGTTATCCACAGGCTGTGGGGAATAGTCGTTCAATATGCGTACGGATCGCGGTGATTCCGCTGGCAACCGCCCGGCGGGCGGACGTCCCACAGGGACAGCGGGTAACGTCGTGGCCGTGTCCGCCGATCCCGCGCATCATCCGGCCGCCCGTCCCACCCCCGACGTGACGACGGGCGCGAAGGGCGGGACGGGCGGGGTGGAAGTGCGCCGCAGCGCCCGCCGGCGACGGACCGTGTCCGCCTACCGCGAGGGCGACCGCACCATCGTCCTCATCCCGGCCCGGATGTCCGCCGCGGAGGAGCAGCGCTGGGTGGGCGTGATGCTCGACAAGCTCGCCGCGCAGGAGAGCCGCAGGACGCCCGGTGACAGCGAATTGGCGGAGCGGGCCGCGCAGCTCTCGCAGCAGTACCTGCGCGGCCGGGCCGTACCTGACACGGTGCGGTGGGTCACCAACCAGAACTCCCGGTGGGGGTCGTGCACGCCCGCCGAGGGCAGCATCCGGCTCTCGCACCGGCTGCGGGGCATGCCCGAGTACGTGATCGACTACGTGCTGCTGCACGAGCTGGCGCACCTGCTCGTGCCGGGCCACGGCCCCAGCTTCTGGAAGCTGCTGGAGGGCTATCCGCGCACCGAGCGGGCGCGCGGATTCCTCGAAGGCGTCGTGGCGGCCGGCCGCCTGCCCCGTCCGTCCGAGGCGGACGGGGAATAGCCGCTGCCGGTGCGACCGGTTAGCCTGTCGCAACGCACCACGCACTCAGGGGATGGGGGAACGGTCGCACCATGGCCAGGGAATTCCAGCGCGGCCACAAGGCCAGGATCAGCGATCTGACCGCGGGCACGGATCTGTACATCGGTGTGCAGATCGCGGCGCCGGGACTGACGTTCGACATCAGTTGCTTCGGACTGGACGCGGCCGAGCAGCTCTCGGACGATCGCTACTTCGTCTTCTTCAACCAGCCCAAGTCCCCGGAGGAAGCCATCCAGTTGCTCGGCCCGCAGGCCGGCGACACCGAGTCCTTCCGCGTCACGCTCGACAGCGTCCCCCAGTCGGTGCGCAAGCTCTCGTTCACCGCGACCATCGACGGCGACGGCCGCATGTCGCAGATCGGCCCCGGTTGGATCCGGCTCGTCGCGGGCGGCGAGGAGGTCGCCCGGTACTCGTTCACCGGCGCCGAGTTCAGCACCGAGCGGGCCGTGATGCTCGCGGACATCTACTACAAGGACGTGTGGCGGTTCGCCGCTGTCGGGCAGGGCTTCGACGGCGGGCTCGCCGCCCTGCTGCGGAACTTCGGCGGTGAGGTCGCGGAGGAGGAGCCCGCACCCCAGGCCGCGCCGGCCGCCGCCCCGGGATTCGCGCCCCCGCCCGGCCCGGCCTCGGTGCCCGTACCCGGATTCGCGCCCCCGCCCGGCCCCTCCGCCGCGCCGTCCGCACCCACTCCGCCGCCCGCACCCATGGCGCCGACCCCGCCGCCCGCGCCCGCCTTCGGAGCCCCCGCCCCCGCCGGCGCGGGCTTCACCCCGCCGCCCGCCCCCGGCAACCCCGACATCCACCAGGCGCCCACCATGATCGCGCCCATGACCGCGCCCCCGGGGCAGACACCGCCCTCGCCCCCGCCCTTCGGCCAGGTCCCGCCGCCCCAGCCGGCCCCCGCCCCCGGCCAGTTCGCCGCCCCACCCGGCTACCAGCAGCCGCCACCCGGGTACGGGCAGCCCGCTCCCGCCCCGCCCGGCTACCAGCAGCCGCCTGGTTACGGGCAGCCGCCTGGTTACGCGCAGCCAGGCGGCGGATACGGGCAGCCGGGCGGTCAGGGCCCGCAGGCCGCCGCACCCGGCCTCGGCGTCGCCATGCAGAAGTACCGCGAGGCCCCCACCGGCCGCCGCTGGACCCAGCAGAACGCCAAGATGATGCGGGCCGACCTCGCCCAGGAGGGCGGCCAGCCGGTCCTGGCCCGGCAGGGCAGCATGGTCCTGTACCAGGGCAAGGTCGACTTCGGCTACAAGGGCGCGGGCTTCGTCGGCCGCATCGTCGGCAACGCCACCGGCCAGGAGATGCAGCTCATGCGCTGCACGGGCGGCGGGCAGGTCTTCTTCGCCGAGAACGG
This sequence comes from Streptomyces sp. HPF1205, assembly GCF_020400825.1. Lineage (GTDB taxonomy): Bacteria > Actinomycetota > Actinomycetes > Streptomycetales > Streptomycetaceae > Actinacidiphila. The sequence continues at coordinate 190,536 of NZ_JAINVH010000006.1, forward strand.
CGCCTATCTGCACCCCGTCGAGCTGCAGAACGACGCCATCTGCGTCTCCGCGGAGAACGTCCTGGCGTTCGACGAATCGCTGCAGCACGAGGTGCGCAGGATCGAGGGCCACGGCATCCCGGGCGGCGCCCTGTTCACCATGCAGTTCCAGGGCACCGGCACCCTGATCGTCAAGACCCACGGCACCCCTGTGGTCCTGCCGGTCACCACGACCACGTACGCCGACAGCAACGCCGTCGTCGCCTGGTCGGCGGGCGCCCAGGTGATCGTCTCCAGCCAGGTGAGGCTGCGCAGGAGCGCGTACCCCGGCCACAGCGGCGAGACCGTGAACCTCCAGTTCCGCGGCGCGCCGGGCAACTTCATCGTCGTCCAGCCCTACGAGGTGTGACCCGCCATGGACCAGCAGATGATCGCGGGCTTCGCACCGACGCCGGTCGCCGCCCGAATGGAGAACCACGGCTCGGCGATCCTCAAGGTCGCCATGCAGACCGGCCACGACCTGTTCGCCCGCACCGGCTCGATGATCGCCTACGAGGGGTTCATCCAGTACGAGCCCAACCCGCCCGCCGTGCGCCAGATGGCCTCCGCCTGGCTGACGGGTGAGAGCACCCCGCTGATGAAGTGCAGCGGCGACGGCCTGCTCTACCTGGCCGACTACGGCGCCGACGTGGTCTGCCTCAACCTCGACAACGAGTCGGTGTCCGTCAACGGCACCAACCTGCTCGCCTTCGACGCCCACCTCACCTGGGGCGTCGAGCGGGTCAAGGGCCTGGCGAAGTTCGCCGGGCAGGGCCTGTTCAACGTCGGCGTCTCCGGCCAGGGCTGGGTCGCCATCACCTCGCGCGGCACCCCCGTCGTCGTCGACTGCGGCGCGGGCGCGGACGAGACGTACGTCGACCCGGACGCCCTCGTCGCCTGGTCGTCGGGGCTGAAGATGCGGGCCAAGCGCAGCTTCAAGGCGTCCTCGCTGATCGGGCGGGGCAGCGGCGAGGCGTTCCAGATCGGCTTCTCGGGCCAGGGCTTCGTGGTCGTCCAGCCCAGCGAGGACAGCACTGACCGGCTCCGGTTCCGGGGCTGAGGGGGAGCGACACACCATGCAGAGCCCGCTTTTCGCCCACACCGAGGTCCAGAACCAGGACCACTACAGCCTGCAGAACTCCTACCTGCTGCGGGTCCGCCTCGACGGTGCCGCCGGCCCCGACTGCCTGGCCCGCAAGGGGTCGATGGTCGCGTACCAGGGCATGATCGAGTTCGACGGGGAGTACCAGTCGTCCGGCCGGCGCAGCGGCCGGCGGCAGACCGGCGAGGGCCTGGACCTGATGCGCTGCTCCGGCCAGGGCACGGTCTACCTGGCCAACCTGGCGCAGCAGATCCACATCCTCGACGTCGACCACGAGGGCCTGACCGTCGACAGCGCCTATGTGCTCGCGCTCGACTCCGGGCTGCACTGGGACGTGATCGCGGTCGACAGCCAGTACGGCCTGTCCGGGACCGGCCAGTACAACCTGGCGATCGCCGGCAGCGGCAAGGTCGCGGTCATGACGTCGGGCAAGCCGCTGATGATGCCGGTGACACCCGACAAGTACGTGTCGTGCGACGCCGACGCGGTGGTGGCCTGGTCGACCGGGCTGCGCGTCCAGATGCAGGCGCAGACCTCGTCCTCCTCGGTCTTCCGCAGGCGCGGCAGCACCGGGGAGGGCTGGGAGCTCAACTTCGTCGGCCAGGGCTACGTGCTGGTCCAGCCCAGCGAGCAGATGCCGCCGCAGAACGCCGTGATCGGCCAGGGCCTGAGGGCGCAGTACGGCCTCGGCGCGCAGGGGGCGCGGGGCGCGAACCAGGGCAACGCCTGGTCATAGGCGGAGCCGGGCCGACGCTCGGTCACGGCCCGGGTGCGGGGCGCTCGTGGCGGCGCCCGCACCCAGCGCCGCCGCACCCCGCCGAACCCAGCGCCCCCGCACCCCGCCGCACCCGCGCCACGTACCCGCCACCCGCCACCCCCGCGGCGAGCGGCGCTACAGCACCGCCAGCGTCCGGTCCAGCAGCGCCGCGACCGAGCCGTCGGCGACCTGCGGGACATGGTCGTAGGAGAACCAGCGCAGCTCCAGCGACTCGTCGCTGATGGCCTCCGTGGCCCCTGCGGGGGCCACGGCCGCGTACTGGACGTCGAGGTGCCAGGCGCATGGGGTGAGGTGCCGGTCAAGGTTCACCGGGGCGGGCACGAGCAGGCGCAGCCCCTCGATGCCGGACTCCTCGGTGGCCTCGCGCAGGGCGGCGGCGGCCAGGGAGGAGTCGTCCGGTTCGCAGTGCCCGCCCATCTGCAGCCACATCCGCAGCTTCGCGTGCAGGGTGAGCAGGACGCGCTCCCGTGAGGGGTCGACGACCAGGGCGCTGGCGGTCAGGTGCCCGGCCTTGCACGGCTTCCACATGCCGTCCGGATGCGTGGCCAGGTGCGCCAGATACCCGCGGCGCAGCTCGTCCTGGGCCGGATCGGGCGCACTCCACCCCTCCAGGACGCCCACCGCGTCCTCGTACAGCCCGCTCACCTGCCGGATTCGCCCTTGCCGTCGGTGTCCTCCGGCCCGTCCGTGCCCTTCGCGTCCTGGGCGCCGGTGCCGTCCGCGTCCTGGGCGTCGGTGCCGCCCGCGTCCTGGGTGCCGCCCGACGCCTGGCCGCGCTTGCGCTCGATCTCCTCGCTCGCCGCGTCCCCCAGCATCTTGTCCAGCTCGGAGAAGTCGAAGGACTCGCGGTGCACGAAGCCGTCCGGGTCGTCCAGGTCGGCGGCGGTCGGCAGCATGTCCGGGTGCGCCCACAGGCCGTCGCGCCCCTCCATGCCGCGCGCGTCGGTGAGCGAGGCCCACAGCCGGGAGGCGTCCCGCAGCCTGCGCGGCCGCAGCTCCAGGCCGACCAGGGTGGCGAAGGTCTGCTCGGCCGGCCCGCCGCCGGCCCGGCGCCGCCGCAGCGTCTCACGAAGCGCGCCCGCCGACGGCAGGTGCGGGGCGGCCGCAGCGTGCACCACCGCGTCGACCCAGCCCTCGACCAGGGCTAGGGCGGTCTCCAGGCGGGCCAGGGCGGCCTTCTGCTCCGGGGTGTCCTCGGGCTGGAACATGCCCTGCTGCAGCGCCTCCTGGAGCTGCTCGGGCTGCGACGGGTCGAGCTGCCCGACGGCCTCCTCCAGACGCGCGGTGTCCACCTTGATGCCCCGCGCGTAGCCCTCCACGGCCCCGTACAAGTGCGCGCGCAGCCACGGCACATGGGCGAACAGCCGCTGGTGGGCGGCCTCGCGCAGCGCCAGGTACAGCCGCACCTCCTCCGGCGGGATGCCCAGGCCCTCGCCGAAGGCGGCGATGTTCGCCGGCAGCAGCGCGGCCTTGCCGGACGGGCCGAGCGGCAGGCCGACGTCGCTCGAACCGATCACCTCGCCGGCCAGGTTGCCCAGCGCCTGCCCGATCTGGGAGCCGAACATGGCGCCGCCCATGGAGCGCATCATGCCCAGCAGCGGGCCGGTCATGGCCTGCATCTCCTCGGGCAGCACGTCACCCATGGCGCCGGCCACCCGCTCGGCGACCGGGTCGACCAGCTCCTGCCAGGCCGGCAGGGTGGCCTCGACCCACTCCGCGCGGCTCCAGGCCACGGCCGTGCCCGACCCCGAAGGCAGCGAGGTGACGCCGTCCAGCCACAGGTCGGCGAGCCGGATGGCCTCCTCCACCCACGAGCGGTCGGCGCGGCTCACGCTCGCGTCCTTGACGCCGTCCGCGGTGCCCTGGGCGACCGTCTGGCGGGCGATGTCCTTGGCCATGTCCCAGTTCACCGGCCCGCCCTCGTACGAGAGCATCTGGCCGAGCTGCTGGAAGGCGGCGCCCAGGTCGCTGGGGTTGAGGGAGCCGAACATGGCCGCGAACGGGTTGTCCCCGCCGCCGGGCCCGAAGGGCGCGCCGCCACCGAAGCCGAACGGATTCGGCCGGCCGCCGCCTTGTCCGCCGCCCTCTTCGCGCTTCTTGCCGTCGTCCCCGTCCTCGGGCTCCTCGGGAGGGACGCCGAATCCGAATGGGATGTCACTCACGGGATTCCTCGGCTCTGTCTCGTAGTGGGCTGTGGTGGTGGGATGGACGCGGGGGTGGTGCGGTGGTGCCGATGGGGCCCGCGGCCGGCCGTGGGGGCCGGCCACGGGGGACGCCGTCGTAACGGCTGTCGTAACGCTCTACGTATTGTGGTGGGCTTTTGTGTACGGGCTGTACCTCCAGCCTAGACACCTGTCCGGCAGGATGGCTGCGTACGTATCTGAGACAACCGTGGGAGACACCCGGTGAGTTCCCCAGAAGCACACGTTCGCCCAGAGCGGACCGAGGGCCGGCCGGGCACGGGGCCGGTGGTCGCGGTCACCGGCGCGGCCTCCGGCGTGGGGCACGCGCTGGCCCTGCGGCTGGCCGCGTCCGACCAGGTCAGGAAGGTCGTGGCGATCGACGAGCGGCGCGCGGAGGTGCCCGGGGCGGCCTGGCGGGTGCTGGACGTACGCGATCCCGCCATCGCCGACAAGCTGCGCGGCACGGACGTCGTGGTGCACCTCGCGCTCGACCTCGACCTGGACTCCGACGCCAAAGCGCGTTCGGCCTTCAACGTGCGCGGCACCCAGACCGTCCTCACCGCGGCGGCCGCCGCGGGGGTGCGCAGGGTGGTGCTGTGCACCTCGGCGATGGTCTACGGCGCCCAGGCCGACAACGACGTGCCGCTCGCCGAGGACGCGCCGCTGCGCGCCACCTCGGAGGCGAGCTTCGTCGACGACCTGCTGGAGATCGAGCGGCTCGGCCGCCGCGCCCCGCGCGCCCACCCCGGCCTCAACGTGACGATCCTGCGCCCGGCCGTGCTGGTCGGCGGCACGGACACCGCGTTCACCCGGTACTTCGAGTCGCCGCGGCTCCTGGTGGTGGCCGGCAGCCGGCCCTGCTGGCAGTTCTGCCACGTCGAGGACCTGGTCGCGGCGCTGGAGTTCGCCGCGCTGGAGAAGGTGGACGGCGAGATGGCGGTGGGGTGCGACGGCTGGCTGGAGCAGGAGGAGGTCGAGGAGCTGAGCGGGATCCGGCGCATGGAGCTGCCGCCGGCGATCGCGTTCGGCGCCGCTTCCCGGCTGCACCGGCTGGGCCTGACGCCGTCGCCCGCGGGCGACCTCGCGTACACCATGCACCCGTGGGTGGTCAGCGGGAACCGGCTGCACGAGGCGGGGTGGCGGCCGACGTGGACCAACGAGGAAGTGCTCGCCGAACTCCTGGAGGAGGTCGCGGGCCGCAACTCCGTGGCCGGCCGCAGGCTCGGCCGCAAGGACGCGACCGCCTTGGGCGCGGCCGGGGCGACGGTCGCCCTTGTCGGCGCGGCGGCCGCGGTGCGGCGGGCCCGCAGGCGCAGGGGCATCTGACGCCGGACGCACGGCGGCGCGGCCCCCGGACGTGTGGACCTCGCGGGCGCGGGGTACGGGGCGCGGGGACCGGGCTGTCCGTATCGCGGGGGATGAGGCAGCATGACCGGCATGACGTCCTCGCGTGATCCCCTCAGGCTGCTCGCCGTCCGTGATACCCCGCTGTCCGTGGACGAGGTGTTCGCCGCGGTCGGAGACGATGCCGCGGGCGGTACCACGCTGTTCGTCGGTACGGTGCGGGACCACGACGGCCGGCCCGGCACGGCGGTGACCGGGCTGACCTATTCCGCCCACCCTTCCGCCGAGGCCGAGTTGCGCCGCGTCGCGGAGAAGGTCGCCGCGGACTTCCCGGTACGGGCGCTCGCGGCGGTGCACCGCGTGGGGGAGCTGGCGGTCGGGGACATCGCCGTCATCGTGGCGGTGTCCTGCGCGCACCGCGGCGAGGCCTTCGCGGCGAGCCGCCGCCTGATCGACGATCTGAAGTCGCAGGTGCCCATCTGGAAGCACCAGGTGTTCGACGACGGTTCGCAGGAGTGGGTCGGCGTCTGACCGCTGAGGCGACCCCCTTCGCGCTCACCCTCCGTTAGGGGGAAGCCCGGTTGCGTCATCCCGGGGAGCGGAGGAGCGTGGAACCGGTGGGTGGTTAATCTGCCCATTCGTCCACTTCTGCGTGTTACGGGGTCGGGAGTTCGCCGTGGGAGCACTCGCTTGGCTGGTCATTCCGCTGCTGGGGATCTGCGCGGCGGCTGTGTGGGCCCGCTGGGCGGCGCACGGCAAGGCGTCCGGTGACGGGGCCTCGCTGGCCGGCTACGAGCGGTTCCGGCAGGCGATGCAGCGACCGCCGTCCGGGAGGCGAACACCGCCCGCGGACGAGGACGAGGACTCACCCGAGGGGCCGGTCGCCGGCTCGGTCCCGTAGATTCGTCCTATGCCACGCCGCACCGCGACGCTGCTCGCCTCGTCCCTGACCCTCATAGCGCTGCTGTGCGTGGCGCTGCTGGCGCCCACCCCGTACTCGGAGATGTCGCCCGGGCCGACGGTGAACACGCTGGGGGACTACGCCGGTGACACGGTCATCCAGATTTCGGGCCACAGGACGTACCCGGCGACCGGGCACCTGAACATGACCACCGTCCGCGTCACGGGCGCCGACTACCACATGAACCTGGTCGAGGCGTTCGTGGGCTGGCTGCGTCACGACGACAAGGTGGTCGAGCACGACACCCTCTACCCGAAGGGGCAGACGGCCCAGCAGGCGGACCAGCAGAACGCCGAGGAGTTCAGCCAGTCCCAGGACAGCGCCAAGGTCGCCGCCCTCAAGGAGCTGCACATCGCGGTGCCGTCGCGGGTGATCGTGGCAGCCGTTGTCAAAGGCGGCGCCTCGCAGGGGCGGCTGCACGCCGGCGACGTGATCAAGGCGGTGGACGGGCACCCGGTGCAGCAAGCAGAGGACGTCGCGCCGCTGGTCACCAAGCACAAGCCCGGCCAGCCGGTCACCTTCACCGTGATCCGGGCGGCGGACGCCAAGAAGAAGTCGCCGCTCCCTCAGTCGGTGACGATCACCACACGCACCTCGCACGACCAGGGGCCCACCCGGGCGGTCGTCGGCATCCAGGCGGGCGTCGAGCACATCTTCCCGTTCAGCATCGACATCAAGCTCGCCGACGTGGGCGGACCCAGCGCCGGCATGATGTTCGCGCTGGGCATCGTCGACAAGCTCACCCCCGGCAGCCTCACCGGCGGCCAGTTCGTCGCGGGCACCGGAACCATAGACGACAAGGGCGACGTCGGCCCGATCGGCGGCATCAGCCTGAAGACGATCGGCGCCCGCGACAAGGGTGCGAAGTACTTCCTGACCCCGGCCGACAACTGCGGGGAGGCCGCGAAGGACATCCCCAAGGGCCTCACCCTGGTCAAGGTCAAGACGCTGGACGACGCCATGGCCGCGCTCACCGACATCCGCACCGGCAAGACCTCCGCGCTGCCCAGCTGCAAGAGCTGAGCCCGGGACTGCGTCCAGGCGGCGGCCCGCGGCCCGTGAGGCCGCCGCCGGGGCGCCTACGCGAACGTCGCGGACAGCGCCTCCGCCAGCCCCGGCACCAGGTCGGACCCGGTGAGCACCTCGGACGGCGTGTCCTTCGCCCGCAGCCTCAGCGCCGACTCCCGCTCGCCGCCGCGCAGCACGGCGACCGTCATCCGCACCTCCTGGCGCTCGGGGTGGGCCGCCACCCAGGCGCTCAGCGCGGCCTCGTCCAGGTCCTCGGGCATGGCCGACTCGGCGGACGGCGGCAGCATCAGCCGCTCCACGGTGAGCGCGCAGCCGGCGATCACATCCGGCCAGGCGATCGTCGCCAGGAACTCGTCCAGCGGCTGTCCGGACGGCAGCTCCTCCTGCTCGATCGGGGTCAGACCGCCCGGGGCGTCGTCGCCGAGGCCGAGCCGGTCGGCCAGGCCCGGCTCGCTCGCCCGCAGCCGGGCGGTGTCGACAAGGGCGAAAAGGCGGGCGGGCTGGTCCCAGCCCAGAGCCGACGCATAGGCGTCGATCTCCAGGACGGCACGGGTCAGCGGGGTGGCGGCGAGCGGGGCACCTTCGGCGGTGGTCTCAGGCATGGTCACTATCCTGCCTCTTCCCCGGCCGGAATCGGGAACCGGCCAAAGCGTGAGTAAGTTGCACCTGTGGGGTCCGAGCCGGGGCACCCGTGAAACCCTGCGAAACCATGACATTTCGAGGTGCGCACGTTGGTATTCCAGATGCCGGACCGTGACGGAGGGCCGTCGGGGCCGCGGATCACGATGGGCCGTCCGTCCCGGCGGGCGCGGACCCTCCTCATCACGGTCGGCATCCTGATGGTGCTGATGATCACCTTCGTGATGTTCGCGGGCTTCTGGACCGACTGGCTCTGGTACCGCTCGGTGCGCTACTCCTCGGTGTTCACCACCATGCTGTGGACGAAGATCGGCCTGTTCTGCGTCTTCGGCCTGCTCATGGCCTCGATCGTCGGTGTGAACATCTTCCTCGCCTACCGGCTCCGGCCGCCGCTGAGCGCCATGTCCCTTGAGCAGCAGAGCCTGGACCGCTACCGGATGGGGCTCGCGCCGTACCGGGGGTGGGTGCTCGCGGGAGTCTGCGCCGTGGTCGGGCTCATCGCCGGCGGCTCGGCGGCCACCCAGTGGCGGCTGTGGCTCATGACGAGCAACGCCACGCCGTTCCACGTCAAGGACCCGCAGTTCCACAAGGACGTCTCGTTCTACGTCTTCGACCTGCCCTGGTACCGCTTCCTGCTGAGCTTCGGCTTCGCGGCCGTGATCCTCTCCCTGGTCGCCGCCGCCCTGGTGCACTACCTGTACGGGGGGCTGCGCCTGACCTCGCCCGGCGGCGGCAGGGCCACCGCGGCGGCCACCGGCCACCTGTCGGTGCTGCTGGGGGTGTTCGTCTCGCTCAAGGCCGTCGCCTACTGGCTGGACCGCTACGGCCTCGCGATCAAGCACAGCGGCTTCAAGGCCACCGACAACTGGACCGGCCTGCGCTACGTGGACGCCAACGCCTACCTGCCGGCCAAGACCATCCTGTTCTGCATCGCGGTGATCTGCGCGCTGCTGTTCTTCGCCACCTTGTGGCGGCGCACCTGGTCGCTGCCCATGATCGGCTTCGGGCTGATGGTGCTGTCCGCCATCCTGGTCGGCGGCCTCTACCCGGCGCTGGTGCAGAAGTTCCAGGTGCAGCCCAACGAGGCGGCCAAGGAAGCGCCCTACATCCAGAAGAACATCTCCGCGACCCGTGCCGCGTACCGGATCGCCGACAGCCAGGTGTCGGACTACGCGGGGACGAGTTCGGCGACCGACGCCCGGTTGCGGGCCGACGTGGACACCTCGGCGTCGATCCGCGTGCTGGATCCCAACGTGGTCTCGCCCACCTTCCAGCAGATGCAGCAGTCGCGCAGCTACTACTCGTTCCCCTCCACGCTGGACGTCGACCGCTACACCGAGAACGGCAGGACGCAGGACACCGTCGTGGGCCTGCGCGAGCTGGACATCAACGGCATCTCCGAGAAGAACTGGATAAACGAGCACTTCAAGTACACTCACGGCTTCGGCATCGTCGCGGCCAAGGGCACCGAGGTGACCGGCGGCGGCGCGAACGGCGGCGAGAACGGCAGCGACCCCACCGGCCAGCCCGTCTACACCGAGCAGGACCTTCCGACGACCGGCGGCATGGGCCCGTACCAGCAGCGCGTCTACTTCGGCGAGCAGACCACCCAGTACTCGATCGTGGGCGGCCCGACCAAGGAGCTCGACTACGCCTCCGACAAGTCCGGCGAGCAGTCGTTCTCGTACGACGGCAAGGGCGGCGTCAGCCTCGACAACCCGGTGACGCGCGCGGCCTATGCGGTGGCCTTCGGGGAGCCCAAGATCCTCTACTCCGGCGCCATAGGACACGGATCGAGGATCCTCTACCACCGCACGCCCAAGGAGCGGGTGGAGGCGGTCGCCCCCTGGCTGACCATCGACGGCGATCCGTACCCCGCGGTGGTCAAGGGGCACATCGTGTGGATCGTGGACGCCTACACCACCACCGACAGCTATCCGTACGCCTCCAGGACCACGCTCGGCGACACCACGGCGGACTCGCTGACCAGCGACCAGCGTTCGGTCGTCGCCCGGCAGAACCAGGTCAACTACATCCGCAACTCGGTCAAGGCGACCGTCGACGCCTATACGGGGGCGGTCACCCTCTACCAGTGGGACACCGAGGACCCGGTCCTCAAGACGTGGATGAAGGCGTTCCCGCACACGGTCGAGCCGAAGAGCGCCATCCCGCCGGACCTGCTGGCGCACCTGCGCTACCCGCAGGATCTGTTCAAGGTGCAGCGGCAACTGCTGGCGAAGTACCACGTCACCAACGCCGCCCAGTTCTACAGCGGCAGCGAGGTGTGGCAGGTGCCCGACGACCCCGCCTCGAAGTCGGGCAAGGCGGTGCCGCCGTACTACCTGAGCCTGAAGATGCCCGGGCGCGACAGCCAGGCGTTCTCGCTCACCTCGACCTTCACCCCCAAGAACCGCCCCAACCTCGCCGCCTTCGTCGCGGTCGACTCCGACGCGACCAGCCCGGACTACGGCAAGCTGCGGATCCTGAAACTGCCCAGCGACGCCCCCGTCGACGGCCCGCAGCTCGTGCAGAGCAAGTTCAACTCCGACTACGCCCAGTCGATCACCCTGCTGCGCGGCAAGGACTCCACGATCGAGTACGGCAACCTGCTGACGCTTCCCCTGGACAACGGCCTGCTGTACGTCGAACCGGTCTACGTGCGCGGCGCGAACACCGACTACCCGCTGATGAAGAAGGTGTTCGTCAACTTCAACGGGCAGACCGCGCTGGAGGACACCCTCGCCAAGGCGCTGGACTCCGTCTTCGGCGCGAACACCGGCGCCCAGCCGCCGGCCGGCTCCACGGGTACGTCGGGCCCGCCGCCGACGGCGAGCGGGCCCGGCACGGGCGACTCGTCGCTCGCGGACGCCCTCGACCGCGCCCAGCAGGCGTACGAGGACGGGCAGAAGGCGCTCAAGCAGGGCGACTTCCAGAAGTACGGCGAGGCGCAGAAGCGGCTGGAGGCGGCGCTGAAGGACGCTCAGGCGCTGGAGAAGGGCGCCGCCGCCAAGAAGGGCTGAGCCCGCCCCGGGGCGACCGCGGAGGCGGCCCCACGTCGTGGTACGGTTGAGACACAACGACGCGGGGTGGAGCAGCTCGGTAGCTCGCTGGGCTCATAACCCAGAGGTCGCAGGTTCAAATCCTGTCCCCGCTACGGTACGGAGAGGCCCGAAGTCAATCGACTTCGGGCCTTTTCACTTGAACCGGGGACATGGTCGTGTGCGTGTTTGACAGTGGGCGATGTCGGGAAGTCGGGAAGTCGACATAACGCTGAAGTGACCAAGCCGGTTGCGGTATACCAGGTGTACGCCGGGAGCGGTTGGTGCGAGCATGGGGCTTATGGGGGATGGTGCGAAGCTTCTGAACACTCGTCAGAGCCATGGCAGGCATGGGTCCGCGGGTCGCCCGGCCGCGCCCGCGGAGGAGGGGGCCGGGCCCGCGGTCGCGCGGCTGCTGCCCGCGCCGCGCGTCGAGGAGGCGCCCGTGCGGGCGCCCGAGGAGGGGGCCGGCCCGGAGCGCGGCGCCCAGGGCGGCGAGCCCGTGCTGCTCAGCGAGCTGCCCGACGAGGAGACCCTCGCCATGCGCGAGGAGGCCGAGATCGAGGCGCGCCACCGCAAGGCGGCCGAGCAGGGCGACCCGGGGGCGATGAGCGCCCTGGGCACCCTGCTGCTGCGGCGCGGCGACCTGGACGGCGCGGAGCCTTACCTGCGGGCCGCCGTCCAGCACGGCGACCGGGCCGCCGCGAACAACCTGGCCCTGCTGCTGCACCAGCGCGGGTACGCCGACGAGGCGGCCGGCTGGTGGCGGATCGCCGCCGTCGCGGGCTCCGCGCCCGCCGCGCACGCGCTCGGCCGGCACCACCGCGAGCGGGGCGACGAGCCCGCCGCCGAGTACTGGCTGCGGCAGGCCGCCGACTCCGGCCACACCCTGGGCGCGTACGCCCTGGCGGAACTGCTCGACCACCGCGGGGACGTCGGCGCCGAGCGCTGGTACCGGGTCGCGGCCGAGCACGGGCACCGCGAGGCCGCGTACCGGCTGGCCAGGATCTGCGCGGGGCGCGGCCACGACCGCGAGGCCGAGCAGTGGTACCGGCAGGCCGCCGCGCGCCGCCACCGGCGGGCCGCGCTGCGCCTGGGCACCCTCCTGGAGGAGCGCGGCGAGGTCAAGGAGGCCGGGCACTGGTACCTGACGGCCGCGCGGGACGGCGAGGCACGGGCGGCCTGCGCGCTGGGCTTCCTGCTGCGCGACGCGGGCGACCTCGACCAGGCCGCGACCTGGTGGCGGCGCGCCGCGCAGGCGGGCGACGGCAACGCGGCGAACGCCCTCGGCGCGCTGCACGCCGAGGAGGGCGAGACGCAGACCGCCGAGCGCTGGTACCGCACGGCCATGGCGGCCGGCGACATCAACGGCGCCTACAACCTCGGGCTGCTGTGCGCCGCCCAGGAGCGCTCCGGCCAGGCCGAGCAGTGGTACCGCCAGGCGGCCTACGCCGGACACCGCGAGGCGGCCAACGCGCTCGCCGTGCTGCTGCTGCAGCGCGGGGACGCCGCCGGCGCCGAGCCCTGGTTCTCCAAGGCGGCCGAGGCCGGATCCGTCGACGCGGCCTTCAACCTCGGCATCCTCTTCGCCGGCCGGGGCGACCACGACACCGCCCGCCGCTGGTACGAGCGGGCGGCCGCCGCCGGGCACGCGGAAGCCGCCCTCCAGGTCGCGATCGCGCTCCAGCGGGAGGGCGACCACCACGCGGCCGAGCGGCACCTGCGGTGCGCGGCGGGCGGGGGCAGCCCCGAGGCGGCGTACCGGCTCGGCGCGCTGCTCAGCCGGCGCGAGCGCGAGGAGGACGCGGCCGCCCGTGAGGACGACGCGGTCGCCCGCGGCGAGGCCGAGGAGTGGTACGAGCGGGCCGCCCGCCAGGGCCACGCCCGCGCCCAGGTGCGGCTCGGCATGTTCGCGGCCAAGCGCGGCGACGTCGTGGGCGCCGCCCACTGGTACCGGCGTGCCGCGGAGTCCGGCTCGCGAAACGGCGCCTTCAACCTCGGCCTGCTCCTGGCCCGCGAGGGCTCGGAGCCCGAGGCGGCCCTGTGGTGGACCCGCGCCGCCGACGCCGGCCACGGCCGCGCCGCGCTGCGCATGGCCCTGCTGTCCGCCCGCCACGGCGACCTGTCCGCCGCCCAGTCCTGGTGCGCCCGCGCCATGGCCTGCGGCCCCCCGGAGGTCGCCGAGCGCGCCGCACGGCTGACCAACGCCGTGGCCCACGAACTGACCGCCTGAGCGCCACCCCCGCGGTCCCGCTGACGCGCCCTCTCCGGACGGCCACCGTTCACCTGGCCCCCGGGGGGGGCGCACTCGGTCCCCGGGGACCGTTCCCGCCGCGGTGGCTCCCGCCTCCGGGGCTGCCGTTCCTCCCGTGCCGGGGGCTCCCGCCTTCGGGCTGCCGTTCCTCCGTGCCGGGGGCTCCCGCCTCCGGGGCTGCCGTTCCTCCCGTGCCGGGGGCTCCCGCCTCCGGGGCTGCCGTTCCTCCCGCCTTCGGGCTGCCGTTCCTCCCGCCCCGGGGGCTCCCGCCTCCGGGGCTGCCGTTCCTCCCGTCCCGGGGGCTCCCGCCTCCGGGGCTGCCGTTCCTCCCGTGCCGGGGGCTCCCGCCTCCGGGGCCGCACCTGTGGGTGGCGGTTCGCGCCGGCGTGGTCGGCAGCCGTCAGGCGGTGGTTCGGGCACGGGGACGACTGCCCCGGCGCGCCCCGGCGCGCGGTGGGATCGCGCGCCGGGGGCGCCCTTTCGGGAGGGCCCGCGGTCCTGAGCGCTCCCGGCGGAGCCCACCCGCGGCCCGCACGCCCCGCCCGGCCGGGCGGACCGGACGGGAATGGATTTGGTGGCGTCACCGTGCGTGCCGTAAGATTGAGTCATCCGACGCGGGGTGGAGCAGCTCGGTAGCTCGCTGGGCTCATAACCCAGAGGTCGCAGGTTCAAATCCTGTCCCCGCTACGAAGAGGTGGAGAAGGCCCGGAGGCGCGAGCCCCCGGGCCTTCTTCTTGTTCCGGCAAAGTCCGGCGCACCGGGTTGGTGCCGGGCGCGCCCGCGGGAGATCCTGGAGCCGGAGGGCCCGCGGCGGCGCACGCGCACGGGAGGAGCGGGCCGACCGGAGATCCCAGGCGAAGCGTGGAGGCGGGATTGCTGCGCAGACGGCGACGCCGGTCCGCGGTCACCGTGGACACAGGACGCTGGACCGTGTGGTGCGCCCGGGCGCTGAGCGGCCGCCGCGCGGACGTCGTCCCGCTGCTGGCCGGGTTGCGGGAGGCGGCCGACGACGGGCCCGCGTACGACAGGGCCGCCGCGCTGGACGCCCTCGGCCACGCCCCCGTCACGCTGCTGCTGCACCTGGACCGGCACGCGCGGCCGGGCGGCCTCACGAAGCGGCCGGACGACCCGGGCCCCGCCGACCTGCTGCGCCTCGTGACCGGCTCCTTCGACGCGGACGGCCGGCTGCGCGAGGCCGCCGTCGAGGGACTCGCGGGCAGCGGCGGGCCCCTGCCCGCGGCCGCGCTCACCCTCCGTACCGTCGACTGGGTGCCCGCGATACGCCGGAAGGCCGCCGCGGCCGTGCTGGCCCGCGGCGCCCCCGACGAGGTGGCCGCCGTGGTCCGCCTGCTGCTGAGGCTGGAGGGACGCCGCCGGGCCGGCGGGCTGCTGGCGGCGTACCGAGAGGTCCTCAGCGGGCCCGCGCACCGCCGTGCGGTACGCGCCCTGGCCGCCGACTCCGATCCCCCGGCCCGCAGGTTCGGCGTGGAACTCGCCCTCGACCTCGGCGACTACGTCCACGGCGACCTGCTGCGCACCGCCCTCCACGACCACGACCAGGTCTGCCGCAGGCTGTGCGCCCAGCGGCTGCTCGACCTCGACCCCGGCCAGGCCGGCCGGCTGCTGCGGGCAGGGGGCGCGGGCGTGCGGGAACTGGCGGTGGCCGCGCTGCCGGCCGACGTGCCCGCGGCCCGCCTCGTCCCCCTGCTCGCCGACCGCGCCCGGATGGTGCGGGCCCAGGCCCGCTGGCAGCTCTACCAGCGCGGCGAACCGCCCGCCGACGTCTACCGCCGGCAGCTCGTGAAGGCGCTGCGCGTCCAGGCGCCGCCGTCCGCCCTGCTGGCCGGGCTCGCCACGGGCCTCGGCGAGTGCGGGGACGCCGCCGACACCGAACTGCTCGCCCGCCTGCTCGGCCGGGAGCCCGCCGTCGTCCGCCGCGCCGCAGCCCGGGCGGTCGGCCGCCTGGCCAAACCCGACGAGCTCATCGGCCTGCTCGCCCCGCTGGCCAACGACTCCGACCCCGGCGTGGCCC
Source organism: Streptomyces sp. HPF1205 (assembly GCF_020400825.1). GTDB lineage: Bacteria > Actinomycetota > Actinomycetes > Streptomycetales > Streptomycetaceae > Actinacidiphila. The sequence goes on from NZ_JAINVH010000006.1 coordinate 205,914, forward strand.
GCGAGGTGTTCGAGGCGCTTGCCCGCGTCCCGGACGGCATACCCGCCGAGACCGCCTGGATAGGCCGCGTCCGCCGCGAACCCGCCGTACGCCGCGCCGCCGAGCGCGTCCGGCGCCGCTAGCCGCCGGCTGTATCGATCTGGCCGCCGTACGCCCGCCGGCCCCCCGACCGCGGCTGCCCGACGTCAGGCGCCGGCCCGCGTGCAGCGCGGGCACAGTCCCCGGTAGGTCACCTCGGCCGTCGAGACGGTGAAACCGAAGCGCTCGCTCGACGGGAGGGCGGCCAGCGGGTCACCCTGCGGGCGCACGTCGCGGATCGTGCCGCAAAGGGAGCAGACCAGGTGCTGGTGCGGGCGGTGCGCGTTGGGGTCGTACCGCTTGGCGCGCCCGTCGGTGGAGACCTCGGTGACCTCACCGATGCCCACGAGCTCGCCGAGCGTGTTGTAGACGGTCGCGCGCGAGATCTCCGGCAGCCGCTCGATGGCACGCGCGTGCACCTCGTCGGCGGTCAGATGGACGTGGTCGCCGTCGAGGACCTCGGCCACGACACGGCGCTGGGCGGTCAGCCGCCAGCCCCGCTCGCGCAGGCGTTCCAGCAGGTCACTCATGCTTCCAGCGTAACAGCGGGGTTCCGGAAGCAGAATCCTTCCGTAAGTAAGCCTCTTCTTGACTTGGATGAAGTCCAAGGTAGGATCGATTATCGGTGGGGAGATCTCGGCAGGCGGCCGGGAGGCGCGCTCCAGGCCCTGCGCGCCGCATCGCCGCCTGACCGGGCGGGGGCGCGAGGCGCCCCCGCGCGACGAAGGGACCGGACGCCATGGGGCTCCGGTCCCTTCCGTCGCTCCGGCCGTTCCTCACGCCGGGACGGTCACGCCGGGACGGCCGCCTGGGAGGGGGCCCAGCAGCGAACGATGTCGCGCATCGAGACGACGCCGACCGGATCCTGGCCGTCGAGGACGATGAGGTGGCGGAAGTTGCCGCGGAGCATGGCGCCCGCCGCCTCGGCGAGCGTCCACCCGGGGGTGGCGAAGACGACGTCGGTCGTGGTGTGGGAGTGGGCGTGTTCCTGGTCGGGGTCGAGACCCGCGCCGACCGCGTTGAGTACGTCGCGCTCGGTCAGTATCCCGAGCCCGTAGGTGTCGGGGTCGAGGACGATGGCCGCGCCGACCCGGCGGGCGGACATGAGCTGGGCTGCCTGGCGGAGGGTATGGGCGGGGCCGATGGTGAGGACCACCGTGCTCATCGCGTCGCGGACCAGCATGAAGGGGGACACCTCCTAGGGAGACGGCCGCGTGAACCCATTCACAAGTTCACAAGCGGGCGTGCTCTCATGGTCACACGGCCCCCGGTGCCCCACAAGGGGGCGCGCACGGCAGCCGGCGGTCGGCCAAGTGCCCCGCGCGCGGCCCCGTTCGGCGGTTGCCGACCGCCTGACGCGGTGTTACGACCGGCCCAGATAGCCCAGCAGCGCCTCGTGCAGCAGCCCGTTGGAGGCGGCCGCGTCGCCGCCGAACGGCCCCGGCGCGCCGTCGAGGGAGGTGAACCTGCCGCCCGCCTCCCGCACGATGACGTCGTTGGCGGCCATGTCCCACAGGCTCAGCTCGGGCTCCGCGCAGATGTCCACCGAGCCCTCGGCGACCATCATGTACGGCCAGAAGTCCCCGTATCCGCGGGTCCGCCAGCACGCGCGGGTCAGGTCGAGGAAGCCGCCCAGCCGGCCCCGCTCCTCCCAGCCGCTCAGCGAGGAGTACGCGAAGGAGGCGTCCGCGACCTGTGCCACCCGCGACACGCTCAGCCGGGTCGCCGACGACAGGCTGCGGCCGGTGTACGCCCCGCCGCCCTTGCTCGCCCACCAGCGGCGCCCCAGTGCCGGGGCCGACACCACACCGACCACCACCTCGTCGCCCCCCTCGCCGCGGACCACGAGGGCGATCAGCGTGGCCCACACCGGCACACCGCGCACGTAGTTCTTCGTGCCGTCGATCGGGTCGACGACCCAGCGGCGCGGGCCGCCGCCCTCGCCGCCGTACTCCTCGCCGAGCACCGCGTCGCGCGGCCTGGCGCGGGCGAGCTGACCGCGGATCAGCTCCTCGGCCGCCTTGTCGGCCTCGCTGACCGGGGTGAGGTCCGGCTTGGTCTCGACCTTGAGGTCGAGCGCTTTGAAGCGGGCCATGGTCGCGGCGTCGGCGGCGTCGGCGAGCACGTGGGCCAGCCGCAGGTCGTCGTTGTAGTCGGGCATGAGCCGAACAGTAGCGATCCCACCTGGTGACGGTCATGCACGCGCGGCCCGGGGCGGCCGGGGCGTGGCATCGCGGCGGGCACCGCCGAGCGCCGCCGGGTGCCGCGCGGAGCCTTGACAGCGCGTCCAGCCGCGTCAATATTTTCGGCACGGTCGCGGACCGCGGGAGATGTGTGGGCATGCGGCGGTTTGGAGGCGATGATGCCGACCGCGCGGGAATCACTCCTTGATGCGGCATTCGCCGCGCTCGGCGAACGCCCCTGGCAGGCCGTGCGGATGGGCGAGGTGGCCGCCGCGGCCGGGGTGTCGCGCCAGACCCTCTACAACGAGTTCGCCAGCAAGGAGGGGCTGGCCCGCGCCCTGGTGCGGCGCGAGACCGACGCGTATCTGGCGGGCGTGGAACGGGCGTTGGCGCTCGCCGGGCTCGACGGGGGCGACGCGGGGGAGTGCTTCGCGGCCGCCGCCGGCTGGACGCTGCGCACCGCCCGCCGCAGTCCGCTGGTCCGCGCGGCCCTCACCGGAAGCCGCGTGCCCGGCCGCCTCCCGCTCCCCGACCTCGTGACGGCCCTGCACACCCGCGCGGTCCGCGCCCTCACGGCCGGCTTCCCCGAACTGCGCCCCGAATCCGTCGTATGGGCCTGCGAGGCGGCGATCCGCCTCACCCTCTCGTACGTGATCGCGCCCGCCGCGACCGAGGAGGACGCCTGCCTGCGGGTCGCCCACCTGGTCCGCAGCCTCCTGTCCCGGCCGCCCGGCTGAGCTCCCCGTACCCGCGGACCTCCCCGCCTGCCTGCGGCGGCCTCCCCTGATCGGGGGCCGGGGCCGTCAGTGGGCGGAGCCGGAGATCTGCAGGCCGATCACGCCGACGATCACCAGCGAGATGGACACCAGCTTCAGGGCCGAGACGATGTCACCCAGGAAGGCCATGCCGTAGATCGCCGTCCCGGCCGCCCCGATGCCCGTCCACACGGCGTACGCGGGCCCGACGTCCAGCTTCTTCAGCGACAGGGTGAGCAGGCCGAACGACCCGAGCGCGAACAGGCAGAAGGCCACGGTGGGCCACAAGCGAGTGAACCCGTGCGAAAGCTTCAGGCAGACGGCGAACCCGGTCTCGAAGAATCCCGCGACCACCACCAGGAGCCACGCCATCGGGTAGCCCTCCGTTTCCGTCCCGCCGTTGCGCTGTGCGCGTGCCGTGTGCCGTGTGCCGTGTGCCGTGTGCTGAGTGTGCGGTGTCGATCATCACACAAGGGGGTGCCGGGTGGGGGGTACGGGCGGATAACGAAGTGCCGGGGTGCGCGACGGGCTCAGTCGCCCTCGCGGCGCTCGCGGGTGGACAGCAGGCGGCGGAGGGAGTCGAGGCGGGCGGGTTCCGCGTGGCCCTCGGCGACCCAGGCGTCGAGGGCGCAGTCGGGTTCGTCGTGGGAGCAGGCGCGGGGGCAGCCTGCGGTGCCCGGTTCGAGGTCGGGGAAGGCGTGGATGACCCGCGAGGGGTCGATGTGGGCCAGGCCGAAGGAGCGGACGCCGGGCGTGTCGATGACCCACCCCGCGTCGCCGGGCAGCGGCAGGGCCAGCGCGGACACGGTGGTGTGGCGCCCCCGCCCGGTCACCGCGTTGACCACACCCGTCAGCCGCTGACGCTCCACCAGGGCGTTGACCAGCGTGGTCTTCCCGACCCCGCTGTGGCCCACGAACGCGGTCGTCCGCCCGGCCAGCCGCTCGCGCACCGCCTCGACCTCGCCGGCCAGCAGGTCCTCCTTCTTGGTGACGACATGCGCCACGTCCAGCGCCCCGTACGTCTCCAGCAGCGGTTCGGCCGGCGCCAGGTCGGACTTGGTGAGCACCAGGAGGGGGTCGAGCCCGGCGTCGAACGCCGCCACCAGGCAGCGGTCGATCAGCCGCGGCCGCGGCTCGGGATCGGCCAGCGCGGCCACGATCGCGAGCTGGTCGGCGTTGGCGACGACCACTCGTTCGTACGGGTCGGTGTCGTCCGCCGTCCGGCGCAGCACCGACGAGCGCTCCTCCACCCGCACGATCCTGGCCAGCGTGTCCTTCGCCCCTGACAGGTCGCCGACGACCGCCACCCGGTCGCCGACCACCGCCGACTTGCGGCCCAGTTCGCGCGCCTTCATCGCGGTGATCTCGCGGTCGTCGACGAGTACGGTGAGCCGCCCGCGGTCCACGGTCAGCACCATGCCCTCGGCCGCGTCCTCGTGCTTGGGCCGGATGCTGGTGCGCGGCCGGTTGCCCTTGGGGTTGGGGCGGACGCGCACGTCGTCCTCGTCCGGGTTCTTGCCGTAGCGGCGCATGGCGTCCCGTCAGCCCCGCCCGGCCCGGGAGCCGTCCGCCGGGCTGCCGGAGCCGTACGCCGGGCCGGCCGGGTCGTGCGCCGCTTCGGTCGGGCCGTCGGAGCCGCCGGGGCCGTCCGCCGGACCCGCCAGCATCCGCGTCCACAGCTCGGGGAAGTCCGGCAGCGTCTTCGCGGTCGTCGCCACGTTCTCCACCTCGACGCCCTCGACCACCAGGCCGATGACGGCCGCGGCGGTCGCCAGCCGGTGGTCCTCGTACGTGCGGAACAGCCCGCCGTGCAGCCGCTGCGGCCGGATCAGCAGTCCGTCGTCGGTCTCGGTGACGTCGCCGCCCAGACCGCCGAGCTCCTTGGCGAGCGCGGCCAGCCGGTCGGTCTCGTGCATCCGCAGGTGGGCGATGCCGGACAGCGTGCTCTCCCCGTCGGCGAGCGCGGCGACGGCGGCGACGACCGGGGCCAGCTCGCCCACGTCGTGCAGGTCGGCGGTGATGCCGTGGACCGTGCCGGTGCCGGTGAAGGTCAGGCCCCTGTCGGTCAGCTCGTACGAGCCGCCCATCTCGGTGAACAGCGTCCGCAGCGCGTCGCCGGCCTGGGTCGTGCGGCGCGGCCAGCCGGGGATGGTCACCCGGCCGCCGGTGAGCAGCGCGGCGGCCAGGAAGGGGGCCGCGTTGGACAGGTCGGGCTCCACCGTCAGGTCCCGGCCGAGCAGGGCGCTGGGCGCCACCCGCCACACGTCGCGGACGCCGCCGTCCTGCGGGGTGTCCACCTTGGCGCCCGCGGTGCGCAGCATGTTCACGGTCATCCGGATGTGCGGCAGCGACGGCAGGGTGCGGCCGGTGTGGCGCAGCTCCAGTCCCTTGTTGAAGCGCGGCGCGGACAGCAGCAGGGCGCTGATGAACTGGGACGACTTCGAGGCGTCCACCTCCACGCCGCCGCCCGCCAGCGAGCCCGCGCCGTGCACGGTCATCGGCAGCGAGCCGCGGCCCTCGTCCTCGATCCGGGCGCCCAGCGTGCGCAGCGCGTCGATCACCCCGCCCAGCGGCCGCTCGTAGGCCCGCGTGTCGCCCACGAACCGCACCGGGCCGTCGGCGAGCGCGGCCACCGGCGGCAGGAAGCGCATCACCGTGCCCGCGTTGCCCACGTCCACGGTGGCCGGGCCGTGCAGGCCCGCCGGGATGATCCGCCAGGCCTCGCCGCCGTCGGGGTTGACCGTCTCGTCGATCTGCACTCCCATGGCCCGCAGCGCGTCGGCCATCAGGGATGTGTCGCGGCTGCGCAGGGGCCTGCGGACCCAGCCGGGTTCCGTGGAGTGCGCGGCCAGCACCAGAGCGCGGTTGGTCACCGACTTGGAGCCGGGCACCGTGACGGTAGCGTTCACGGCGCCGGTCGCGGTCGGCGCCGGCCACAGGTCGTTCTGCGGCGTGCTGTCGGTCATGGGCGCAAGCGTAGTGGCTGGAGTACCGGGAGATAAGTCGGCGAATGCGGCGAAACCCACTGGAAACAGGAAGGGGGGCTTCCGGTCGCGTCGCCGCGGTCCGTTCCGGCCCCGCGGGTACGCCGCCGGCCTGTCCCGTACGGGGCCCCTCACCTGGGCAGGAGCCAGCGCGCGCCCGCCACCAGGGAGCAGAGGGCGACGGCGTAGAACAGCAGGAGCCACAGGCCGGCCGGGGTGTGGGTGAGGCGGCCGAGCTGGTCGGCGTCGGAGCCGCCGCCGCGGTCGCGCCGGCGGCTGCGCTGCAGCTCGGCGACCGGACGGGCGCCGCCCAGCAGCAGGAACCACACCACCAGGTAGGCGAACGCGGCCTGCACCTGGGCCTTGGTCAGCCAGGACACCGCGAGGAACAGCGCGCAGGTGAGCACCACGGTCAGCGCCCCGTAGGCGTTGCGGATCATGACCAGCATGACCAGCAGCAGCGCCGTCGCCCCCCACAGCAGCGCGGTGATGTGGCCGGCCGCCAGGAGCCCGGCGCCCGCCAGGCCCAGCAGCGGGGGGGCGGTGTAGCCGGCCGCGGCCGTCAGCACCATGCCCAGGCCGTGCGGCTTGCCGCGGGAGACGGTCAGGCCCGAGGTGTCGGAGTGCAGTCGTATGCCGTCCAGGCGGCGGCCGGTCAGCAGGGCCAGCAGGCCGTGGCCGCCCTCGTGCGCGATGGTCACCGCGTTGCGGACTATCCGCCACACGCCGTGCGTCGCCACCGAGGCCAGCGCGAGCAGGGCGGTCACCCCCACCAGCCAGCGCGACGGGTCGGGTTGGGTGCCGGTGAGCCGGTCCCACATCTGTGTGATGCTCGCGACGTTCATTTCGCTGTGCGGTCCTTGCCTTTCGGGGCCTCTCGGGGCCGATCGGGGCCGATCCCGGCCGATCGGGCGCGCGGTCATGGCAGTCTGGCAGCCATGTGCGGTCGATATGCGGCGAGCCGGAAACCCGAGGATCTCGCGGGCCTGTTCGAGGTGGAGAAGTGGGACCCCACCGAGACGCTCGCGGCGGACTGGAACGTGGCTCCGACGAAAGACGTCCATGCGGTACTCGACCGTCCGGTACGGGACTCCGGTTCCCCGGACCCGGTGCGGCAGCTACGGGTGCTGCGCTGGGGACTGGTCCCGTCGTGGGCCAAGACGCCCGACGGCGCGGCCAGGATGATCAACGCGAGGTCCGAGACCGCCCTGGAGAAGCCGTCGTTCCGCCGCGCCATGGCCGCCCGGCGCTGCCTGATACCCGCCGACGGCTATTACGAGTGGATGACCGGGGTCGAGGAGCTCGAACTGGAGCAGCAGGGCAAGCGCAAGCGGCCGCGCAAGCAGCCGTACTTCATCACTCCCGCCGACGGCTCGGTGTTCGCGATGGCCGGGCTGTACGAGTTCTGGCGCGACCGCACCCTGCCCGACGACCATCCGCGGGCCTGGTGGGCGACCTGCTCGGTGCTGACCACCGCCGCCGAGACCACCGACCTGGCCGGGTACGCGGACGGTCCCGGCGGCGGCCCGCGCTCGCTGGCCGACATCCACCCGCGGATGCCGCTGATGATGACGCCCGACCGCTGGGACGCCTGGCTGGACCCGGCCACCACCGACCCCGACGAGCTGCGCGACCTGATGGCCGCCCCGCCGCCGGGCCTGCTGCGGGCGTATCCGGTCGGCACCGACGTCAGCAACGTCCGCAACAACGGCCCCCAGCTCGTCGAGGAGCTTCCGGCGCCCGAGGAAGCCACACTGTTCTAGTGGGCGAGCAGCAGACGCGAGGGCGGACCGAGGAGTCGTCGGGCCGGCGGCCGGGGCAGCCGCGCCAGGAGTACGCCGACACGCCCGCGGGTCCCGCCCGGATCACCTGGCACCCGGCGGCCCGGCCGCGCAGCGTCCTCGCCCTCGGGCACGGCGCGGGCGGCGGCATCGAGGCGCGCGACCTGGTGGCGCTCGCGCGGGCCCTGCCCGGACGCGGGGTGAGCGTGGCGCTGGTCGAGCAGCCGTGGCGGGTGGCGGGCAAGAAGCTGGCGCCCGCGCCCAAGACGCTCGACGCCGGGTGGACGGCCCTGTGGCCGGCTCTCGCCGCGCCGGGGCTGCCGGTGGTCGCCGGCGGGCGCAGCGCCGGGGCGCGGGTGGCGTGCCGTACCGCGAAGGAGACGGGCGCGGCCGCGGTCCTCGCGCTGGCCTTCCCGCTGCACCCGCCGGGCCGGCCCGAGCGGTCACGGGCCGGGGAACTGGTCGCGGGGGGCCTGGCGTGCCCGCTGCTGGTGGTGCAGGGCGGCAACGACCCCTTCGGGCGGCCGGCGGAGTTCCCCGAAGGCCACAAGCCGGTCGAGGTGCCGCACGGCGACCACGGCTTCAAGGTGCCGGCCCGGGCCGAGCCGGGCCAGGAGGAAGCGCTGGACCTGCTGACCGGGGCGGTCAGCGACTGGCTGGCCGGGCTCGGACATGCATCCGCTCGCCCTGCCGGCCGAAAAGGCTGAGCACCTCCACCGGTTGCGGCCCGGCCGGCCCGAACCAGTGCGGCAGCCGGGTGTCGAACTCCGCCGCCTCCCCGGCCCGCAGCTCCAGGTCGCGCTCCGCGAGCAGCAGCCGCAGCCGGCCGGACAGCACGTACAGCCACTCGTAGCCCTCGTGGGTGCGCTGCTCGGCCGGCGGCCCGGGGTCGATGACCAGCTTGTACGCCTGCAGGGCCCCGGGCTGCCGGGTCAGCGGCAGGACGGTCATCCGGTCGGTCCTGCGCGGCGTCGCGCGCACCCGCGGGTCGCCCACCTCGGGCGCGCCGACGAGTTCGTCCAGCGGCACCTGGTGGGCGCGGGCCAGCGGCAGCAGCAGCTCAAGGGTGGCCCGGCGGCGGCCCGACTCCAGCCGGGACAGCGTGCTCACCGAGATCCCGGTGGCCGCCGAGAGCGCCGCCAGGGTCACGCCGCGCTCCATCCGCGCCGCCCGCAGCCGCGTCCCCACCCCGGCCAGCGTCCGCTCCACCTCGTCGTCCTGGGCGTTATCGTCGCTCACACCCCCAGTGTCCCGCGTGTCTTGCGGATCCGGCAAAAGGGTTTGCCACGCGAGAGGGGCGCGGCAGGGCGCGGGCGCGGCCGGGGCACGCCCCTCCCACCGGCATTCGCCGTCCTCGGCACCTTCTCGGCACCCGCTCTGCACCCCCTCGGCACCCGCTCTGCACCCCCTCGCCAACCCCCGCGAACCCCCGGGAATGACGACAGCACTGTCGGCGTTGTCAGTGCCGCAAGCATGAGAGCGGTACAGCAGTGACGAAGCACGGTGAGAGAGGCAGACCGCATGGTTCCAGCCGCATGCCGGCCGTCCGGCCAGGCCATGGCGCACGAGGCAGCCGCGCCCTATCTCGACTGGGCCCAGTGGGCCGGCAAGCGGGATGCCAAGGGTGAGTCCGGCGCGGCCGTCCCAAGTGCAATATCCTCCCAGACGAGCGTGTCCGCACATGGGCTCGCACGCGTCACCGAGGAGGTGGGTCCGGTCACCGGCACCGACGACAGCACGGCGAACACCACGGGTGTGTCCGGCCGGGAAGCACAGGAGAGCGACCGGGAGCGCACCGCGCGCTTCGAGCGCGACGCCATGGGCTACCTCGACCAGATGTACTCGGCCGCGCTGCGGATGACCCGCAATTCGGCCGACGCCGAAGACCTGGTCCAGGAGACGTACGCCAAGGCGTACGCGTCCTTCCACCAGTTCCGCGAGGGCACCAACCTGAAGGCGTGGCTGTACCGCATCCTCACCAACAGCTTCATCAACTCCTACCGCAAGAAGCAGCGCGAGCCGCTGCGCAGCGGCTCCGAGGAGATCGAGGACTGGCAGCTCGCCCGCGCCGAGTCGCACATGTCGACCGGCCTGCGGTCCGCGGAGGCCCAGGCCCTCGACCACCTGCCCGACTCCGACGTCAAGGAGGCGCTGCAGGCGATCCCCGAGGAGTTCCGCATCGCGGTCTACCTCGCCGATGTCGAGGGCTTTGCCTACAAGGAGATCGCGGACATCATGGGTACACCCATCGGCACGGTGATGTCCCGGCTGCACCGGGGACGTCGCCAGTTGCGCGAGCTGCTGGAGGACTACGCCCGGGAGCGCGGGCTGGTCCCGGCGGGCGCGGGAGACGAGAAGGGCGCGGAACAATGAGTTGCGGCCACCCGCATGAGACCGACTGCTCCGAGGTGCTCGAACACCTCTACGAGTATCTCGACGACGAGATGTCCGACGACGCCTGCGCCAAGTTCCGCGAGCACTTCGACGAGTGCCACCCCTGCCTGGAGAAGTACGGGCTGGAGGCGGCCGTGAAGAAGCTGGTCAAGCGGTGCTGCGGCTCCGACGACGTGCCGACCGACCTCCGGTCGAAGGTCATGATGCGGATCGAGCTCATCCGGGCCGGGGAATCGGCGCCGGACACCGTGCCGGGCGCGGAGGCTTCTCACCCGATCGGGTGAGCTGACGGTGAGGGTGCGGTGAGTCGCCCCACCCGGTGACACGGCAGCGGCGGGCGCGGCCCTTCCTCACGGACCCGAGGGTCCGGCGGGGCGGGGCCGCGCCCGCCGCTCGTTTCGCCGGGTGCCGGTACGCGCCCCACCAGGGCATGGTTGGATGCCCGTCGGGACGGCAAGGAGGTCCGTGGTGGCCGGCCCCTTGCCGGGGGCCGCATTTCGGGCTGAGACGGCAGACAGAATGTGCAAGGTTGGTGTCGTACGGGGGGCGTGAACGCGGTGCGGGAAGGCGACGTCCTGGCAGGAAACGGCTGATCGGGCAGGCGGGTAACGACGTTGAAGATCTTCGGCAGAGTGCGGCACCGGCCGTCGCCGACCTGGCGGCAGGCCACCGACCGGGCGTTCTCACTGATCGACGACGGCCGTTACGAGGACGCGGGCGCGCTGCTCACCCGGGCCGCCGACCTCGAACCGTGGCTGTCGGAGTCCTGGTACAACCTGGCCCTGCTGCACAAGTTCCGGCACGACTGGGCGCAGGCCAGGATCGCCGGGCTGCGCGCGGTCGCGCTGCTCGACCGCCCGGTCGGCGCGCCCGACTGGTGGAACCTGGGCATCGCCGCGACCGCCCTGCAGGACTGGCCGCTGGCCCGCCGCGCCTGGCAGGCGTACGGCCTGCGGATGCCGTCCGGCACCGCGGAGCGCATCGGCGAGGAGTCGGTCCGGATGCCGCTGGGCAGCGCCGCCGTGCGGCTGTCCCCCGAGGGCGAGGCCGAGGTGGTCTGGGGCCGCCGGCTCGACCCGGCGCGCATAGAGGTGCTCTCGATCCCGCTGCCGTCCTCCGGCCGCCGCTGGGGCGAGGTCGTCCTGCACGACGGGGTCCCGCACGGCGAGCGGGCCACGTCGGACGCGCTGGGCGGCCCGGCCGTCTACCCGGTCTTCGACGAGATCGAACTGTGGGCGCCGTCCCCCGTGCCGACCTGGCTGGTGCTGCTGGAGGCCGCCACCGAGGCCGACCGCGACGCCCTTGAACGGCTGGCCGCCGAAGCCGGGTACGCCGCCGAGGACTGGTCGTCCTCGGTCCGGCTGCTGTGCCGTACGTGCTCCGAGAGCCGGATGCCCACCGACGACGGCTCCGCCGCCACCCGCGACCCCCACGACCAGGGCGAACCCGGCCACCCCGGCCATCTGAGCCACCTCAGCCACGGCAGCGAGGGCCCGCAGTGGTCGCAGGAGCGCGAGTGCGGCATCGCGGCTCCCGCCGGCCTGGTCCGCGGCCTGCTCGACGGCTGGGTCGCCGACAGCCCGGACAGCCGCGCCTGGCGCGACCTCGAAGAGGTGTGCTGATTTTTTCCGGGCTCGGTTCGCCTCCGGGTGCTTGAACCCGGTGTCGGGGGCCGGGCCGGTCGGGGCGTGGAGGCACTCTTGCCCGGGCCCGTACGATTGGGAGGATCACTTTCGGGTTCCGGGAAGGCGTACGGCTCAGATGTCCCAGCAGCAGATCGAGCAGGACCAGGCGTTCATCGACGATGTGGCGGACGCCGAGGCGCGCGAGCAGGCGTACCGCGAGCGCGGCACGGCCCGCCCGATCACCGTGGTCGGCAACCCGGTGCTGCACCGCGAGTGCAAGGACGTCACGTCCTTCGACGACGACCTCGCCGCCCTGATCGACGACATGTTCGCCAGTCAGCGCGCAGCCGAGGGCGTGGGCCTGGCCGCCAACCAGATCGGCGTCGACCTGAAGGTGTTCGTGTACGACTGCCCGGACGACAACAACGTCCGGCACGTGGGCGCGGTCTGCAACCCGGTGCTGGAGGAGCTGCCCGCCGAGCGGCGCCGGCTGGACGACTCCAACGAGGGCTGCCTGTCCGTACCCGGCGCCTACAAGGAGCTGGCCCGCCCCGACTACGCCGTGGTCCGCGGCCAGGACGCCCAGGGCAACCCGATCCGCGTCCAGGGGACCGGCTACTTCGCCCGCTGCCTGCAGCACGAGACGGACCACCTGTACGGCCGCCTCTACATCGACCGGCTGTCCAAGCGCGAGCGCAAGGACGTGCTGCGGCAGATGGCCGAGGCCACCCCGAGGTTCGAGACGGTCCCGAACGACTGAGGCGGCCCCGGCCGCGGGCTCACCGGACGCGCGGGCCGGGCGCAGTGGACGCGGGGAGTTCAGGCGGGGCTCGCCGACCGGCATCGAACCGGGCCTGCCGACCCGATGCCCTGCCGATGCCCTGTTGCCTCGCGACGCCGAGGCCTTGGCGCCGCGAGGCCTTCGCACTATCGCGCCGAGACGATCGCCTCCGCCGCCGCCTCCCCGCAGACCCTGGCGGCGCCGTGGGTCGCGACGTGCAGGGCGCCCGCGGGCGGGGCCTGGGGTACACCCATCTCGACCACGACCGTGTCCGGGCGGGCGGCCAGCAGGGCGGCCACGGCGGAGGCCATCCACGGGTGCCGGTGCATGTCGCGGACCACGGCCACGACCGGCCGCGGGCCGGCCGCGGCGAGCAGGCCGGTGACGTCCTGCGAGCGGTAGGTGCCGGTCTCGGTGCCGGGCAGGAGGCGTTCGAGTTCGGCGGCCACTCCCCACGGCGTCACGTCGCCGACGGCGATGTTGGCGACCGGGGTGAACGCCGCGACATAGGGCGGCGAGGACAGCGGGGTGAAGCCGGGGCCGCGGGTGACGCGCACGGCACGCCGGGCCGCCTCCAGGCCGACGCCGGGGTCGGGCGCGAGTTCTTCCGCCGCCCCCGAGCGTTCGGCGGCCCACGCGGCCAGCGCCCGTACCCGGGCCGCCGCGTCGGCGAGACGTTCGGCCGGCAGGGAGCCGTCCCGTACGGCCGCGACAATGGCGTCGCGCAGCGCCAGGACGGTGTCCTCGTCCGACAGGCCGCCGCCCACGCAGATGGCGTCGGCGCCCGCGGCGAGCGCCATGACGGTGCCGCGCCGGATCCCGTAGGTGTCGGAGATCGCCCGCATCTCGATGCCGTCGGTGACGATCAGGCCGTCGAAGCCGAGGCCGCCGGCCGGGGCGGGGGCGCGCAGCAGGCCGGTCAGCGCGGCGCGGGACAAGGTGGCGGGCAGGTCCGGGTCGAGGGCGGGCACCAGGATGTGCGCGCTCATCACGACCTTGGCGCCGGCCTCCAGCGCGGCCCGGAAGGGCACGAGTTCGCGGGAGCGCAGGGTGTCCAGGTCCACGTCGACGCGGGGCAGCGCGAGATGGGAGTCGGTCGCGGTGTCGCCGTGGCCGGGGAAGTGCTTGACACTGGCGGCGACCCCGGCGGACTGCAGGCCCGCCACGTAGGCGGCGGTGTTGCGGGCCACGAGTGCGGGGTCGGCGCCGAAGGACCGTACCCCGATGACCGGGTTGCCGGGGTCGGAGTTGACGTCCGCGGAGGGCGCCCAGTCGAGGTTGACCCCGCACCCGGCCAGCCGGCGGCCCAGTTCGGCGGCCACCGCCCGGGTCAGCTCCACGTCGTCCACGGCGCCCAGCGCCAGGTTGCCGGGGAAGGACGAGCCGCCGCGCGACTCGATACGGGTGACGTCGCCGCCCTCCTCGTCGGCTGCGACCAGGACGTCGGGGCGCACTTGCCGCAGCCGGGCGGTCAGCGCGGCCACCTGCTCGGGCGTCTCGATGTTGCGGGAGAACAGGGCGACCGAGCCCAGCCCCTCCTCCAGGCGGCGCAGCACCCAGTCCGGGGCGGTGGTGCCGGTGAAGCCGGGCTGGAGGACGGCGAGCGCGTCGCGGGCCAGGGAGCCGGAGGTGTCGCCGGCGGGGGCGACGGGCGCGGCCCCGGACGAGTGGGCGGAAATGGCGGTCATCCCTTCACCGCGCCGGCGGTCAGGCCGGCGGCCATCTTGCGCTGGACAAGGAGGAACAGCACCACGATGGGGATGCCCATCATGGTCGATCCGGCCATCATCGGAGCGTATTCGGTGCCGTGCTGGGTGGTGAAGCCGCTCAGCCACACCGTCGCCGTCTGGTGCTCCTGGCTCATCACCAGCAGGGCGTAGAGGAACTCGTTCCACGCCTGGATGAAGCCGTAGATCGAGGTGGCGACCAGGCCGGGGGCCAGCAGCGGGAAGACCACGCGCAGGAAGGCCCCGGTGCGGCCGCACCCGTCCACCATCGCGGCCTCCTCCAGCTCCTTGGGGATGTTGACGAGGAAGCCGCGCAGCGTCCACACGGTGAAGGGCAGGATGAAGGTCAGGTAGGTCAGTACGAGGCCGGACAGCTTGTCGATCTGGTGGATCCGGTTGAGCAGCAGGAACACCGGGATGATCATGGCCACCAGCGGCACCATCTGGACGGTCAGGATGCCGACGACGACGATCTTGCGGCCGCGGAAGGCGAACCGCGAGATGGCCAGGGCCGCCAGCAGCCCGATGACCGCGCCGATCACCACGGTGGCCGCGCTCACGACGAGGCTGCGCTCGACCGGCCCCCAGAAGTCGCTGATGTCCAGCGCCCGCCGGAAGTTCTCCAGCGACACGGGGTACGGGAAGAAGTGCGGGGTCGGGTCGATGGCGTCCTTGGCCGGTTTGAAGGCCGTGTTGAGCATCCAGTACACCGGGAAGGCGCTGACGGCGAACACGATCAGGCCCAGGACGTCGTACGTGATCCTGCCGCGGCGCCTGCGGGCGGCGAGTGCGGCGGCCCTGGCGGACGGCGTCACCCGGTCCGCGGGCGTCGTGGTCGGTGCGCTCACTCCACCTCTCCGATCTTCAGCATCTGCCGCATGTACACGGCGACCACACCCATCAGCAGCACCACGGTGATCAGCGCGATCGCCGAGCCCGTGGCGTAGTCGTTCACGCCGAACGCCTTGTCGTACGAGTACGTCGTCAGGAGCTGGAACCCCGGCTCGGGATGGCCGCCGCGCATCAGCCACACCTGCGGGAAGACGCCCATGTCCCAGATCACCGACAGGGTGGTCATCATGACCACCAGCGGCTTGATGATCGGGAAGGTCACGTAGCGGAAGACGCCGAGGGCGCCCGCGCCGTCGAGGCGCGCGGCCTCCTCCAGTTCCTTGGGCACCTGGGTGAGGCCGGCGCCCAGGGTGACGGCGACGAACGGGATCGCGCCCCACACCACCAGCAGCATGATGACGGTCAGGCCCTCGGGGCCCGAGGCGAACCAGTTGTGCCCGTCGTAGTCCACCCCGGGCAGCCTGCTCAGCACCCAGTTGACGACGCCGTAGTCGGTGTCGAACATCCACTTGAAGACGGTGACGGCGACCACGACCGGCATCGCCCAGCTCGCCACCAGGGCGATGTTGATCAGCGCCTTCACCCACGGCGAGACCCGCTGCAGCAGCAAGGCGACGAGCATCCCCGCGACCATGGTGACGAGGACGGCGACGCCGGCGAAGACGACGGTGCGGACGACGACGTGCCAGAACTCGCCGTCGCTCAGGATCGCCCGGTAGTTGTCGAAGCCGACCCAGGTGGCGGGCTTGAAGCCCCACAACTGCGGCTTCTTGTAGTCCTGGAAGGACAAGGTGGCCAGGCGCACGAGCGGATAGCCCAGCACCAGGCCCAGCACCAGCAGGCAGGGCGCCAGCAGCAGCCATGGCGCCGCCCAGCGGACGAGGCGGCCGCCGCCGCGCGGCCGGCGCGGGATCCCCCGCCGCGGCGGGGGAGGTGACGAGTGCCGCGGTGGCGGCACCTTTGCGGTGGTTGTCTCGGCGGCACTCATCACGCGCTCCTCGGCATCCGGTGTCTGCTGCTGGGCGGATCGGGTCAGGTCAGTTCTTGACGTTGATGACCTTGTCGATCGCGGAGTCCGCGTCCTTCGCCGCCTGCTGCACCGACTTCTTGCCGGTGGCGATGGCCTGCAGCATGTCCTGCAGGGTCTTCTGCTTCTCGACGGTGCCCCAGCCGGGAGCGGTGGGCACGAACCAACTGCTCCTGGCCGCCTCGGCGGTGACCGCGGAGGCCGGGTCCGACTGCAGGGCGGCGAGCTGGGTGGTGTTGTTGGGCAGGTTGCCCTTGCCCATCAGGCCCTGCTGGCCCTTGGTGTTCGTGAAGTCCTCGATCCACTCGGCGGCCAGGTCCTGCGCCTTGGACTTCGTCGGCACGGCCAGGTCCGAGCCGCCGAGGAAGACCGGGAGCTGCTTGCCGGACGGGCCGGGCATCACGAAGTTGACGAGGTTGTCCTTCAGCTTGCCGCCGGTCTTGTCGAACTTCGGGTCGGCGGCCGAGGGCGCCTCCCAGCCGGGCGCGTAGATCATGGCGGCCTTGCCCTGGCCGTAGACGATGTACCGGTCGGACTCGTCCTTCGTCAGGTCGCCGTGCATGTACCTGGCCTCGGCGTTCTTCCAGGCGGTCAGGCCCTGGACCGCGGCGGGGTCCTCCAGCGTGCCCTTCCACTGGCCGCCGTCCTGCTTGGCTATGGCGCCGCCGGCGTCGTAGACGAAGGACATCGCGGCGTACCAGTCGCGGGTGGGCTGGTACCAGGCGCTGAACTTCGAGCCCTCCTTGGCCTGGATCCTGTCCAGGTCGGCGGTCAGTTCGGTCCAGCTCTTGGGGGTGCCGGAGACGCCGGCGGCGGACGCGACGTCCTTGCGCCAGGTCGCGATGCGGGCGGCGGCGTAGTACGGGACGCCGTAGGTGTGGCCGTCGTAGGTGACGGACTGCTTCAGGCCGTCCAGCCACGTGCCGGAGTTGTCGAACTTCGACGGGTCGAGCTGCGCGAAGGCGCCCTCGGCCATGTACGGCACCATCTCGGTGTTGCCCATCTCGACCACGTCGGGGGCCTTGTCGGTGGCGAGCACCGCGTCGAGCTTGGCGTTCTTGTCCGGCCAGGCGTAGTACTCGTGGTCGACCTTCAGGCCCGGGTGCTTGGCGACCAGCGCGTCGTCGGCGGCCTTGACCAGTTCCGGCCAGTTGTGCTGCGCGTCGACGGTGAGCCAGACCGTGATCGACTTGGGCGCCGACGAGCCGCTGCCGCCGGCCTTGCCGCCGTTGTCGTCCTTCTTGCCGGACCCGCAGGCCGCGACACCGGCGATCATGGTCGCGACGCCGATCGCCGCGATGAGCTTGCGCTTCACGCCACCCTCCTCAGGGATGCCCGAAACTCCCCCCATCACCCGAAATGCCGGTCTCCGCGGGGCATGCGGGAGCCGCGTGGCGCTCGTGGGTCTGGGATCGGCCTTATTGGTGTAGACCAGTAATCGGAGCTTGGCCTAGACCTTTAGGGGTGTCAAGGGTGTATAAGAGCACAGGTCGGCTCCGTTACCGGACCGACACCTCGGCACCGGGCTTCCGGACCGCCTCCCTCCTGCGGGGCGGCCCGTGCCACCATGTGAGCCGCGATCAACGGAGGAAGCCGGTGCGGGAACGACAGCAGTCGGGAGTGGACGTCATGGGCAGCGACGCGGGCACGGCGGCGGAGGCCACGGGGAACGGGGCCGCGGGCCGCACCGCCCGCGTGCCCAAGTACTACCGGCTGAAGCGGCATCTGCTGGACATCACCCGGACCATGCCGCCCGGCACCCCCGTACCGCCCGAGCGCACCCTGGCCACCGACTTCGACACCTCCCGTACCACCGTGCGCCAGGCCCTGCAGGAACTGGTCGTCGAGGGCCGCTTGGAGCGCATCCAGGGCAAGGGCACCTTCGTCGCCAAGCCCAAGGTCTCCCAGGCCCTGCAACTGACCTCGTACACCGAGGACATGCGCGCCCAGGGCCTGGAGCCGGCCTCCCAGCTGCTCGACATCGGCTACATCACCGCCGACGACCGCCTCGCCGAACTCCTCGACATGAAGGCCGGCGGCCGGGTGCTGCGCATCGAACGCCTGCGGCTGGCCAACGGCGAACCCATGGCCATCGAGACCACCCACCTGTCGGCCAAGCGCTTCCCGGCGCTGCGCCGCAGCCTGGCCAAGCACACCTCGCTCTACACCGCCCTCGCCGAGGTCTACGACGTCCACCTCGCCGAGGCCGAGGAGACCATCGAGACCTCCCTGGCCACCCCGCGCGAGGCCGGCCTGCTCGGTACGGACGTGGGGCTGCCGATGCTGATGCTCTCCCGGCACTCCATCGACACCACAGGTGAACCGGTCGAGTGGGTGCGGTCCGTCTACCGCGGCGACCGCTACAAGTTCGTGGCCAGGCTCAGCCGCCCGGCCGACTGAGCCGGTCCCGCCCGCCGGCCGGCCCGGGACCCGTCACCGATCGTGTCCGCACCGTTGTACGCGCAGGTAGTGACGGGTGTCGGTACCTTCCCTTAGATTGCCGCGCGAGTCAGACCGCAGCTCTAGGGGACGGGAGCACTGCTTTGTCCGAAGATCAGCCGGTCCGGTCGGGAGAACCGGTCCAGTCGGTGCGGGGGGTGCGGCCGCCGGTCGTCACCCCCCGGCGCGTGGTGGCCGGAATCTGCATCGTCATTCCGTTCGTCGCCATGCTGTGGGTGAACTCCTACTCACGGACGACGCCCCAGTTCATCGGCATCCCCTTCTTCTACTGGTACCAGATCGCCTGGGTCCCGGTCACGGCCGCGCTGACCTACGCCGCCTACGCCCTGGTGCGGGCCGAGGAGCGGGCGCAGCGGGCACACGGGGAAGGAGCGGGCCGGTGAAGAACGACGTCAACGGCGTCGCCCTCGGCGTCTGCCTCTTCCTCTTCCTCGTCGTCACCGTGATGGGCTTCATGGCCGCCCGCTGGCGCCGCGCGCAGGACGCCCTCCACCTCGACGAGTGGGGTCTGGGCGGGCGCAGCTTCGGCACCTGGATCACCTGGTTCCTGCTCGGCGGCGACCTCTACACCGCGTACACCTTCGTCGCGGTGCCCGCCGCCATCTACTCCGCGGGCGCGGCCGGCTTCTTCGCGGTCCCGTACACGATCGTCGCCTACCCGCTGGTCTTCCTGTTCCTGCCCCGGCTGTGGTCGGTGTCGCACCGGCACGGGTACGTGACCCCGTCCGACTTCGTCCGCGGCCGCTACGGCTCCAAGACCCTGTCGGTGGCCGTGGCGATCACCGGCATCGTGGCCACCATGCCGTACATCGCGCTTCAGCTCGTCGGCATCCAGGCGGTGCTGAACGTGATGGGCATCGGCGGCACCGGCAACTGGTTCGTCAAGGACCTGCCGCTGTTCATCGCCTTCGGTGTGCTCGCCGCCTACACCTACTCCTCCGGCCTGCGGGCGCCGGCGCTGATCGCCTTCGTCAAGGACGCGCTGATCTACATCGTCATCGCCGTGGCGGTCATCTACATCCCGTACAAGCTGGGCGGCTTCGACGACATCTTCCACCACGCCAAGGACGCCTACGCCGTCAAGAACCCGGTGACCGGCAAGCCCAAGGGCTCCCTGGTGACCGCGCCCAAGGCGCAGTGGACGTACGCCACCCTCGCCATGGGCTCGGCGATGGCCCTGTTCATGTACCCGCACTCGGTGACCGGCGTGCTGGCGAGCAAGAGCCGCAACACCATCCGCCGCAACACCACCATCCTGCCGCTGTACTCGCTGATGCTCGGCCTGCTGGCCATGCTCGGCTTCATGGCGCTGGCCGACGGCGTCGGCAAGGGCGTCAAGGGCTACAACGCGCAGCTCGCCATCCCGCAACTGTTCGAGAACGTGTTCCCCTCGTGGTTCGCGGGCGTGGCCTTCGCCGCCATCGCCATCGGCGCCCTCGTACCGGCGGCCATCATGTCCATCGCGTCCGCCAACCTCTTCACCCGCAACATCTACAAGGACCTGTTCCGGCCCGACGCCACCCCCGCGGAGGAGACCCGGGTCTCGAAGCTGGTCTCCCTGGTGGTGAAGATCGGCGCACTCGTCTTCGTCCTCGCCATGGACAAGACCGTGGCCATCAACTTCCAGCTGCTCGGCGGCATCTGGATACTGCAGACCTTCCCGGCCATCGTCGGCGGCCTGTTCACCCGCTGGTTCCACCGCTGGGCGCTGCTGGCCGGCTGGGCCGCGGGCATGGCCTACGGCACCTGGAAGGCGTACGACCAGGCCAGCCCGGCCCAGCATCACTTCGGCGGCAACGCCGACACCATTCCGGGTATCGGCGAGAAGGGATACATCGGCCTCACCGCGTTCGCCCTCAACGTCGGCGTGGTGATCGTGCTCACCCTCGTCCTGAACCTCCTGAAGGTCCCGGCCGGCGCCGACGAGACGGCTCCCGCCGACTACCTCGCAGAGGCCGAGGAGACGCCGCAGGCCAAGCCGGACGAGCCTGGCGTGGCGCCGGGACTGCCCGAGCCCAGCCCCGCGGGGTAGGCCACGAGGGGCGCGGGGAGGGTTCCCCGCGCCCCTCCTCCTTTACGGCGGACGGGAGCTTTACGCGCTCAGCTCGCGCCCGGGGTCGCGGAAGGCGCGGCGGTACGCCTGCGGGGTCGTGCCCACCCACCGGGCGAAGTGGTGGCGGAAGGTCGCCGCGTTGCCGAACCCCGCGCGCACCGCGATGGAGTCGATCGTCCCGTCCGTCGCCTCCAGCAGTTCGCGGGCGAGCAGCACCCGCTGGCCCAGGAGCCACCGGTAGGGCGTCGTGCCCGTCTCCTGCTGGAAGCGCCGGGCGAAGGTGCGCGGCGACATGTGGGCCCTGGCGGCGAGTTCCTCGACGGTCACCTCGCGGTCGAGGTGGCGTTCCATCCACGACAGGACGCCGGCCACGGTGTCGCTCTTGGCGCGGGGCAGCGGCCGGTCCACGTACTGCGCCTGCCCGCCCTCGCGGTGCGGCGGCACCACCATGCGGCGGGCGATCCCGTTGGCCACGGCGCTGCCCTGCTCCTTGCGCACCAGGTGGAGGCAGGCGTCGATGCCGGACGCCGTACCGGCCGAGGTGATCACCCCGCTGTCGTCCACGTAGAGGACGTCGGGCTCGACCCGGGCTTCGGGGTAGCGGCGGGACAGCGCCTCGGTGTGCCGCCAGTGCGCGGTGCAGCGGCGCCCGTCCAGCAGCCCCGCGGCGCCGAGGACGAAGACGCCCGAGCAGACCGACAGCACCGTGGCCCCCCGGTCCACCGCGCGGCGCAGCGCGGCGAGCAGCTCGGGCGGGTAGTCCCGCTCCACGTAGGTGTCACCGGCGGGGACCGCGATCATGTCCGCGTCCTCCAGCCTGTCCAGGTCCGGGTCGACGAGCACGCGGAAACCGGCGTGCGTGGTCAGCTCGCGCCCCTCCGCCGAGACCACCGCGAAGTCGTACACCGGCAGGCCCTCGTCCCCGCGGTCCAGCCCGAAGATCTCGCACACCACCCCGAGCTCGAACGGATGCACGCCGTTCAGCAGCACGGTCACCACGTTCCTCAGCATGGCGTCCACGATGCCACGTGGCAGGATGTTGCGGTAGTACGGCAGTGCTGCCACTGGGCGGCGGTCAGCACCAAGAGCAGGCTTGACCCATGACAGTTCTCCTCGACATCGCCGCCCTGGGGGCCCTCGTACTGGCCCTCACCTTCGTCCCGGCGCTGGGCCACCGGGCCGACCGCAGGATCACCAAGCAGCTCGAACGGGCCGAGGCGGGCCGGGACCGGCCACCGGCGCCGCGGCCGGCCCCTCCGGCCCGCCCCGCGCGCGCGGCGCGTGAGGGGGCCGGGCGGAGCCGGGGTCCGCGGCTCACAAACCCTGCCAGTCCGGCTTCGCCGCGTACGTCGCCCTGAAGTACGCCGCCAGCTTCAGCTTCGAGGCGGCCGCCTCGTCCACCACCACCGTCGCGTGCGGGTGGAGCTGGAGCGCCGAGGCGGGGACGACCGCGGCCACCGGCCCCTCGACGGCCTGGGCGACAGCCTCCGCCTTGCCCTCGCCCGTGGCCAGCAGCACCAGGTGCCGCGCCTCCAGGATCGTGCCGATGCCCTGCGTGATCACATGGCGCGGCACCTGGTCGATGTCCCCGCCGAAGAAGCGGGCGTTGTCGATCCGGGTCCGCTCGGTGAGCGTCTTGATCCGGGTCCGGGAGGCCAGCGACGAGCAGGGCTCGTTGAAGCCGATGTGCCCGTCCGTGCCGATGCCGAGCAGCTGCAGGTCGACGCCGCCGGCCGCCGCGAGGGCCGCGTCGTAGGCCGCGCAGGCCGCGACTATGTCGTCGGCGGCGCCGTCGGGGCCGATGAAGGAGTCGGGGGAGACGCCGAGCGGCTCGACCACCTCGCGCAGGACGACGGAGCGGTACGACTCGGGGTGCCCGGCGGGCAGGCCCACGTACTCGTCGAGCTGGGCGACCCGGGCCCGGCTCGCGTCGGCCTCCCCGGAGCGCACCTTCCGCGCCAGCGCCTCGTAGACCGGCAGCGGGGTGGAACCCGTGGCCACGCCGAGCAGGGCGTCGGGTTTGCGGCGCAGGAGGGCGGCCATGGCCTCCGCGACGAGTTCGCCGCCCGCGGCGGCGTCCGGGACGATGACAACTTCCACGCTGGGCCTGCCGTTCTGGAGAGGGAGGGTGCGGGCGCTATGTGGTATAGACCAATCTAGCAGACGGGCGACCCGCTCCGGGGGTGGCCGGCCGGCGCGTCCGGCTTCTCGGCGGAACTCTCGACGGGAATCCCGGCCGGCGTCCGGCCGGGGTCGCGGGCCGGCCTCCCGGCGGGTGTCCTGCGCCGGCTTTCGGCGGGCCGCGGGGCCGGGGCGCCGCTTCGGCCGCGGCCGGGCCGCGGAACGGTGGGGCGGTGGACCGCCGGGTGGTGGGGCCTCGGGGCGGCGGGGGCCGGAAACACTTCGGGCCACGGTGCCGGATGGGGACCCTCAACCCCAAGGGCACCGCAGCCCGGAGCTGCCGTCGGCCGTGGGCGCGCGGGGTGTGCGGTCCCCGCGGGCCGGTCCGGCCGACCGGGAGGCAGCGGCGTAGTCAGGGCAGAGAACGCCTTGCCTCGTTCCGCGCTCCTGTGCGGGAAGCGCGGAAGACCTACCCGGGAATTGTGGACTAGACCATTGCCTCGTGTCCATGCCTCCCGCCGGGAATCGTAGGCCAATTCCCTGTGAACCGTGAGTGGCCCGCCCGGCGGCGGCTCGGGGCGGGCCGGCGCCGGGACCAGGCCCGGCCCGCGCGGACCCCGGCCCGGCGGCCGGCCGGACCCGGGCCCGGCCGCCCCGCCCGATCGCTCGCCCGGGCCGCGCGGCCCTGGCGGTACGCTCGGCAGCGTGCCCTCCATGAACGACCTCGTACGCGAGCACACGGCCCTCGGCGACTCCGACCTCGAATGGCTGCACCTGCTCGTCTCGGAGTGGCAACTGCTCTCCGACCTCTCCTTCGCCGACCTGGTGCTGTGGGTGCCGACCCGGGACGGGACGCGCTACGTCTCGGTCGCCCAGATGCGGCCCAACACCGGCCCGACCTCGTACCAGGACGACATGGTCGGCCACCTGGTGCCGCGCGGCCGGCGCCCGCTGCTGGACGCGGCGCTGGACGAGGGCCGGATCGTGCGCGAGGGGGACCCGGAGTGGCGCGAGGAGGTGCCGGTGCGGGTCGAGTCCATTCCGGTACGGCGGGACGGGCGCGTGCTGGGCGTGATCGCCCGCAACACCAACCTGCTCACCGTACGCACCCCCAGCCGCCTGGAGCTCACCTACCTGCAGAGCGCCTCGGACCTGGCGCAGATGATCGCCGCGGGGGCGTTCCCGTTCCCGGCCGAGCAGGTGGACATGGACGCCTCGCCGCGGGCCGGGGACGGGCTGATCCGGCTGGACGCCGAGGGCATGGTCCAGTACGCGAGCCCGAACGCCCTGTCGGCCTACCACCGCCTCGGCCTGGCTGCCGACCTGGTGGGGCTCCATCTGGGCAAGGCCACCGCCGAACTCGCCCCGGCCCGCGGCCCGGTGGACGAGGCGCTGGTCAAGCTGGCCAGCGGCTGGGCGCCCCGGGAGTTCGAGGTGGAGGGCGGCGACGGGGTGATCCAACTGCGTGCCATCCCGCTGAAACCCAAGGGCACCCACACCGGTTCGCTGGTCCTGCTCCGGGACGTCACGGAACTGCGCCGCCGTGAGCGGGAGTTGATCACCAAGGATGCCACCATCCGGGAGATCCACCACCGGGTGAAGAACAACCTCCAGACGGTGGCCGCCCTGCTGCGCCTGCAGGCCCGCCGGATGGACGCCGCCCCGGCCCGCGAGGCGCTGGAGGAGGCGGTGCGGCGGGTGGGCTCGATCGCCATCGTGCACGAGACGCTGTCCCAGACGCTGGACGAGAGCGTGGAGTTCGACGAGATCGCCGACCGCGTACTGGCGATGGTCGCCGAGATCTCGCCGGGCCGGGTGGCCGCCCGGCGGACCGGCAAGTTCGGAATACTGACCGCAGAGATCGCCACGCCGCTGTCCATGGTGCTCACCGAACTGCTGCAGAACGCCCTCGAACACGGCTTCGGGCCGGGCGAGTCGGGCTCGGTCGACGTCGGCGTGGTCCGCGGGCGCGAGCTGATCACGGTCGTCGTCCAGGACGACGGGCGGGGCCTGCCCGAGGGCTTCGACGCCCAGCAGGCGGGCAACCTGGGCTTGCAGATCGTCCGCACCCTCGTCGTCGGCGAACTCGGCGGCGGCTTCGACATGGTGCCGGCCCCCGGCGGCGGGACGAAGGTCGTCCTGGAAGTGCCCCTCGAAACCCGGTGACCGCCCCCCGGCCCCCCGGGACCGCAGCCGGGGAGCCAAAGGCCGCGCCGGTGCCGAAAGGGAGAGCGCGCGCAGGCCGCGAGGGACGAGCGGTCGAGCACGGTCGACCGTCGGCGCCGGGTCCGAGCGGCCGGAGGCGAGCCGGCGGAAAAACAGCCGGGGAGCCAAAGGCCGCGCCGGTGCCGAAAGGGAGAGCGCGCGCAGGCCGCGAGGGACGAGCGGCCGAGCACGGTTGACCGTCGGCGCCGGGTCCGAGCGGCCGGAGGCGAGCCGGCGGCAAAACAAAGGGCCCCGTACCGTCGTTGGTACGGGGCTCCTCGCGATGTGCTGCGCGTGTGGCAGGTGCTGCGCGCTGCGGCTCGGTGGGAATGCCAGGGAATCAGGCGCTTGCGTTGCGGGCTCGGTTGCGAGCGGCGCGACGCTTCATCGCGCGGCGCTCGTCCTCACTGAGCCCACCCCAGACACCGGCGTCCTGGCCGCTCTCAAGCGCCCACTGCAGGCACTGCTCCATGACGGGGCAGCGGCGGCAGACGGCCTTGGCTTCCTCGATCTGCAGCAGCGCAGGACCGGTGTTGCCGATGGGGAAGAAGAGCTCGGGGTCTTCCTCGCGGCAAACGGCGCGGTGACGCCAGTCCATGGCTGCTCCAACTCCTTGTGTGACAAGCACATAGCTTGTGAATGTGAACGCTTTCACGAATCCCTTCACAGGGAACGGGACGCCACCCAGCCTCACGGCTGGTGCGGTCCCGCTGGGTGTGAAGTGGAGGATTCGGGCTCTCACGGGGGCCGTCTACCCGGCCCGTCCCGATCGCCACCTAGAGACTCGCAAACCTCGGCGGGAGATACAACCCCTTCAGGAACTTTTTTTTGGATTCCTCGGTGTCGCCTCGATCACAGCCGTACTTCCATGGGGTGCAGGGCAGGCTAAACGTTCGAGTAAAAGGACTTTAGGCTCTTCGACTTACACAATCACACGCAGTGCACGGCGTACGCCTGTGAAGGTCACACTCGTACGCAGCCCGAGGTGGTCACCGTCCACCTGGAAGGGCAGTGGCGCCTGCGAATGCAAGGTGAAGTCCGTCAGATCGTGCAGGCTGAGGGCATGCTTGCCCTGCGGGCCCCGTTCCGGGGTGGAACGGAGCAATTGCGCGGCGTAACGCGTGCCCGACATCGTGGACATCTTGGTGACGCCCAGCAGGTCGAGGGCGGTGTCGAAGGACGCCGCGGGGGAGGCGTACACCGGCCGGTTGCCGATGTACGTCCACGGCGCGGTGTTGCAGATTATCGCCGTCGCCAGCCCTTGGACCGCCTCCTCGCCGGGCCGCTCCAGGGTGATCGTGCCCTTGCGGCGGTGCGGGTCGGCCAGGAACTGGCGGGCGACCTGCCGCAGGTACAGCGAGGGCGTGGAGCGCTTGCCCAACTCCCTTTGCTGCTCCACCCGTCCGATGACCCCGGCGTCGAACCCCAGCCCCGCGCAGAAGGTGAACCAGCGCTCCGGCACGCCCTCGTCCTCGGTGCCGCGCGTGCCCCCGGCCAGCCCCAGGCCGACGGTACGGGTGGAGCCGGCCCGCAGCGCGTCCAGCAGCGCCCCGGTCGCCTCCACGGCGTCGTTGGGCAGGCCCAGCGCGCGGGCGAAGACGTTGGTGGAGCCGCCGGGCACCACCGCGAGCTTGGGCAGGGCGTCCGGGTCGGGGCCGTGGTGCAGCAGGCCGTTGACGATCTCGTTGACGGTGCCGTCGCCGCCGAGCGAGACGACGAGCTCCACCGAGCCGCTCTCCGCGGCCCTGCGGGCCAGGTCACGGGCGTGCCCCCGGTACTCGGTGGTCGCCACGTCCAGTTTCAGATCGCTGGACAGCGCGGTGCCGATCACCTCACGGACTCTGGCGCTTGTGGTGGTGGCGGCAGGGTTGACCACGAGGAGAGCACGCATGGTCGACAGCGTACCCAGCGCGTTTCGGCCCGGGCTACGCTGGCCGTTGTGAGCAATTCGTCCAAGCGCTCCCGGGCCGGTGGGGCCCGGCCCGCGCAGAAGCAGAAGCAGGGCGCGGCCGGCCGCCCCGGGGACGCCGCGGCGCGCGAGGCGGCCGGGGCCGCGGGCACTGCCGGGGCGCCCGGGAAGGCCGCGGGGGCCGCCGGGGCCGGGAAGGCCGCTTCGGCCGTGCGGCGCGCGGCTGTGTCGCCCGCGTCGGCCGGGAAACCCGTGTCGCCCGCCGGCGGCGCGGCCGAGGGGCCCGAGGGGACGGCGGGCGGGACGCCCACGCTGCGGCTGACGCTCGCCGCCGGTGTGGCGGCCGTGGAGGGGCTCGCCGTGGCGGCCTGGGGGATCGGGACGTGCTTCACCGGCGGGAGCAACGCGGTGCCCGCCGGTCTGCTGCTGCTGGTGTTCGCGGCGATCCCGCTGTTCGCCGCGTACGGCCTGCGCAAGGCCCGCCGCTGGAGCCGCGGGCCCGCGCTGATCATGCAGCTCATCTCGCTGCCGCTGGCCTGGACGATGCTGGGCAGCGGCGGCCCCGCCATCCCGGCCGGGATCGCGCTCGGCGTGCTGGCGCTGACCGCCGCCGTGCTCCTGGTCCACCCCGCCGCCACCGACGCCCTCGGCATCAAGCGGACGGCGTCCTCGTAACACCCGCCCGCCCGGCCGCTCCCCGGCTTCTCCCGGGCTTCTCCCGGGCCACTGTCCGGCTACTCGTCGGCTATTCGTCGATCAGCAGCTTGTCCCGCAGCTGGGCCAGGGTGCGGGCCAGCAGGCGGGAGACGTGCATCTGGGAGATGCCGACCTCCTGGGCGATCTGCGACTGGGTCATGTTGCCGAAGAAGCGCAGCAGCAGAATCGTCTTCTCGCGCGGCGGGAGCTGCTCCAGCAGCGGCTTGAGGGACTCGCGGTACTCCACGCCCTCCAGCGCCTCGTCCTCCGAGCCGAGCGTGTCGGCGACCGCCGGCGACTCGTCGTCGGTGTCGGGGACGTCCAGGGAGAGCGTGCTGTACGCGTTGGCGGACTCCAGCCCCTCCAGCACCTCCTCCTCGGAGATCTTCAGGTGCTCGGCCAGCTCGTGCACCGTCGGCGCGCGGCCGTGCCGCTGGGACAGCTCGCCGGTCGCGGTGGTCAGCGCCAGCCGCAGCTCCTGCAGGCGGCGCGGCACCCGCACCGCCCAGCCCTTGTCCCGGAAGTGCCGCTTGATCTCGCCGACCACGGTCGGCGTCGCGTACGTGGAGAACTCCACCCCGCGCTCGACGTCGAACCGGTCGACCGACTTGATCAGCCCGATCGTGGCGACCTGGGTGAGGTCGTCCAGCGGCTCGCCCCGGTTGCGGAACCGCCGGGCCAGGTGCTCGACCAGCGGCAGGTGCATGCGGACCAGCTGGTTGCGCAGCTCGGCGCGCTCGGGCGAGCCCTCCGGCAGCCGGCTCAGCTCGATGAACAGTGCCCGGGCCCCCGACCTGTCGTGCGGGTCGTGCGGCTCGTACGGACCGGCCTGCCGGTCGGCGGGCGCCTCGTGCTCGGGCCGCCCGGCCCCACCGGCCCCACCGGCCGCTTCGCCGCCGGTCTGCGCCACGTGCTCGTGCTGCTCCATCGGGTCCGCCTGCTCCGCCTGCTCCGCCGCTTGTGAGACTTCCCTGTGCTGGTCCCGGCGGGCGCGCGTGCCGGGCTCCGGATGCGGTCTGGCCGCCGCGTGGCCCCGGCCCGCGGGCCCGGCCCCCGCGGGGTCGGGCTGCTGGGCGGGCACGGAAGCACGGCCCCGCGCCGCGGGGGTCTCGTGCTCGGCCGGGATGCCGGGGCTGTCTGACGGCTTCACGACAGTCCTGGGACGGCGCCGCGCTTCTTGTGCAGGCTGATGCTGACCGTCCGGTCCTCGGCCACTGTGGAGTCCACCTCACCGGCGAGGGCGGACAGCACCGTCCAGGCGAAGGTGTCCCGCTCCGGGGCGCGGCCGTCCGTGGTCGGGGCGGACACGGTGACCCACAGCGAGTCGCCCACCAGGCGGAACACACAGCTCAGCACCGATCCTGGGACCGCCTGCTGCAAGAGGATCGCGCACGCCTCGTCCACCGCGATGCGCAGATCCTCGATCTCGTCGAGGGTGAAGTCCAGTCGTGCCGCGAGTCCGGCCGTGGCCGTACGCAGCACCGACAGATACGCCCCCGCAGCGGGCAACCGGACCTCGACGAAGTCCTTCGACCCGGGCTCGCCTGCGATCTGGGACACCCTCACCTCCACAGTGGCACACAGTCATTGCTCTGGTTCGCAGCGACGCTACCGCGATCCCCGCCCCGGTGTCGCCCGGGCGGAGTACGGCGGCCGCCTCGTCTGTCACCCATGGTAAGCGTACGAGTACGGACCGTGGGTAGGGGTTCGAGGTCTCAATTCATATGAGAAGTCACCCGGTTGCCCGCCTGGGCGGCCAGCGCGTGCAGCGCCGGGCCGGTCAGGCGCTGGACGGTCCACTCCTCCTGGGGAACGGCGCCGATCGAGCGGTACACGCCGAGCGCCTTCTCGTTCCAGTCCAGTACGGACCATTCGAACCGGGACCAGCCGCGGTCCACGCAGATCGCGGCCAGCGCGGCCAGCAGCGCCTTGCCGTGCCCGGCGCCGCGCGCCTCCGGCCGTACGAACAGGTCCTCCAGGTACAGGCCGGGGGTGCCGGTCCAGGTGGAGAAGTTGCGGAACCACAGCGCGAAGCCGACCGCTTCGCCGTCGCCGTCGCCGTCGCCGTCGCCGTCGCCGTTTCCGGCGGGCGCCTCGCTCTCGGCGATCAGGACGTATGCGGCGGGATCCGGGCCGAACAGGGCGTCGTGGAGCTGTTCCTCGGTGGCCCGCGCCTCGTCCACCGCCCGCTCGTACCGGGCGAGTTCACGGACGAGACGGTGGATGACCGGGATGTCGGCGGGCGTCGCGGCGCGGATCATGCCTTCCAGGGTACGGCCGGAGGTCCCGGGCCGCGTAAGAGCGTCCACGCCCCGGTCGGGCCGCTCAGCCGGTGATCACCGCGGCCACCCGGGTGCCCGGCGCGAAGGCGCCCTCGCGTACCAGCGCGAAGACCCCGTACAGCATCTTGGCGACGTAGGTGCGGTCCAGGGGCAGGCCGTGGCGGGCGGTGAAGTCGGCGGCGAACTCCTCCAGGGCCGGGGTGGTGCGCGCGTAGCCGCCGTGGTGGAAGCGCGTGTCGAGGTGCCAGCGGCCGCACGGCCCGCCGAAGGCGGCGGTCTGCAGCGCGCGCACGTCGCCGGCGAGGAACCCGCCGCCGCGCAGCACCGGGAAGCCGATCGCCCGCCGCCCGGGACCCAGCCCGGCCGCGAGCCCCGCCAGGGTGCCGCCGGTGCCGCACGCCACCGCGGCGACGTCCACCGCGTCCCGCAGCTCCCGGCCGAGTTCCGCGCAGCCGCGCGCGGCCAGGGCGTTCGAACCGCCCTCCGGCAGCACGTAGGCCCGGCCGTGCCGGTCCAGCAGCGCCGCCAGCACCTCCGGCTCGGTCTTGCGGCGGTACGTGGCGCGGTCCACGAACTCCAGCACCATGCCGTCGGCCGCGGCCCGGGCCAGCGAGTCGTTGAGCGGCCGGCCGGCCAGTTCCTCGCCGCGGACCACGCCGATCGTGCGCATGCCGCACAGGCGGCCGGCGGCGGCGGTGGCGCGCAGGTGGTTGGAGTACGCCCCGCCGAACGTCAGCAGGGTGTCGTGGCCGGCCGCGGCCGCCTCGGCCAGGTTCGGGCGCAGCTTGCGGAACTTGTTGCCGACCAGCCGGGGATGGACCAGGTCGTCGCGCTTGAGCAGGAGGGTCACCCCGCGCGCGGCCGTCCGGTCGTCCGCGACGGGCTGGAGGGGCGAGGGCAGGGCGGCGGTCAGGTCGGGTTCTGCGGTCACGCCGTCCATGGTGCGGGGTGCGGGGTGCGGGGTGCGGGGTGCGCTCGCGGGGCGCGGGCGCGGGGAGCGGGGCGCAGGACCGGGGGCCTGGCGCGAGCGCGCCACGTGTCACCCCGGGCGCGTGACAGTCCTGCGGCGGGTCCGCGCCGGGGAAAATGCCGCACCGGGCCCCATGAGGGCGGTTCAGCGGGCATTCTTCTGCCGTGCAGGAAAAAACGGCGGGGCGCGGCGGCTCCCCACATCGGGGCGTCACTGCGGCCAGTGACGCGGGCGGCTCGGGCGACGCGCTGACCGCGACCGTACGCGGACTGCTGCCCTCGCTGACGCCCGCGGCCGCCCGGATCGCCTCCCTGATCGTGGAGGATCCCGCGCAGGTGGCGCGGAGCACGATCTCGGAGCTCAGCGCGCTGGCGGGCACCAGCGAGTCGTCGATCGTGCGCACCGCGCGGGCGCTGGGCTTCGCCGGGTACCCGGAGCTGCGGCTGGCACTGGCGGCCTCGGCGGCGCGGCAGGGCGGGAGGCCGACGCTCAGCTCGGGGATCACCCCGGACGACTCCGCCGAGGAGGTCGTCGCCAAGCTGGTGCACACCGAGTCGCAGGCGGTGCTGGAGACGGCCACCCAGCTGGACGCCGACCAGTTGCGGGGGGCGGTGGCGGCTGTGTGCGGTGGCGGGCAGCTCCACATCGCCGGGGTCGGCGCGTCGGGGCTGGTCGCGCAGGACCTCCAGCAGAAGCTGGCGCGGATAGGCCGCCCGTGCCACGCGCACGGCGACTCGCAGTCCGCGCTCACCAGTGCCGTCCTGCTCGGCGAGGCGGACGTCTTCCTCGCCGTGTCGCACTCGGGCGAGAGCCGGGACGTCCTGGAGCCGCTGCGCCGGGCGTCCGCGCAGGGCGCGACCACCGTGGTGATCACCAACCACCCGCTGTCCACCGCGGCCCGGCTCGCCGACTTCGTGCTGGTGTCGGCGGGCCGGGAGACGACGTTCCGGCCCGGCGCGATGGCGAGCCGGATCAGCCAGCTCGTCGTGGTGGACTGCCTGTTCGTCTGCGTGGCGCAGCGCACGTACGACAGGTCGAGCCGTGCGCTGCGCCTCACGCACCAGGCGCTGGAGGGCGACCGCGCCAAGTAGCGGCGGCGGGCGCCTTCGCACGCCGCACCCGAGCCCGTGGCCGGGCCGGTCGGTGCGGCGAGGCGCCCGGCATCAGTCACGGCTCCGGCGGCGTGCGCGGTCGACACGGCCGCATGCGTGCCGGTGCCGGTCCGGTGGCGGTCCGGTGGCGGTCCGAATGGCGGCGGTCACCGTGCGCCGGAGGACGTGCGGGGAAGTCCCGAATGGTCCGGAGCCGGACCACCGGGTGTCTGGCCCTCGTGGTCGACGACGCTGGTCCCGAGGATCGCGAAGGACCAGAATCGGCCTTTTTGTTTCAACCACTCCGTGCGCCAGCCGCGGTAGGCGAACGTGGTCGCGTCCAGGAAGAGATACCTGCGGGCCGGCGGGGAGGCGAGGTTGTATTCGATGGCCAGCACCGGCCGGCCGGCCGCGTCTCGCATGGGATGGCCGACCAGATGGACGTCCGGGATCAGCGCGAGGGCGTGAAAGAGCGCGGCCTCGATCCGGTGGGGAATTCCCGGCACGTTCTGCAGGACGCCGAGGATCCTGCTGAGCCGCACCGTGGAGATGTCCTCGTGCACGGGCCCCGAGGCCGAGAACCTTTTGAAGGCCGGGTCGGCGACGATACGGTCGAGGAGTTCGTGAGGGTCGGTGGGGAGTTCGTTCAGGGCCTTGAGCGTCTCCCGTGCCTGGGCGGCCTCGCTCGCGGAACCGCTGTAGCTGTTCCAGGCAGGCGTGTGGACGCAGCCGCTCGGCATGCACAGGATCCGGTCCATGTAGAACCATTGGTGCGGCCCGAGCTTCTTGTCCGGTTGCTTCGCCGAGTTCCGGGCCGCGGCGTCGAGGACCTGCGCAACCGTCATCGCCGCGATCCTGTGCGGCCCGGTACCGGTACCGGTGCCGCCGGTGCCGGACGTCCCGGGCAGAGCCAGTACCGTGCCGGCCACGACGGCGGCCGCGGTCGCCGCGACCAGCGCGGTGCGGCTCATACGCGGCCGTACGGATCCTGGTGCCTTCGGCCGGAACGCCGAGGCCACGGCGCCGCTGAAGGTCCTTCCCGGCCTCGCTCCGTCGGGACGCCACGTCGCCGCGCCGGTTCGCCGTGCCTCGTCGGTCAGGAAGTCCCTGATGACCTGGTGCCGGTCGGCGGACAGGTTCCGCCCGGGAGGGGGCGGCAGAAGCCGGTCCATTTCCTCACGCATGGCCGCATCCGGTCCGGACAAGGGAATCTTCATGGGCGCTTCTCCCGGGGTCGTGACGCCGCATGATCACTGCCGCGTTCTGTCTGTCCACGATCGAGCGGGTTCCCGATGTCCCCACCGGGTGTTCCGCTGAGTTTGCGAAGTTTCTTGCGGGCGCGCGACAGCCGGGAACGCACCGTGGTGGCCGGAATCCCGAGGGCCTGTCCGGCGGCGGCGTAGTCCAGACCGGACCAGATGCACAGAGCCACGACGTCCCGCTCCGATTTCCGGAGCACCGCCAGTGACCTGTGGACCGCGTGCAACTGCCCGGCGTCGTCGAGCCGGCCCGCCAGCTCCTCCGCGAAATCCTCCACCGCTTCCGCGGGGGGAATTCTGGCCAGGGCCGCCTCGTGCCGCCGGGTCGCCCGTAAGGTGTTGCGTGCGGCATTCGTCGCGATACCCAGAAGCCAGGGCCGCAGCGATCCACCGTCCTCGTCCAGCTTTTGACGCAGGCGCCACGCTTCGAGGAAGGTCAGCGCCATTATGTCCTCGGCTGCCGACCAGTTGCCCGTCAGACGGAAGGCGTGGCCGTACACCGCCTTCGCGTGCTGGTCATAGAGTGACCCGAAAGCTTCCGGATCCCCGGCCCGCAATCGGGCCCGCGTACTCATCTCCACACTCTTGGACTGTCCGGACGTGCCCTCCGGTCCCGCGGAAGTGATTCACGCCACAGGAACTCGGTCCGGAACGTGCGGCCCCGGGGAGCGTGGTACAGCCGTGGTCGCAACGCATGAGGGCCTTCCGGCCGGTGTGGACGTCGCGTCCGCACCGGACCCGGAAGGCCCTCACCGCTGTCCGCGACCACCGTGGACGGACCGGTCGGTCTACGGCACGAGGTCCACGTCGGCGGCGTTCACGAACGCCATGCGGTGGTTGTAGACGATCTCGTACACCTTGGTCTGCCCGACGAAGTCGTGCTGGTCGTAGGGCGCCGAGCCGTCGTAGTTGATCGCGAAGTACGAGTCGGTGTTCACCGCGGGGCCGGCGGCCACGTACGACTGGCCGGCCGGGATCGTGTACTTGGCGCGGGCGACCTGCGGGCGCGGGGCCTTGCCGCCCTCGAAGGCCACGAAGTCCGGCGGGTACACGGACGCCTCCGGGTAGGCCGTGGTGTACACCGGGACGGAGGCCAGGCCCGGCTTGGGCACGATCCGCTCGGCCTTCTGCGGCACGGTCGCGGGACGGGCGGCCGAGTCCTGGAACCAGGCCTCCTGGCCGCCGAACCAGATGGCCGTCCAGCCCGGCCGCCGGTCGGCGACCACGTACTGCTCACCGGTCGGCGCCTTGTCGCCCCAGTCGTTCATCGCGTTCGTGCCCGGCGAGCCGTCCTTGTGCAGGTACGGGTCGGACAGCAGCGGCGCGGTGGTGCTGGGCGCGGTGTAAAGGGGCACGAAGCTGCTCGGCGCGTCGGCGGAGGTCACCGGGCAGTCGAAGCTGCGGTACGGGCCGGGGAACCGCTTGTAGCCCTGCACGTCGTCGCAGTACGTGGTGGTCCGCCTGTTGCGGGCGAAGCCCGGCTTGATCGCCACCACGTCGCTGCCGGCCGGGGCGGTGGCCCGGATGGGGGCGCCGAGCAGGTCGAAGAAGTGCTCCCAGTCCCAGCCGGGGCCGGGGTCCCAGTGCTGGGTGGCGACGCCGCCCTCGCTGGTGCCCGGCACGTTGTCGTGGCCGAGGATGTGGGCGCGGTCCAGCGGGACGTCGTACCTCGCGGCCAGGTACCGCACCAGTCGCGCGGTCGAGCGGTAGAGGTTCTCGCTGAACCAGGTGGCGCCGTGGGTGGCCCACGCCTCCTGCTCGATGGCGACGGAGTGCTGGTAGAAGGAGCGGTTGCCGCTGTCCCAGGCGATGTCCTTGGTCGGGATCATCTGCGTGACGTGGCCGTCGGAGGAGCGCACGACGTAGTGGGCGCCCGCGAAGTAGGTCGGGTCGCGGAACAGGTCGAGCGTGCCGTCGTAGGTCTCGTCGGTGGTGTGCAGCGTGATGTAGCGGACCTGCAGGTCGTGCGGGCGGTCGGCGAGGTCGTGGCTGCCGTAGTCCGTCTGGTCGCCGGGGTCCAGCAGGGTGTACGCGCCCGGTATGACGTCGCAGTCCAGGCCGGCCGGGCACTCCGGCTTCTCGTCGCTCACGGGCGGGGTGACGTCCTTCAGGCCCAGCTCGCGGACGTCGCCGCGGTCGGGGTGGAGGCGCGGGTCGGGCGCGAGCGTGACGAGCTGGCCGTCCTGGGTGGTACGGGTCGCGCCGGCGCGCATGGCGTCCCACACGCCGTCGGCGAAGGCCTGGGCGACCTTGGCCTCGGTGGGCTGCGAGTAGCGGGCGGCGGCCGCGTACCAGCCGTCGACCGTACGCGGCAGCGCTCCGTGGCCGTAGCTCCTGGCGTAGTGGGCCAGCAGGGCGGCGCCGCCGCGGATGTTCTGCGCCTCGTCGCCCCGCACGGTCGCGGTGTCCGTGCCCAGCAGCGCGGCCGCGGCGGCCGCGGTGTGCTCGGCGGGCGCCGCGAGCAGGTCGGGGTAGCGGGGGGAGAGCGTGGCGGACAGGCCGTCGGCGTCCAGGTCGGCGGCGGTCAGGTCGGTCAGGTTCATCGGGCCGTAGCCGGCCTCCGCGTTCTCCTGCCCGGCGTGCGCCTCCCAGCGGGTCTCGTAGTACGACACCGCCTCCAGCACGCTCTGCGGCACCTTGAACTCCTGTGCCGCCGCCGCGAACTCGGCCTGCCGGGTGCTCCCCGGGTCCACCGCCTGCGCCGGGCCGCCGCCGGCCGCGCCGGCCGCCGTACCGGCCAGCAGGGCCGCGGCGGCTCCCAGGACCAGGCCCCGCCGTCTCCTTCCCGTCGGCCGTCTTCCGTCCCGATCCGTGTCGTGGCTGCCGTGCATCCGGGCTCCTCGCGTGAACGGCCCCGCGCCGCCGCCCCACGCGCGCGTCCGCGCGTACGGCCGCGGTGCGTTCGGGCATGCGGACATGGCTCCCGGCAGCCTGTCGACAGTGCCTGGCAGTGAGCAACCGGTCAGGCTCAATTGGTGGAACTTTTTGCCAACCGTACGGGGGGCCCATGCGGCTGACCGCCCGTCACCTCCCGGCGCCGCCGGTCAGGAAGAGGGGGCCCTCGGGGGTGACCCGGCCGGGGGCGGTGTGCCAGTAGTCGTGGGTCTCGGCGGCCAGGCCCGAGGGGGTGAAGCGGACGAAGACGCAGCCGGCCAGCGTCGTGGGGCAGGGGTCGCCGGTGGCGTCGGGTTCGAGCGAGTGGACCAGGTACTCGGCGGCGGCCGTCCCGTCCCCGGCGACCAGCGGCGGCCCGAAGCGGACCGACTGCGGCTGCTCGGTCGCGAAGGTGGACCGCAGGTAGGCCGCGAGGGCGCGGCGGCCGACGTGCGGGGGACGGAAGGGCATCGAGCGGTGGACGCAGTCCTCGGCGTAGAGGGCGAGGATCGCGTCCACGTCGTGGGCGGCCCAGGCGGCCTCCCACGTGGTGACGAAGCGTTCGGCGGCCGCTGCGGTGTTCATGCAGCGGAGTCTGCCGGAAAAAGCCCCCGCCCGCCGGTACGGGGGACCAGGCGGGCGGGGACGCTTCGGGACCCGGGCGGGACCCGGTCACTGACAAAGAGCGCGTGCGGCGGCCGTGTGTGACATCCCGCGGATGTGATCTGGGTCACCCGAACCGCCCGGCGGCGGCGGCCGCCTCACGGGCGCCCGCCGCAGCCGTACGCGTACCGGACCGGCTCAGCGGCGCGCCACGCCCTCGGCCCGGGCCGCCGCCGCGACCGCCGCGGTGACCGCCGGGGCGACGCGCGGGTCGAACGGTGAGGGGATCACCTTGTCCGCGGACAGCTCGCCGGCCACCACCGCGGCCAGCGCGCCGGCCGCCGCCAGCTTCATGCCCTCGGTGATCGCCGAGGCCCTGACCTGCAGCGCGCCGGCGAAGATGCCGGGGAAGGCGAGCACGTTGTTGATCTGGTTGGGGAAGTCCGAGCGCCCGGTGGCGACGACGGCCGCGTACTTGCGCGCGACGTCGGGGTGCACCTCGGGCGTCGGGTTGGCCATCGCGAACACGAACGATCCCGGCGCCATTGCCGCGACCGCCTGCTCCGGCACGGTCCCGCCGGAGACCCCGATGAACACGTCGGCCCCGGCCAGCGCGGACTCCAGCGAGCCGGCCAGCCCGGCGGTGTTCGTGTACGCGGCCAGATCCCGCTTGACCGGGTTGAGGTCCTCCCGGCTCCCGTGCACCACGCCCTTGCGGTCGGTGACGGCGACGTCGCCGATGCCCGCCTCCACGAGGATCCTGGCGATGGCGACCCCCGCCGCGCCCGCGCCCGAGATGACCGCCCGCAGATCGCCCAGCGACCGCCCGGTCAGCGCGCAGGCGTTGCGCAGCGCCGCGAGCGTCACCACCGCGGTGCCGTGCTGGTCGTCGTGGAAGACCGGGATGTCCAGCCGCTCCTTGAGCCGCTTCTCGATCTCGAAGCAGCGCGGCGCCGAGATGTCCTCCAGGTTCACCCCGCCGAAGGACGGCGCGAGCCGCACCACGGTCTCCACGATCTCGTCGACGTCCGTGCAGTCCAGCGCGACCGGCACGGCGTCCACGCCGCCGAACTGCTTGAACAGGATCGCCTTGCCCTCCATGACGGGCAGTGAGGCGCGCGGGCCGATGTCGCCCAGGCCCAGCACCGCCGTGCCGTCGGTGACCACGGCCACCAGGTTGGAGGTCCAGGTGTAGTCGTGCACCAGCTCCGGCTGCTCCGCGATCGCCGTGCACACCTCGGCGACCCCGGGGGTGTACGCCAGCGACAGGTCGTCCGCGTCGCGCACCGGAACGGTGGCGGCAACTTCCATCTTGCCGCCGCGGTGCAGGGCGAACACCGGATCGACCGGGAAGCCGTCGAGCGCCGGACCCCGCACCGCGTCACCGCCCGCACCCGCGGCCGGATTCCCGGTCGGATTCGTGGCCGGATGCGCGGTCCCGCCGGTAAGGGCGGTGGTGCCGGTATTGCCGGTATTACCGGTATGGTCGCCCTCCTGCTGACCCGCGGTGTCGGCCTCGGTCCCGGTCCCGGACCGGGTACCCGTTTCGAGGGTTGTCGAGGGATTGATGATTTCCGCTGCCACAATGACCCCTTTGTCGTAAATGGTGAGGGAAATACTCCTCCCGCGGAGGGGAGAAGTGTGGGCTCGGCGCCGGTGCCGTCGGATGAGAGTGAGCATGGTGGCGGCAGACGCCGGGCGCGCCGCACAGCACGCCGAGGGCCCCGGATGAGGGGTGAGGACTCGTTCCGCCGGAAAGACGTTTCCGCGGACGAGTGGGATAACGGGGCACGGACCCGCCGCGACCCGGCCGTGGTACGCCGGTCCGGTGGGTGCCCGGGGATCGCCCGTTATCCGATTTTGACACAACGGCGACCCTGCCTGGTGCTGTCCGGATGGCAAGATGCACAGATCACACAGGGTGGCGGCACTCGATGGCGTGTGCGTACGGCCCCCGCACGACGACCCTCACCTCCCAGGAGGAAGCAGCGATGACCGCTCGTACCACCAGGCGCCCGGCCGCCTTCACCCGTCTCACCGCGGTCGCCGCCATCGCGGTCGCCGGCACTCTGGTGCTCACCGGGTGCGGCGACCAGACCAAGAAGGACGACTCCTCCAGCAGTGGTTCCTCCTCCTCGCCGAGTACGGGTTCCGGCTCCGGCAACGGCGGCACCGCGCCGCTGTTCTCCAAGCTCCCGCAGAAGTACCAGGACTCGAAGGTGATCAAGGTCGGCACCGACGCCTCGTACGCTCCCATGGAGCAGACCGAGAACGGCAAGATCGTCGGTATCGACCCGGACATCGCCGACGCGCTGTCCAAGCAGCTCGGCGTGAAGTTCGAGTTCACCAACGGCCAGTTCGACGGCCTGATCACGTCGCTCTACACCGGCCGCGCGGACATCGCGATGTCCGCCATGAGCGACACCAAGGCACGCCAGCAGGGCCTGGACGACAAGGGCAAGAAGGTCGGCAAGGGCGTCGACTTCGTCGACTACTACATGTCGGGCTCCTCACTGCTGGTCAAGAAGGGCAACCCGAAGGGCGTCAAGACGTTGGCCGACCTGTGCGGCCAGACCGTGGCGGTGCAGCGCGGCACGATCTACGAGACCGCGTTCAAGCAGCAGAAGACCGCCTGCGGCAGCAAGGGCCTGACCATCGAGTCCTTCGACACCGACACCGAGGCGCAGACCCGGGTCAAGGCCGGCGGCGCGGTCGCCGACCTGAACGACACCCCCGTGGCCGCCTACATCGCCCAGAAGTCGGGCGGCGCCTTCGAGGTGGCCGGCTCCCCGGCCGACGCGGGCCCGTTCGGCATCGCCGTGGACAAGAGCAACACCCAGCTGCGCGACGCCCTCCAGCAGGCCATGCAGGCGATCATCGCGGACGGCACCTACTCCAAGGTGCTGCAGAAGTGGAACGCGACCGTCGGCGCCATCACCACGGCCAAGATCAACGGCGGCTCCTGACGTGACGGAGAACTTCGAGAAGGAGCCGGCCGGCACTCCCTCGGCCGGCTCCCCGGCCGCGGAAACCCCGGTGACCCCGGAGAACCCGGCGACCACGGACACCCCGGCGGCCCCCGCCCTCCCGTACGAGGCCATCCGCGCCATCCCGGTGCGGCACTACGGCCGCTGGGTCAGCGCGGTGGTCGTGGTGGCGCTGCTGGGCGCGCTGGGCTACGCCTTCTCGCAGGGCGACATCCTGTGGGGGACGGTCGGGGACAAGCTGTTCGACCGGACCATCGTCCAGGGCGCCTGGCACACCGTCCTCATCTCGGTGTGCGCCATGGCGATGGGCGTGGTGCTCGGTCTGCTGCTGGCCGTCATGCGCCTGTCCAAGAACCCGGTGACCAGCGCGGTGTCCTGGCTCTACATCTGGTTCTTCCGCGGCACGCCGGTGTACGTGCAGCTGCTGATGTGGTTCAACCTCTCGTTGATCTTCCCCGTGATCAACCTGATGCCGTTCTACAAGAACGACACCGTCGCGATCATGACCCCCTTCGTCGCCGCGCTCCTGGGCCTCGGCCTCAACGAGGGCGCGTACATGGCCGAGATCGTCCGGGCCGGCGTCCAGTCGGTCGACGTCGGCCAGACCGAGGCGGCCCACGCGCTGGGCATGACGGGCGCGCGCACCATGCGGCGGATCGTCATGCCGCAGGCCATGCGGCTGATCGTGCCGCCCACCGGCAACGAGTTCATCAACATGCTGAAGACCTCCTCGCTGGTGTCGGTCGTGCAGTACACCGAACTGCTGCGCGCCGCGTCGAACATCGGCAGCGAGTCGACCGCGGTCATGGAGATGTACTTCGTCGCCTGCATCTGGTACCTCGCGATCACCAGCGTGTTCAGCGTCGCGCAGTACTACGTGGAACGCCGCTTCGCCCGCGGCTCGCTGCGGTCGCTGCCGCCCACCCCCTGGCAGAAGGTCAAGGCGAACCTGACCACCCTGCGCCGACCGAAGGTGGCCTGATCATGAGCAGCAACAGCAGCCGGCCGATGGTGAAGTCGGAGGCCGTGCACAAGTCCTTCGGTGCCGCGCACATCCTCAAGGGCATCGACCTGGAGGTCGCCCCGCGCGAGGTGTTCTGCCTGATCGGGCCGTCCGGTTCGGGCAAGTCCACCTTCCTGCGGTGCATCAACCACCTGGAGCAGATCAACGCCGGCCGGCTGTGGGTCGACGGCGAGCTGGTCGGCTACCGGCAGCGCGGCGACCGGCTGTACGAGCTGAAGGACCGCGAGGTCGCCGCCAAACGGCGGGACATCGGCATGGTCTTCCAGCGGTTCAACCTCTTCCCGCACATGACCGCCCTGGAGAACGTGATGGAGGGCCCGGTCCAGGTCAAACGGGAGGCCAAGGCGGTCGCCCGGGAGCGGGCGGCCAAGCTGCTGGACCGGGTGGGCCTGGCCGACAAGGCCGGGAACTACCCGTCGCAGCTGTCCGGCGGCCAGCAGCAGCGGGTGGCCATCGCCCGCGCCCTGGCCATGGAGCCCAAGCTGATGCTCTTCGACGAGCCGACCTCCGCGCTCGACCCGGAGCTGGTGGGCGACGTGCTGGACGTCATGCGCGGCCTGGCCGAGGACGGCATGACGATGATCGTGGTGACGCACGAGATGGGCTTCGCCCGCGAGGTGGGCGACGCGCTGGTCTTCATGGACGACGGCGTGGTGGTCGAGGCCGGTCATCCCAGGGACGTACTCGTCAATCCGCGGCACAACCGCACGAAGGCCTTCCTATCGAAGGTACTGTGACAGCCTGTCACGCTTCAAGGGGAGCACGGGCCGTGCCACGGGGAATGGGGCCCGTGCCCCCCGCAGTTAAGGACCACACGTGGAACTGTCTTTGTACGCGGACTACGCGGTCCGCCTGGTCAACACCGAGGAGCCCGAGCGCGGCACGGACGCGCTGACCTCGGTGGAGGCGGTGCGTGAGCTGTTCGGGGAGTCGCACGCCGCCGGGCGGGTGGTGGACGCCGACGTGGCGCGGCTGCGCGCGGTGCGCACCCGTCTGCGCGGGGTGTTCGAATCCGCGGACGAGGGCGACGAGGTGCGGGCGGTGGACCTGCTCAACGCGCTGCTGCTGGAGTTCCCGGTCAGCCCGCAGATCTCCGGGCACGACCACCTCGACGCCGCCGGCCGGCCCGCCTGGCACCTGCACCTGGCCGAGCAGGCGGCGAACGCCACCGCGAGCTACTCGGCCACCGCGTGCATGGGCCTGGCCGTCCAGCTCACCACCCTCGGGGTCGACCGGCTGGGCGTCTGCGAGGCGTCCCCGTGCCGCAACGCCTACGTCGACACCTCGACCAACCGGTCCCGCCGGTACTGCTCCGACCGGTGCGCCACCCGGGCGAACGTCGCCGCCTACCGGGCCCGCAAACGCCTGGAGAACGAGCGGTCCGGGCGCAGCGGCCGCACGCAGGAGGCCGCCCAGGAGGCCACGCCCGCCACCGAGCGCTGAAGCTCGCGCGGCGGCCTGAACCGCGCCCTGGCCCTGGCCAGCACCAGGTCGTCGGGCACCGTGCCGAAGTCGCGGCTGTCGTTCTCCACGAAGGCGTTGTCCCCCAGCACCCACCAGCCGCCCTCACGCCGCTCCACCGCGCGCTTGACGATCAGCAGATCCTGCTGGAGCGGGTGCCGCAGCACCACCACGTCCCCCTCGCGCACCAGCTCGGAACCGCTGCTGACCCGCTGGATCAGCAGCCAGTCCCCGTGCAGCAGCGTGGGTGCCATCGACGGACCAGTGACTTCGACCAGCTCCCACGACAGCCGGGCCCCCTGCTCACGCATCCTCGCGCCTCCTGGCTCGATCCTCCACCAGCCCCAGGGTGTCACCAGACTTTTGGCCCAAGCCACCTGGGGCACCCGAGAAAACGACTCGTCCAGGGAGTAATGTCCCACCTGGAAGACGATCACGAGGAAGGACGGCTGATGTTCACTCGCCTGTTCACGCCCAAAACCAAGGTCAGCGCGCACTGCGATCTGCCCTGCGGCGTCTACGACCCGGCCCAGGCCCGCATCGAGGCCGAGTCGGTCAAGGCGGTTCAGGAGAAGTACCAGGCGAACGAGGACCCGGACTTCCG
The DNA here is from genome assembly GCF_020400825.1 of Streptomyces sp. HPF1205. Classification (GTDB taxonomy): domain Bacteria; phylum Actinomycetota; class Actinomycetes; order Streptomycetales; family Streptomycetaceae; genus Actinacidiphila. Next base: position 248,700 of record NZ_JAINVH010000006.1, read on the forward strand.
TACGCGGGCCCTGGTCATCAAGGAGCAGCGCGCCGAGCTGGCCAAGCACCACGTCTCGGTGCTGTGGAGCGACTACTTCAAGCCGCCGCACTTCGAGAAGTACCCCCAGCTCCACCAGCTGGTGAACGACACCCTCAAGGCGCTCAGCGCGGCCAAGGCGTCGAACGACCCGGCGACCGGCCAGAAGGCGCTGGAGCTGATCGCCGAGATCGACAAGATCTTCTGGGAGACCAAGCAGTCCTGACCGGACGGCCGGCTGTCTTCACCGGTTCCGCACCGGTTCCGCCCCGCGGCGCGTGTCACACCGCGGGGCGGTTCCCTACTCGCGGGTAGGGCTCATAGAGTCACCCCCATGTTTGCCGTGTATGCCGCGCGCATCGATCCCGATCGGCCGCTGAGCGGCCTGGAGCTCGGGGAGCGTCCCGAGCCGGACTCGCGCGAGGGGTGGACGACGGTCACCGTCAAGGCCGCCTCGCTCAACCACCACGACCTGTGGTCGCTGCGGGGCGTCGGCCTGCCCGCGGACAAGCTGCCGATGATCCTGGGCTGCGACGCCGCCGGGATCGACGAGGACGGCAACGAGGTCGTGCTGCACTCCGTCATCGGGCAGACCGGCCACGGCGTCGGGCCGGGCGAGCGCAGGTCGCTGCTCACCGAGCACTACCAGGGCACCTTCGCCGAGCGGGTGAGCGTGCCGGTCTGGAACGTGCTGCCCAAGCCGGCGGAGCTGTCCTTCGAGGAGGCGGCCTGCATGCCGACCGCGTGGCTGACCGCCTACCGGATGCTGTTCACCAACGCCGGGGTGCGGCCGGGGGACTCGGTGCTCGTGCAGGGCGCCGGCGGCGGGGTGGCGACCGCGGCCATCGTGCTGGCCCGGGCGGCGGGCCTGCGGGTCCACGCGACCAGCAGGGACGCGGCCAAGCGGGAACGCGCGCTGGAGCTGGGGGCGCACGCGGTGCACGAGGCCGGCGCGCGGCTGCCCGAGCGGGTCGACGCGGTCATCGAGACCGTGGGGGCGGCCACCTGGTCCCACTCCGTCAGGTCGCTGCGGCCCGGCGGCACCCTCGTCACCTCCGGCGCGACCAGCGGGCTCAACCCGAAGTCCATGGAGCTGAACCGGATCTTCTTCCTGGAGATGCGGATCGTCGGCTCCACCATGGGCACCAAGGACGAGCTGCGGGAACTGCTGTCCTTCTGCGCGCTGACCGGGGTGCGCCCGGTGATCGACTCCGTACTGCCGCTGGACCGGGCCCGTGAGGGCTTCGAACGACTGGAGCGGGGCGAGGTGTTCGGGAAGATCGTGCTCACCGCCTGACCGGTTGGCGGGCGCGGTTCACGGCGCCGGTTCGCCGCCTGAGCGGAGGGCGGCGATGATGTGGGCCGTCGCGGCCTTGATGTGGTGGCGGGCCTCGCGCAGCCGGGCGTCGTCGACGCCGTGGTCGCGGGCCGCGTCACGGACGTCGTCGCGGAAGCGGTCCAGGAGGCGTTCGAGGTCGCGCAGGGGGTCGGCCGAGGGGGGCGTGTCGTCCTCGGCGGGCTGCGGCGGGGCGGGGGCGTAGCCCCAGGGCGGCCCCCACTTGCCGCCGGTGCCGGTGCTTGAGCCGGCGCCCATGCCGGTGCTCGTGCCCGCGCCCATGCCGGCCCCGGCGCCCGGCCCCATGCCGAACCGGCCCAGTTCGCGGCTGAGTTCGGCCAGCCCCTCGCGCAGCCCGGTCTGCCAGTCGCCCGCCCGCGCGTACTCCTGCACCTGCCGCTGCACCTGCTGGGCGATCCGCTGCACCTCGTCGCGCGTGCTGTCCATCGCCTCGCGCGCGGCCTTGGCCTGCTGGCGCGCCTCGCGGGCCTCCTCCTTGGCCTGCCGGGCCTGCTCCTTCCAGGCGCGCCTGGCCGCCCGCTCGGACGTCCCGCCGCCGGTGTCCGAGGCCTGGGTCCGCTGGGCGGCCGCCTTGACCTCCTGGCGCAGGTCGCCCGCCGCCCCCCGTACGTCCTCGCGGATCTCGGCGGCCAGGGCGGAGACCGACTCGCGGATCTCGGCCTCCAGGCCAGCCATCTCGTCGGCCCGGGAACGCAGTTCGGCCCGGCCCGCGTCGGTGAGGGAGTACACCTTGCGGCCGCCCTCGGTGGAGTGGGTGACCAGGCCCTCCTTCTCCAGCTTGGCAAGCCGCGGGTAGACGGTGCCCGCCGAGGGCGCGTAGAGCCCCTGGAACCGCTCCTCCAGCAGCCTGATCACCTCGTAGCCGTGGCGCGGCGACTCGTCCAGCAGCTTGAGCAGGTACAGCCGGAGCCGGCCGTGGCCGAAGACGGGGGCCATGTCACACGTCCTTGCGGAAGGAGGGCGCGGCGGAATCCTCCGGGACCGGTGGCGGGGCGTCCGCGTCGTCCAGGGGCGGCCGGCGCAGCAGCGCGATGGCGCCCGAGACGGTGCTCGCCTTCAGCCGGGCCCCGCCCGCGCCGATCCGCCCGGCGATGTGCTTGGCGCCCCACTGGCCGGTGACCCGCAGCTCGCCGAAGTCGCAGGAGGCGTTGCCGCTCGTGGTGCTCGCGTCCACCTCCGCGTTGCCGGGCTCGGGGATGCGGATGGCGATGTCGCCGGAGACGGTGGTCAGCCGTACGTCGGCGCCCGCCCCGGGGTCCAGGTCCAGCACCATGCTGCCGCTGACCGAGTCGGCCCTGACCTCCGAGCCGCTGCCCTCGACGACGGTGAGGTCGCCCGAGACGGTGCCGAACGCGAGGTCGCCGGACAGGGCCTGCGCCTCGACGCTGCCGCCGACCGTGTTGGCCCGCACCGGTCCCGAAAGGCCCACCAGCGTGGTGTCGCCGCTGACCCCCTGCACCCGGGTCGGCCCCGAGATGCCGGAGATCACCGCGCCCGCGCCGACCACGCCGACCTCGACCTCGGTGCGCTGCGGCACCGCCAGCGAGACCACCGCGTGCCGCTGCCGGGCGGTGAGCGCCACCCACTTCAGGAAGCCCTTCCAGGGCACGTCGTCGTAGGCGACGGTGAGGGTCCGGCCGGTCAGCCGCACCTTCAGCGGCGGACCGCCGATCTCGGTCACCTCCACCCGGGCCGGGCCGCCGTCGGTGCCCACCACGTGGACCTCACCGTTGACCAGCCTGACGTTGACCGTGTCCACGGGCTCGTCGAAGACGAACCTGCCCGGTCCGGTGACGGTCCGCTCCGACGTGCTCATCGTTCCCCTCCGGGCGCTCGGCCAACGCAACATATCGCGTCTTCCCGATAGACACGATATATCGCGTGCCGCGGAAGTCAAGCGGCAGCGGGCAGGGCGGGCGCCCCAGGGCGCGGGCTACGCCTCGTCGTCCACGTCGTCCTCGTCGTCCAGCCGGGCCAGCCAGGTGGCCAGCCGCTCTACCGGGATCTCGAACTCGGGGTTCAGGTCGACGAACTCGCGCAGCCGGTCGGACAGCCACTCGAAGGTGACCTCCTCCTCGCCGCGCCTGTCGGCGAGCTCCTCGATGCCGCGGTCGGTGAAGTACACGATCTGCTCCGGAACGGTCGGGGGACGGTTGGACGTTGGGGGTACGGGAAACAACAGCTCACAGACGCCGGCGGGACCGGTCGGCGACTGCACCGCAAGGATAGGCAGGTCCGCCGGGCCCTCGCGCGGGCCGGGGGCGGGCGGATAGCCTTCGGAGACGACGGGGGCCGGTGGGGGGACATGAGGGGCGTACGGAGGGCGGCGAGCGGGCGACCGCCGGGACCGGGGGGCGCGCGATGACGATCCCGGCCGGGCCGGAAGAGCCGGTGGACCCCGCCGAGATCCTGGTGCCCCTGGTGAGCGCGGCGACCGTGCGCATCCATGGCCCCGAACCGGGTAGTCCTTTTCGCGGCAGCGGTTTCTTCATCGCTCCCAACTGGGTGCTCACCTGCGCCCACGTCGCGCTGACCGGACAGGAGGAGTCCGTGGGGGCGGCCCGCAGAGTGTCGGTCGGGTACGGCGACGAGGTGCTCAGCGGCGTCGTGGAGTGGGCCGAGCCCGACGCGGGCCCCGGCCGGGACACCGCCCGCTGGCCCGCGCCCGACCTGGCCCTGGTCCGGCTGCTCGACCACGTCGAGCACCCGTGCGTGTGGATCACCGAGCGCACGGCCAAGAGCTACACCACCAACCAGGTCGCCTTCTTCGGCTGGACCCCGCTGGACGCGGGCCCGGGCTCGGGCGAGGTCTACGAGTACAACGGCCGCTGCACCATCAGCGGCCAGCTCGGCGCGGGCAGCGGCGGGATACTGCGGCTGGGCAACGGCGACGAGATGCCCTACGGGGTGTCCGGCGGTCCCGTGGTGGACCTGGTGCGCGGCGAGGTCATAGGAGTGCTCAAGTCGCGCCGCCGCGGCCAGGACGGCGGCCTCGCCGTCGGCATCCAGCAGTTACGGCGGCTGCCGGTGGCCAAGGCCCCGCAGGACGACCTCTACCACCGGGTGATGACCGCCCATGACCTGCACCACGCCGACCACTACCGTTTCGTGCCGGACAACGAGGTCACCTGGACCGACGCGCACGCCGAGATCGGGGCCACCGCGGGCCGGGCGCTGACCCCCGGCCGCCGCACCCGCCTGCTGGGTCTGCTCGCGCAGTTGCCGCCGCCGGCCGGGGCCCGCGCGCTGCAGGACATCGTCACCGAGGTGCGCGGCAGCCCGGTCCAGGGCATCCCGCTGGCCCCCCGCGCCTGGCGCGACGGGCTGGGCCTGCTGTACGACCTGCGGCGCGGCACGATGGAGCTGGAGGCCGTGCTGCGGTACGCGGTGCACGCCGCCACCGCCGATCGCCCGCACCAGGCCGACGACTCCGCCGAGCGCGCCCTGTGGCGCTGGGCACACGACACGGCCGCTGAGTCCGACAGCCTGACCCGTATGTTCCGCAACACGCTGATGGAGGAGCGCCGCACCCGGCTGCGCACCCGCGGCGCGGTCACCTTGGAGCGCAGGCCCGCGTACCAGGCCAGGACCGAGGCGCTGCTGGAGATCATCCCGCGCGGCTGGGAGCCGGGCCGGTACGACTGGCGGGTGAGCGTGATGCCGGTGGGCGGCGAAGTGGACTGCGTGGAGGAGGACTTCAGGGGCACGGCCTTCGCCGACCTGCCGGCGCGGGTCGCCGAGCCGCTGGCCGAGGCGTTCCGCCGCTGCGACGAGCCCGGCCACACCGCCGCCCTCCAGCTCGCTGTCCCTGGCGCGCTGGTCGCCATGGCCGTCGACACCTGGCGGCTGCGGCCCGGCGGGCGCATGCTCGGGGCCGAGCGGCCGGTGGTCACCCGCCGCAGCGACCCTCCCCCCGCCGGCGGCGGCCCGCGCCCCGAGGACGACGCCGCCCTCATGGCCGAGCGCGAGGACCGCTGGCGCGCCCAGCACCTGCGCCGCCTCGACGCCACCGTGCTCGACTGCGACGAGGTGGCCGGCGGCGACCTGCCCGAGCCGGCCGTGCTGCGCGAGATGCCCCGCGAGACCGTCCCCGTGCTGTGCCGCGGCGCCGCCACGGCCCCCCAGATGCTGCACGACCTGGTGGCCGGCGGCCACGCCATCGCGCTGTGGCGCCGCGAACCGGTCGCGCCCGAGGCCCCCTGCGCGGACTACCACCGCGGCATCGAGCAGACGGTACGGCAGGCGCGCACCGCGGCCGGGCTGCCGGCCGCCGTGACGGCCCTGCGGGCGGACGTCGCCGACGGCGTACCCGAGGCGTACTGGTCCACCGGCCTGATGCTCTTCTACGACGACCCCACGCGCCCCCTACCCGGAACCGACGAGCTGCTGGAGACCCCATGACGACAAGGGAGAGCACGCGCAGGAGCAGGGCACAAGGACCGGCGGCCACCGGTGGCGCGGGGGCGGAGAAGTGAGCGACCTCTCCGGCATCAGCGAGACCGACCCGGCCGGCGAGTGGCTGATCTACCGCGGCACCGGCGAGCCCCACTCCGGCATCGAGGACCTGCCCGAGCCGCCACCCTGGCGGGACTTCGACGGCGGCCCCCTGGTCGAGCCCGGCCCGGGCGCCGATTCCTCCTCGGCGAGACGGCTGGGCGCCTACCGGCACATGGCCGAGATGCACCGCCCCAGCCCCGAGGAGCTGGAGATGGTCAACGCGGCCCTCTACCTGCGCCGCCCGCTGCTGGTCACCGGCAGCCCGGGGACCGGCAAGAGCACACTCGCGCACGCCGTCGCGTACGAACTGGGCCTGGGCCGGGTGCTGCACTGGCCGATCGTCAGCCGCAGCGTGCTCCAGGACGGCCTGTACCGGTACGACGCCATCGCGCGGCTGCAGGACACCCAGATCGCCGCCAACTCCGGTACGCCCGTCCCCGGCGGCATCGGCAGCTACATCCGGCTGGGCCCGCTGGGCACCGCCCTGCTGCCCACCGCGAAGCCGCGGGTGCTGCTCATCGACGAGCTGGACAAGAGCGACATCGACCTGCCCAACGACCTGCTCAACGTCATGGAGGAGGGCGAGTTCGGCATCCCGGAGCTGGAGCGGCTGGCCGAGCGCGAGCCGCAGGTCGAGGTGCTCACCGACGACGGCGCCAAGGTCACGGTGGGGGAAGGGCGCATCCGCTGCCGCGCCTTCCCGTTCGTGGTGCTGACCAGCAACGGGGAACGGGACTTCCCGCCGCCGCTGCTGCGCCGCTGCATCCACCTGGAGCTGGGCCGCCCGGACCACAAGCGGCTGTCCACGGTGGTACGGGCGCACCTGGGCGACGAGGCGGCGACGGTCGGCGACGACCTGGTGAAGCGCTTCCTGGAGCGGTCGCGCAGCGAACTGCTCGCCACCGACCAGTTGCTGAACGCGATCTACCTCACCCACCACGCGGCCCCGCCCACCCGCTCCCGGCTCGCCGACATGCTCATCCAGCGCCTCGACCGGCCCAGGTGAGCCGGCCATGGCCAGTTCGCGCCGCGAACCCCCGGACCCCCCGGACCGCCCGGAACCCGCGGACCGCCGGGACCCGCCGGAACGCCCGGAACCCGCGGACCGCCGGGACCCGCCGGACCGCCCGGAACCCCTGGAGTACCCGGGCCGATCCGAGTACCCGGGCCGCCGGGACCCGCGTGAGGCCGACCCCCTCGCGCGGGTGGTCTTCGCACTGAGCCAGGCCGGGCTCGACCCCGGGGACGTCGAACTCGCCGACGCCCTGTGGCTGGCGCGGTGGTCGCGCCCGACCGGGGCCGCCGGGCCGGCCGGCCCGTCCGTCGAGCGCGGGGAGGACGCCGGCCACACCCCGCCGCACGGCTTCCAGCACGGCTTCGACGACACCGACGGCAAGGGCGTGCCCCTCGCGCCCCCCGAGCGGGAGCCGGCCGGCGACGCCATGGTCAGCCTGTACCCCGGCGGCAGCGCCCCCGGCGCCGGCCGCCCCGTGACCGGTACCGGAGCGGTCAACGTCGCCATCCCCGAGGCCGCCGCCCTGCCGCGGCTGCTCGAACTGCAGTCCGCGCTGCGGCCGTTGCAGCGCTACCGCACCCCGGCCCGCCCGCTGCGCCAGGAGCTGGACGAGGCCGCCACCGCCGAGCGCGCCGCCCGCGCCGCCGGCCTGCTGACGCCCGTCTTCCGCCCGGTCCCGCGCGGCAACGCCGGGATGCAGCTCCTGATGGACGCCTCCTCCTCGATGTACGTGTGGGAGCGGATGCTGCGCGAACTGGGGGGTGTCTTCGAACGCCTCGGCGCCTTCCACGAGGTGCAGGTGCGCTACCTGCACGAGACCCCCGAGGGCGCCCCCGTCGTCGGCGGCCGGTTCGACCCGGAACCGGCCGGGCTGCGCTCCGCCGAGCAGCTCAGCGACCCCACCGGCCGCCGGATCACCCTGCTGGTCAGCGACTGCGCCGGGCCGCTGTGGCGGTCCGGCCAGGCCCACCGGCTGCTGCACCGGCTGTCCCGGCACGGCCCCGTCGCCGTGCTGCAGCCGCTGCCCGCCCGGCTCTGGTCGCGCACCCGGCTGCCGGTGGCGTACGGGGTGCTGCACCGCTCGGAGGGCCTGGTGCCCGCCTCGCCGCTGCGGTTCTCGGCCGGGGCCGCGGGATACGCGGCGGCGCCCGACGCCGTACCCGTGCCCGTACTGCCGCCCACCGCGCAGGCGCTGGGCGCCTGGGCGCGGCTGCTGGCCGGCACGGGCGCCACCGAGGTGCCCGCCGCGGTCGGCTGGGTGCGGCCCGACCAGCCCGCCAGCCACACCGCCCCGCGCCGCTCCACCGTGCCCGCACCCGCGCTCGTCGGCAGGTTCCGCTCGGCCGCCTCGCCCGCCGCGGCCCAACTCGCCGTCTACCTGGCCGCCGCGCCGCTCTTCCTGCCGGTCATGCAGCTCGTCCAGCGCACCATGCTGCCCGACTCCGGGCCCGCCGAACTCGCCGAGGTGCTGCTCAGCGGCCTGGTGGTGCGCGCCAAGGGCGAGGACCACCGGTGGTACGAGTTCGCCGACGGGGTGCGCGACGTGCTGCTCGGCCCGCTCGGCAGGGACGAGGCGCTGCTCGTGCTCAAGCACTGCTCGGAGTACGTCGAGCAGCGGTTCGGCAAGAGCGGCCCCAACTTCCCCGCGCTGGCGATCACCCAGCTCACCGAGGGCCCGGGCGACCGGATCGCGGACGCCGCCGTGCGCACCGCCGTACAGGAGGCCGCGCGCGCCACCGCCGTTCGCGAGGCGGCCCGCGCGGGCGAGACGGCCTCCCTGGTCACCGAGTCCCCGCAGCCCTTCGCCGAGGTCGCCGCCCGTGTGCTGGAACGCTTCATGCCGCTGCCGGAGAACGGCCAGGACCGGGGCACGCCGCTCGGCCGCCCGTCCTCGGTGGTGCGGCGGGCCCGGGAACTGGTGGCCCGGTTCAACACCGAGGGCATGGTGCAGAACCTGCTGGACGCCGTGCAGTTGCTGCGCCGCGCCGCCGCGCAGGAGCGGGTGCGCGGGCTCGACGCCGAGCTGTGGAGCGAGCTGGCCCAGCAGCTGATCACCCTGTGGCGGCTGCGCGGCGGCGCCGACCTCCTGCGCGAGGCGCAGGACGCGGCCGAGGCCGCCGCCGCGCACCCCGGCTCGGTGCCCGCCCGCGCCGTGCGCGGCCGGGTCTACCAGGCGGCCGCGGAGGACCGGGCCGCCGCGGGCGACACCAGGGGCGCGCTGGAGCTGCTGCGCAGGGCGGACCGCGAGTTCACCGCGGTGTGCGCCTCGCCGGGCCTGGACGGTGCCCAACTGCTGTCCGCCACCCTGGAACGGGTGCGGGTGCTGGAGAACCAGTGGCAGCTCAGCGGCGACGCGGGGCTGCTGCAGGAGACCGTCGGCATGCTGGAGGCGTTCGCCGACTCCTGGCCGCTGTCCGAGCCGCGCCCGAGCGACCTCTCGCTCGCCTACGGCCGGGCCCTGCTGCGGCTGGCCCGGGCCGCCCGCGAGCGGGAGCGCGCCGCGGCCTACGCCGACCAGGCGGCCGGCGCCTTCGCCGCGGCCGTGGACCGGCTGGAACGCGACGAGGCCGGGCCCGAGGCGCGCATCGACGCCACGCTGTCCCTGGTGGACGCCCTGCTGCTGGCCGGGGGGCGGCTGGCCGAGGCGCAGCGGCTGGTGGACCGCGCGCTCGGCGAGACCCGGGACCGGCTGCTGCGGGCCGCCGTGCTCGTGCGGGCCGGGCGGATCCGGGTCGCCCGGCACACCGAGGGCGGACCGGCGGGCGAACTGGAGGCGGCGGCGGGGAGGTTCGCCGAGGCGTGCCGGCTCACCCCGCGCGACCGGCCCGAGTACAGCGACCTGGTCGCCGAATGGGGCGACGCCCTGCTGGGCCGGGCCGCCCTGCCCGGCGGCGAGCCGTTCGTCAACCGGGCGGTGCTCGTGCTGCGCGACTGCCGGATGGAGACCCCGCAGAGCGACCCCCGGCTCGCGGGCCGGCTGCTGATGCTGGGCCGCGCCCTGGTGCTGCGCTACAAGGCCGAGCAGGACCTGGTGGACCTGCGCGAGGCGGAGCACGTCCTGGGGCTGGCCGTGCAGCCGGCCACCGACCCGGCGCAGATCGCCCGCATCTGGTTCGAGCTGGGCGAGTCGCACCGCCTCGGCTACCTGCACGCGCGCCGCCCCGAGCGGCTCGACCAGGCCGCCGACGCCTACCGCAGGGCCGCGGAAGCCGCCGCCGAGGCCGCCCGCGACACCCCCGAACCGGCCGCCGTCCTGCGGCTGTCCGCCCTGTCCCACCACTCGCGCGGGGTCGTGTACGAGGCGGCCAGGCGCCCGCGCGCCGCCGCCGACGCCTACCGCGCCGCGCTGGCCGAGTGGCGCCGGCTCCCGGACGAGGGCGCGGACGAGGGCCGGACGACCGTGGAACGGCTGGCGGATCTGACGGGGGAGGGCTGAGACGGGGAACACCTACCGTAGAGGCGGTCGTACGGGTTCCGTACGAGTCGGGGCCGGGCCGCCGGAAGGGCCGGGGAAACGGCCGCCGGAACGGGCGTCCCCCGGCCGGGGAGACCTGTTGAAACGGCCGCCGAGGCGGCTGCTGAAACGGTTCGGCACATGGAGGGAGGCTCGTGATGGACCAGCGGACACCTGCTCAGGCGCACGACCAGGGCGGCGGTGACGGGACCGCCGCCGGCGAGGGGGCCGGGATCGACCTGCTCGGCATGGACCTCGACACCCTCGCGGACGTGTCGCACCCCGTTCTGTCCGCGCTGGTGGACGACTTGCGGGCGCGGGTCGCGGGACCGGAGAGCGCCGGCCTGTGGGGCTTCGACAACGACTCACCGCCGCCGCCCCCGGACTGACGGACCGAGGCGCCCACCCGAACGCCCCGGGACGCGTACCGACGCCTTCCCCGGCAAGGGCGCCGACCGCGGCTCCGTTCAGGCCCCCGGACATGACCCCGTTCAGGCCCCCGTTCAGGCCCCCGGTCAGGCCCCCGGACATGACCCCGGACATGACCCCGGACATGACCCCGACCGCGGCCCCCGATCACGGCCCGTAGCGCGCGGATGCGGTGTTTTGGCCGAGGGCCGGGATGATACGGCCATATCCGGGCCGTATCTCTGACCAGGCGTTTGCTGAGGGTGGTGGGGCGGGAACAACCGCTGGGGCCGACGGGGCGGCGCTCGGGTACGACGGGGGAGGTGATCCGTGATGCGGCAGCCGACCGCGTCACCGCGAGGCGGCGAGCCGGCGCGGACACGCCCCTTCCCGCTGCGGCAGTTCGTCCTCAAGACGCACAGCCGCTGCAATCTCGCCTGCACCTACTGCTACCTGTACGCGGGCCCCGACCACGGCTGGCGCGAGCGGCCCCGTACCACCGCCTCGGCGGTCACCCGGCGCACCGCCGAGCGGATCGCCGAGCACGCCGCCGCCCACCGCCTGCCCTCCGTCTCGGTCGTCCTGCACGGCGGGGAGCCGCTGCTGGCCGGCGCGCGGACGCTGGCCGCGACGGTCACGGAGGTACGCGCACTGGCCCCGCCCGGCTGCGCCGTGCACGCGAGCGTGCAGACCAACGGCACGCTGCTGACCCGCGACCGGCTGCGGGTGCTGCGCGAGGCCCGCATCCGGGTCGGCGTCAGCCTCGACGGCGGCCTCCTGGCGCACAACCGGGCGCGTACCGACCACGCGGGCCGCCCCTCGTGGCCCGCCGTCACGGCGGCCCTGCGGCTGCTGGCCGAGACCGCGCCCGAGGCGTACGGCGGGGTGCTGTGCGTCGTGGACCCGCGCAACGACCCGGTCGAGGTGTACGAGTCGCTGCTGGCGTTCCGGCCGCCGGCGATCGACCTGCTGCTGCCGCACGGCAACTGGACCAGCCCGCCGCCCGGGCTGCCCGCGCCCGCGAACGACCCGGCGCCCTACGGCCGCTGGCTCACCGCCGTCTTCGACCGCTGGTGGGACGACAGCGAACGCCGCACCAGGATCCGGCTGTTCGAGGAGTGCGTGGCGCTGCTGCTCGGGCTGCCCGCCGCCGTCGAGCGCCTCGGGCTGCAGCCCTTCACGGCGGTGGTCGTGGAGACGGACGGCAGCATCGAGCAGGTCGACTCGCTCAAGTCCGCCTACGAGGGGGCGGCCGCGACCGGCCTCGACGTCTTCCGCCACAGTTTCGACGACGCCCTGGCCCACCCCGGCGTCGCGGCCCGCCAGTCGGGCCTCGCGGCCCTTGCCGCCGCCTGCCGCGCCTGCCCCCTGGTCGCCGTCTGCGGCGGCGGCCACTACGCCCACCGCTACCGCGCCCCCTCGGGCTTCCGCAATCCCTCGGTCTACTGCGCCGACCTGGCGTACCTGATCCGCCACATAGCCGCCCGCGTGCGGCGGGCCGCGACCGCCGGCCGCGCGCCCGCCGCCGTATCCGGAGCCCCCGCCCGTGCGCCCGGAGAGGACGGGGGCCCGTGAGCCGGTCGGGGCCGGGGCCGGGGCCGCGGACGGGGCCGCGAACGGGGCCGGGGGCGCGGACGGGGCCGGGTACCGGCGACGGGATCGCGGCCGTGCTCGGGAGCACCGGGAGCGACGCGCGGTCGCTCGGCCTGCTCGTCGCCCATCAGCACGAGCGGCGGCTGCTCACGCTGCGGGCGCTGCTGGACGCGGTACGGCAGGCCCCCGCGGGGGTGCTGCCCGAAGGGGCCGCAGAAACGATGCTGCGGGACTGGCGGCTGCTGGCCGCCGCCGACCGGGCCGACCGGGCGGCGGCCCGCCGCGTGGTGCAGTACCCGCTCACCGGTTCCTGGGCCGAGCGCTGCCTGCGCGACCTGGTCAGGCCCGGCGGCGCGCCGAGGGCCGCCGCCGCGCTGCCCCACCTTTCCGCCCTCGCCGCCTCCGCCGCCGCCCGGGCGGGCCTGCGCTTCACCGCCGACGTCCCGTACCGCCAGGGCGTCGTGACGCTGCCGACGCTCGGCGGCTACCGCTCGGCGCGCCCCGGCCCGCGCGAGCCGGACGGCGGCGGGCGGGTGCGGGTGGAGGGCGAGGGCAGCCGGCTGTGGCTGCGGCTGCCCGGCCGGACCGTCGAGGTCCGGCGCGGCACGGACGGCGTGTGGCGGTCGGCGGCCGACGGCTGGCAGCCCCTCAGGGCGCTGTGGACGGACGACGGCAGGCCCGTACTCGTCGACGACACCGACCCGTACCGCGACGAGGAGCGGCGCAGCGACCCGTACGGGCTGTCGGTCGCCGAGCGGCTGGACGGCGCGGACCACGCGCGCTGGCGGCGGGCCTGGCGGGACGCCCAGCCGTGGCTGAGGCTGGGCGACGGGACCAGGGCCCGGGAGGTCGCCGAACTGCTCACCTGCTTCGTGCCGCTGGAGTCCCCCTCCGGCGCGCAGTGCAGCGCCACCCTGGACGAGGCGTTCGGCGCGCTGCTCAGCAGCCACCCGGTCGACGGACTGAAGCTGGCGGCGGCGCTCGTGCACGAACTGCAGCACACCAAGCTGCTCGCCCTGTCCCGGCTGACCCCGCTGCACACCGCCGACGCCACCGCCCGGCACTGGGCGCCCTGGCGGCCCGACCCGCGCCCCTTCGACGGCCTGTTCCAGGGCGCCTACGCCCACCTCGCGCTGGCCGGCTTCCACCTGGACGTCGCGCGGGCCGCCGCCGCGCCCGCCCGCCGCGACGCCGCCTGGGCCGCGCACTGCCGCTACCGGCAACAAGTGGACGCCGTCCTGCCGCAGTTGACCGGTTCCAGCCGGCTCACCCCGGCCGGCCGGATCCTCGCGGGCGCGATGGCCGACCGGCACCAGCGCCTGAAGCAGCACACCCCGCCGCACGGCCAACTGGCCCGCGCCGCCGCCTACGTGGAGACCGCCCGTACCATCTGGCGCCGCCGCTGGGCCTGAGCGCGCTCCTTGACCTCACGTCATGACCGGGACACGAAACGCGACGCCGGGCCGTTGGAACAGGCACCGACCGGTGTAGCTTCGGGCATGGACCCACCTGTCGCCCCGTCAGGAAGCGGACCGGGGCGGTGAACCACCGGACGAGCCACCAGCACAGCGAGGGAGACGGTCGGATGGCCGCAGGGCGCAACACCGCGTCGGGGGACGCGGCACAGGCAGTGGACGGCGGGCCGGGCCGCGCGCGGGACACCGGGCTGGTGACCATCAGCTTCGCCGGCCACAACCGGGCCTGGGCGGCGTGGATCGCCGGCCGGCTGGAGCGGTACGGACGCCGGGTCTCCCTCCAGCGCTGGGACATGAACCCCGGCGACACCGTGCGGCAGGGCCTGGAGGACCTGCTGCTGTCCGGCGGCACCGTGCTGATCGTGCTCAGCGAGTGGTACTTCCGGCTCGGCCCGCGCAGCCCCGAGGAGTGGAACGCGGCGCTGCGCGAGATCGTCCCCGCCCACCCCGACCGGTTCGCCGCCGTCTCCGTGACCTCCGCCGCCCTGCCCACCGCGGTGGCCTCGCTCGGCGCCGCCGACCTGTGGGGCCTGGGCGCGGCCGAGGCCGAGCGGCGGCTGCTGACCCGGCTCGGCATCACCCCCGCCCGCCGCCCCGGCACGGCCGGGTCGAGCGACACCCTCATCGGCCTCGGCGGCGGCCCCCGCTTCCCGCTGGAGCAGCCCGACGTGTGGGGCGGCGTGCCGCGCCGCAACACACGTTTCACCGGCCGCGAGGAACTGCTGTGGGAGGTCCACCAGCAGCTCACCCAGGCCGAGCCCGGCGCGGGCGTGGTCACGCTGTTCGGCCTGTCCGGCGTCGGCAAGACCCAGATCGCCACGGAGTACGTCTACCGCTTCGGCGCCGAGAACTACGACGTGGTGTGGTGGGTACGGGCCGCCGAGCGCGGCACCCTGCGGGAGAAGCTGGCCGGACTCGCCCCCGCCCTCGGCCTGCCCACCGGCCGGGAGTACGGCGAGCGGCTGCGCGCGGTGCGCGACGCCCTGCGCCGCGGCGAGCCCTCCCCCCGCTGGCTGGTGGTCCTCGACGGCGCCGACCAGCCCGACGACATCCACGACCTGGTGCCCTCGGGACCCGGCCACGTACTGATCACCTCGCAGAACCGCGAGTGGGGCGAGCACAACAGCGCGCTGGTCGAGGTGCCGGTCTACCGGCGGCACGAGTCGGTGGCGTTCGTCCGCCGCCGCGCCCCCCGGCTCGACGAATCCGACGCCCACAAGCTCGCCGAGGCGCTCGGCGACCTCGCGCTGGCCCTGGACCAGAACGCGGGCGCGCTCAACGACTCCACCATGCCGGTGGACGAGTACATCGGACTGCTCCAGCGCGGCGCCGACGTGGAGTCCGGCCTGAAGGTCGCCGCCGACTTCCAGATGACGTACTACACGGCGTTCTCGATACTGCTCAACCGGCTGCGCGAGGACAAACCGGAGGCCGTGGACCTGCTGCGGCTGTGCGTGTTCTTCGCGCCCGGGCCCATCCCGGTCCGGCTGCTGCGGGACCTGCCGATCCGCGACCTGCCCGAGCAGCTCGCGGCGCTGCTGGGCGACCCGCTGCTGTGGAACTCGGCGATCGGCAAGCTGGCACAGTGGTCGGTCGTCCAGTCCGACCCGCAGGAGACCGAGGAGGACGAGCCGGCCGGCGCCACCGAGGTGGTCCAGATGCACCGGCTGGTGTACCAGGCGGTGCGCGCCGACATGCCCGCCGACGAACAGGCCACGTACTCCCGGGTGGTGCGCAAGATGCTGGCCGCCGCCGACCCGGGCCGCCCCACCGACACCCGGCTGTGGCCGCGCTACGCCGAGATCGTCCCGCACCTGGCCGCCTCCGGCGCGCTGAGCAGCACCAACCCCGAGATCCAGCTCACCGTCATCAACTGCCTGCGCTACCTGAACCTCTCCGGCGAGTACCGGACCGGCCTGCAGATCGCCGAGCAGGCCACCGAGGAGTGGACCCAGGTCTTCCCGCCCGGCCACCCCCGGCTGTGGGACCTGGTCCACAACAAGGGCAACATGCTGCGCGGCATCGGCGACTTCGCCGCCACCGAGGCGCTGGACCGCGAGGCGTACGAGAAGCTGCGCGCCGAGCGCGGCGACCAGGACCTGCTGGTGCTGCGCGCCGCCAACGGCCTGGCCGCCGACCTGCGCAACCTCGGCCGCTACGACGAGGCGCTGCGGCTGGCGCTGTTCGTCCAGGGCGGTTACGGCGACCTCGTCGGACCCCAGGACGCCCTCACCCTCACCGCGAAGAACAACACCGCCGTCTCCTACCGGCTCCTCGGCCGCTACCAGGACGCGCAGGCCCTGGACCGCGAGACCTTCGCCGCCCGCCGCGAACTGCTGCGCGAGCGCAACAACGGCACCCTCGCCTCGGAGAGCTCCTACGCCCTGGACCTGCGGCTACTGGGCCGCTACGACCAGGCCACCTCCGTACAGGAGCGCAATCTCGAAGTGCACCAGGCGGTCATGGGCCGGGACAACCCGCAGACGCTGATGGCCGAGCACAACCTGGTGCAGTGCTACTACCGCGGCGGCGACCGGGCCCGCGCGATGCCGCTGCTGGCCGCCCTGCTGGAGCGGTGCGAGCGGGTGCTCGGCGACCGGCACCCCATCACGGTACGGGTGTCGATCACCTTCTCCACCTTCGAGCGCGAGCACGGCGACCTGGACCGGGCCCGCGAGCGCGGCGAGTTCGTGCTGCGGCACTACCGCGGGCAGTTCGGCGACGGCCACCCGTACACCGCGGGCGCGCTGGCCAACCACGGGCTGCTGCTGCGGGCCGCGGGGGAGCGGCAGCAGTCGCAGATCGAGATGGAGGACGCGCTGGTCGCGATGACCCGCGCGGTCGGCCCCGACCACCCCTGGACGCTGGGCTGCGCGGTGAACGTCAGCGGCGCCCGCAACTTCGCCGCCGACCCGGACAGCGCCGCCGAACTGAGCCGGGCCACCGGCGACAAGGCCGCCGCCGTCCTGGGCAAGCAGCACCCGCTCACCCTGACCTGCCGGATCGCCCTGGCCAGCGACCTGCGCAACCTCCGCAGGCGGCAGGAGGCGGACAAGATCGAGGAGGAGGCGCTGGCCGCCCTGGCCTCCACCCTCGGCCCCCAGCACCCGCACACCCTCGCGGCCCGCTCCCGCACCCGCCCCTACTGGGACTTCGAGGCGTTCAGCTGCTGACGGGCGGGCCGGGCCACGAAACAACCGGGGGTGGCGCACTCCGCTGAGTGCGCCACCCCCGGCTACGGGTCGCGGGACTAGATCTCGAAGACCTCGCGGATCAGCTCCTCCTGCTGGGCCGCGTGCCGCTTGGCCGAGCCGACCGCCGGGGAGGACGAGGCCGGACGCGAGACCCGGCGCAGCCGGTCCGCGTTGTCCGGGGCCGCGCCCAGCAGCAGGTCCAGGTGGTCGATCAGGTTGAGCGCGATGAACGGCCAGGCGCCCTGGTTGGCCGGTTCGGCCTGCGCCCAGACGAACTTCTGCGCCTTGGTGTACGGGGCCACCGCGTTCTGGATCTCCGCGCCCGGCAGCGGGTACAGCCGCTCGATGCGCAGGAACGCGATGTCGGTCGCGCCGCGCCTGTCCCGCTCCTCGATCAGGTCGTAGTAGACCTTGCCGGAGCAGAACACGACCTTGCGCACGGCGTCGGGTTCGACCGTGTGATCACCGATGACCGGCTGGAACTGGCCCGTGGTGAAGTCCTCGGCCTTCGACGCCGCCGCCTTCAGCCGCAGCATCGACTTCGGGGTGAAGACGATCAGCGGCTTGTGGTGCGGGTTGTGCACCTGCCAGCGCAGCAGGTGGAAGTAGTTGGCCGGGGTGGTCGGCATGGCGACCGTCATGTTGTTCTGCGCGCACAGCTGCAGGAACCGCTCGATCCGCGCCGAGGAGTGGTCGGGGCCCTGGCCCTCGTACCCGTGCGGCAGCAGCAGCGTGACGCCGGAGGTCTGGCCCCACTTCTGCTCGGCCGAGGAGATGAACTCGTCGATGATGGTGGCAGCGCCGTTGGCGAAGTCGCCGAACTGCGCCTCCCACATCACCAGCGCGTCCGGGCGGGCCAGCGAGTAGCCGTACTCGAAGCCCATCGCCGCGTACTCGCTCAGCAGCGAGTCGTAGACGGTGTACCGCGCCTGGTCCTCCGACAGGTACAGCAGCGGGGTGTAGTCACCGCCGGTCACCCGGTCGATGAGCACCGCGTGCCGCTGGCCGAAGGTGCCGCGGCGGGAGTCCTGGCCGGCCAGCCGGACCGGGGTGCCCTCCAGCAGCAGCGAACCGATGGCCAGGGTCTCGCCCATGCCCCAGTCGATGGTGCCGTCCTCGACCATGGCGGCCCGGCGCTGGAGCTGCGGCAGCAGCCGCGGGTGCACGGTGAAGTCCTCGGGGATGTTCACCTGCGAGGCCGCGATCCGCTTGACGACCTCGGCGGACACCGCGGTCGGTACCGGCACCGGGAAACCGGACTGGTCGGGCTCGGGCTTCACCGGGGCGGCCGGCTTGGCCGCGGCCTCGCGCACCTCGGTGAAGACCGTCTCCAGCCGGCCCTGGTAGTCCTGCAGCGCCTGCTCGGCCTCCTCCAGGGTGATGTCGCCCCGGCCGATCAGCGACTCGGTGTAGAGCTTGCGCACCGAGCGCTTCTTGTCGATCAGGTCGTACATCAGCGGCTGGGTGAAGGCCGGGTTGTCCGACTCGTTGTGGCCGCGGCGCCGGTAGCAGATCAGGTCGATCACGACGTCCTTGTTGAACGCCTGCCGGTACTCGAAGGCCAGCCGGCCCACCCGGACCACGGCCTCGGGGTCGTCCCCGTTGACGTGGAAGATCGGCGCCTCGATCATCCGGGCCACGTCGGTGGCGTACATCGACGAGCGCGCGGACTCCGGGGCGGCGGTGAAGCCCACCTGGTTGTTGATCACGACGTGCACGGTGCCGCCGGTGCGGTAGCCGCGCAGCTGCGACATGTTGAGCGTCTCGGCCACCACGCCCTGACCGGCGAAGGCCGCGTCGCCGTGCAGCGCGACGGGCAGCACGGTGAAGTCGGTGCCGGCCTTGTTGATGATGTCCTGCTTGGCGCGGGCGATGCCCTCCAGGACCGGGTCGACCGCCTCCAGGTGCGAGGGGTTCGCGGCCAGCGAGACCTTGATCTGCTCGCCGTCCAGGCCGGTGAAGGTGCCCTCGGCGCCCAGGTGGTACTTCACGTCGCCGGAGCCGTGCATCGACTTCGGGTCGAGGTTGCCCTCGAACTCGCGGAAGATCTGGGCGTACGACTTGCCCACGATGTTGGCCAGGACGTTGAGCCGGCCGCGGTGGGCCATGCCGATCACGGCCTCGTCCAGCCGGGACTCGGCCGCGGCGTCGAGGACCGCGTCCAGCAGCGGGATGACCGACTCGCCGCCCTCCAGCGAGAACCGCTTCTGGCCGACGTACTTGGTCTGCAGGAACGTCTCGAACGCCTCGGCGGCGTTCAGCCGGCGCAGGATCCGCAGCTGCTCCTCGCGCTCGGGCTTGGCGTGCGGCCGCTCGATCCGGTCCTGGATCCACTTGCGCTGCTTCGGGTCCTGGATGTGCATGTACTCGACACCGACGGTGCGGCAGTACGAGTCGCGCAGCACACCGAGGATGTCGCGCAGCTTCATCAGGGTCTTGCCGGCGAACCCGCCGACCGCGAACTCCCGCTCCAGGTCCCACAGGGTCAGGCCGTGCTCCAGCACGTCCAGGTCGGGGTGCTTGCGCTGGCGGTACTCCAGCGGGTCGGTGTCGGCCATCACGTGGCCGCGCACCCGGTAGGAGTGGATCAGCTCGAAGACCCGGGCCGCCTTGGTGACGTCGTCGTCGTGCCCGGTGTCGATGTCGGTGCGCCAGCGGACCGGCTCGTACGGGATGCGCAGCGCGGCGAAGACGTCGTCGAAGAAGTCGTTCTCGCCGAGCAGCAGCTGGTTCATGATCCGCAGGAACTCGCCGGAGGCGGCGCCCTGGATCACCCGGTGGTCGTAGGTGCTGGTCAGCGTCATGACCTTGGAGATGCCCAGCTTGTTCAGGGTGTCCTGGGAGGTGCCCTGGAACTCGGCCGGGTAGTCCATCGAGCCGACGCCGAGGATCATCGACTGGCCGGGCATCAGCCGCGGCACGGAGTGCACGGTGCCCAGGCCGCCGGGGTTGGTCAGCGAGGCGGTGACGCCGGTGAAGTCGTCCATCGTGAGCTTGCCGTTGCGGGCGCGGCGGACGATGTCCTCGTAGGCCTGCCAGAACTCGAAGAAGTTCAGCGTCTCGGCCTTCTTGATGGCCGCGACGACGAGCTGGCGCTCGCCGTTGCCCTTGACCAGGTCGATGGCCAGGCCCAGGTTGACGTGGTCCGGCCGGACCAGCGTCGGCTTGCCGTCGACCACCTCGTAGTGCCAGTTCATCGACGGCATGGTCTTCAGGGCCTGCACCATCGCGTAGCCGATGATGTGGGTGAAGGAGACCTTGCCGCCGCGGGCGCGCTTGAGGTGGTTGTTGATGACGATGCGGTTGTCGAACAGCAGCTTCACCGGGATGGCGCGCACCGAGGTGGCGGTGGGCAGCTCCAGCGAGGCGTTCATGTTCTTCGCCACGGCGGCGGCCGGGCCGCGCAGGGCGACGTACTCCGGGCCGGCGCCGGTGGTCACCGCGGTGCCGTTGACGGCGGCGGGCGCGGCGGGCGCGGGCTTGGCCGGGGCGGGCCGCGCGGGGGCGGGCGCCGGGGCCGCGGCGGCCTGGGGCTGCGGGGCTGCGGGAGCGGCGGGGGCCGGGGCGGCGGCCTGCGGCTGCTGCGGCTGGGCCGGGGCGGGCCGCGCGGGCGCCGTCGCCTGGGGCTGCTGGGCGGCCGGCGCGGTGGGAGCAGGCGCGACGGGGGCCGGCGCGGCGGCCTGGCCGGAAATCGCCGGTGCGCCGGCTTCCACGGCGCGCTTGGCGGCCCCCGAGGCACCGCCCTGGCCCGCCGGGGCGGCCGGCGCGGCCGAGCCGTCCGGCTTGTAGTCGGCGAAGAAGTCCCACCAGGCGCGGTCTACCGAGTTCGGGTCCTGGAGGTACTGCTGGTAGATCTCATCGACGAGCCACTCGTTCGGGCCGAAGCCCGCCGCAGGGCCGTCGCCCTGCGTTTCCTGGTCGGTCGAGACACTGGAGCTATTGGGGGACTGTGGCGACACGGCGGTAACCGCCCTCTTCCGCTTCACAAGATGGTGGACAGCGGAAATAAAGGCTACGCCTAACGGACCCCTTCCCGCAGGCCCGGGGGGCACTCGTCGCGCACGTCACACCGAAAAGGGGGTTTCGCGGCCTGAATTGGCGGGAAAGTGGTCCCTCTTCTGGGTTGTCGGGGCCGGACCACCCGGAAGGGTGACGTGTATCCGGCAACCACTCGGCGATTCGGCCACCTCGATCCGGCCGCCGTGCAGATCCACCGCCCAGCGCGCGATGGCCAGGCCCAGGCCCGTACCGCCGTCCCGGCCGGGCTGGGAGCCGCGGTGGAAGCGCTCGAAGACCCGCACCCGGTCCGCCTCGGGGATGCCCGGGCCCTCGTCCATCACGTCCAGCTCCAGGCTGCCGGGCGCGGCCCCGCTCCTGGCCCGTACGGTGACGCGGCCGCCCGGCGGGCTGTGCTTGACCGCGTTGTCCACCAGGTTCGCGACCACCTGGTGCAGCCGCTCGCCGTCGGCGTAGGCCATCAGTTCCAGGGGTGACACGTCGAGGTGCAGGGGGACGTCGGCGCGCTGCCGGGTGCGCGAGCCCTTGCCGGAGGTGCCCATGCCCAGGCTCGCCGTCTTCAGCACCGCCGACAGGTACGGCCACACCTCGAACCGCTTGGCGTCCAGCCGCACCGCCCCGCTGTCCAGCCGGGACAGGTCCAGCAACTGGCTGACCAGCTTGCCCAGCCGCTCGGTCTGCTGGAGCGCCAGCCGCATGGTCTCCGGGTCGGCGGCCGACACCCCGTCCACCACGTTCTCCAGCACCGCCCGCAGCGCGGCGATCGGGGTGCGCAGCTCGTGCGAGACGTTCGCCACGAGTTCCTTGCGGTGCCGGTCGGCGGCGGCCAGGTCGGCGGCCATCCGGTTGAAGGTCTCGGCCAGCTCGCCGACCTCGTCCCTGCGCACGCGGGCCACGCGGCGGCTGTAGTCGCCGGCCGCCATGGCGCGGGCCACCGCGGTCATCTCGCGCAGCGGCGCGGTCAGGTTCGTGGCCACGATCTGGGTGATCAGCAGGCAGGCGATGATCGAGAAGATGGTGATGACCCGCAGCTCGGTCGCCGAGTGGATCGCCACGGTCACCAGGAGGGTGGTGATCAGCACGGAGACGATCACCAGCAGCTGCAGCGCGGCCTTGATCGAGCGGAAGGGGTCCCAGGGGCGCAGCGCGGCCCACACCCGCCGCCACCATCTCCTCATTGCGCCGGCGTCTCCAGCGCGTAGCCCACGCCGTGCACGGTGCGGATCCGCTCGGCGCCGATCTTGCGGCGCAGCGCCTTGACGTGGCTGTCGACGGTACGGGTGCCCGAGGCGTCGGCCCAGTCCCACACCTCGGCCAGCAACTGCTCGCGCGAGAGCACGGCCCGCGGCTGCTGCGCCAGGCACACCAGCAGCTCGAACTCGGTCGGCGTCAGGTGCACGTCGCTGCCCCGCACCCGTACCCGGCGCTGGGCGTGGTCGATCTCCAGGTCGCCGAGCTGGATGCTGGCGCCGCGCGGGCTGTGCGCGGCCTCGGTGGCGCGCTCGACCCGGCGCAGCAGGACGTGCACCCGGGCGGCCAGCTCGCGCATCGAGAACGGCTTGGTCATGTAGTCGTCGGCGCCCACGCCGAGGCCCACCAGCATGTCCGTCTCGTCGTCACGGGCGGTGAGCATCAGCACCGGCACCGGGCGGTCGGACTGCACCCGCCGGCACACCTCCAGGCCGTCGAAGCCCGGCAGCATCACGTCCAGCACCAGCAGGTCCGGCTGCCAGGCGTGCGCCGCGTCCACGGCGGAGGGACCGTCGCCGGCCGTCCGTACCTGGAATCCCTCGGCCTGCAGCCTGGCCGCGATGGCCTGCGTTATCGTCTGGTCGTCCTCGACCACCAGCACCCGGCGCTGAGCGCCCGCTGTCTGCGTGCTGTCCACTTCCGCCCCACAAGGTCGTCACAATTACCGGCAGCGTACGGGGCGGGCTGTCGCCGTGACTATGTCGCCTTCACGCCTTGACGCCTATGTGCACGACGTCCGGTACTCCGCGTGCGACAGGGACCTCCAGTGTGCGGACCCCGGCGAACCCCGCTTCCCGCAGTGCCGCCTCGAAGGCGCCCGAAGGCCGCGCGGACCACACGGCGAGCACGCCGCCCGGTCCGAGCCGCTCCAGGCAGGCGGCAAGTCCGCTGGGACTGTAGAGACTGCCGTTGTTCTCCGTGACTGTCCAGTCCGGCCCGTTGTCAATGTCCAGACAAAGGGCGTCGTACGTGTCCGCCGTGGTGCGCAGGTACGCGACCAGGTCGTCCTCGACGACCCGCACGCGGGGGTCGTCCAGCGCCCGCCGCGAGTACGCCGCCAGCGGCCCCTCCCGGTGCCACCGCACGACGGCCGGCTCCCGCTCGACCACGGCGATGTGGCCCCAGCGCGGCTCCTCCGCCGCCCTGACCAGCGAGAATCCGACGCCGAGGCCGCCGATCAGCACGCGGGCGTCCCGGCGGTCCGGCGGCAGGGCGCCGAGCGCCGCGTCCACCAGCAGCCGCTCCGAGCGCCCGTCGGAGGTGTCCATGAGGAACGTCCCGTTGGCGATGATCTCGTACGTCTCCCCGCGCCTGCGGAGCACCACCTCGCCGTACGGCCCCTCGGTCCGCTCCACCGTGACCACGGCGTCCCGCGTCTCGTGCATGGCGCTCACCTTAGCCAGCCGCCCCGGGATGCCCGGACGGCGTTCGCGGCGGGGTTCACGCAGCCCGCAGGTCTGATCGCTCAGAGCGAACACCGGCCCGGGAACACCCGGGGCATCCCATGGGTTGAGCCCGGTGTACTCAACTTGCTTGCAAAGGGAGAGATCATGGCGTTTGAGTCGACCTCCAGCCCCCTCACCCTGCCGGTGCTGCCCCTGGACGGCGAAGTCGTCCTTCCTGGCATGGTCGTTCCCCTCGACCTGACCGACAGCGAGGTGCGGGCCGCGGTCGAGGCCGCCCAGGCCGCGCAGCCGGGCACCGGGGCGGGCAAGCCGAGGGTGCTGCTCGTTCCCCGCACCGACGGCAAGTACGCCGCGGTCGGCACCCTGGGCACGGTCGAGCAGGTCGGACGGCTGTCCGACGGTGATCCTGGCGCCGTGATCCGCGGCCGCGCCCGGGTCAGGATCGGCGCGGGCACCACCGGGCCCGGGGCGGCCCTGTGGGTCGAGGGTACGGTCGTCGCCGAGCCCGCCCCCGCCGAGTCGCCCGGCACCGTGGCCGAGCTGATGAAGGAGTACAAGGCGCTGGCCACGAGCTGGCTGCGCAAGCGCGGCGCCTGGCAGGTCGTGGACCGGGTCCAGCAGATCGACGACGTGAGCACGCTCGCCGACAACTCCGGCTACTCCCCGTTCCTCAACCACGACCAGCGCATCGAGCTGCTGGAGACGGCCGACCCGGTGGCCCGGCTGCGGCTGGCCATCCAGTGGCTCAAGGACCACCTGGCCGAGCAGGACGTCGCCGAGACGATCCGCAAGGACGTCCAGGAGGGCATGGAGAAGCAGCAGCGCGAGTTCCTGCTGCGCCAGCAGCTCGAAGCCGTCCGCAAGGAACTGGCCGAGCTCAACGGCGACCCCGAGGACGAGGCCGACGACTACCGCGCCCGCGTCGAGGCCGCCGACCTGCCGGAGAAGGTCAGGGAGGCCGCCCTGAAGGAGGTGGAGAAGCTGGAGCGCTCCTCCGACGCCTCCCCCGAGGGAAGCTGGATCCGCACCTGGCTGGACACCGTCCTGGAACTGCCGTGGAACACCACGACCGAGGACACCTACGACGTGGCGGGCGCCCGCGCCGTGCTGGACGCCGACCACGCCGGTCTGAACGACGTCAAGGAGCGCATCACCGAGTACCTGGCGGTCCGCAAGCGCCGCGCCGACCGTGGCCTCGGCGTCGTCGGCGGGCGCCGCGGAGGCGCGGTGCTGGCCCTGGTCGGCCCGCCCGGCGTCGGCAAGACCTCGCTGGGCGAGTCGGTGGCCCGTGCCATGGGCCGCAAGTTCGTCCGCGTCGCCCTCGGCGGCGTGCGCGACGAGGCCGAGATCCGCGGCCACCGCAGGACGTACGTGGGCGCGCTGCCCGGCCGCGTCGTCCGCGCCATCAAGGAGGCCGGGTCCATGAACCCGGTGGTCCTGCTGGACGAGGTCGACAAGGTCGGCTCCGACTACCGGGGCGACCCGGCGGCCGCGCTGCTCGAAGTCCTCGACCCGGCGCAGAACCACACCTTCCGCGACCACTACCTGGAGGTCGAGCTCGACCTGTCCGACGTGGTCTTCCTGGCCACGGCCAACGTCCTGGAGGCCATCCCCGAGCCGCTGCTCGACCGGATGGAGCTGGTCCGCCTCGACGGCTACACCGAGGACGAGAAGGTCGTCATCGCCCGCGACCACCTGCTCCCGCGCCAGCTGGAGCGGGCCGGGCTGGACGCCGACGAGGTGAGCATCGAGGAGGCGGCCCTGCGCAAGCTGGCCGGCGAGTACACCCGGGAAGCCGGCGTGCGCACCCTGGAGCGGACCATCGCCCGCATCCTGCGCAAGATCGCGGCCCGGCACGAACTGGGCGACCAGGAACTGCCGTTCGCGGTCGCGGAGGGCGACCTGCGGGACCTGATCGGCCGGCCGCACCACGTCCCGGAGTCCGCCCAGGACCCGCAGGAGCGGCGCACCGCCGTCCCGGGCGTGGCCACCGGCCTCGCGGTGACCGGAGCGGGGGGTGACGTCCTCTACATCGAGGCGTCCCTGGCCGACCCGGAGACCGGCAGCACGGGTCTGGCCCTGACCGGGCAGCTCGGCGACGTGATGAAGGAGTCCGCGCACATCGCGCTGTCCTTCCTGCGCTCCCACGGCGCCGAACTCGAACTCCCGGTCGGCGACCTGAAGGACCGCGGCGTCCACCTCCACGTCCCCGCGGGCGCGGTCCCCAAGGACGGCCCCAGCGCCGGCATCACGATGACCACCGCGCTGGCCTCGCTCCTGTCCGGCCGCCGGGTCCGTCCCGACGTGGCCATGACCGGCGAGGTGTCGCTGACCGGGCGCGTCCTGCCGATCGGCGGCGTCAAGCAGAAGCTCCTGGCGGCCCACCGGGCCGGGATCACCACGATCGTGATCCCCAAGCGGAACGAGCCGGACCTGGACGACGTCCCGGCCGAGATCCTGGAGTCCCTCGACGTCCACCCGGTGGCCGACGTGCGCCAGGTCCTCAAGCTGGCCCTGGAGCCCGTGGCCGTCAGCCCGGAGGAGGTCCCCGTAGCCGCCTGACCTGAGGCGCGGGGCCTCTCGAAGCGAGAGACCCCGCGCCCCTGGATGCTTCGGGCGCCCCCGGCGTGGTCAGGGGGCGCCCGAAGGGGTGCGGGGGACCGCGGGGCCGCGAGCCGGCCGGCCGCGAGGCAAAGGGCGACCGGAGGGGAGGGCCCGGGCCGGGAAGGGCTCAGCCGAGGGCGAGCGCCTGCAGCCGGCTGTAGTCCCCGTTGAAGTAGTCCTGGTCGCCCGGGAAGACGCCCGAGTCCGCGTACTGCCAGAAGGTGTAGTAGCCGTACCCGGCCGGCAGGGTGCCCGCGCTGGAGCTGTACTTGGCGATCCAGATCGGGCTGGTGGTGGCGAAGCCGCCGTTGTTGCCGGTGCAGGTGTTCCACCAGTCGAAGGTGCTGTAGATCACCGGGTAGACGCCCTCACGCGCGTGGTACTCGTTGGCGAACGCGTGGATCCAGTTCACCATGCCCGACTGGCTCAGCCCGTAACAGGTCGCGCCGTACGGGTTGTACTCGATGTCGAGCGCGCCGGGCAGGGTCTTGCCGTCCGCGGACCACCCGCCGCCGTGGGCGATGAAGTAGTCGGCCTGGGTGGCGCCGCCGGAGGTGTCGGGGGTCGCGAAGTGGTACGAGCCGCGGATCATGCCGACGTTGTAGGACCCGTTGTACTGCTGGGCGAAGTACGGGTTGGTGTACGTCGTGCTCTCCGTGGCCTTGACGTAGGCGAATCTGCCGCCGTTGGACCACGCCGCCGACCAGTTCACGTTCCCCTGGTAGCCGGAGACGTCCATGCCGGAGGTCTGGGTGACCATGGGCGTGACCGTGCCCGGCCCCGAGTGGCCGGAGCCCTCGTGCGCCGGGACGGTGGAGCCCATCCAGTCCAGTTCGGGGTGGGTCACATGGTTCCGGCCCGCGGTGGGGGCGGCGTTCGCCGTGCCGGGAACGGCGAGCGCCAGGGCCAGGAGGGTGACGAACAGTCCGGCCAGCAGGGCGAGCCGGGTTCGGGCCGAGCCGGTTTCGTGCACGACGGAGAGATCTCCGTGGGACATGCGTGCCTCCAGTGGGGACTCGGCATGACCTTGGGATGGTCATGACAGAAATGACGGTACGTTGGGAGCTACGCGCGTGGAAGGGCGGCCCGTGACCGCCGGTGGTCTACGCCTGCGGAATGGTCGACGTGCTGCGGAAACCACCGTGGGTGAGGAGAAGTTTCAGCCGCTGAAAGCGGGGCGGGCGGTGAACGGGGGGCCGGACCCTCCCGGCCGGCCCGGTCGTCACAGCTCCACGAGCACCGCGGTCGCGTCGTCGTACCGCTTGCCCCTTGGCGCCCGCAGCCCGGACAGGTCCGCGAGTTCGAGGGCGCGGACGCGGGCGATGAGCGCCTCGGGGCCGGCCTTGCGCAGCAGGGCGAAGGTGCCCGGCCAGTCGTCGGCGTGGAAGAGCTCGACCGCGCGGGCGGCGCCGTCGGTCAGGGCGGCGAACCCCCGCACGGATTCCCGCGGTAGGCTCCCGGTGACGGCACGGGCCGCCACGTCGGGGTCGGCGGCGGCCGTGAAGAACCCTCCTTCGGTGTTGCGCAAGGGGGCCACCCGGCGCCCGGCGGCCCGCAGCCGGCCGATCCGGTCGTCGAGGACGGGCCGCACCTCGCCCTCGGCGCCCTCGACGAGCAGCACGGAGTCCGACAGCACCAGGTACTCCAGCCGCTCCGCGTCCCACCGGGCGAGCACCACCGTGGCCTGCGGGGTGAGCCGGTGAGAAAGATCACAGGTCGCCCGGTGCGCGTCGGCGGTCCGCGCGATGGCCCCGGCCAGGCACGACGTCAGCCCCGGCAGCCCAGGCCGCTCCGCGGAAACGGACAGTTCGAGCAGCGCGCCCCCCAGCCGCGCGGTGAACCACGGCACCGAGTGGACGCACCCGCCGTTGTCCGGCGGCGGCGTCACCCCGTCCAGCAGCACCACCGCCCCGCCCCGCCCACCCGCGGGCAGTGCCACGGCCACGAAGTCCTCGTTCGCCGCCGAAGGATCACCGGGTTCGGTCGCCGTCTCGATGCGCATGGGGCCAGTCTGCAGGACCGTACCCGGCCCTCCGGGGCGCGGCCCTGTTCGAACCGCGTCCGCCGGCTCGCGGTGGCCCGCGACCACCGCCCGCCGCCCCGGAGCCACCGCCCACCGCGCCGGAACCTCCGCCCGCCGCCCCGGACCGCGTCCAGCGGGGCGCCCGGAACGACCGGGGAACGCCTCCCGGCGGCCACTTGGTACGGACCGCGAGCCCCGCGATCCGTGGTGGGGCATCCTCCCGCACCTCGCCCCGGCCGCGTCGGGGAATGCGTCAATTGGCCGGAGTGTGCGCCCCCGTAACGGATTTGTTGGTCCATCACCCGTGCGATTCACTCGTTCGAGTGTCCGCAGGAGGGACGTCTGGTCCGCTACCGGCAGGGCTGCAAGGGTCGGGAAGGACTGCGTGTTCCGGGGACCGCCCCGGGTCCAGGCGATACGTGATTGCGAGCACCGAAGTTGCGTGAAAGACGTCAACCTCGCGGACCGCGAACCGGTCGACCGCGAGCCGGCGCGTCCACGGTCGGCGCGTCCACGGCCGGCGGGTCCTCAGGCGGTGGGTCCGCGATCGGCGGGTCCACGGCCGGCGGGTCCTCAGCCGGCGCGTCCCCGAACGGCGCGTCCCGGGCCGGCCGGGGACGGGACCGGCGGTCCCGCGCCCGGCGGGCCGGGCGGCGCATGCTGCTCGCCCTCCTCGTCTGCTCCGCCGCCGTCCTGGCCGCCGCGGCGCCCGGGCCCGTGCTCGCCGTGCACGACCTGGCCTCGGCCGGGCACCGGCTCGACGCCGCCCGCCTCGCCACCCGCGCCGCGGTCCTGGGCCACGACCTGAGCGACGAGCGCGACGACCTGGCGGGCGCCCGCGCGGCCGGCCGAGGCCCCGCCGCCGCGGCCGGCGCCGACCGGACCCGTACGGACCGGCAGCTCGCCGATATCACCGCCGTCACCGCCGTCACCGCCGTCGCCCCGGCCGACCTGCGCCAGGTCCTCGCCCGCCTGCCCGCGATCCGGCGGCAGGCGGCCGCGGCGCCGGGCGGCCCGCGAGCCGTCGTCGGCGCGTACCAGCCGCTGCTCGACGCCCTCGGCCGGGTCGCGGGCCAGGACACGGCGCCGCTGACCCGTGCCGTCACCGCCGCCGGCGTCGAACGCGGCCTGCTGGTCGCCGCGCTGACCGGCAGCGGCGGCCAGAGCGCCCTGGTGGGCGCCGCCCGGACCGCCCGCGTCCAGGAGCAGGCCGCGCTCGCGGACTTCCGCGCCACCGCGCCGGCGGCCCTGGTCGCCCGGTACGACGGCACGGTCACCGGCACCGACACCGCCGAGGCCGACCGCGACCTCGACCGGCTGCTGGACGGGCAGGACCTGACGGGCGCCGACCGGGCGCTCGGCACCGGCCGCGTCAAAGCCGCGCTGGGCGCGCGGCTCGCCCTGATGCGCGGTGTCGAGACGTCCTGGGCCGGCGACGAGGAGCACACGGCCGCCGCCCACCGCAGCGACGAGGTCACCGTCCTCGAACTGCGCCTCCTGCTCGCCCTGTCGTGCCTGGCGCTGGTCATCGGCGTCCTGGCCACCGTCTTCCGCGGCCTCACCCGCCCGCTGGCGGCCCTGCACGCCTGGTCCGCTACGGGAGCCCGCTCCGGGCAGGGCGCCGAGGTGATCGGCGGCGACGAGTTCGCCGACGTCGCCCGCCGGGTCAACGCCCTCACCCACGAGGCACAGACGCTGCGGTCCCGCGTGAGCGAACTCACCGCCGAGGCGGCCGCCGCGTCCCAGGCGCACCGTGCCCTCGCCGCAGAACACGAGGGACTGCTGCGCGACCGCGACGAGCTCGTGCGGACCCGGGACGACCTGCTGCGCGGCCGGGAGGAGCTGGCCGGCCGCCTCACCGAGGCCACCGTCCGCAACGCCGCCCATCACACCCACGTCAACCTCGCCCTGCGCACCCTGGGCCTGATCGAGCGCCAACTGGCCCTCATCGACCGCCTGGAGGAGAAGGAGCAGGACCCGGACCTGCTGGCCACCTACTTCCAGCTCGACCACCTCGCCACCCGCATGCGCCGCAACAGCGAGAACCTGCTGGTGCTCGCCGGGACCGAACACAGCCACGGCGCCACCCGGCCGGTACCGATCGTCGACGTGGCACGCGCGGCCCTCTCCGAGATCGAGGGGTACGAGCGGGTGCGCGTCGCGGCCGTGCCAGAGGGCCGGCTCGCGGGGCGCGCGGCCGACGACGTGAGCCACCTGATCGCCGAACTGCTGGACAACGCTGCCGCGTTCTCCGACCCCGCGACCGAGATCCACGTCCGCGGCGAGGCGCTGGACGGCGGCGAGGTGGTGCTGCGCGTCGAGGACCGCGGCATCGGCGTGCCGCCCGAGCGGCTGGCCGAGATCGACGCCCTGCTCGCCGACCCCGACCCGGCACCGCCCGGCGCCGCTTCCGGCATGGGCCTGTTCGTGGTCGCCCGGCTGGCGCACCGCCACGGCGTCCGGGTCCGGCTCCGGCCGCTGCCGGCCGGCGGTACGGCGGCGGTCGTGGTCCTGCCCCGCCTGCTGCTGCCGGTTCTGGGGCCGGACCCGGACGAACCGGAGGGCGTGATGAGCACGGGGAACACCACGGCGGATGCGCAGACCGCGGGGGTCGCGGGGGCCCCGGACGTCACGGGGGCCGCCGCCGTACCCGAGCCGGCCCTGGCCACCGTCCCGGCGGCCGTCCCTGTACCGGAGCACCTATCCGTATCCGTACCCGTACAGGCCGCGGTCCCCGCGCCCGTCCCCGCCCCCGTCCCCGTCCAGCGGACCGTGGCGGCACCGCGGTTCGTGGCGGCGCCGCAAATCCTGGCGGCCGCGTCGCCGCTCGTACCCGGGCCCGCGACGGCGGGCGCCGGGGGTACGGAGCCGGGCGGGCCGGCCGGTGGCGGCGCCCTCACCGCCAAGGGCCTGCCGCAGCGGGTGCCCCGCGGCACCGGGATGGGCGGGCGGCCGGCGATCAGGCCGCCGCGGCC
The DNA here is from genome assembly GCF_020400825.1 of Streptomyces sp. HPF1205. GTDB lineage: Bacteria > Actinomycetota > Actinomycetes > Streptomycetales > Streptomycetaceae > Actinacidiphila. The sequence goes on from NZ_JAINVH010000006.1 coordinate 279,987, forward strand.
GGTGCCCGGCGCCGGTCCCGCCGTCGACGCGCAGGCGCTGCGCCGCCAACTCGGCGGACTGCAGGAGGGATTGCGGGCCGGCCGCAGGGACGCGGAACGCGAGATCCGCGACGGCACCGGTGACGGCACCGGTGAAGGTGCGGGTGTCGGTGTCGGTGGCGGTGTCGGTGTCGGTGTCGGTGGCGGTGGTGGCGGTGGCGGTCCTCGGGCCGAGGGCCCGGCCGCGGACATGGGGAAGCAGAGGGACGTCGGGAGACCGGCGGAGAACGTCGAGGAGGCGACCCGTTGAACGCGGTCGGCACACAAACACGCGACCTCAGCCTTGAGGCACGCAACCTGCAATGGCTGCTCGGGAACTTCATCGAGGAGGTGCCGGGGGTCCGCTCGGTCACCGTCGTCTCCTCCGACGGCCTGCCGCTGCTGAGCTCACGGGCCGTCGAGGCGCAGGGCCCCGACGGGCCGCCGGGAGCGGGGCACCCGGGCGAGGCCCGCATGGACCTCGCCGCCGTGGTCTCGGGCCTGGCCTCGCTCACCGTGGGCGCGGCCAGGCTGATGGACGGCGGCCGGGTGCGGCAGACCACCGTCGCGATGGCGGAGGGGACGCTGTTCGTGATGTCCATCAGCGACGGCTCGCTGCTGGGCGTGCACGCCGTCGCCGACTGCGACATGCAGGTGATCGCGTATCACATGGCGCTGTTCGTCGGGCGGGCCGGCCATGTGCTCACGCCCGCCCTGCGCGGCGAGTTGCGCCAGGCCATGGACAGCACCCGCTGATGGTCGGCACGTCCACCCGGGGGGCCGACCGCAGGACCTCCCGGGTGCGCCCGTACGCTCTGACCGGCGGCCGGACCCGTTCCGGGCACGTCCTGCTCGTCGAGACATTTGTAGCTACCATCGACGGGCCGGGCGGACAGCTCGCCCCCACCAGGGGCGACTGGGCCGAGCGGGTGATGCCCGAGATGCGCGCGATCGTGGAACTGTGCCGTGGTATGCGGTCGGTGGCCGAGATCTCCGCACTGTTGCGGATCCCGCTCGGAGTCGTCAGGGTCTTGCTCGGTGACCTGGCCGACCAGGGAAGAATCCGCGTGTACGGTACCGGGCACGGGCCCGGAGGCCCGGACCGCGCACTGCTCGAAAGGGTGCTCAGTGGACTTCGCAGGCTTTGACCGGCAGGAGGGCCTGCAGGACTGGCAGCGGCAGACCAGCCGTGCGCCCACCTCCACGAAGATCGTGGTGGCGGGCGGCTTCGGTGTGGGCAAGACCACATTCGTCGGTTCCGTGTCCGAGATCACCCCGCTGACCACCGAAGCCGTCATGACGCAGGCCAGCGAGGCGCTCGACGACCTCGCCGCCACCCCCGACAAGACCACCACCACGGTGGCGATGGACTTCGGCCGGATCACCCTGGAACAGGACCTGGTCCTCTACGTGTTCGGCACCCCGGGCCAGCAGCGCTTCTGGTTCATGTGGGACGACCTGGTGCGCGGCGCGATCGGCGCGATCGTGCTCGCCGACACCCGCCGGCTGGCCGACTGCTTCCCGGCCCTGGACTACTTCGAGGGCACCGGCCTGCCGTACACGGTGGCCGTCAACCAGTTCGAGGGCACTCCCGCCTACACCGCCGAGGACGTCCGCGAGGCCCTCGCCGTGCCGTCGCACATCCCGGTGCTGATCATCGACGCCCGCAAGCGGTACTCCGTGGTCGAGGCGCTGGTCGCGCTGGTCGGCCACGCGATGACCGAACAGCCGCTGTGAGCGCGCCACCGAGTTCCTGATCCCCCGTTACGGCTGCCCGGGCGCCGGTGTGCCGTCCGTCCCTGTGGATGTCGGTGTCGCGGACGCGCCGGACGTCGGCGTCCCGGTGGGCGCGGGAGTGCCGGATCCGCTCGGCGACGGTGCCGGCGTCGACGAACTCCCGGTCGGCGTCGCCGTGGGCCGGGGCGAGGGCGACGAGGAGGCGGGCGGGCGCGCGGGCGGCGCCGACGGGCGGGCCGGGGCCGCGTGGCCGCCGGAGGCGACCGGGGCGGTCAGGTCCTCGGAGGCGATGGGCGTGGGCTTGCGGGCCGCGGCGGGCACGGACCGGGGCGTCCAGCCGGTCATCGCGGAGGCGCCCATGTCGGGCCGCACCGCGCCCAGGACCGGGTTGGCCGCGACCGGGGAGACCTTCACGTAGGAGCCCGGGCGCGGCGCCTGGATGACCAGGCCGTCGCCGATGTACAGGGCGACGTGGGAGGCGCCGGCGAAGTAGACCACCAGGTCGCCGGGCCGCAGTTGGGAGAGCGGCACGTGCGGCAGCCGCGCCCACTGCTCCTGGCTGGTGCGCGGGATCGGCACCCCGGCGTGCAGCCACGCCTGCGAGGTCAGCCCCGAGCAGTCGAAGGCGTCCGGCCCCTGCGCCCCCCACTCGTACGGCTTGCCGAGCTGCATGAAGGCGTACGCGATCGCCTTGTCCCCGGCTGCCGAGGGCGCCCGGGTCTGCCAGCCGTCGCCGAGGGCCTTGGAGTCCAGGAAGTCCTGCTGCGCCTGGTTGACGCCCTTCTCCTCCAGCGCCTGCAGCTCGTCGATCTGGGCGCCGGTCAGCCCGGCCAGCATGCTCTCGACGGCCTTCAGCCGGTTCTGCACCCGCGTCTTCTGCGCCTGCTGGACGGTCTGCGCGTGCTGGGCGCGGTCCAGGGCCCGCTGCGCCTGGGCGTTGAGCACGCTGAGCCGGGCCTCGCCCTCGGCGAGCCGGGCGACGATGTCCTTCTCGTGGCCCGCGACCCGCTCGATGATGTGCCGCTGCCCGAAGAAGTCCTCCGGGGTCTGCCCGCCGAGCAGCGACAGATACGGCGATACGCCGCCGTCCTGGTACATCTGGCGGGCCATCAGCCCCGCCTCGTCCCGGCCGGCGGCCAGCTTCACCCGCTGGGCGGCGAGCTGGGCGTCGATCGAGGCGGCCCGCTTCCTGAGCGTGTCGGCGTTCTCCCTGGCCCGGTCGTAGGACTCGGTGGCGCTCTCGGTCTGCGTGTAGAGCGCCTGGAGCTGCTTGAGCAGATCGCCGAGCGGTACGGGCGCCGCCGCCGGCGGGTCGTACGGGCGCGCCGCGGCGAGCTGGGCCCCGGGCACGGACAGCGCGGCGGCGGCCAGCAGCGTGCCGCACACCACCGCGGACCGCAGCCACCTGGCACTCGGCCTGCTCCGTCGGTCCACTGACATCCCCTCATCTCCCCGTGTCCCCGTAACCGGCGGTTCGCACGGCCCCTGCGGTCGAGCATCCTGTCATGGATTGTCGTATCTTCGACAGGAGGCGTGGGTGATTTCGCCCCGTCCACTCACCCCCGTGAGTGACATCGCCGGGATTTTTGTCATCCGGCCGGCGGCACGCGCGCGGCCGCCTCGACGCGGGAGGCGGACGGCGACGGGCAGGCGCCGGGCCGGCGCCGGGCGGGCGTCGCTCCACGGCAGGCGCCGCTGCACGGGCGGGCGCCGACAGTCAGGTTCGCTTGGACCAGGGCCACTTCGGGCCGGACGCCGGGCGGCCCTCCGGCTCGTACACGAAGACCCACCGGGCGCGCCGGGCCGGGCGCACCTCCTTGGCGGGGGTGCGCACGTACACGTACACCCGCTCCGAGCCGTCGGGCTGGGGGACCGGTACCGGGTAGACCTTCGGGGGCTGCCCGGTCAGGCCGACCATCACCTCCAGGACCCGCCCGTCCAGCGGGCCGCCGACGAACTCCGTCTCCTCGTGCCTCACGGCTCCATCATGCCCAGCAGGTGGGCCGCCGACGGCAGGAGAGGGGTCAGGCGGGTGACGAGGCGGCCGGCCGGGCTGGCGGGGGTCTCCTGGGCCAGGGCGCGGTCCAGGGCGTCGGCGGTCTCGGGGTCGCCGGCGGCGGTGACCGTGAGCAGCGCGGTGAAGTGGTCGACCAGCCAGTCCCGGACCTCCGGCAGCGGGGGCCGCTTGCCCTGGTCCAGCCAGGTCAGGGAGACGGTCTCGACGCAGCCGATCCAGGCGCGGACCATCATCGCCAGGCGCGGCCCGGGCGCGGCCACGCCGAGGTGGTGCAGCACCTGGTCGGCGGCCCCGCGCCGCACCTCGTCCACGATCGCGTCGGTACGCGAGGTCTCGGCGACGCTGCCGCCGCGCAGCAGGGCGCTGTACGCGGGCGCGTGCTCGTCCACGTAGGCGAGGTAGCGGTCCAGTCCCTCGGCCAGGCGCTGGGTCGGCGGCCCCTCGGAGGGCACGGCGAACCCCTGGATCAGCGCCCGCGCCGAGTCCTCCACCGCCGCCTCGTACAACTGCTGCTTGCCGCCGGGGAAGTACCGGTAGACCAGGGGCCGTGAGACGCCGGCCGCGGCCGCCACGTCGTCCACCGAGACGTCCTCGGGACGGCGGTGCCCGAACAGGTCCGCGGCGGCGGCCAGGAGTTGACGGCGCCGCTCCTCCACGCTCAGCCGGCGGTAGGCGGGGGCGGCGTTGGTCATTGCCCCAGCCTAACCGGGGCGGACCGGCCGCGGGGGCGCGTCCGCCGGGCCCCTCAGACCAGCAGTCCCGAGGTGCGCCACAGCCTCCGGCTCGGGCCGCGCAGCAGCCCGATCTCCTCGAAGAAGTCCATGAGCCGCCGGGCGGAGCGGCGCATCACGTCCTGGCGGTGCGGGCTGGTGCGGGCCGCCTCGACGGCCTGCCGCGGGTCGAGGCCGACCGAGGCGTACACCTCGGGGCCGATCAGGGAGCGCGCGATCACCCGGGCCGCCTGGGCCGAGGAGAGCCGGGTGAACTCGATCTCCCAGCGTGGCGCGCTGGTCATCTGCCGGCGCAGCTCCTCGCGGGCGTACCGGATGTGCCGCGCCTCCTCGACCACGTGGATGCGGGTGATGCCGCGGTTCAGCGGCTGGACGCGCTCGTCGGGGAAGGTCAGCCGCTGCATCCAGTCCAGGATCTCCTCGGCCAGCAACGTGCCGGTGAACGAACCGGGCGTGGTGGAGACCGTCTTGAGCACCCGGCCCATGGCGTGGTCGAGCCGGCTCGGCCGGTAGACGGGGGTTCCCATCCGGGTGACCGCGCGGGCGAACATCTTGGAGTGCCGGCACTCGTCGGCTATCTCGGTCAGCGCGTACCGCACGTGCGCGCTGGTCGGGTCCAGGTCGTAGGTGTGCCGCAGCAGCAGCTGCATCAGGATCGTCTCGAACCACACGCCGATCGAGCACAGCGAGGCCGCCTCGTGCCTGCTCAGCTCGATGCGCTGCTCCTCGGACATCCGCTTCCACAGCGGGGTGTCGTACAGCGACACCAGCTCGGGCGGCCAGAACCACTTCCCCTCCTCGAAGGGGGCGTCCCAGTCGAGCTCGGTGTCGGGGTCGAACGAGTGGCGGGCGGAGGAGGCGAGCAGCCGTTCCGCCGTTCTCTCGCGATCGACAAGGGCAGCGTCCATGGCGAAGTCGCCTCCGATGCACAAGGGTTACCTGCGGTACAGGTCTTATGAGACTCTGTGTCAACAAGGGCGTCAACCCCTGTGCGGCACCTCACTGCCCGTGCTGCCCGAGTTGGAGGAAGTGCCGATGACCGCCGAAGGCCGCTACACGCAACCGCCCGCCGAGTGGACCTGGCAGGTGCCGGCCCACGGCGCGGCCCGCTTCTCCTGGGAGTACGACGACGGCCGCGACCGCCTGCTGGCCCTCTACCAGAAGGGCAAGGACAAGCAGTGGGACGCCGTCAAGCGGATCGACTGGGACCTGGAGGTCGACCCGTACGACCCGCTGGGCACCCCCGACGAGGCCATGTCCGTGTACGGCACGCGGTACTGGGACGCGATGAGCGACCGCGACAAGGGGCTGCTGCGGCAGCACTACACGGCCTGGCAGTTCAGCCAGTTCCTGCACGGCGAGCAGGGCGCGATGGTGTGCGCGGCGCGGATCGTGGAGTCCGCGCCCGACCTGGACGCGAAGTTCTACTCCGCGACCCAGACTATGGACGAGGCCCGCCACGCCGAGATCTACGGCCGCTTCCTGCGGGAGAAGGTCGGGCTGCTCTACCCGATCAACGACAACCTCCAGGCGCTGCTCGGCGACACCCTGCGCGACTCGCGCTGGGACATGCCCTACCTCGGCATGCAGGTGCTCATCGAGGGGCTGGCCCTGGCCGCGTTCGGCATGATCCGCGACACCACCACCAGGCCGCTGCCCCGGCAGATCCTCGCGTACGTCATGCAGGACGAGGCGCGGCACGTCGCCTTCGGGCGGATGGCGCTGCGGGACCACTACAAGCAGCTGAGCGACGCGGAGCTGCGCGAGCGCGAGGAGTTCGTCATCGAGGGGTGCTACCTGATGCGGGACCGGCTGCGCGGGGTCGAGGTCCTGGAGAACTTCGGGATCCCGCCCGCCGAGGCGTCCGAGATGACGGAGCGGTCGCAGTTCCTGGCGCTGTTCCGCAAACTGCTGTTCAGCCGGATCGTGCCGTGCGTGAAGGACATCGGCCTGTGGGGGCCGCGCCTGCAGCGCGCCTACGTCGACATGGGCGTCCTGGAACTCGGCGACGTCGGCCTCGACGCCTTGATGCGGCAGGACGAGGAGGTCGCGGAGACGCTGGACGCCGAACGCTTCGCCGCCGAGGAGGGGGCGCGCACCGCCGAGGTCGAGCAGGCCATCGCCCTGGGCGGAGAGTAGCGGCGGACAGCGGCCGGGTTGCGGTCGGCAGCGGCCGGCAGGGCCGAGGGCTCGTCAAGTGCCCGGCCGTACGTCCGTGTTCGGTAACAACCCCCGGGGCCGCGCCCTGGTCAGGAACCGTACCCTGAACGCTCGCATCTACTCGTTCAGATCCGGGCAGGTACACGGATCCGCGAACGGCGAGCAGCGACCAGCGGACGGGCGGGGACAGCGCATGGCGGTACGGGGATTTCAGGTGGCGAGGGCGAAGCCGCAGGTGATGGCGATAGCCGTGGCCGTGCTCGTGGTGGTGATCGCGGCGGTCGCCTCCGCGCTGGCGGCGCCGGGGGGACACCACACCGGCAGCGCCAGGGGAAGCGTGCTGCCCGGCGGGGTGCCCGGGACGGGACCGAGCGCGAAGCCGACCCGCGGCACGCACCGGGCCGCGCCCCCGCCCGGCGTCACCGTCGGCTCCGACAACGGCCCCTCCGTGCCCGCCACCATCCAGCACGCGGCCGAGGCGCCCGGCAAGGCCGTCAACATCACCATCGACGACGGCCCCGACCCGCACTGGACCCCGCTGATCCTCAAGGTGCTCCGGCAGCACCACGTGCACGCCACCTTCTGCATGATCGGCCCGCAGGCCGAGGCGCACCCGGAGCTGGTCCGCCAGGTGGTGGCCGAGGGGCACCGGCTGTGCGACCACACCGTGCACCACGACACGGCCATGGACCACAAGCCGGTCGCGTACCAGAAGGACGAGATCATGGACGCGCTGGAGATGATCAAGCAGGCCTCCGGCGGCGCCCGGGTGTACTACTACCGCGCCCCCGGCGGCGCGTTCACGCCGGCCAGCCGCGCGTTCGCCGCCGCGCACGGGATGCGCCCGCTGGGCTGGAACATCGACAGCAAGGACTTCGACCGCCCCGGCGTATCGGTGATACTCGCCACCGTCAAGCACGAGATCCACAACGGCCCGACCGTGCTGTTCCACGACGGCGGCGGCAACCGCTCGCAGACCGTGACGGCGCTCGGCCAGAGCCTGACGTGGCTGAAGCAGCAGGGCTACGCCTTCAGTTTCCCGAAGGTGGGCTGAAGCTCGACAGCGGCGAGGTGAGGACCGCCCGCATCACCGCGCGGGCGATCGGCGCCGCGTTGCCGCCGCCGGAGATGTCCGCCCGTACCGCGTCGGCGTCCTCGACGACCACGGCGACCGCGACCGAGGCGCGCGAGGAGCCGGCGGGCCCGGCATAGGCGATGAACCAGGCGTACGGCGTGCCCGTGTTGGCCGGGCCGTGCTGGGCGGTGCCGGTCTTGCCGCCCACGACCGCGCCGGGGATCGCCGCGTTCCGCCCGGTGCCCTCGGTCACCACGCCCTCCATCAACTGCCGCAGCAGGCCCGCGGTCCGGGCGCTGACCGCCTGGTGGAGCAGGCGCGGCTTCGTCACCGACACCGTCACGCCGCCGTGGTTGGTGACCCGGTCCACCAGGTACGGGGTCATCAGCCGCCCGCCGTTGCCGACCGCGGCCGCGATCATGGCCATCTGCAGCGGCGTGGCGGTGGTGTCGAACTGCCCGATGGACGACTGCGCCACCTGGTCCGGGCTCATCTCCTTGTCGACGTTGCTCTTGGCGACCGCGGGCGGCAGCCGCAGCCCGCGGTCGTTGAAGCCGAACGCCTCCGCCTGCCGGACCACCCCGTAACGGCCCAGGTCCGCGCCCAGCTTGGCGAAGACGGTGTTGCAGGAGATCCGGAAGGCGTCGTAGACGGAGGCGTCCCGGCAGCCGCCGCCCTCGTTGACCAGGTCGACGTCCGTGCCCGGCAGCCGGTACGGGTCGGGGGAGTCGGTGCGCGCCCGCAGGTCCCGCACCAGGCCGCTCTGCACGGCCGCCGCGGCCGTGACGACCTTGAACGCCGAGCCGGGCGGGTACGTCTGCCGGATCGCCCGGTCGAGCATCGGCTGGTCGGGGTCGGTGGTCAGGGCGTGCCAGGCGGCGGCGGTACGCGCCCCGCCGCCGGACAGCAGCGCGGGATCGTACGAGGGGGAGGACACCAGCGCCAGGATGCGGCCGGTCGCCGGGTCCAGCGCGGCCACCGCCCCCTTGCGCCCGGCCAGCCCCTCGAACGCGGCCCGCTGCGCGGCCGGGTCGAGCGTGGTGTGCACGTCGCCGCCGCGCTGCCGCACCCGGGTCAGCCGGCTGAACAGCGGGGGCGAGGCCAGCTCCGGCGCGCTGCCGTCCAGCAGCGCGTCCTCGGTGCCCTCCAGCAAGGTGGCGCCGTAGACCTGCGACGAGAAACCGGTCACCGGCGCGTACAGCGGCCCGTCGGTGTACGTGCGCGCGTAAGCCAACCGGCCGCCGGTGGCCCGCGACCCGGTGACGGGGCGGCCGTCGACCAGGATGTCCCCGCGCGGGTCGTGGAACCGCGCGATCGTCAGCCGCGGATCGGCCGGATTGCGGTCGTACGAGGAGTCGTGCCGCACCTGCACCCGCCACGCGTTGACCAGCAGCGCGACCAGCAGCAGGACGCACATCACGCCGGTGTGCCGGATGCAGCGGTTCACGCCGCCGCCCCCACCGGCTCGGCTGCCGCCGGGCGCGGCAGCGGGCGGCGGGCCCGGTCGCTGGCCCGGATCAGCAGCGCCACGATGATCCAGTTGGTGACCACGGAGGAGCCGCCCTGGGCCAGGAAGGGCAGCGCCATGCCGGTCAGCGGGATCAGGTCCATCACCCCGCCGGCCACCACGAACACCTGCAGCGCCAGGATCGACGCCAGCCCCACCGTCAGCAGCCGGCCGAACGGGTCGGGCAGTGCGAGCGCGGCCCGGAAACCGCGGGCCACCAGCAGCCCGTACAGCAGGAACAGCGCGCACAGCCCGGCGAACCCCAGCTCCTCGCCGGCCGTCGCCAGGATGAAATCCGACTTGGCGGCGAACCCGATCAGGTACGAGTACCCCTGCCCGAGCCCGCTGCCCAGCGCCGCGCCGTCCGCGAAGGCGAACAGCGACTGGGCGAGCTGACCGGCGCCGGCGCCGGCGTCGATCGACGCGAAGGGGTGCAGCCAGTCCCGTACCCGGTCGTGCACGTGCGGCTCCAGGCCGCCCACGGCGACCGCGCCCGCCGCGGCCAGCAGCAGCCCCACCGCGATCCAGCCGGTACGCCCGGTGGCCACGTACAGCATCACCACGAACAGCCCGAAGAACAGCAGCGAGGTGCCCAGGTCCCGTTCCAGCACCAGCACGCCCACGCTGACCAGCCAGATCGCCACGACCGGGCCGAGCACCCGGCCGGTGGGAAGCTGCAGGCGGCGCAGGCCGAGCACGCGGCGGCCGGTGTACGCCAGGGCCGCGCGGTTGGCCGAGAGGTAGCCGGCGAAGAACACCGCGAGCAGCACCTTCGCGAACTCGCCCGGCTGGATGGACAGTCCGAACAGCCGGATCCAGATCCTGGCCCCGTTGACGGCGGGGAACAGGATCGGCGCGGCCATCAGGGCGAGCGCCGCCGTCACGCTGACGTACGCGTACCTGGCCAGCACCCGGTGGTCGCCGAGCGCGAGCACCACGACGGTGAACAGCCCCACGCCCGCGCTGGACCACACCAGTTGCGCGGGGGCGGCGCGGGGGCCGAGCACGGGCTCCAGGTCCAGCCGGTAGATCAGCACCAGGCCGATGCCGTTGAGCAGCACCGCGATGGGCAGCAGCAGCGGATCGGCGTACCGGGCGCGGGCGCGCACCGCCAGATGGGCGAGCAGCGCGAGCGCCCCGAGCCCCGCGCCGTAGCCCGCGGCCCCCTGCGGCACGCGGCCGGTCCTGGCCAGCCCGACCTCCGCGTACCCGTACACCGCGATCGCGACCGCGAGGACGATCAGGCCCAGCTCGACCGTGCGCGAGGGTCCGGCGGAGGGGGGCGTGCCCGGTGGTGCGCTCATGGGGCGTCACGCTAGCGGGAAAAGGGAGGCTTCGCCCGGTCCGGCCGGTTCTGTCCCCGCGGGGGTTCGCCCGGACACCCGCAAGGGTGCGTCCCCTGCGGGTGCCGCACCCGCCCGGACTACGCTGGCCGACGTGACCGCCCCGGAGGAACTGTCCGACCTGCCGTACGCCGATCTGCTGCGCCCCTACCGGGGCCCGCTGGAGATCGAGGGCGACTACGACACCGTCCACTTCGACCACCGCGCCTTCGAGCCGGGGGGAGCGGACGAACCGGGTGAACCGGGTGAACAGGGTGAACAGGGCGGTCCGGGCGGGCGGGGCGGCCGGGGGCGGCCCCGCGCGACCGGCAGCCGGTTCCTGGAGTCCGCCCTGACCGACTGCGTCCTCACCGACGCCGACCTGCGCAACTGCCGCTTCAACGACGTGTGGGTCAGCGCCACCCGCTTCACCGGCGTGTCCCTGGCGGACACCGACTGGCTGGACTCGGCCCTGCTGGCCTGCTCCCTGGCCGGCGTCGAGGCGTTCGGCAGCGTGCTGCGCCGGGTGACGTTCCGGCGCTGCAAGCTCGACTCGGTGAACCTGCGCTCGGCCGGGCTGCACGACGTGGTCTTCGAGGACTGCGTCCTGCGGGAAGTGGACCTCGCCGAGGCCACGCTCGACTCGGTGTCCTTCCCCGGCACCCGCCTGGAGCGGGTCCGCCTGGGCCGGGCCACCGTGAAGAAGGCCGACCTGCGCGGGGCGACCGCCATCGACCTCGCCGACGGCTACGAGGCGCTGCGCGGCGCCCTGATCACCTCCACGCAACTGCTCGACCTCGCCCCCGCGCTCGCGCAGACCCTCGGCATCACCGTCAAGGACCGCTGACCCGCGCGCGGCGGATCCCCCATCCCTCTGCATCACTCGACCAGGAGATCTCATGACCACCCTCCACGACATCCCGCTCCTCACCCTCGACGGCGCGCCCACCAGCCTCGGCGAGTACCGCGGCAAGGCCGTCCTGGTGGTGAACGTCGCCTCCAAGTGCGGGCTCACGCCGCAGTACGAGGGCCTGGAGCGGCTGCAGAAGCGGTACGCCGACCGCGGCTTCACCGTGCTGGGCGTGCCCTGCAACCAGTTCGGCGGCCAGGAGCCGGGCACCGCCGAGGAGATCCAGACCTTCTGCTCCACCACCTACGGGGTCAGCTTCCCGATGCTGGAGAAGACGGACGTCAATGGCGTGAACCGGCATCCGCTGTACGCCGAGCTGACCCAGGTGCCCGACGCGGCCGGGGAAGCCGGGGACATCCAGTGGAACTTCGAGAAGTTCCTGATCAGCGGCACGGGAGAGGCCGTCGCCCGGTTCCGTCCCAGGACCGAGCCGGAGGCGGCTGAGGTCACCGGGGCGATTGAGGCGCTGCTGGTGAGCTGACCAGGTCAGAGCCCGGGTGGGTGCCTTATTTGCGCGATCGCGCCATGGCAGAATCCGGCCGGTCGGTGGACATTGTCCGGATCACCCCCTTCCTGGTTGGCTTTAATCACCGCACCGGAGAGGAAGGGACCGGGCAAGTGCAGGAGACGAAGTTCCGTAGCGGACACCTTTGTGTCGACACGGACCCTGCGCTGTGCGTTCCCTGCCAGGAGCGGCTGGATCGGCAACTCGCCTTGCTTCCCCGGGTATACGGCGAGTTGGAGGTTGCGCTCGTACCGGCGCCGGACTCCGGCGACCGATTGACCGGCATTGCCCGGCCCGGCATCCCCCTGAACGGGCCGGCTGTCGAGGCGCGCGCCGACATTCGAGGCACTCTCGCCTCCTGGGCCGATCTGTTGGTCGAGGGCCGGAACGTCCGTCTCCCCCTACGGACGGTTCCGGCCCTCGCAGCATTCCTCCGCCGGCACCTCGCCTGGCTCGCCGTTCACCCGGCGGCCGAGGACGCCGCGGCGGAGATCGACGAACTGCTGCGGCGCTGCCTGACCGTCGCACGGCCGCTGTCCCACGCGCGGCGCATACCCGCCCGGCGTGCGCGATGCCTGGAGTCATGAGGGGTTCGTGCCGCCCGGCCCGATGATTCGCACACCACACGACACGGACGGCGTGAAGACCACGAACAGCGCCTACAGCACCTGCAGCACCCGCAGCCCCTGTGGCCCGCACAGCACCTACGGCATCTGCAGCCCCCGCGGCCCCCGCAGCACGAACCGGGCGGCCCCCTCGGGGACCGCCCGGCCATGGACCGGCATGCGCTCGGCCGTGACGACGTCAGCGTTTACGGAGACGTCCGGGGCGAACGGGGTCCGCGCCTATACGGACACCGCCGGGGCCGCCGTGTCGTCGCCGGTGGTGGCCAGCCCGGGCCACCAGACGGTCGGCGTGGCGTCGGTCACGACACCGGGCCACCAGACGGCGGGGCCGTCGGCCGTGTCGGCGGCGCCGGTGGTGTCACCCGGCCACCAGACGGTCGGCGTGGCGTCGGTCACGACACCGGGCCACCAGACGGCGGGAGAGGCGTCGGTGGTGGCACCCGGCCACCACACGGAGGGAGTGGCCGCGGCGTCCCGGGAGCCGGCGTCGCCGTCCGAGCCCGCGGCGACAGCGGTGCCCACAGCCGGCGACGACAGGGCGAGCACCACGGCGGCGACTGTGGAGACGTGCATCAATAGCCGGTTACGCGACATCGCAATCCTTAGAAGCGGCAGAGGTCGTTGGGACGGTGAGGGTTCGTAAGACGTGCGGAGATACACGTAACGAGCCTCATGTTCCCAAAGGGGGACAGTTGAGGGCCACATTCCGGTTGTGCGTATGTGCGCAAGTGCGTGAATACGCAGCTCATGTCAACTCATATCAGACCGCGTGTGGCGGCCAAGACCCCGGCCTGGAACCTGCTGTCCGCTTCAAGGTATCGCATGATCTCCGATACCAGGCGACTCACTGTGCGCAATGACACCCCTAGTTTGCGGGCGATACGTTCGTCTGTCAGCCCGTTGGCCAGAAGTCTCAGCGTCGTGCGGTGCTGCTCGGTCAGTTCGCCGGAGGCCCCGCCGGAGTCCGGCGAGTGCGTGGCGTACGGGGTCGATCGCAGCCAGCAGTCCTCGTACAGGGCGACGTAGGACCGGACGAGGGTCGGCCCGCGGACGATGACGGCGGTGCCGCGCGGGTCGTCGGGATGGGCCGAGACAAGGGCGCTGTGCGAATCCGCGATAAGCAGATCGAAAGGCACGTGGGAGGCCAGGCGGACTTCCACCCCGGTGGCCACGAGATCGGAAAGGTATTTCCGCTGGCGCGGTGCCGAATTGATGCTCTCACTGTAAATAGAACGCACCCGCACCCCGCGCGCAATCAATGCCGCGTCTTCCGCGAGTGCATTGTTGAGCACTTCCCCGGAAGGCAATGGGCCGGGATGCATCGAGCCGATCATCTCGGTGACGGTCGCGTCGAAATCCTGCACGAACTGCCGGCCGCGGTTGTCCCGCGTGACGAGTTCGACTTCGATCTCGGCGGTCTCCCGCATCACGGCGGGCCGGTAGCGCTCCATGAGCGACTCGGCGGCGCGGATGATCGACGACAGCTCCTCGCGCTGATGGCGCAGCGCCTCGCGCTGCCTGGCGAGCAGCCCGATGAGCGCGGTGTCCGGCTCCACCGAGGTGACCTCCTCGGGAGCCGGGCCGGGGCGTATCAGCCCCAGGTCCTGCAGCTCCGACCACCCGGCCGCGGCCTCGGCCTCCGTCAGTCCGAGCTCGGCCACGGCCTTCCGCGGCGCTATGGAACCGTTCGCCCGCAACGCCTGGTAGAGGGCGAGCCCGGCTTCCGCCGCATCTGCCCCGCCACTCCGAACAGCACTGGCCACGGTTTCCCCCTTTCGTCACCGCGAGCCTGACCCCGGGCCGGTACGCAGTTGGCGACAGGACCCGAAGCGACTTTAGCAATGGTTCAGTTATGTGCCAGCGGTCGAGGTCGCTCCGCCGCACCCCGGACTCCCCGTGTCCTGATCCATAATCGATCATTCCGCCCGCTTCCGCTACTGTCCTGGAGTGGCTTGGCGGACGTACGCCACGGCCAGCGGGGGCGATTTGGGGCGGCGGGGCGGCGGGCGCGGTGAGTGCGCGCCCGGCGCGGGGGTAGCCGGAGGGGAAGGAGCCCATCACCGGAGGTGACCCACATGCTGATCCTGGGCTTGCTGCTCCTTGCCTGCACGGCCGCCTTCACCGGCCTCGTCATAGCCGACAACCTCGGCGGCGGCGCCGAGCACGACGTGACCGTGCTCGGCTACCACATCGCCACCATGAACGGCCTGGCGATCTTCTGCGCGGGGCTCGCCCTCGCGCTGATCTTCAGCCTGGGCGCGATGATGGCCGTGACCGGCGGTGTCCTGCGCCGGCGCCGGTCGCGCAAGATCGCCGCCGCCCGCATGGAAGCCGCCGCGGCCGCCCGCGAGCGCGACGAACTGGCCGCCCGGCTGGCCTCGGATCCCGCCGCGGCCCCGGAGAGCGAGTACGGGGCGTACGAGTACGGTGCCCGCCGCGACGACGTGGCGGCCGACCGCGGCATGGCGGGCGGCCGGGCCGCGGCGGAACCCGCGGGAGCGACCCCCGCCGAACGGCCGGCGCCCACGCACCACCGCCGCCACGCCCGGCACCTCTTCGGCCACTGAGACCACTGAGGTCGCCGAGACCGCCGGAACCCCCGCACCACCGGCGCCCGGCCCACGCGGCCCCGTACCGCACCATCGGTACGGGGCCGCGCCCTGCCGCGCCCCCGCGCCCCCTGCGCCCACCCGCCGCCCGCCCCCGCGCCCCCGGCCCCTGCCCCCGCGCGCCTACGTCCCCGTGCGCGGGCAGTTGGGGGTGGGGCCGGGGGAGTGCCTGTTTGTCGACGACTACCTGCCCTGCGTGGAGGGGGCCCGGGCGGCCGGCGTGCGGGCGCACTTGTTCCGGGTAACGAGGATGCCCCCGTCGCCATCGCCGAACATCTCGGATCCCCACACAACCGAAAGTATTCGACCACTACTTGACGTCAGATCACCACACGAGTTACCTGTTTCCCACAAAGTTGTCCAACGCCCACAGGGCGTCACCAGGACATCCGCACCGCCCCCCACCCGCGGCCGACGGCGCCGAGCCGCTCTCCAGGCGCCCGCGGCTGTACCCCCCACTCCCGGCCGACGGAGGTCGACGCACTGTGCTCCGACAGATCCGCGAAAAGCGCACCACGCCCGGCAGATCCACCCGCCGCCCCTTCACGCGCACGCTGGCCGTCGCCGGCAGCGCGCTGCTGACCCTGGTCGCCGCCCCGCTCCTCGCGCTCGGTTC